>NZ_JBYJZJ010000016.1:0-1135 GCF_057732415.1 Thainema salinarum CENA647
CAGGGCTATTTCATTCTAAACAAGTAGCCTAATATGGGATCGAAGCTGACGCTCATCTACAGGTTCAGATGACTCAACTTGCGATTGTAGAAGCCTTTGTCGACTTACCCGATACCCGCCGTCGAGCCGGACAACGACATAGCCAAGCCTTATGTTTAGCCCTATTCACCTTGGCCGTTGCGGCAGGGAATCGGGGATTTCTGGCGATCGGGGATTGGCTCAAGGCGTATCACGATGAATTAGTGGCGTTGTTTTCGCCTCCTCAAGACCGTTTACCCTCCTACAGCACCATTCGACGAACGCTCTTGCGGGTGGATTATCACGAGTATGCCGCCTGTTTATCTCGGTTTTTCGGCGTTCATCCTCAGCCTGGAGAAACGATTGCGACTGATGGCAAAGTTGTGCGGGGGTCTTATGAAGCGCTCAGCGATGACCCACAGGTCGAGTCGCATCCAGCAATTCTGCTGGTCAGCGCTTACATTGTGGAACGAGGACTCATCCTGGAGCCCTATGAGGTGGAGTCCAAAACCAATGAAATCACAGCCTTGCCCATCTTCATTGAACAATTGGCGCTCAATGGAGTGGTGTTTGCCTTTGATGCGATCAGTACTCAAAAAAAACGGCTGAGGTGATTCTCAGCAGTGGCAACCATTATCTGGGGGCACTCAAAGGCAACCAATCTGGGCTGCTCCAGGCCGTAACGACTCATTTTCAGGCGCAGCAAACCGTCCAACAGCTCAACAAAGGGCATGGTCGCATTGAAAAACGAACGATCAGCATGAGTCACATCCTGGATAACATGCCCGAGTTTCCGGGATTGCAGACGCTGATTCGAGTTCAATCCGAGCGCCAGGTGCATCGAGCCGACATCGTTGAGGTGTCTCACGACACCCGTTACTACGTGGCTTCCTTTTGTGAGAGTGTCCAAGCCTTTGCTCAACGCATCCGAGGCTATTGGGGCGTAGAAAACAAGGTGCATTATGTCCGAGATGTGACTCAAGGGGAAGATGCCTCCCGCATTCGAACCCCTCCTCTGGTGCAAAATTGGGCACTGGCCCGTAATTTTGCGCTGAACTTATATCGCAATCATGGCTTTGAGAATATGGCTCAAGCTCAACGCCGGGCTGGATTTGGA
>NZ_JBYJZJ010000017.1:0-3880 GCF_057732415.1 Thainema salinarum CENA647
CTTTTTAAGGGGGGCTAGGGGGGATCTCAACGTCAAAACGAAGTCTAGGAGACTTATGTATAAACAGTAGCTTCTCTAGGAGAGGGATTTAGGGTGAGGGCAATTCCATGCTGCAACTATCCTCGTACTTTGGTTGTTATCTCTGCCACTCGCTGTCCCAAGGCGCGGGCAATGTCGAGATCTTCGGGTTTTGGCTGGAGTTCGCCTTGGCCACCTGCGATCGCACTTGCACCGTAGGGTGTGCCGCCGCGTGCTTCGGTGTGAATCATGCCGCGAACTGAATAGGGCACACCAACAATCAGCATTCCGAGATGCAGCAGGGGCACCATCATGGTCAGCAGGGTTGTTTCCTGTCCACCGTGAGTCGATGCGGTTGAGGTGAACACCCCAGCAGGTTTGCCCTCCATTTCGCCGTTGAGCCACAAGCTAGCCGTGGAGTCTAGAAGCTGTTTCATCTGGGCGGTCATGTTGCCATACCGCGTCGGAGATCCCATGATCACTCCGTCTGCTTCCCGTAAGTCATCGACGGTGCAAACGGGGATATCTTGCTGCTGGTCGCGCACCTGGCGAGCGGCGTCATTGTTGTCAATGATTTGATTGACCGCATCAAATTCCTGTACTCGACGCAGAACAACCTCAACTCCTGCAACCTGTCCGGCTCCTTCCGCAACGGCTCGTGCCAATTGCAGTGTGTGACCGTACATGGAGTAGTAAACAACCAAAACTTTCATATTGTCTCCCGAATAAGCACCTCCTCATACTGGTGGAGTTTGCCGGATTCGGAATCCCTCAAGGGTTGGATTTGAGTAGCTGTACGGGCTTTAACGTTTGCTCGATAAAGACGTATTTTCTAGCTCTCGTGGGTCTTGAATCGATCGATCCTGTAACCAAGCAAACATTGCAGAAGCTCCCAGTAAAATCAAGGTGATAATACTGACAATCTGCATCATAATGACGTATCGCATAGGTATTTCATGCATTAGAACTACACGAGATTGAAATGCTCCATGTGGACATTGGTTGCAGGGACGTCCAAATCATGAAGCGCGGCTTCAACCTGCTCCATCATGACGGGAGCGGCACAGATAAAGTAGTGTCGGCTGCCCCGATGAATGGGAATGTATCGTTGCAACAGGTCTTTATTGACGTAGCCAGTTTCGCCAGTCCAGTCTTCGGGCGGCTTGCGCAACACGTGAATGATCGTCAGATCCAGGGAGTCAACCAGGGTATCCAACTCCTCGCGGAAGGTTATATCTTCCCAGCCTTTGTTGGCATAAATGAGTAAAAACGGGCGATCGTCTTTCCGTTCAGCCGCAGTGACCAGCATACTCATCATGGGAGTGATGCCGATTCCACCTGCAATCAGGACGAATCCGGCAGAGTCCCAATAGAGATCGCTTGTAAACACGCCGTAAGGACCATCAAGATATGCTTTTGTCCCCGGCTCAACGTCCTTAATGGTTCGAGTAAAATCTCCCAGCGCTTTGATGGTGAATTCTAGTCTTTCAGGATGATCGCCGCTGGAAGACATGGAAAAGGGATGTTCACGCATTCGAAAGGGCGTAATATCAAGGGTTATCCAGGCAAACTGTCCAGGCTGGAACCGGAACCCTTCGTGTCCTCTAGGACGAACAGCCAGTGTCCATACATTTCCCCTTTGAGGAATGACCTCTTCTACCAAGTAGGGGCGTCTGGTCATCATCCAAGGTTTGACAATGCGCACGTAAATCAGTAGCCACAAAGCGGCCAATGCGATCGCACTCCACAACAGCTGTTTCCAAAATAGTCCCAGATAATAGCTCACTCCTATTGCATGGGCTAAACCCAAAATCACAGCTCCCACAGCTAAGATGCCATGACTTGTGCGCCATAGCTCATATGGGATGCGAAGGCGCTGTCGCCAAATTGAGGTTATAACCAGTGCTATCAGGGCTAGGGTGCCAGTCACGGCAAATCTGGCTCGCCAGGGAGCCTCGACTATATTCAGTAACCCTAGCGTTTCGGGTTGGTCGATAAAGAGAACGAGGGGATGAATCAGGATCAAGGCGAAAGCCACCAGAGAGATATAGCGGTGGAATTGCAGGATGATGTCAATCCCGTAAGATGCCTCAATCCGATTGATGCGGGCGGTGAGGGCAAACTGAAGGGCTAACATTGCTAACCCAACAAATCCTAGGGCAACTGAAAAATCTGTCCAGAAGCTTCGTTCATTAAGGGCAGGAGGGTATAGCAGTAGGATAAAAAGAGGCAGCAGAGCAATCGCCAAATAAACGGCGATCCAAAAGGCAGCCACTGCAACCGGGCTTCTCATTAATAGTCGTTGCATTTCGACCTGTCTATTCTTCAAGTACTGACATGAAGTTCGATTTAAACCTAGTCCATTTTTGTGAAAGACTAGCCGAGCCAGTCGTTCACAGAAACAAATTGGATTCTGATATACGGATTACATGTTCTATGTCTAAGCGCAGCGTTAGTTTCGGACAATCAAGCTAAGTTTGCCTGGAAATAGAGTTCTCCCCTATTAGACCTATATCTGATGCTAAGGACACCCTCCAAAGTGCAGATTAGTAGCAGAATCGGATGGAGTTGACCTAAAAAGCAAATCTCATTCTCAATCAAGTTAAGTGCAATCGCACTTTATCTCTATTGCGATCGCAGATCTTATCCTCATTCAGAAAAGTGCGATCGCAGCAAAGATTAGGTGCGATCGCAGATCTTATCCTCATTCAGAAAAGTGCGATCGCCCATCTCATCCTCATTCAGAAAAAGTGCGATCGCAGATCTCATCCTCACTCAGAAAAGTGCGATCGCCCATCTCATCCTCATTCAGTTCAAAAGCAGGGAATTTATCTGTTCCTTATCTATGCCAACATTTGTATTGGTTCCTCGTCAAAACGTTATCTAGCTTAAATCTAGCTAGATTAATAGGCATCAGGCGATCTAGCAAATTTTGGAATCCTATAGTTACAGAGGCGCGCTACTAGGTGTTACCTATGTTATGCCAAGGCTAGCTAGCCCATCATAATTACCTCAACTGTTGACACCTAAGTTTGCCTTGAAGTAATTATGAAGTCGTAAAGAAACGCTATAAGCAAATAATTTATAATGGCAAAATACGGCAACAGCAAGTATTCTCAAACTCAGTATCGGTTTTCTGTCTATTCTCTGCCACAACCTTGTAAAAACTAGTTATTATTTTTGAGTTCTTTTACCTAGTTTCAATTTTTTCTGTTTCTATTCCTCTTCTTCGTGGTTATTTTTCTGATGTGATGGTGGCAAAGTCAGAGATTGATGAAACTCAGTTATGATACGACGTGTTTCTTCATTTGGCTTTCCAAGCGCAGCTCCGAACTCGGTCATGACGCGACGCATTTCCTCATTTGGTTTTCCAAGTGCGGCTCCGAACTCAGTTATGACGCGACGCATTTCCTCATTTGGTTTTCCAAGTGCGGCTCCGAACTCAGTTATGACACGACGTGTTTCTTCATTTGGTTTTCCAAGTGCGGCTTCAAACTCAGTTATGATACGACGCATTTCCTCATGTGATTTGCCCAAAGATAGTAGAGATTTTTCTTCCTTCTCGATTTCTTCCACTTCTTCCGGTGTTAAACGATTTTCGGCTTTTACTCCCGTCGTGTCAACAAAATGCTTTATACCTTCAACCATATCCTCAAAGAGATAGACTTCAGGCTCAGATGCAATACTACACAGTTCATCATATAGGAAGCGGTTCAGGAAACCCTTACCACCATGAACCGTACCGTAGTCACCATCTCTAGAGATGATCCATAGTCGTTTCTTTCCCCTGAAATGGGTAAGAATCTGCTCCCAAGTCAGTTGATCACCTATCGAATTCGTACTTTTTCCTGGTGGATTGCCG
>NZ_JBYJZJ010000018.1:0-2169 GCF_057732415.1 Thainema salinarum CENA647
CTACTGTAGAGAGATAAAGCCGATGCTGTAGTTGTATCCAATCCGCGTATATAGCCTTTCCTGGGCTACTGAGGTATAAGTTATTTTTCGTGAACGGCTGACCTAGCCAGCCGTTCACGAAAAATCAACTATTGGGTTTTAACCGAATTTCGTATTAAAGCAAAAGCGGCTGGCGCAACGGTGGCGGTAAATTAGCTCTGTAGATTAGCGCTTGCGAGCAACAATATTATAAATATGCCAGTGTTTGTCTTCGCCAAGAGCCGTCTTACCCGGATGTTCTTCCTCATCTAAAAGCTCGACTTCGAAGGGATCCAGTAGCCGCTCAATCTGCAGGCGAGTATGGTGATTCACATTCGCATTACTCGCCCAAGAATCGCGATCGCCAAATAGATGCCCACAAAATCGTCCCCCCAGATCGCAACGCCGCCACAATTTCTTCCCACAGATCTGAAAAGTGGCTGGGCGGACAAAACGGTAAGCAAAAGCTAGCATTAATCAAATCGACATCAGGCGGCAAGGTCAACTCTTCAAACCGCTGCACACGAGTTTCCAAATATGTTCGATCAATATCCTGGCACTGACGAAGACGGGTCAGTGCTTCCGGCTCACCATCAATGGCTAAAACTCGCCAGTTGCGCCGCAGTAGTTCCACCGTATCGCGTCCGTTACCGCAGCCTAAATCAACTGCAAATCCAGCAGTCGGCTCCGCATTTGGCTCAGCCTGCGTCGTAAAGGAATTAAGCGCCGCTAATAAAGTTGCGCGGGGCGGACGATTGGAAACAGCCTGGTAGTAGTTAACCCAGCGGTCATGAAGCTGGTTGGCATCAGCAGCCGATAAGGTTGGATTGTCCATTTGCCATCTCGTCCAAAAGTCACACATTTTATATTAAATCAGTTGAGTTTGGGTAGGGGCACGGCAATGCCGTGCCCCTACCTGGGTTAATTTGCAGAACAGAAATCAATCAATCTGCTAAAAGCTACAGCAGGGCAGGTATAGCTGCCGTGTTCTGTGTGTTTGCCAACGGCTCACGAGCGGGTTGTGCAGGGGGTTCACCTTTGCAAAATGCGAGTTCCGCTTCCAGTTCATTAACAGCATCCCAAGCGGCTTCTGCTTCCGCTGCGTCAGGGCCAGCCTGAGCCTCAACGGCACGAGCATTAGCCACTACTTCTTGCAGCGCCTTCTCTAATAGCGGCACTCGAGGATTCTCGATGAAGTCGCTCTTCGTGAGAATGTCCTGTATCGACACGATGCCCAGCAAATCACCTTTGATGACGGGTGCGCGGTCAATGTTAGTCTGGGCAAACAAACGAGCCACATATTCAACGGCCAAGTCGGGATTAACGACCACACAAGGTTTGGTCATTACCTCGTAAACCTTGACCTGCTTGGGATCTTTGCCATAAGCAATGACTTTACTGGCAATGTCTGTGTCGGTGACAATGCCGTAGGCATCTTCCTCATGGCGGCGATCAACAATCAAGGAATGAATGCCTTTGAACTTCATGAGCCGAGCCGCGTCTGCTACGGTGGCAGAGCCTTTCACGATAGCGACATCTTCGGTCATTACATCTTTTGCTTTCGTCATTGAGGTATCCTCATCTCTTTAATGCAATTGTTTAAGCGGTCACCCGCTAATACCTCTCAACTGGTCTGGAACATGAGCAGTATCTAGGGTTAAGCTTCAGTCACTGAAGCAAACCATACTAATCTGCTTGAACTGAAGAAGCCATCACCTCATATCAATAGGCATCACCTCCTTACTTGGTATGTCAAATTAGGCTAGAGCTAAGGGTGCATAAACATGACAGCCTTTAGGACAAACGCGATCGCAGGCTTGGCAACCAATGCAGTTATCGGCATTGATCACGCTCATCACCTTGCGTTCAACTTCATCATCATCGTCATCTTCGTCTACGACTTCGCCTTCATCATTGAGGGCAATCAGCGCCATCACGCCTCGGCCACAGGCTTTGAAGCAGCGACCGCAGCCCAGGCAGGTTTCCCAATTAATCTTTTGCAGAAATTGAGGCGTCCAGGACTTGCCTCCAAACGTTAAACCAGTTGCGTAACTCATCGTGAAATCCTCTCAAAATACATCGGCAGATGTGAGCAGATATGGGCAAATACATGACTTGTACTAAGTCCGGTCGAAAACCCATCATTTATTT
>NZ_JBYJZJ010000019.1:0-3796 GCF_057732415.1 Thainema salinarum CENA647
CTTTCAAGAGGCAATGACCGTTTTCAATGATCCACTTTCTGTTACGTTTCCTGATCCTGACCATTCAATTGGTGAAAGTCGCTACGTTATCATTGGGATGTCTCGGTTTGGGCAGGTTTTGGTTGTTGCACATACTGACAGAGCAGACCGCACCCGAATCATTAGTGCTCGGAAAGCAACACGTTCTGAGAGAAGGTTTTATGAGTCAGAATCCTGAGAACGAAATGACGGATGAACTGCGTTCAGAGTATGACTTTGCTCAGATGAAGGGTGGAGTACGAGGAAAATACGTTGAGCGCTATCGTGCAGGCACAAATTTGGTGTTACTTGATCCAGATGTGGCGGAGGCTTTTCCAGATGAGAAGTCGGTCAATGATGCGCTACGGCTGTTGATGCAGATTGCCCAGCGGCAACAGAATAATCAAGCGTGATCGCACTAATGGCAAAGGTGCGATTGCATCTCATTGCCATCTCATGCTGAATGGATGAGGTTACGATGGGAGAAAATTGTGCGATCGCATTAAACTGGGGCTTTGTAAAGAGAACGGGCAAAATTGAGCACTTCTTCTTGCCTACTTTCGGGCAACGCATCGATCATCGCCGTGATTCGCTCAGATATAGGTACCCAAGTTTCTGTTTTGCTGCGCCAAACTACAATAAATTGCCGAGTGGACAGAGACGTATATTCTAGAGTCTCTCCATAGGAATTAGTAAATTCGACTTCAAAAACTGTGTCAGTATGTTCTTCAACAATGGCACCCCGATCGCCTGCGCGTAGATCTAAATCAGGTAGATCTACAATCAATTCAACAACATCAAATAATTCTGGTTTCGTCATTTTCGCCTCGGAATATATAACGTAACGAGTCTTGCAATATCTTCATTCGGTTTGACAATCCATCCCGTACGCACGATCTCCTGTTGTGTTGGATCTATGCCAACGACGGTAATATCTACTCGATAGCGTTGCCCATACTCATTGTATTGCCTTGGAATAGCTTCAGCATCCATCGCCTGCTCTTCAATCTGCTGGAGCAAAGACTGATAGTTTTCTCTCGTAAAGCCTAAGTATTCTCTAAATAAAAGTGCCTTATCTCGACCTTGTAGATTATTTGGATTCAGAACATAGTCTGTGATTTTTCTAGAGTCAATCAAAATTTGATTGGCAACATCTCTGAGTTTCACACATCTGTACTCCTATTTTTGTGAGAAAAATATTCACGTTAACGATATCAGAACAATCAAACGCGATCGCGCTAATGGCAAACGTGCAAAGGTGCGATCGCATCTCATTGCCATCTCATGCTGAATGGATGAGGTTACGATGGGAGAAAATTGTGCGATCGCAGTGAAACGATATGGCCTTGGGATTTGATGACTTTGCAGTTGCAGTTGGTCTAACGGGTTTGGCGAAAGAGGTGCTTTGGCCACTGCTGAAGGGCAGTTTGGAAGATTACACAAAGGATTTTTTCAAGGGCTGTATTGAAGATGTGGCGGGTTTGGCAGAGCAGGAACCCGTGCAGAAGGCGATGGGCAAAGCGCTGAAGGCGTTTGTGGAGCTGATGTTGGCGGAGTTGGAATATGCGGGGCTGACGGGAGCAGAGATTCGGGATTTTTATCAGCCAGCGCTGCGGGCGTATATGAAAGATGCCGATGTGAAGGCGACGTTGGGGACAGCGTTTGAGCCGGATTGCAAGGCGATTAATCATGAACAATTGCAGGAGCGGTGGGCGGAGCTAGATCTGCGGCAGTTGCCCGATGATTTTGATTGGGAGCAGATTAGCAAGCAGTATGTGCGGAAGGTGAAAGGGATTTGGCGCGAGTCGCCAGAACTGCGAGAGTTGCTGACGCTGCATAATCAGGAAGCGATTCGGCAGGGCGTTGAGTCACTGGTGGGGATTGAGCCAGATTTTAATTTACGGAAGTATCAAGAAGGATTGCGGGAGCAGTATGGCAATTTGAAGCTGGAGTCGTTGGATACGTCGGCCTATGCGTATAACGAGTTGAAGCTGTGGCGGATGTTTATTCCGCAGGATGTGCGGCCTTGCCAGGAATTTAACCCGAAGGTGTATGAGATTCCAAAGGAAAAGCTGCAAGAGCTACAGGAACGGGGCGAACTAGATGCGGAGGAGCTAGAGGCGGCGCAGCTAGAGGCGTATCGGCGCAGCTATGTGGAGCAGTTGCCAGCCAATGTGCTGGAGGTGGTGGGACGGACGGTAGGCAAGGGAGAGCGCAGTCGCCCGCTGGCGGATTATGCTGTGATTTTGGGCGATCCGGGGTCGGGAAAATCAACGCTGTTGCAGTATATGGCGCTGGAGTGGGCAGCGGAGCCGATTGGGTCAATGCGGGAGTTGGCGCAGCGACCGTTGCCGTTGCTGATTGAACTCCGCAAGTATGCCAAGGATCGGCAGGAGAAGAAGTGCAGCAGCGTAGTGGAATATCTGCATCAGGGAGAGGTGGTCTGTCGGCTGAATCAGCATCGGTTGGATGAGGTGTTGAATCAAGGGAATGCCGTGGCGCTGTTTGATGGGATTGATGAGGTGTTTGACCCAGAGCAGCGGGAAATCGTGGTGACGGATATCCATCGATTTACGAATAATTATCCGGCAGTACAAACCATAGTTACTTCGCGATGGCTGGGCTATAAGGCTCAAACGCTTCGGGATGCAGGATTTCAGCACTATATGCTGCAAGACCTGAATCAGGAACAAATTAAAGAGTTTATAGAGCGGTGGCACGACCAAACGTTTGCAGAAGGGGCAGATAAGCAGCGCAAGCGGGAACGACTGCACAAGGCCATTTCGGACTCGAAGGCGATCCGTGAATTGGCAGGGAATCCGCTGCTGCTGACGATGATGGCGATTTTGAACCGCAATCAGGAATTGCCGCGCGACCGACCGGAGCTATACAACCAGGCTTCGCGGGTGCTGCTGCATCAGTGGGATGTGGAACGCAACCTGATTGAACATCGACTCGATCCGCTGACGATTGACTATGCGGATAAGCAAGCGATGCTGCGGCAGGTGGCGGATCATATGCAGTCGGGCAAGGATGGATTAGCCGGAAATATTATCAGTGCGGCGGATTTGGAGCGGGTTTTGACGGAACAGTTGCAGCGACTGGATCTAGAGCAACCGCGCACGTTGGCTCGACTGATGATGAAACAACTGCGGGAGCGTAATTTTATCCTCTGCTTTTTGGGTGCGGACAATTATGCGTTTGTGCACCGTACATTTTTGGAATATTTTGCGGCTTGGGCGTTTGTTTGGAAATTTAAAGAGCATGAGATAAGTTTTGATGAATTGATGCAGCAAACATTTATAGCTCATTGGCAGGATGAGCAATGGCATGAGGTTTTGCAGTTAATAGCTGGAATGCTGTCTCCTCGTTTTGTTGAAAAAATAATTGATTTTTTGTTAGCGCAGAATGGGAAGAACAAAAAGTTTATCAATATATTTTTATCAGCAAATTGTTTGGCTGAAGTAAAGCAACAGAGCGAGCTTCACGAGGTTGGTGAACGAGTATGGGATTCAGTTGAAAAGCTCACAACCTTTGACTTTCATTACTACTATGAACCAGATAGACGCAGAAGCTGGATGTGTGATGAAAATCCGCACAAAAGCAGTTGAAACCATTGGCGCTGTTTGGTCAGAAAGTGCGAGAACTTTTTCGTGGTTGAAATTGTGTGTTCAATCTAATTCAGATAAGTATGTACAAGGTGCAGCAGTAGAAGAGTTTGTCAAAAGATTTAGGAATATCCAGACACCTTATCGTGGCTTAGAGCCTTAATTCAAAC
>NZ_JBYJZJ010000020.1:0-2457 GCF_057732415.1 Thainema salinarum CENA647
CAACTATGCAGTAGAGCCTCCCATGTACGCCGCTCTGTTTCCCTCTCCAGAACAGGCTCGTCAATATGCGTTTCAGGCAGTAGCAGCCACTGCGTTGATCGTCGGCTTAATCGTTACTTCAGTCGCCGTCAGCTAATCGGTTCCGTTCCTCTTGCTTGGGTCATTTACATCTACATAAGTCGTTAAAGCATTCTGCGGGGGCGGAATGCTTTTCTATTGGTTGAGCCGTGGCGAGTGAGAAGTGCGATCGCAACTGAGTGAAAAGATGAACTTTAGTATCATGCCTAGGTATTTAATGGCGATAGGAGTATCCTAATAGCAAGAGGTGAATAAATTATTCCCTCGGCTCAAACAATTCAGTTCACGTTAAATAGGAGGTTCACTATCGATTTAACGACTGAATGTGATCCACCAAAATCAGCAGCACTCTACACCGTTGTTGATATTTCCTCTACTCAACACTAAGAGAGCGATGCGGTAGATACCCAGAGACGCAACAAGCTAAAACGACGGTATCAAAGCACCTCTAGACAGTATCAATCATTTGAGGAAGTCCCTTGACTGGCGTATCCGAGTGCTGTTAGCAATGATTTAATTTCAACTTTTCAGTTGATTAATAATAGAAAATGCCTTGGCTTTATCTTCATTGCCAAGGCGTTTTCTGTTAGAGCTATTTTATATTTGAAATCCGAGCTTTTTTAGTTGAAAAGTTGAGATCGCAACTCCACCTATGACCAAGCTCACCTCGACGGGTGCGGTACATCACCAAACTGAGCCTGAAATGCTGAGGAGTGAGCCTGAATCCCTGTATAGATAAGCTCAAAACCCCTACTGCTCAAGCGTTCAACCCTCGTCTCTCAGCTCAAACTCTCTACTGCCTGCTGCGCTCCCTCCCTATACTCTCCTCCTAGCCTGGTCTTCAGATCGGGCTTTTTAGTTGGGAAGTTGGAAGTTGCGAAGTTGCGATCGCAGATTTCACCGTTATCTAATTGTTGTGATTGACGGCTTGGATAATGACCATCTGCTTCGTATTAATGGTTGACTGAATGCCCCCAAATTTTGGAACGAGATCGCGTACTATCTTATCTTCTTATTCTTATCTCATCTTTCTATTCTTATCTATATAGAGGGATTTGATCCCGATTGATTGGGACAAAGACTCGAAGAGCTCTTTACCCATGCTGGCCGTGCTGGAAGGCATCGCAGCGGATACCGGTGCTAATGTCGCAGTCACTCGGTTCAAACCCGTTCAGTCTGATGGGATCCTTGACCGCGCGTAAAAGTCGCGAAAGGGCTAGTCAGACTGATGCGCCTCCTGGTTCAGAAAGGTCACTAGCTCCTGGTAAAAGGGCAGACCTTTACTCCGGCTATCCGCCGCACTGGCAACCAGCGCTAGCGTTTCGATAAAGGACTCGCGAACGGCTCTAACGACAATCCCTAGCAGTGGCCCAATGTCGTCTTGAGAACGTTGTCCCTGAACCAAAGCTTCGATGTACGCTTGCCGTTGTTGATTGGCAATAATCGCAATCGGGAATCCAGCCCTCATCAAGAGTAGATTCATCAACAATCGACCGGTTCGTCCATTACCATCCCGAAATGGGTGAATCGAAACAAAGCGATAGTGGGCTTCTGTCGCCGCTATCACCGGATGCAAGTTCGTGGCCTTTGCGGCTAACCATTCCCCAAATTCACTCATTAGTTCTGGCAGTCGATAATGCGGTGGATACACATATTCGGTTCCGGCAGCTTTGACATCAAGCTGGCGATACTGTCCAGCTTCGGTGGGGGAAATTTTGCGCAGAATTAAATTGTGAATTTGTCGAATTTCCCATTCCCCAATCGGGGCTCGTGCTTGGGCCAAAGTTTCAATATAATTGATGGCCTCTTCATGGCCGATGACTTCTAAATGCTCAACGAGAGTTTTCCCACCGATCGTGATTCCTTTAGAAAGGACTAGCTCGGTTTCACTTTGGGTGAGTGTATTCCCTTCAATGGCATTGGAATTATATGTAAAGCGCACGTCATAGCGCTGTTTGAGTTCTTCTAAAATCGCCGGAGGTAAAGGACGAAAGCTATCTAGCCAGCGCTTGAGTTGATCCAATTGTGCTAATTGCGCAGCAGTATCCATCGTATCTATCGGCGCGAGTATCTCTAACAGTACTGAGTCTAGCCGTTGCTTAGGATGCGCCTTCAACCACCGCAATGCCGCGTCATACAGCTCCACAGCGTTAAGACATAAATTCAGTGAAGAAGCGGACGATCGCTGAGGCATCTCCAAGTCCTTAGCAACGCTGCCTAACTTTTAAAAAGGGTTTGATAATCCAGAATCGCGGCAAAAAACCTCATCAGGTCTCAGCTGCATAGACTAACCATCAGCAATTCAGTGAGCATAAGTAAAGTTTATCCCACATCACGCCAAGCGCGCTCTCTGTCCTTTGATCGCGATCAGTTATAGTG
>NZ_JBYJZJ010000021.1:0-1856 GCF_057732415.1 Thainema salinarum CENA647
CGTTTAGATATGAATAGATAAGGAAGTTAATAAACTGTTATTTATCCAGGGTTTCAGGATTGAGGAACCACGCTAAGCTCATGGCTGCAAAAGATCAGTAATGTCAGGAGTGGATTGTATGAGCTGGGCGGAAGACGAGTTGAAGACCACTAATTTGGGGGATCGCCGCCGTGAACACCGACTGTTGACGATCGTGGAGTGACCTGATCGCCCAACCCAATGCAAGCGTGCTGCAAGCGAGCCGCGATGATGCTGCCGTTCAAGGACTGTATAAGTTCTGGTCAAATCGGCGAATTCCCGCCGCCGCCATCCTGTCCGGCCACATTGATCAAACGGTCAAACGCTGCTTAGCCCATTCGACCGTGCTGACGATCCAAGACACCACTGAACTGGACTTCAGCACTCACCGCAGCACCCGAGGCTTAGGCCCAATTAGTGATGCCTCAGCCACAGGACTCAAAGTACACCTAACCTTATGTAGTAGCGATGCTGGTGTGCCCTTGGGCATCTTGCAAGAAACCGTGTGGGCGAGAGAGAAGACCCGCCGAGGTGCTGGCTATCGCGATCGTCAAGCAGCGATCGAGGAGAAAGAAAGCTACCGCTGGCTAGAGCATCAGGCCGCCAGCCAACAACTTATCCCCGAATCCGTCGAGGTCATTACGGTCACAGATCGAGAAGGGGATATCTATGACCTGTTTGCGCAGCCACGACGACCCCGCTCCGAGTTTTTGATCCGCGCCGCCCAGAATCGCAATACCAAAAGTGATGCCTATGCCGAAGAAGTCCAACCGTTGTTTGAAGCCATCCGTCAACACCCTTGCCAAGGACAGAAAACCTTAGAACTTCAGCGGACGCCGAAACGCCAGCCACGTCAGGCGGCTCTCAGTGTGCGCTACGCCACCCTATGGCTGCAACCACCCCAGAATCATGCGCAGGCGGATACCTTCAAAGCGATCGCCGTTCAAGTGGTGTTGGCGGAAGAGGAAAACCCACCTGCCGGAGAGAAAGCGATTAGCTGGTTATTACTGACGACATTGCCGGTGAATAACTTCGAAGACGCTTGTCGGTGCCTAATTCGTTACAGTTTTCGCTGGTTAATTGAAAGATATAACTTCACTTTAAAATCCGGCTGTCGGCTGGAAGCCTTGCAGCTAGAGAGAGCTGACCGTTTGGAGCGAGCCCTGGCGACCTATACGATTGTGGCGTGGCGGCTGTTGTGGTTGACCTATGAAGCGCGAGTGCATCCCGAGGCCTCCGTTGAAACAGTTCTAGAAGAACATGAGTGGCAAGCGCTGTACTGCACGATTCATCAAACCACAGAACTGCCGTCCGAACCGCCCAGTATGGGTCAGTGCGTACGCTGGATTGCCAAGTTAGGTGGGTTTCTTGGTCGTAAAGGCGATGGCGAACCGGGCGTGAAAACGCTGTGGCGGGGTCTGCAACGACTGCATGATATTGCGGTGACTTGGCAACTTTTGCAAGCTACAGGTGGGTAAATAGAGGCCACCTGAACCGTTAGCCGGCCTCAAATGTTGCGAAATATGCGATCAAAGGACAAAGAGGAGAAGCCGTTTCTATGCGATCCTGAAACTCAACAAAACTAAGCAATCTAAGGTATCTCTAACCTGAAGTCGTCATGGGTACGGCTCGGGGAAATGCTGCTGCTGATCGTGCAATGACTAATTTTGTTCTGGTTTCCTTATCTGATTGTGGTTATTCTGATTCCTATTCTTTTCTTTCTTTCTTTCTTTCTTTCTTTCTTTCTTTTTATCTTGTTTATGTATATCTTTATTTGTGCCGACTTGAATATGGATGCAAGTCGGATGCCATATTCTCTGCCACTCGACAACTACTAC
>NZ_JBYJZJ010000022.1:4800000-6456130 GCF_057732415.1 Thainema salinarum CENA647
GTTGAGGGGGGAGGGTTGAGGGCGGAACTGGGGGAAGAGGGGGAGAGGGGGGAAGTAGGGGAGTGAGAGGGTGGATGGGTGGATGAGTGGATGGGTGGATGGGTAGGTGGGTTAATGGCAGAATTGGGTTGGGTGGGGGAGGGGATGAGTTCGGCGATGCAGGCGTAGTCCATTTGCAGGGCTTTGGTGAGGTAGCGCACGAGGGACTGGAAGAAGGCTGCTCCGGTTTCGGTGGAGACGCCTTTGGCAATGTTGCGCAGAATTTCTTCGGCCCGTCGCCGCTCGGTGACATCACGCCCGACGGACTGAATTTCAATCACCTGTCCGGTTTCATCCACAATAATGCGATCGCTCCACTGATGCCAGCGGACTCGACCATCCGGCATCAGGACTCGATGCTCAATTGTGGCTACAGGCTGCTCTGGCCCGAGCGTCGCGATATGCTGCTGCACCGTTTGCCATTCGCTGGCGGGCAGAATATGCAGAAAACTCTTGCCTAACAGAATTTCCCTAGGCTGACCAAAGTAGCGACAGTAGGCATCGTTGACAAAGGTGAGCTTGCCGTCCAGGTTAAAGCGACTAATCAGCTCCGTCTGATCTTCTACAATGCCGCGATAGCGCGCTTCGCTTTCCCGTAGCGCCTGTTCAGCCAGTTTCTGCTGGGTGATGTCCGTATGGGAACCGACCATCCGTACAGGTTGCCCCGCTGCATCCCATTGAGCTTGGCCCCGATCCAGAATCCAGCGATAGGAGCCATCCTTACAGCGCATGCGATATTCGGCAATAAAAAACGGCGTGCGCTGCTGGAAGTGATTCTCAATGAGATGCTTGACCCGTTGGCGATCCAGAGGATGCACTCGGCTGCGCCATTCCTCGATCCGATTGGACAAATCCTGTTCTTCGTAGCCCAGCATAGTTGCCCAGCGCGTCGAGTAAAACACCTTGTTGGTCACTAAGTTCCAGTCCCAAATGCCGTCGTTATTACCTCGCAGCGCCAGTTGCCAGCGCTCTTCGCTCTCCCGCAGCGCCTGCTCCATCTGTTTGCGATCGCGAATGTCCCGAATAATCGTCGAGAAAATGTCAATCTTACCCTCAGCATTGGTATGGCTCACGATAGTTTGAGAAACCGGAATCTCTTCGCCATGCTGATTGAGTAACGCAATTTCGCCCGACCATTTGCCCTGTTGCCGAGCCGTTGGTAAACCTTGATTGATGACGATTTCAGCCGCCCAGTCAGGACAGTAATCTGGCACCATCACCGTCGAGATCTCGACCATTTCATCAAATCCCATGATCTCGCGTCCGGCCCGATTGAGATACAGGGTGCGACCTTGGGCATCCGACATGCCGATAAAGTCTGCCGCCGCTTCCATCACGTCTACCAGTCGCCGCTGGGAGGCTTCTGACTGCTTGCGTTCGGTAATATCGCTGCCAATGCCTAAGAAGCCTGCAATATTGCCCTGCTCATCCCACAGCGCCGTGACGGAGAGCAGCACCGGAAAGCGAGAGCCATCTTTACGAATGTACGTCCATTCCCGCTCTTCAACCTGTTCCAGCGTCGCCTTAGCCACAAAGACATCAAAGCCCGGTTGAATCGGGTAGCCCAGTTCCTGCGACAGTTCAGCCGCTCGCTGCTCCACTTCTGCCCGATCATGGAGAATTTCCGGCGTCATCTGTCCCACAACTTCGGCGGCTTGATAGCCTAACATCCGCTCCGCCGCTGCGTTAAACGTCAGAATCATGCCCTGGACATCAGTGGAAATGATCGTGTAATTGGCGCTATCCAAAATTGCTCGCTGTAAGCGCGAGGTCGCCAGCAATTCAGTTTCCGCCTGCTTGCGCTGCGTAATGTCCTGAAAATAAACCGATAGCCCTTCCTCGGAGGGATAGGCATGGACGGAAAACCAGGACTGGAGCGGCGGATAATATTCCTCAAAGATGACGCTGGTTTTCTCCTGTAGCGCCCGCTGATACTCGTCGTAGAACTTAAGGCCCATAGCGGCTTCAAACTCTGTCCAAATTTGCTGACCGATTAAGTCTTCCCGCCGCCGCTGGAGCAGCACCTCAGCCTGTGAGTTGACATAGGTGAAGCGCCAGTCCCGATCCAGTGCAATGAAGCCGTCGGTAATACTTTCAAGAATACTCAAGATCCGCTCATGGGCTGCTTCTGAAGCACTACGAGCCTGCTGTTCCCGCTGGAGCAGTTCCAATTTGGTTTGCTCAATTTGCTTTTGAGCCGTCACATCACGTCCGACGCCATAAATTAGCCCCTTTTCCGGTATGGGATAGGCTGTCCAAGCAATCCAGCAGTAATAGCCTTTTTTATGCCGATAGCGGTTTTCAAAATAAATCGTGGGAACACCCTGACCAAGGGCTTGCACCTCTTGAATCGTGGCGTCAATATCCTCTGGATGAACAAAGTCCAAAAACGGCTGATTGAGTAATTCACCGTCGCTATAGCCGAGAATTTGCTCAAAAGCCGGATTAATCCGTTTGAAATAGCCATCCGTTGATGAAATGCACATGATATCGAGGGATAGCTCAAATAGCCGATCGCGTTCGGCTTCGACCCGCTTCAGATCGCTGACATCCATCATGCCGCCCATCATGCGCAATGCTTGGCCTTGCTCATTCCGCACAATGAAGCTCCGATCCACCACATTGGCGTAGCTGCCGTCTGCGCAGCGATAGCGATATTCAGCCTGCCAGTGGTTAGTTTCTCGATGTGCGATCGCAGTTTGGATTTGAGCCTTCACCCGTTCTCGATCCTCCGGATGAATCTGGGCATACCACCAAGCTGAGGTCTGATCGACTTGTTCCACCTCATAGCCAAACAGCGTCTGTAAGCCTTCGTTCCACCACACTCGATTGGTCGTTAAATCCCAATCCCAAACGGCATCATTGGTCGCTTGTGCAATCAGATAAAACCGCTGCTCGCTGGCTCTCAGGGACAGCTCGGCCTGCTCGCGATCCACAATTTCCTGTTGCAAATCATGGTTGGAAACGGCTAATGCTGCCGTGCGCTCAGCCACCCGCTGTTCAAGCTGCTGATTCAGCCGATGGAGCAGCAGTTCTGCTTGCTGCTGGGTATGAACTTGATCTTCCAGATTTTGATTGGTGGCAGAGAGCTGCGACACATAGTGCAAAATTTCCTGCTCTAGCGTTTGCCGCGTTTCCTGCACCGCCGACATCGCTGCCCTGAGCTGCGCTGTCTGAGCCGTCAAATTGACCAGTGTGCGCCGCAGTTCCAGTTGCGACATCACCTGACGGCTGAGCCGCTGGAGTGCGTCAATTTGCATTTGAGACAGCGATCGCACTTTTTGATCAATTACACAAAGCGTCCCCAGCCGCTGCCCTTCTGGCGTAATCAGCGGTGCCCCGGCATAAAACCGGATATAGGGCGCATCCGTCACCAGCCGATTATGGACAAACCGTTCATCGTCCAGCGTGTTGGCCACGATCAGCACATCAGATTGCTGAATCGCGTGGGCACAAAATGCCAGTTCGCGCGGCGTTTCGCACACATCAATGCCGACTTTTGACTTGAACCACTGCCGCGTTTCGTCCACCAAGCTGATCAGTGCGATCGGCACGTCACAAATTTGCGCTGCCAGTTGGGTTAAATCGTCCAAAATTGGCTCTGGCTCGGTATCGAGAATCTGATACTGAGCCAAAATTTCTAACCGTAAGGCTTCCAAATCAGGTGTTGCGTCATTGGGCATAGCAAGAGTTAATCAAAATCAAGATGTAAAAAGAGCCGTAGGATGGGCAATACCCATCAACATTGCAAACCTAATCAGGTAGATGTAGGGTGAGCATTGCCAGTTCTACAAAAAATGCAGCAGCGTATTCAGGTATGCGATTTGGGGCTTGATTCAATATCGTAAATGCAGTTTCAAATTGTCCTTTGATAAAGTCTATGTCTCAGGATAGGATGAACCGTTGGCGAGATCGGGCCTCTCTTAAGCTTGGATTAATAAATGGAGCTGAATCATCATGCCGACTTCACGGTGGACGCGCCACCACGTCATTTCGTTACAAGACTTTACGACCGCTGAGTACGACACGGTTTTGCAAACCGCAATGGGTTTCCGCGAAGTGCTATCCAGCCGCACCAAAAAAGTGCCAGCCCTTCAGGGGAGCGTCGTCACCAATTTGTTTTTTGAACCCTCCACTCGTACCCGCAGCAGTTTTGAACTGGCGGCCAAGCGGCTCTCGGCAGATACGCTCAACTTTGCGCCCGGTTCCTCCTCTCTGACCAAAGGCGAAACCATCCTCGATACGGCCAAGACCTATCTAGCGATGGGCACCAATCTGATGGTAATCCGCCATCGTGAAGCTGGAGTGCCAACTGCGATCGCACAGGAAATGGATCGCTTAAAAACGGGCGTCGGCGTCTTGAACGCGGGCGACGGGCAGCATGAGCATCCCTCCCAAGCTCTGCTGGATTTGTTTACCATCTGTCGCAGCCTTGACTCCGATCAGCCCCGGATTGAGCTGCTGGCCAATAAGAAAATTGCCATCGTGGGTGATATTCTCCATTCTCGCGTAGCCCGCTCTAATTTGTGGAGTCTAACCGCCAGCGGCGTAGATGTTCATTTAGCGGCACCGCCAACCCTGCTGCCGAAACTGTTTCAGGTCTATGGCGAAAACCGTCCGGGTAATCTCACCCTTCACTGGCAGTTGGAACCTGCCCTGAAAGATGCCGACTTTGTCATGACCCTGCGCCTGCAAAAAGAGCGCATGACCCAGCATCTGCTGCCCAGCCTGCGCGACTATCATCAGCAGTTTGGCATCACCCGCGATCGCATTCGCCACTGCCATCCCAATGTCAAAATCCTCCACCCCGGCCCTACCAATCGCGGCGTTGAAATTACCTCTGATGTAATGGACGACCCCTCCCTCAGCCTAATCTCCGAACAAGTCACCAGCGGCGTCGCCATCCGCATGGCCCTCCTCTACCTGATGGGCGTCAGCAAAGACGAAGCCTAACTCCCCCTACCCATCCACCCGCCTACTCATCCACCCATCTACCCGCTCACACCCTCTACCCATGACCTTCACGCTCAACCCCACCCCCCAATCCACCCATCCCAACGATAGTTTTGCGATCGCATTTGCCCCACTGGACTTAAACCAGGTGTATCAGCTGGCCGATGATCCCGCCAATGGTGCAGTCGTGATCATGAGTGGTACAGTGCGGAACCAGACGGACGGTAAGCCTGTAGTCGCGCTGGAATATCAGGCCTACGAACCGATGGCGCTGCAAATCTTCCAGCAAATCGCTGCTGAAATCCGCCGCCAGTGGCCGGATGCCACCCGCGTGGTGATTCATCACCGCACTGGCAAGCTACAGATCGGCGAAATCAGCGTTCTGGTTGCGGTCGGTTGTCCCCATCGCAGCGAGGCATTTGCGGCCTGTAAATTCGCCATTGATACGCTGAAGCACAATGCCCCGATTTGGAAAAAAGAACACTGGGCCGATGGTTCAACCTCTTGGGTGAGTATTGGGGCCTGTGAACAAGAGGATGAGTAAATTCTGGCAGAACTGGTGAAAGTCTCCCAGGAATTGGGCAAACTGAAAACTGAAGCAGGTGGAAACACGGATGTGTTATTCCGCTTCAGTTATGCCCCCAGGAGCCACCATGCCAACCGTCTTCGTCCATCCCCACCCCTACGCCTGGGTACGAAGCCAACTCTCTGATTTTGCCCTTCTGCGATCGCAAATCCCATCTCAGCAGCTCTATCAGATAATCACCCCCAATCGGCTGACGGCCCGTACCTTGGGTGTCCAGAAGCGAACGCTGGCTGATTTAGCGCTTCAGGTTCTTGTCGATCATCACGTACAGTTGGTGCCCCGCTTAAACGACCAGCGGCTAATACGGGCAGCAATTCAGCAGACGGTGAATCCGGCAGATTTAGATGGAACAACTCGCGCCTGGTTGCCGACGATCAATTCGCTGCTAGCGGCTGGAGTAGGCAAGAAAAATACGTTTCAGGCTCCACCCAGTTCGCTCTCAATCCAGACTCAGCAGCTATTGCAGGTGGCACAAACCTATCAGCAACTCTTGCAGGAAAGGGGCTGGATCGATTTCAATCAGCTTTTGCATCATGCGGCACAGTTACAGACAGAACCGTTGCCGCTATTGATTTACGGCTATTTTCAGCCCACAGCCGACGAGCTGAAATTGATAACTGCGATCGCAGATCCTAGTAGCATCATGGTGTTGCCCAGCACCGAGCATCCCGACTTTACCGAAGTGCAGCAGGCAATTCAGCAGCTAGAGGCCAATGACTGGCAAATAGAGCCAGGTGCGGCCCTCGGCTCGGCTACTCAACTACCCATTAGTATCGGCGAAAGCTTATCGGATCGGTTTTTGGAGCAAGCCGCTGCCAGTCCAGGAACCGATCTATCCGCCACCTACGCTTACGAAAATCTGGAGCAGGAAGTGCGGGGTACGCTGGCCCAGGTGAAGCAGCTTTTACTCAGCAAGGTTCCAGCGCGAGAAATTGGTATTATCGCCAGAGATGAAGCAGCCTATGGTGAAAAACTGTTAGACGTAGCTTGGGAATATGATGTACCGCTACGGGTGCTGTACGATATCCCGCTCAGTGCAAGCCGTTTGGGTGTTTGGCTGCAACTGCTATTAGAGGTGATAGAACAGGGATTTCCGTTTGAGCCAACAGCGATGCTGTTGAGCCATCCGCTGTGTAGCAATCCCAGTGCTGAATTTTGGAGCAATGTGCGATCGCAGCGTCCCAGCAGTTTCCCAAGCTGGAGTCAAGTCAGTCAGGAAAGCTTAGGCATTGACTTGTCGGAGTTGAAGACGCTACCGTCTCGCGCCAATCGCGACCGATGGGTGCAGCGTTTTCAAAATCTGCTTAAGGTCTTTGACCTGTGGAAGCGCTGTACTCGATGGCCACGGGAGAGTTTAGCGTATCGCAAGCTGGACAAAGCCTTGATCGCGCTGGCAAACATGGAGCCTGAGTCGCTCTCCCGCACCGAATTCTTCCAGGAGCTACGCGAACTGATGGCAACGCTCCAGGTGTCTGTGCATCCGCGCAACGGTGGGGTTGAACTGCACAAGCCATCTTCCGTGATCGGTACTCGTTACCGCTATCTGTTTGTAATTGGTATGGCCGAGGGTATGTTACCCGCATCTGTGCAAAACGACTGTGTCCTGGACTTTTTTGAGCGTAAGCAACTGCAACCAGTAGGTGTATCTTTACCGTCAGCAAGTACTTTGGCGCGACAGGAAGCGCTCGCGTTTTATCACCTGCTGCAAACCGTGACAGAGCAGGTTGTATTCTCATACGCCAAGCTGAATGGGAAAGAAGAGCAGCTACCTAGCCCATATTTGGAGCGTTTGGGATTAAAGACAACAGCGCCTCCTCTCATGCCAATTGCCAGTTTAGAAGAACGGCGTCAGGCGTTGTTGCTCAGTGAGTTGGCGATGACGAACACCATAGTTGACGGTGTTGACGATCATGATCCGGTGCTAGCTTATGCCCGCCATGCTTTACAAATTGAGCAACAGCGGGAAAGCGATGTCGCTCCGAATGAATATGATGGTGTAACAGGTATCTCACTCGGTACGGCAGAAGATAACTGGGGCGATCGCACATTTAGCGTATCGCAACTGACAAAACTGGGACTTTGCCCATTTAGCTGGTTTGCCAATAAGGTGCTGAAACTGGGTGAATTAGACGAAACTGAGGATGAGCTAAGCCGTAGCTTACGGGGTAGTTTGTACCACAAGACCTTAGAAATCCTATTCAAAAATGCCAATTCTGATCGAGATCAGCTCTCTAGTTCAGATGCTTTGAGAGCAGCTTTTCTGGAGGCTGAACAGCAGCTTCAAGTACCCGATTTTCCAGCCTGGGACGTGCAAAGAAATGAACATCTGAAGCAGCTCCAGCTGACGATTCAGCAAGCCAGCTTTTATCCTGAAGATGCAACTGCGATCGCATTTGAGCAAAAGTTTAACGGTAACTGGCAGGGCTTCAAGATTACCGGACAGATTGACCGCATTGACCAGACAGACGATGGCCTGGTGTTGATTGACTACAAAACGAGTTCCAGCTCACCTAAAGGCGTTAAGAATGCTGAAGGCAAAGCAGATATTGACTTACAGCTCCCCATTTATCGAGAAGCTGCTGCTCCCAAACTCTATCCCGATGCGTCCGTCACGGATGCTTACTACTATTCTCTGACCAAGGGGCAGAAGCTAAGCAAGAAGCAGCCAACGGAAGCGGATTTAGCCCAGGTTGCTAATCGCTGCCAGCAGCATCTAGAGCAGGGCCATTTTCCAGTCGCACCGGACAGTCCAGAGAAATCAGCAGACGACCGACAAGCCTGTAAATACTGCGATTTTGATCTGGTGTGTCGCGAGGGCAATCGTCTCCGTCGCAAAGCCATCGCCCAAACCCAGCCCCAGTCAACAGATACGGCCACAACGGTCACATCCGAGGAGCAAGCATCATGAACTTACAAACTCAATCCGTGACCTGGATGAACTCTGAGCTGACCGCTCAGCAGCAGGCCGCAGCCTATGCCAGCCATAGCATTGCCGTCACGGCTGGAGCGGGTACGGGTAAGACTCACATGCTAGCCGAGCGCTATTTTCACCACCTGATGTCGGGCCATTCGCCGCTAGAAATCGTGGCGCTGACCTTTACCAATAAAGCCGCTGCTGAACTGCGATCGCGCATTCGTAAAACCATCCGCGATCGCACAACTGATTCAGCCATAGCCAATCAGTTAGAAGCCAGTGGCACCGATTCATTTGAGATCTTAGCTGAACTGGAAGCCGCTCAAATTAGTACGTTTCACGCGCTGGCCGAGCGCATCTGTCGTGAACATGCCGAGGTGGCAGGTGTCCCGGCTGATTTTACAGTACTGGATGAGCTAGAGGGCAGAATCTGGCAGGATCAGGTGCTACTAGATGCGATCGCACATTTGCCGATTCACCTCTATGAAACAGTGCCCTATTCGCTGATGCAGTCAGCTATACAAGCGTTTATGAACGATCCACTAACCGCAGAGGAGGCATTGGGCAAAGGTCGAGACGATTGGTTTCCTGTGGTTCAACAGTTGAGGCAGAATGCACTCGATCAATTAATTAATCACGAGCAGTGGTTATCAGCCGCAGATGTGCTGCATGTTTATGCGGCTCCCGGTGACAAGCTTGATGCCATGCGAGAGCAAGCATTAGAGGCAATGGCTAGCCTAGAGCAGGGACATAATGTGGCTGAATCGCTAGCCGCATTAGCAGCGCTCAAAATTAACTGTGGCACCCAGAAAAACTGGGGCGGCAAGGAAACGCTGGATCTCGTTAAGCAGGCGATTAGAGAACTCAGAGATAATGTCGTCAAGCCTGTTCAGGAAGATGGCTTGATCACATTAGAGCCAAACCTTTGGGATGACCAGACGGAAGCGCTTTTGCCAGTGCTGCGGGAAGGATTTGAGCAAGTGCGATCGCACTTGGATCAAGCCAAACGTCAGCAGCGGGTGTTGAACTTTAATGACCTAGAAATCCATGCCCTCAGAGCGCTGGAAAGTGACGCCGTGCGAAACTATTATGCTCAGCGCTGGCAGGTTTACTTAATCGACGAGTTTCAGGATACGAACCCGATTCAGGGACGGCTGCTGAAGCTGCTAACTGATGGCAAGCTGCGAACAATTGTAGGCGATGTAAAGCAGTCTATCTATGGCTTTCGGCGAGCGGATGTCAGAGTGTTTCAGCACTGGTGTGAGCAGATTTCGCAGGACGTGAATCAGCTTCAGGATGAGCTACCAGCTAGCGATGTCAAATCGAGTAACCGTAAGGATTCTGAACATGATCCGGCAATTCAATCTCTGAACCTGAGTTTTCGGACTCACCATGCCCTAGTGCAAAGCGTTAATACTGTGTTTCAGCCAATTTTGGCCGATTTACACCAGCCTTTAGCTGCTCATCGACAGACAGAACCCCATGTGGCTCCGCATTTGCAGGTCTATGCTGTTCAGACTCCAGACGAAGTTAAGCCCAGCCTTGACGAGCGGCGGCGAGCGGAAGGCCAGCACATCGCCAGCTTGATCAAAGGCTGGATCAGTGATGGTATCAGAGTTCATGACAAAGCAACGAAGCAGCTCCGACCAGTCACCTACGGCGATATCGCGATCCTGGCGCGGACGTGGCCATCGCTAGAGCTGTACGGAGAAGTACTGGAAAGCCAAGGAATTCCAATTTTGCAGGCTGGAGGCGGCAATCTGCTGGATACCCGTGAGGCAAAAGATGCCTGGGCGATGCTGCGCTTTCTGGCGAATCCCGCTGATAATTTGGCTCTGGTGGCTGTGCTGCGCAGTCCATTTTTTGCCATTAGCGATCGTACATTGCAGCACCTGGCTCAAACTCTGCCAGAGAAAACAGCTTGGTGGCAGCATCTCAAGGCAAATCAGGTGAACCATTCAGAACTTAATCATCCCGTTCAAACGCTACAAGCATTGCTAAAAGAGCGTCGCAGTGACCCACCTGCGCGGCTATTACAACGAGCTGATCGATTGACGGGCTATACGGCTGCGATCGCACATTTGCCCAATGCTCGGCGGCGCGAGGCAGACTGGCGCGGCTTCTTAGATTTTGTCAAAGCCCAGGAGCAGGGACGGTTCGACGGTTTGAGCATCGTCAGAACGCTGCGACGCTTAGTAGCGGCAGAGGTCAGCATTCCTCGTCCACCGCTGGAAGCAGGCAACGCAGTGAGCTTGATGACGATTCACGCCGCCAAGGGGCTGGAGTGGCCGGTTGTCATCGTGCCGGATTTGAGCCGGAAAGAGCCAGCTTATTATCCGACTGTGCGATTTGATGCCGACTTGGGCGTGGCACTTAAGCTACAGGATGAGCAGGGCGAAACGCAGAAATCAGCGCTTTATACGCTCCTGGAACAGCAGCAGAAACAGGCTGACGAGGCAGAAGCGAAGCGTTTGCTCTACGTGGCGCTGACGCGAAGCCGCGATCGCATTGTGTTGACGACACCAGAGGAGAATCAGGGGCTATTTAAGGTTCTGCAAGCGGGTTTAGGTGAACAAACTGATATTCAGCCGATCCCGTTTGATCCAGCGCTGGTCTATTCTTCAGCTCATGACTTGCAAGTTGATATCAATGAGCTATCACCAGTGCCGCCGCCAGCGGTTTTGACACAATCCTGTGGCTCCGGCCTGTCAGAATTGCCAGTTACAGCGCTAACCGACTATGCACTGTGCCCCAAGCGCTTTGAATACCGCCATATTGAAAATCACATCGGCTACTACGAGCTGGAAGATTACAGTGGTGAGCCGCCTGAGCTGGATGACGGCTTGAATGATGAACTTGAGGGCGCTATCCCGTTCGTCAGTGGGACGACGATTGGCACGTTAACCCATCTGGCGCTTCAGCATGGCATTCAAGATGCTGAAACACTGGCCGAGAAGCACGGAGCCGATTTGCCAGCATCTGCGATCGCACATGCTCTAAAAGATGCTTTAGCTCTAGCGCAAAATTTTCGGACACGAGCGATTTATCAGCCTTACCGAAATGCGAATGGTCACTACGAAAAGACCATTCAGTTTGCGTTTAACGGCTTAACGCTCAACGGCATTATCGATCTGCTTACCGATGATTTTGTTCTAGATTTCAAAACCGATCGGCACATCCATCCCCATCACCACCGCTTGCAGCTTTGGGCCTATGCTCAGGCAGCTCAGCGGCCATCGGCTCACATTGCCTACTTACGCCATGATCATGTTCATACGTTTGATACCGCCGCACTTCAGGCGGTTGAAGAGGACGCGGTAATCGCGGTCAATCATATTCTACGCGGAGAATTTGTCCCCACTCCCTCTGAGGAAAGCTGTGGCATCTGTCCCTATGCCGTGATGTGCGATCGCAGCCTCAAATAATCCTAATTAACCCCTATCTCAAACCCTACTGTAGGGGCAGGTTTTGTTCATCAGTTTAAATTTGCAGCCATAACCTGTCGGCTAAACCTGCCCCTACCCAATGTTGTGATCGTTAGAGATTAGATTAATCCAGCGGTTCAAAATCAGACTTTTCTGCCCCACACTGCGGACAGACCCAATCATCGGGAATGTCTTCAAAGGCTGTACCCGGCTCAATCCCAGAATCCGGATCGCCCTGTTCCGGGTCGTAGACGTAGCTGCACACGGTACACTGATACTTTTTCATAGGGCAATACCTAGTCGCCGGATTAATGGCGCTAGTTTGTCACGATATCCGGCGCAAAACATCATTCGGTAGCGGGATCTAGGTCATGATTTTGAGAAATCAACTATTAAGGAACGCAGAATTAATCAGGTGAAATCTTTAGGGTAGGAACACGGCAATGCCGTGTTCCTACGGATGGAACGATTTACAGGCTATTTAATCCACCATCCTAAACAGCAGATTTCGCTTCCAGCACTCGATTCAGTTTGCCGCTTTGGAACCCTTCTAAGTCAAGCGTGACAAAGTGAAAGCCAAACTTCTGAAACGCTTGCACAATCTGGGGCAAATCCATCGTTAGGACGAATTCTTTAATCTGTTCGGGCGGAAGTTCAATCCGAGCCGTGTCGCCTTCGGAGCGCACCCGCAGATTTTGCAGGCCAAGCTGACGCAGATAAACCTCGGCTCGGCCCACCCGCTGGAGCTTTTCAACCGTAATCAGCTCGCCATAGGGAAAGCGGGAGCTGAGGCAGGGCTGGGAGGGCTTATCCCACCAGGGCAGGCTAAGCCGCTTGGATAACTGGCGCACTTCCAGCTTGGTAATGCCGACTTCGGCCAGCGGAGAACGAGCGCCGCGCTCTTTGGCAGCTTGGATACCGGGGCGATAATCGTTCAGGTCATCAGCATTCACGCCATCGAGAACGTATGGATAGCCGCGCTCTTTGGCCATGGGCTTGAGCGTGTCGTGTAGTTCGCTTTTGCAGAAGTAGCAGCGGTTGACCGGATTTGACGCATAGTTCGGGTTGTCCATCTCATGGGTATGAACCAGCTCGTGGCGAATGCCAATCGTTGCCGCTTGGACTTTGGCGTCTTCCAAATCTTCGGGCAGCAGCGACGGGGAAACAGCCGTGATGGCCAATGCGCGATCGCACAGTACGTCATAAGCGACCTTTGCCACTAGAGTGCTATCAATGCCGCCAGAATAAGCCACAAGTGCCTGCTCCATCTCCGAAAATAGGGCAGTTAATTGATCTAGTTTTGCAGTTAGTGCGTCGCTCATTGAATCGTTCAGTAGTTGCGTCAGTGATAATTTTGTCAATCAGAAATCGAAAGTTGATCCACGTAAAGGAAGAGACGGCTTTAGAAATCTCTGTGAAATGATAGAAAGTAGGCCACATCTAACAGCGATACTGTATAGATAGCTATCCTCATACACTAGTTTAATAAGGTGAGGGCAGAATTGACTTGCTCTGACTGTTATCTGTGACGCTGAACGTTCATGCAAATTTATCTTGACTACAGTGCAACGACGCCACCTCGTCCAGAGGTGATTGCGACCATGCAGCAGGTTTTGACCCAAACGTGGGGCAATCCCTCCAGTCTGCATCAGTGGGGCGGACGGGCGGCAACCGTGTTAGAAACGGCGCGGTTTCAGGTGGCCGATTTGCTGAAGGCTCCCGTAGACAGCATGGTGTTTACAGCAGGAGGCACAGAGGCTGATAACCTCGCGGTGCTGGGCATCGCGCAGCAGTATGCCCAGCCGCAGCATCTGGTCATTTCCAGCGTGGAGCATTCTGCGATCGCAGAACCAGCTCGCCGATTAGAGCAGCAGGGCTGGCAAGTGACCCGACTTCCTGTGGATCAGCAAGGTCGTGTCACTGCGGCAGATTTACAGCGAGCGATTCAGCCCAATACAGTGCTGATTTCAGTAATTTACGGTCAAAGCGAAGTCGGGACGATCCAGCCAATTGAAGAACTGGGCCAGATGGCACGGACGCACGGTATTCCCTTCCACACCGATGCGGTGCAGGTAGCAGGTCGCTTGCCGCTCGATCTGCGATCGCTGCCTGTAGACCTCCTCTCCCTATCCAGCCATAAAATCTATGGCCCCCAGGGAGCCGGAGCACTCTACATTCGCCCCGATTTAAGGCTTTCACCCCTCTTACGCGGTGGCGGACAGGAGTTCAAGCTGCGATCGGGAACACAGGCACTGCCGAATATTGCCGGATTTGGCGTGGCGGCAGAGCTAGCGGCACAGGAAATGGCGCACGAAACATTACGTTTAATCCAACTGCGCGATCGCTTATTCGAGCAGCTCAGCGATGTGCCGGAGCTGGTGCCCACCGGACATCGGCGACATCGGCTGCCCCACCACGTCAGCTTCTACTTGAAAAACGGTGACGGGGAACGGCTCAGCGGTAAAACGATTGTGCGCCAGATGAATTTGGCCGGGATTGGCATCAGCGCTGGCTCAGCCTGCCACAGCGGCAAGCTATCGCCCAGTCCTGTCCTGTCAGCAATGGGATTAAACGACCGCGCCGCTAAATCGGGGATTCGCCTGACGCTAGGGCGAGACACGACCCAGGCCGATGTGGATTGGACAGCGATGGTGTTGAAGCAAGTTTTAGTGCGATCGCAACCTGATCTCGTTCTGTCTTAATCTCTACCAAGAAGTGAGGCGTAAGGCGTAAGGAGTAGAGCCTGTAAAGGCTGTAAAGACCCACCACTCACCCCTCAAACTATGTGTCACTTCATTGCCGATCCGCTTCAATTCCAGAAATTGGGCGCACCATAGAAGTAGAGAGTCCATCGTTATCCAAGTCTGGTTAAATCCCATCGTAATTGTTTGTGAAAGGTTTGCAGATCAATCCTTTCCTTTCACAAACCATCACTGGGTTCTTACACACCGGCTTGATCTGGAAGATGGAGGAGGTAGGCATGAAATATTCATCTTGGCTGCCCAATGAATTTCGCGATTTAATTATTGGCCTATTGGCGCTATTGCTCACGCTGCTAATTTGGGCTGCTGTTCTTACTCCGATCGCTGTATAGGAGCAAGTTTCTAACGACACATTCCGGTAGAAAATGCGCCAGTGGGCTTTCTACCGGAATGTGGCTTATCCGCGATAGCGCTGCTGTAGCGCGTCTCTTGCCTGTTCGCGATCGTCAAAGTGAACTTTCTCGGTGCCGAGGATTTGATAATCTTCGTGGCCTTTGCCAGCAATCAATACCCCATCTTCTGGCTTGGCATTGAGGATGGCGCGGCGAATGGCCTCAGCGCGATCGCAGATCACCAGCGGCTCTGTGCTGTCGGGAATGCCCTCTAAAATATCCTCTAAAATGCGCTCTGGGTCTTCGGTGCGGGGATTATCGGACGTGACGACTGCTAGATCAGCTTGCTCAGCGGCAATCTTGCCCATTTGAGGTCGCTTAGTGCGATCGCGATCGCCACCACAGCCAAACACACAAATCATGTCGCCTTTAATAAAGGGCCGAGCAGCTTTCAGTAAGTTATCCAGACTATCCGGCGTATGGGCATAGTCCACAATCACGCTGACATCCTGGTCAGGCTGAATCTGCACTCGCTCCATCCGTCCAGGGACGCCCGTAAACTGAGGCAGACTTTGGGCAATCGTTTCGAGTTCAACGCCCACATGCAGGGCCGCTCCGGTTGCCGCCAGCAAGTTTGCGAGATTAAACTGACCCACCAGTGGAGATTGAAAAGTAACCTCACCCTTGGGCGTGTGCAACGTGCCTGAAACGCCATCTGCACCGTAGGTCAAATCACTCGTCCACAAATCTGCGGTTGCATCCTGCGTACTGTAGCTCCAGACTTGGTCGGATGGTAAACGCTCAATCAGGCGGCGTCCGTAAGCATCGTCTTGATTAATAACGGCGCGTCCCTGGAGATAATTCGAGTTAAACAGCAGCGCTTTGGCCTCAAAATAGTCATCCAGATCCTTGTGATAGTCCAGATGATCCTGAGTCAGGTTGGTAAACACGGCCACATCAAACGAGCAGCCTAGCACCCGTCCCTGGTGCAGCGCGTGAGAACTAACCTCCATCACGCCGTACTGACAGCCTGCGCTGACAGCTTCCGCTAATTGGGCCTGCAAATCAACGGCAAAGGGAGTGGTGTGCAGCGCCGTTTGCTGATGACCGGGCCAGCGGGTGTAGAGTGTGCCGAATAGCGCTGTCGGCTGCTGAGTCTGATTGAGCAAGAACTCGATTAAATGCGTGGTGGTCGTTTTGCCGTTTGTGCCCGTCACGCCAACCAGCTTAAGCTGTTGGGCCGGATGACCGTAAAACGCAGCGGCTAAATGAGCGCAGCTTGACGGTACATTGGCAATCGGGATCACGCAGGCGGCATCGTCATGGGGTACGGGACGAGTTTGCAGCGCACTATCCGACACGATAGCTGCGATCGCACCGGCTGCGATCGCACTCGGCCAAAACTCACCCCCATCGACACGGGTTCCTGGTAAACCGATGAACAAATCACCAGGCTGGCAGGAGTGGGAATTCGTGCTTAATCCCTTCACTTCAGCGTCTAGGGCGGCATGATGACTCAGGCCATTAAGGGACTGATTGAGATCAGGATTTAGATCCGGCAAGGTTGCCAAAAGCTCACGCAGTTTCATGTCAGCAAATCCTCACACACAAGGTCTCGCCTATTGTGCCTTATTTGTAGGTAAATATTTCTGTAACATTTGTGCCACTTGCGCCACCGATGCGCGGGGAGAAAATCGAGGCAGTGGACGTTCGACGAGCTGTTGGCTGTCTTCCGACTGCGTCACGACACAGAGCACCGGAATTTCATACTGATAGGCTTGAAACCAATCTTCACGCGTTGTAATATCGCGAATTTCTAAGCTAAAACCGGGATGCTCAATCTGAGCCAGCTTCTCTTCCAACCCCTCACAAAGATGACAACCCGGCTTGCTGTATAGAATCAAATCAGTCATGGATAAACCTGCAATAGGAAGGTTAACCCGACTAGCCTAACCGGAAATCAGCGACGTGTTGGGGCCTTGACGGTTAGCATCTTCCATCGCATCTAAAATTTGGTTAATATCCTGCTGTTCATACCGCTTTTGGGATAGGTTATTCCAGCAGTGGCCTTGAACCGCATCGGTCAGCGAGGGATTGCGCAACTGAGCGAGAGCATTAAGGCATGGGGGACAATCACAGCCAAACAGCAGCACCGCTGCATCACTTTCGGCGGCAGTGAAGCTCATTGGGTCGTTGTTGCTGTCGGAGGCTGTGCTATTGGTACTAGCTGATGCAGTGGGCACACTACAGAACTCACCTTCGGCAGGAGCAGCGCTTTGAGCTTCCCAGGTGATTTCTCGGGCTTGAGCTGGGGCAACCATGAGCAGCAGTAGCGCCGAACCCAAGGCTGTTGGCATGGCCAGCAGTTTCAGAACCAAGTTATTACGCATATTCTCTCCCTATTTCTCTCCTTATATAGATTGAAGAATCAAATCGAAGAACCGATCTCAGAACAATTGCGATTAAGTTGGCCTTACTGTATCGAGAATTTAGATAATTGACCAGTCCTATTCCTAAATTGGATGGATTGCTGATATTAATGATGCGGGTTGAGAGATTGCCGCAAAATCTTAAGGATTGTGAATTAAATAGCCTGTAAATCGTTCCATCCGTAGGGACACGGCATGCCGTGTCCCTACCCCAAAGATTTCACCTGATTCAATCCGCGTTCCTATATATTGCAGCCGTAAATGCTGGGACGCCCAAAGCTGACCTATCGCCTCACTAATGGGTAGCGTTTGGGTAAACGTTACCAGATGACACAAATTGTACTTTGAGACACCGTATTACTGCTGAGAAATAGACGATTCACATCGCTTCTGCCAGAAATCAACGCATTATTAGCCAATTCATCTCTTTCCAGCGTTCGACTCGCGATCAAAACGGGCACTCTTTGTATAACAAAGAACGTTTATCAACCCTTCATCGGCACGTTAGGAAAGAGAGCATCATGATCAGCCCTGAAATAAGATTGGCTTGTCGGATTGACGGTGCGCCCCACACAGAGCGGGAGCAGAAGCGCCTGGACAAATTAACCACTCTAAAACTGCTCAGTTCTGACAGCGTGCCGATCTTTGATGAGGCTACCCAGATGGCCGCTCGCTATCTGGAACTCCCTATCTGTACACTCAGCGTGATTGATCAAAAATTTGAGTGGCTCAAGTCTGCGATTGGCTTGTCTCGCTTGGGTTTGATGAATCAGTTGGCGGCTTCCAGACATCTGCTGCGGGAAGACTCCTTTGGTACGTATGTGGTTGATAGCCAGCAGGCGCTGGTCATTTCAGATGCGATCGCACATCCAGCATTCCAGCACAGCACCTTGGTCGCAGAGTATGGTATCCGTTCTTACCTGGGCGTCCCGCTGCTTACGTCAGACGGTTACTGCTTAGGTGTTTTAGCGGTGATGGACTTGAAGCCTCACGCCTTTGGTTACAAAGATATTGAGTTCCTGGAATTAGAAGCTCGCTGGAGCATTTCTGAACTGGAGCGGTATCACCTCAATCGTCTCAATCATCAACCATCCAGTGTGATAGAAGTGCCCCAGGTTGCCGCTGAGGCGTTACCAACGAATCTCCAAATTCCCAACCCGGTGCAGGTGGCAGAAGTGCCAGTTACGAACTCCATCCGAGTTGAACTCATTGCCCAACTTGCCCAAGAGCTGCGCACACCGCTCACCTCAATCATGGGGATGACCAGCGTTTTGGGTCGCAAAATCTATGGCCCACTGACGCAAAAGCAGCAGGAATACATTGACATCATGGGGGATAGCAGCCACTGCTTGCTGTCGCTAGTGGACGAAATTACCGAACTCGGTCAGCTCGATGACCACAATCAGACGCTGAACCTGGCCCCTGTGGACATTGAAATGATTTGCCAGCAGGCGATTAAAACCCTAACTCAGTTTGCTCATCGGCAGGATCAGAAAATTCAGCTTTCGGTTGAACCGGGGCCGCGCATTTGGCTGTTGGATAAAGAGAAAGTACGGCAAATGCTGTATCACCTCACCTTCAGCATCATTCGCTGCTCTTGTGCGGGTAGTATTGTCCAAATCCATGTGTCCCGCAAACCCCAGCATCTCAATATTGCTGTTTGGGTTTCTAATCCTTGGCTGTCGAATGGTTTCTCCTCAGTTGAAATTACGTCAAATCTTGCAGCGATGACTCAGACAAATTCCCGTAGCTCTATGCCCGCCTCAGGTCAGACGATGGTTTTAGAAGAACAATCTACTGATGTTGCGGCTGAAGCAGAAGCGACCGACGCGAACCAGCAGTCCCGTGAAAACTTGGCGCTGCTGCTCAGCCGTCAACTGGCTGAACTGCACGGTGGCGAAATCCGCATTCAAGGTTCCCAGGAATCGGGCCTACGCTATGTGATTAGCCTACCGACCACCGCTGAAGTTGATCCAGTCGCCTAGCGGAGTTTTTGCTTGCACCCAAACTTCAGTCGGCATAATTTCCATTCTTTGCAATCAAACTGCTCACTTCATTTAGATGATTTTTTAGATGGGTTTTGCGGGTTAATGTGCCGCGCGGCGCGCGGCACATTAACCCGCAAAACTTATTTCGCACTATTTTCGCACTGTGCTTTCGCTATTGCATCTCCTGGTTCTGATCTGACTCTAGCGGTGGCTGCTGACTGTTGGGAATATTTGGGTCTGTTGGATGGTCTTCATTTTTGGGGGCTAGTTTGTGCGGTTCTGCCTTCTCTCCTGCCGCCTCGGACTTTGCGGCAGTGTTTGACCTTCTCTGGCGCTTAAATCCCTGTACGCCTAGCTGCTCGGTCACCTGCTCGCTTTCCAAAAACCACCATAGTCCTGCCAACAACAGCCCATGCACAACAAGCATTAGTTGCGCGTAGGGCCAAATCGAGAAATCATAAATTGTCAGCCAGTCACCCTGCACCGCAACCCAGGAAAAGATCGGGTAGAACAGCAGCGCATGGATCAGCTCAAACAGTGCGAACAGGTAGAGCATTTCTTTGAGGATCTGCTTTCGGGTCAGGACAATGCTCGGAATCGCAATTAGCCCCAATAGAATCGACACCAGATTGCCGCTAAAGGCAATCCACCAGATCTCAGGATCGGTAAACGAGCCGCGCGGGATGATGTACCCCCAGAAAACTCGCCACTGAAACTCTACGACTTCGCCGCCGACCTGCCAGGTTGCCAAGCTATGGCCGATTTCGTGGAGCAGTACTCCTAGCGGCACCAACAGAAATATGGCTACTCGCTGCGCTAAAAAATGGTCGTAGCGAGATACGCGATCGTCCCAGAAGGAGGGCCAGCTTTTCCAGAGCCGCCATAGGGTGTCTAAGCTGACGAATGTATACAGAATGGCTACGAAATCGAAGCTGCGGGAGTCAAACATACTTAATGCTCAAAAAATAGTTCATTTATACTATTCTTGTGCTATTCTAAGAACTAGGGAAAGTTCATGCTCCAGTCGGCAGTCCAGTGGGCTGCCGCTTTGCTTTGGCAGCAATTATCCAGTGCGCTACTCTGAGCGATTGATTTCTTGTTGGAGCCATTCATCAACGGGCTGACCGTCATGGCGCTTTAGCTCGATTTCGATGACGCGCACTTTGCCGGAACCGGGTGGAGCGGGGCGCTCGTGGAAGATGATTTCGTAGTCGTTGGGGTCGTGTTGGTGCTCGCGGAGCCATGTTTGCACTTGGGACGTGGCAAAGAAGGATTGCCCCTGATCAAACATGTTGGTGATTTCCATTTGCAGGCTGAACGGATTGATTCGTCCCATCTGTCACCTCTTTAATGTCTAGTAGGACATTGCCTAACTATAGCGATATACGCTCCTTGGCTGTTTTGCAATTGATGAAGGTACATATTGGACGGGAGTCGTGCGAGAGGGGATGTTTGAGATGCGGACTGCAAAGGGAATTTTCTGTAAGGTGAGATCGCACTTCTACGTTTCAAAAAATAGGTGAGATCGCACTAATTGCTATTGCTTTCATCATTGGAATTTCGTGATTGGCGGGAATCGCCTCGCAGCAGGGGTAAGCGCTTGTAGGATTCGATCATCAGCGTGAGGAAATTTTCTTGGGTTAAGCCTTCGGGTGGGCTGAGTTGGAAGGCACCAATTACGCCAACAGAGAGAATGGCCCCGATAATAATCACAGGCACCATGTACCAGGAAACTAAGCGGCTAACCACAACGAGCAAGATGGTAATTGCGAAATAGGACACCAGTGTAAACGCACCGGATGTATAGAAATTGCGGCGCGGTGGTTCTGAAGTTGGAGCAGGCATAAGCGGAAGTGGTTCCGGCTGATCCATTTGGGAAGCATCCTGACGCTGGGCAGCGAGGCGATTCTGGCGAACTTGGCGATCTTCGGGTGCTTCGATGCCGTCTAGCAATCGGCGGACAGACACTTTTTCGCGCAAGCCGGGGGGCACAAATTCGGCTTCCCCTAGAGCTTCTAAATCGAGTAGATGTTTATAATCCACCAAAATATCGGGACGTTCTGGTAGTGGTACTTTTTCGGCAGCTTCAATGCCGGGAATGGTGCTGTGGATGTAGTCGAACTGATCGCGAATGCTTTCCAGCAGGGAACGGCGACGGGCAGGGTTGCCTTTGACCCAGATGAAGATAATTTTTTCTTCACGATCAGCTTTAATCAGTGCTTTGTTGCTATTGCGTTCCAAAACGACACCGCTGCGCCAGTAGGTATGTTTAGAAATGAGCTGGTTCATGCGGACAATGAAGCGGGAAATGACGCTGCTGGGCAAGACGTTGTAGTGATACTGAAAGGGTAAAGCATCGCTCCATTCACCTGTTTCGGGTTCTTCTTTGCTAATTAGGTCGGGAATGAGAAATTTTTGGTCAGCGTATCCTTCAAGGGGAAAACACAGCTCAAATTTTTTCATCATGTCGAGGATGAACAGGTGCTTGTCTGGTGGATACGTGTTTGGATCGAGCATACGGTTCAGCATGTGTCGATCCAGGATGCCTTTGTGCTCGGTCATCAGGGGATTGTCGTTGAGGATGCGATATACGCCGTTTGTCACCCATTCGGGATTGAGCACTGCGTTCATTTGCAGACGCGGATCATCCTGAAAGCTGAGGATCACACCTAGCCGATGCAGCAGTTTGATCAGTGTGGTTTGGGTCAATGAATCGGTGATGTTTTCCCGCTGACATAAATCGCGATATTCGCTGTATTCAATGTAGTCGCACTCCATGTTTTCAAGGCAGCGTTTGACGTTAAACCAAGACTGGGCCAGCGGATCGAAGACGTGATCGAGTTTGGCAATTTCTTTGCAGATGGTGGTTCGTAACTTTTCAATGCCACGTCCATCAGCACAACAGGTTTCGATAATGGCAACAACGGATGGATACTTGCGCCGCAGACCCCGCTTGTCAATATCCAGCGGTTGCTGATCGATTTTGTTGCCTACGACGATGATGGGTGAATCGCTGCCAAAGCTTTGGATAATCTTCAGCCAATATTCCAGCCGATTTTCGTCCTCACCCAGTCGGGCATCCAATACCAACACATATAAGCTGCGCTTGGTGAGAAAAAACTGATGGGTGGCGTGCATAATCTCTTGCCCACCAAAATCCCAGACGTTGAGCTGAATCGTTTGCCCTTTTGCTTCAATGGGCCATTGCGTGATGTTGATCCCTTCGGTTTTGTTTTCGTGGGGATCAAACTGTTCGCTGACCAAACGGCGCACCAGAGAGGTTTTGCCGACGCTACCCTGGCCAACTAGCAGCGCCTTAGCCTCATTGAGCGGTTGGCGCTGTTCGGTGGTTTGCAAACTGAAGTAGTAGTTGAGAATTTCTGCTGGATCGGCTGGCTGCTTTCGTCTCGTTACTACTTCTATCCACGTAGCCCCCAAGACTTCTGGCGGAATAGGTAAAGCTGGATTGTCATGTAAAAACAGTTGTTCCAATTTTTGGAGCTGAGCGATTTCCGGCGGCAGCGTCGTCAGCTGATTTTCGCGGAGGTCGAGCTCCTGAAGCGACTGGAGCTGAGCGATTTCCGGCGGCAGCGTCGTCAGCTGATTTGCGCGGAGGTCGAGCCTCTGAAGATTTTGGAGCTGAGCGATTTCCGGCGGCAGCGTCGTCAGCTGATTTGCGCGGAGGTCGAGCCTCTGAAGATTTTGGAGCTGAGCGATTTCCGGCGGCAGCGTCGTCAGCTGATTGTCGCGGAGGTAGAGCTGCTGAAGATTTTGGAGCTGAGCGATTTCCGGCGGCAGCGTCGTCAGCTGATTTGCGCGGAGGTCGAGCCTCTGAAGATTTTGGAGCTGAGCGATTTCCGGCGGCAGCGTCGTCAGCTGATTGTCGCTGAGGTCGAGCTCTGTCCGACCTTCTTTTGCAGCCTGAATAATTAACTTGCGTAATTCGTCTTCAGACAATGGTTGGTTCGAAATGATCGCCATGCGCTGCTCAGAATCAGATTGTCTATGCTTTATCTCTCCACACTTTAACCAGAGAATTCAGGAACAGCGAATATTCTACTCGAATTGGTATGCTTGCTTCTGTCAATAGGTCTGTATTGACTCCACAGGCCAAATCCCGTACTGTGAAACGTTAAGTTGCCAAGACAACATCACCTGCACGGCAACTGGATACCAAAAATCTAGTCAACGCTACCCAGAGTTGGTGACGCAACCCTGGATAGCTAACCCCCGGTTGGACTAGGCAACGCGGAGGCTTGAGGGATCATAACCCAGAGCCACCCTGCATTGCACTTCAAATTGCGGGCGTGGCTAGGTTTTTGGCTTTCCTCCCGAAAGTCAAAACCAAAGGAAACACAATGACATACTTCATCCTCGGTGCTGCCTCCCACGCAGCGCCACAGCCTGCTGCGACCCATCCCGAAAATTCACAGCGCAACGGTCGCCACCCCCTGCGGATTATCCTGCTCGGCTCCCGCCCCAACATCATTGTCACGATCAAAAACCTGCATCGGCGCGGTTTTGCCGAAGCCAACGAATGGAGCCAGCCCATCCCCTGCCCCAGCGCCGGAGATGTCGCCCGCATCCTGGCCCAGCGGCAACCCGATGATCAGATCAGCATCCTGACTCGCTACCTCAACTAAGCGACTAAAGCCAAAAGGAAAGAGCCGCGCATTGCACGGCTCTTTCCTTTTGAACTTATATGCGGATGAAAGGACTTGAACCTTCACTTCCGAAGAAACTAGAACCTAAATCTAGCGCGTCTACCAATTCCGCCACATCCGCGTGCTGTTTAACCCAGCGGTAAACAAGCATAGCAAACAAACTGGCGATCTGTCCACGAAATTCAGCGATTTTTTCGCAGCAGCGGATTCACCAGCTCATTTAAGCCCTCGCCCACCAGCGATAAGCCCGTCACCATCAGCGTTAGCGTCAATCCAGGGAAAAACGCCGTCCACCAAATTCCGGTCGGCAGCGCATCCAGCGCTTGGCGCAGATCAAAGCCCCACTCCGGCGTCTGCTCCGGCAAGCCCAAGCCCAAGAAGCCCAGACCACCGAGAATTAGCACCGCATCCGCCGCATTCAGCGTAAACAGGACAGGTACACTCTGCATCACATTCATAAACAAATAGCGCGATAGCACCGTCCAGGTAGACGCGCCCATCGCCTGCGCCGCTTCAATAAACAGCTCTGTCTTGATGCTGACCGTGTGATTTCGCACCACCCGATAGTACTGCGGTACATAGGCAATGCTCAGTGCGATCGCAGCGTTGATCACACCCCGTCCCACCACAAAGGCCAGCGTCACCGACAGCAGAAATCCTGGTAGCGTGTAGATCGTATCCATAACAAACAGCAATACCCGGTCGAGCCGTCCGCCTAGGTAGCCGCTCACCAGTCCCAGGGGAACGCCGACCACCACGCTCAGCATTGTGGCCAGAATCACCACCTGCCACGCGGCCTGAGCACCATACAGCGTCCGCGCCAATACGTCGTAGCCTTGGCGAGTGGTGCCAAACCAGTGGGCGAGGGATGGCGGTTCGTGAATCGGGTTAATCAGGGAAGCCGTCGGATCTTGAATCCAGCCCCAGGTCTCAAACAGCGGCGCACCGAGAGCAATGATAATAAACCCAATCGTGATCACCAAGCCCACCCACATCAGCCACAGCGATACGCCAGGGGCTTTACCGGGCGCTGGAAATAGAGCCGTTTTCAAAAATTGCGGCACTCGAATCGAGCGAAGAATCATAGCGGGAACCGAGAAACTGCCAATTGAACTGAAGTGATCTTATAGCGCCGTTAATCATTTGTGGTGTCAAGTCCGTGGATCAAAAACCAACTTGTTTTCGGTGGGAGGCTGGCTTGGCCAGCCTCCCACCGAAAACAAGTTGATCAGGTTTTAACTGATCTACGCATGAAAAACTGTAGGGGCGAATGGTATTCGCCCTCGGATAATCCCCAACACCTTGTCAGGGCGAATGCCATTCGCCCCTACGAGGGAATGAACAATTATTTCGGCAAAACAGCCGTTTCATCGGCGGGAATGGGAACTACGTCGTGGAAACGCGTGTAGTCTACGATCCGTCTGCCATCGGTAGCACGGGACAGCACATCGGCAAACCGAACGTTCCAGAGAATTTCGTCCGACAGGTAAGAATAACGAGCGTGGATCGTCTGTGACAGCGTTTCGTCCAGCCCGGTCAGAATCACCACGATTTCAACTTCGTCTCGCTGAAGGCTGTCCGGCGTGGCTCCGTAGAGCGGGCTGGCCGGATCAATCGGGTGCATGGCCGTCCAGGTGAGGGCAAAAATGGGCGTGTGGCGGCGCACCAGCTCTAGATCGTAAAAGCGGCGCATATAGTCGCCTTCGGCTGTGATTTCATTTCGCACCAGCGTTACCCAAAGCTGCGCCTCCAGGATTTGATTGCGTCGCTGGTTGCCCGCTCGCAGCAGCAGCGTCGGTACACCATTTTGCTCAGTAATGATCGCCACGTTAGAAAACATCACTCGTGCGGTTGGCCGCGAAAAGCGGGCAAACATCAGGCCAGTTGCGATCGCAATTCCCAATAAGCCCACCATCGACTCCAGCACCACCAGCATGTTGGCATACACGGTCGTGGGATGCATGGCCCCGTAGCCGATTGAGGCCATTGTCTGGACGCTGAAGAAAAAGGCATCGGCAAATGATCCCGGTTCGGCGTTGGCGATACAGTCACCGCCCAGCAGATATGCGATCGCAAACAGAGCATTGGCGGCCAGGTAAGACAGTCCCAGCAAGAACAGCAGCCAGCCCCAAGAGATAACCAGCAGCGAGTGATATAGATCGTCCCAGCGGATAACGGCCATGCCTCTACGAATCACGTTGATGTGGCCATCCCGCCCGACAATGCGGTTGGGCCGAGTGACGTGATTAGCACGAGCTGAACGAAACCGAGAGCGCTGAAACATAAGACTGTAAATTGGGAGAAGGGCTGGAGGTGAGGACAAATGCGCACTACGCTGCGTCAACCAACCGCTAGCGTCAATGGCAAATTGACCCGAAACGTAACCGGATTAGCCATCGATTCTAGCTGAATCGTGCCGCCCAAATAGTGCACCATGCGTTTAATCAGCGCTAGCCCTAATCCCGTGCCGCCATGCTTCCAAGGGTCGTGATTGGGAATGCGGTAGAACTTATCAAAAATGCGATCGCGCTCAATGACCGGAATTTCAACCCCGGTATTAGAAACGCGAATCTGCAGTTGGTCAGTCCCTGGCGTCACGGTTAAGCGAATTTCTTCTCCGGCAGGGGTGTACTTACAGGCATTTTCGACGAGTTCTTCGACAATACGCTCTAGGTAGGAAAAATCGGTGGTCAGCGGCGGCAAATCGGCGGCAATATCGAGCGTAAACTGCTGGTTGCGGATGCGGGTTTGATTAACGAAGGATTCCAGCACGTGGGGAATCCAGTGCTGCAGATTCATGGTCGTGGACTGGAGCGGTTCTGTCTCGGCTTCTAGACGCGACAAATCTAGCAGGTCATTAATCAGATTAGTTTCGCGGCGGCATTCTTCCCGCAGAATTGTTAAGTAGCGGTGAATCGGATGATCGGCAGCGGCAAAGCTGGGTTCACGGCTGACCACAATTTCCAGCATTTGCGTAGCCATTTGAATGCTGGACATGGGGGTGCGTAATTCATGGGACACCGTGCTGAGAAAGTCGTCCTTCAGCAAATTGAGGCGCTCTAACTCATAGATTTGGGTGCGAGATGTTTCATACAGCCGTGCCTGACGCAGTGCGATCGCACATTGGTTAGCCACCTGCTGCACCAGCCGGATTTCCGCCTCATTGAAGTAGGCATCCGCCTGCCGATGAATCCACAGATCCCCCACAATTGACTGCGCATCCTGGAGTGGACAGGCCAGCGTAGAAACCTGATGCGTTCCGGCTCGAAGCTGGCGAGTGGACTGTGTAGGGCAATAGTGGAGATACTCACCCCGTTGCAGTTGCCGATAGAGCTGGGGAAACAGGGACATATCGATCACCTGGCCCTGCAAATTTGGCATGTCCCGGCAGACATAGGCATAGCTCACGGTCGAGGTTTTCTGTTCCCAGTCATACAGTCCAGCATCGCAGGCACTAGCTGACAGTGCGATCGCAAGTTCCCGTACCGCCGTTTGCAAGATCTGCGCCTCATCCAGGCTGTCGCGCACCTTATCGGTAATTCGCTTCAGCGTTTCTTCAAACTGAGCGGCCTGCTGCAACTGAAGCGTCCGCTGATAGACCTGCTGCTCCAGCGTGGTGTTGAACTGCTGCACCTGCTGATAGAGTTCGGCCTGCTGAATCGCAATCGATAGCTGATTAGAAAGCTGTTGGAGTAGCTTAATTTCCCAGTCCTGCCAGTGGCGAGTGGCGGTACAGTGCTGGGCCGCTAGCAGTCCCCAAAGCTGATCCGATTCCAAAATCGGAATTACTAAATTGGCTTTTACCTGAAACTGGTTAAGCAAATCAACGTAACAGTTTGCTAGTCCAGCTTCATGGATATTGGCAATATTGCTAATTCGGCCTTGCTGGTAGGGAATGATGCAGTCTTCCATTGAAAGACAGGGATCAACGATTTCCAGTCCTTTCATGACCATCCAGGGAGCTGTGACGGCCTCTGCGATGACAGTGCCGCTCCAGTCCAGATCAAATTGGAAAATCACCACCCGATCAACATTCAAAATCTGCCGAATATCAGCAACCGTCGTGTCTAAGATCTCCTCTAGCTCGAGCGATTGACGAATGTGTTGTGAAATGCGGCTCAGCAGTTGCTCTTGTTCGACCTGCTGGCGAAACTGGGTTTCACTGGCACGCAGCGCTTCCAGCGCCTGCTTTTGCTCGGTGATATCTCGATTAACGCCCGCATAGCGATACATTGCTCCGGCCTTGTTGTAGATGGGAAATGCCCGATCCCAAATCCAGCGCACCGAGCCATCGGGGCGCACAATGCGATATTCCATGTCGGCAAACTGACCCTGCTGCTGAGCCTGAGTCTGCTGCAAAACGAGATCGCGATCGTCGGCATGAACTCGATCCAGCCACAGTTGGGGATGATCGTAGAGTTCTTGAAACGAGTACTGAAACAGCTTTTCTGAGGCTGGATTAATGTAAATGAGTTTGCCTGAGTTCGCATCTTTGAGGAAAAAGGCGTCCTCAATGCCGTTGACGATCTGTCGCAGCTGTTCTTCGCTGTCGCGCAGCGCTTGTTCCGCCTGCTTGCGGGCCGTGATGTCCTGAAAGACCAAAACGCTACCGACAATGACCTGATCGGGTGTTTGAATCGGAGTCGCTGAATCGCCAATGTACCGACGCGTGCCGTCCTTAGCAATCAGCAAGCAGTCATCGGCTAGAAAAACCTGCTTTCTCTGAGTAAGACACTGCCGCAATGGATTTTCGATGGGTTGACCAGTGGTGGCACTAACCAGTTGTAAAACAGATTCAACTGAGCGGCCAATGGCGGCTTGCTGCATCCAGCCCGTGAGCGCTTCGGCTGCCGGATTCATAAAGATAATTCGTCCGACATCATCCACTGCGATCGTGCCATCGCCAATGCTGTTGAGCGTCGTGGCGAGCCACTGCTGAGTCGCTTCCAACTGCTGTTCAAGCTGATGGCGATGCAGCGCCATTTCAACTGTTGTGTGCAGCTCGGGTAAATGGACGGGCTTGAGCAGATAGCCATAGGGATGAGTTGCGATCGCACGCTGGATCGTTTGGGGTTCAACGTGAGCCGTCAAGTAAACAATCGGCACACGCACCTGTTGCTGAATCGTCATGGCGGTTTGGATACCGTCTGCGTCACCATCCAGCCGCACATCCATCAGGATTAAATCGACATCTTCCTGCTGCACAAATTCGACTGCATCGGCTCCAGTCGCAATGCAGCCGATCACTTCATGCCCCAACGTTTCCAGCGATTCCTGAATATTCCAAGCAATGATGCGATGATCTTCGACAACTAAAATTCTGGCCATTTTGTATTGGGCTTCTTAGACCAAAAGTCAACCACATGTTATAGCCTTTCCTGAGCTAATGAGGTACAAGTTATTTTTTGGAAGCCGCGCTCCGCGCGGCTTCCAAAAAATAACTCCCCCTTTATTAGCGCAAGAAGCGCTATAGATATTCGACTGTTGTTAGGGTAGATGTCCTCACCAAGATGGCGAATACAGCGCTGATTTTGCATTTACTTGCATTTTTAAAAATAAACCTCTAAATGCTTGTCTCGTGCTGTATTGCAATTTTGATATCTGGTTTTGATATCTTTAGGTATCTTAGATATCTTTGAATATCAATGGTTTCAACCCCGTAGCTATCGTGATCCTAATCCAGATTTACCAGCAGATAGACTGATCGCGATCAAGAACGTATCTGACCTACATCATGCTTAATGTTTCAATACCTGTTCAATATTTTCAATCAAATTCTGATCCCGTCCGATCTCAATCCTGATGGGCCAGCAGCAGCTCAAGTTGCGTCTCGCTGATCCGCCCAGCTTCACAGAGAATATCGCCAATTTCAGACAGTGTCAGCACTGAATAGGGTTCGTATCCCTGCTGGCGAATGCGGTCTTTCACACCTTTTTCGTGATCAATAAACACGACGATATCCTGTACCTGTAGCCCCACGGATTCCAGCTTGCGTGCACCCTCAATGGCGCTGCTACCCGAGATCAGAATGTCATCCACCAGTACCGCTGTTTCGCCCGGATTGAAGTGACCTTCCACCAAGCGCTTTGCGCCGTGGGCTTTCACTTCTTTACGGGGAAAAATCATCGGCGTGTTGAGCCGCAGCGATAGGCCCGTGGCGGTGGGTAGCGATCCATAAGGAATGCCCGCAACCCGATCAAAGGTTAGTCCTCGTAAAATACCGCTGTAGGCACTGATCACAGCATCAAAAACCTGGGGATTGGAGATAATGACGCGTAAATCAACGTAGTAAGGGAAGACGGCACCAGAGGCCTGGACAAATTCGCCAAACCGCAGGCAGCCAATGTCAAACAGCTGCAGGACTAAATCTTCGTAGGGGTGGTGATTGAGCAAACAGACATCTGGCACCCAAACCTGGCAGGTGGAGGGATCAACGATGAGCGACTGCCGCGCTTGGTAAATGCGATCGCGCAATTCTCGGATCAGTATCCCACCTGCGGGATCGGTCAGATAGTCGGCGGGGACGGCAAAGAGTAAACCACTTTCGCTGCCGTTCATTCCCGCTATCAGCAGCTCGTCCCAGTTGGTGTCGTGCTGCCAGCGACCGTTCAGCCAAATTGTCCGCTCCGGTGCGATCGCACGCACAGATTGTAGCGTTGCTGGTGATACGGTGCCCAACTCGAAACAGACCTGCTCCGGCGTCCCCCAGGTTTTTGCTTCTGAGGCCAACTGCTGGTAAAACGGGGTCTCTGGCGTGGGAAACTGCTGTAACACTGCCGCTGTGGGATTGCCCGTGGCCGTCAGCACAAAAATGGCCTTATTGGCATCGACTAAAAACGGAGCTGCCTGATCCTGCCCTGTATAGGGCGATAGGGTAATGGCATCAACCTGCCACAGCTCAAACGCTAGTTCGGCCAGAATCGTGCTCGTATCCGGATCGCTGTGCTTAGCGTCAAGAATGACGGGCAAATACGGCGGGACGGCGGCCAACACCGTTTCGAGCAGGGTTAAACCGGGCGCACCCAACACCCGAAAGGCTTCTAACCGCAGCGTATAGGCACAAACGCAGTCAGTCGTTGTCTGTATCAAACTAAGCAAGCGCTGCTTGGCGTCTTGGAGCAAAAGCTCTAGCTGATTGTGCGATCGCAGTACCTCTACTAAACCAAGTGCCTTGCCGATACGGGCAATCTCCAAATCAGGAGAAAGGTCAACTGTCAGTAACGAGTGATGTTGGGCAATAGCCGCATTCAGCTTGTCGGAAAAGCTCATAAAACCTTTTCGACTTACTCTATCCCAAGTTTGCAAGTAAAAACTAGCGTTTCTGGCGATGAAAACGAGAGACGAGAGGGATGAGGGAGGTGAGGGGTATTAGGTTTTGGGGGTTAGGTATTAGGTTTTGGGGCTCAAGCAAAGTTCAAAACCCAGCATCCAGCACCCAGTCCTCCGTCCTCTCCCCCACAGCTCACGTCTCATTCTCAAGAAAAAAGGGACAGCTTGTGTCCCCTTTCAACCATTCACCGCACGCTAAACTCTGCTAATCTACCCGCTTGTCATTTTCTTAGTCTTCGTAAATACGGCATTCCGGTGCGTCGGGATTGTCATCACAATAAACCTGTAGAGAATTGCGAGACTTTTCCGGTTGATACCGTTTGTGAGAAGCTTCTGCCTGGAGTTCTTCTACTGTATCCCAAGCAACAGCACATTCTGAGGAGCTATCGCCGCTGGTTGAACAGGTAACCCGTGCTTCTTCAAGTGCTTGCGTGATTTGATCTTGAATGCTTGAAGACATAGAGACAATCATTTCTGCTAGACATAACATCCCCAGTTTAGAAACCGAATGGGAGTTGAAAATGTGTTCTAAGGATCTTTGAAGGTTAGACTTAACGTTTCTTTGTATCCTGTAACACCCTATGCTGAGAGCAAAAAGCGAGTGGGGGGCAGTTGCCCCCCACTCGCTTTTTGTCTTAAATCTTAGTCTTCGTAAATGCGGCACTCTGGCGCGTCAGGATTGTCGTCACAGTAGACTTGCAAAGAATTCGGCGCGTCTTGAGCTTTAACACGTTCATGGGAAAACTCAGCTTGTAATTCTTCTACAACATCCCAAGCGGCAGCACATTCGGGTGATTCTGCACCCTTTTCAGCGCAAATGGCATGAGCCTGTTCACGCGCTTCCTCAATCCGATCTTCAATGCTGCTGGTGTTGGCGGTGGTCATTTATACCTCCTGTATAACTTCGTCTTAAATCTTTACTTTACAGGAGTTTTTTGGTTTACGTTGTGTCATAACCATCTTTCTGCAGGGAATGGACGCTGATTAGGACAGATGATGAGCTGCGATCGCACTTGTTCTAACCACCGTTTGTATCTGCTCAGCGCTCTCTCAAAGCGAGCTATTGCCACTGGTGTAGGTTATGAGAACAGCTCTATTGTGGCGTTACTTAACCACTGAGCTGACAAGCATATTGGTGCTGTTCACAAACGATAATTTGTTCTTATAACTTTATACAAGGAATTTAATCAGATCTTTGCCACAAGCCTACTAGAAGAATTCCGGACAAGTCCGAGACTGAAAGCGATAGCAGGGTATAAAGAAAACCCAACTTGCCAACTTACCAGAAAATGCTGGAACTTTTTGAGGCTTAATTGCTTCTTTTTATAAAGCCTTAGTACCAATGCAAATCGATTTGTGGTTGGCTAAATAGTCGCGACGATAGGCACAACCCGTTAATAAGTTTTAACACCAAATCCGCGAACGGGCACTGTTTGAACGCTGTTTAAACACGTTCCAACCGGATTTCGTACAAATCCATCATTGGGTTCATTTTTGGTTTTTGGAGATTCTGACTTTTATGGCTAACTTCAAATCTTGGCAGTCTGGCACATCTTTGTTTCTTGCTTTAGGCATGGCCGCCGGTGCAGCCGCACCCATCGTTATGCAGGCACCTGTTCAAGCGCAGACTACCTTCTCAGACGTATCATCTAGCTACTGGGCCTACGGTTACATCCAGGCTCTATCTTCTCGGGGTGTGATCAGCGGCTTCCCCGATGGTACATTTCGTCCAGATGCTCCGGTAACACGGGCACAATTTGCAGCAATGATTCGCAGTGCCTTCGATGCACCCTCCACTCGCAGTGCGATTAATTTTGTGGATGTCTCTTCCAACTATTGGGCATACAGCGCAATTCGTGAAGCTTACACCACTGGCTTTTTGTCAGGATATCCGGGAAATGTGTTCAATCCAGAGCAAAATATTCCTCGGGTTCAGGTTTTAGTATCACTGGCAAATGGTTTGGACTACACAGCTAGCAACGTTCAATCAACGCTCAGCTACTACACGGATGCCAGCGGTATTCCTGACTACGCTCGCGCCAGCGTAGCTGCTGCAACTGAAGAAATGATTGTAGTCAACTATCCGACGTTGAATCGGCTCAATCCCAACCGCAATGCAACACGGGCCGAAGTAGCGGCCTTTATCTATCAAGCGCTCGTGAGTGCCGGTGAGGCTCCTGCAATCAACTCACCCTATGTCGTGGGTGGGGATCAGGATGATGATGATGACACAACATCGGTGGTCATTCCTGAGGGAACAACTCTGCCGATTCGTTATGACGGTGCAGAGCGGATTCTAATTTCGCCAGAGGAACCCGATCCTGTGCCTGTAACGTTGATCATTTCGCAAAATGTGACCGACCAAAACGGTGCGCTGCTGATTCCGGTCGGTAGCCAGGTGGAAGGTGAATTGCGAATTGTGGAAGAGAATGGCGAAGAAGGTACAAAATTCTATGCCGAAACGCTAAGAGTACCTAGCACGTCCACCAATCCCAGCTATACGGTTGATCTAGAAGCCGAGTCTGAGTTGATCACCGACACGGAAACGATCACAGAAGATACAGATGTCGGTACGGTAATTCGGGATGCTGCATTGGGTGCAGCAGCAGCGGCTGCGATCGCAGAAATTACTGGCGAAATCGACGTCGAGGAAGTTCTTGGTGGAGCGGGCATCGGTACGCTGATCGGCCTCTTCTTGGATCGAGATGAAGCTGAACTGCTCGTAGTTGATCCCGATCGGGATTTGAACTTGACCTTGACTGAGTCGTTGACCGTTCAACTCAACTAGATAACTGTTAGTTAGCTAACGGTCTGTCTGGTTCTAAGCGCGTAGCGCTATACATAGCGAAAGCGGGACAGTGTTAAACACTGTCCCGCTTTCGCTTAGGCTGGGATTAATACCGGCTTTTAACAAGCTCCTTTGCGAGCTAGAACCACCCAGACTGTTTTCCAAATGAGCTGTAAATCATACAACACTGACCAGCGCTGCTGGTAGGCCAAATCCATATCAACAATGTCTTCAAAGTCCAAAACTTGGGAACGACCATTTGCCTGCCATTCGCCGGTTATACCGGGTTTAACCTCTAGTCGCTGCCAGTGGCGAGGGGTATAGTGCCGAACTTCATCAACCGTGGGTGGGCGAGTCCCAACCAAGCTCATTGAACCGACTAGAACATTCCAAAACTGGGGAAATTCGTCCAAGCTGGTTTTGCGCAGGAATTTGCCGACTTGCGTCACGCGTGGATCATCATCGTTTTTGAAAATATGGCCACTGGCCTGATTTTGAATCAGATGCTTAATTTGTTCAGCATTAGTCACCATTGAGCGAAACTTCCAAATACGGAAAGTCTGCCCGCGATGTCCACAGCGGAACTGGCTATACAAAATTGGGCCAGGGCTATCTAACTTAATTGCGATCGCAATTGGCAACCATAAAATAGCCACAACGGCTAAACCGACAAGCGCACCGACGATATCGATGAAACGCTTCAGTCCGCTGTCAACGGCGGGATGGACAGCCTGGCACTGAAACAAGCGATGATTCTCAGGGGGAAAGGATGTACTGGTTGAAATCATCAAACTGCCACTGGAAGGATAAGGTTGACAAGTGAGAACAGAACGTTTGAATTGTTCTGTGATGCTCTACAGAGTTCTAAAGAGTCAATCAAACTGTGCGATCGCATTCAGGAAAATTGGCTAATTCCCATATGTCTCTACACAAAACATCGGCTGAAGATGAAAGAACCATCAAGCTGATAGGTATAGGATTGGCTATTTGATGGCATAAATCGCAATTTTGAGCAGGTTTAATACAACCTTTAAATTGCCTATTCCGCACAGATGTTTTGGCGGAATATGCTGATATGACGACTATTTAGAAGCCGATATCAATCAATTTCAACATCCGTAAAGTCGCTGAAACCAGCACTAAAGATGCTGAACTCAATTCATGATTCAACTGGAGTTTGCAACGTTATGTCCGTGGATTTGCGCGATCGCACCGTAGCGTGAGGTCACACAACTGGAACCACTGCCTTATTATTCAGCAAAAAAATAAGGATTTTGTTTAAATGCCCAATGAATGACCAAGTTGGGAAGTCAATCAGCTCACTAAGAACCTATCCAAATACCCCAATTTGGTCACGACTCACTAGGAGTTTGAGAGGGTTTCCGGATAGGCCATCAGTAAGTGCTGTAGAGTATCCATTCCCGATCGTGATCCGTTGGCAAAACCAGCTTTATTTTTTACTGAAAGACAGATGGTGCTTGACTTTCGCCAAAAATAATTCGAGCTTATTTAGCCAATTTTTTGCGGGGATGAGGCAATCAAGCAGAAATAAATAGACGGTTGGGCAATTGCTCAAAAAGGCCAAAAACCGCGCCTAGTCAGTCGAACATTGCACATCCCGCCTTAAACCTGGCCAGCTTTCCCGAAAAAAGTATCAACCGATACAAAATATCCGAATCCCTATCTTTAGGATGAGTCAGATGTGGCAGGGCTTCGGTACGGGTCCTGCCTAGCTCCGCAGGGTTTGCATAGCTAATGTTTTAACAGCAGATCGCCGTTAAGCAGTGCTAGCTATTAGGAGTTTGTTGCGATCGCAGTTGATGGCTCATATCCACACCCCTATGTGGTGTAGCAATCTGTCCCTGTCCCGGCACTACAGATAGCCTAGAAGTTGTTAAGGAGTAGTTCATGACCCAAACGCCTCAAGACGTCTTGAATCTGATTAAAGAGCAAGACATCAAGATGATCGATCTGAAGTTTATCGATTTGCCTGGAACATGGCAGCACCTGACGGTTTTCCACGATCAGATCGATGAAAGCAGCTTTACCGATGGAGTTCCATTCGATGGCTCCAGTATCCGTGGTTGGAAAGCCATCAACGAATCGGACATGGCGATGGTACCTGATCCCAACACAGCCTGGATCGATCCGTTCATGAAGGAACCGACCCTCAGCCTGATCTGTTCTATTCAAGAACCACGAACGGGTGAACCCTATGAGCGCTGCCCCCGTGTCATCGCCCAAAAGGCCGTTGACTATCTAAATGCATCAGGGATTGGTGATACCGCGTTTTTTGGCCCAGAAGCAGAATTCTTCGTTTTTGAAGATGTGCGGTTCGACCAAACCGAAAACAAAAGCTTCTACTATGTCGATACCGTAGAAGGCCGCTGGAACTCCGGGAAAGAAGAAGAAGGTGGCAACCTGGGCTATAAGCCTCGCTATAAGGAAGGCTATTTCCCCGTTTCCCCAACAGATACGTTGCAAGACATCCGCACCGAGATGCTGCTGACAATGGCAGAACTGGGCGTTCCCATTGAAAAGCACCACCATGAGGTAGCAACGGGTGGTCAGTGCGAACTCGGCTTCCGCTTCGGTCGGCTGATTGAAGCCGCCGACTGGCTGATGATCTACAAGTACGTCATCAAAAATGTCGGGAAGAAGTACGGTAAATCCGTCACCTTTATGCCCAAACCGCTGTTTAATGACAACGGTTCTGGCATGCACACTCACCAGTCCATCTGGAAGGATGGACAGCCCCTGTTTGCTGGTGATGGCTACGCTGGTCTCAGCAAGATGGCGCTCAACTACATTGGCGGTATCTTGAAGCACGCTCCAGCCCTGCTGGCGTTCACAAACCCCACAACCAACTCCTATAAGCGGCTGGTTCCAGGGTTTGAGGCTCCGGTGAACCTGGCTTATTCCCAAGGCAACCGTTCAGCTTCTGTACGGATTCCGCTCTCTGGCGATAATCCCAAGGCAAAGCGACTAGAGTTCCGCTGTCCCGATGCGACCTCCAATCCTTACCTAGCCTTTGCGGCCATGCTCTGTGCTGGTATTGATGGCATCAAGAACGAAATCGATCCAGGCGATCCGCTGGATGTAGACATCTACGATCTGAGCCCTGAGGAATTGGCCAAGATTCCATCTACTCCGGGTTCCCTCCTCGATGCTTTAAAGGCGTTAGAAGCGGATCATGAGTTCTTGATTGCTGGTGGCGTATTCAACGAAGACTTTATTTCCAACTGGATTGAATACAAGTTGGATAACGAAGTCAACCCCATGCGTCTGCGTCCTCATCCTTACGAGTTCGCACTCTACTACGATGTCTAATACTGAATCCGCTTATACGAACTAGACTTGATTTGGAATGAGAAGTCCGCATCACGGACTTCTCATTCCAAATCAGTATTGAAGTTTGTAGGCTGAATTTTGAATAACAGACAGCTTCTCGGTTAGCCGGATGAGGTCATAACCAGATCCAAAAAGGGCATTGGTTGTCGAGGCTGATAACCAGTGCCTTTTAATTTTGGCGGAAAACAGGTTCAGAAAATGAATAAACCTGTGCTAGCCTAGATAAGCAACGGGATGTAGCGCAGCTTGGTAGCGCACTTCGTTCGGGACGAAGGGGCCGCTGGTTCGAATCCAGTCATCCCGATTTTACTCAAGCCTGCTGTAAAAATACTTTGGCTCATGTTCAAAGAACGTGCAAACCCATCTTGAAATAGACAGGTTTAGGTATCGATTTCACATTGTCTGAACATGAGCCAATACTTTTTAGCTTACGCATTAACCTTTTGATGCTTCTTATGTTGGTAGTGGTATTCAGATAATGATTTTTAGGGCACCACACACACCTCAAAATCATTACCCTTTGAGGACTGCCAAAAATTCAACATGTAGAAGATAAAGTGCAATCGCAATGAGTCAAAAGATTCATAGACGGCGGTAAACAGTTCTAGGTAATTGACCATTGGCTAGACGGAGGGCTGCACAGGTTTCATAGCTCTCTACAGTCTGTACCTATCGATGGAACGCAATATGGCACTACGCGCTGTGAATGGCTTAAGACTTACGCACTTCTAGGTAATTGACCATTGGCTAGACGGAGGGCTGCACAGGTTTCATAGCTCTCTGCAGTCTGTACCTATCGATGGAACGCAATATGGCACTACGCGCTGTGAATGGCTTAAGACTTACGCACTTCACGGTTCAAAGCGCTGGTTTTAGATGATTGTGGGGGTGCTAGGCACCCCCACAATCATCCACGTGCTTCAGTCCTGTGACTTTGCCTGGGACGAAGTATGACGCACTGTCTTTTGACAAGTCTTGATGAATCGTTTAGATTGCGGTGTTGTGCTTGCTTGAACCCGTTTAAGCAGTTAAAACGGTTCTTTGACTTATGATCCATTCCAATCTGTTTACACCGACCGCATTAGCGTTCTCCGGCGTCGTGCTGCTTGCTCAACCGATCGGCCTTGAGCAATCGGTTAGTGCTGCTGACACTCAACCCGTAACCATTCGTTTTCAAGCTAAGGTTGGCGATCAACCATTTAGCTGCGGTCAAAGCTACACGCTCGGCACAACTGCAAGCAGCGTCACTCCACTGGACTTCCGTTTTTATGTATCTGACGTTGCGCTGGTTGATGCGGATGGGAATACCGTGCCGCTGACGTTGGAGCAAGATGGTCGATGGCAGTACGAATCGGTGGCGCTGCTCGACTTTGAAGACAAGTCTGGTGGATGTGCCAATGGCACCGTGGAAACGAACGATCGGATTGTTGGCACCGTTCCCGCTGGAGACTACACGGGGCTACAGTTCACGGTCGGTGTCCCGTTTGAGTTGAATCATGCGGATGCAACCCTAGCGGCTTCGCCACTCAACCTCACCTCGCTCTGGTGGAACTGGCAGTTGGGCTATAAGTTTGCCCGAATCGACCTCAGCAACCAGATCCAAACTGGCATGCTCCCTAACGCCTCTGCTAAGCACGAAGGCAGCCATCAATCGCCCGGTGACGGACACAGCCAAGAGCAGCACTCGCCGCATGGGGAAGAATCCAGCATGCAGGCATTCTTCATCCATCTGGGCAGCACTGGCTGCGAGAGTGCAGAGGGCACTCAACGTCCACTCAGTTGCAGCAATCCGAATCGATCAACGATCACTCTGACCGGATTTGATCCCAGTCAGAATGTGGTTGTGGCGGATTTAGCATCGCTGGTTGCAGATACAGATCTCAGTATGAACCAACCGAACACGGCTCCTGGCTGCATGTCTGAACCCAATGACAGCGATTGCAGCGGCATTATGGATGCGCTTGGGTTAGCCTTTAATGGCACAGCCGCTCAGCAGCAGACCTTCTTCAACGCGGAATGATGCGTCGTTTTTCAGCTTTTGCGATCGCATGTTTCGTTTCGTTTCTAATCTCGATCGGGTTCAGCTCTGTCTTAGCTGCATCACCGTCTGAGGTAGCCAGCTATCAGTGGAATCTGCCCGATTGGACGCCTAGACCCGTCGTGCCTGAGGACAATCCCATGAGTCAGGCAAAGGTTGAGCTGGGCAGGCATTTGTTCTACGAAAAGCGTCTCTCGGTGACCGGAAATTTTTCCTGCGGTTCCTGCCATCTACAATCACGGGCGTTCACTGATGGCAAGCCCGTTGGCGTGGGGGCAACAGGAGAATCACATCCCCGCAACTCTATGAGCCTGACCAATGTGGCCTACAGCTCCGTGCTGACGTGGGCCAATCCGCGGATGACTACGCTGGAGCAGCAGGGGTTAGTGCCCTTGTTTGGTGAGCATCCAGTCGAGCTGGGCATGGTGGGCCGAGAGACTGAAATCCTGACCATGCTGCGGGATGATCCTCACTATCGGCAGATGTTTGCCGCCGCCTTTGGCGAAGGCGATCAGAATATTAATGTGAATCACTTGATGAAAGCGATCGCATCGTTTGAGCGGGCGCTCGTTTCCTTTAATTCGCCCTACGATCGCTATCGCTATAGCGGTGAGGCAAACGCGATTTCCGAGTCTGCCAAACGTGGTGAAGACCTATTTCACAGCGAACGGTTGGAGTGTTTTCACTGTCATGGTGGCCTGAACTTTAGTGACTCCATTCAGCACGAACGACTGGCCTTTCAGGAAATTGCCTTTCACAACACCGGACTCTACAACATTGACGGCAAGGGAGCCTATCCACCCAACAACCCAGGGGTGTATGAAATTACCCATGATCCAGCCGATATGGGTCGCTTCAAAGCACCGACGCTGCGAAATATTGAGCTGACCGCTCCCTACATGCACGATGGCAGCGTGGCGACGCTAGAAGATGCGATCGCACATTATCAAGCCGGTGGCAGAACGATTGATTCCGGCCCCTATGCTGGCACGGGCAGCAGCAATCCGCTCAAGAGTCAGTTTATTGCTGGGTTTGAATTAACTGAGCAAGAGAAACAAGATTTGCTAGCTTTTCTGCGCAGCTTAACGGATGAAACGTTCATTCATAATCCAGCTTTTAGCGACCCATACGATGAGTGAGATCTATTAACGGCCTGAGCAAAGTCAGCCCATATCCCTATGCCCTATGAATCAGCCAGAATTGGAGCAAGTCCGGACTGCACTTGCCACAGGTTTGCATACGTACCCTGCATAGAGAGCAGTTTCTCATGGGTACCCTGCTCGACAATTTGTCCTTGCTCCATGACATAAATGCAGTCGGCTTGACGAATCGTAGAAAGACGATGCGCGATCGCGATCGTCGTCCGATTCTGGGTAATCTTGGCCAGAGATCTCTGAATCGCCGCTTCAGTCTCGTTATCCACCGCAGATGTGGCTTCATCGAGAATCAGAATTGGCGGGTCTTTGAGGATGGCGCGGGCAATGGCTAACCGCTGTCTCTGTCCACCAGAGAGTTTTTGCCCCCGCTCTCCCACAATCGTGTCGTATCCTTCCGGTAACTCTTCAATAAATGCATGGGCCTCTGCTAGCTTTGCCGCTTGAATAATCTGTTTACGAGTCGCGTCAAAGCTGCCGTAGCGAATGTTTTCAGCCACCGTGCCGTGGAACAAAAACACATCCTGACTTACCCAGCCGATACACCGCCGCAAATCCAATAAGTTGAGTTCTCGAATATCTATGCCGTCAATTAAGATTCGTCCGCTTTGCACATCGTAGAACCGCAGCAAGAGCTTGACGAGGGTGCTTTTTCCCGACCCAGTTGCACCCACAATGCCGATGGTATGACCCGATGGAACGGATAAAGAAAGATGTTTCAAAACGGGATGACGACCGCCATAGGCAAAGGTAATGTCATCAAACAGCACGTCGCCTTGAACGGCATTGAGCGTTAACGCGCCGTTACCATGAGGGATCGCAATGGGCGTGTCTAGCAACCCCATCACTCGCCGCACCGAGGCCATCGCCCGCTGGTACTCGTCGGTGATTTCGCTCAACTCCGTGAAGGGCCACAGCAGGTCTTGCACGATGAACACCATGAAGCCGTAGGTGCCCACCGTGAGATTGCCCTGAAGCACCTCTCGCCCGCCCAGATACAGGGTGACCACAAATCCCGATAGGATAAAGACCCGCAGCAAGGGCTGAAAGGCAACGCTGAGGGCGATCGCTCGTCTATTGCTGCGGCGATAGGCATTGCTTTCTTGATAAACGCGATCGCTCTCGTAGGCTTCGGCGGTGAAACTTTTAATAGTAGCCATACCGGAGAGGTTATTGGCGAGGCGATTGCTGATGAGTCCTGCCTGGTCGCGCACCCTATCATAACGAGGCCCTAAGCGAGACTGAAAGGCAAAGGCCCCCCACAAAATGAAGGGAATCGGCAGCATCGCTAACCAGGCAATGCCTGGAGCCAGCAGTACAAAGCTGATGCCAACGGCAGACACCCGCGTGAAAAAGCCGATTAAATACAGAGCACCAAAGTTGAGGAAGCGCTCAAGCTGATTGATGTCGTCGTTGAGAATCGACAGCAGCGTTCCGGTACTACGGTCTTCAAAGTAGGCAAGTTCGAGGTCTTGCAGGTGGTTGTAGGTATCAACGCGCAGTTCGTGCTGCAGCGTTTGGCCCAGGTTTTGCCAAAGTTTTTCAGCGGCATACTGACTGAGAGATTCTAAACCCCAGACGGTGATCGTCAAAATGGACAGCACCAGCAATTGAGTTAGCGGGTTTTGAATGCCCAATCGAGCAAGCAATGAAGCTTCTCGCTCAACGACAACATCGATAGCAACGCCAATTAGGTAGGGGGGTGCGAGGTCAAGCAGGGTACGCAGGATGGAGCAGACAACTGCTCCCCAAACTTGTGCCCGATAGGGTTTGGCATAGCGAAGTAGACGCTGAAGTGGATGAATCGAATGAATCACTTTTTAGAAGGTGTTAATAAGATATTTGGACACGTCATCAAGAACCTTTTGGGCAGCAAAAAAATTCAAGCCGCGCCATACCGAAAAATCAACTAAATATACCTGATCTTTCTCTGCAGCTTTGAGCTGCGACCAAAGGGGATCTCTTCGAAGTTCATCAATAATGGCGCGATCATCTTGTTGCAAAGATGCAAGAAAAATGACATCACTATCGACCTTTGGTAGAACTTCCTCAGAAATTGTTAGATCGAGATCGTCTGCTCCTTCAAACAGTGGATTCAAAATATCAAGGTCTTTCAAGATTTCACCTGCAAAGGATTTCTCACGGGCTATGACCAACTGCCCTGTAGCCACAAACATAAATGAGGCTTTAATACCCTGCTCTTGATTGAGCTGTTGTTTCAGTTCGCTGATTCGTTGGTGATAATCATACATTTTCTGGGTGAAAATATCTGACTTCTCCAGGATTCTGGCCAGCTCTTCTGTTTGTTGTTGCCAATCACCCATGATCTCTTCCCAAGGCAAAATCACGGTCGGGGCAATATTTGGCAAATATTGATAAACGGCTTCAAATGCTGAATGAGAAATGACGATGATCAAGTCAGGGCTGAGTGCTACAAGCTTTTCCAAATTAGGTTGCCCGGTTGGGCTACGAAGAATTTCGACCTCCCTTGATTGGGTCTCAAAGTAATCGAAATCATCTTCAATCTCAGTCGTGATCCAGGTTGCAATGGGTTCAATATCCAGCGCGAGAGCTGCCGCAAAACTATTAAAGTCTAATGTCACGATTCGCTGTGGGTTGAGAGGGATACAGGCTTCTCCTCTTGCATGTTCGACCACACGACAATCGGTTTCTATCTGCTGAGACTCTGAATCTGTAGAAATCTGAGGAACGCGCTGAGTACATGCTGAAATAAGCAAAAACACCAAGGTTCCTAACAAAACCAGAGACAGAATACGGCGCACAGAACGTTTCATAAACCAGACTGATCTCAAAGTTTTAGCGGCCAACATCAATTAATGGGAGAAACATCAAAATGTCCAAGAAATAGTTCCTTGTACTGTGAACGGCGCTCCAGGAGAAACTCGCAATTGACTAAAGGCGTTCTCAAAATAGTCTACATCGAAGATGTTTTTGAAATTGAGAGCGGCACGAAACCTGTCTCGTTCATAGAAGATTGCGGCATCTGTGGTTAAGTAGCTGGGAACCTCAAACGAATTGGCAGTATCTCCGGCGCGATCGCCTACATAAAAAAGACCCAAACCAAACCCTAAACCTTGTAAATTTCCTTGCTGAATTTCATAGGTTGTCCACAAGCTTGCAGCATGGGGCGCAGTTTGTAAAACTCGATTACCGACCGGAATTGAGTTGTCTTCGGTCACACGCGCATCATTGTAGGCATAGCTAGCAAACACATTCCATCCGGGCAAAATCTCTCCAGTCAAACTTAGCTCAACCCCTTGACTGTTTTGTTCTCCAGTTTGAATGGAAAAACCAGGATTGCCGGGATCACTGGTTAAAACATTCGATTGGGTAATGTCATACAGCGCTAACGTGGCTGAAAGATTGTTAGTGATATCGGCCTTCGCACCAATTTCAAATTGAGTACCCCGAGTCGGCTCAAAATCTTCGCCACTAAAGGAAGTGCCGATCGCAGGTTCGAATGAGCGGCCATAGCTAGCATAAAGTGAAATTGCGGGAATTGGCTCATAAACAATCCCTACTCGTGGGCTAAATGCATTTCCTTGCCAATTATTCTTAATTGCAATAGACAGTAGTGTAGAAAAGTTGATTCAGGTGCGTCTATCCAAAAAACGCCAGCAATGATCCAAAAAACGCCAATCAGTCAAACACAGGAGGCCACAGCTCAGATACCTGCACCTCCCATCCCGGTAACAAATCTGGCAGAGTCAACACATCCCCATCCTTCAGCCGTATCGGTTTCTCGTTGGGTCGATAGACTTCCAGCCAGTGCTGCTCGGGATGAATCAAAATACCGATCCGGGTTCCCTGCTCTAAAAATTGATCGATTTTAGCCTGTAGCTTCTTGACGCTATCGGTGGGTGACTTCACCTCCACCATCAAATCCGGTGCCAACTCCGCAAAACGGCGAGGGCTACGGCGCAATCGTTCTGCCTGCACAAACGATACATCTGGGGCACGGGTGTCGGAATTGGGTAAGTTAAACCCCGCCCCCGCCCCCGTTACCCGTCCCAGTTGGCGTGGTTTCGTCCAATTCGCCAGTTGTCGCCCAAACTCAGTCGCCACCTCATCAGACTCATAGCCAGATGGACTCATAACCACAATATCTCCATCGACCAGCTCAACCCGGTAGTCATCTCCAAGCTGGCGTTGCACCTTCTCCAAATCTTTAATCGTCAGCGTCATGGCGACCTCCTGAGACAGAGTCAGCGACATTCAGTCTGCTTTAATCATACGTTTTCCCGTCAAGCACTGACTGGGTGTGATACCAAACTGCTGCTTAAACGCGGCGGCAAAGTTTCCCAGATGCCCGTAGCCAACCAGATTAGCCACTTCGGCCACAGTATGGTTTCTTTGACGCAGTAGTTGTTCAGCCTGTTTCAGTCGTTGCTGCTTCAAATAGCCAATCGCCGTTGTATTAAACAGCACCTTGAAGCCCCGTTGAAGGGTGCGATCGCTCAACCCTACCCGCTGCGCCAGTTCCGGCAGCGAAGGCGGGTTTTCAAACTGCAGGGTCAAAATCTCTCTAGCATGGTGCAGGCGATCGATCGTCTCTGGCTTCAACCCAGGTAGGGATTGGATTGGATTGGGCTGACCAGCAATCAGATCCAGGTGTAGAGCTAGCAGTTCAAACACCTTGGCTTGCAGGTACAGCCGTTTCGCGACACCGCGATATGGAGCATTCCACATCTGTTGAGCCAGCGATCTCATCTGTGGGGTCACTGTGGGATATACGGCTGCTTTCCACTCTTCTCCTTTAAGCAGCAGGCTGAGAACATCAGCGCCGTACTGCGGATCAGCCTGCAAGAGTGCGTTTAGACAATCCGGCTCAATTTCAATATTGACATTGGTTAAACGCTCTCCACCGCGATACTTTTCCACATACCCCGGCGAGATACCGCTACCCGAAAAGTAGCTGCGACTTCCTCCCAGGTTGGGATGCACCGCGTCAAAATAGATAAATCCTGACAGAAAGATGCCAATCTGAATCGGATGTTCATGAGCGGGTGCTCTTACTGCCATATCCTGGTGATACTCGCAGTCACTGAAGTTCAGCCACAACCCAGGCAAAAGATCCATGCCGCGACTGTATCCCCGACCGATATGCTCCGGCACACCTGTCAGTATTTCAAAACCATCCAATGCTAAATGATCGGGGCAGGTTATGGAAGCTTGTTCATGCAGTTCATCCCAGTCTGCTTGGTTGAGAGTGAGCATTATTTAGCCAAGGGTGCCGATTATGTGGATTGAGCTAAGTGACAAAAATTTTCAGTAATTTTACCACAATCGAGCAGATGCCCAACCTGTTGCCACCGTTCACAAACCAGGAAATCTTGACTTGTGCGTCTTCAAGAACCGACTGATAATCTAACGGGTGTTGCAGAAACGTTAATGATTACGCTCAAGGCCCGTGCAGTCGAAACCCAAGAGGATTATATTCAAGCTTTGACATCCCGTCTTTTGACTCACACAGGCTTCTCACTGAAAATAAACAGTGGCTAGCTCTACCTTCGAAAGGAACAAAGCCATGTTAATTCTTGCAGATCGCAGTCAGCTCGAATGCTAGACCTTCTACTGATAACTGGACTGGGATTTTTAGGCAGTTTTGGTCACTGTTTGGGCATGTGTGGCCCTATTACTGTTGCTCTTTCCCTGTCTAACGCCTCTGAATCATCCAGCCGCTGGCATCAGCTTCGCTTTCATCTGCTGCTGAATCTGGGGCGGATTGTGAGTTACGCCCTGGTGGGAGCGGGCATTGGTGCGCTGGGATCGGTGTTGGTTGCGGGCGGACAAATAGCAGGCGTCGGTAGCCCATTGCGGCGGGGGATTGCGATCGCAGCTGGCTTGTTGCTGATCTGGTTCGGCCTAGCGCAAATTAGTCCTCAACGGATTCCCAAGGTGCCATTCCTCAATCCAATGGCTCAGTCGGGACTGCACGATCGGCTTAATCGAGCTATGCAGTCTCTCTCCCTCAACCCTCAATCCTGGACACCGCTGTTGCTGGGGCTAGCTTGGGGACTGATTCCCTGTGGCTTTTTGTATGCCGCGCAGCTGAAGGCTGCCGAAACGACTAGTCTGTGGATGGGTGGAGCAACGATGCTGGCTTTTGGGCTTGGCACTCTGCCGATGATGTTGGGGGTGGGGTTGTCTACATCATTGGTCAGTGCTGACCGACGCGGACAGCTCTTTCGGCTTGGTGGCTGGATTACAGTAATTATTGGCGTACTGACGGTTGTTCGCAGCGGTGACATGGTGGATTTCACGGGTCATGCCTCGCTAATTTGCCTCATGCTGGCTTTGATTGCCCGTCCAATCAGTCGTCTATGGCCGCCGCTGTTGCGATATCGGCGCATTTTGGGAGTTGGAGCAGTCCTGCTGGCTGTGGCTCATGTTGCTCACATGCTGGCGATGGGCTGGAATCTAGCAGCACTACCGTTTTTGCTGCCCTATCTACAGGTGGGGGGCTGGGCTGGCATCCTAGCCATCGGGCTGATGCTGCCGTTGGCACTGACGAGCTTTGACCAGGCTCAAATATGGCTGGCTCATCACTGGCGACAGTTACATCTGCTCAGCATACCCGCTTTTGGGCTAGCGGTACTGCACGCAATCCTGTTGGGATCGAGCTACCTAGGCGGTTTTGAGGCTGCCACCTCGAACTATTTGGCCACGATTGGATTGAGCGGCGTAGCGATCGCAACTTTACTGATCCGGTGGCGTTTCATTTGGTCGTTATTGTCATTAGGAAAGTTGTATGCACCTTCGAAACATTAACGTCATGGTCAGGGCGGGTGGCGGAGCCTTAGCCTGGGTAGCAATCCTGATGGGACAATCGGCTCAGGCGCACAAAACAGAGGTATCAGGGGACGTAGCTGGTACGTGGCACATCGAGCCTAATCACAGCCCCAAGGCTAGCGAACCGGCCCGAGTTTGGATAGCGCTGACCCAGCAGGGTGGGCAGATAATTCCTCTTGAGCAGTGCGATTGTCAGCTCACTATCTATCGGAATAACAGCTCAAGTGCCGACCCAGCCCCCGTGCTGAAACCTTCTCTAGAGGCGGTTTCGCCGGAAAACTATCAAAGTATTCCCGGTGCTGATGTGGTCTTTCCCCAGGTGGGCGAATATCGGATAGAACTGACGGGGAGTCCCCAAGCTGGAGCAACTTTTACACCGTTTGAGCTGAGCTACACCACGGTGGTTGCCGCTGGCAAAGCACCTCAAACGACCGCATCATCGGCGGAAACTTCTCCGACAGGCGATTCTCAGGCTGAAGCTCCTGCCGATGGCTCGTCAACTGCTACGCTTCAGGCTGATGCCCCTTCTGATCGCCCATTATCAAATTCCGCTGGTTTACCTAGCTCTGGCCGGCTAATCGGCGCGGGGATTGGAGTTGCGATCGCACTCATTATTGTCGCTGCTTTCTTCCTGCGGCATCACCAGGTTTCTAAATAAAACGATGGTGGGGTTGGCTATGAATTCAACAATTCAGGCGTCTAACCTATTCGCCGAGTTTCTATCGCAAAGCCGTCGAATCACTCAACTTTTAGTTTGTAGAGCGCTCTCTGCTATCAACTGTGCTATCGTTAGCAGAGTATCGGTTCTGGTGGAAATCAGCCATCAGACGAAAGGGGGAAAGTGCAGTGCAAATCTGCCGCTGTCCCGCAGCTGTAAGCCGATTTTAGATTGCCGATTTTAGATTTTAGATTTGAGCCATTAGTCTCCATTCCAAAGTCCAAAATCCAAAATCCAAAATTGCGTAAGTCAGAATGCCCGCCGATTTGTAAACCCGTTACATAACCATCTGCGAGGTACGGATGATGTCTGTTTTAAGTTTTTCACGTTTAATTCGCTTCAGATATTTGTTATTAAATCCCAGGTTGTAGCATCCTGGCTGATCAACTCATTTCAGTCAGTAGGCAGTCAAAATCAGATGACACCGTAAGGCGTGTTAAGCGTTGGCTCAGCCTGAGCTTGCTCATGGCCGTAACGCACTGTTTTGCAAAACTTTGATGAATTAAGCTGGTGCTTTGCTGAGTCATACCCAGCGGGCTATATGCAACCTGAAATCTTACAAAATTATAGTCATCTGTTTGGTTGACCGTAATGGCCAACGCTGCAAGTCTTTAATGAGTTTGATTGTGAATTAGGTAAATTCAACTCAACTGATATATCAGTTAGGGCTGTCAGATTATGCTGCTTTTTTGTGTTTTTCCAAAATTCAGGACGCTACAGTCATGACCATTCAAACGGCAACCTTGGGATATCTTCGAATTGATAAAAATTGCGAGGTCAAGAAAGCATTAGACGAAATGATTTGATACCAACTATCACTATTTTGGGAAAACATGGTGGCAGCGACATAGACATTACGGGAGGAGGCTAATGCGATCGCAAAATGAGGTCTGGCAGGGATGCTCTGGCTACTGGCAAAACCAGTTTATTCATCAAAACATATTGTCCATTGGCTATGCGGCTTGGCGCGGTTACTTGGAGGCGGGCAGAGGCATCGTCGTCTGCCAGGTGCTTGACCCAATCTCGTCTTTGATCAATTGGCAAATCGATAACGTGGCTTTCGATTTGGTGTTTGTGCCGCAGACGCAGGTCGCAGCCTATTTGTACAGACTGGAACTGGAAGCTGAGGTAGTTGCAGCATTGTCAACTGCGATCGCAACTTATGACCCTACTCAGGCCGTCATTGTCTTGGTCGCGGGCAACGGCACCATCGATATCAATCTACTGCAACAGCTCAAGCTGTCTCCGGCTGAGTGCTACGCTCAGGTACAGCACCGCTGGCCAGAGTTCCAGCCCAACCTGATGATCGAAAGGAGATCAACATGAGTGAACCACCCAATATGCTGACCTGGCAATTTATCTGAAAGATTTGCCGATTCCCCCTTGGCAGTGTTATAAGCAAATCTGCAAAGAATGGGCAGAATTTCAATCGGAAGCGACCCAACATCATCACGAAAACGTACAACAATAATGTCGTTGAAACAATTTGATTACCTTATGCAGTCCTATATGCAATTAGATACGCAACTAAACCAGGCGCAATTACGAGGAGCTGCATGATCGATACCAATCTCTCGCTTAATAATTCACCCCGTCCGCGCTGGACGGTGATTATTTTCACGCTGGCTCTTCATCTCGGTGTATTGCTCGCCATCTTTCCGGCTAACTTCAGTTGGGCTGCGGTGGGAGTTGCCCTGTTCCTATACTGGTTGACTATTGGATTAGGCATCTCCCTTGGCTTTCATCGGTTAGCGACCCACCGCAGCTTTAAGACTCCCAAGTGGCTGGAATACTTTTTGATCCTCTGTGGCACGCTCGCCTGTCAGGGCGGTGTCAAAGGCTGGGTTGGCTACCACCGGATGCACCATCTCTATGCCGACAGTGCAGGTGATCCTCATGATTCCACACAGGGATTGTGGTGGAGTCACATCAGCTGGCTGATGCACGATGTTCCCAGCCGGACGGAATTACGCCGCTTTACCAAGGACATCGCTGATGATCCGTTTTATCGGTTTTGCCATCAGCACTATATTGCTCTACAGGTCGGTTTAGCCGTTTTGCTTTATGCGCTGGGGGGAATGCCCTTTGTGGTCTGGGGTATCTTTGTGCGTTTATTCGTCGGCTTTCACAGTACCTGCTTTGTCAATAGTGCCTGCCATAAGTTCGGCTATCGCAATTCTGAGGTAGACGATCGCTCAACCAACTGCTGGTGGGTAGCGCTGCTGACCTTCGGCGAAGGATGGCACAACAATCACCATGCCGTCCAGTCCTCCGCCCAATTTGGCTGGCGCTGGTGGGAAGTCGATCTAGTGTGGCTGACGATTCAGGTTTTAGAACGGTTAAAGTTAGCCACAAACGTCAAAACTGCAAAGATTCCGGATTAAGGTAGGGGCGGGTTTTGCCGTCAAATTTATGACACGGTACAGATTGTTCTACTAAACCCGCCCCTTGTATGTGAGGGAAGATAAAAGACAAGGAAACCCCAGACGAAGTAGTGACTCTGGACCCGCCCCTGAGCGAATAGCTCGCGAGGTAGATTATAGTAGCCTGCGATGGAGTTTTCCTTGTCTCTTCCCTGCTTATCGACGAATCTGAACCCAGTATCAAGGGGACTGTCAGTAGAACAGCCACCCCGCATTGAACAAGGACAGTATCGTTGGATGGAGGGTTAACGGTTGAGGAACGAGTGATGAATCAGACTGGCTTGCCGATTCTCGGCATTGACGTGAGCAAAGCGAAATTGCATGTGGCCCTGCAAGTGGATGGTCAGCATCGGCCTAAACGCAAAGTGGTGACCAACAATCTAGCGGGCTACCAGCAGTTGAGTGAGTGGTTGGAGCGACAAGGAATTGAGCGGGTGCATGGTTGCCTGGAAGCGACCAACACCTATGGACAGGGAGTGGCGACCTACCTGTATGAGCAAGGCCATCAAGTGAGCATCATCAACCCCCTGTGCGTCAGTGGGTTTGCCCAGAGTGAATTGCAACGCAGCAAAACCGATGGAGCTGATGCCGCTCTGATTGCTCAGTTTGGCTGGCAAAAGCGTCCGGCCCCGTGGACACCACCGCCCGCTGAACTGGAGCAGTTGCAAGCGCTGAGTCGTCGCTTAGAAGACCTGCAGCAGATGATCACTCAGGAACGCAATCGGCTCGATACGGTGCATGAGGCGCTGCGCGAGGAGATTAAGTCTCATCTGCGCTTTCTCCATCAACAGGTCGATGCCCTAAAAAAGTCTATCCAGGAGCATCTTCAGCGCCACCCAGCGCTGGCCGCTGAGGTGAAACGCTTAGAGACCATTGTAGGCATTGGGGCTCTCTCTGCAGCCTGTATTCGAGCTGAAATTGGTTCGCTTGAGCGCTTTCGTTCTGCTCGGCAACTCGCTGCTTTCAGTGGCCTTACTCCTCAAGAGCATCAGTCTGGCACCTCCGTGTGTGGCAAGGTGCGCCTCTCTAAACTGGGCAATGCTCACTTGCGCCATCACCTCTATTTCCCCGCTTTAGTTGCGATTCGTCGCTCCACAGCGATCGCACACTGGCGCTCTGAGCTTCTCGCTCGCGGTAAAACCAAGATGCAAGTCGTCGGCGCGGTCATGCACAAACTGCTTCGCATCTGTTTTGCTGTTCTCAAGTCGGGCCAATCCTTTGACCCAGCTTTGCTGGGCCAACGTTCTTGACTTCAGCTAGACAAAACAGTATCTACAGTGAAAACCTTGTTCTGCCGTAGGATGGGTTAGCGTTAGCGTAACCCATCGAAACCCTTTCCAGTGTTAGGTTTCGCTTTGCTCGATGCCAACCTACATCAGAACTTTTATCAGTCAATCAGCGGCAAATTGAAGCTTGAAATTAGGATGGTGAAACCGTGGTGAGATTTGACAAATCCAACTCCAATCCGCAGACGCAGGTCGAGTCGCCCGCCAACGACGCACCAAGCCATCATGCTGAAGCCGTTTCCTGGCGCGATCGCAGTCACGATTTGCCCAGTGGAGAGCGTTATTTGTATGAGTTGTTTAGCCTGATTGAAACCGGGGATCTAACGGTTACAAATCCAGCCGGTCAGGTCTTTCACTTTGGTCAGGTGGGGTCTGATCGGCCACTTCACTTGATTATTCACAACCCTGCAACCTGCGATCGCATTTTGGCCTTTGGCACGCTGGGGTTTTGCGAAGCCTATATGGAAGGCTGGTGGGACGAAGCCAACGATAACTTAGTCGAACTGATTGGCCTGTTTCACCGCAGCAATGTCTATGCCAAAGCGCGGCAGCGGATGACGCTAGCACTTGGAGCTAAGGTAATCACCCAGCGTCTACGCACGGTGCCCCTCTTAATTCAAAACAGCCGCCGTAACGTCCAGCATCATTACGATGTGGGCAATGACTTTTACCAGCAGTTTCTTGACCCAACCATGACCTATTCCTGCGGTTATCGCCTTCAGGAAACCGATTCCCTTGAACAAATGCAGCGTCAGAAGTACGAGCTGATCTGCCGCAAGCTGGCCTTGCAGCCGGGCGAATCGCTCATTGACACTGGCTGTGGTTGGGGCGGCATGCTCATCCACGCGGCTGAACGCTACGGCATTTCTGGAACTGGTGTGACGTTGAGCGAACCACAGGCCGAGCTGGCGCGGCAGCGCATTGAGCAAAAAGGACTCAGCGATCGCATCAGCATCCGAGTGATGGACTACCGAGATGTTCAAGGACAGTTCGATAAGTTCGTCAGCATTGGCATGTTCGAACATGTCGGTAAAGGCAACTTCGCCACCTTTATGCAAAAGGCGTTTGATTTGCTGACTCCGCAGGGGATTGGCGTACTGCACACCATTGTCACCCAAAGTAACGAGCGCATCGGCGCTTGGGTCGATAAATACATTTTTCCCGGTGGTTACGCCCCTCAACTGCATGAGATTACCCAAGAGCTATGGTCAGCCAAACTGCCAGTGGCCCACTGCGAAAATTTGAAGCCCCACTATGCCGAGACGATGAAGCGATGGGCCGCCAACTTCACGGTGAATCGCTCCCACATTGCATCCCTCGATCCCCTCTACGACGAACGATTTCTTCGCATGTGGTATCTCTATCTCCAATCGTTTGAAGCGTCGTTTCGCTACGGCGGTTTACATGTCTATCAACTGCTGTTCTTCAAAGGCAAGCAGTGGCCACTGCCCATGCCGCTTGCCTTTGATCTGACTAGTAGCTGAATAGCGTAGAGATCTGATGCAGTAGTCACATCAGTAACGTTAATAAAGTAGCGCCGCAATTTTCACAACAATTGCGGCGCTACTTTGTATTAATCACCCTATCGAGCACGCATTTAGCGTCTTAGTCGGTCTCGATATCGATCTCGATTAGAGCTAGCGGAATCCTCACGAAATAGCCCTAGCAGCGGGCCGAGAGCAAGCCCGACTAAAAAACCGCCAGCATGTGCCCAGTAGGCGATACCGCCAGTTTCGATGTTTGTGGTGGTCTGTAGGCTAGCAAAGCCGTAAAGAAACTGCTGGAAAAACCAAAATCCCAGAAAAAATACGGCAGGGATGCGAAAGGTGGTGATGAAAATGCCAATTGGCACCAGCGTCAGGATGCGAGCGTTGGGAAAACGCAGAATGTAGGCTCCCAGAATACCTGCGATCGCACCGCTGGCTCCAACCGATGGAACGCTCGACTGCATCGCTACCCCCCATTGAGCTAAGGCGGCCAACGCTCCACAGATGAGGTAGAAAAACAGATAGGGCACATGTCCCAGCTTTTCTTCAATATTGTTGCCAAACACCCAGAGAAACAGCATGTTGCCGCCCAGATGCAGAAAACCGCCGTGCAGAAATTGAGAGGTGATCAGGGGGAGCGACTCAGCGCCAATTTGGGGCAAGCTACCGCTCTGCAAACTAGCCGTCAGCTGCTCCGGTACGACTGCAAACGCTTGCAGCAGCGCGTCTAGCTGTACTGGCGACAGCATCAGCTCATAAACAAAAACCAAGATATTGGCGGCAATCAGTCCATAGGTAATCCAGGGAGTAATTCTAATCGGGTTGTCGTCGTTAAGAGGAACCACGGCAGTTGTCCTAAGGGTGTCCATGATACGGGTTGTATAGCAGTAGTCACACGGGTTGGGATGTTGGGAAACTCTGAAAACGTCAAACGTTGAAACGCTGGATTTCGTAGGTTTCTCGACCAAAGTGGCGACAGCTATACATACCAGTTTGACTTATAGAATTATTAACTGCTTGTAATACTGAGTCATCAACCCTTAATCCTCAACCTGTTCGGCTGATAGAGCGATGTCCAAAGCTAGTTAATCGGTTATGGACTTTATTGGCAGTAAAGTTTTTGGGGTTGGAAATTGTTTTGTAGCGCGGCGGAGCCGCGCTACAAAACAATTTCCGATAAAGTCTTATGGAGATCATAAGTTAGTGATCCAGCGATACAGCAGCCATAACAACAGTAGATGCAGCGGGTAGAACAGGTAAAACCATCTCGCTTTGGGGCCACGCTGGTGATTGGCGGCGTATAGCAGGAGTGGAGCAAAGATGGCAGGAAACTGGAAGGCTGCCAGTCCTGGCGCGATTAGCAAATAGCCAAGGTGAAGTCCAATCCAGCCAGCCCACCAGATTGAACGAGGTTGAAAATAGCGAATCAGCGCAATGAGTCCTATGCCATATGCGCCATATTCTAAGTCGAGGAATTGTGCGATCGCAGCTCCTGCCATCCAAATCACAAGTTGCCACTTTGGCAAGAGCCTGACCAATCGCAAGCACAATAGCCCTAACAACAGCAGGAAGAGAATATTGCGCTGCGTCGATTCAAATAAGAGTTGATAGATGGGCTGTGAAACCAGACCGAGCAGCAAAAGCCGGAGGCCATACTGCTTAGCATTGTGAGTATGTTTTTCGCCATCCACCAGCAGCACGACGAACAGGGGAAAGCTGATCCGCCCAATAATGCGCAAAATAGCAATGCCGGGAAAGAAGACTGCGCCAATGTGATCAATCAGCATGGTGATCGCTGCCAACAGCTTGATTTCGTAGTTGTTCAGCGACATGGAGCGATTAACCTTGGATTGAACGTTTCTAGGTTAGCTAGAGGGTGGAGGGATTGCCCATTACCCGATTGGCTCAACCTGCAACCTGAGCATGGTTCGCAACTGGTGCTTAATCGTTGAATGATCGCGGTTTTCAGGTAATGAATTTTGGGGTGTGGGCACCGCTCATACAGCCCAGATTCACCGCTTTTTGGAGGACTACCGAATGATCAACCCGTTGAGGATACAAGAAATACTGTGATGAGTTGCTATAATCAGGCGTCGAACGGAATTAGAGCTTTCTAAATTTGACTCAGAATGAGAAAGCTGCTGGTTCGAATTCAAGCATCCCACTTAAATTAATCATTGCAGTATGCGGCTTCTGTTTGTTTCAACCCCCGTTGGCCCATTGGGATCAGGATTAGGCGGCGGAGTTGAGTTGACCCTGCGGGTGATTGGGCAGGATTTAATCCGGCGTGGCCATCAGGTTACAGTGGTTGCACCTGCTACCTCCGAACTTACAGGGATAGAGGTAATTGAAATTCCAGGGCAGTTTCAAACCGCCGCCCAAACTCAGACTCGTGATGTGCCAATCACGCTGCCGGGTAATGCCGTGCTAGCCAACATGTGGAGCTATGCGCAAACCGTGCAGCAGGACTATGATTTGCTGGTTAATTTCGCTTACGACTGGCTACCGTTTTATCTGACACCGTTTTTCGAAACTGCGATCGCGCATTTCATCAGTATGGGTTCGCTGTCTGAGGCGCTGGATCAAGTTGCCAATCAGGTTATTCAAGCTTTTCCAGGCACAATTGGCGTTTATACCCGCACTCAAGCCGAGACGTTTCCCTTTGCCGACCAGTGCCGCTGTTTAGGCAGTGGGATTGATTTGTCCCAGTACGAATTCAATGCCGCTCCTGAGTCAGCATTGGCTTGGCTAGGGCGGATTTCACCGGAAAAAGGGTTAGAAGATGCGGTGGCGGCGGCACAGGCAACTCAGATACCCCTAAAAATCATGGGGAAAGTTGAAGATCAAGCCTATTGGCGGCGCATTCAAGCGACCTATCCGTCTGCACCAATTGAATATCTAGGGTTTCTCAGCACCGACAAGCTGCAGGCGATTTTGCGTCAGTGTCGGGCGTTAGTTATGACGCCGCGCTGGGTTGAGGCGTTTGGGATTGTCGCCATTGAAGCCCTGGCCTGCGGTGTACCAGTGATTGCCTATCAGCGGGGAGGCCCAGCCGAAATTGTGCAGTCTGGTCAAACCGGCTGGCTGGTCGAACCGGATAGCGTTGATGGACTGATTGACGCGATTGGAGACATTGACCAGCTCAATCGTCACTACTGTCGGCAGCAGGCGGAACAGCTCTACTCGCTGGACGCATTTAGTCAGCGGTTTGAGCAGTGGTTCCAAGACATTCTCAGTTAACTTATAGTAGGTCGGCATAAATAAACGCATCTAAAAAACCGGGGGAGCGCCCCGGTTTTTTAGATATATGCAGCTACTTACCAGATTTGTAATTTATCAGCCCGAACGACATTAACCCGAACTGCCCCCATTGGCACCATTTGGATCAGAGGAACCGGATTGAGAACGATTGGCTCTGGGAGAACGGCGAGGAGACGGCCCGCCATTCTGATCGCCGTTTTCGTAGCCCAGCAAATCCGTAATCGCTTCGTCTAGCGAACCGGGATCCATAAACAAGATCTTGGTGTTTTCGCTCTCGCCCAGCTTTTGATTCGCTTCCACATAGCGTTGGGCAATGAGATAGCGCAAAATATCAGCGCTGCTGCTACCGTGGCTCTCAAACGCCTTAGAAAGCATCTGCATTGATTCCACAGTACCCTGAGCTTCTGCGATCGCAGCTCGCTTTTTAATCTCAGCCGCCTGCTGTTTTTCCATCGATTCCAACACAGCTTTAGAGGGTTCAATACGCTGCACTTCAACCCGAGTGACCTTCACGCCCCAAGGTGCCGTCACCTCATCCAGGTGATTCAGTAGCGCCTGGTTAATGGTGGCGCGGGATGAAAACGTATCTTCAAACGCCATTTGACCAATTTCCGATCGCAGCGTGGTGAGAACGAGATTACGAATCGCGGTTTCAATATCGTCAATTTCGTAATACATGCGCTCCAGATCGAGGATGCGCCAGAATACGACGGCATCGACCTGCAACGAAACGTTGTCGCGGGTGATCGCAGCTTGGGGATCGATGTCTAACACCTGCTCACGGGTTGTGTCTTCCAGCACGATGTTATCGAGGAAGGGCACGATGAAGTTGAGTCCTGGGCCTAACTTACGGTGATAGCGACCGAGACGCTCAACAAGAGCTTGGTTGCTTTGGTTGATAATCCGAACCGAGGCAACCATGTAGCCAATGATGACCAGCGCGAATACAGCAAGAGCATACATGGGTTGATAATCCAACTTGGATTGGGTTAAGTCGTTCTGTGCTTTGATTATGTCTTGCTTCTGGAAAAATGTGTGGTGTTGTCTGCTTTATCACAAATTCCGTCATGAAGTGATAGCGAAATGGATGGATTTGCTATAAAACAGTGTGGATGATCTGCATCAGCAGATTGAATAAACCTGCGAGAAAGACGCCATGCTACTGGTACTGTTGAGCCGAATTTTGCTCTGGGCACTCATCGGCTGGCTCATTTGGTACATTCTGGTCAAGTTTATTCCCAGAGCCTACCTGACCTGGTTTGGCGGTTTTGTCATCTTGGCTTTGCTGTTTTTTGTGTTTGTTGAACCCAATGATGATGATGCATCTGTAGCGTGGCAAATTCTATCGCTACCGTTACGCCCGCTGGGCTTAGTCATTATTTTGCTGCTGTATTCCATGCGGGACGGTTGGAAAAAGGTAAAAAACCAGCAAATCTGGTGGGCGACAGCTTTATTGATTGTATTCAGCATGCCGCTGATTAGTGCATTCTTAATTGGTAATCTAGAGCGGGCTGTTTTTGAATCGGCGCTGAAACAACATGCACTCTGTGCTGAGCTGTGTCCGGTTCAACTGGCTCCGGCACATGAAACGATTGATGCCATTGTGGTCTTCACCGAAGGGATTCAGCACATCGACACGTGGGTTGATCCCTTGGCGCAAATTTACCAGTCCAGCAACGGTCTATTGGTGATGTCGCAGGTTGCAAGTCTAGCCTATGCGGCTCAGCTCTATCAGGATCAGGTGGCGTTCCAAGGCCATCGTCCCCTGGTTTATGTCACTGGTGGGCCACCCATCGATCAGCGATTTCCCCAGACGATTGACGAGGCTGATCGCATCGTTGACTTTTTAGCTCGGCATGGGGTTGATCCGGTGCAGGTGCAGGTGGGGTCAACGGGTCTACAGGTGCGGGCATCTGTGCTGCGGGTGCGGGAGCTGCTCCGCTATCCCAAAGCGAATAATTGGCCTCGGGTAATTGCGATCGCACCTGCCCACATGATGCAGCGAGTGGGCCTAGCGTTCTATCGCAAAAATATTCGTGCGGTTGCGCGTCCGACTGAATATTACGAATTTGCTGTCCCGAATCCTAACGGCTTCTTACAAAAGCTAGCGACGTTTATTCCCAGTGCAGAAGCTCTAGCGGTTTCGACTCATGCCACTGATGAATATCTGGCGCTAATGTATTATTTTTTGCGCGACTGGATTCCGGGCTTCTACGTCACCTGGCAGGGCGTCGTCGAAGTGGATAAGCATCAGCTTGAGCATCTCAATCGTGACAATGGCTCCAACAATGACTGGTGGCCATTTGACAACTGTGATGACGGATCGTGCTAGTTCTTAACGGTTTACCCATAGTTCAGAGCCCAAGGTTAGCAGCGCTAGCCTTGGGCTCTGAAATTTAGATATTAAATCTTATTCTGCGACTTTATAACCAGCTTTGGTATCACCCTTTTAGCCAATCAGGCTTTCCCTTACTCAACTGGACGTAAACGCGTAACCTTCAGCGTAAACGGGCCAATGCCGTCACCGGCATAGGAACGTACACGCACAGTGTACTTGCCGCCTTGGGTAATGCGAGCAAACAAGAGTGAATTAGTTGTACCATCTGGCCCATCATCGTTTTCGCCCAATGTTGAACCATCGGGAGCAATCAGCGACACCAGCGTATCGAATTCATCTGACGTCAGGTCAATCGCGACCTGATCGCCTTCTGTCAGATCTAGCGTATAGTCGCGTGAATATCCGCCGAATCCGGTCGGAATATCGCTACTCGACAACACATCGTCAACGGGCTGGTTGGACTGGATAGGAATAGGAACATACATAGTGCTTTGGGCTTTGACGGTGGCTGCGTTAAAGCCGAGTGCTAACGTTGCCAGAGGCAAAACCGTTAATGGAGCAAATTTGGTAGCAAACTTGGAAACCAACTTCATCATAGATTTTGAGTTCAAGACACAGACTGTTGAGCAATTATGTTCCATTTTCCCCACGACCTGCGGGAAAGCCGGAGAAATCTCAACCGGACTTTATATCTTTCTGAGTGTTCCCATGCCCACACCCAGTTAAGCAACGGAATTGCAGGGAATTAGGCCGATTCTCTATGATAGAAGAGTTAAGAAATGTAAAACGCGAGTGAAACGCGATCGCACATGCCGACTCCTTCTCCGGTTTCAACTTCTGATCCATCCTTATCCTCGGGTAACCGCATTATTGTCGTGGGTGCCGGAATCGGTGGCCTCACCGCCGCTGCCCTCCTAGCCCATCGCGGCTATGACGTGACGGTATTCGATCAGGCAATTGTACCGGGCGGCTGTGCATCGACGTTTAAGCGGCGCGGTTTCACGTTTGATGTTGGTGCCACTCAGGTCGCAGGTTTAGAACCCGGCGGCATTCATCACCGCATCTTTAAAGAACTAGAGATTGACCCACCGGAGGCGCGACCTTGCGATCCGGCCTGTGCCGTCTACCTACCCGGAGAAACCGAACCGATTCGCGTCTGGCGTGACCCCGAGCAGTGGCGAGCCGAACGACAGCGGCAGTTTCCCGGCAGCGAACCCTTTTGGCAACTGATGGAGCGCCTATTTCGCTATAGCTGGCGCTTTCAGTCTCGCGATCCGGTTCTGCCGCCCCGCAGTCCCTGGGATCTGTGGCAACTGGTCAAAGCCGTGCGTCCTGACACGTTGCTAACACTGCCCTATACGTTGTCAACTGTGGGCCAAGTGCTGCGCGGCTGCGGGTTACAGAACGACCATCGCCTGAAAACCTTTTTGGATTTGCAATTAAAGCTCTATTCCCAAGTAGACGCCGACGAAACTGCTCTGCTCTATGCGGCAACGGCTTTGGGTGTATCTCAGGAACCCCAAGGCTTATTTCACCTAGAAGGCAGTATGCAGTCCCTCAGCACCGTCCTCGTCAAAGCGCTGAAACGAGATGGCGGTCGCCTCCACATGCGCCATTCAGTTGAACAGATCCACGTTGACCAAGACCAGGTACGAGGCGTCACCGTCCGCAATACTAAAACCGACGAAACCTGGATGGAACCTGCCGATCATGTGATTGCCAATGTCACCGTGCAAAGTTTAGTCAAGCTGTTGGGGGAAGCCGCTCCCTCCGGCTATCGGCAGCGGGTCGATAAGCTACCGCCCGCCTCCGGGGCCTTTGTCATCTATCTCGGCGTCGATCAGGCCGCCATTCCTACCGACTGCCCGCCCCATCTCCAGTTTTTGTACGATGCCGATGGCCCCATTGGCGAAAACAACTCCCTCTTTGTCTCCGTCAGCCAACCCGGCGACGGTCGCGCTCCCGCTGGTCAAGCCACCGTCATTGCCTCATCCTTTACCGATCCCGATCAATGGTGGAAATATGCCGATTATGAAGCGCTGAAGCAGGAATATGCTGAAGGTGCGATCGCAAAACTCAGCCAATATTTCCATCTAACCGACGAAACCATTCTTTACCAAGAAGCCGCCACACCCCGGACTTTCGCTAACTTCACTGCCCGCGATCGCGGCGAAGTCGGCGGCATCGGCCAGCGAGTCCCCACCTTTGGCCCTTTCGGCTTCGCTAATCGCACCCCCATCAACCGCCTCTGGCTGGTCGGCGACTGCACCCACCCCGGCGAAGGCACCGCAGGCGTCAGCTATTCGGCCCTCACCACTGTGCGGCAGATTGAAGCGTTGTAGTTTTGCGAACAGCAGCTGCCGCAATGCGGCAGTTGCTGTTCGCCTGGATTTTGGTGGGCAATCCACACCTCTAGAGAGTAGTTAGCCGCAGCAATTGTTTTCTATAACTAAAGGGTAGGTGGTTCCAGTTGATGCATCATGGCCGAGCTTTACCATTCCGACGACATCCAAGAAATCCTCTGTCGTGCGATCGCACGACAAGCTCAAACAGACGAGCTGACTGAGCGGCAAATGCTTGAAATTGCTGAGGAGTTGGGTATTTCCCCTGCCAATCTCCGACTGGCAGAGCAAGAATGGTTTACCCACAAAGGTGAACTGCAAGAGCGCCAAGTCTTTGATATACAGCAGCGGCGAGAATTCAAAAATCATGCCGTCAAATACGGCATCGTCAACGGATTTCTGCTCGCTATCGGCATCACCGCTTTCGACAATATCTCTGGGGCCTTATTCATTGCCCTCCTTTGGGGATTAGGCCTCTCTCTACACGCCTGGAAAGTCTACCACTCCGAAAGCCCCACCTATGAAGCCGCCTTCCAACGCTGGCGTCGCCGCCGCCAAATTACCCGCTCGGTCAACCGCGTCCTCAATCGCTGGCTCGGTGTATAGATTAAGGTTTGTGTCCCCAATATTCTCGTAATTTTGACGACGGCAAATGCGCCGCAGATCGTTAGGATAAGGTCACTCTTTGGTCGTCTCATCCCGGTTCGCCTGTGACTTCTAATCCAATTAAACCCCGCCGCTGCTGCGTCATGGTCTGTCAACATCGCTCCTGCCAGCGAAACGGATCGGCTGAAGTACTAGCTACGTTTCGCCAAGCCGATAAACCCAAGGGCGTGATGATTGCCGAAAGCGACTGTATGGGGCAGTGTGGTTCCGGGCCAACCGTGCGGGTAATGCCAGATGACGTGTGGTACTGCCGCGTCACCACAGCCGACGTGCCCCGCATCATCGAGCAGCATTTGAAGAACGGCAATCCCGTCAAGGAGCGATTGCATCCCCGCTTTCATACCGAACTCGATGCCTATTCCTTCAATTCCCCAAGCTAATTGACTCTATTCCTCTGCCATATCCGCCCAACTGCCCTCCCGTCGAGAAGCACTTCGCCCTTGGCAAACATACACAGGTGTCCCCGCATGAATCTGGCGGGTTTTCTCAAATAAAGCGTCTTCGGTCAAATTCCAGTTTTGCAGCACCGTATCCAGATCTTGCTGAATGTCTCGTGCTCCTGGAAAGCCCTGATAACGAATACGGAGCCGTGCAGCCTCCGCTAAATTCATATCGGTAGGCTGTCCATTCAGTAAAGTATTAACAATCTGGCGATCCTGATTCCAAAGGGGATGCTGCTGATCCAGGGTACTAACAGCCATAAGCTTATCCTATTTGCATCGCAATCATGCTATCCGAGATAGCGGAAGTATCGGCTAGCTTAGCGTAAAACCTGAAGAGTGAGGTTTCGGATTTTGGCAGTTTGGGCAGATATGAGATCGGCGTTGCTGTCTTGTAGAAAATCGCACAGGGAGTAGGTCACCTTCTACAGAGAAAAACATCTCTGAGGTGAGAGCCTGCCGTTGAGGTAAGCACAACGATGCGCTAAAACCTGCGGCACCCGCTCAGCGTTCCAGGCAGCGCCAGGGATCTTCGTGCGTTGGTTAATTTGCTTCACCCAGGACTCAACATCCCCCGAGCCAATCGGCCACCCTTCTTCTTGGTAGTAACGATAATTGGGGATGCGGTCACGATGCCGCTCTAGATAGCCACAGAAGCGACGTGCTGCTTCCGACTCGCTCACCTCAAACACATTCATAGCAGCGTCTACTTGTCCCTGCCAAAGAAAGCTGCGAGCGGTTTCGAGTGCTTCTGGAGTGGCTTGGACTTGATGCAAATTTTCCATCAGGTGAAACCAATCGAGGATTTCGTGACGTTGGTGGTCGTTGCCAATCTGGGCATAGATGCCCCAAACCCCATCATGACCATCGCCCAGGCAGTCCACTATCGGGGCTAAGGGGAGGTCATTTGCCCACTCAATCAGGTGTTCGTTGTCTTTGAACCAGGCCATGCCCTGATGCTGCTCACCCAAATTCAAGGCTTTATATTCGCGCCACTCAGCCGCTTCCCCCAGCGGCGTGCGCAAGCGAATCATGCCGCCATCCAGGCTCATTTGCTCAACCGGGACCTCACTCGTGGGCAGCTCGAAGTCATGGCGCGCCTCCAACCGCTGCTGCGTTTTCGCACTCACCCGTCGTCCCGTTTGCACCTCTACTTCAATCGCCGCTTGGGCATAAGAAACAATTGCGCTTTGGCGCAGACAGCACAGCTCTAAATAAGGGCTGACCTGTTGTCGGGGACGGACACCGAGTTGTTTGGCCTGTTCACTACTGAGGGATAACCGGCCCAGAATGCTCTCTAGTTGGCGGGGATATCCTTCGTCGGTGCCGGTAACGGTTTGGCAAAAAACTCCCCAATGACTGGCGTGACGTGTTCTTGCACTTGAGCGCGCACCGTTGATTCGATGGCTCCCAAATTTGCCATCGGCTGGTTTTGCTCACAGGCTTCCTGGTACAGTAGTTCCGCGATGCGTTGACTGCACTGTAAGAGTTCTTGGTGTTCCGCTGGCGTCATTAGAGCACCCTCAAAATATCGCTACAGTCTTACTCTAATTTTTCTCTCAAGAAAGTGACCTGCTCCCATCGCACATCTCCCCGCCTCACCAACTGCCTCAGATTTTTTTCAAAACATCTTGCATCCTTTCGTTAAGTTTGTTACTTTAATAAAGCGTTAATCAATCGTGCGCCGGGATAGCTCAGCCGGTAGAGCAGAGGACTGAAAATCCTCGTGTCGGCGGTTCAAGTCCGCCTCCTGGCATTCTGTACATTCGCATATTAAATGTCGCGATTCACAGATCAGTGTCGTTTTACGGCACTTTTTTGTTTTGTGCCTGACGGTAGTCTGTCTTTTCCAGAAGCTAAAGACAAGTCAAGGTAGAACCATAGTCATCTAACCTCTTGCGTATTCTAAATCGGTAGGCAATCCTATTCAGATAGTGATTTTTGTGGCAATAGCCGATACAGCAAAAAGTCATTATTTTTTGAGGATCGCCCATCAATCCATCAATATAGGATCTGTGTTGGTTCTGCTTCTGGATGAATTATGACCCAATCAATGTCTGCCAACTGGCCACCGTTTCCGCTTGCAATGATGCAGGCTCGTGATGCGGAACTGAGTGATCTGCAACTGAACGTGGTGGCAGGGGCGTTGCCTACCGATATAAGTGGTCACGCATTCATTGTTGCGCCCGTTGGCTCTGTCACGTCAAATGGATTGCCCAACCCTAGCGGTACCCATATTTGGAATGGCAACGGCTTGATTTACCGACTAGATTTTGACCAGCCTGGACAGGTCAATTTAACGACACGATTAGCGAAATCACCCTGCTACTATGCCGATGTCGCGACTCGCCCTGGTAGCCGCTTTGAGCATTACCAGTTTCAAGATCACGGCATGGCCAGGTTTTCGCCCAAGTTAGGGATGCGGGACGAGCTGAATACGGCGTTTGTGCCAATGCAGTTTGGGGGGAATCAATCAACGCGATTAGCGATCACATTTGATGGTGGACGTCCCTATGAGATTGATCCGGTTTCGTTAGCAGTTGTCACGCCAGTGGGGTCTAATCAGGAATGGCGACCAGGCGCTAAACTGGGCGTTCCGTTTGCTCCCGTGTTGAGTACGGCTCATCCAGCGTTTGATGGTGTAACGGGCCAGTTTTTTACGGTTAATTATGGTCGCTCGCTGACTAATTTTATTGAAACGATTCCCGCCATCTATGACCTAGACGTGCTGCCGCATGAGCTAGAGGAACTGCTGCGGCAAATTGCAGCGTTTTTCAACGATCAGTGGATTGTGCAGATATTGTTCAGTCCGTTGATGGCTTTGGGGCAATGGGTGATTGATGGTATACAAGCTGTTTTTGCACAGCTACTGGGGGTGGAGGACTTTGTCTATTTGATTCGCTGGGATGGAGAGGGCGATGTAGAACGTTGGCGACTGATATTACCGGATGGTTGTCCGGTGCGGATTGAGCAGACCATGCACCAAATCGCTGTCAGCCGCGATTATGTAGTGATTATGGATACCTGTCTCAAGTTTGGCTTGGAGCAGATCCTCAATAATCCGCTACCTGATAGTCTGCCGACCGAACGCCTGTTGCGATCGCTACTAACTCGGCCTCAATCGCCCAACACCAAACTGTACATTGTGCATCGCAATCAGCTCACGATGGGACAGCATCCCGCCAGGCAGGAGGCGGAAGTTAAGGTAGTTGCTTATCCGCTAGAGATACCGCTGGAAACGGCTCATTTTCTGGCGGATTATGATAATGCCAAGGGGCAGCTCACGCTGCACATGGCCCATGAATGCGCCACCGATGTATCAGAATGGGTGCGCCGCTACGATCAGTCGGCCTATGATCCGAGCCAGCCGCTCAATGCGGCCCTGGAAGGGATGATTGCCGTTGGGGCAATGGATGTCGGTCGCCTGGGACGGTACATCATCGATATGTCTCAGATCAAACCGCGTTTAATTGAATCCAAGGTGGTGCATGACGCTCGCCATCTGTGGGGGATGGGGCTGTATGCTAATCGCGATAGCCAACCGGATGGCCAACCTGTGCAGCAAATTCGTCATTTATTTTGGCAATCCTTTGGCTTTTGGCCAGAACTACTGTCGGAATTTATATTGGAGCGCTATCGCGACTATCCATACCGCATGGTTCCGGTTGAACAGGTGTTGGCAGCGTCTGAAACTACCATCGAGCGACCGTCATCCCTATTGCGGGTGGATACCGCCACGATGGAAATTGCGGATGTGTATGAGTTTCCGTTGCGATCGCAACCCAATGGCTCTATAGCCAATGGGTCTATGGCCAATGATTCCGTTTGGCATACCCATATTGTCAGTTCTCCCCAGTTTATTCCCCGCACGCCGCCCAATCCTGAATGCGATCCACAACTTGATGGCTATATCCTCTGTACGGTTGTGTCTCAAACGGCAAAGGAACTCTGGCTGTTTGACGCCGCAGCCCTCCATCAAGGCCCAATCTGCCGCCTCAGCCACCCCGACTTGGACTTTGGCTACACGATTCATACAGCTTGGTTACCCCAAATTCAGCCCCGTACGGCAGCGTACTGTATTTCTGTGCAAGCGGATTACGATCCGATGCTGAAAGGCCAGCCAGCCGATATTCGCCGCATTTTTGAACAGCATATCTATCCGCATTTTTCGTCTACGCGGCATGGCTGATTTTGGCGCTATACAGGAGTTGATTTGGGTGGATTGGCTGGAGTATTCATCCGCTTCGACAGCCCGTCCTCCAAGGATTTGGCCTGCTTTTCAGCCATGAGCTTAGGCTGAAGATAGAGATTATCTAATAGTACTGCCGCGCCTGCTACCCAAGGCGGGACAATTAGTGCGCCAATAATTCCCAGTACCTGGGTGCCGCCGAGTACGGCTAGAAGCTGGTAAAGCGGGTGAACACCAACTGATGAGCCGACCAGTAGTGGATCCAGGACGTAGGTTTCTAAATTCTGAATAATCACATAGAGCAGCAGCACCCAGAGAAATGTCCACCAGCTTTGGGATACGGCCACGATTAAGGCTGGAATCGCGCCTAACACAGGTCCCAAAAAGGGAATCAAGTTAGTAACACCTGCGATCGCACCTAAGCCCAGAGCAAAATCTGATAGCCCTAAAAAGCTCAGTGTGGTTGTGATAACAACACCCAGAATGCCCGAAACCAGTACTCGGCCACGAATATAGCTGCCAATTCGATAGCTCATTGGCGCAATCTGAGCGGCCAGCCGATCTTCCCAAGGCTGGGGGAGCAGGCGCACTAAATTACGGGTCAGCGTACGGCTATCGGCCAGCATGTAACCGGAAATAAACAGCGATAACACCAAGCTGACTACACCGCCGACGATGCCTGTGGTGACGCTGTAGGAGCGGGCCAAGAGCTGCTGACTGGAGCGAAAGGCCCAGCTGGTCAGCGCCTGCACGTCTAGGAATCGATCAAAAACCTGGTTGACCAGTTCGGGATTGGTATCGCTGAAGCCAATGGCCCACTCTTCGGCAGCGTTAAACAGTCGCCGCAAATAGACAGGCTGCTGCCGAATCAAGCGCTCAATTTGCTCGAAGACGGTCGGGCCAATCAGCAGAATCACCCCAATCAGGCCAGAGATCAGGGTAACGTACACTAGCACGACGGACAGCCAGCGCGGGATTCGCCAGCGCGCCGCCCAATCCACAATGGGGGCAATGGAGCAGGCTAAGACGACTGAAATCATCACGACCAAAATGAGGCTCCGGATCTGCCAAATTATAATCAGCACCGGAATGGCCGCAAAAATTAGCAGCAGTGATTGAAAAGATATGGAAATGCGCTGGTCAGAAGGACTACTCAATCCAAACACCTTAGAGCGAAACCTACTGGAAAGTCTAACTATTGTAAATCTGCGATCGCAACTTTCCAGCGGTCAATCAGTGCGACCATAATGACACTGCACCACATGCCGCTACAATAATTTTCTATCGTCACCACTAAATCGTTGCGACTCTTCATAGGGGGCGATGTGTAGAGGTACCAACCCAGCAGCAGCAACAGACCAGCCAAAGGAGGCTCACGGTGCGGCGCGATGTCTTCATTATGAATGATTCGGGTGGGTTCAGTGTGCTGGCGGCCTCGGCAGCCTCAGCCATTATCAATGAACGCTTGGAAGAGCTGGACTACGTGATGGCTCACCAAGTGCTTCTGCTGGAGCTGTACGGTGATGATTCGATACCCGTGCGTTTGGTCGTGAATGAACCGCTGCTGCCTGAAGAAGAAGCCCAGTGGCTAGCTCATGTATCCGGGCGCATTGAAACCCCCGATGGGCGGTTGCTGGTCATGGGTGGGTTTGATCCGGATGTGCTGGCCTGGTGGCAGGAGGATCACGCCCCAGATGAGGATGGAGACAGCGTGGCCGTGGTGCAAGCCTCCCCCGGTAGTTGGCGGGTGGATGTTTATGCCCACGTTGGCTCCATGAATGGTCGCCAGATTCTCAGTCGAGCCAGCGAGAAACCGGGCGCATTCTTTCGGCGCTGCTACCCGGAACGAGCCTTCCCCGTCTGGCTGGCCAAAATGCTGGAATACTCCGGAGAAGACGATCCAGGGCATGAAGATCTGTGGCACAACGTTGCGGCTAGCGTTCGAGAAGGTCGCCTCAGTCTTGATCTCAATGCGGCCAGCGCGATTGGCTTCTTGATTCACATCACGCCGTTTTCTGGAGCTGTCCCTGAATCGCCGCCAGAGGGGTGGTTTGACTATGATGCAGGGCAGCGAATGCCTGATCTGTTTCCGCTGGGGCTGACTGCAACCGTGCCAGATCCAGAGCTGGAATCGTTTCTAGATCGCATCCTGTCGCGGCCTCAACCTATCGTGGAACCGCCCGTTGCGACGGAGCTAATTGAGATTATCGAAACCTGGAGCGGAGACCTGTTACAGCCGCTAATTGGAGGCCAGCGGCAACTCGCACCGACGAGTGCATCTTATATCTACTGGATGACGGCACTCTGCGCGGATTCCCCCCCTCGCTTTGAGCTGTGGATAACAGCCGATGAGTCCTGGGCTCCACCCAAACCTTCACCAGAATGTGCCGTTGTTCACAAAGGTGTAAATCAAGGATCAGTGACCTGGGCACTCGGGCCACCTCCGAATACGGGCGGTTGGTTCACCTGGAATGCAGCCCAAATCGCTGCGTCCGGTTTAACCCATATCCCGGATGGTTCAATGCTAATTCTGGCCATGACACCAGACTTAGATGACGATGATGTTAATCCGGCTGTGGGGCGGGCGCTGTATAGCGGCCAGGTACAAGACGGCATCTGGCAAATCACCGAGGCATCGCCTGCCCTGAGTCTTGAAACGCTGAATGTAGCGCTGGCCTTTGTGGCGGAACTGATTGAGCATCAGCGCATTTTAGTTTGTGGAGCAGCAGAGAAACGGGTGCTGGATGCAACAGCAGCCATGTACTTAGACCAAAAAGATCGGCTGGTGTGGGATGGTGATGCAGTCAGTCTGGCAGAACCAGATCAGCGACTGCTGCTGCTCCTAGCGGAACCTGTGTTTCGAACCCGTTTTGCCGCTCAATGGCCCTGTGATCCAATCGATGCGGACGAGGAGTGGTGAGGCTGAGATGTCAAACGCAACCAGTGAGTTTTTGGGCGCGGACTACAGGTGGTACAACACTGTCGTCTCGCTAGAGGATGTGCAGGCGCTGCATGGTGGCGTCAGACTAGAAGTAAAAGGTAGCAGATGGGCAACGGTGACGCGAATTGAGCCAAAGCAGCGACAGCAGAAGTATTGGTTTTCACTCAACTCTGATGAAACCAATGAACTGAAACAACTGCTCATTGACCATGATTTTTTGACAATTCAGCCCGATGAGCGAGCTGGTCTGCCGGACGAAAGTCAACCCGTCATTACCCTAAAAAATGCGTCTGGACAAACCCACAGGGTATGTCAAATAGATTGTGTCAAAGGTAAAAACTCAAGTTGGAAAGCGATCGCTGAATTCAATCGCGAAGCGGTTGAGAGCGGGTTTCCAGTCGCGAATGGGCATGGTTCACTTTTTGGCAATATTTTGAATTGCCAAGTAGATAACTTTTAGGGCAGATTCATCGGTTGGAAAAGCTCGGTGGTTTTTAATCACCTTTCTAAGAGTCATATTCATCGATTCAATCGCATTGGTCGTATAGATTGCTTTACGAATCTCCGGTGAAAAAGCAAAGAAGGGAATAATCCGCTGCCAATGATGAAGCCAAGACCTGCTAATGGTTGGATATTGCTGGTCCCACTGCTCGGCAAACTCAACTAAGCGCTGCTCTGCTTCAGTCTCAGTGCTGGCCGTGTAAATCAGCTTGAGGTCTGCTGCAACCGCCTTACGGTCTTTGTAGGACACATAGCGGAGTGAATTTCGTACCATGTGAACAATGCACAACTGCACCTGGGTTTGAGCAAAGACCGCTTCAATGGCATCGGGAAAGCCAGTGAGGCCATCACAGCAAGCGATGAAGATGTCTTTGAGACCCCTATTTTGCAGCTCTGTGAGCACTTGAAGCCAAAATTTGGCAGACTCGTTCTGGGTCATCCACATCCCCAAGAGTTCTTTGGTGCCAGACAAGTTAACCCCAAGCGCCAAGTGAATCGCTTTGTTGATCACCCGCCCGTCTTGTCTGACTTTGACCACGATGGCATCAAAATAGACGATGGGATAAACCGGGTCGAGCGCGCGATTTTGCCAAATTTTACGCTCCGTTTCAACCGCATCCGTGACGTTCGAGATCAGCCCGGCTGAGACCTCAACGCCATACAGGTCTTGCAGTTGAGCCTGAATGTCACGGGTACTCATGCCCCTGGCATAGAGGGACAAGATCTTGTCATCAAAGCCCTCGAAGCGGGTCTGCCCCTTCTTGACGATGATGGGTTCAAACTCACTGTTGCGGTCACGGGGAACATTGATTTGAGCTTCTCCAAACTCCCCTTTGATGGTCTTCTTGCTGTGGCCGTTGCGGCGGTTACGAGTTGGCTTGACGTCGCTTTCAGGCTCCGCCTGTTGCTCGTCCAGATGGGTTTTCATTTCCGCATTCAAGCAGCGTTCCACCAAAGCCGCCGTGAGCTGCTTAAGAATCCCTCCATCCCCCAGCAGGTCTTCGGGATTCTGATAGCCTTTAAGCAATTCATCCAGGAGTTCAGGTCGAAAAGTCATAGTACGAGTCTCTTAGGTTCAATAGTTCATTAGATCTCATCTCTGACCTTTGACACAATCTAATTTACAATCCCAACCCACAGCGTTGCCAAATGGGCCGGAGTGAAAGATGAGCGCTTTGATGCCATTTATCAGGCACTGCAAGCTATTGCTCAACAAACGAAAGATCGCAAACCGCTGACGCCACCGGAACCCCGCTGGCTTGCGATCGCAAAAATAATGGGCAGTATTCTAGTTGCGATCGCAGTTATCATCCTGTCCCGTATGGCTGCGATTCAAACCCTGGCTCAGGCTGACATGCAGGATTTCAGATCTCTGATGGTACTCCTGCTATCACTAACGGCTCTCGTTCCGCTTCTGTGGGGAATTTCAGTCTTTTTCGAGTGGCTGGTCGTCCGGCAAAAGAGTTTCTTCTCTCGTCCTGTCTCATTGCTTTTAATCGGCATCGGTATGCTGTACGTCATGATCTGTTTCTTGGTCATTCCCTTTACCGTCGAGGCAGGTATGGCGCAGTGGGGTGAACCGACCACAGCCACAGTGCAAGACAAATTCACCAGTCTGAGCTATGAGTCCGAAAGCGGCATCGTGAACACGAACTATTACCTGCGCTATCGCTATCAAGCGCCAACGGGCAAAACGTATACGAAACGAGCCTCGGTTAAGGCCAGGTACTACGCCAGCATTCAAGAAGGCGACACCGTCACGGTCTATTACCTGCCGCGTTTTCCATCCTGGGCAACTCTAGAAGCCGCTCAATCGGCTACTAGCAGAACGACCTTCATCCTCACGGCGTTACTCACGCTAATTGGCTGGTTACTGGCACTAGATTTGATTAGTTATGTTGGACTACCACTTGTCCGCCGAATAGAAACCGGGTTTCTCAAGCAGGGTAGCTAATCGTAAACACCTAGCCCGAGAAATAGCCCAGGAAACTCGGTTTCTGAATCAGTCGCACAGCTCACGATGGGGCTTTTTCACTGAAAATCAGGTAGGCAGCTCCGGCCAGCAGCATGGCGGCCAAAAAGTAATTGCGCGTCAGCGGCACTTTCATATAGGACACGCTGAACCCCGCAAAGATCAGCATCGTAATAATTTCCTGCATCACCTTGAGCTGCGGCAAACTGAAAAACTCGGCCCCGAGCCGATTGGCTGGCACTTGAAAGCAATATTCAAAAAACGCAATCAACCAGCTCGATGCGATCGCAACTAGCAGCGGCGCACTGCTCATGTTTTTCAAATGCCCATACCAGGCAAACGTCATAAAGACATTAGAAATCGTCAGCAGGATAATGGGCTTCAACATGTATTTCGCCCTTTGGCAAATTGAGGGATCAATACCCCAGAATAATGCTTGAACAGCAGGTATTACATGCTGCCCAAGCACTAATATCAAATCTGTGTATAAGAAACCGATTTATTTTTTGTGAAACGTTTGCTCCGCAAACATTTCACAAAAAATAAATTATGGGTTTTCAACCCGACTTGATATAAAACTAGTTTTCGTCGATTGATTCAGCCGCTAATTGCCACCGAAATAGCTGGGAGGAACAGAATCGACAAAATCCGCTTCCGCTGGAGCCAAGCCAATCACGCCAAAGTGAGGTCGAATCGGTACCTGCACCCCTTCCAACACATCATAGTTCTGCTCAACCGTGCAGCGATGCGTCGTCATTGGCATGGTGGGTTAGGGTTTCCACAGTCATCACGTCACCGGAATTAATCACCAAGCGTGGCTCTAGGGACTGGCTGAAATACCCCCAGTGAACATTAGCGGCATTCACAGGTAAGTAATGCTTGGGGTTCAGCCGCCATCGTCGTACACTCGGTTACGTCGGCTGCGATCGCACGTCCGGCCAGCAAGCAGATTGTGCCAACCGATGAAACGGAAACTGAGATCGCGCATAGTCACCCATCTCGATGACTCCACTGAACCCCAAGACGATCAGATTGCCGCCTAAATTTTCGTGCCTACGGAATAGGAAATCAGTCAAAGGAGAACGATAAAATTCAGACGTAGGTAAAGTAATGAGTGAATTCAAAACTAAACACTCAAAACTAAACCTCAAAATGAAAAGGCTCCCTTTCTCCCACCCTCCCACTCTCTTACCCCCTCACTCATCTCTTCAAAAAGCTCTGAACATAAAGCCCACTCTCTATACTCATTCCTATTCAAACGATGACCTCTGATTCTTCTCATTCTTCGACTTCTGATCTATCCCCAGCTCTGCAATGGGGTACCCTAGCAGCCATTGTCGGCACCCTCATCGTCAATACCTGGTCGAACCTCGCCCCACCCCAAGGCCGAACGGTAGGAGACCTAGCCAACACCGTTTTTCGCGATGTGCTGATTATTCCCGCCAACTACGCCTTTGCCATTTGGGGACTCATCTACCTCGGACTAGTCGCCTACGGCATCTACCAGCTCCGCGTCACGCAGCGAGATCGACCGATTCTTCGAACGGTTGACTACAGCTTAATTGTGGCCTGCATTGCTCAAATTGCCTGGATTTTCCTCTTCCTTTACGAGCAGTTTTGGCTGTCGGTGATCGCCATGCTGGCAATCCTAGTGCCGCTGATTGTGGCTTACCTGCAAATTCGACCTAATCAGCGGCGCTTCACCCGCACCGAGAAATGGTGCGTCCAGCGACCCTTCAGCCTTTACTTGGGCTGGATTTCCGTCGCCACCATCGTCAATGTTGCGATCGCACTTTTTACTATCAACTGGAACGGCTGGGGACTCGCACCGGAAACCTGGACGATTATCATGATGGCAATTGCCACAGTTATTGGTGCGATCCTAGCCGTTCAATATCTCGACACCGTATTTACAGGCGTCATCATCTGGGCACTAATTGCCATCGCCGTTGCCCAAAGTGCAGCGACCGCAAGCGTCAGCATTACTGCCTATGTGCTGGCCGCCATATTATTAATCATCTGGGCTGTGGCTCTATTCCGCGATCGCAGTAAGCGACCGTCTCACTAGGCAACCTTTGTAAAAATGGCCCGATACACCGCATCTCCCCGCGACAGGGTCAAATCTTCCCGCTCCGTTGAAACACCCAGGGGATTGTCCGGCAACCAGTCCTCAGATGAGCGCTGAAATGCCGGATGCTCCGAAAAGCGATCGCACATTTCCTGCGCCACTTCCTCAACGTCGGACTGTAAGAACACAATGCCGTCAGGCACCAAATACTCCGCTAAATCCGCCACCAGTTCCGGCTGCACCACTCGCCGCTTCTGGTGGCGTTTCTTAAACCACGGATCAGGAAACTGAATCGACACCCGATCCACCCGCTGTGTCGGCCAAGTTTGAGCAATCTGACCCAGCGATACATTGGCATTACAAAACAGAAAATACAGGTTGGTCAGTCCCAGCGCCTGCCGAAAGTCATTGGCCTGATGCACCAGCGGCTCCCGAATTTCCAGCCCCAAAAAGTTCCAGTCCGGCTGCTGCTGAGCGATGTCCAGCAAAAACTGGCCCCGCGCACAGCCAATATCGACGTGCAGCGGACGATCCGGTTTCTCATACAAAACCGACCAATCCGGCAACTCAATCGGTCGCTGATAGGCGGCGCTCAGGGGATTAACATGCTGACGAACTCGAACAGGTGCCAAGGGGAAATCTGCCTCTTCTCAATAAACCGCAGTCCTTTATTGTGCCATTTTATTTACGATGCGGGTGGTGCGATCGCGCTTTCTATTTCTTAGATCTCAGTTCTTTAATTAAGTGAGTTGGCCGATAAAGGCAAATATCTCGATAGCGCTCAGGGTAGTTAACAAAAACATAATGCTCATACTCGTACCAGTGCATCTCGCCTTTTTCTCGATTGCAGGCCCGGCAGATTACCCACAGATTTCTGAAGTCTAGCGAAAGCCATGGATACTGAGAACGAGGCAGCTTATGATCAATTGTTCGACCACCCACATCGCTAAATCGTGCAGCGCAAATTGGACAGTTCCAGTCTGAATTATCTTTGGCCCAATCTTTGCTTTCCTGCGTCGTGCCACACTCCATATCGCCATTGACGTAGCGCCAATGGTCAAACTTGCGATAGTCCGCCAAGTCCTGGCGAGTGAGTCGGTTATATCGCTTGTTGCCAATCTTGTCCGCTAGCTTAAATAGGTCTTCTAGATCTTTGTCGGGTCGCGTCATAAGCTTACCGGCGGTTCTTCTTCCGCTGATTCTTGATGGGAGAACGGGCAGATTTACTGTAATCTACTATCTCAATTTCTGTTTCCGGAAACTGTTGATCGATTAAATCCGATATGGCGCTGACCTCAGTTTGCATTTGCTGATTAAAGGCGGCAATTTCTGCAGATGTTTGATACGTTTGACCAATCTGATCGGCTTTCAGAAATAGTTCTTCTAAACTCAAATCGTCGTCGTTCGATTGAGCAAATAGCTCATTGATTTTTTGGTAGAGCCGAATAACATTATCCCAGCCGACATTCTTAAAATCATGCGCTTTGAGCCAAGCCTGATCAGCCTTGGGCAGTTGATCGCGGCGAACTGAATTGGAACGCTGTACTTCACGATAGTTCATGCCGCTGAATGTACGGCGTTGGCGTTTTTGACTAGCCATAGCAGTTACTCTCTATCCTAGAGTCCAGCGGAAGAGCCGAATCAACGCTTTGCGAATTTCGCTGTCTTCATATTCCAGCAGCATTTTGGTGTCTCTCGCCAACCGCAAGCGAATTTGGTCAACAATATTTTTCAAGTCTTTGTTATCTTTCTTCAGCTTTTCGTTGGCATCAATCAGCTCATCATTTTGCGTCGTAAGATTTTGTACCCTGCCCGACAATGCTCGATTTTGCGTGGTTAACTGCTGAATTTGAGCTTCTAGTTGTTGCTGCTCTTGCGATAACTCACCACGACGGTTGCCCAGTGACGCATTGGTCTTTTCTAAAGCTGCGATCGCACTTTCCAATTTCTCATGTTCAACCTGTAGATCTTTCAGCTTTTGCTCGGCTCGACTGCGCTGTTGACCAAAGTTACGGTTATTGCGGCTCAGTTCTTCATTCTTGGCAATGAAGGATTCAACTAGCTTTTGGGCGCTCGGCTGATTCTGCAATAGCAGCAGCATGGCTTCGCAATCCTCTGTAGACAAGGATTGGCTGATGTTCTTGTTAATGCCATATTTTTCTTTCAGAATCGTTTGCAGATCCCTCTTCACTGGCATGCCTCTTCTCCTTCAGAAGCCGTCGATGCTTCGTCGATGTCTACTAATCTCTAAGTCTGCGACAGTCACTATCATCAGAATAGCGCTTGCCATTAGACTTAAAGCCACTATTGGGTATTCGCGCCAGATATGAGTAAAAATAGAACACGTTCTCCCTGACTGTGCATCATGGCTCTGACGATATACAACACGCTTACCCGTCGCGAAGAACCCTTTGAGACCCTGGAACCGGGCAAAGTGCAGATCTACTGCTGCGGCGTCACCGTGTACGACTATTCACACTTGGGTCATGCCCGCTGCTACATTGTGTGGGACACCGTGCGGCGCTATCTGATGTGGCGTGGCTATGACGTGCATTACGTGCAGAACTTCACCGATATCGACGACAAAATTCTCAATCGGGCACAGCAGGAAGGCTCCACCATGCAGGAGGTGGCGGAGCGCTACACCGCAGCTTATCTAGAAGATATGGCGCGACTCAACGTCCTCGAAGCGGACGAATATCCCCGCGCCACTCATACGCTCAATGGCATTCAGCGGCTCATTCACGAGCTAGAGCAAAAAGGCTATGCCTACGCTTCAGCCGGAGATGTTTACTATTCCGTGCGTAAGTTTGACCCTTACGGGAAGCTTTCAGGTCGCAAGCTGGATGACATGCAGGCCGGAGCCAGTGGTCGGGTGTCAGATGATCCAGATGCGCCCAAAAAACAAGACCCGTTTGACTTTGCCCTCTGGAAAGGCGCAAAACCCGGCGAGCCTTCCTGGGAATCGCCTTGGGGTGCGGGTCGTCCTGGTTGGCACATTGAATGCTCCGCCATGATCCGCGATCGCATCGGCGACACCGTAGACATTCACATGGGCGGCGGCGATTTAGTCTTTCCTCACCACGAAAACGAAATCGCTCAGTCAGAGGCGGCAACCGGGCATTCCCTCGCGACCTACTGGATGCACAACGGCATGGTCAACGTCGGCGGCGAAAAGATGTCCAAATCTTTGGGCAATTTCACCACGATTCGGGATTTACTGGATGCGCCCAATGGCCCTGATCCAATGGCCGTGCGCCTATTTGTCTTGCAAGGCAACTACCGCAAGCCAATTGACTTTACCGAAGAGTCAATGACCTCTGCCCAAAATAGTTGGGAAACGCTGCAAGACGGACTGCTGTTTGGCTATGAGTTTGGTGAAAAGCTGGGCTGGCCGGATGTGCAGGATACTGCCTTTGGTGATCCGGCAGCGATGCGAATTGACCGCGACAGCGACTATGTACAGCGGTTCCAATCTGCAATGGACAGCGACTTCAACACGCCGGGAGGCTTAGCCGTTCTGTTTGAACTGGCCAAAGAACTGCGTCGTCAAGGCAACGTGATTACCCACCAAGGCCAAGCCGATGGTGATCCGGATACGCTGCGGCAGCACTGGCAAACGTTAGTTTGTTTAGCAGAGGTACTTGGATTAAAGGCTGACCCCAATACGCGATCGCAATCTACATCCACCTCCGATCTGAGCGATGCCGATATTGACGCCCTGATTCAACAGCGCACGGAAGCACGCAAGGCGAAGAACTTTGCCGAAAGCGATCGCATTCGCGACGAACTACAAGCTCAGGGAATTACGCTGATTGATAAACCCGGTGGAGTGACGGAGTGGCATCGGTAGAGAGTGAGGCGAGAGCGATTATCTTAAAAGTCAAGTCGAAAGGAGGTCAATTACGTCATAGCAGCCTCCGGTGGTTGCCAGTGCGTGCCGTGCTTGAGCATGGCATTGAGGATCGTCAGCAGCTTGTGCATAGCGGCAATGCGGGCGACTTTGGCTAACTTGCCACGCTGTTGCAGCCGCTCATAAAAGGCTTTGATGACAGGGTTGTAACGAACTGCAACTAGAGTGGCCATGTAGAGCATCTGCCGAACGGGTTTGCGGCCACCAAAGATCGAGCGCTGCCCTCGCTTTTGCCCACTATCGCGATTGAGCGGAGCCACCCCAACGAGAGCGGCAATTTGACGGTGTGAGAGCGTTCCTAGCTCCGGCAGCAGAGCCAACAGGGTGTTGGCAACCACCTGACCGACACCTGGAACAGAGGTCAGTTGAGCCTGGTGCTGCTGCCACTGTTGGTTGTGTTCCACTTGCTCATCAATCGCTTGGTCAAGGTCGCTGATGCGGTCTTTGAGCCAGTCGATATGGGCTTGAACGTCTTCCTGAGCGGGACCTCGCAGTCCAGCTAAACGGTTGCGCTCCATGGTGAGCATCTCCACTAATTGGCGGCGACGGGTCACCGCATCCTGTAACTGTTGGTGAGCCTCACTGGCCAACGGTCGTAGCGGAGGCTGCATCGCTTCGCCAAACCAGGCGAGGATCGCCGCATCGATTCGGTCGGTCTTAGCCAGTTGATTGGCAGCTCTGGCAAAGTTGCGAGCTTGCTTGGCGTTGATCACCGCTAGTGCATAGCCCTGCTGCTGTGCTGCAAGCGCGATGTGTCGCTCATAGCCACCTGTGGCTTCAACGATGATGCGACCCACCTGCGACGGCTTGGCCAACCGACGGGTTAAATCCTCAATTCCCTCACTGCTGTTGCTCACTCGGAAGTTCTCTCCAGACGGTCTAACATAAACATCCAGCCACCGTTTACACACATCAATGCCGACCCACTGCTTGACGGCTGATGACCTTGAGTCGGTTGATTGCGCGCACATAGTACTCTCCTTGTAGCGAATTCTAGATGGACGATACACACAACTCAGCCTTGCGTCATTCGGGATCTCTTTGTCCCTGCCGATGATCCGAGTTTGGGGTATCAAGTTGAGAGGCGACCCTGGCTCTCGCACGATGTCTCGCATCTCAGGAGGGTCGGTCTACCTCTCTTCTCTCAACATACAAGGAGTGAGGAGTGAGGGGGTGTAAAGGGTTTTGAGGCTGTGTAGAGGGAGTGAGGGAGTTTGGGTATCAGGAGCAGGGGAGCAGGGGAGAAAAGGAGAGGGGGAGCAGGGGAGAAAGGGGAAATTGAATCAGTGTTGTTGAAACATGGAAGAGGGTTGCTGCGTCAACTGGGGTAACACTGATCTCTCGGTCGAGACTATGAGTAAAAAAGCTCCCTTGCCCCCCTGCTCCTGATACCCAAACTCTAATCGTGGCTACAGGTAAAGCTCCCTAGTCCCTACTCCCCTCCCCCTCAGATCGGTACATTAACAACAAACAGTACCCGTTCCCTACCCTCACCTGACCAAAATCTTATGACTGTCAAAAAATCCCTGTTGATTGCGATCGCACTAATTAGCTCCGTCACATTTCTGTCCGGTTGCGATCGCACATCCCAGTCCACAACCGAAAGCGCTGATGAGATACCTGTATCAGCGGCCAATAAATCATTGCCGGAGTCGGATAGTGGTTCCCGAGCTGCGAGTCCGGATCAAATGCTGCATGATGCGGTGATTGATAATGAACTGAAGCAGGTACAGAATTTAGTTGAGCAGAAAGGGGTTAATCCCAATCAGGTCTTTGATCCGGTTTTTAATGATAGTATGCTCGTCACTGCCATTACGCTGGGGCATCAAGAAATAGCGACATATCTAATGGGCAAGGCGGACGTTGCGACGCTCAATGAGGCGCTGGTGGTTACAGCCTGCTATGGGCTACCCGACTATACTCAACTCCTGATCACGGCTGGGGCAGATGTGAACTCAACGACGCAAGATGGAGCCACGGCCTTGAGTGAGGCGCAGGACGAAGAATGCCGCAGCTTAAACGCAGCATCTGATCCAGAGGTGAATCACGATGCGGTGGTAGATATGTTAAAAGAAGCGGGTGCAGGTTAGAGTACAGATTTTCATGAGCGTCAGCGATCGCATTCAAGCCGTCCAAGCATTCCTCCAGCAAACGCCGCTGTTTCAGGGAATTGAGCCTGAACAGTTGCTCTCTTTAGCCAATATCGCCATTCCCCAAACCTACGGCAAAGGCGACACGCTGTTTTGGCAAGGGGATGAAGGAACGGGTCTATTTGTCATCCAATCGGGACGGGTAAAAGTCTTTAAACTCGCCCCCAATGGCAAAGAGCAAATTTTGCACATCTTCAGCGAAAACGAATATTTTGCCGAAGTGCCCGCCCTTGATGGCGGCTGCTTTCCCGCTTCGGCTGCGGCACTGGAACCGACACAGGTGCTATTTTTACCCCGCGCCGCATTTTTGATGGTCTTGGAACAGCAGCCTAAACTTGCGATCGCACTGTTGAGCAACTTTGCCCGTCACCTGCGTCGCTTAGCCAGTTTAGTCGATACCCTTTCGTTTACCGAAGTGCCCCAGCGCTTAGCGCAGTATCTGCTTGATTTATGCGATCACACAGATGACGCCAACGGATTTTCAACTCCGGTAGACACCATTCAGCTTGATTTACCCAAAGGCCAACTGGCCGCCCTTCTGGGCACCATTCCCGAAACCCTGTCCCGCACGTTTTACAAACTCAGTCAGGCGGGCTTGATTGAAGTTGAAGGAACAACAGTTAAAGTGTGCGATCGCAAAGGACTCATGCAGCTAGCCAATCCGTAAGTGTGTCTTGCCCTCACCCTAAAGCCCTCTCCCGTAGGAGAAGGATTACCGATCCAGCTCCTCTTTTCCTGTGGAAAAAGGGGTTGGGGGATGAGGGCATCATACGCCTAACGCTAAGGAACATGAATTTAATAAGGTGAAATCTTTGGGGTAGGGACACGGCAATGCCGTGTCCCTACAGATGGAATGATTGACAGGCTATTTAATTCACGATCCTAAGCACATCCGCTGCTACACAACGAACAACTCACTACTCCGGGTCTAACGCCAAATCACTCCGTCGCCTCCCCGGGCGAATACTCAATCGGTGAACTGCCATCCCAAGGCACCACGATAGTCAAGCAGGGGGCATGTTTGACCACGTGGTTGCTAACGCTGCCCAGCATGAGCCGCTTTAAGCCTTTCTTGCCGCTATTGCCAACGACCATCACATCAGCGTTCCAGTCTTGTGCCACGCGACAAATCAATCGGCCTGGATCGTCAACTTCGCAGACAAAATCTGCCGCAACGCCCTGAGTCACAGCTCTATCGCGCAGGTCTTCCAGCCACGGCTGGGCCGCCTGAACCTGTTCTAGCTGATCCGCCTCATTTTCCTCCAGCACCTCAGAGCGCGATCGCAGTCCCGCTCCCGCATCCATCATCGACCCCAGGTTTTTGTAAATATCCAAGCTCAGGCAGTGCACTAGCTTCAGATGACTTTCGCCGGGTTGCACTAAGCTCAGGGCGTGGTTAAATACCACCTGATCCTGCTCCGGATCATTGAGAGCAACCAGAATTTTTTGAAATTTCATCATCCCCTCCTAATGCGGCAAGCCCAGCACAGAGCAGGGGGTTTGAGCGGCCAACTTCTTCACCAAAGCATGGTTCGAGGTGTAACAGCCCAATAGCAACACATCCGCCTCCATTTCCTCCGCAACGAGGCTGAGTTCCGTCGCCACATGCCCCACCCGCAAATGGGCATGCAGCGAACCGCGCCACTCACTAGCTAAACAGCGAGCCTGCCAAAGAATGCGATCGGCATTCGCAATCGTTTTCGGACGCGTTTGATCCACCACGTACACCACATGCACCACCACTGGATCAGGCTTGACCAGACGAGTCTGGTGCGCGATGCACAGCGCCAAATCAAGCGCTGCTTGGCTATGAGCGGAACCGCTGTAACCGACCACTAAGTTTGTGACTTTGGTTTTTGAAAAAAGCTGAATAGGCGCTTTGGGTGGCCTGGACAATAAAATCAGACTTTCATCCAAATTGCGACGACCTAAAGCCGTTTCTAACCGCATAATCATCGGTTTTAGCGAAGATTGGCCGTCGCCAGTTGACGGAATATTGGCTACAGAAATAACCTGCCCCTTTTGGGCAGGAGTATGAGCATGTGATTTAAGCTGCATGAGACCCTCCTAGAGCCTAGACATGAACAGCGAACGAGTCGTAAAAATACGACTTAGGACACTGAAACAGTCATGCAAAAATGCTGACGATTCAATCTCCTCCCAATGCCGACGAGGTTAGCTGACGGGCTAGGACTGAGAGATGTCCCTTTCTGATTACCCTCATTTGGGTATCAAGAAATCAGAAATACGCCCCTTCAATGGTTCCCCCGTTCTAACAGCAATGCACAAGGCCGTGCAGTTAGATTAGGCTGACTTGTTCGATATCTAAAGCTTAGATTTAAATAAATAAAAGTGTCAATATGTAATTTACGCTACATTAATTGCTATTTCAATCTGTAGTTTTGCATAATTAATTTGGCCTATTTTGAGTCAGCAAACACCTACATACAGCAATCTCAAACAGGACATGAACAGTAACCATACATGAAGGCTTTCTCAAAGATGAAGGTTTGCAGATGAGTCGCCAGATAAAAGAGGAGTTTGACCGAGCGAAAGGAGTGGCACAAGCGGGCAAATTTACGACTAAATCGCTTGGCCTGTAACCAAACATCTTCGACCGGATTTTGCTCGGGTGCATTAGGCGCAAGCTGAATGCAAGTGAGTTTCCAGTGCTGCTCTCGAGTACCATGATTCTGTTGACTCAGGTAGTTGCGAACCACCTTGGAACGGTGGTAGCTGGCTCCATCCCAGATGATGAAAAAGCGAGTGGACTCATCATACTGAGATTGAAGATACTTCAGAAAGGCCACGGTATTGTGCTGATTGCCTGCCTCATACTCATGAATAACAAAGCTCTTGCTCAAATAGTCCAAGGCTCCATAGTAGGTCTGCCGCTCTCGAATGGAGGCAATGGGGATGTCCACTCGCTGATTGCGCCGACTCCATCCATATCCACGGAGGTCTCCCCAGAGCAGATGGCACTCATCGAGAAACATCACTCGCACCTGCCCACTGGCGATCTCGGCTCGCCACTGAACCAGCAACTGTTGAATCTCGGCTTTTTTGCCTCGACTTTGGCCTCCTCTTGGCCCGGATGCACCGAGTGGGATTTCTTCCAGCTAAACCCTGCGTCTTTGAGCAGTTGGGTATAGCTTTGGGCTGAGCGATAGAGCACTCCATAGCGCTCTTCAATCTGCTCAACAAGCTCCTCTAGTGTCCACCAGTTTTTCTGCTGCAACCACTCAAAGATGTCCTGTTTCTGCTCGGCGCTTAAATAGCCTTGGGTGCCCCAGTAGTGGGATTTCAGTCCCTCGACTCCTCGCTCTTCATAGCGCTGGTGACTCGCACTAATAAATCCCAGAGAAACCTGTAGGATATCTCGGATCGCCCGATAGCTTTGACCTCTCTGGTGCAGTTGCACGGCCAAGGCGCGTTTCAGTTCTTGGGCAGAGGGATTACTTTGGATAAATTCTTCCAGGGAGGTCATGGCTGATTTACTTCGGTGAGGATAACTCTTTATTCTATTCTCCCTCGTTCATTACCTATTTGTGATTGCTGTAAATCTACCGTTTGATTGATGCAAATTTCAAAAATAAGCGGTTTCTAATTTTTTATGACATTGAGAAACGCTAAAAACGTTCAAACGTTCGAATGTTTAAACGTTAGTTCTCATACCTAATCTCATCCCAAGCAACACGGCAGGATCTTTGTTGACAGTTTTAGAAAAGTAGTGCTACAAATTTTGGAATACCGAGTAAGTCAGCCTAGTTTTCGCTGTGCTTATCTAATCCTATCGGATACAGCAGCAGCGAAAAGCGGGGGAACCAAGCTCTTAGGAGCACCGGGGCGTATTTTCAGCGTGACATTCTGAAAAAGGGCATCTCTCAGCCCTAGCCCGTCAGCTAACCTCGTCGGCATTGGGGGAAGACTGTGATACGGCAATCTGTCAGGCAAATCGCCGAACGATTTGGGCAGATCATGCCGATTAAACAGGATTCTTATTTGGACTCTCAGGTATAAAGTCCAATTCAAAATAAGGTGCAACCAATCATGATTTTGATGAGTTTGGCGATGAACGCCAACCGCTCTGTCATGCGGCTGTTTCGTGGCTTCTTAAAGCCGGAAATTCTGTTACCAACCGTTGGGTTTGTCGGCGTAATTGTTGTCTGGTGGATTATTGCGTTGTTCCGGCGCGAAATGATGCCCACTCCACCCGAAGCACTGGCGAAAAACCTAGATTTCATCTTGCACCCGTTCTATCATCGTGGCCCTGGCGATTTGGGCTTGGGCTGGTTACTGCTGGCTAGTTTACGCCGCGTTTGCATTGGCTTTTTGCTGGGCGCAATCGTCGCGATTCCGGTTGGAGTCTGGATTGGCTTATCTCACAATGCTTGGTTAGCTCTCAACCCAATTATTCAAGTATTCAAGCCCGTTTCCCCGCTCGTTTGGTTGCCCATTGCGCTGGCCATCTTCAACTCAGCGGAACCGTCGGCTATTTTCGTCATTTTTATCACCTCCCTCTGGTCAACCATTATCAATACCGCTGAAGGCGTCAGCAATGTGCCGAAAGACTATCTAGAAGTCGCCCAGGTGCTAGAAATGCCGCGCTGGAAGCAGCTTGTCAAGGTGATCTTGCCTGCTAGTTTGCCGTATATCTTTACTGGATTACGCATTAGTTTGGGCATTGCTTGGCTCGTCATTGTGGCCGTTGAAATGCTCACAGGCGGCATTGGCATTGGCTTTTTCGTCTGGGACGAATGGAACCGTTTAAACGTGAGTTCTGTATTTTTAGCGGTCTTTGTCATTGGCATTACTGGACTGATTCTGGACTATGCCCTTGCGAGTTTGCAGACCGCAGTTACTCACCGTCCATCCCGCTCTTAGGCTTGGAGGAAACCATGAATACGCTATGGACTCGGCGTTCCTTCCTGCAAGGAATGGGCGCAACGACGACTGCGATCGCATTTTCAGCCTGTGGTAAAACCCAAACTCGCAATCCAATCGGTCTACCCCAAGCCGCTCTAGCAATGGAGCCTGTAATCGATCCGGCGAGTTTAGAAAAACCCAATATCACCGTCGGTTTTGTTCCGGTTAACGACTGTGCCCCCTTTGCCGTTGCCTGGGAAAAAGGCTTCTTCCGCAAATACGGCCTCAACGTCACCCTCAGCCGCGAAGCCAGTTGGGGCAACTCCCGCGACGGCATCATCTTTGGCCGTTTGGATGCCTCACCTGTCGTTTCTGGAGCCGTCACCAATGCGCGTACCGGAGCCGAAGGAGCACGGCAGTTTCCCCTCTGCGCCGCTATGACGATCCACCGTCACGGCAATGCCCTCACCATGAATCGGCAACTCTGGGAGGGCGGCGTTAGACCCTGGCACACCTACGCCGGAGACCTAGAGGCATTTGGTCGCGACCTGCGCACCTACTGGGAAAGCACTCCTCTAGATAGCCGAGTGTGGGCTGTCGTCCTGAGTTCCTCCATTTATGAATACTTTGTCCGCTACCTAATCGCCGCTGTGGGTATCAACCCCATGAGCGACCTGCGGCTGATTATTACCCCGTCGCCCCAGATGGTGAGCAACACCCGCATTGGGGCGATGCAAGCCTACATGGTGGCAGAACCCTGGAACACCCGCGCCATCTCCGGCAACGAAGGCATTGGCTTTACCTTTGTACAGGGACGAGAAATTTGGCGCGGCCACCCCGATCGCCTGCTTGCAGTCCGCGAATCGTTCATCCAGGACTATCCCAAAACCTATCGGTCACTGGTTAAAGCCATGATCGAAGCCTGCCAGTACTGTAGCGATCCAGCCAACCGCGAAGAAGTCGCCACCATCATCTCACAACGCTCATTTACCGGAGCTGCCGTCAAATATACCCAACCCGGCATCGTCGGCAATTACAACTACGGCGGCTTTGACGGGAAATCTCGGATCAAAAACAGTCCAGACACAACCCTGTTTTTCGACATGCCGGATTCCGTCTCCACTGTGGCTAACGACCATTCTACATTCCTCTGGCAGTCCGAAAGCCTATGGCTGATGACCCAAGCGGCCCGCTGGGGACAAATTCCAGACCTGCCGAAAAATGCCGATCAGATTGCTCGTCAAGCCTGGAAAACAGACCTCTATCGCGAAATTGCAGCCGAAATGGACATTGCCTGTCCAGCAGAGGATTACAAAGTGGAACCAGGGGAAGCATTTATCGATGGCAAATCCTTTGATCCAAGCGATCCAGCGGGCTACCTCAAGAGTTTTGACATTCGCGCCAACGCACCCCAAACCTTTTTCCTGAGCCAAACGCAAGTAGTCCCAAAAATTATGAGCTGAGGACTCTGTCGAGACAGCCACGAGATTCCACGTTCAGACGTTTAAACGTTCCAACGTTCCAACGTCCCCCAATGTCCTAACCAACCTGCCTTACCGCAATACCACCCCGAAGCGAAACGACTTAACCCTTACACCTGGGAGAATTTGTCATGTCCTTTATGCGATCAGTCGCGCCAAACGGCGCTTACCCTAACCAAACCGCACCCTTTCTCGCCATTGAAAACGTAGTCAAGTCTTTTCGTAAGCCAGATGGCAGCCAGTTTGTTGTCCTGGACGGCATCAACCTGACTATTGGCGCACAGGAATATGTCTCTGTGATTGGGCACTCTGGCTGTGGCAAATCAACTCTGATGCGGATTGTGGCTGGCCTAGAAAAACCAACCGCTGGCGCAGCAATTCTGGAAGGTCGAACCATTCGTAAACCGGGCTCAGAGCGGATGATGGTATTTCAGGGCTATGCTCTCTTGCCCTGGCTGACGGTGCGAGAAAATATTCGCATGGCCGTCGATGAAGTGTTTAAGACCACCAGTCGAGCTGACAAAGTTTCAATTGTGAATGAGCATATTGAGATGGTGAAGCTCACCGCTGCTGCCGACAAACATCCCCATGAGCTATCAGGCGGCATGAAGCAGCGGGTGGGAGTCGCACGGGCTTTGGCGACTCGGCCCAAGATGCTGCTGCTAGATGAACCCTTTGGCGCACTGGATGCCTTGACTCGGCCCAAGCTTCAGCAAGACGTTCTGGAGATTTGGGGACAGCATCCCCAGGCCGTCATGATGATTACCCATGATGTAGACGAGGCTATCTTTATGTCCGATCGCGTGGTGATGATGACTAACGGCCCTGGCGCTAAAATCGGCCAGATACTCAATATTCCTCTGCCCCGTCCCCGTAATAGTCATGAGCTGCGCGAGTCTAGAGAGTACTACGAACTGCGCAATGAGGCATTGGACTTCTTAGAGCGGTATCAATAAAATCTCGCAATTTTAGGAATAGCTATCGATTCCCAGCACTCGTCACTGGCTCAACGATAATATCTACTTGATGGGGATTGCCGTTGGTAATCACTGGGTAGCTAGTGGTACTGGTAAACCGGAGCTGATCATCCACGTAGATGCTGGCCCGCACCGCATAGGTATGACGGGGACTAATCTCATCGGCATCATAGGAGAGGGAAAACGGAATCGGCACTTGGCGACCGTCAGATTCAATCGTTTCGCTGGCCAAGATAACAGCCTCTGCATCCTGCAAACTCACATCCTGAAGCTGAACCTCAATAATCGCAGTGGGAGGTAGCGCAATCCGCTGCCGATAGGCGACCGTGCCCGTGATGGTGGCTAAATCGCTGCTGGTCTGATCATCCGGCTGAACATCGCCATTAATCACCAAACTATCCTTGCCATACGCTGAATCAAATACCCGCACCGTTAGCTCGCCTTCGTATAGATAACTCGTTCCCTCCGGCGTTTCCTCCACCGTTACGGGCACACCGTTCAGGTCTAATCCCTGACTAGCCTTGTTATACAAGTCAATCTTAGTTTGTTCGTCTTCTTGATACACGCGAACGATGTAGTCATTCGTGTCTAGCTGAATCAGAATTTCACCCTCTACTTTGTCTGGAAACTCATCGGTTTCCGACCGATCCGGCAGCGGCCCCGGCAGCGTCATGGGTGCCAGCAAATCACCGCTTACCTGCACCAGCGCCGGCTGCACCTGATACACCTGCGTGACTTCTAACGTCGGACAGCAAAGCGGATCATCTGCATCCTGCGTCACTATATTCAGTGTGACCTGTCCGTCATCGATACCCACGGCATTGACTCGAATGCGATCGCCCAGAAATACCGTACCCAATGGCTGAGGATCAGTTGCAACATCCAGAACTGGCGCAAGATAAACAAACTGCCCCGAACCACCTGAATTCACTAATAAAAGTGCGATCGCATCATCCGCTGTTCCCTCCCCATCCAAATCACCGAAGTCAATCAGTCCGGCCTGATTAATTAAGCTAACTTGCCAGCGCTGCTCCCTATTTTCATAAAAGCCATCCGTCAAGGAAACAGCGCCATAGTAGGGAACCGTATACTCCAAGCCCTGCATCGTGCGGAGCAGATCGCACCATGCCTGCTTGTCAGGACTCCAGACTTCACGAGTCAGGCAGTTATACCAAGTTGGCTCGTCGTCTGGTGCAGCAATTTGAGTAGTTGGAGCTTTATCTGAGTTTTGATCTAGAGATTCATCGAGCGACGTTTGCGCCACTGCCAAATGGCTCAATCCTGACCAACCCAATCCAGCGCCGAGGGCTAACGCAACGATTGTTTTCATGTTCTTTCACTCTTCACCAACGTTTTAACTCTATCGCTGGTTGATGATGCTGAATATTGCAGTTACCGATTTAGCAACTAAATTTGACTCCTTCCACTTCAAGATCTGCAAAAGATCCCAAAATGAGCAGTGGCTGCCGCGATGCGGCAGCCACTGCTCGTTTGAGGTTGGTAAAGTTAGGGAACTTGCCAAACTCGGTCGTGATAATCGGCAGGTTTGGCATAGGGATCGACAGCTTCGTGGCTGTGATCATGCCCATGCCCGTGGCTGTGACCATGATTGTGGCCATGACTGTGATCATGATGTGAATGCCCATGATTATGGCCGTGAGAGTGGCCGTGATCATCGCCGGACTTGGCCGCTAATCGGAACTTGCACATTTCACAGTTCATTTGCACTTCGCCCATCTGCGTTTCCAGCTCACGGCGGCGCAGAATCGCTAGCAGTTGGGGATGGATATTCATCTCCGGCAGGCAAGATAGGTGTATATGGGGAAACTGAGCCTGCTGCTGCGCGGTGATATCAAAAATTTTCTTGACCAGCACGCCCGTAAACATGAAGTAAGGCAGCACTACAATCCGCTTAGGTCGATACAGCCGCGCCCGCTCAAAACCCTCCTCCAACCGGGGATGCGTAATCCCAATAAAGCAGGTTTCAACCGTGTGATAGCCGCTGCCTTCCCACACCATACGCGCTAGCTTGGCCACATCACCATTGGCATCCGGATCGCTCGAACCGCGTCCGACAAAGAGTAAAACCGTCTCGCTGCGCTCAATTCCATAGGGATTATGCTCCGGCGTATCCAGTAGCGCCAAGCGATCGCGCCATAGATCTAAAATTTCAGGCGTAATCCCAAAGTGGCGACCGTAGTGAAACGTGAGCTGGGGGTGACGCTGACGGGCGCGATCCAGCTCGTTTGTCACATCAAACTTATTGTGGCGCGCCGCAAATAGCAGAATCGGCAGCACTGAAAGCTCTGTATACCCCTGCTCTACGCACTGATCAACGCCGTCTTGAATCGACGGTTCTGTCAGCTCGAGAAAGCAGGGCAAAACGGGTCGGGTCGGATCTAAAGATTGGTAAATATGGGCGAAATCCAGCAAGCGCTGACGACCATCGGCATCGCGGCTACCGTGCCCCACCATCAGGAGAGGTCGCTTGATGGGAAGCGGAGGTAACTCTAGCTGCGCGATCGCAGTTGCCTCTTGAGCCAGCAGATCAGCCTGAAACGCCTCAATCGACGCAACAGTTAAACGACTCGAATTGAGCGGTGTAGTAGACATGACAATCAGTTTCCTGTGCAACGCAGGAGAATAAACATCAGCATCAGCTAGTAGGCATTCTGGCTTTCACAGCTGCGGCACAGCACCGGACTTACACCGGATTTTCCCTACCTTGCCGACAAACTTGGCCGATTGGCGCTCTGTAATCTTAGCCCATTGGCAGAATCCAAACTCAAACGAGTCATGTACCTTAGGATCTTCTACTAATTTTTTTGCGGAATTTTAAAGAAGGGGTTGTCAAGTCGAAGTCATTATGAGTACACTTTAGGAGTAGCAATCGTGAGACTGATGTAATTTAGGTTTAACAATCCGATTCAACGGTATGCAGAGGTACGATGCGTCTTCACAGTTGCGGTAGTCTACAGTTGAATTCCTTTCGGCTGATCGCTCAGTTGGAATCGATGATTGAAGTTAATCTTGATTGCAGACTGGAAAACTTGCGCTATCACCGAAAAGTCAACTGCTTGAATTGCAGCTTCCCCTTATTTACCGTTTTTCCAACTAGCCTAAGTTTTTCGCATTACTCACACTAGGAGAGTCTTAAATTTATGACAGCCACAACATCTCGTCCATCCAAATCAAATCGCCGCTTCTATCCCACTCGGATCGATTTGCCGCAGGATGTGCGATCGCAGGTTACTGAAATCCTCAACCAAACCCTAGCCGCCACGTTAGATCTCAAAACCCAGACCAAGCAGGCTCACTGGAACGTCAAAGGCATGGACTTTTACCAACTGCATGAGCTGTTTGATGAAATGGCAGGTGAACTAGAAGAGTACGTTGACATGGTGGCCGAGCGCGTCACTGCCCTGGGTGGCACCGCAATGGGCACTGCCCGCCTCGCTGCGGCTGAATCGATTCTGCCCGAGTACGACCTAGAAGCCGTCACGGGTGAAGAGCACGTAACAGCTCTGGCTGAGCGCTTTGCCGCTTATGCTAAGCACGTCCGGGAAGCGATTGATACTACCGATGATCTGGGCGATGCCGATACGGCTGACCTCTACACGGAAGTATCCCGCACCGTTGACAAGCGTCTCTGGTTCCTCGAAGCGCACCTGGTCAAGAAAGGCGACGCGAAGTAGTTAATACTTGCTAAACAAGAATCCCCCTGCCGCGATGCGGCAGGGGGATTCTCGTTTAAACAACTAGGCTGCGCCGCCCTGTAAAATTTGGTCAAGTTTGCCCTGGGCATCAAGCTGATGAATGCCCTGACAATCCCCAACATAGTGATCATTCACAAAAATCTGGGGCACTGAACGTGGCCCACCCGTTCGCTTCGCCATTTTCGACCGAGCTGCTTCATCACCATCAATTTGGTGTTCCGTGTAGTCAACACCTTTTTTATCCAAAAGCGCCTTCGCCCGAATACAAAACGGGCAGCTACTCCAGGTATAGATTTCAATATTTGCCGCCATGCCGACCTCCAACTCATCCTGTTACAAAATATTACTTCTTATTCTAGGGGCTTGACATGACACCGTTGGGGGATCTGTCCAATATCGATTTGGAGAAAACTGGCGGAAATTAGAGAAAAACCAGATCAGACTGCCGCACCCAGCCCCGCACGACACCACTATCGACGTAATACATCGTCATCGTGCTCGAAACGCCGATCGCATCAAACACCTGTACAGCCGTGCCGCTGGGAATTGAACCGACAATGTTTGCAGAACTCAAATTGGGTGAAGCATAAACAGTCGCATTGGTCGTAGCGCGAGCCGTTGCGTTACTAGCCGCAGGCGGACGCGACGTACCGGGACGATCCGCCAACATAGGCGATGCGGTAATCATCAAGCTACTCATAAGAGTTAAAGTTGCGATCGCACCAAACCCCAAGACATTCCTTAACGTCTTCAATCGAATAGTCATAACTCACTTACTCCAAGCACACCGAAAAACACTGCTTAAGACTTAAACTGGCTGATAAAGTTAGCACAGCGCTCCCAATTCCGATCAAAAAGTCAACCACTGTTAGTATTTTTTTACAGACCTCACGCCTCACGCCTCACGCTCACTCCTCACCCCGATTGCTGTATAACAGAAATGCTTGAGTTCTGGAGGTATACCTGAACAAGATTATGAGCGACCAAGGGATTACGATTGGCTTACAGCTCTGGCTGTTTTTTCTCGTCTGCTTTGTTTTGCTGGATTATCCGATTCCCCTCAGCCTATGCCTAGGAGCAGCAGCAGGGATTGCGGCCAGTCTGATTATTACCTGGTGGCAAGCGCCAACTTCGCCCAATCAAGCTGAAGCCATACCTGAAACAGCCATCAGTCGCCTACGCAGTCGGATCTCGCTCTGGCGCAGCGCCCGTCAGGGTAATCGCAATCGCTGGTTTCGGCCTAGCTCATCGGTGTATCAGCGTCGTCGCTCTCGGGGTGAGTCTCGGATTGACTCGCGCAATGAGTAATCAAAAGCAGCCTGCCAACCACCATGTTTTTATTTCTATCAAAACTGTTGCCCCTATTCGTCTATCCGTTGGGACTGGGCTGCTTGTTGATTGCGCTGGCCTGGTTCCTGCTTTGGAAACGACCCCGTGCGGCGGCGAGTTTGCTGTTAGGTGCGATCGCAGTTTTATGGCTGGGCAGCAACGCCTGGGTCGCCACCGGGTTGACGCAGTCCTTGGAATGGCAAAACCTGCCGCCTGCCAATTTACCGAACGCTGACGCCATTGTTGTACTGGGTGGTGCCACGCGCTCCCAGATTGCGCCCCGCCCCTGGGTAGACGTAATGGAAGCGGGCGATCGCATTCTGCACGGTGCCCGTCTGTATAACGCAGGCAAAGCGCCCTGGCTGATCCTCAGCGGTGGCCGAATTGACTGGAAAGATGGCGGTGCGTCTGAGTCGGCAGATATGGCTCAAATTGCTGTCGAAATGGGCGTTGCCCCCAACGCGATTCTGCAAGATCCGGAGTCCTTAAATACCTACCAAAACGCCATCAACGTCAAGCAGATTCTAGAGCAGCGGGATCTCGATCAGGTGCTGCTCGTCACCTCTGCGCTACATATGCCGCGCTCGTTGGCGATCTTTGAGAAACAGGGTATAACTGCGATCGCAGCTCCGACCGATTTTATGGTGTCGGAACAGAGCTACGACGAGCTGACCAGCAGTCTGGAAGGTCGCATCTTAGGTATTTTGCCTAGCGCCGAAAATCTGGCGCAGACTACTCGGATTCTGAAGGAGTATCTGGGGCTGGTGATTTATCGGCTGCGGGGCTGGCTGTAAGTGCAGCACCAGGCGTCAACACCAACTGGCGCAACTGCTGCCGGAATTCAGCGGTCAGATACTTCGCTTGAATTGGCTGCCACTGTCGCCAAATGTCAATTTGCTCCTGCTGGAGCTGCTGGTGTAAATCCGGTAGCTGCTTGGGCCAATCGGCATCGAGTTCATCCGCTAAAAACTCGCTCAAAATCGCCCCATCCTGGAGCTGACCGAGCAAATCCTGAATCACTCGAAACTCCTCTGTTTGAGCCTGGTAGCTATCGCCATAAAACTCGGTAAAAAACTCAGTCTGATAGCGTACCCGCTTCATTTGTTTACGCAGGTCATGTAGATCGTCGCTATCTTGCTTTAGCACCTGATGAATTTGTGTTTGGTTCAGTCGCTTAGTCGGCTGAATCCCCTTCTGTTTTGTGCTGCTAGTCGCCACCAACCAACCCGGATGCAGCAGTAGTTCGCTAATCAGCGGCAGCAGCAAGTCGGGTAAAACCTGCTCCAGCGGCAATTCGGCCACTGGCGTATACTTTGGCTGCTCTAGCCAAGTCTGGAAACCCTGCTCAAACGCGGCGTACTGCTTCCCTTTCAGTACCTTCCGCAGCCGCTTGCGGCACTTCTTGCGCTTCTTCTGCACCCGCTCCATCACAGGTGCCAGCGCCCCAATCACTTTAGGATCAGCTTTTTCTAGATAAGACTGCAACCACTCCAGCATCACGTCTAAATCCCGCACGTTGCCCAGTGCTTTAGCCAGCTTGCCAATTTTCTTAATACTTAGCCCAGACGGCAGCACAACGACTCCTTCAAAGACCTGTAGCGCTGTCCGCAGCCGCCGCATGCCAACCCGCATCTGATGCACATCTTCTGGATCGCGATCGCACAGTACATCATCCAGATACTTGGTCGATTTCTTGAAATGCTTGCGAATCGCCTCATGGGCATACTGATGCAGCGGTGTGAGTGACGATGTCTTGCCCGTCGAGGTCTGTTTTGAGGTTCCGTTTTTAGGGGTGGAGTCCTGTTCAGGAGTCGATTGGCTAGCAGTCTTCATTGGCGTTTAGTGCGAGATAGATACGTATTCGATGATCTGGCTTCGGTTGTTTAAGCCTAATTTAAGCTTAGCGCAGCAAAATTCAGCCGAGTTTGAACAAAAATTGAGCGCATCAGCAACACATCACCACTGAGGTTTATAGCGCTTCTTGCGCTGATAAAGGGGAGGTTATTTTTTTGAAAGCCGCGCTCCGCGCGGCTTTCAAAAAAATAACTTATACCTCAGTAGATCAGGAAAGGCTATAAACAGTTGATTGGGATGACGTTCTGTTCCATCTACTCAGCGATATTAACGCCATTGCAGCCCCGTTCAACCTGAGTCAAGACACAGCCTGCCCTATTCAAAACTGAACCTAAAGAAGTAATTTTGCTGTCGCAATGCGGCGGCAAAATTACTTCTTTGAATTTGGGTACAAGCTGTGAGTTAACAAATTGTTGAAGATGTTCGTTTTATCGTTGAGATGGTCATAATGAGGAGCGGAGTTGGAGGAAAGGAATATGGGTCAGCACAGGAACAATCAACGATTGGGGCGGCAAGGGAGAAAAATCGGAGGTGCGATCGCACTTTTACTCCTGGGTTACACCGCGACTGAAACGCTAACCAGCCAGCCAGCCGCAGCCCTACCCGGACAAAAAGCCGACGATGTTGCCGCCTGGATTCAAGCCCACCCCACCTTACAACCTGAACTCGGCGAACGCCTGCGCGTACAGCGTACCGACACCGCCGCTCAGCGATTTCTATTTGAAGCCTCGCGCCTGTCGCCTGGACGTCCTCTAGAACCCGGAGTCGTCGGCGAAATCCGCTCCGAAAAAATTGAGCTATTCGACATCATCAACGGCGTCACCCGTGAACGCCTCGAAGAAACGCTGCGGGTGATTTATGGCGCTGATCTCTATCGCGACTATATGGAAGCCGAACCCGTCTATACCTATCCCAATGCCGACACGTTCCGCCAGTCCCGCAATTCACCGCTATTAACATTTCTGGAAGGTGAACTGCGTCAGGGCGATCGCTACGCCTACTGGGTTGAAGTTGCGCGCAATCCGGCTGGCGTCAACTACAGCGGACGGATGATCGTTTTGCTGCCGGAAGATGTAGCGGGTTTAGAAGCTCAACTGCGCGATCGCTAGTTCAAGCCTTAAAGAACTTCATCGTTTTAGTCACTTCGGCAAGACTCGTGGCAAAATGTTCGGTGTTTCTGTGAGGGCGAATCGAATGGAACAGCGGCAGAGTCAGAGTCAAATCACGCCATCTCGTCGAGCTGTGCGGCGATATGTGCGGCATCAGGGACTACGCTTCCTGCTGAGTGGGCTGAGTTTAATCGGCACAGTCTGCCTTGGCTACTCGGCTCAAGCTCAAGAATTTCCGCCCTGCCAGCCGCCCAATACCAATGAGTACCTACTGCTGGTAATTGGCGAAACGCCAGAGCAGCGGCAGCAGGTGCAAACCCTCGTACCTGACGGCACAACGATCGCAGTTTGTGATTACTTTGGCGATCCAGTCGTCCGCATTGGTGGCTTTACCAATCTGGAAACCGCCAGCGCTTGGGCCCAGTACTTGGGTGGTGAGGTTAACGATATTCAGACCTTCGTCGCCCGTCCACCTACGGCTGTTCTGCCTGCCACGAACCCCAGCACCTATCAGCCGCGACCGCTCGGCGTCGGCTACGCCGTCCTAGTGGACTACGAAAATCGACCTGAAGTGGCTCTAGACGTACAGCAAGCCATTTCCCGCGAAGTTGGCGTAGCCGCTTATCGGCAAGATCCCTATTTACTGGCTCTCTACACGCCCGATATTCAATCCGCCAGCGCTCTGCTCAAAATCCTTAGCGATCGCAACTTTGCCGCCATGATTGTCGATAGCCGTCAGGTAATGCTGCTGCGGGCAGGTGTGACGGTGGGGGAGTGAGGGAAGTGAGGCGAGAGGCGAGAGGAGTGAAGAGTGAGGAGTGGGGGGTGGATGGGTGGATGAGTGGGAGCGACAGGGGCGGTATTGGGGTTGGGTGTTTAACCTGATTGTGCCGCTGGCGTTTGTGGTGCTGGCCTATCGCTGGACTGCGATCGCAGATGTGTTTCAGTTTGATCCGGATGAGGGGATTGAGCTGACCAAGGCGGATTTGTATCTGCGCGGCTTTCAGCTCTACAGCGAAATTTGGAGCGACCAGCCACCGCTGCCGACGGTGCTGTGGGCAGCGTGGCTACAGCTGTTTGGACATTCTGTCTTGGCTGCACGGTTATTAACGCTCGGCTTTGCCACGGTTCTGGTCTGGGCACTGGGGCACTGCATGTGGCTCACCGTCGGTGCGCCTGCGGCGCTGATTGGCGTCGTATTGCTCGTGATATCGAACCATTTTGTGCAGTTTAGTGCAGCGGTAATGATGGGGATTCCCTCGCTGTCTCTGGCTGTGCTGGCAATGTATACCCTGCTGGTTTACGAGCGCACGGCTTGGATTGGCTGGCTCTTGCTCTCCGGCATCTGGCTAGCGCTGTCGGTGCAAATCAAAGCCTACACGCTGTTTCTGCTGCCCGTGCTGCTGCTGGGTCTGCTTCTTACACCAACCAGCAACAGGGCCGCTACCGGGAAACTTCAGCCAGCGTTCCGACGCGGCGCAGTTTGGTCACTCGGGTTCGGCATCGCAACCGCGATCGCACTTTTTCTCCTTCCCTCCCAAAGCCTCGAACAGTCCACCCTCAGCCACTTTGACACCAACATCCGCACCGCCGTCGAGTGGCAAAATAGCTGGGGCGGCTACCTCAACTTTTTGGTGAAAGACCCAGACTACTGGATTTTGGCAGGTTTGGGCCTATGGGGATTATGGGCTGAGAAGGTGCGATCGCACTTTCTCAGCACCCTCCGATCAGGACTCAGCATTCCCCTCCTCTGGCTGCTAGCCAGCTTAACGGTACTCGCCTGGCACCGCCCCATCTGGTATCACTACTACCTGCTGATTTCACTTCCCCTCACCTGGCTCGCCGCCTATGGTGCGCAGCCAGCACTCACCGTTTGGCACCAACAACTGCACCGCTTCCTCCCCTCATCCCCCACCCATCTACCCTCCCCCTCATCCCCCACCCATCTACCCTCCCACTCATCCACCCATCCACCCTCCCACTCATCCACCCCCCACTCCTCACTCCTCACCATCGCCACAGCCAGCCTCCTTGCCCTCTCCCTCCTCGTCGGACTCCCCATCAAGCTAGCGCTGCTCAACCATACGACACAGCGCTTTCTGGATAAATCTCAGGCTCCGTTTGCCATGCTGGAACATATGCAGCCCTACAATAGTCAAACGGAATGGCTGTTTACCGACACCCTGATTTTTGGGTTCTATAGCGATCTAAAAATTCCGCCGGAGATTGCGGTCTTTTCGACGAAGCGCTTTCTGTCCGGTAGCCTCACGCCGTCTCAACTGCAAACCATTTTGAGCGATTATGCGCCTGAGCAGGTGGTTCTAGGTCGATTTGAGACAGTTCGACCAGCGCTGCAGCCCGAACTGGAGGCGAACTACATTAAAACTAGCCAACTTGACGATATCAGCCACTTTTACCGACAAGATGCGGAATTAAGCAAAATCGAGCAAAGCTGAGGTGGTCACAAATGGCCGATTTGAACACCGTCTTGCAAGATTGATGCTGGTTGGACTAGCAGCATAGAGGAATCTAAATTTGCGATCGCGAAACAAGGCTATCCTGGGTAAGATCATCAACGTTGGCTTCAGCCCAGCTTATTACTAGTCCGGTTGAAAACCCATGATTTATTTTTGCGAAATGCTTGTGGCGCAAGCATTTCACAAAAATAGATTGGGTTCTTATACATGAACCTGTATATCATCAGCATTAGGAACGCCAGTGGAGAACAGCGGTTATGCGAGCACGCACCATTCGAGAGGGATCGGTTGGGTTACTTATCCTATTTGGTTTAGGACTCATTGGATTCCTGATTATGTGGATTCAAGGAATAGACTTTAACGACCGTAGCTATCGATTTTGGGTGCTGTTTGAAGATACCGTTGGCATGCAAGAAGGTGCGCCGGTTCGCTATCGTGGCGTTCCCGTTGGAAAAGTAACCGCCATCCAGCCCCAGTCCAACCGAGTGGAAGTTCAAATCGAAATCGAAGATCCTCAGCTCCACATCCCTGATGATGTGTCCATTCAGGCCAATCAGGCTGGTTTTCTGGGTGAAACCTCTATCGACATCTATCCGCGCATGGGGGCATCGCTGACCGATACGGAGATCGCGCTGAATAATCCACTGGATGAAGACTGCAATAGCGACGTGCTGGTTTGTGCAGGCGATGTTCAACCGGGCGATCCGGGCGTCAACTTCAATGAGCTGATTCGCTCCACGATTGCGCTATCTAATCAGTTTACCGATCCAGAACTGTTTGCTAACATCCAGGATCTCACCCGCAACTCCTCCAACGCCGCCGAAGAAGTCGCCCAACTGACCGAAGAAGTCACCACCCTGGTCAAATTGTTTCAGGCCGAACTCGGCCCATTGTCTAACTCGGCCATCACGGTTGCCAACTCGGTGAGCCGTGCTGCCGACGAAATCAGCACGACCGCCAATCGCACTAATGCGCTACTGGATGCCAATGAAGCAGCATTAACTAGCACGCTGAACAATATCAGCGCCACCAGCACCCAAGTCCGGATTCTGCTAGAGGGATTTGAACCGCTAGCAACCAGTCAAGGAGAGCTTGTGCAGAACTTAGAAGTGCTAACGGCCAATGCGGCAGCTACAGCTGAAAACCTGGAAGATCTGACCAGTGCCCTCAGCGACCCCACGACAATCCTCATGCTGCAGCAGACGCTCGATTCTGCTCGCGCCACTTTCCAGAATATGCAAAAAATCACGGCGGATCTGGACGAACTAACGGGTGATCCGGAACTGCGGGATAACATCCGCGACTTAATCTACGGATTTAGCAATTTAGTATCGTCCACTGAACAGCTTGAGCAGCAGATGCAGCTCGCTCAGCAGGAAATGGACGGCTCTCCCACCGAGTCTCCAGTCTCATTCACGCAACCATCCAGCTCATCGGATAAAAGCGAGATCGAGAAACTGAATCTGTCTATTCTCGATGATGCGGATTCCTCAATGACCTTTCACTCAATGCCCATTACCAATTCAATTGGTGAGCGGGTACAGGTTGCTTTTCCGCTGATTCGTCCAGCCGAAGAAAGCTCAGCTACTTCACGGATCGAATAGCCTGATACACCATTTCCAAACCGCAAAAGAGAGTAGCCAACCGAGACTCTCTTCTGCGGTTTTAGACTGACTCCATTTAAGAGTGAGAAAACGAGAGAGGAGAGTGCCTCAAAATGAGGCACTCTCCTCTCTCGTTCTTATCTAGAACCGCTATATTTACGTGAATTATTCAACACCATCCATTGAGAATAACCTGGACTAATCAAAAAACAACTAAATATATCAATAGTTTATGAATTAATTTCAGAATTGACATTTTACTTTGGTTGGTATGCAGTTCACCATAAAAACAGATTCAATTAACGATTCCGTTGTTTAGTGAGGCTGTTTTCATGGTTGTACTGGTTGATTCCCCTACTCAATCACCGCGTCCAACCGGACGCCTGACGCTGCAAACCGCTGCGATCGCATCTGATACTTTGGCCATTCGCTGTCTCGATTGGGATCGCGATCGCTTTGATATTGAATTTGAGCTACAGAATGGCACGACCTATAACTCATTTCTGATTCGCGGTGAGAAAACGGCGCTGGTAGACACGTCCCACCGCAAGTTTCAGGATCTCTATCTCAGTTGTTTGACCGAACAAGTCAATTTGGCCGAGCTGGATTACCTGATTGTGAATCACACGGAGCCGGATCACAGCGGGTTAGTGCGAGAGATTTTAGAACAAGCTCCCCAAATTACGGTGGTTGGCTCGAAAGTCGCCATTCAGTTTTTAGAAAACATGGTGCATCAGCCCTTTACCTCGTTAGTGGTGAAGAGCGGCATGTCGCTCGATTTGGGCAATGGGCACAAGCTAGAGTTTGTTTCTGCCCCCAATTTGCACTGGCCAGACACAATTTTCACCTACGACACCGGGACGCAGGTGCTATTTACCTGCGATGTGTTTGGTATGCACTACTGCGATGATTGTCTGTTTGATGAAATGCCGCATCTGCTAGAGACGGACTTTCAGTATTACTATGACTGCCTGATGGGGCCAAACGCCCGCTCGGTGCTGATGGCGCTGAAGCGGATTGACCCGTTTACCGTAGATTTGATTGCCACTGGGCACGGGCCGCTTTTGCAGCATCATCGCACTGACTGGGTGGAGCGCTACCGCACCTGGAGCCAAAACCAGGCACAGGCCGAAACCTTTGTGGCGCTGTTCTACACCGATGAGTATGGCTATAGCGATCGCATTGTGCGGGCGGTAGCGGACGGCATTGCTAAAACAGGGATTGCGGTTGAACTGGTGGATTTATCCGTGGCCGATCCGCACGAAATTCGCGAACTCGTCAACTGTGCGGCGGGCATTGTGATGGGGATGCCGCCCCAAACCTCACAAACCTCTACCCATGCGGGTTTGGGAACTATACTAGCCACCGTGTCGAATAAACAGACATTCGGCCTATTTGAAACAGGGGGTGGCCAGGATGAACCGATCTATCCGCTGCGGGCACAGCTTCAGGAGCTGGGCTTGCGGGAAGCCTTTCCGCCGATTCTAATTAAGTCAGTCCCTAACGAAGTCACCGATCAGCTCTGTGATGAAGCCGGAATCGATTTAGGGCAGTACCTCAACCGCGATCAAACGATTAAGCAAAGCAAATCGCTGGCTTCCAATCTCGACCGCGCCTTGGGCCGAATCAGCAGCGGCTTATATCTGATTACGGCTAAAAAGGGCGATGTGTCGAGCGCCATGCTGGCCTCCTGGGTGATTCAAGCCAGCTTTGAACCGCTCGGAGTTGCGATCGCAGTTTCCAAAGATCGAGCTATTGAATCCCTGCTGCACATCGGCGACAGCTTCGTGCTGAACGTGCTGGAAGAAAGCAACTATCAGCCGCTGATGAAGCATTTCCTCAAGCGATTTCCACCCGGAGCCAATCGGTTCGACGGCGTTGCCACCTATGCCGCGCAAAACGGATCGCCAATTCTCGCTCAGGCCCTAGCCTATATGGAATGCCACATCACCAGTCGGCTCGACTGCGGCGATCACTGGGTCATCTACGCCACTGTCCAAACCGGACGCGTCGCCAAACGCGACGGCCTCACCGCCGTCCACCACCGCAAGGTTGGTAATCATTATTAGCTACAAATCTCCAAGTTCATCATGGCGTAGGAGCAATTCACTGCAATCGTGCCAATCTCATTTCGGTTCTATATCGCCCCTACTCTCCTACTCTCCCACCCTCCTACCTCTTACCCTCCCACCCAACCCAGCAAACCCAATTACAGTCACAGATCATGACCCAAAGCTACTCTCCTCCAAATCAACTACCACTCGCTGAATCTCGTCCTCGCGATGTGCAGATTGCAGAGCTTGGATCAAACATCACTGTTTTGCGATCGCGCACGTGGGAGCGGCTCAAGTTTGAAGTTGAATACAACCGCCGCCAAGGAACGACAGCAAACTCGTATTTGATTCGTTGCGATCGCACGGCGCTGATCGATCCACCGGGCGAATCATTTACTCAGATTTACCTAGAAGCCCTACAGCCCTATTTAGCAGAAACGACGCTTGATTATGTGGTTGTTAGCCACGTCAACCCCAATCGGATGGCGACATTGGCGGCCTTAGTGGAACGAGTACCGACAGTTGCGATTGTCTGTTCCCGACCAGCGGCTCAAGCTCTAAAAGCGGCTTTTCCAGACTGGAGCGATCGGCTATATATCATCTGCCCGCCCCAAGGCTATTTGGATCTGGGACAGGGTCGCCAACTCCAGTTGCTGCCCGTCCCGACTCCCCGCTGGCCCGATGGGCTTTGCACCTACGACCCAGTCAGCCAAATTCTCTTTAGCGATAAGCTGTTCGGGGCACATGTCTGTGGCGATGCCGTGTTTGATGAAGAATGGCGACGATTAGAGGTGGATCGCCGCTACTATTTCGACTGTTTACACGCCTCGCAAACCAAGCAAGTCGAAGCGGCACTAGATCAGATTGCACCTTTACCCGTGAAATGTCTCGCTCCGGGACATGGCCCTCTTGTCCGTTACAGCCTCAGCCGCTTGCAGAAGGACTATCGCCAGTGGTGCCAGCAGCAGGCGCAGCAGACCTTACGAGTGGCGCTGATCTATGCCTCGGCTTATGGAAATACCGCTACTCTAGCGAATGCGATCGCACAGGGGTTAATTCAATCTGGTATTGCAGTTGATGCCCTGAACTGCGAGCTAACCGAGCCAGAAGAACTGGCAGAGGCCGTGGTGGCCAGCGATGGCTTCATCATTGGTTCCCCGACCTTGGGCGGCCATGCGCCCGTTCAAATTCAGACCGCGCTTGGAATTGTGCTCTCCTCAGCAATCCAAACAAAGCTGGCAGGCGTATTTGGCTCCTATGGCTGGAGCGGAGAAGCGATTGATTTAATTGAGGACAAGCTGCGGATCAACAACTATCGGCTTGGGTTTGACACAATTCGAGTTCAGTTTAGTCCTGACCAAGCCAAGTTGGCAATGTGTCAACAGGCTGGTGCCATCTTTGCCCAGCAGTTGAGAAAACAAAAGAAGCGCCGCTTACCGCGTCAAGCCGCGACTGAAACTCACACTGACCGAACGGAACAAGCGGTTGGCCGGATCATTGGCTCTATCGGTGTGATCACGACTCGGCAAGGCGATCACCATAGCGGCACACTAACCTCATGGGTTTCCCAAGCTTCATTTAGCCCACCTGGACTGATGATTGCGATCGCAGCTGATTCGGCGGCCAGCCATTTACTGCATCCGAATGCAACGTTTGTGCTCAATCTGCTCAAGGAAGGGCGCACCATCCGGCGGCATTTTTCCTATCAACCCCAGCCGGGCGATCAGCCCTTTGCTCACGTTGCCCATCGAGAGGCTGAAAACGGCTGTCTGATTATCGAAGAGGCGCTTGCCTATCTCGAATGTACGGTGCAAGGCTGGATACAGTGTGGCGATCACTGGCTGATTTATACCGCAGTCAACGATGGCAATGTGCTTGATCCCTCAGGTGTAACTGCCATTCAACATCGCAAGTCCGGCAGCCAGTATTGATTTTGAGGTCGTTACTAACGGTGATGCTTATAGTTTTCGCTAACGCCTAAAGGAGTATGAATCATGAAAAAACAAGCAGAGCCCATCGTCGATGAAGGTTGGATTGTGCATGTTTATGGGCGCAATCGTCGATTGCTGTGTGCCTTGGAACCCTCTCATGGCTGGAGTTTCTTGCTGGGCTGTGGGTTTGGGTTAATTTTAGCCATTGCTTTATTCAATTTGTTTCCGCCCTCATCTACTGAGCGCCAGATTCGCTCAACTCCAACCACTGAAACTCCTTTGTTAGGAGTCGATTAATCGCGACTCCGACTAGAAAGAGCCCGAATTATCTTTTGTGAACATTAGCTCTAGCTATATTATGGCCTTTCCTGATCTACTGAGGTACAAGTTATTTTTTGAAAGCCTCGCGGAGCGCGGCTTTCAAAAAATAACCTCCCCTTTATCAGCGCAAGAAGCGCTATATTTTTGCGGGTTCTAAATTCATTGAATCGAGCGGAGAAAACAGACAAACTGTTGCAGGCTGCACCGGACAAGTGCGATCGCGGATTTCGGTGCCGCGCAAATCTAATCGCGCCAGTTGCGGCAACGTCGAGAGCTTCTCGGCGTCCGTTACCGGAGCTTGATATAAGTCTAGCCAGGATAGCTGAGTCAGCTGCTGGAGAGGCGCAACGGTTGTGAGCGGCCCAAAGCTAGGTACTGGAGCTGTTCCAATCCGCTCAGCGGTGATATATCCTGAATTTGATTGTCAAACAGCGATAGGTTGACGAGCTAGTTAAGGCTGGCTGGCAATATATCCTCAATCTGATTGTCGAAGAGGGAGAGCTGCTGGAGGTTAGACAGCCGAGCTAAGGGCGCAATATCGCTAATCTCATCATCATAGAGCGATAAAGTTTTCAAGTTACTTAATCGTATTACTTAATCGTAACAGTGGGCGCAGATTAGAAATTTGGTTGGTATCGAGAAATAAATGCTCCAGGTTAGCTAGCGATCGCAGCGGCGACACATCCTCAATTTGATTAACGCTAAGCGAAAGCCACTGCAGTTGATCCAGCGTAGCTAGAGGGCTAATATCTTTGAGCTGTAGTCGTTCTAGCACGAGAGCTGTCTCCTGATTCAGCAACGCCTCGGCTTCAGTACAGTCGCTCGTACCCGCTACAGCCAGCAACTGCTGCACCGTGTGGGCCGCATCAGGAGAAATCTGCTCTTGATGCGGCCCACACGGTGCAGCAAAGGTTTGAAACGGAGGACTTGAGCGCCCATTCTCGAATGCTAACGCACCCAATACGCTCAAACTGCCCATTAACGAGGCCAGAACCCATATCCATCGGGTTAATACAGCCATGTCTAATCCTCCCAATCAATAGACTTTATTGGAAATACTCACATCTTGCACTCAAACCCGAAGAGGTGATTTTGCCGCCGCGACGCGGCGGCAAAATCACCCTTCTGGGTCTTTGGTTTGCAAGGTGCAAGATGTGAGAAATAAAGTTTTTGGGGTTGGAAATTGTTTGGTAGCGCGGCGGAGCCGCGCTACCAAACAATTTCCGATAAAGTCTAATGCCATCTACGAGGTGAACGAGGTGAAATATCCAATGAAATATAAAAGAGCGTATTTCTTTAGCTATTGGGCAGATATTGGGCTTCCATGACTGAGAGCGATCAGATTAAGTGGATAGCCTTCATCCTTCAGACTGAAAGCCTTACATCGCGAGGTTTTTAGTCGAAACGGTGAATTTCATTCCACTGACTTAGCGTTATAAAACATTGAGTGGAATCTTTGGTCACAATTGATCATTAGCCCTAAAAATAACAAAACTACAAAGTCAAAAGTTTTGCTTATATCTGGAATTTAACAATCCATTCGTACTTTGCCCTACAAAGGGTTCAATTCCAGGATTTTTTAAGATAGACTTAAGCACATGTAGAAACGGTTCTACATAGAGTCGAATCTATGGACTCGTACATGGATCAAATGCGATCGCAGATCCTTCTGTTCGGAAGCGGATACTCCGAACAGCCTATTGGTTAAGAGCTCTCTCAAAACCTGTGTTTTGTGGGGGTGATTCATTCACCCCTGCTTTTTTCACTGGTTTTTACTGGCTCATAAAAGTTTGTTCACCTACAAAAATAAGTTGACCGTTCCTCTTGATTGGGGGTCGGAAGGAGGTACTTATGGCAAATTTCTCTTGCATAACTTGTCGGAACTTTCTGTACATTGCAGGGGCTTTCGCAGTCAGCCCCATCTTCGTCTCTCGTTGGCCGTGTTTCCCGCAGTCTGCATCTGGTTTGCAGCTCTGGGAGTGAATGCGATGGCGTTTAACCTGAATGGCTTCAACGTTAATCGCTCGGTGCTGGATACTTCGGGTCGTCCATTCAGCCCATGACGCACCGGAATGCAGATGCAATAGAGTGGCGGTTTAACTCGCTGCTCACCCGGATGCGCAGAGCCGCTACTCAGGATTCGAGGCCATACTTAGCTGCCGTCCTGACCCCTAACATCCAAATTAAGGAGGAATTACAACGTGGATTTCTTGTCAGATTTCTTAACAAAATTCGGGGCGCAGTTGCAGTCCCCAACGCTTGGGTTTCTGATGGGCGGTATCATTATTGCCGCCCTCGGTAGCCAACTGGCCATTCCCGATGCGATCTATAAGTTTATCGTCTTCATGCTGCTCATCAAAGTTGGCCTGAGCGGCGGCATTGCGATTCGCAATGCCAACCTAACGGAAATGTTGCTGCCCGCGCTGTTCGCTGTGATAACGGGGATCCTGATTGTATTCGTTGCCAGCTATACGCTAGCCAAGCTACGGGGTATTAGAACCGTAGATGCCCTGGCGACCGGGGGCCTGTTCGGGGCCGTGAGTGGCTCTACCCTCGCCGCTGGCATCACGGTACTGGAAGGGCAAGGCGTTCAATACGAGGCCTGGGCTGGCGCACTTTATCCCTTCATGGACATTCCAGCACTCGTGACTGCGATTGTCTTGGCCAGCATTTATACCAGCAAGCAGAAGCGCAACAAATATAAAAATGATGCCTATATCAGCAAGGATGAGTATCTCGGCAAGCAGCCCGTTCCCGCAGTTCCTGCAGTCGGGACTCCCATCGACCAGCCCGTTCCCGCAGTTCCCACAGGCGCATATTCCATTGACCAGGGCGGTACTGTAGGCGGATATTCCGGCGGCGGCGGTAGCTCAGGCGGATATTCCAGCGAACCAGGCGGTTCCGCAGGTGGGCGAGTCAAGATCTGGCCCATCGTTCAGGAAAGCCTTCAGGGATCTGCTTTATCGGCACTGCTGCTCGGTCTTGCCCTGGGCATCCTCACCCGGCCTGAAAGCGTTTTTGAAAGCTTCTACGAGCCTCTCTTTCGCGGTTTGCTTTCAATTCTGATGTTGGTTATGGGAATGGAAGCCTGGGCACGACTCAATGAGTTGCGCAAGGTGGCCCAGTGGTACGCTCTGTATGCCTTTTTCGCACCCTTTCTGCATGGGTTTATCGCTTTCGGTCTCGGCATGATTGCCCACTACGCTACGGGGTTCACCCCTGGCGGCGTCGCGCTCCTGGCCATCATTGCCGCCTCCAGTTCAGACATCTCAGGGCCGCCCACGTTACGGGCTGGTATCCCCTCGGCCAATCCCTCCGCCTATATCGGCGCATCCACAGCTGTCGGCACACCAGTTGCTATTGCCCTGTGCATACCGCTCTTCGTTGGGCTAGCCCAGGCGATGACGGGTGGCTAATCCCAGACGGCTCCGGTCTGCCGGTGCTCCTCTAGCTCGGCGACCAAATGGTTCAATAAATATATACGTAAGGAGGTAAACTACATGGCCAAGCCAGCCAAAAAGCTCGTTATCATCACAGAGAAATTGCTGCTGAAAAAGGTTGCTAAGATCATCGACGAGGCCGGAGCGACCGGTTATACGGTATTAGAAACCGGCGGTAAAGGTAGTCGTAATATACGCTCATCAGGACAGCCCAGCGTTTCCGACACCACCGCGAATATAAAGTTCGAGGTGCTCACCGACAGTCGGGATATGGCCGAGAAGATTTCGGATCGGGTCGCAATAGAGTTTTTCAACGATTATTCGGGCATTGCCTATATCTGTGACGCGGAGGTGCTGTACGGGCACAGTTTCTGTGGGCCAGATGGCTGTTGATAAATCGAGACGACACAGACTTAAAAAGCCGGGGGCATGCCCCCGGCTTTTTAGTGGCCATATTTCTTGTCCACGAGACATTGACACAGATAGCACAAGGAACCTCATGAACAATATCAGGCAGGAGTGTGGATCTGCGATCGCAAACTCGCAACCTCACATCAGCCCAAAATATGCTGAAAACCAAAGAACAAAAGAAGAACTTATGATTTAGATTTGACATTTTATTTCAAATCTGTGCTAACAGGGCGCAAGAACTATCACTTCGGATGATAGACTTAAGCACATGAAGTCACAGATCTTAATAGATCTAAGTCTATACAAGGTGATGCAGAACAGCGATCGCCTTCAATACCGTTCGGAGAACAGCTATCTCTGAGCAAAACCTGTCAACAGGTTCTCGCGTAACACCTGTGCTTTAGGGGTGAAGCCTTTCTCCCTTGTTTTCTTCAGGTCTTCAAAGTTCAGCTAATTACTAATAATCACCCTTCATTAAAGGAGGTGGAAGGAGGTTTCTGTGGATTTCTTGTCCGATTTTTTGACCCGCTTCGGGGCGCAGTTGCAGTCCCCAACACTTGGCTTTTTACTGGGTGGTATCGTCATTGCCGCCCTTGGTAGCCGACTGGTAATTCCAGATGCGATTTATAAGTTCATCGTCTTCATGCTGCTCATCAAAGTTGGCCTGAAGGGAGGTATTGCAATCCGTGAGGCCAATCTGGCCGATATGCTGTTGCCTGCAATATTCGCCGTGGCAATCGGAATCCTGATCGTGTTCATCGCGCACAACACGCTGGCCAGACTGCCAGGCGTCAGAACCGTAGATGCCATTGCGACCGGGGGCTTGTTTGGGGCCGTGAGTGGCTCTACCCTCGCCGCTGGCATAACGGTACTGGAAGCACAAGGCATCGAATATGAGGCCTGGTCCGCTGCGCTTTATCCCTTCATGGATATTCCAGCACTCGTAACTGCGATCGTCCTGGCCAGCATTTATCTCGGCAAGCAAAAGCGCAACAAATATCTCAAAAATGAGGATTATCTCCGCAAGGAGACGGTTACCTCAGGCAGGTATTCCAGCGAGCAGTCCATTCCTGCAGGTGGGCATTCTACCCGCGACCAGCGCAGTTCTGCAGGCGGATATGCTGGTGCGCCGGGCGGTGGCGCAGGCAGATCTTCTAGCGAGTCGGGCGATACCCCAAGCAAGCGAGTCAAGATTTGGCCCATCATCAAGGAAAGTCTTGAGGGTCCTGCCCTATCGGCACTGCTGCTCGGTCTCGCTCTAGGCTTGCTAACCCGACCAGAAAGTGTTTATGAGAGCTTCTATGAACCTCTCTTTCGCGGCCTACTTTCGATCCTGATGCTGATCCTGGGTATGGAGGCTTGGGCAAGACTTAATGAGCTGCGCAAGGTAGCCCAGTGGTACGCCCTATATGCCTTTGTTGCGCCACTGATGCATGGGTTTATCGCCTTCGGTCTCGGCTACATTGCCCACATCACCACAGGATTCAGCGCTGGCGGTGTTGTGCTCCTGTCCGTCATTGCCGCCTCCAGTTCAGATATTTCAGGCCCTCCTACTTTGCGAGGTGGTATCCCATCGGCCAATCCCTCTGCCTACATCGGTGCGTCCACAGCCATCGGCACGCCGATTGCGATCGCAATTGGAATCCCGCTCTATATCGGGCTTGCCCAGGTGCTAATAGGCAGCGGCTAATTCCAAACGAGTTACGGTCCGCCGGTGCTTTCGTGGCTCGGCGACCCGTTAAAGCAGTTGAATGAATACACTCGCAGAGAGGTCAACACTATGGCCAAGCCAGCCAAAAAGCTCGTTATCGTCACGGAAAAGATGCTGCTGAAAAAGATTGCCAAAATCATCGACGAAGCCGGGGCGACTGGTTATACGGTCGTGGAAGCTGGTGGTAAAGGCAGCCGCAACGTGCGCTCGTCAGGACAACCCAGCGTTTCCGACACCCAGGCAAATATAAAGATTGAGGTGCTCACCGAAGATCGGGATATGGCTCTGCAAATTTCGGATCGGCTCGCAGCGGAGTTTTTCGGCGATTATTCGGGCATTACCTATATCTGTGACACGGAAGTACTGTACGCGCACCAGTTCTGTGGGCCAGATGGCTGTTGAATTGAGACAGCATCGATCTAAAAAGCCGGGGCATGACCCCGGCTTTTTAGTGTTAAGTAGGTACGGGCTGAAACCTGCATCTGTGTAACTGAATGTAAACAAAAGGCAAACCGATTGATGGCTATAGCCTTCGAGTTGTTTGCAAATCTCAATATGGCGTAGTTTTTCTACCCCAACCTACTTAGTAGAGCTATAAAACGTAGAAAAGATGTCACAGCGGTCGTTGCAAAGACAGCGGTTGTTCCATCTGTTGCAGATACGGCTTAAGCAGTTCATGGGGCAAAGCTTTTGAAAAGAGATAGCCTTGACCATACGTGCAGTTCAATTGAGTCAGCCACTGTTGCTGAGCTTCGGTTTCAACGCCTTCGGCAACAACCGTCATATTTAATGTATGAGCGAGCTGAATAATCACCTGACAGAGTCCCTGACTTCGCGTGTTGTCGCACAGGTCTTGCACAAAGGTTTTGTCGATTTTGAGCGTATTAAACTGATAAAGCTTCAAATATTCCAGACTGGAGTACCCCGTGCCAAAATCATCAAGTGCGATCGCAAATCCATCCGCCTGGCACTCCTCAATCCAGGCAATAGCTTCGTCACTATCGACCAGGCTGCGTTCTAGAATCTCCAGCTTGATTTGCTTAGGCTGTAGCTGATATCGATCCACCACTTTCCGCAAAAAGGGAATAAAGTTGGGGTCTTGAATCTGCTGACTCGCAATATTGAAACTGATAAACAGGGGATAGGATACACAGCGCTGCAAGTCCTGCAGCACCCGGCACCCTTCTGCAATCACCCATTCCCCAAGCGGCAAAATCAGCGACGTGACTTCAGCCAGCGGCATAAACCGATCGGGCCGCACAAATCCACGAGTCGGGCTCTGCCAGCGAATCAAGGCTTCAAATCCGCTCACCTGCCCTGTTGCCAGTTGCACAATCGGTTGATAATGCAGTTGAAACTGCTGCTGCTCAATCGCCGATCGCAGTTCACATTCCAAGCGAATCAAATCAACAGCGGCTAGCAGCCGAGCTTCTATCGTCTCAACGACCGGATCTGCCACATTGGGAATAACGGCATCAGCGGTCAGCGAGCCCTGCGTCATGCGGCGAGTTGCTTCCGAGCGGAAATAGCGAGTCACGCTCAGCAACAGCATTTGTAAAACCGGATCAGCCGACAGCAACCGTCGTTCAACCTGCTCCGGCGTGATGACAGTCAGCAAACAATCTGTACGTGCGATCGCAGTTGCCGAACGGGGACGACCATCAATCAGCGCTAATTCACCAAATAAAACGCCCGTTTCGAGTCGGTTCAACGTGTGCTTTTTGCCATGAATATTGGCAATAATGTCGATCTCACCCTCTTCCAAAATATAAGCAAAATCACCCTGTTCCCCTTCTTGAAACAAGGTATCACCAGATAAGAGATGAATTCGCTGTAGAGAGTGAGTAAAAAGATGAGCCACGACAAAACCGAAGCTAGACAATCGAAACCCGTCGCGTTGCCTGAACTAACCACCCGCATATACAGGAGATTCCTACACACTAATCTAGCTCTAGACCAATCCAAAATGATTTGTCTATTTGCTCATCATTTCTTGATGAATGAACTAAAAATCAGGAAATACTTGTTACTGCCTAGTAATAAAAGATACTTCTTTGTTTAAGTGCGTTCAGGTGCGCTGACCATGGCTTAGCGCCGCACTTGTAACAAATGGCCGTGTCGTAACTGCATTACAGGCTGATTCGATAAGCGCACCAAATGTTCATCATGGGTTGTCACAATCACCGTGATACCGATTGAATTGAGCTTCTTGAGAATTTTCATAATCTGCCAAGAATTATCGGGATCTAAATTCCCGGTTGGCTCATCCGCTAGCAGTAAAGGTGGCGTTCCAACCACCGCTCTGGCGATACTAACCCGCTGCTGTTCGCCTCCCGATAGCTCATCTGGGAAACATTTAGCCTTATGATACAAACCCACCATTTTTAACGTTGGCTCTAAGCGGCGCTGAATTTCTTTGCGCGTAAATCCCTGTGCCCACAGTACAAACGCGACGTTTTCCATTACCGTGCGGCGCGGAATTAGTTTGTAATCTTGAAACACAATCCCAATCCGACGACGTAATTGAGCCAGTTGATGCCCCCGCAGATTTTTCAGATCGTAATTCTGTACTTTAATTTCGCCGCTGGTGGCTCGCTCTTGACCATACATCAGCTTGAGTAGCGTCGATTTGCCCGAACCGGATGGCCCAGTGATAAACAAGAAATCTCCTTGTCGAACCTGTAAGTTGATGTTTTCTAACGCTTGGGTCTGATTGCGATAGGTTTTGCTCACCTGATCAAACTGGACAATGAAGCCCTTCTGGTGCGATCGCGAATTAGCCTGCGTTGAATTAGTGGGTGTTGAATGTGTCTGAGAGGAAGATGGTTGAGCTGGAGTGGAGGCATCAACCTGCTGCGGTTCCGCAGTGGGCGCAGCAGCAGAAACTTGGGGCGACCGACGAGTGGTGGAAGTCATAGAGCAAACCTTTCACTGACCGTTTCAGGACCTTTCACAGAGCCACATTGTACTGTCAGACCCATTCATTAAAACGTTCTGTTAGCTTGTTTTACAGTTTTGTTGGATCTTGCCGTGTTGCACATAGCGCTGTGCGCTTAGAAGCAGACAACTGTTTTTTGAGAAGCCGGGCGGAGCGCAGCTTCTCAAAAAACAGTTGTCTTAACCTGATAACGTAAAGCTACAATGCTGTATTTCCTAATCAAGAAGGGTCATGTTAGTGCGACATGCAGCAACATAACCCTTTCAGGCGTTTAGCAACCAATCAACAATTGAGCGAAATATTGAGCGAGAATTTAGCGTTGCGATCGCAGAAATTGACCTGCAACGGAGAGCGCATCGCCCATATCCACATCGCCATCCCGATCGGAGTCTAAGAAGGCATTTAGCACTGAATTTGAGCCACCAGTTCCTCGGGCACTGGGCTGTTTGGCTGAACCAGACTGCAAGAACTGGAGCACGATCGGAATCAACATCGGCAGCAAAGACTGAATGGTTTGAGCATTTAAGCCGGTAGCCCGTGCGGAATCTTCTACCGTCCGCTGCTCTTGTTCAGGATTAAAGATCGATGGGACTGCTGATGGATTGGCTCCAGTGCCGCTGTATTGATTCACCAAATCTTCTACTTGACTGGCCCCCTGAGTGGTGCGCTTTTCCTGTAAGGCCGAACGCACATGCTTGCCCACCACTGAAAGCAAGGTCTGAGACGTTGCAGCATCCATGCCTTGTCCATTCATCACCTGCTGCACTGTGTCCAAGATGCCACTCAACTGGCCTGGGTTTGCTTGTTGATTTGGATTATTTAAAGCACTAACGACTTGATCAAAAAGACCCATATTCTTCTCCTTTTGCATCTATTGTTATGAATCAGGCTTAAACTGCCATGCTTGGTCTAAACGTGATTTGCCAAAATGCAATCAGCTTTCATCCAAGTTTCACTGCGTGCTCTGAACTAGTGCGCCAATAGAATTAAAACTGATATGAAGCTTTAGTGTATGGATATCTAGACTGATGATGCTAACTCCTGTGGGCAGAGATGTTCATGAAGATAGCGTAGTCAGCACATCAAGATTCAGCTTCAAAGGTATCCTTCGCTTCTTCTTGCAGCAGTTTGTCTTTGGAATCATCCCAATAAGCGCTATAAGTCCATACTTCTTGGCTGCCCTTGGGTTCAACCTTCCAGCGGTAAATCGCAACATTGGGATCAACACCCACCTCAACCAATTTTGCCCGCATGTAGTATTCCATCTGAGTTTTAGTGCGCTGCTTAAAAAACTCAGACTGGTTAGCACTGACGGTTTTAGGTAGATGGGCTTGAGTCGGTTTAGTCATAACGAGTCCTACATCGAAAGATACAAAAGATACAAGAGTCCAGACCGCAAGCGCCCCAAACGATCATGGCGTCTGTCATAATCATGATCTGAACAAATGCTCTCATGTAAAGTTGTGTTTCATACAGTTTGCACATTGCCAAACTAGCATCCGGTATCGGTATTTCGTCGCTGCAATCAGGCAGCCGAATAAGTTCCTGAGTTTTGTGCAAGACGTGAGCCAACACCATGATTTTATTTGTCAGTATCGGGAACGATTGCAGCCGGGATGGATTCTTGTTGTACAGAGTTACAGCATAGAACACGGCTCCAAACTGGGGTACGAGGAATGAAAAGGGAACGCATGGCCAGGTTGGTATCACTGGGTTTAACAATTAGTTTGGTAAGCTTAACAGCTTGTGATGGTTGGATACAGGATCGAAATTCGGGAGATTCAGCCACTGATTCAGCATTGCCAACATCACCGACCGAATCGGATTCAAGTACAGATACTGGAGAGGATAATTCGGAGGAGCCATCCTCTAGTGATGCAGGTGATGGCTCAGAAAATTCAGACAATAATTCAGGCGATAATTCAGCTCCACAGCGACCTGAGTTTTCATCGGAGCAAATTGAGATTGAGGGGCAGCCAACTGAACTGACGCTGAAGCTGTTTACCGAGCCAGAATTGCCCTACTCGACCTATGTGCCCATTGATGAATTTGTCACGGATATTCAAGAAACCGACCAAGTCACGGTTGTCACACACTATGCCAATTTTGGCGGTACGCTCAATGAAAATGCCTATATTCGCATGGTCTTACCTAAACGTCCTACAACTGTAGAAGCACTGCAGGAACAGATTCTGGGAGAGGAAGGCTTGCTGGCGAGCCAAAGCTGGCAGATCACCGATCGCACAGATGTCGTGGTGTGGCCTTGGGCGCGAGAATATATTCACTATCTGAGCAGTGACGCAGATGAAAATAGTGCTGGGGAAATCTTGATTGGGGAGCACGAAGGACAGGGCTTTTACATCTTGAGCCACTATCCGATTGAATATACGGAAGGGTTTGAGCCGCGCGCGATGGTCCTGATTAACGAGTTGCAGTTTAAGAATAGTCAAGGATAGCAATCTACTACTATGACTAGTCCGCTGTCTGATTCGGCTCAGTCGGTTCCGTTAACGCCTGCCGAAATACTTCAGCAGTATGGCCGCTTTGGAGTTCACCTGGGCTTAGAGCGGATTGAACGGCTTTTGGCCGATTTGGGCAATCCGCACCACCAGGTGCCGATTGTGCATGTGGCGGGAACCAATGGAAAAGGTTCCGTTTGTGCCTACTTGTCATCGGTCTTAACTCAAGCGGGCTATCGCGTTGGTCGCTACACATCGCCGCATTTGATCAACTGGAATGAGCGTATTTGTCTGAATGAACAGCCAATTTTAACCGACCAGTTGCGATCGCATCTCCTCCAAGTTGAAGCCGCTATTGATCCAGACCAACCGACGCCGACGCAGTTCGAGGTCTTTACAGCCGCCGCTTGGCTCTACTTTGCCGAGATGCAGGTGGATATTGCGGTGATCGAAGTGGGACTGGGGGGACGACTGGACGCGACCAACGTTTGCGATCGCCCTTTGGTCAGCGTGATCACCTCGCTCAGCCGTGAACACTGGCAGCGACTGGGGCCAACCCTGGCGGACATTGCGCGGGAAAAAGCCGGAATTTTGAAATCGAGCCGTCCAGCCGTGATTGGCCCGTTACCGGATGAAGCCAAGCAGGTGGTGGAACGGCGGTTGGCTGAGCTGAATTGCCCAAACGTTTGGATCGAGCCTGCTGAGGAAATTGAGCCAGGACTGCTGCAATATGTACCCGATCGAGCTAAAACCCATCACATATCGTTAGCCTCCTGCCCACCCGTCCAGTATTCGCTGTCGCTCCTGGGTGAACATCAGCGCACCAATTCTGCGATCTCAGTTGCGGCTCTACAACTGCTGCAGCTACAGGGATGGCAAATTCCAACTCACGCCATTGAACAGGGCATGGCCCAAGCTCACTGGCCAGGACGACTCCAGATTGCCCACTGGCGCAACCAGCCAATTTTGGTAGACGGTGCCCACAATCCCGCCGCTGCCAAGGTTTTGGGACAGTATGTGAAGTGCGATCGCAAGCGCCATGCCGCCCGGTCGGTAACCTGGGTTGTCGGAATTTTAGACACCAAAGATCACGCAGACATGCTCAAAGAGTGGCTGCAATCCGGTGATCGGCTGTACCTGGTTCCCGTACCTGATCACCAGTCGGCTGATCCCGCACATCTGGCAGAACTGGCTAACTCAATTTGTCCTACCTTGGCCTGTTGCCAAACCTATGCGGATTTACAATCTGCCTTGGACGCCGCAATTGAAACTCCTAATGCCGATCAACATCTAACGGTACTGTGTGGCTCTCTGTACTTGGTGGGATATTTTTTGGGCTTAAGCCCAGCGAACTCAGCCCAGTAGACGGCTGTTGAAGTGCCACACGAACGAGTTCGACAAGCAGATCGTCCTTCACAATACTCAATAGATCGGGGTGGATAGGCTGGCGGGCTAAGTGCGATCGCGCTCAAATCCAAATCAGCTTACTCATAAGCCTGAGTAACAACCTGTTCAGCTCAGGTCGAAGATTCTTTGAGATTCTTTATATATCTAACTGTTGTGATACTATCTGGTTGGATTTGCCGTCCAGTATAAGTATATTTCACTACTTACTGTCCCTACCGAATTAGTCATCACAAGACGCAACTAGGAGTGCAAGTATGTCTGCCTCAGAGACTCAGACCTATCGCAATTCACCAGAACCCATCCGCATTGGCGTGATTGGGGTGGGCAATATGGGCCAGCACCATACTCGCGTCTTGAGTTTGCTCAAAGATGTTGAACTGATTGGGGTTTCGGATATCAACGTCGAACGGGGCTTGGATACGGCTAGCAAATACCGAGTTCGCTTCTTTGAGGATTACCACGATCTGCTGGAGCATGTCGATGCGGTGTGTATTGCGGTTCCGACTCGTTTGCATCACTCCGTCGGCATGACCTGTCTGCAAGCGGGCAAGCATGTTTTGATTGAGAAGCCCATTGCCGCCAGCATTGCCGAGGCCGAATCGCTAGTCAATCTCGCGGCTGAGTCTCAGTGCATCCTCCAAGTCGGTCACATTGAGCGCTTTAACCCCGCCTTTCAGGAACTCAGCAAAGTGCTAAAGACCGAGGAGCTGCTGGCCCTAGAAGCACACCGCATGAGTCCCTACTCTCAGCGAGCTAATGATGTCTCGGTTGTGCTGGATTTGATGATTCACGATATTGACCTGCTGCTGGAATTGGCAGGCAGTCCTGTTGTGCGGCTCACGGCCAGCGGCAGTCGGGCCTCAGATTCTGGCTATTTAGACTACGTGACAGCCACGTTGGGTTTTGCCAACGGCATCGTCGCGACGCTAACCGCCAGCAAAGTCACCCACCGCAAAATTCGCAGCATTGCCGCCCACTGCAAAAATTCACTGACGGAAGCAGATTTTCTCAACAACGAAATTTTGATCAATCGGCAAACAACAGCCAATTATCGGACAGACTACGGCCAAGTCCTCTATCGCCAAGACGGCCTGATCGAAAAGGTCTACACCAGCAATATTGAACCCCTTCACGCCGAACTAGAGCACTTTGTGAACTGTGTACGCGGCGGCGTTCAGCCCTCCGTTGGTGGTGAGCAGGCTCTGAAAGCACTGCGGCTAGCTAGCTTAATTGAAGAAATGGCGCTGGATGGTCAAGTCTGGAATCAGCCCAATCAATCGATTGAGACACCGCAGTCAGTGGTCGTTAATCTCTAGCAAGCATCAAAATTCCTAAAGGCACTACTATCAGCGTATTATAGCGGTTCTAGATAAGAACGAGAGAGGAGAGTGCCTCATCCTGAGGCACTCTCCTCTCTCGTTTTCTCACTCCTAACTGGAATCACTATATGACTCTAAATAATCTGTGCAGACTGCAAGCCAAAAATCACTAAGCGGATTAAATTCGCGACAATAAACGTTAGCAGCAGCAAACTAATCACGATGCTCAGGGTCTTTTTCAACGATTCCAGCATGAGTTGCAGTCCTTTTCGCGATTCAAACTATCGGTATTGCATAATATTGCTTACTGTAACATCACTCACAACCTGTCCCCCAAAGCAGAAGGCGCATTTTTTGCCGTTCGGCAGTAGCAAAAGTAGTGGCGGTTGTGTTTCATACCAGAGCTTTCATGTAGAAGTGGCGTCACAATTCAGTTTGTGAACTAATGCATCTGTTTGTAGCTACGCCCTGACAGAGCTTACGGTTCTCGGTAGGCTGATGAGGTAATTGTGTTAACCCTATTGCTCTCAACCGGCTCTGTTTCGACTTCTATGACTTCTCCAACGACTATTCCAGTGCTGAGCGAACTCGAATTTATTCCTTATCTACAAGATGGCCAGATTCCGACTGACTTTGATCGCAAAGTGGGAGTTTATGCCATCTTTGATGAGGCAAAAACGCTCCGGTATATCGGCTATTCCCGCAATGTCTATCTCAGCCTAAAGCAGCATCTTGTGCGCCAGCCTGATGCTTGCTACTGGATTAAGGTGTGCTGCATTGAACGCCCTAGCCGCACAGCACTCGAAGAAATTCAATCGGCTTGGATAGAGGAAAATGGTGAACTACCGGATGGCAATGATGCGATCGCACATTTGTGGAATCAGCCTATTGATGCCAAACAAACGCTTACCGCAACTGACAAAGCCCAATTTGAACAGCTCGACGACCTGGGAAAAATCAAGTTCCTTAAGCAAACAGCCCGTCGCGTAGAAGCCAAAGTTTTGGAAAAGCTTCAGACTAGAGGAGTCAAAATGGATCTTCGCTTCAACCCCAAGCTCAAAGAGGACGGGTTACTTGATTTGAAATAAACCGATATTTTTTAAGTGGGCTTAAAAAGCGGGCGGCGGGAATCGAACCCGCATCATCAGCTTGGAAGGCTGAGGTTTTACCACTAAACTACGCCCGCAAGGCGTTTGACTTAAGCTAGATTAGCACAGTTTACTCTAAACAAGGTAATTCATCCGAAATAATATTCATCTCAAGGCAGCGTATAGGAACCCGATTTATTGTGTGAAACCCTTGCTCAGCAAGTTTTTCCACATAGCCTGTCCTGCGATGTTAAGTGCAACTGAGCTAAGTGCGACTGAGCGTTACTTCAATCCTCAAATTATCAGATGGTACAGGTTGACCGGCCATTGTAGCAGGTGCGAACTGCCAGTGCTGTTCTACGAGGCAAAGGGCAAACTGATCATAATCTGCATTACCAGTGCCTTGCTGGGTACCAGAAATAATTTCGGCTTGGCCAGAAATATCAACAACTACCTGGGCAGAAACAGATCGTCCCATCACTTGCCAAGCTGCCGGATCGCTTAGGGTGCAAGAAGACTCAACATCACTTAACAGAAAGGTGTTTTGAGATTGAATAGGCGCGGCATAGGTATCGAGAATATCTCGCGATGTATCGGTAATTGGCGTGGGAGTGCTGCTAATGCTAGCGACCACTTCACTAGGCGCAGCTTCAGGTTGTACGGGGATTGAATTTAAGGGCAGTTCTGGCGCAGTGTTGAAACCTTGGGACGTGTCGTAGGTCGTTGGGACATCTGGTAGGCGCTCAGGCTGAGATGGCGCAGGATCTGGCGCGGGTTGAATCGGCGTTGAGGGCGTGGGAATTGATGGTGAGAGGGAGGGTAATGGAGATGCTGATGGACTCGGCTCATCCAGCCCGCTGGTGTCTTCGCTCGTTAAATCTTCGTCCGGCGACACTGCCTCTGGAGTTGATACGGGTAAGGATGTGGCTGGTGGTGTTGTCGGTGGCAGGGGGGATGCGGCAGGGGAGGGCGTCGGCGTCGGAGAAATAGGCGCTGTAGGGGCTGCCGGAACAGGTTGCCCTTGGCTGGGTAAAGGACTGTTGGGGTTGAGTTCAGAATCGGGTTCAGGTGCTTTGGGAAAGGGTGACAGGACAGGCGGTGGCGCAGGAGCCGTAATCGGACGCTCTTGTATTTGTGTCGGACTTGGTTTGGCGATCGCAGATGGAGTTGGAGTTGGCTTGGCAGGTTGCTCCGGCAGAATAACTGTTTGAGGTGTGGTTGTAGACGGAACGGATTTCGCGATCGCAACTTTTTCGTCCCCAGTTTCTGCTGCTGGTGCTGCTTGGCTGGATGCAGTTGATGAATCCGCTGGCAACGAAGCGGCATCTATCAGCTGAATAGCGGCAATATCCGACTCAGATTGGGGAACAGGTGCGATCGCAGTCTGTATCATCCAAGGGCGCAGCACAACGATTAGCGCAAGATGAGCCAAAACCGATCCAGACGCCAGCCACAGCCAGAGATAAGGATGCTCTTGGTGATGTCGCCGCGAACACCTAAACAATTCAATTTGGGCCGGGGAAGACAGCATGAGGCCTACAAATAATCTGCACTAGTTCGTCTTGATTCTAGTGTTTGAGGAAGATGAACCGTCAACACGCCACTAGATGTTAACAAAACCTAGATCGTAGTTCCCGGTAAAATTGTTCCGCTCATTGTGCCAGTAACATCGCAGCCGGAAGGTTAGTCAGGATCTTGGCTATTTTGCACCTCGTGGCGCGAGATGCAAAATAGCCACCACTCAAACCATCTCGTTTGCAGCAATAATTTGCGATCGCACCATATCACTGGCAAAGTATCAGAGCTCATCATGCCATCGAACAATTGGTGGCTTCATGCAAGCGAGCGAAGCGTCTTGCTACTTCTGTCCTACTTCTGTCCTAAACCAAATCCAGGTTGAAAAGTAGAGTTTTCCCTGAGGGAAAACTCTACTTTTCAACCCTGTTGGGGTTTATTACTTTCATGAAAATAGTTTCAGAGGCTGATGCGTGAAACATAGCACTGATGGAATGCAGGTGCAATGAAGGGAAAGAGAGCCGTTTCTTTGAGTAACGTTGGATCCTGCAACATCGGGTATTGGCAGCTCTAGAAAGGGAGCCACATATCGCAGGTATCTTACACTCTTACACGAGAACTCGACTCAGAATTCTGCGATCGCGCAATGTCCCTTAAGCACTCTTTTCTTGCTTAGGGTAGTTGGATTGAGGAAAGATGACGTACCATTGTAATTGCTCAACCCAGTAGCCAATCGGACTGCTGAGAGGTAAGGGCACGAGAAATGGCATCAAAGGCAGACATGCCCTGACGTTGTGCAGTATTGATCAGAGATCGCACCTGAGCGAACAACTCGGCTCCCCAGTCGGATCGAAATCCGTTAGTCACCTTGCGAAAGACCACACTCCAGCGCAACGCTTGCTCACTCGCATTATTGGTCGGCGGGATGGTCTCATCGGTCAAAAACAGCAACAGATGAGAACGAATCTTTCGATAACGTTTGAGCAACCGCTGCCCCTCAAGCGATTGAGGGTTGAGATTCAAAATCTCCCGCAGTGAACCGCGAAATCGAGCGCCATACTGCTCGACGGTCGAGGCCGCCAGAGTGTGTCGTCGTCGTTGCAGAGCAATGGCTTTGAGCAACAGCCGTTTCATCCGAGGAGCAAATAGGTCATCGCCAGCATCGATGGCATACTGACAATCACGCAGTTGATGGGCCAAACACACTTGCCACTCGTTTGCCGGATGGGCTGTCTGAGCACTGAACAAATCCGAGACCCACACCTGAGGCCGATGACCGTCCATCACCTCGTCAATGACAGCTTTTCCTCGGCTCGGACGAATCACATGCAAACAGACCTGCTCGTTTTGAAACACCCACTCCCACTGGTTGACTCCATTTACCCGTGCCCCCGTCTCATCACTGCCGACTAGACGAGCACTGCGTAAGCGCTCCACAATCTGGGCCACCGGGGATTGAAGTTGAGCCTGCACTCGTTTCAGTAGATTGGCAATGGCTCCTTCCGACAAGCTCAGACCCCAGAGGTCGCTCATCAACTGGCTCAGCCGCTGATAGCTGATGGCATGACGGTAGCGCAGATAGGTGACTAGACTTGCCACACTCGTGCCAAAGGGAGAACCGGGTTCCAACCCAACTGGAACGGGAGCCTCATACGTCTTTTGACAACACGGACACACCCCGCCATAGCGTTCCACCCGCGTGATGTCAGGGGTGAGCTGAGGCAATTCAATCCGCTCGTAAATCCCGCTCAAGCGCTGCGCCGAACGGTCAACCTCAGCTCCACAGTGGGGACAGCTCTTGGCTTGTGCCACCACCACTTGATTGGGCTGTTGACTTAATTCTCGCCCACCGTCACGGTGGCTTCCCGTTTCTTCCGATGGACTAGCCATGGGTTCACAGCGGCTCTGATTGGGTTTGAAGCCCTTGGAGGGAGGCAAACTCGAATTGCGCGACGTTTTCTTTACCCGCTTTTGCTTCAGTTGTTCGACTTCTGCTCGCAACCGTTGCAGCTCCTGCCACAGCCCTTGAATCAGGGCATCTTTTTCGGCGGGGCTTAATCCATCGAGTGGGGGCAGTTCTGTCATGGCAAAAGCTTATCATCTTCTCTCAAAGCCGTGCTTGGGTCAACCGAGTTGAGCAATTACGTACCATTTACCCGTTTTAGGATCACGATGGGTCGTGAACGGGTTAGGGCGGAGGGGTTTTTGGCAGGGCTTAGGCATCATGAAACTTTTACAGCAATGACGTGGCGTGGGTATTTCTTATTGTTTCGAATCTTAGGCGAAATAACCGTGATGAGTTTTGGGATCAGTTGTGATCTCCATCAAGTTCGGAAGTAATTGAAATCACAGGATGCGATATAAACAATTGCCTGCGAACCTGTAATACAAACGTACGGTGCTAACGATAAAAGGCCAGCGCTATTAAAGAAACGCTGGCCTTAGCTTGGTATTAATTTGAGAGGTTTGATCCTAAATTTGCTGGAGCACTTTATAGAAAATATGCTCTAAGAAATATGCCTAATCTAGGAGGGCTTAGCTACCCAACTATGGCTGCAAATTAAAGTTTAGACTTACGCGTCCTGATCGGCTTGACGCTTACGGCGAGCTAGCAAGGTACCGACAACACCCAGTCCAACCAGTGAAGCTGTGCTGGCCGGTTCGGGTACATCAGCAGTGGATGTATCAACCAAACCACGAACAGCGATGACAACATCGTTGTAGTCGCGATCGCCACCGCCTGTGATGTCCTCATAAGCCAGAACGAGCAGGTCGCCAGCTTGATAAGTCGTTAGGTGTACCAGTTTGTCGATATTGTCTTCTGCGATCGCACCGAAGAGATCGCCTTGAGGATTGCGCAAGAAGAAGTCCAGCCGAGTATTGCCGTCAAAATCGCCCAGCACGTGGCGCTCACCCAGGGAGAGAGGCCCACCATTGGCGAGGATGCTGTACTCGGAAGAGGCATCTTCCCAGATGGTTTGCAGATCGTTGCGGCCTTCGGTGGAGTAGTAGAACTTGTTGTGATAGCCAGCGCCCTCGTTGATGAAGAAGACTTCAACGTCTTTAACGCCAGCTTGCCAGGTCAACTTAGAGGTATCGAGTTGTACGAGCTGACCGTTGTTCAGCGCTTGTCCTTCGCCATTGATTCCGTCGTTGATTAAGTTCCAGGTTTCGTAGCTCAAACCGCTCTTGCTGCCGAGCTGGCTGTAGTACTGAGTTGAGCTTAAGCTAGCAGCCTCAGCAGCACCAATTGACAAACCCATTGTTGCTATCGTTGCAGCGCCAGTAAAAACAGCGGCGCAAATGGAACTCCGTTTCATAATTCTTTTCCTAGTTAATAGGTGAATGAACAGCCCGTTTGTTGACTAAACAAACAGCCAAGGGAAAATATCTCTACATCTAGGATTGGCAATATGAGCAGGAAAACCAAACAGTGAAAGCTCTGAATTTGGTTATTGTTGATACTTTAAGTTAGGTTCTATATCCGTAATCACCGTGTGAAGATCTGGCTGTTAAAGCGTTTTGCAGCCTAAGCATATTCAACGATACGGCAAATATAAAATCTAGTCTGGAAAGAATTTGAGTGAGTTCGCTCAGCTACTGACCCGTTACTTAGTTAACTACTTGTAACGTATAGCGATCAAACTTAGCTCGAACTTAGATAACTGTCACTGCCCCGGTGCAATCGCAGTTACACTCGGTACGCTGCTTCTGATTTTTGATTCAAATTGCTCTTCCAAATTATCCGTTGAGGCATGGAACAAGAAAGGGCTGATCTATACTTTAGAACGGCCAATTTCTGTGAGTTATGGAAGATTACGATTCAGAACCCGTCCGCACTCAAGCCGCGTCTCGTTCATCGGAGCCATCAGCCGAGGATGCTGATATACAGGATGAGCAGGTTCAGCCAGCTTGGGAAGCGGATGAAGATGAACTAGAAGATGAGCAGGAGCTTGCACATGTTCCCCGAATTGCCCCTCAACTGACAGATGTGCCGCCATCGCTGACCAACATCGTCGAAGCGATTCTGTATCTCAAAGGGCGGCCACTGACGATTGCCAGGATTGCAGAGTATGCTCAGTGCGATCGCGATGATATAGAAGAGGCGCTGATTGAACTGATGACCGACTACGCCCACCGCGACAGCGCATTAGAAATTGTCGAAACCTCAGAGGGCTACGCGCTACAGCTACGAGAAGCGTTTCAGTATCTGGTTCATTATCTAATTCCGCTGGATCTGGGCGTGGGGGCGCTGCGGACGCTAGCTGCGATCGCACTGCGGGGGCCGCTCAGCCAAACGGATTTGGTAGACCTGAGAGGTTCAGGGGCGTATCAGCACGTTCATGAGCTGGTCAGTCTTGGTTTTGTGCAGAAGCGGCGACTGTCCAAGCAGCGCACTTATTCGCTCCAGGTGACGGACAAGTTTCACCAGTATTTCGAAATCGAAAAGCTGCCACAGCCCTACGGTACGTCTTCCTGATCTTTTGGGGAATCTTAAACATTAGTGCCAAAATCTGGCTCAGCCTTTAGATGACGGGAAAATTCCGACCTTCAGTACAAGTTAGGGTTAAATATGACTTGTTACAATATGAATCAAAGGCGACATGCCACAATGGGTAAAATGTACAGTAAGCAGGTTTAAGAATCTTTATGGTCTTTCGCCCTGACAATTCAGATTTTTTCAATAGTGACGAGCACGACGACGATCAGGGAAATCCGCTGCTAAAGTATCTGCAAAATCAACCGCCCGAAGTGCTGACTCGGGTTGCTCAATCTGTCAGTCCAGATATTAAGCAGATTGTGTCTCAAAATGTTCAAGGCTTAGTGGGCATGTTGCCGTCAGAGGCATTCAACGTTCATGTCACTACCGATCGCGATAATTTGGCTGGCCTCTTGGCCTCAGCCATGATGACGGGCTACTTCCTGCGCCGCATGGAGCAGCGCATGGAACTGGAAGGTCACATTTTTGATTCTATTCCGTCTCAGGACAGCGACGATTAGCGTCTGAGCGGTTGGTTATGAATTCCTTGGGCAGACGGGCACACTAGGAACAGATATTATTCTGTTCCTGCACACCGTTTTGTCACCATGAGAATCGTTGAGCAATCGTCTTCTCAGCTCAAAGTTGTGCATCGCCCAGTGCTAATTTGGGGGCTTTGCGCTCTGATGATAGCTCTGAGCTTTTTTCCGGATGGTGAAACGCAGTCGGAAAAATTGTTATTCAGCGGATTCTTATTCATCGGCTCGTTGATTGCACTGTACGCTACAGGTGGCATCGAGATTACGACCTTTGATAGACAGCGAGGGCAGGTCACGAAACAGACGCTGCGGCTGATTGGTCGTCAAACTGTTCAATTTCCCCTCCGAGAGATTTCGGGTGTGCTGGTTCGGCAACAGCGGAATCGCCGTAACGGCATTTACACCTACCGATTAGAGTTAGAGCGTTTCAACCATCAAACAATCCGTCTTTCTCTGTATGGTGTTTATTCACGAGCATCTGTAAGTGCGATCGCACATGCCATTTGCCAGTTTTTGCAGTTACCGACGTATCAATTTATCGAGTCCCGGCATCACTCGGTCTTTTCTTGGCTAACGGGCTACAAGTAACGTTGCCAACAACGTTGCCAACAACGTTCCCAACATTGTGCGCCACACTAGAGAGGAACGCGACTTAAAATTGCCCCGTCTATGACTAGTCAGATCGCATCTCAGCCTTCTCAGCAGACTGGTTCCTATCCCTTCGGCTGGTTTGATCGATTTTGCCTCTGGTATCCACCCGCTTGGCTGATTTTCTTTAATCGCCACTGGCAGCACTATCATGACGATCCAGATGGCTGGCGCTGGTTTGAATACGCGCTGTTTCTGATTCCACTGGGGTTTTACGTGGCGGTTCTGATTCGCTGGCTGCGGTTGGGCTGTCGGTTGCCAAAGTTACAGGTCAAACCAGAATTTGATCCGGTTTACCAAACCGCCTTTCGGGATGAAGTGCTGGCTCCCATCGTGCAGCGCTACTTTCAAGCCGAGCTGCATCAGGTCAAAAATTTACCTGCTCAAGGGCCGCTAATTATCGCCATGAATCACGCAGGTATGTGCTTTCCCTGGGATTTTATGAGCTTGGCCTATTTGCTGGGGCGCGAGCAAAACTGGGCGCTGCATCCCTTGGCGGGAGTGTCCCTATTTGAACATCCGTGGGTGATCTGGTGGTTGCCGCCTAGTTGGTCGCAGGTGTTGGGCGGTATTCGAGCCGAAGCGGATGATTTTGAAGCTGCGATCGCAGATCGGATGATTTTGCTCTACGCGCCGGAGGGACTGCGGGGGCCACAAAAAGGCTGGCGACAGCGCTATCAACTGCAAACGTTTCACCCCAGCTTTGTTGAACTGAGCCAGCGCTACGATATTCCTATTTTGCCGATTACCTGCGTGGGTAATGAAACGTTACATCCAGTTGCGTATAACCTTAAGTCCGTACAGCGACTGCTGAATATGCCGTTTTTGCCCATTTCGCCTCTGATGCCCCTGTTTCTGCTCTTTCCGTCGATGGGCGTTTGGGCCGCGAAAAGTCGGTTGCAATATTTTGTCCAGTCAGTACAATGCTGCTCAACGGATGCTGCACCTCAAGCTGCTGATCCAGATGTGAAAGTTGCCCAATCGCTGATGCGGCGGGCTGCCTATCAACAGGCGCAACATCTGCGATCGCAACTGCAAACAGAAATTAATCGGCTTTTAAACAAACCTGCAAATATCTGAGGTAGAATTTGGCGTCCGCTTTACTGGCTCTTCGTAGTTGTAGGTTGGGTTGAGCAATGCGAAACCCAACAGGTAGAGGTTTGTTGAATCTTCCGAATTTGCAATTAACTTACAAAATAAACAAACCACCTATTGATGTTGGGTTTCCTTCGTCAACCCAACCTACAGGATCAACTACAGGATCAACGAGCCAACTCGTACATCTGTGCCCAAATTAAGTTCAATCTCTGTTTATTCATAGTACAATTGAACTTAATTTATTGAGGGCGGAATCTCAATGGATACCTACCAAATGTCTCAAGTTATCCAACTCATGCTGAATTCTGCCCTGATGATTGTGGCCTGCGCCTTGTTGTGGCTGGGGCTGGTCTACACCCGTCCGAGTCATCTAGCCCGAATTCGGCAAACGTATCACCGCTATCGACAAGCGCTCCAGCAGCCGCATATACCGCGATTCTACGTGGGTCGGCTGAAGTATGAACTGCGGTTTGCCAAACGGATTTACTGGGGAGTAAAAGCGGGGCGCTTCTGTTTTTCCAGCGCGATTCTGTTGTTTAGCGGCAGTATTGTTATTCTGGCGCTGTCAGCTTTAACCGCTCAGGCTTGGATGGTGAAGCCCTCGCTCACGCTGTTTTTGTTTGGTACTGGGCTATTGGTGAGCGGCATTTTGATGGGTGCGATCGCAAACAGCCTGCCGCTGTTACTAGCTGCCCAACAGCGTAAGCGCCAAGAGCTAGCCTCACAAATGATGCTGTATCAGTATCAGCCTGCTCATGTCTATCAGCCGCTAGTGCCGCCCCATAAATCTCTTTTACTAGCCGTTGAGCGAAATCGCATTCAGATGCCGCAGCGACGCAGCTCGTCTGTTCCAGTTACCCGTTCCAAACCCGTTACTCAGCATCTGCTTCCCCCCTCCCAAGCACTAAAGACCGCTTTCCAACGTGATTATTATCCCCATGTTCAGCGGATTCACGCCATGCGCCCAATGCCAAAAGACAAAGTATAATTTCGCGCTTGGCGTATTGCTAATCAATTACCGCTTTACGGTTAGAGCAAAATGCATAGCTGTAGCAAGCTAAGTTGGGACACAGACATGTGGTGGCGACGTTGCGCCACCACAATGTCCTAGCGAATATGGCTATCGCTATAAATGACAAGTTAGAACAAATTGGGGCACGCGTCCTTTATCATAAGGGTTGTATTCATCCTGAATTGCAACTCGTATAGAACCCGTATAAATATGGACATTTTGACTCTTGGCTGGATTTCACTGTTGGTAATGTTCACCTTTTCCATCTCTCTCGTTGTCTGGGCACGAAATGGCTTTTAGTTTCGATTAGCAATATGGGCTTTGAAACAACTGCGTACAGTGTTCTCGTTGTGATAGCGCTAGGACTGCTCGTAACCGTCACGGGCGGGGCCGCTTATCTGACGGCTGCCGAATGGCGCGATCGCCGTCGTCAAGAACGCGATCGCAAAGGCAAATAGCGTTTCATACAGCTTTAACTTTGCCAAACGAAAACCCGAGGTGGGTATTTTGCTACTGTCCGGCGGCAGCAAAATATCTGCCTCGGGTTTAGTGCTATAGGGAAGCTTTCAAAGTATTCTTATGTGACTATTTGGGTGAAAGCTATCTTATTTCTCAAAATTGGAGCTACTCACATCTTGCATCTTGCACTTTGAGAACCCGAAGAAGTTATTTTGCCGCCGCGATGCAGCGGCAAAATAACCCTTCTGGTTTTTGGTGCAAGACGTGAGGGCTACACATTATTCTCAGCGCTGAAAGGTGAGGAGTAACGAGTATAGAGTATAGAGAGGGCTATAAAGGCTGCAAAGACTAAGTATCTAATCCCCTGCCTCAGTACCTAAAACCTAAAATCCAGTACTCAGCACTCAATCTTCGGCACTGACTAGATATGTCGCCCTACTGATCGAACTGGTATTGATCCGTTGAACAATCTTGATTTAATAAACCCGGTTGGTCTTTGGCATTTGATTGGTCGTCTGGTCATGGCATTAGCTGTTGGTGCGCTATTGGGCTATAACCGAGAATCCCATGATAAACCGGCTGGTCTAAGAACCTATATGTTAGTTAGTCTGGGCACTGCGTTTTTTGTCCTTGTCCCCATTCAACTGGGGATTGCACAAAATAATCCAGGTGATTTTGTGCGGGTAATTCAAGGATTAGTAGCCGGAGTGGGATTCATTGGCGGCGGCATCATTTGGTATAACGAGCACAAAGATAAACCTTCAGTGCGAGGCGTGACCACTGCAGCGGGAATTTGGGTTTCTTCTGCACTTGGGCTGGCCGCTGGTTGCGGACTTTCACGCATGGTACTCGTCGGTACACTACTTGCTTGGTTTACCCTCAGCGTGTTGAGAACGCTGGAGCACAAGTTCATCAGATAAGTTAAAGCACCCAAATACTAAAAGCGGGTTGGCAATGCTAACCCGCTTTTAGTATTTAGATTCTTATCAATTGTTTCAATGGTCAGCAGCAGAGTCAGGATCGAGTTGCCAGCGGTTTTGGTCGCGGCGCTCTAGGTCATCGCGGGTTTGGATCGGTTTGCGATCGCGGACTTCAATCCCAGCTGCTTCAGCCAGTGCTTCGGTGCTGTCTTGATCCGGTGTAGGTGTCGTGCCGCCAACAGCTTCCTCACCGACGACTTGAGCCTGATAGGCATTTGCATCAATATCGCCAGCAGTTGGAACGCTACCTGTCGCTCTGGTTTTGGTCGTGCGATTCACTCGCTCACCCGCGCCAATGTTGCGATCGCTCAGTTCAGACCGAGAAACAGGACGATCACTATCTGCAACCTCTATTTCTTGATCAAGAAGTTCATCTTGAGCTGTGTGAGTAGAATCATCTAAACGATTAGGCTGATTGACCATAAATACCTTAGGTGAATACATGCTTGCTTTCACCTTACGGATTAGTGACGCATGACTCATCAACAGCAAGACGGAAAGTGTGCAGTTCCCCCTACGCCCAAAGACAGGCACGTTTATCCATCTTTTTGCAAGATTTCAGAGAAGGCAACGTTTTGTCCAGCTAGCACCAATACGGTTGTTGGTAGATCGGCTGTGCGCTGCTGAACTTGCTGATAGTAATGGCAATAGTTTTCTGACTGCCCTAGGTCATCCTGCGGCGTCGCCATTCCCAAGAACACGAGGTCAGCATTCTGCGAGGATTCTTGGAGAATTTCATCGAACGTGCGGCCTTCTGCCACAAGAACTTTCGAGGTGGCCTCGACCCGCAGGCTTTTTGCCATTGATTCGAGGTTGGTTTCCGCTGCCTCTGCGGCCATTGAGTTCGGTGCGACCAGCTTGAGCTGAATCTCGGCTCCGCGCCATTTCCAACTGGTGCGCAACAGGTCAGCCAAAATGACCATCAGTCCGCCGTTGTGCTGCAAACCGCCCCACCACACGTCAATCCGCCGATTGCGACCCGGCTTGTCATTATCCAAGGGCGCGTCAGGGTTTTCGCGAAAGATCACCACGTTGCGCTGGGCACGGTGGAAACTGGTGATCATCTGGCAATAGCGATCGCGACTGGCTTCGTTTTCGGTATCGCCCAGCAGAATAGTGTTAGGCACCAGCGGGCCAAAACCGTAGGTTTCTACCAGTTGCTCTGCACCCTTAAAGGGTTCGGGGGCGGTAATTAGTCGTACGAGTGCTTGAATGCCGCGTCGGTTGAGATAATCGCGAATCGTTGATTCCAGCTTGGCCTGCTGCGAAACATTGCGGGAACCGCTGGGTAAAACGCTGGAAACGGTCACTAAACCGCGATTATGAGTCAGAAAATCAGCCAGTTGAATCAAGTGCCAGCGCTTGGTCGGCGCACCGGATAAAACCAGAATATTGGGCCGCCAGTTACGTGGATCAGGAGAATTATCGAGCTGTAAAATGCCCGCCCGCACCAGCGTCATCCACAAACCCCGACGCACATCGCCCCAGGTGCTTTCCAGTTCTCGTCGCTCCAGCCAGATGTAGATCCCCAGGACAATCACTGCCGCAATCACGGTTGCCACTGGATTAATCAAAAACATGACGGCAACGCAACCGATTGCCCCTAGCAGTGACAAGGCCCAGTGGACTTTGAACGCGGGTCGGAAGGAGGGGCTTTGGAGAAAGCTTTCTACGCCTGCTGTCACGTTCAACACCAGGTAGGTGGTGAGAAAGAACATGGTCAGAACGGGCGCAATTAGGTTCAAGTCACCAATTGTCACCACGGCCAGCGCAATACCGAGCGTGAAGAACGTCCCCAGTCGGGGTTCATCACCAGGGCCGTGTCCCTGTCCCAGCCAGCGCAGCGGTCTGGGCAGAATGCCGTCCCGCGCTAGAGCCTGCAAAACCCTCGGTGCTCCTAGGATTGAACCGATAGCGCTAGATAGAGTTGCGCCCCATACGCCAAGCAGAATCGCGTCACCCCAGAGCGCCATTTCTCGCATAATCAGCGGGTTTTCAATTAGCGTAATCGCATCCGCTCGACTAGCCAGGATGATGGGCAGCACCATATAAATGATGTAGCCTGTACCAACTGCCGCCAAGGTGCCCCAAGGGAGTGACTTGGTGGGATCTTTCAAATCCCCAGACATGTTGACACCCGCCATAATGCCCGTCACGGCGGGGAAAAAGACGGCGAACACTTTCCAAAACCCTTCTGATCGGGCTGGAGCTGCACCAAAAGGTTCAATCGTCGAAGGCTCAATCGCATGGCCAAAGATCAGCGATAGCAACGAGATTACGATCGCAGCCATGATGAAATATTGGGCCTTAATCGCAATATTGGCCGACTGAATTGCCAGCGCCGCGACTAACACCGTGGTAATCAGCGCCACAACCGTTAGGTTCAGAACCGGAAACGTTTCCTTCAGGCTTTCGGCAAAACCGAGCGTGTAGAGTGCCACGGAAAATGCCTGAGCTAGATACAGCGGAATGCCGACTGCGCCTCCGGTTTCGATACCCAGAGAGCGGCTAATCATGTAATAAGCTCCTCCGGCTCGCACCACCTGATCAGTTGCGATCGCAGATACGGAGAGAGCGGTCAAAAAAGTAATCGCTGTTGACAGCGTGACGATCGCTAAAGTGCCGAACAACCCCACATTGCCTACAACCCAGCCAAAGCGCAGGTACATAATCACGCCCAGGATGGTCAAGATAGAAGGGGTATATACTCCACCAAAGGTGCCCAGCTTTGAGCTATTTTCGGTCGAACCCGATTCTCCTGAGTTGGCAGCAGGCCGTATCAGTTGCTTGAAGGAAAACTTTGGCATTTTACAATTATTAGAAGGCGGAACAGCTTGATTCGCACATCACACATCCAAATTTGGTTGAAAACCATAGCGATGTTTGCGAATGGTTTGCATTACAGACCATTCGTAAATAATCATGGGGTTCTTACACACCAATTGGGTATAACATGCAATTCAGCACAAAAATCCTAGAATCGTTTTTGTAAAAGTACGGGCTGTATGCTGGTGCGTTCACGAAAACGAAAACTGGTTCTGATTAATTTTGATTAATAGATTCAATGTTATCCAGCTAGAGCATAAAGCGAAATCATCATAAATGCCAAAGTACAGGCCGCAAGTTCAAATGAATTTGCCTTTCTTCATTTATATGGGTGAATTTCAGATGCAACACTGATGAAGCACATTGCGGGGAAACCACCTCTGTCCTTGTATCTCGTTCGGCAAAATTTGGCTATTATCCCCTAGAGGGATATCTAACGGATATTCCGTCGCGTTTTATGAGCTTTATGATTTGATGGCAGTCGTCCTGGAATCTTGAACACCTGTGAAAGTCGCGGTTGTGCATGAATGGTTAGTGACTCATGCTGGGTCGGAGAAAGTCGTGGAGCAAATCCTGACGCTGTTTCCCGATGCTGACCTGTTCAGCTTAGTGGATTTTCTAGATCCAGATCAGCGTGGCTTTATTCAGCACAAACCAGTCACAACCTCGTTTATTCAGCACTTACCATTTGCCCGACGGCACTTTCGTCAGTATTTGCTTTTAATGCCGTTTGCGGTTGAGCAGTTTGATCTATCTGACTATGACCTGATTATTTCCAGCAGCCACGCTGTAGCGAAAGGCGTGATTACCCGACCCGATCAGCTGCACATCAGCTATATTCATACTCCCATGCGCTATGCCTGGGAATTTCAGCATCAGTATCTCCAGCAGTCTAAACTCGGCTGGGGATTGAAGGGGATGATCGCTCGCTTAACATTGCACTATCTGCGGCTGTGGGATTTAGCCAGTGCGAATCGAGCCGATGTGCTAGTGGCGAATTCTCATTACATTGCCCGCCGCATTCAGAAAACTTACCGGCGTTCAGCAAGCGTAATCTACCCACCCGTGAACGTGCAGCGATTTCGAGCCGATGAGCCTCGCGAAGATTTTTATTTAGCGATCGCACGATTTGTGCCCTATAAACGGGTTGATTTAATTATTGAAGCCTTTGCCCAATTGGGATATCCCCTCGTCGTAATTGGTGATGGGACAGATTGCGATCGCATGCGTCGCCTCGCTACGCCTAACATCACGCTACTGGGTCATCAAGCCGATGCAGTGGTGACCGACTATCTCCAGCGCTGTAAAGCCTTGATCTTTGCAGCAGAGGAAGACTTTGGTATCACTCCCGTTGAGGCCCAAGCCGCAGGCGCTCCAGTGATTGCCTATGGCAGAGGTGGCGCAGTCGAAACAGTCATTCCTGACAAAACAGGACTTTTCTTTCCCGCACAGACTGTAAAGAGCCTAATTATTGCTGTAAAAGAATTTGAGGCGCTTCCAAACTTGCTGCCTGCTGCTGCTATTAAACAGCAGGCCGAACGGTTTTCTGACGATCAATTTCGCAGTAACTTTTTGCAACTTGTCCAGCAAACTTGGTCGGAATTCGCCGTTCAAAGCCGTAAAGAGTAGACGTAGTGAGCAGAGTCCTGTAACCTCTCAGGAGGAGAAATATTGCAGTCTATCTTTGCTTTTTCGTCGTCCATGTAGCATCTATGCAGCTCCAGCGTACTCTGCGGCCCGCCATTACTGCTCTAAAAGTGACAACTCGTCCCTGGCCGACGATTGCATGTCTCGCTGGCACTGATTTGGCAATGCTGTCAGCTGCGGGATACATCAGCGTCATGGTGCGGCTTTGGTTCAATGGACAGTATGAACCAGAGCTTTATTGGCAGCTCTGGCCAATCTTAGGCTTATTTCTGTTGGCCTACGCTACGGTTGGGCTATATCCCGGTATTGGCATGAGTCCCGTCGAGGAACTACGGCGCACGACTATGACCACTACACTGACTTATCTGGCTTTAGCTGCCGTAATTTTCCTGTTTCGGGAGGGCGAAGTATACTCTCGGGGCGTGTTTCTGATGGTTTGGCCCCTTTCAATCCTGCTGGTGCTCATGGGGCGCGTCGTTCTGCGACATTTTTTGGCACAACAAGGTTGGTGGGGCTATCCCGTGATGGTCTTGGGTGCAGGAAAAACGGGTGAAATGGTGGTTCGTACCCTCAAGCGTAATCCCAGTTTGGGGCTTAAGCCAATTCTGATTTTGGACGACGATCCCAATAAACAGCGCTCAGTTGAAGGTGTTCCAGTTGTCGGTAACTTGTCCCTAGCGCCCAGTTTAGCCCGACGACTGCAAATTCCCTATGCCATTGTGGCGATGCCAGGAGTACCTCGCCATCGATTGCTGGAGCTGCTTGAACGATACGGACAAACCTTTGCACATCTATTTATCATTCCGGATTTGTTTGGCTTTTCTAGTTTGTGGGTCGGAGCCAAAGATCTAGGCGGGGTGCTTGGGCTAGAAGTGCGGCAGCAGCTTTTGCTGCCAGGGCCACGGGCTACTAAGTTTTTGCTGGAATTTGTTTTGACGGTCGGTTTAGGATTGCTGGTATTGCCGCTGATTGGGCTAATCACGCTGCTGATTAAGCTAGACTCGCCGGGGCCAGTGTTATATGCCCAAACTCGGATTGGTCGCGATGGTCACTACTTCAAAGCCTGGAAATTCCGCACGATGCAGCAAAATGCTGAGCAAATTTTGGCTCACTATCTGCAACTGCATCCGGAGCTAAAGTCCAGTTGGGAGCAGGATCATAAGCTGAAGGATGATCCTCGGATCACCCGTGTCGGTAGGATTTTGCGCCGTACTAGCTTAGACGAACTGCCTCAGCTGTGGAACGTGCTGCGGGGCGAAATGAGCATGGTAGGACCGCGACCAATTGTGGATGAAGAGGTTTGGCGATACGCAGAACGATTTAAGCTGTATTTAAAGGTGTCACCCGGCATTACCGGACTGTGGCAGGTTTCGGGTCGAAATGATACGACCTACGAAGAACGGGTGAATCTGGACGCCTACTATGTGCGTAACTGGTCGGTGTGGCTTGACATCTACATCATGGCGCGCACAATTTGGGTGGTCATTGTTGGGGATGGAGCCTATTAGGTGTGTCTCTTGCCAAGTGTCTAAAAACTCAGTCTCCGCTATGGACATTGCTGCAAGCGGGCTTCATTGTTATGCCCTACGTCAGCTATGTCGGATTTATGGGAGTTTTTGTCGTTCTCGTTACACGTGTTTGGCAGTTGGGCTGGCGCTTATTCCAGCCACCGATGGTCAGGGGATTAAGCGCGATCGCAATTGGCCTAATTTTCAACGCCAGCATTGCCTTCTATCGCCCAGAGGCCTTTCTGCAACTGACGAATTTTATTCCGTTTTTCCTGCTGTTTGCGGTGCTGATTCAAACCTTAGGTAGCCCTAAACAGCTTTACCAGTTGGCTTATCTTCTGGTTGTCACCTCAATTCCCATGAACCTGGTGGCGGTTTTCGAGTACTGGCTGAAAAGTTCCGCGATCGCAACTTCATCTCTAGCCGACTGGTCAATCCTGAACTGGTTTTATCGCAACGACTACGGGCACCGCGCCAACTCATTTTTTGGTCATCCCAATACCTACGTGAGTTATCTGGTGGTGATTTTTGGTTTGGGACTTGGGCTGCTGCTGCTGGATACCTGCGATCGCAACCGCTCTGTTCGGCAACAGTACGTTGAGCACGTTGAGCCGACGATTACCGCTCAAGCCGACGATAGCGCCGAGCGTCACCCAACCGATCGCCATCCAAGTGATCAAATTCATCAGATTCAGCCCTATTCTGGGCGGCTGTTATATCTGGCGATCGCGCTGATTGGTGTTGGCATTTTCTGTGCTGGATCGCGCAATGGACTATCCATTGGGCTGTGTCAACTGGCGCTTTTCATCTGGCTGGGGCGGCGGCAGCGCCTGATTTTCTGGGCCGGACTAGCTGGCATATTTGCGCTGAGTCTAGGCGCACTGATTGGTGGCATTGGTGGCCGTTATATCACGCTCCAGAGCGTCCTGACTGGCTTCGGTCGCGACCCCCGTTCCAGCGTTTGGCGGATTGCGTGGGATCTGACAGTTGAACGCCCCTGGTTTGGCTGGGGATTGGGCAACTTCAAATTTCTGTATCCGCCCCGCAGCACACATGAACTGTATTCCCATGTCTTTCATACCCACAATTTTGTACTGTTGATGCTCACAGAAGCGGGAGTTGTGTTGACACTTGGCTTGCTCCTTGCCATTGGCTATGTTTGCTATCGCGGGGTACACACCTGTTTACAGCAGCGTCGGGACAATCCGCATCGAATGGTGCTGACTGGCTATTTGTTAGCCACTGGCGGATTTATCCTATTTTCCATGCTAGACCTGCCGTTTTACGACGCTCGGATCAATGCGCTGAACTGGTTGATGCTGGCTGGGGTATATGTTCTTTCACTGCGATCGCAAATCCTATAAGCAGGAGTCACATTAGTTAGGACGCTGGAAAACTCTGAAAACGTTCCATCAGTGTGAGAAATCGAAATCGCTGGCAAATTGAAATCGCTGTAGGATGGGGAATGCAGAATTGTTCCTGGATTATGTTCACTCACCGCGTAATTAGTAATACTTACTGTCTTGCACCCTCAAATTGAAACCCCAAAGCGATTGTTTTGCTGCCGCAATGCGGGGGTAAGATAACCCTCCTAGGTTTTAGTGCAAGATGTGAGAATACTCACAGCCGTTGAGCTAGGATGAAGCTGCTTTATCCAGTTTTGATTTTTGGATTCGGTGGGAACTTTGGTGGAACCTGCCCCGTCTCTGAGACTAGCGACACGAATTTAGTGAAGCCCGCACTTAAAAAGCGGGTTCTCATGAATTCCCTTCCCTAGTGACGAGACGTTCAGGCAAGTTGTGCTAATGACTCATTCTCTACCCGCATCCTGGTCAACGGTGCAAAATACCGTTCCTCAGGCAACTGTGCAACCCGAAAAGCTCTCCAACTACGACCTCATTTTGCAGTGTCAGGCCGGCCTCCGTCCTGACAAAGCGGCATTTGCGGAACTGCTGCGTCGGCATCAATCCCATGTTGACAAGGTTCTCTACCACCTAGCACCTGACTGGTCAGATCGGGCCGATCTGGCTCAAGAAGTCTGGATTCGGGTATACCGCAATATCCGCAAGCTGAATGATCCGGTTAAGTTTCGGGGATGGCTCAGTCGGATTACGACCAATTTGTTTTATGACGAACTGCGCAAGCGCAAGCGGGTTCGGCGACCTCTTTCCCTGGATGCGCCTCGCCGCTTAGACGATGGTGAAATGGAGTGGGATGTAGCTGCTGATACGCCTGGCCCCGATGAGGATTTGGCAACTCGCGAGTTCTATGACCGCCTCCATGATGCGATCGCAGATTTACCGGAAGTATTCCGTACAACCATCGTGCTGCGCGAAATTGAGGGCATGGCCTACGAAGAAATTGCCGAAATCACCAATGTCTCTCTGGGTACGGTGAAATCTCGGATTGCCCGCGCCCGTCAGCGCCTCCAAAGCCAGCTTCAGAAGTACCTAGATGGAGGTTCTTTTCTGTAGCAGTTGCATAGTGATTGAGTCAGCAGGTTACCTTATCGGTTTATTGACCTCGCGTCTATTACGATCAAGTTAGCGAGCAGCAAACCCGGATAGAATCGTTAGCACACTCAGTCAAACATACGCTCCACTTTCGCCAAAATTTCCAGCCACCCTTTGGAAAGAGGTGATTGGTTTAAATTCAAACAAAAGTGCCTCAAAAGGTGAGTTGTGTTCTAGAGTAGTTCGGATATGATTTTGAAATAACTTAATCTGCTTTGACACGATTTAACTCAGCTTGACGGTATCTGCTTTTAGTTATCGTTAGAATCACTAAGATCACGATGCCAGCGCTTGTTTCGTATTTGGTCTAAACGATTAATTCTCCATATATCATTTTTGAGATGACCCCTGATTTTCCTTCAAACCGTAATAGCGACCAATCGGCTCCAGGCTGGGCGTCTGGAGATCAGGATGACTGCCGTTCGTGGGAGGCTCTGGACGTTATGAAACGCGATCGCTTCGAATTACTCAGTGCTTATCTTGATGGCGAAGTCACAGCCGATGAGCGCCGTCAGGTTGAAACTTGGCTGGATAACGATGCCACGGTGCAAAAGCTTTATCAGCGGCTGCTGCTATTGCGTCAGGGATTTCAGTCTATCCAGGTTCCTGTCGCTGAGACATCGATTGATATTGATGCAATGGTTGATCAGGTGGTGCGTCGCGCGAATCGGCCATCTCGCCGCCTTGTGCTAACAGGGGGTGCGATCGCAGCCGTCGTGGTGGGTACAGTATCCGCGTTTGTCTTTGGGTCTCCGACCCGCACACCTCAATTTGCAGAGCGATCCGGCCCGGACAGCGAAATCGCCACCGATGCTGAGTTTGGCGTTTCGACAGAAGGACTACAAATCGCCTTAGACAAGCCGATCATCGAAATTCCCAAAGCACCAACGGCTGATTCCAACTCTCCGTCGCTGTATCAGCCCAATACCAATGTGCGCTAGGATTGCGCATGCACTGAGATCGCAGGTACATGAAGCGTAAATCCTAAAATCGCACACCTTGGATAAAAGCGCGAGGCAGAGTTGGAACGAATCCGTTTCAACTCTGTTCTGCTATGGGTGAACAATGAATGAGTGGGCTGGGGCCTAATTGAACGAGTTCTTGCTTTATGTAGGAGGTTGCTATGCGCTATCGCTGTGTGTTTGCTAATCCATTGTCGCTTGCTGTACTCTTCTCTGGCAGTCTAGTCGCTGGTCTGATGATGTCCTGGATAAATCATCCGGTATTCGCTCAAACGACGCCTGGAGGATTGGGACGCGATCGCAGTTTGCCGTCCCAGACCTTCTTTGAAGATGGCTTAGATCAGCTGGAGCAAGAAATCCGCATTCTACAGCAGGAAGATTCTGACACGGCCATTTTGACGATTCAGCAAGATGTACAGCTCTCACCGTATGAAATCGAGCGCTTGACAGACGATGACGATGTCGAAATCCAGTCCGGCTCCGAAGAGACAGAGAGCACGGATGCGCCGACTGATGCTGAGTCTCATTAGGAACGTGAATAGTATCAGTAGGGGTTTAGTAGTTGCTAAGCCCCTACTGTGTTAAAAAACATCAATATTAGACTTTATTGGAAATAAAGTTTTTGGGGTTGGAAATTGTTTTGTAGCGCGGCTCCGCCACGCTACAAAACAATTTCCGACAAGGTCTGTTGACTGTATACAGGATCTATCCCCTTATTTTGCACTTTACAAACCGAAAATTCGGAGTGAGCATTTTGCCGTCGCAGTGAGGCCGCGAAATGCTCACTTCGGGTTTGGGTGCAAGACGAGAGCGTACATAAACTTGTGTATCAAGTTCGGGATTTGTCGCAGACAAGTTTCGATGTGAAATGTATATATTGTCACATCGAAACTTGTCTGCATATTCAAATACGTATAGCCCCAAAACCTGCTCTAGGTTTCCATTCCTTGCATCTGGCACTCAACCCACCCAGGATATTTTGCGATCGCAGTGCGTTGGCAAAATGCCGACTTTGGGCGTTAGCTTTCCTATGGAAAACGAGATCACGATCAGTCATAGTGCATGATCACTCGTCATGAAATCGCTGGTATGTGATTTGCCCCAACATTTTTGGCTAATGATGTCGAACTTAGATCGAAAGGATTGCTGTAGATGCTGCTTGTTAATCCAGACTGTTCCCTGTCTGTTCTGAACGCTCAACTGTATCAAGCTGGAACCACTTATGCCGTGGTTGTTGATGCTCAACAGCAGTGTTTAGGATTGGTTACACCTCAGACCTGGACAGCTGCGATCGCACAACAAGTCGATCTAGATCGAACTCCTGTCGCGGAATATATGCAACCTGTCATGACGACTTTAACCGTAGAGGAAGCGGCGGATTTAGCGACCTGTCGGACTCGCTTCCGGCAGGCACAAGCTGACTGTTTGCCCGTATTAGATGCAGATGGACGGGTGATTCGAGTCCTAACAGTGGCGGATTGTTTGGCCAATATTTCGCTAGGCTCTGCGTTAGAAAATTACAATCGATTAATCTTTGAGCGAGCCGCAGTGGGGATAAGCCTGGTTGATGCACAAACAGGCCGATTTCTGGATGTTAATCCAGCCCTTTGTTCAATTCTGGGCTATTCTGCGGCAGAACTGATGAACCTATCCTACGAAGAGGTGACTCATCCAGATGATGTGCGGCAATATACGGTTGAATTCCGCCAGTTTTTGCTGAATCAAGTCGATAATTGCGCCATTGAAAAACGGGTCGTCTGCAAAGATGGTCGGGTTTTACACACGCGGTTGACGATTTCGTTGGTGCGGACAGAGACGGGAGATCCGGACTATTTTGTATCGGTCATTGAAGATATTACAGCTCAAAAAATCGCGGATCAACAGCTCCGAGATTCGCTACACGAAAAGGAAGTCTTACTGCAAGAAATCAATCATCGAGTCAAAAACAATCTGCAAGTTATTACCAGCTTGCTCGATCTGCAATCTCGCCGAACTGCCGATGGTTCGGCCCGTTCGGCTTTGGAAATGACTCGCGATCGCATTTCATCCATGCTGCTGGTGCATGAACAGTTGCACCGTTCTCCCAATTTACAGCAGGTTGATTTTGCCTCCTATGCCCGCACTTTGGCCGAAAACTTAATTTACACCTATATGCTTAACCCCGAGCGGATTGAGCTGGAACTTAATGTTTCCGCCATGCTGCAGTTAAATCAGGCCGTGGCCTGCGGCTTGATTTTGAATGAGTTGGTGACAAACGCCATTAAGCATGGGCTTCGATCTCACGCTACTGGTCATTTGCAGATCTCTCTTTTGCCTGTGCCGACCGATGCAAGTCCTGAGCAGGAGTTTTTAGGCCTAGTGGTTGCCAACGATGGTACGCCGCTGCCCGAGAATTTTGATCGCGATCGCAGTTCGTCAATGGGCTTGAGATTAGTCACGCTACTGGCTCAAGAGCTCAAGGGGACGGTTGAGGTTGAACGTTCGCCCAGAACGCAGTTCCGTATTGTTTTTCCTCACCAGTAAGATGCTCAGGGATGCGCTTGCACAAAGGTTTCCCCTGGATAGGAGCGTTCCCAGGCGTGGGGCTGCTGGAACTGATGCACGTCTTTAATCACCTCGACCCAGCCGTCAGAAACCGATTCCATCAGCTGATCGCCCTTTTCCTTCGTCGCCACAGTTGGATCACCCAAGACACCACTGCGGCTTAAGTCGCGCGTAACCCAGGCAAACGGCAGTTTCCCCTCCATGCTGAGTAAACTGTCTTCCGGTAAGCCATGGGGATATTCCGCCGCCGCCGCTTCCATGCGGACGGTATCGGGCAAGATAGACAGCATCACGCTGGTTTCTGCATCGCCTGCGTGAATGCCCAATTCTTTTTCCTTAGGGCTGAGCAGTTGGCTACCAATATGTGGCACACGCCAAGTAAACAGCGGAAAAACAAGGAAATCAGCATATTTTTGGTGTAAATCACGAGCCGCAATTTCCAAAACCTGGGGCTGTCCCCCATGAGAATTCAGCAAGATGAGCTTGCGAAAACCGCTGCGATAGAGGCTTTCCGCCACTTCTGTAATCACTGCCAATAAGGTTTGAGCACTCAGCGTAATCGTGCCAGGGAAATGCCAATGCTCGTTCGATTTGCCGTAGCACAGGGGCGGCAACGCATAGGCCGGAATATGCGACGGCAGCTTTTCTAAAGCCTTACCCAGTACCGCCGTTCCGATTGCAGAATCAACCACAATGGGTAAATGAGGCCCATGCTGTTCAATGGAGCCAATAGGTTGCACAATCACCACGTTTGCCTTATCGGGCATAGCCTGAATATCTGTCCAAGCAAGATAGGGCAAAAAGCGATGGGGGGGAATGAAACCGTGCATAAGCTCCTCTAGAATCTGCTACTGTCATAGGCGTCCCTGTTGCTGACGCTTTCGTTTACTATGGCGCAATTCACTAAGTTTTGTGTCATCGAACTGAGCAGATTGACGGCCCAATCCGAATGGTTCAATCGGATGCCAAACCATGCTTGAGCATCTCTTTTAAAATTTTGCGAGATCGCCGTGGGCTGGGTTCAAATGTTTGATTGGCCTGTTTTTCACCTATTTTTCTTTGACCTGAGCGTAAATTAAATATAGGGATTCAATTGGCATGATCGCTGGACGCTCGCGTTGCGATCGCACACAAATCGGTCAGACAAAAACAGATTTTTCGTCAGAAGTTGGCGAATAATCGTGGTGATGATTAAACAAAATTCTATAATTTGCTTCAGGAATGGTGAAAGTGCCTGTTTGATTGTTGATTAGAGTTGGCTCAATCTAGAACGGTTTGAACTGATGTATTGTTGCTCTATTGCCCCATGAGTGTCTCTTGACCCCATGAGTTCCTCGTCCTCTTCCCCCGTTTCTCTCTATCAGCTTGCTTTGAATGTTGAGCAAGTGCCCAGTTCACTTCAGCTCAGCCCGAGAACCTTTCGGGGAGTGCTACAAAGTGTGCTCAATTTCTTGAGCCAGCGCCAAATCTCGGCCAGTATCTGGCTGAAAATTCCCCATCGTTCCTCCTGGCAAGAGCTGATTAATCAAAGCATTTATCAGTCTGGGTTGGCCCATGTGGTGTACCGGGTAGAGCGGGAAAAATATTATCAGCAAAAAATGGGCACAGCGATGACGGCTGAACCCGGTGGATCGCCAACCCCATCGTCATCCGCTCAACCTGCGATCGCAGGTTGGGCTCATGAGCTGGCTCAGGATCAGTATGAAACCATTGCCGATCCGTTTTTTGATGACGAGTTTTCCCTGATTGGCGACAGCGGCATGATCTCAGTGACGACCGATCAGCAAGCGCAAGAGATTGTCGTACCGTTAATTGATCCCAATCACCTCAATCAAGAATATTTTCTGATGGTGGTTTCGGAGTCATTCTCCGGTCTGTTTCTGGCCCATCGGCCCCGTTCTGTGGCGACTGGTGAGCGGCGATCGCGCTTACTCGCACTTTGTTCCTTTGAGGCCGAAGTGTTGCAACAGGCTCTGGGCGGGCTGTATCAGGTTCTTGAAACTGGGCAGAAGCGGTATCCCCAAGACAGAAATCTGACCGCCGCCTCAACCCACTGGCAGGAGCAAGTCAAAATTTGTGGTGCGCCCCAGACCAATACCATGTCCCTCAGCTATCTGATTACCCAGCAGATTGCTCAGCAGGAGCGGATGGTGCAGCAAATTGAGCGCTATCGGCAGCAGGAACAGGAAACGGAAAATCTCCATACTGTTCACGAAACCCTGACCCGCACGCTGGAAGCTAAAGACGACTTTCTCAACCGTATCGGTCAGGAGCTGAAGCCGCCCGTAACCAATATGAAGACAGCGCTCACCCTGCTCAATTCGCCCAGCATCGGTGATGCTCAGCGGCAGCGCTACATGGATATGCTGCATCAAGCTTGCGATCGCCAGAATACGATGATCCAAGGCATTCTCGATTTGCTTCAGGTTGAACAGGCCACTCAAGATTCGCATCCGCTCAAGCTACACGATGTTATTCCCGGCGTCGTCAGCACTTATCAGCCCCTAGCCATTGAGAAAGGGATTTTACTGGCTTATCGCGTCCCCGATGATTTACCCGCCATCTCTTGTCCCCAGGCCTGGCTGCGGCAAATTTTGATTAACCTGCTCCACAACAGCATTAAATTCACTGATAGCGGCGGGCGCATTTGGGTACTGGTTTCCCAAGAAGGTGACGATATCATGCTGGAAGTACAGGATTCAGGCGTGGGCATCAGCTCAACAGACTTGCCGCGCATCTACGATGCCTTCTACCGGGGAAAACATGTGCCTACTCAAGAAAGCGAAGGAGCCGGTTTAGGCTTAACTGTCGTGCAGCAGTTGCTGATTCGCTGTGGTGGCTCCATTGCAGTGAACAGTCAACTCGCTCAGGGGACAAGCTTCAAAATTCGTTTACCCATTCAGTAACTCAGCCTGCAAATCTGTGAAAACATTACAAGTTCAGCCGGATTTCCAGCTAGCCTGCTATGACATCGTTTAGGATGGGGCTGCAATGCCTCTAGTTGAGTTAGGCTGGGAGCCATTTCGATGCGCGATTTCCTAAAGTACACCCTGGCTAGTTTGGTCGGGTCAATCCTATTTTTTATTTTGTTTATCACGCTATCAGCACTGGGTGCGCTGGGGTTGATTGGCGTGCTGATTGCCAGCTTTAGCGATGGGGAAGAGACGCGACTGGTCAAGAAAGACTCCGTGCTGGTCTATGACCTTTCAACCTTGATTAGTGATGCGGAGTACGAGCTGTCTCCGACCGAGGCATTGCTAGGCGGTATTGAAAGCCAGTTAACCCTGCGGGATGCAATTAACGGCATTGAAGCTGCCGCTGAAGATGACAACATTGTGGCCCTGTATTTAGCCGGGGATGATCTAGGCGTGGGGGTTGGTGCAGCCGCGCTCAAGGAACTGCGGGAAGCTATCAAACAGTTTCGGACGGCAGGCAAACCAGTTATTGCCTATGACGTGTCGTGGACAGAAGCGGAATACTATCTGGCTTCAGTGGCGGACACCATTGCCATGAATCCCTTTGGCGATGTGGAAATGAACGGGCTGTACTCAGAAGTGCGCTACCAGGCGGAAACGTTTAACAAGCTGGGGATTGGCATTCAGGTTACGCGAGTGGGCAGATACAAATCGGCAGTCGAACCGCTGATCCGCAACGATATGAGCCCAGAGGAGCGGGAGCAAACCCAGCGCCTGCTCAGTGATCTGTGGGGACACATCATCTACAGCGCAGCTGAATTTCGGGATATTGAGGCACCCCAACTGCAAGCGATCGCAAATGGCAACGGTTTCCTGTTTGGCGAAGAGGCCCAGACGCAGGGACTGGTCGATAAGGTCGCTTATTTGGACGAAGTGATTCAAGATCTGCGGCAGCTAACGGGTGAGGGCGAGGAATCTGAGGATGCAGAATGGTCAGAAGATGAAGCCAGCTTTCGACAGATTAGCCTGAGTGAATACGCCAGCGGCACCGATGATCCGCTAGAGGTCAAGCGATCGGACAATCAGATTGCGCTGGTCTATGCCGAAGGCCCGATTGTAGACGGAGAGGGCGAAGGACTATCACAGGTGATTGCAGGCGATAAGCTGGCCCGGCATCTGCGCCAACTGCGGTTGGATGATGATGTGAAGGCCATCGTCCTACGGGTGAATAGTCCGGGCGGCAGTGCGATCGCATCTGAAGTGATTCTCCGCGAAGTGCAGCTCTGCCAGGAAGCGGGCAAGCCCGTGATCGTCTCAATGGGCAACGTCGCCGCATCTGGTGGCTACTGGATTGCCGCCTCAGCCGATCAGATTTTTGCGGAACCAACCACGATTACAGGCTCGATTGGCGTATTTGGCTTTTTCCCCAATCTGGAAGATCTGGGCGAGAAAATTGGCGTCAACTGGGAAGTGGTGAAAACAGGCGACACTGCCGATATTTTCACAATCACTCGACCCAAAACGCCCAAAGAGCTGAATATTTTGCAAACCAGCGTCGATAGCATTTATGACGAATTCCTAGAGCGGGTGGCTCAGGGGCGCGATTTGCCGCTAGAACGAGTGGCGGAACTGGCTCAGGGACGGGTCTGGTCTGGCTCGTCGGCTAAGGATCTGGGCTTAGTCGATGAACTGGGGGGTCTGGATGCTGCGATCTCAGCGGCAGCCACAGCGGCAGATTTGGGCGACGACTGGAATATTCGGAAATATCCAGAAAGCGAAGGGTGGCAGCGGTTTTTTGAGCAGTTCTTTGGCTCGGATACCGTTGATGCCGCAGCACGTCCAACCGATCCACTGACAGCGCAGCTTGGCCAGTTCCAGGCTGAAATCCAAATGTTACGCACCCTGAACGATCCGCGTCATATCTATGCGCGGATGCCGATCGATATTGACATCGATTAGGAGTAGCAAAACGGGGTCAAGATTCGCTACAGTAGACCGTTGGTGGTCAACAATTTGGCAGCAGGGGGAAAGTGGTGCGGCTACTCAAAACTGTGGTTGGACTCAACTGCTACCTCGACGATATTCGTTGCGGTCATTTCCCCGTCGAATTATGTGCGCAAGGGCGCAGTGCATCCCAGGCAGGTGGACAACCTGTGATTGGTTTCGTGCCAACGATGGGGGCGCTCCATGCCGGACACCTGAGTCTGATTCAGCGATCGCGCCAAGAATGCGACATCGTAGTGGTCAGCATTTTTGTGAATCCACTCCAGTTTGGGCCAAATGAAGACTTTGAGCAATATCCGCGTACCCTAGAAGCCGATGCCGCTCTGTGCAAGCAGGCTGGGGTCGATGCGATTTTTGCTCCGTCTGCCCAAGAACTGTACGGTTCATCCCTAGCCGCAGCGGCGCAAACCCAAGTGATTCCGCCCCAATCGATGATGGCCAACCTATGTGGGAAAATCCGACCCGGCCATTTTGAAGGAGTCGCTACAATTGTGACGAAGCTGCTGAATATTGTGCGGCCCCATCGCGCTTACTTTGGTCAAAAAGATGCCCAGCAGGTGGCAATTTTGCAGCGGCTAGTGGACGACCTGAATCTGCCCGTTAAGCTGGTTGTTTGCCCGATTGTGCGGGAGCCAAGTGGGTTAGCCTACAGCTCTCGTAACCAGTATTTAACGGCTGAGCAGCGGGTAGAAGCGATGGTGCTCTCCCAAAGCCTGCAGCAGGCGAAACACCGGTTCGATCAGGGCTGCGAGGATGCAGCAATCCTAATCGAAACGGTGAAAGAGCATATTAAAACAAACTCTAATTTCAAGATCGATTACATCGATCTGGTGCATCCTGATACGATAGAACATTTGGAATGGGTAAAGGAGGCTGGACTGTTGGCTGTTGCCGCTTACTTGGGAAATACGCGCTTAATTGACAATCTTGTGCTGCGCAATCGCAAACCGATTATCGCGATTGATGGGCCAGCCGGAGCTGGCAAATCAACCGTAGCGCGGCGAGTGGCACACGAGCTAGATTTGCTCTATCTCGATACGGGAGCCATGTACCGAGCAGTCACCTGGCTAGTCATGCAGTCCAGCATTGCCTTGGACGACAGACCTGCGATCGCAGAATTGGTCAATCAGTGCCAAATTCAGCTTCAGCCTGGTATTGCGGAAGACGGCAGCGACAAGATTCCTCTCTCCCGCGTTTGGGTGAACGGTGAAGAAGTGACGCAGGTAATTCGCTCGGCTGATGTGACGCGAAACGTATCTGCGATCGCAGCTCAGCCCGTTGTTCGACAAGAACTCACCCAGCGCCAGCAGTCCTATGGTCGCGAAGGTGGCGTGGTGATGGAAGGTCGCGATATCGGCACCCACGTCTTTCCTGATGCGGAATTGAAGATTTTCCTCACTGCATCGGTGCAGGAACGCGCTCGCCGCCGTCAGCAAGATCTGAAAGACCAAAATCAGCCTGTCGTTGATCTCGATGAGCTAGAGCGGATGATTTACGAACGCGATCGCAAGGACAGCACCCGCGCCACCGCCCCCCTCCGCCAAGCCGAAGACGCGGTTGAAATTCAAACCGATGATTTGACGATTGATCAGGTGATTGAACAAATTGTCACTCACTATCGCCAACTGCCCAAAGCAGTCGAAAATTAATTCAAAACCCCAAAAGCAAAAGAGGACGTACTTGGTATGTTCTCTTTTGCTTTTTAAACCTTTGAACTTGCTCTGAGGTCAACTGGTCTGTGAATGCTAGATTGAAGCCAACTGCCAGCGAAGTAGGGTGATGTTAAACCCGTTAAGCTATGAGCGTTCCGTTAGTTCCGTTAGGTGAATTTCAACCAGACGATATCGTTACGGGAAAAATTGTGGCGCTAGAACCAACAGGTGCTCTGGTTGACTTTGATATCGCTCAACTCGTTCACGTTCCACTATCAGAGCTATCACTCAGTAAAATCCAAAGCGCAGACGAGGCTTTGCGAGTAGGTGAAATCCGAGAGTTCTTAGTTGTCGGCAATTATGACGGTCATGGTGAGATTTTCTTCTCCAATTGTTCACCTGAAACACTCATTGGCAGCGATCGCTTACTTAAGAACGCACAAATAAACGCATCGCTTCAGTTTGGTTATTCTCTAGAACAAGTTCACGCTGGCTATCTCGTTAATCCAGAAGATATAGTTCTGCATACTCAAATCACTGAAGTTAGAACAGATGGAAAACGCCCTGGAGTAGCAGCAAGGCTCAAATGGTTCCTATGCTCTGAAGACCACCCGCCAACTGTTTCTTTTTCGATTCGTCAGCTACAGGTCAAAATAGCCTGCGAACGGTTACGGCAATTGCAGGCCGAGAATGTAGTCATACATGCCACAGTGCTTAAACAATACTCACGGAGTGCAGCAGTCAGAGTTGAAGGCTTACGTGGCGCTTTTCCGTTACGCGCTAACGAATACAAGGAAGAGTCTCTGGAAGGGAAAGAATTGCCACTCATCGTTTTGGAAGTCACAGAGGAAGATGCGTGCTTAAAGCTACTTCATTATCCTGTTTGGCTCAGACTTCAACAGTTACAGGTTGGTCAGATTGTCAGCGGCACAGTGCGAGCTGTCAAACATTACGGAATTATAGTTGACCTTGGAGATGTACGCGCCCTGCTCCCTGCTGCAAACATTCACAGCTCATCTGCTAAGCAACCCAGTCAAACCTTCGAAGTTGGTGCTTCTTTAGAAGTCAGACTTACTGAGGTGGATTTAGAAAGGGGTAGGTTTGTTATAGAGAGCATAGACAACTGAATGACGATCCCTGACATAGCCTCAACCCAATTCGGCAGACTGCCCCAAATCACCCATAATAAAGAAGAAACGCTTTACAGTTCTTCATTAACATGGCACGAGACTTACGGGGATTCATCAAACAGCTCGAACAACGGGGCCAACTCTGCCGCATCACCGCCCTCGTTGATCCCGACCTAGAAATCGCCGAAATTTCCAACCGGATGTTGCAGTGCGGTGGGCCAGCCCTCCTGTTTGAAAACGTCAAAGGCTCCCCCTATCCCGTCCTCGTCAACTCCCTCGGCACCGTGCAGCGCGTCTGCTGGGCCATGAACATGGAGCAGCCCGAAGAACTGGAAGATCTGGGCCGCAAGCTGGGAATGCTGCAACAGCCCAAGCCCCCCAAAAAGATTTCCCAAGCCATCGAATTCGGCAAAGTGCTCTTCGATGTCGTCCGCGCCAAACCCGGTCGTGACCTGCTGCCTCCTTGCCATCAAGTGGTGCTGAAAGACGATCAGGTCGATCTGGATCAAATCCCAATGATTCGCCCCTACCCCGAAGATGCAGGCAAAATCGTTACCCTGGGGCTGGTGATCACCAAAGACTGCGAAACGGGTACGCCCAACGTTGGCGTTTATCGGCTTCAGCTCCAGTCAAAAACCACCATGTCCGTTCACTGGCTGTCGGTGCGGGGCGGAGCACGTCACCTACGCAAAGCCGCTGAGCAAGGTAAGAAGCTAGAAGTTGCGATCGCACTTGGCGTTGATCCCCTCATCATCATGGCCGCTGCCACGCCAATCCCGGTCGATCTCTCCGAGTGGCTATTTGCCGGACTCTATGGTAAATCCGGCGTCAACTTGACCAAGTGCAAAACTGTTGATCTGGAAGTTCCCGCCGATTCTGAATTTGTCCTGGAAGGCACCATTACCCCCGGTGAAGAAGTGCCCGATGGCCCCTTTGGCGACCACATGGGCTACTACGGCGGCGTCGAAGATTCGCCGCTGATCCACTTCCACTGCGTCACCCACCGCAAAGATCCGATCTACCTCACCACCTTCAGCGGTCGCCCCCCCAAAGAAGAAGCAATGATTGCGATCGCACTTAATCGGATCTACACCCCGATTTTGCGGCAGCAGGTGCCCGAAATCACCGACTTCTTCCTACCTATGGAAGCCCTCAGCTACAAGGCCGCCATTATCTCAATTGACAAAGCCTATCCGGGACAAGCCCGCCGCGCCGCAATGGCCTTTTGGACAGCGCTGCCTCAGTTCACCTACACAAAATTTGTGATCGTGGTGGACAAAGACATCAACATTCGCGATCCGCGCCAGGTAGTTTGGGCGCTCACCTCCAAGGTCGATCCAGAACGCGATGTGTTCATCCTGCCTAATACGCCCTTTGACACGCTGGATTTTGCCAATGAAAAACTGGGTCTCGGTAGCCGCATGGGCATCGACGCGACGACTAAAATCGGGCCAGAGACCGATCACGAATGGGGTAAACCGCTGGAATCCGACCCCAAAGTGGCTGAAATGGTCAGTCGGCGCTGGGCTGAATATGGTCTAGCAGATATCGAGTTGTCAGAAGTTGACCCCAATCTATTCGGCTACGACATCAAATAATCCGGTAGCTGCCCTTCGTTTTAGTATTCAGTTGCTAGACTGCGACTCGCTAGAAAGGTAGCTCATCATCTTCACTTATCAACTTTTCAGGCATTGCTCCTTGTGGAAGTGGTAGGTCCGTGACGATATACAGATTCAGAATATCGTCTCTGTCCATGAACAGGATCTGGCTTCGTTTTGAGGCATCAAGCTTATTACCAAGCCAGTTCCGTGCAGCTTTAGTGATTTCTCCACCAGCAACAATGAAGGCGTGATCTACAAGAACTCGTTTTCCAATTTCCGGATCAAAAATTTCATGCCCCAACATCATCATGAGTTGGTTGTGAATTTCAGCTACATTTGCATTACTTGATTTGGTAGCGCCTGAAGAATCAAGCTTGCCTTTTTTTGCTTGGATGCCGAAGTAGAGAACGTGTTGTGTTGGAAGAACATATTTCATCCACACATCCTTACCGTACTCAAGCGCTTTATCTTTGTGACCCGCCGCCGTAATCCGGTGATAGCCTAATTGTCGGAATAAGGGTAGCAAGATTTCTTCAATTAGCTCATCTTCAGAACATTCATCCAAGTAATCAATAAGTTGCCCTCTTTTCTCGATCTCCTTCGGTGTGAACGGTCGGTGAGGATTAGGAGCCGCTGATATTGTCTTTGTCCCTATATGACGTATATACAGAAGATCATCCTCCCCGTAAAAGGCTTCGTAACCCTCTCGCGTCAGAGGTTTATTCAATGCTTCAAGCGCAAGTGAACGATCTGGGTCGTCTTCCTCCGCATCGGATTTATGCATCAACACTCGCAATACATGCACAAAGTGTTCTGGCAAGGCGTTAGCAGCCGGTTGTGGCTCTTGCAATAACTCTGAGAGCCTTTCCGCAGTCCATCGCCAGCGAGTTGAACCATCATGAACAAAGTCCAAGTCGCATTCTTCAAAAAACTGATCGATATTACTACTAGAGCGATATGGGAAATATTGGGTGTCGCCTACTACTATTTCGGCTATCGCACGCAAGTTTCTGTTCGTGAATTTCATTTTTAAAGACGTTGTTCAGAATACGCTATGTCTGCTGAAGTTACCCTCAATCTAGGCGTGTGCAACATAGCTTATCTATTTAAGTCCAAATCTGATGGATAAGACTCTTGTAGTCCGCAGTTATACGTCAAATTTGCAGCAGAAAATTCGACTTTTCACGAATTACACAGGATTTTTCTGCATAACTCCCCATTGCAAAGTGCTATCTGTCAAAAAGGCTGGATGGCGTCCTCATAGCCAAACCAGCAAAAATATGGGGTTGCACAGATGGTTGGCAGTTCGATATGATGTTAAATCTGGTTGCTGCTGACAGAATAATTACCAGTTGAATAACGGAATTTATCATGGCGAAACGTGTGCAAGTCGTCCTCAACAAGGACGTTCGGAAACTTGGGAATGAAGGAGATCTAGTTGAGGTTGCGCCCGGTTATGCTCGCAACTACCTAGTTCCACAGGGATTTGCGTTGCGGGTCACTCCTGGCATTTTGCGGCAGGTTGAAATCCGTCGCGAGCAAGAGCGGCAGCGGATTATCGAAGAGAAGAAGCAGGCAGAAGCCCGCAAGACCGCGCTGGAAACCATTGGTCGCTTCACTATCGAGAAGCAGGCTGGTGAAGGCGATTCTATCTTCGGTACGGTGACCAACCAAGACGTTGCCGATGCAATTCAGGCTGCTACCAATCAGGAAGTCGATCGCCGCAACATTACGGTACCCGACATCAGCAAGACCGGCTTCTACAAAGCTGAAGTCAAGCTGCACCCTGAAGTAACCGCTGAAGTTGAACTACAGATTGTACCCTCCTAGTATTAGGTTGGTTAAGCAACTAAAAAGGGGAGCGTATCTCGGATACGCTCCCCTTTTTAGTTTTAAGCTGAAGTTTTAAGCTTGTTTAGGCTGCGGAACTCTGTTTGATTTCGGCTTCTTGACGAGTTTGAGCCTCTGCCACTTCGCGCTCCAGGAAGAGGGCTAACTGCTTCTCTAAGTTGTCGCAGACGATTTGGCGATACTCCAAGAAGTGTTCATTCAGAGCACAAATCGACAGGTAGTGATCCCAAACGCGAGGATTATGTCGTAAAATTCCGACCAGGTTACGCCAGAATTGCCAACGAGTATTACGCTTCACACCCTGCCGCCAACACACAACGAGTAATGCCCGCACGGCTGCCCAGCTTGGTTTGCGGAGCGGCGATTCATGGGATGGCGTGCCGAGTTTCAAGAAATGACGGTAGGTGCGGTTGAGATAAGCCATCGGGTCGTAGAGTCGCCAGAAGGCGTCAATATACTCCCGTGTGATATCTTCAATCGGACGAGTCGGCACAAAGTTCATCAGCGTTGTCTGGTTGATGTTGCCATTTCCCCGGAGGCGATTTTCGCGCTCTAACCGATGCCAAAGGGCCGTATCGGGCAGCGCTTGCAACATGCTGAAAAACGCGGTGGGAATTGCCGTTTTTTCGACAAACTGAACAATGCGATCGCCCGCGCCTTTTTTCTCGCCGTCAAAGCCGATGATAAAGCCAGCCATCACCCGCAGGCCAGATTGGATAATCTTGTCTACCGAATCAGACAGCGGATCGCGAGTATTTTGAAACTTTTTGGTGACGGTCAGACTGCCTTCGTCGGGAGTTTCAATTCCCAGGAAAACCGCATTGAAATTGCAGTCCACCATCATCTGCATCAGTTCTTCATCGTTGGCCAAGTCAACCGAGGCTTCAGTATTGAAGTGGAACGGATAGTCGTGTTGCGCCATCCAAACTTTCAGTTCCTTCAGCAGCAGCTTTACGTTGCGCTTGTTGCCGATGAAGTTATCATCCACCATAAAAATGCTGCGCCGCCAGCCGAGTTCGTAGAGATATTCGAGTTCCTTGATTAACTGAGCTGGAGTTTTGGTGCGGGGTTTCCGTCCGTACAAAACGATGATGTCGCAGAATTCGCACTGGAACGGACAGCCGCGTGAAAACTGGATAGACATATTGTCGTAGGCATCCAGTTGTAAGAGGTCGTAGCGAGGAACGGGGGTTTCAGTCACGTCGGGCTTTGCGCCATTGGAACGAAACGTGCCGCTGGTTGCCCCTTGCTGAACCGCCTCCACGAACATCGGTAGCGTAATTTCCCCTTCATCCAGAATCAGAAAATCGGCTTCAGCGGCTTCATGGGGCAGGGCGGTTGCGTAAGGGCCACCCACTGCGACTCGTTTGCCTCTGGCCTTTGCGGCTCGAATTTGGGCCAGAAAATCCTCTTTCTGCACGATCATGGCAGAGAGAATGGCAATATCAGCCCATTCCCATTCTGCTTCTGTGACGTCGCGAATATTGCGATCGACCAGTTGAAATTCCCATTCTTGTGGCAGAATCGATGCTACGGTAATAAGTCCGAGTGGTGGTAGTAGAACTTTGCGATCGACCAGTTCTAGCGCTTTCTCAAATGACCAGAAACTGGGGGAAACTTCGGATAAACAAGAAGAGCTCGCATTAACACCTCACTTCCTACACAACCTAACGTTTGATGATTCTTTAGCCCACGCTTGTAAAAATTACGGCCTGTGAATACTTACGTTATCCATCAAGCGACGGACACATTGATAGCTTTACTGATTGTTATCTGTTTCTTATCTATCTATTCTTTTTGCCCAATCCTGTAAGGCTAGAGCTTGGCTCTATTCCTATTTAGTTATTCACTCTGCTGACATTAACTCTCACCCTAATGGATGTTAGTGGTATTTGCATAGGTGGGGTTTGGACAGTATGCCAATTGTTGGTGGGGGGAGAAGAGGGTGTAGAGAAAGCCGAGAAATTCAAGAGGTGGATGGGTTCGTGTTGTGGGGTCTTAAAGATCTAGGATTGGTTTAAGTCAAGGGATGGCAGTCAGGCAAGTCCTTGGTCGCTGAGGCGGCGCAGGAGGGCTTGGATATGAACTGAGCGGCTAGACAGCATAGCGAGGCCGTCTTCGAGCTTGACGTAGATTTTGCCGGAGAACAATTGGCGAATGGTAGGGCGACGGTAGACCAGCCAGTCGTCCAATTCGCGATCGCAACTGTAGCCCATTTCCTCCAAAATGCTGTCCAGCTCCCGCTGAAAGGTTTTGCGGTTTTTGAACGGCATTGAGATGGTGACAGAACGGTTGAAATAGGCTCCCAGGGTGCCACCGACGAGGCCAATAATGGGATTGATACTTAAGGGAACTCCAAACTCCTGAGCCAGTCCAAACTGAAGGGATAGAATCGTCATGATCAGCGTGGTCGTGGCGAAATAGTAGAGAAAAGTTGCGATCGCACCTGGCCCCATAGTCATCAGCGTTCAGTCTCACAGTTACAGTTACAATCTATTGCTACTCAATCTTAGGCGTTGCTCAATCTGGGTATGAATTGTGATGTGGGGGCGATGCCCCCACATCACAATTTATAAATCATTAATCCTTAAGCTCAAGCAGCATTGGCACGTATCATGCCTTAAAACTCTCACCGAAAACGTTCAGATGTAATATCCTTTACATTCTGCTGTCATCTGTTTGTCACAGACAACTGTTACCTTACAGCCCATGATTGAAGTTGAACATCTCAGCAAAACCTACGGCTCTACGGTTGCCATTGAAGACGTGACGTTTCGGGTAGAACCGGGCGAAATCTTGGGCTTCCTGGGGCCAAACGGCGCGGGCAAAACCACTACCATGCGTATTCTGACGGGTTATCTACCCGCCAATCAGGGGACGGCACGAATTGCCGAGTATGATGTCCATGCCGATTCGATGGCCGTGCGGCAGCGAATTGGCTATTTGCCGGAGTCGCCGCCGCTGTACCTGGATATGACGGTGGAGAGCTTTCTCAACTTTGTGGCGCGCATCAAAGGCGTCGTCGCGGGCGATCGGCCCCAGCGGGTAGCCTGGGCGATGGAGCGCTGTAATATCCTCGACAAGCGGGACGTGCTGATTCGCAAGCTGTCAAAGGGCTATCGGCAGCGGGTGGGAATTGCCCAAGCGATTGTGCATGATCCGCCCGCAATTATCCTGGACGAGCCAACGGTGGGACTCGATCCGCGTCAGGTGGCAGAGGTGCGGAGCCTGATTAAAAGTTTGGCGGGCGATCACACGATTATTCTATCGACCCACATTCTGCCGGAAGTCAGCATGACCTGCGATCGCGTTGCCATTATCAACCGAGGTCGCATTGTGGCAACGGGTTCACCCGATAGCCTGATGGAGCAGCTATCGGGGCAGTTGAGCTACGTGATGGAAGTTGCAGGAGAAGCTGCGATCGCACAACAGGCTCTAGCAGCCATGCCCCAGGTACAGGCGGTTGAAGTTCAACCGGACAGCAGTTTGGCTGAGGGACATTTGCGGCTAAATATCACCGCTGAACCGGGAGATGATCCGGGCCGGGAGATTGCGGCGGCACTGGTTGGTGCAGGCATTGGCCTGTACGAGATGAAGCGGATTCGGGCCAGCCTAGAAGACGTGTTTATCAATCTGACGACGCAGGAAAAGGCAGCGCATGAAGATAATCCCGATGATGACGTAGCGGAAAAGCATGCTGATGAAGCTGATAACTTTGAGGCAATTCCTGACCCCATAGCCCAACCTGATGGCACCACCGAAACCACAGTGGTTGATGAACCTGTAGCCGAACCACAGATTTCAGAAATTGATCCGGTTGATGCGAATGACGCTCATCCAGATAAAAAGTAGGGTGCGTTAGGCAAAGCCGTAACGCACCGCTCTATTGATGTGCTTTGATTCGCTGATCTGGTGTGTTAAGCGTTGCTAACGCACCCACAAGAAAAAGACGCGCCCACTAAACCATTGCCCTATGATTCGCATTATTGTTGCCAATATCATCGCCATCTACCAGCGCGAACTCCAGAGCTACTTTGCATCACCCTTGGCCTATGTGATTGCAGGCGTGTTCTGGCTGCTGAGTGGCTTGTTCCTGACGGCCATTCTGTTTGGCCCAGAGGGGCTGATTGCCCAAGTCGCCACGCTGGATCAATATGGGCAAGCGCCATCGGTGGATCTAGCCTATGAGTTTATTAAGGGCTTCTTAGGTATTCTTAGTTCCCTAGCGCTGTTTATTCTGCCGATTCTCTCAATGGGGCTGTATGCCGAAGAACGCAAGCGCGGCACGTTGGAACTACTGGCAACATCACCACTGACGAACTGGTCGGTTGCCATAGGCAAGCTGCTGGGCGTACTGACCTTCTTTATTACGCTGTTGATACCTGTCATGATCTGTGAAGGGATTGTGCTGAGCGGCTCAGAGCCGCCCGTGTCAGCTCAGGTGTTTATCCTGGCCCATGTCGGCTTGGTCTTACTCGCAGCCTCAGTTCTGGCTCTCGGCATGTTTGTCTCGTCGTTAACCGACAGTACGGTGCTGGCGGCAATTTTGACCTTCGCGCTGATTTTGCTGCTGTGGGTGGTAGATGCGATCGCATCTTCTGTACAAGGCCCATTGGGAGAAGCGCTAAAGCACCTATCGATGCTGCAGCATTTCAATGAGCTAACGCAGGGCATTTTGGACACGGGCAGTTTGATTTTGTTTGGGTCGTACATTGCGCTCGGTATTTTCCTGACGGCGCAGTCGATTGAAGCCTTCCGATTCCAACGGTCGTAGCGGGGAGTAGATAGCTATGAAATCCATCGCAGCTTATTGGAAATATCTCCGCTACCTGATTTGGGTCGGCATCATGCTGGCGACAGCGGGATTGGTATCGGGCTTGCTATCCGGCTGGGACTCTCTGCCACTGGCGCTCCTAATCGGCGGCATTGTCCTGATCGGCATCTGGTTTTTGCTGCTGGGACAGGCGCGACCGGAATTCTGGGGACAGCGGTCAACTCAGAGCAGCACCAATGCGCTGGTTGCGACTGTGTCAGTGATCGTAATCCTGCTGTCGCTAAATGTTCTGGCCGTACGTCACGGACAGCGGTTGGATCTGACGGAAAATCAAATTTTCACCCTGGCTCCAGAAACAACCCAGACGTTACGCAATTTGGAGCAGCCCACCAAAATCTGGATTTTTGATGCGGTTCGCAATCCCACCGATCAGCAGCTTCTGGAAAGCTACGAGCGGCAAAGCGACCAGTTTAGCTACGAGTACGTAGACCCCAATGCTCAGCCGTTATTGGCACAGGAATTTGGAGTGCGATCGCTAGGCGAAGTGTATCTCGAAGCGGGCGATCAGCGGCAGCGGGTGCAGCGGCTTAGCCAAGTTGAACGGCTGACGGAACCGCGCTTAACGGCGCAAATCACACGGTTGGCTCAGGGCGAAGCGCCCACGGCTTATTTCGTGGTCGGTCACGGCGAGTATAGCGTCGATGATTTTCAGGGCGGCTTTACGCTGGTGCGCGATGGCCTGGAGCAGAAAAATATTGCGGTTGAACCGCTGAACTTGGCGGAAGGTGGTGTTCCCGATGATGCCGATGTGGTGATTGTGGCAGGGCCGCAGCAGCAGTTCTTCAAGCCAGAAATCAAAGCGCTGGAGCAATATCTCGAAAACGGTGGTGGGCTGCTGCTGATGGTTGACCCCAACACCGATCCAGGCTTAAATCCACTACTGAACGATTGGGGCGTGACGCTGGAAGATCGGCTGGTACTGGACACCTCTGGGCAAGGTCAGGCGGTGGGACTGGGGCCTGCCGCGCCGCTAATTTCCAACTACGGCGAACATCCGATTACGGAAGCGTTTCAAAATGGACGGTCGTTTTATCCCGTGGCGCGACCGATCAGTATCCAAGATCGTCCCCGCGTTACGGCGACGCCAATTCTGATTACCGATGAACAAACCCGCGCCGAAAATATCGTCGAAGGCGGCGAAATTAACGTTGACCCCACGCAAGCACCAGAAGGGCCGTTCTACATCGGCGCAGCGCTGAGCCGACCTGTGCAGTCTTTGCCAACGGCTTCAGCAAACACCAGTACAGACAGTGGTGATAATCCAGACGCTGAGACAGCGCCACCTGATGAATCCGGTAATGAAGCGACTGATGAAGCCGCTGATGCAACCGAGAGCGAGACTCCAGCAGAGGAATCTCCAGCGGCAGAGACTGCGGCAGAAACTGAGCAAGAGGTTGAACCAGAAGCGGCAACTCCTGAAGAGGCGGTCAGTGCTGAAGCTGAAAACGCTGAGACTGAAGTTGAGGCGGAAGATGCAGAAACAGCAACTCCTGAATCATCTGAAAATACTGACGCTGAAAGTGCCGAGACTGAAGTTGAGGCGGAAGAAAACCCTGAAGTATCTGAAAATGCTGAACCTGAAAATGCTGAGACTGAAGCACCTGCATCTGAAGCAGCCGAGCCGGAAGTGACTGAAACTGAAAGCCCAGAATCCGAAACGGCAGAGTCGGGAAATGAATCTCGCCTTGTCGTAATTGGCAACTCAACCTTTGCCACGGATGGTGTGTTCAATCAGCAGCTTAATGGGGATGTATTTCTCAATTCAGTTAGCTGGCTGGCTCAGGAAGATGACGCGACGCTGTCGATTCGAGCCAAAGAAGTAACGGATCGGCGGATCGTTCTCTCGACCGGCAAGCAGATTTTCTTGAGTCTACTGGCCTGGTTTATTTTGCCGCTGATTGGCTTTGCGGCGGCTGTGTTTATGTGGTGGCGGAGGCGATAACTGATGAAGCTACAGCGATCAACTTGGACACTCTTGGGTGTAGCGGTCATTCTCGGCGGTTATGTGCTGGCGACAGAACTATCGCGATCGCAATCCGATTCATCCACGCTAGCCACCACAGGCGACCAAGATTTATTCCGGTTTGAAGAAGATGATATCCAGTCCTTCACCGTGGTTACCGAGGAGCAAACCCTAGCCTTTGAGAAAGATGACGAGGGCGTGTGGCAAATGACATCCCCCGTGGCGAAACGAGCCAATGATGCCACCGTCGCCTTTTTGCTGAGCCAGTTAGCCACAGGTCGAGCCAGCAGCCCCACGGAAACAACCGCAGAACAGCTTGCTGAGTATGGCCTAGCTGATCCCTTGGCCAAAATTGACGTGAAGTTGGCAAACGATGATAGCCACACGCTCTGGCTGGGTGATGTGAACTTCAGCGGCGAATCGAGATATGCGATCGCAGATCCTAATCCGGCGCTCACGGCGACATCGGATACGGAACCAGCGGCGAATACAGAAGCAACGGTTATCCTCGTGCCCAATGTCTTTGCCTCAGCGGTAGAGCGACCGTTGGAGGAATGGCAAAATCTGGAAGTTGTACCGGAGATCGAACCACCTGCTGGGGATTCACCTGAGGACGAAACATCTGTTGATCCGGATGTAGTGCCAGATACAGAGACAACAGAGGCAAACTAAACGAGCAAACCCTTGAAAGAGCTAGCTCAAATCAGCTTGACCGAGAAAGTTGCTAGAGACAGATGCAAAAGGCTCTGGTTGATGGGATAGTGAAGGAAAGCTTGGCGATTTTGCTGAGCATATATGCTTATTTCGATATGTTGGTACTATCGACCTCAACGACTTAACCCATGAGTATTCGTACTGTTTCAACGCAGCCCTTCTCCGATCAAAAACCTGGCACATCCGGACTGCGGAAGCAGGTGCCAGTTTTCCAGAAGTCAAATTATCTTGAAAATTTTATTCAGTCGATTTTTAATGCCATAGAGGGCTATCAGGGTGGAACTCTGGTGCTCGGTGGCGACGGTCGCTACTACAACCGCAAGGCGATTCAGGTCATTCTGAAAATGGCCGCTGCCAATGGTGTTGGTCGTGTGCTGGTCGGTCAAGGTGGCATCTTGTCAACGCCCGCGGCGTCCTGCGTGATTCGTAAGAACGGAGCATTCGGCGGCATTATCCTCTCGGCTAGCCACAATCCCGGCGGCCCCGAGGGCGACTTTGGCGTGAAGTACAACACCGAAAACGGTGGCCCCGCGCCCGAAAAAGTCACCAGCGCCATTTTTGAGTGCAGCAAAACCATCGACAGCTATAAGATTCTGGACGCGAACGATGTCAATCTCGATAAGCTGGGCGATACCCAACTGGGCGACATGACGGTAACGGTGATTGACCCTGTAGCTGATTATGCCGAGCTGATGGAGTCGATTTTTGACTTTGGCAAGATTCGCCAGATGATCAGCAGCGGCAATTTCCGCATGTGCATGGATTCGCTGCATGCGGTGACTGGCCCCTATGCGAAAGCGATTATTGAAGGTAAGCTGGGCGCTCCCAAAGGCGCAGTCGTTAACGGTGAACCGCTGGAAGACTTTGGTGGTGGCCACCCTGATCCAAATTTAGTTTACGCCCATGATTTGGTAGAAATCATGTTTGGCGACAATCCGCCTGACTTTGGGGCGGCCTCCGATGGCGATGGCGATCGCAACATGATTTTAGGCTCTAAGTTCTTTGTGACACCGAGCGACAGCTTGGCGGTGATGGTGGCAAACGCCAAATATGTTCCGGCTTATCAAGGTGGACTGTCTGGTGTGGCGCGTTCGATGCCCACCAGCCAAGCTCCCGATCGCGTAGCGGCGCAGATGAACCTGGACTGCTACGAAACGCCGACGGGCTGGAAGTTCTTTGGTAACTTGTTGGATGCCGATCGGGTGACGCTGTGCGGTGAAGAAAGCTTTGGTACAGGCTCGAATCACGTGCGGGAGAAAGATGGTCTCTGGGCAGTGCTGTTCTGGCTGAATATTCTGGCGGCGCGTCAGCAGTCCGTGGAAGACATTGTCAAGGAACACTGGGCAACCTATGGCCGCAATTACTATTCGCGCCATGACTACGAAGAGGTCGAGTCTGAAGCAGCGAATAAGCTGATGGCGAATCTGCAAGAGAAGATCAAAACGCTGAAGGGCAAAGACTTCAACGGCTACAAGATTTCCTATAGCGATGACTTCAAGTACGAAGATCCCGTAGACGGCAGCGTCAGCGAAAACCAAGGGATTCGGATTGGCTTTACCAACGGCTCGCGGATTGTCTTCCGGCTGTCGGGTACGGGTACCAAGGGGGCAACTCTACGGGTTTACCTGGAAAGTTACGAGTCGGATGCGTCCCTGCATGATCAGGATGTGCAGGAAGCGCTGGCTCCGCTGATTAAATTAGCGGATGAAATTGCGGACATTAAGGCGATTACGGGCCGCAATGAACCGACAGTAATTACCTAAACCCTCATCCCCCAGCCCCTTCTCCCACAGATTAGGAGAAGGGGAGCCGGAATCTTGAACCTGCGTAGGGTGCTGTTAGTGAAGCGAAGCGAAACGTAACGCACCGATAGTGCAGCATGTTGAATATCAGTTGAATAGTAGATTGAACATTGAATGGTGCGTTTCGTGTTGCTCAACAGCACGCTACGAGAGTAATGCCTAACTATCGAAGGTCGGGAATTGCAGGTGGAACATATTTCATCACACAAGTGACCTATCAACGTCGGCCGTGGTTATGTTGTGATGTTGCCCGTCTTGCCCTTCGTAGTGCAATTCAGCAGGTACAGGAAAAACATCCTTTTACGTTGGATGCAATTGTGCTGTTGCCGGATCATTTCCACTGCTTGCTGACCTTGCCACCAGACGATCAAAAGTTGTCTACTCGCTTGCGGTTGATTAAGAGCTATGTGACTAGAAAATGCAGCACAGAGTTACGGCTTGATTTAGACCTGTCAGAATCTCGTCGAAAACGAAATGAAAGCAATTTATGGCAGCGACGGTTTTGGGAGCACTTCATTCGAGACGAAACAGATTTTGCACAGCATTGTGATTACATTCATTACAATCCAGTCCGACATAAATTGTGCCAAGTTCCATCAGATTGGCAGTTTTCGAGTCTTCATCGGTTCATATCTCAGGGCGTTTATCCATCCAATTGGGGACACGAACCAACCGAAATCACTCTCAAAGGCGACCAATATGACATCTAAACGTAGGGTGCCGTTAGTGAAGCGAAGCGAAACGTAACGCACCGATAATGCAGCATGTTGAATGTCGGTTGATTAGTAGTTGAACGTTGAATGGTGCGTTTCGCGTTGCTCAACAGCACCCTACGTAACTGGCGAATTGTTGGAATCCTGACATAGCCAGTGCCCAATTTACGGATACGACGTGACCACGGGTGCCAGGTATCGGCTGGCTGAAACCCTTGTTTTAGCGTTGTAAAACAGCCGGAAATAAAGCTTTTGGAGCGGACTGGAGCCTTTATCTGCTACAGTTTACAAGTCTGGATGCGAGAGAAGAGACCCCACAACCCAAAGACTATAAAATAGCGTCGACGGGAGGTGACCACTCGGGGAGGCTATGTCAAAATTTATACTACTCCATCCAACCACTTTATAAAATTCTCGGAATGCCTCATCGTGATACTTGCCATCGGCAATGCCGCCGACTTCTTTCGATAAATATATGTCCTTCTGGACGCTAAAGCCAAACTTGCCGTTACTGTACTTCACCCACAGCCCATCGATTGCGAGTAACTCGTCACAAGGAAAATTTAGCAACTCATCGGATGTAAAAAACTGCCCTTCTTCCTTGCCAATCGCCGTAATCATCAGTCGATAGGTTTCATCATCTGCTTTCTTCCACTCGCCGTTTTTTAGGTAGTTCTCCAAATCCGCATAACGAGAACTCTGCACCGTTTGCTTCAGCGCATTCAGTTCCTTCGTAAGTTCTTCTGTAAGCTTTTCATCCACCTGTTTCGTCGTCTCCTGCAAACAGGCATAGGCCAAATCCGTCGCTTTTTGATTGACGGCCTCTTGGATCAGCGTTGTCGGGTTTGTCACTTGAGCCACATAAAGCAAAATAGTTGGCTTCCACTTTTCATCACTGAAATAGGGATGCAGCAATTTTTCCTGCTTGTGCTGAGCGATATGCGCTGCTGCTAAATACTCTTGAAAGCTAAGGTGGGCAAACTCATACTCATCTTCTTGCTGCATCAGCAGTTCACTAATTTGCACCACTTGTTCTAAAAACTCGGTTGCCGATATCTTCTCTCCCTGCTGCTCCAAAATTTGCTTCAGTCCTTGCAATAAAACTGGACGTTTAATCCGCTCCCAGCGTTTTTTCATCATGCCCCAAGCAAGCTGCTGCAAAATCGCTTGAGCTTCGCATTCGGTCAATAACGTTTCAAGTTTGCGGGCACCTGGACGATTTTTAAGCTGTAGCTGACAGATCTCTTCGTACAGCTTGACCCGTCGTTGCGGCAGTTCTGCCCCAGGATTGCGCCGATGAAACGTAACGATCATATTGAGCAACAGCGGATTTTTTGCCAACGCTTTGAGTTCCTCTCGTGCTTCAATCTGCTCCAATAACTCTGCCGCTGACTGCTCAGCCATTTGTTTGACATCCGGTGTATTGCGACCACCATTGGCATAGCGTTCCTGACAGAAATACCACCGTTCTACAAAATCACGACGTTGCTCAGCGTCAAAATCTTTTACCCAGAGCCGTGTTGCTAGTTCTAAGCGTTTCGATGGATCTGGAGTGATTTTGTGTTGCTGAGTATAAGCTTTAGGTCTTGAAGTCAGAATAAAAACCGATTTGCAATAGTGAAACATCTGTTGATTAATCCACTCAGCAACACCCGCTCGTTTATCCTTGGGCACCTCGTCAAAGCCATCAAACATGACGATTGCTTTACCTTGAGCCAGAACTTTTTCTGCCCAGCCTTCAGGCATTTGCAGATCACCCGCAGCAGGCAAACTTGGAATATGGTGCTGCGTAATCAATTCTGATAGCGTTGGCGGTTTGGTGCGGGTAATGATGTCTCGGTGTTTCCGCAGGATCAGTAGAAAGGGAATGAGTTTAGGTGCAGATCGAGGTGCTTGCCGTGAACCATAGCGATATGCAATATGCTTCAGCAGCGTCGTTTTGCCAGAACCGCCCCAAGCCAAAATTGCAAGCTGCCGAAACGTTGAAATTCGCTTTGACTTGGCGAGAAAGTTCCAGATATTTAAGTCGTTGTTGATCAACTCGTCCGGTGAGATGGACTTAAATCCGGCTAACGTCGCTGTTGAGTCAATGCTCAGTGAGACAAACACTTCTTCCAGTAGCGGAGTAAAAATGCCATCGTGCTGAATGACTCCCTCGGATTTCACAGCCTGACAGGCTAAAGCTTGACACGCTAAATAACGATCTTCCGATGTGCCCCCAGTGGCCTTGTCCGTTAGATACTTGAGCATCTGGTCGATGCTGCTATCAATTGTTTCACCTGTTCTTTCCAGCCGCTTTTTATTTCCCTGATGGACAGGCATTAACAAATATGCCCCATAGGAAATTTCTACCCCAATTACCGCTGAGGCAATGGCTTTCGGTAGATCACTATTCACAAACAGCGACCACAACGCCCCAAACCCACCGACTGAAAACCCTCCAGTCATAATTGCCTTCAGCACAATGTCGGCGATCTTTTCGTTTAGCGGTGGTTGACTGTTCGGACTGGGAGACTGCGTCATGGAATCAAACAGATATCGCGATAAGTTGCTCCCATTTTGGCTCAAGACCCAATCCGTGAGAGAAAAAAGTACAAGATATCAACACAGACTAAAAATTAGGAGGCGCAAATCGTGAAAGTTGGAATCCTGGTACTGGATTAATGAGCTAGCCGATGGCGCTGAGGTTACTTGCTGACCTCATTCGTCGCAGTGGATGTAGATGCGGAACCAAAGCGATCGCGATTGTGGGGTGCGTTTAAATCGCTAATATCAGGCCCATTGGGGATGATGCCGCCGGGATTGAGCGGAAACAGGTTGCCGTAATAGTCTTGCTTGACGGCTTCTAGGTTACAGGTTTTCGCGACACCGGGCTGCTGATAAAGATCGCGCAGATAAGCACCTAAGTGTTGGTAATCCTGAATGCGGCGGCGGTTGCACTTAAATAAGCCGTAGTAAACGATATCAAAGCGGAAGAGAGTGGTAAACAGGCGCGCGTCGGCTAGAGTTAGCTGATTGCCGCAGAGATAGCGCTGATTAGCCAGTACCCGATCAACTTCATCCAGTGTCGAAAAAAGTTCGTCACAGGCTTTATCGTAAGCGGCTTGAGTTTGGGCAAAGCCGCAGCGGTAAACGCCATTGTTTACGGTAGGATAAATGCGGTCGTTCCAGGCATCAATCTCATTTCGCAGCACCTCAGGATATAGTTCAACCTCTGGTGATTCAGCAAAGGCATTAAACGCCGAATTGAGAATTTCAATAATCTCCGCGCTTTCATTGTTTACAATCGCTTGCTTTTGCTGATCCCATAGCACGGGCACAGTGCTGCGTCCGCTATAGCCGGGTTTAGCCAACTGATATAACTCCGGTAGCGTCTGGCAATCCATAAACGGTGCTTCAAACTGCCAAATCCCTTGATCCGGTGACGGCTGCACAACCTGTACCGGAATCACGTTTTCCAATCCCTTCAGAGCCCGTACCACAAGCGTGCGGTGCGCCCACGGACAGCCATAGCCCACGATTAGATGATAGCGATCGCACTCTGCTAAATAGGTGCTGTTGGCATCGGCTGAAATGCGATCGCGAAATTCACTTTGTGGACGAATATATTCACCCGTCTGATTGCGCGGCGCGAGGCGTGACATCATTAGATGCCACAGGGTTGTCCAAACCCACTTGCCCAAGCGAATGATCAATCCAGGCGGCAGGGCACGGGGACGAAAGCTAAAGTTAAACGGTTTCGGAGACATAATCAGTCCCTCAATTGTTATTCGTATGGCACTCGTCTGCCATACCTCACATTCTGCCGTAAAAGCCCCAAGAGGGAGTTCACCGTACGGTGAACTCCCTCTTGATTCGTTTTGTGATTTGTTAGGTGCTGGTCAATTAGTTGGGCAAAATAGCCGATACGCTAATTAGCCATTGCCCCCAAGGGGACTGCAGGATTGAATGGTAGAGTTCTCCTGATTGCCAAAGCTGATTCAGCCGAACGCCGTGGTATCCCACCAGCACTAGGAAACAAAAAATCTGGAATTTGGGATTCCGCAACGTTGGCCCATAAAAAACTGGGATCTTTTGGTTGCGAATCAGTTCTGTAGCTAAATGAAGCGTTGCGATCGCAAATCCGACAAATAAAACTGGCCCAAACAAATGATGGGAAACAGCCTGTGCTAAATCGCCTCTGGCCACGGCCATAAACGAACGGGTCAAGCCCCAACCAGGACAGGGAATTCCCATATAGCGCATTAGCGGACAGCCCAAAAACGACAGCCGCAGTCCCAAGTTAAAGATAACGCTGCCGACTAGCGGGGTAAGTGCGATCGCAAAATAACCCCAACGCTGCATTTGCTCAGAGCGAGTCAGGTCTGATGGAGTCAAATCGGATTGAACCAACGCCTTCATTTTGAAAGACCTCATCACCTTTAGGGTTCAGATTGATTATCTGCTTGCTTGCTTGCTTTTAGCAAATCCCAACCAAAGCAACTTAGAAAAATCACAGCCGTTGCCATCTGCTGAAAGATAACAACCTCAACAGTTTTGAGCCAAAAATTGGCAGAGGAAGCCGAATAAGCCGCCATTGAGCCACCGGCCATCGTGGCAATTAAAAACAAGAAAATAATCTTCCGGTGTTTAAGTCTTAGCATGGGCTATACCTCTATGCTCCACATTCGGTTTTATCTTTTAATGCAGTTGAATTAGCCGAATGCAAGAATGCCTAAAAAGATTAGACCACCCAAACCCGGAATCAGGAATAGTAGTAAAAGCCAAGGTGATTTCCCTAACTTCTGACAAATCTTCACCCAAGCAATGATTGAAAAAATAACCGCAACAATGTTGACACACGGAATGAGGAGTAGGATTGTCCACAAAATAGGATTATCGTTATCACCCGCCTCAAAAATTTTGTATGCATTGAGAATAGGAATCCAGGCGAACCAGGTATTATCAACTCTGCATTTTTCCAAGATCTTTTGGAGCAGAAATGCAAAGACAACATAGAAGATGATATAGAGAATGATCTGGAAAATTCCAATCCCAGCATCCTCGTAAGTTGCCTGCGCCAAAATTGGCGAAGTAGCATCCAAACCCGAATATGCAGAAAGCCCCACAAGATTAAGCATGATTACTCGGTCTCCTTGGAATGGTGAATTACAACAGCTAAAGCCGCTGTCCTTGATCTGCTTTTGAACACAGAGACAAAAACGGCGTGGCAAAAGTGTATATCTAGATTCAGATAGATGCGCGAAAAGTTCTTTTCTTGTAAAGAAACAAGTTAGTAAAACGATACAAACCTGGATTTTGTTAAGTCATTTTCGTCAATAAACCCTACTTGCCGCTAGTAGTCTGTTTAGACATAGGTGCTAGCTGATGGCAACTCGATTTGAAGTTAACGTTTGGTAAGGCAGGATTTAAGAAATGGGCTAAATTTTACTTCTTGAATAAGACATCTATAAAATGCCTTATGGTTAGCTGGTTTCCCTCTCCGTGCGGATTTGCGCTGTTTCATGGCCTCATACCCTAGAAGAACCCGTAGAGGTGATGAATTGAGTTATTGAGGCACGATGTAACGCTGTATGAATGTTTATATTGTGGGGATGCTGGTGATTGGGTTGCTCCTGCTGGCTGTAACCTGGTGTTCCGAGTGGATTTCGCGGCTACCGCTGTCTTACGCCTTAATCTATGTAGTGATTGGTATTGCACTGGGTCCCTATGGAATTGAGCTAATCAACATTCAACCCGATTCACAGTTTCTGGAGCGAGCTACCGAACTGGTTGTGATTGTGTCTCTGTTTAGCTGTGGTCTGAAAATGAATCGCCCACTCCAGTTTTGGGCCTGGAACTCAACCATCCGGCTGATTGGGATTTTGATGCCGCTTTCAATTTTTGCGATCGCAGCAATCAGTCATTGGGGGTTAGGGTTCAACTGGGGAGAATCTGTTTTGCTGGGTGCAATTCTCGCTCCTACCGATCCGGTATTGGCCTCAGAGGTGCAGCTTGAGCACCGTCATGATCCGGATGAACTCCGGTTTGGTCTAACGTCAGAGGGCGGGCTGAATGATGCACTAGCCTTTCCATTTGTCTACTGCGGCATTTACTGGATTGCTCAGCCCAATCTAGACGATTGGTTTCGTCAGTGGGTAATCGTGGATTTGCTGTGGGCAATTGTCGCAGGCATTGGTGTGGGCATCGTAGTCGCGAAAGGCATTGTTTGGATTAGTGAGCAGCTTTATCGAGCCAAAGCCATCAACCAAACGATGAGCGACTTGATTGCGATCGGCACAATCTTGCTTTCCTACTCATTGACTGAACTTGTCAATGGATATGGATTTTTAGCGGTATTTGTGGCAGGGGTAGCTATCCAAAAATATTGTCATGCCTATGAAAAACTCCAGTCTCAGCTTGGTTTCATTACCCAGATCGAAAAATTACTGGAAGTAGGGGCGATGTTACTGCTGGGTGCTCTGCTACGCGTTAATCAGACCATGCAATTTTTACCCGAAACCCTACTCATTGCAGGTAGTCTAATTTTCATCATTCGACCGTTGGCAGCCTGGATCAGCACAATAGGAGATCAACTCCAATGGAGAACCCGGTTTCTGTTTGGCTGGTTTGGCATTCGCGGCGTTGGCTCAATTTACTACTTGTCCTATGCCATCAGCTATGGCCTACCAGGTGCAATTACAGCCGAGCTACGCTGGATTACGTATTTAGCTATTCTCATTTCGATCGTGCTGCACGGAATCAGCGCCCGTCCATTGATGTCTTGGTACAACAAGCACGGCAGTGAAAGTCGTTTACCTGCAAAACCTTAGCCAATTCCCAGCACGTTTCTGATCAATCAGCAAGTGGGTACGCTAGACTTATTAAGGCTTGTTTACATTTGTTTGGGAGTAGATACCGTTCGCGACGGTTCAATAGGTCTCTTTAATTTATCTATACGATTCCGGTATAGAGCCAAAAGGCTTTGTTGTCTCTGACAGATGAACTGTCCCATAGAGCTTGTCTCCGCTGCACTGTCCACTCTCAACCAAATAAACCCCTTGTTGCCCCTCGGCAGCAGCACGTTCACTACTATAAAACGGATCTCTAATTTGCCATGACGCTACCTATCCGTAACGTTGCCATCATCGCCCACGTTGACCACGGTAAAACCACACTTGTCGATGCACTGCTGAAGCAGTCTGGCATTTTTCGCGAGGGCGAGGACATCCCGGACTGCGTCATGGACTCCAACGACCTAGAGCGGGAACGGGGCATCACCATCTTGTCCAAAAATACAGCGGTTCGCTACGGAGACACGCTGATTAACATTGTGGATACCCCTGGCCACGCCGACTTCGGTGGTGAAGTTGAGCGGGTATTAGGCATGGTCGATGGCTGTCTGCTGATCGTCGATGCCAACGAAGGCCCCATGCCGCAAACGCGCTTCGTTCTGCGTAAGGCACTGGAAAAAGGTCTACGCCCCATCGTCGTTGTCAATAAGATTGACCGTCCCCAGGCTGATCCCTACGGCGCAATTGACAAGGTGCTTGATCTGTTCTTAGAACTCGGTGCGGATGACGATCAGTGCGAGTTTCCTTATCTGTTCGCTTCTGGCCTGGCTGGATTTGCCAAGAGTGACCTCGACGATGAAAGCGAAGATATGCGGCCTCTGTTTGGGGCCATCCTGGATCACGTTCCGCCGCCAGTGGGCGATCCAGAAAAGCCGCTTCAGCTCCAGGTCACTACGCTGGACTACTCAGAGTACTTGGGCCGGATCGTGATTGGCCGGATTCACAACGGCACGATTAATGCCAGTCAGCAAGCTGCCCTTGTCAAAGAAGACAGCAGCATCACCAAGGGTAAAATCACCAAGCTGATGGGCTTTGAAGGTCTACAGCGAATTGAAATTGAACAAGCCTCTGCCGGACAGATCGTTGCCGTTGCTGGTTTTGCCGATGCCAATATCGGTGAAACGATTACCTGCCCCAATGAGCCACAGGCGCTGCCGCTGATTAAGGTAGACGAACCGACATTGCAGATGACCTTCTGCGTTAACGATTCGCCGTTTGCTGGACAGGAAGGCGACTTTGTTACCTCTCGTCAACTGCGCGATCGCTTAATGCGCGAGCTAGAGACCAACGTAGCGCTGCGGGTAGAACCGACTGATTCACCAGATAAATTCGCCGTTTCCGGTCGTGGCGAACTGCACCTGGGCATCCTGATTGAAACCATGCGCCGGGAAGGCTATGAATTCCAAGTTTCCCAGCCGCAGGTGATTTACCGGGAAGTTAGCGGCCAGCCCTGTGAACCCTATGAGCTACTGGTACTAGACATCCCTGAAGAAGCCGTTGGTGGCTGTATCGAAACCATCGGTCAGCGGCGCGGTGAAATGCAGGATATGCGCGTCAACAGCGACGGTCGGGCACAGCTTGAGTTTGTGGTTCCAGCCCGTGGCCTAATTGGCTTCCGGGGTGACTTCATCCGTCTCACCCGTGGTGACGGCATTATGAACCACAGCTTCCTAGACTATCGTCCGCTGGTGGGCGATGTTGATACGCGTCGCAACGGTGTGCTGATTGCGTTTGAAGAGGGCACAGCGACCTTTTATGCGCTTAAGAACGCTGAAGACCGAGGCGTTTTCTTTATCGCGCCAGGTACTAAGGTCTACAAGGGCATGATCATTGGTGAGCACAATCGACCTCAAGACCTGGAACTGAACATCTGCAAAACCAAGCAGTTGACCAACCACCGCTCCGCAACGGGTGATGAGCTAGTCCAGCTTCAAACCCCAGTTGATATGACCCTAGAGCGGGCACTGGAATACATTGGCCCCGATGAAATGCTAGAGGTGACACCGGAATCGATTCGCTTGCGGAAAATGTCCAAAAAGCTAGTTAAGCGGTAATTCACGGAGCTAGCGCAATTTAGCCCAACGAAAAAGGATAGTGCGATCGCACTATCCTTTTTCGTTACTTTTCCGCTTTAGAACCATGAAGAAAATTGAAGCTTAGCCAGGTTTATTTCTCTGAGGCTTTGAAGTTTCCGTAAAATCCCGCAGATCATATTGGCTGCGTTAAATTCGATTCGATAGCTTATGTTTACAGCCAAATTGAATAATTTTGTAATTTTGGGAGATTAAATGACTAGCAGCAAATAAAAAAGGTCTGTGTTAGCGCAATGGTTTGCAATTTATCAAGTGAAGTTGGGCATTCTTGAACTAGTTCAGTCATGTCTCTTAGTCAGTAAGTGCTGTAGCCCGATTTGTTTCTCGGTATACTGCTTTCAGCCACTTTTGGGTTGATGTTTGATTTAGCAGCAATTTAACGCTGATGATTAGCACAGCTAGTCAAGCCTAATGAGGCGCTAGAGTGATTGAGAATTCCCTCTAAATCTTCATCGGTTCGTACCTGTGAATGCTTATGGGGTGCTCTAAGAGACTGCAAACGCGTCTTTAGGTGGCTACTTTCATTGTTCATCCATATTTTTGAGCAGTTAGGATCATGAGAATTCTGGTTACGGGTGGCGCTGGATTTATCGGCTCTCACTTGATAGATCGGCTTTTAGAAGAGGGGAATGAAGTTGTTTGTATTGACAACTTCTACACAGGACGCAAGGAAAATCTCTTACGGTGGTTTGACTACTACAACTTTGAGTTGATCCGCCACGATATTACAGAACCAATTCGCCTAGAAACCGAACAAATCTATCATCTGGCCTGTCCGGCTTCCCCTGTACACTATCAGTACAATCCAGTTAAAACCATTAAAACTAACGTCATGGGAACCATTAACATGCTGGGCTTAGCCAAGCGTGTTAAGGCTCGATTTTTGTTAGCGTCTACCTCAGAAGTCTACGGAGACCCAGAGATTCATCCGCAGACCGAAAATTATCGCGGGAACGTGAATCCGATTGGCATTCGGAGCTGTTACGACGAAGGTAAACGAGTTGCCGAGACTTTGGCATTTGATTATCACCGCCAAAATGATGTTGAAATTCGAGTCGCGCGAATCTTCAACACCTACGGTCCGCGAATGCTAGAGAACGATGGACGGGTTGTGAGTAATTTTGTTGCTCAGGCGCTTCGTGGAAAATCGCTAACTGTATATGGAGATGGGTCACAAACTCGCAGTTTTTGCTATGTCTCAGATTTAGTTGACGGACTAATCCGGTTGATGAATGGAGACTTCATTGGTCCCGTCAACCTGGGTAATCCAGGCGAGTACACCATTCTGGAACTAGCTGAGACCGTATGCGAGATGATTAATCCCAGTCTCGAAATCAAGTTTGAACCTCTACCCCAGGATGATCCGCGCCGACGGCAACCTGATATTACTCGCGCTAAAGAGTATCTAGGTTGGCAACCTACGGTTCCACTCCGGGAAGGGCTGAAGGAAATGATCGAAGATTTTCGCGATCGCTTTAGTCCAGAGGTTTCTAAGCTGCCTGAGCAGGCAGTTTCTAGCTAAGGGAAACTCGGTTTCCTCTTTCTTGCAACATCTGCAATTAGACATTGTTTAAGGATGTGCAGGATCTGTGCCATTGAATTGGCAATTAGTCCCTAACCCTGCCCAATCATTAAAAATAGAGGATTCAGTTTATGCGCGTTTGTGTCATTGGTACCGGATATGTTGGCCTCGTTACAGGTGTTTGCTTGGCTCATACAGGTCACGATGTGATCTGCGTGGATAACAACGAAGAAAAAGTTAAACTCATGCAGTCTGGTCAATCTCCGATCTATGAACCGGGCCTGTCAGAACTGATGCAGCAAGCCATCCAAACTGGCAAGATTCAATTCACGTCCGATCTCGGCGCAGGGGTTGATCACGGCGAGATCCTGTTCATCGCAGTCGGTACGCCTGCATTGCCAACGGGTGAAAGCGATACCCGCTACGTTGAAGCCGTTGCCCGTGGCATTGGCGAAAATCTAACCTCCGGCTACAAAGTCATTGTTAACAAGTCCACCGTACCCATTGGCTCTGGTGACTGGGTGCGAATGATTGTCCTAGACGGCATTGCTGAGCGCGAGAAAGTACCCGTCACCGCTGGTGGTGGCGTTGCTACACCTGCAGTCGATGTTGAATTTGATGTGGTCAGCAACCCTGAATTTTTGCGGGAAGGTTCTGCAATTTATGACACCTTCAATCCCGATCGGATTGTTTTGGGCAGCAACAGCCAGAAAGCAATGGAAATGATGAAGCAGCTTTATGCGCCCATCGTCAATCGGGAAGTTGCAGAAGATAAGTCTTTACCCCCCGTACCTGTTGTCACCACTGACCTCAGCTCGGCTGAAATGGTGAAGTACGCTTCCAATGCGTTCCTGGCCACTAAGATTAGCTTCATCAACGAGGTTGCTAATATCTGCGATCGCGTTGGTGCTGATGTCACCCAAGTTGCGAAGGGCATTGGTCTAGATTCCCGCATCGGCAGCAAGTTCTTACAGGCTGGTATCGGCTGGGGTGGTTCCTGCTTCCCGAAAGACGTATCTGCACTGGTTCACACCGCTGATGACTATGGCTATGACGCTCAACTGCTGAAGGCCACCATTGATGTGAACAGCCGTCAGCGTGTGCTAACTGTTGAGAAACTTCAGCAGGTACTCAAAATCCTCAAGGGTAAAACGGTTGGTTTGCTAGGTTTGACCTTCAAGCCTGACACTGACGACATGCGCGATGCACCTGCGCTGATCCTAATTGAGCAACTGAATCGTCTCGGTGCAAGAGTTAAGGCATACGACCCCATCGTGTCCCAAAGCGGTATGCGTCATGGCCTCTCGGGTGTTGTTGTTGAAACCGATCCCGAGCGCTTGGCCGATAGCTGCGATGCGCTGGTTTTAGTTACCGATTGGAAGAAGTTTGAGTCTCTTGACTACACCAAGATGGCGAAGCTGATGCACACGCCCATCATGATCGATGGCCGCAACTTCCTCAATCCTCAGCTCTTGATTGAGGCTGGCTTCCAGTATCAAGGGATTGGCCGCTAAGTAGCGTTAATCTATTGCCTTAACCGTTGAAAAGGGGGAGACGTATAGCGTCTCCCCCTTTTCAATTAGATTACTTAAACCAGGTTTGTTGCAGTGCGGCTTTGTTCCAGTCCGCCAAGCTGGCCGCAGCGTCGTAGGTGCTTTGCAGAAAACTCAACAAAGCCCGATCCGGATCAGGAGCTGTGCGCACGGCGTCATAGGGTAGGATAAACTCTCCCATGCCATCATGGAAAAAGGCGGCTTCAGGCTGGACAGCAGCATCCTTGAATCCCTTAGGTGTTGGATAAGCATAGGAATAAAAAGCCGGATAGCCCAGTCCCGTCCCTGGCCAGAACCCCGCACTGCTAACTTCCTGGTTGTAGGCTTCTTTCGCCACATCGTCGGGTAGATTGGGCACACCGCCCGGATGTTCGGGCGCAGATCGACCGGAGAAGCGAGTCACCGCTAAATCGAAGCTGCCCCAAAAGAAATGCACTGGACTGACCTTGCCGCAAAAGTGGGAGCGAAACTCGTGAAAAACGCGATCGCACTGTAACAAAATCTGCCAAAATCGATGAGCGGCGTTAGCATCATAGCTGGCGTGGACAGTATCCTGATCGAAGGGAATCGGATCGGGAATTTCATTGGGTCGAGTATTGATCGTGACCGGAATATCCAGCGCGGTTAGAGCCGTCATCACTGCCTGATAAAAATCGGCAACGGAGCGGGGTCGTAAGTCAATGGTTTGAAAACTGCGATCGCAGGTGGCAATCTGAAGCTGGTGGTCAATAAAATCAAAGTCAATTTGAAAAATGTGGTTGCCGTAGGGAATTGGGCTAGTCGTCAATCCGCGCACCGTTAAATAGAGCGGCACATGCCAGGAGTGATTGATCCAAGGCGTTTGCACAAGGCGAATTTTGCCGACAATTTGAGTCCACATGTGCAGCGTGGTGCAGGTATCTTGCCAATCATCCAAGGGTAATTCGGGCCAGGGACTGGACATCACATTTCCTCAAAAATGGCTGAATAAGGAAAGTGTAGTAGACTTCGTGAGATCAGCAATATGACCATCGGGATTTGGGTATTGGGCGATCAGCTCTCGCTGGGTCAATCGGCTTTAGCGAGCTGTGAACAGCAGAAAGATCAGGTAGCCGTTATTCTGATCGAGTCGCTCAGCCATGTGAAAGAGCGCCCCTACCACCAGCAAAAGCTGGTGCTGGTTTGGTCAGCTATGCGGCACTTTGCAGAAGAACTGCGGCAACAGGGCTGGTCAGTCACCTATGTTGAACAAGCTCAGGATTTTCAAACACCGCTCAACCAGTGGATTAGTAAGCAAGGTATTCAAGAACTGCGGCTGATGCAGCCCTGCGATCGCACCTTTCAGCGCTATTTCAAAACGCTCAAACTGCCCTGCCAGTTAACCATCACACCGAACAATCAGTTTTTCTGGTCAGACGATGCCTTTGCTCAGTGGGCTAAGGGTCGCAAGAATCTGCTGATGGAACCCTTCTACCGGGAGGGGCGCAAGCGGTTCGACGTGATGATGGATGGCGATGAGCCAGCGGGCAACCAGTGGAATTTCGACAAGCAAAATCGTAAACCGCCTAAGGGGGATCTGAATCCGCCCGATCCGCTGTGGTTTGAGCCGGACGAGATTACCCAAACCGTAATCGACCAAGTCAAAGCGGCAGACTATCCCACCTATGGTCAGGCCACTCCCTTTCGCTGGGGAACCACTCGCGAACAGGCGCTGCAGGTGCTTCAGTATTTCGTCGAGGTGCGCCTGCCAACCTTTGGGCCGTATCAAGACGCAATGGTAACGGGCGAAGAAACCATGTGGCACGGTTTGATTTCGCCCTACATGAATTTGGGCCTGCTGCATCCGGAAGAAATTGTACGGGCGGTGGAACAGGCGTGGCGCGATCGCAAGTTGCCGCTGAACAGCGTCGAGGGCTTTATTCGCCAAGTGCTGGGCTGGCGGGAGTACATGCGGGGACTGTATAGCTACGTCAGCGATGACTATCCAACTAAAAACTTTTTTGAGCACAATCATCCACTGCCCCAGTTTTTCTGGGATGCGGAGCAAGCAGAGATGAACTGCCTGAAGCAGGTGCTATCGCAGTTAGAACGCACGGGTTACACTCACCACATTCAGCGATTGATGGTACTGGCCAATTTTTCGCTGATTGCCGGACTGTCACCCCAGGAGGTGGAAAGCTGGTTTCATGCAGCGTTTATTGATGCCTATGACTGGGTGATGCAGACCAACGTGATTGGTATGGGGCTGTTTGCCGATGGTGGAATGCTGGCCTCTAAACCCTATGCGTCATCAGCCAATTACATCAACAAAATGAGCGACTATTGCCAGAACTGCACCTACAGCCGCACAAAGCGGACAGGAAAAGATGCCTGCCCGTTTAATTTTTTCTATTGGGATTTTCTTTCTCGCCACTACAACAAGCTCAAATCCCAAGGCCGCATGAATTTGATTCTGGCCAATATCAAAAAAATGTCAGCGGAGGAGTTAGACGCGATTCATCAGCAGGCGGAAAATTGGCAGCAGCAGCATACGCGTTCACTGTAGAAACTCCAGAACCCCAATTTTTTATCGAGGTGTTGATTTCTCGGACGATTGACCACAGAAATCTGGTTGCTCGGCCCTTTGCCAGTGCTGCATTTCTTCTTCAATAAAGTAGGTGACGAGATCTCGATAGAGCTGTTCAATAACATCGGCACTTAAGCCTTCCGCTTCTGCCCAGGTGCGGCGCTGCAGCAGCATTGATCGAAAGCGGTCTGGGGCTTTTACGTCTGTTTCGCTGGTCTTGAACTTTGATGCCGCCTTGACATAGGCAAAGCGCTGGCCCAGTAGCGCAATCACCTGACGGTCAAGCTGATCAATGGCGGCACGAATATCCGCCATATTTTGGCAATGATCAGGAGTTTTCATAGAACGATAGGACAGCTGGAGCTAAAGACTCCATTATGGCCGCGATCGCACAATTGGGATTAGGATCAGTGGATTGAAATTGCGATCGCACGACTGTTGTCATCTTTCAATTGAGACCTATTGATCAAATCAGATGCAAATAGGAAAATCGTATCGATCCAGATTGAACTGAACCGAATTTATCTGTAGCGTCCTGAATCGTTTGGGTGGAAAGAGGTGATGATTGCCTCTCGCTCAAACGATTCAAATTGTTTAAACCCGATTTCGTACCAGTCTTCTACCTTAAAAAGAGGTCGCAATTACATGGGACAATTTCTTCAGGCTTTACCACCAGAAGTCAGTCCAATCGTGGCGTTTACGCTACTGTTGCTGGTGAGTTTGATTCTACCACCCATTTTTGAGCGACTGCGCTTACCCGGATTAGTGGGGCTAATTGTTGCCGGAATTTTACTGGGACAAAGTGGTTTAGGACTGCTCGATCCAGAAACCGAAACCATTGAATTATTATCCGATATCGGCAAAGTGTATCTCATGTTCGTGGCTGGACTAGAGATTGATCTAGCCGAGTTTCGCAAAACCCGCGATCGCTCCCTTGGATTTGGCCTCTCAACCTTTCTCGTGCCCATGATCATGGGCACGCTGGTCGGCCTGTATTTTGACTTTGGCTGGAATGCTGCCATTCTAATCGGGTCGCTGATGGCCTCCCACACTCTGCTGGCCTATCCAATCGTGCAGCGTCTCGGCGTCGTGCGGAATGAGGCCGTCACCGTCACCATTGGGGCCACCATTCTGACCGATATTGCAGCGCTGCTGGTTTTGGCCATCTGCGTGTCCATTGACTCCGGCGAGTTCTCCCTCAACAGTTTACTCATCCAGTTAGGATCGCTGGCCATCTATACCGTAGCGGTGCTATTCGGCATTCGCTGGGTGGGACGAGACTATTTTCAGCGCACAGGCGACGAGGAAAGCAACCAGTTTCTATTCGTTCTGTTGGCGGTGTTTCTGGCCTCCGTCGGCGCACAGGCGATCAACATCGACAAAATCATCGGTGCGTTTTTGGCCGGTCTTGCTATTAACGACGTGATCGGACGAGGGCCTGTCCAAGAAAAAATCGAGTTTGTCGGCAGCACCCTATTCATTCCCTTTTTCTTTGTCGATACCGGACTGCTGCTGGATATTCCCGCGTTCGTCGATACGCTGATTCGCAGCTTTGGCCTTACCTTTGCCATCGTCGGCGGCTTGATTAGCAGCAAATTCCTGGCCGCCTTCACCGTGAAGTGGATCTATCGCTACAGCTGGATTGAAACGCTCACTATGTGGTCACTGTCGCTCCCGCAGGTGGCCGCAACACTTGCCGCCGCGTTAGTCGGCTATGAAACGGGCATCATTACCCAATCGGTCTTCAATAGTGTGATCGTTCTGATGCTGGTCACGTCTTTGGCGGGACCGTTGATGACAGAGCGATTTGCCGTCAAATTGCCTGCGCCCAAAGTCGAACTTCCCCAGGAACTTGAACATTGGTGGGGCAGTGATGGGCTGGATTTGGAGCAAGAGCCGGGGCTGGAGGAGCAGGGCGTTCAACTGGGCCAAAGCGGGTTAGGGAGCGAGTCTCCCTTTACCGTCGTCGTGCCAGTCGCCAATCCTCTGACTGAAAATAACTTGATTGAGCTCGCCGCTCTGATTGCCCGTCACGAATCGGGCGTAGTCGTGCCGCTATCGATCGCCAAGGCCAATTTACATCTAGACGATCCAGATTTGGCGCGGATGCTGCGCCGGGGGCGGCAACTGCTGAATCGGGCGATCGAAGTCACGGAACGAACGGGCGCGATCGCACATCCTTATCTACGCGTTGACGATGATATTGCCAACGCCATCAGCCGCACCGCCCGCGAACAAGAGGCTCGCCTGATCGTTATGGGCTGGAGCGATGTTGGGTTGCGATCGCGGTTTTTCGGCACCGTCACCGACAGCGTCTTCTGGGCGGCTCACTGTCCCGTTGCCGTTGCTCGCCTGCTGGATGAACCGATGCGGCTCAAGCGCATTCTCGTCCCGGTTAAAAATATGCAGCCTCAAAGCCTCTGGACGCTTCAATTTGCGCAGCTTCTAGCGGAAACCAATGACTCAGCCCTGACATTGCTACATGTGTGCGATCGCAGAACTCCCGCGGCCCAAACGGAAACCCTAATGGCTGATTTATCGCAATGGCTCAGCCACAGTCCCTTTCCGCGACCAACCGACATGCAGGTTGTCGTTCACGACGACCCAGCTACCGCCATTTTGCAAGCGAGTCAGGCTCATGATTTGGTAATCCTGCGCTCAATTCGACGGCGAACCGTTGGCGGACTAGCCGTGAGCGATGTGACAACGCAGGTGATTCAGAGTATTGCGTGCTCGGTGGTGCTATTTGGCGAACCCTATTCCTCGTCTTATTCCTCATGAACGCTAACCCCAATTCCACGAGGATGAATCTCTAGTTCTGGCATTGAGATTCTGGCATTGAGATTCTGACGTTGAAATTCTGGTGTTGAGATTTAGCGATCCAACCGACTGATGTGGCTCAAAATCCTGCGAAGTTCGCTATATAATCCTGACAATGTTTCAGCCGTAATGATAGTTAAAAACCTGATATATGCATGATCATTGGGAATATCAGGCAAACCTACAGGGTAATTTGAGCCACGCAGCATCAGGGGCAGCTTCAGTACTCACGCCGTTCAACCTATACTCTGCACATCATGTTGACGATTCCTGGATATCAAATTACAGAAGTCATCCACGAAGGAATGAAGTCAATCGTTTGTCGAGCGCTGGATGCTGCAACCCATAAGTCCGTGGTGCTTAAAACCCACCGTCAGCTTTATCCCAGCCTGCGCGACATTGCCAAGCTGAAGCATCAGTATGAGATTTTGCAGGGTGTTGATATTGAAGGTGTGGTTCGCCCCTATCGGATAGAGCAGCAAGATAAGCATTTGCTGCTGGTGCTAGAAGACTTTGGTGGCGTACCAATTCATGAACTCACGGCAACCTTTCAGCAAAATATTCGCCTGTTTATGACCGTTGCGATTGAGATGACGCAGCACCTAAAGCTGCTACATCAATACGGCATTACCCATAAAGACATTAAGCCGCAAAATATCCTGATTCATCCCCGCAACAAAGCCGTCAAGTTCATTGACTTTGGCATTTCATCGCGACTGCTGATGGAGAATCAGGAGGCGCAAAACCTAAACCTGATGGAGGGCACACTGGCCTATATGTCGCCCGAACAGACGGGCCGCATGAACCGGGTCATGGACTACCGTAGCGATTTTTATTCTCTCGGAATTACGTTCTATCACCTGCTGACAGGGCTGCTACCGTTTCAATCCAGTGAACCGCTGGAGTTGGTGCATTGCCACATTGCCAAGCAGCCCACTTCGCCCCAAGTCCACAATCCCAACATTCCGCAACCGCTGGCCGAGATTGTGCTGAAGCTGATGGCCAAAAATGCGGAGGATCGCTATCAGAGTGCTGAGGGGCTAATTTTTGATTTACAGCAGTGTCTGGATCAATTGAGATCGGTCGGATTAGGTGCAACCGGCAAAACTGCATCATTTCCTCTGGGGCAGGCTGATTTTTGCGATCGCTTACAGATTTCGCAAAAGCTCTACGGTCGTGAAACCGAAGTGCAGACGCTGCTGGATGCCTTTGGCCGCGTTTGTGAAGGCGCAATCGAGCTAATGCTGGTGGCGGGCTTCTCCGGGATTGGCAAAACGGCGCTGATTCAGGAAGTGCATAAGCCAATGACGCGGCAGCGAGGCTATTTCATCACCGGAAAGTTTGATCAGCTCCAGCGCAACGTGCCCTATGCGTCGCTGATTCAGGCTTTTCGGGGACTGATTCGCCAGATTTTGACTGAGCCACCCCAGCGGATCGGCCAGTGGCGACTACAACTGGAAGCGGCATTAGGGGTCAACGGTCAGGTGATCATCGACGTGATCCCGGAAGTGGAGCGGATTATTGGCGAGCAGCCTGCGGTGCCCAGTCTTGGCCCCAGCGAAGCCCAGAACCGCTTTAATCGGGTGTTTCAGCAGTTTGTCGAGGTATTCACTCGGCCAGAACATCCCCTCGTCCTGTTTTTAGACGATTTGCAGTGGGCCGATTCAGCATCGCTACGGCTGATTCAAAACCTGCTCACATCGCCCAATGGGGCCTATCTGCTGCTGATTGGAGCCTATCGCGATAACGAAGTCTATGCGGCGCATCCGCTGATGACGCTGCTGGAGGATTTAAACCAGGCGCAGGTGAACCGGACGGATATTCATCTGAACCCGCTGAGTTTCACCACCGTCCAGCATCTGCTGGCCGATAGTCTAGATACCACACCGGATCAGGTAAAAGATCTGGCCGAAGTTGCGATCGCAAAAACCAATGGCAATCCCTTTTTCCTCAATCAACTGCTCAACTATTTTTACGACGAGCAGATTCTGGCGTTTAATCGGGAGCAACGGCGCTGGCAGTGGGATTTGGCGCAGGCGCAGGCGGCAGGCATCACCGAAAATGTGATTGATTTGATGATGATCAAGCTGCGGCGACTGCCGATGCGATCGCAGCATCTGCTCCAGTTAGCCGCCTGTATTGGCAATCAGTTCAATCTCAAGACGCTGGCGGTCATTGCCGAACAGTCCCTAACCGAAGTAGTCGCGAATTTGGCCGAACCGCTACGCGATCAAGTGATTATCCAGCAGGGCAACGCCGGACAGGTACCGACGGGTTTAACCGAAGCAGAACTGGCGGAACTCATCGATTCGACCGTAGACGGAATCACCTATCGCTTTCTGCATGACCGGGTGCAGCAGGCGGCCTATGAACTGATTGCCGATGCCGAGCGACAGGCAGTTCATCTCAAAATTGGTCGTTTATTAAAGTGCGATCGCACCAGTCAGTCGGATGGCGACTTTGAGTTTGAAGTGGTCAATCAGCTCAATCAGGGCATGGCGCTGATCACCGATGTGGCTGAGCGTCAGCAATTGGCGGAACTGAATCTCCAGGCTGGCCAAAAAGCCAAGTCCGCTGTGGCCTATGAATCGGCATTTAGCTATTTAGAAACGGGTATTCATTTACTGGCAGAAGACTGTTGGCAATTGCAGTATCAACTGGCCTTTAATCTGCATAAAGAATGCTTTGAATGTGCCTATCTATGCGGCAATTTCGCCCAAGCTGAAACACTTTTTAAGGTAGTTCTAGAACAGGCTAAAACTGCGATTGAAAAGGCGCAGATTTACAGCATTCAAATTGTCTTGAATACCACATTGGGCAAGTTTGCCGAAGTTATTTCGTTAGGAAAAGAAGGCTTACGTTTACTCGGTTGGACAGTGCCCGAAGGTCAAACCGCTGTCCAACGGGCTACGATTGCGGAAGTGCTCAAAATCAAGCTGCGGTTGCGGAATCGCCCGGTTGCTCAACTGGTTGATCTGCCCATCATGGACAATCCGATCTACCTGTCTCAGGTGTATCTGATGGCGCAGGTGATTCCGGCGCTGTACTACACAGATATGGCGCTGTCCGATCTGTTTTATCTGCGGATGTCGAGTCTGTCGCTGCAGTATGGTAACTCGGCAGTTTCAGCCGTGGCCTATTTGGGGCTGGGCCGATTCCTGGGTGAAAAGCTAAAGGAGTATCAAAATCGCTATCAGTTTGGCAAGCTAGCGCTGGAGTTAGTTGAGCGCTTTAATACGCCGGAATTAAAATGTAAAACCTACTTCCTCTTTGGCGGTTTTATTAATCACTGGACTAATCATTCTCGAGAAGATGTTGACCATCTAAAAACGGCATTTCAATTTGGCATTGAATATGGCGATTTAATCTGGGCTTGCTATGCCAATAACGTGCTGGATATGCGACAAATTTTGCTGGGCATACCCCTGGAAAAAGTCGCAGCGGATGTGCAAACCCATTTAGATTATGCTCAGCAGGTAGGTGAACAATACACACCAACCTTCTTTTATGTCACTCGCCAAATGGCTCGCTGCTTAAAGGGTCAAACCCAGAGCCCAACTAGCCTCAGTGATGACCAGTTCGACGAAGAACAGCACGTTGCCATCTTGCAGAATCCAGGGCTGATTGGGGCGCTGAACTGGTACTACATTGTCAAATCTGCGCTCTACTTTATGGCTGGAGACTATGAGCAAGCGGCTCAGATGGCAGATGCAGCAGAGCAAACTATCGGTTCCGCCTATGGTCTGGCGCGAGTCGTGCAGCAGGTGTTTCAGTCAGCCCTCTGCTTGGCCGTTCGCTATCCGTCCTTGGCAGGTACCGCTCAGCAGAATGCATGGAAGCGGCTCAAACAGTACGAACGTCAGCTTAAAGAATGGGCACACCATAGTCCGGCTAATTATCAGCATCGCTATCTGCTCGTGAAAGCGGAAATGGCGCGACTGCGCAATCGCATCACTGAGGCGCAGCACTGCTACGAACAGGCCATCCAACTGGCCCAGCAGTTTGGCTACATCCAAGATAATGCGATCGCAAATGAGCGATTAGCGCAGTTCTACACCGACCAGGGCAATACAGTCATTGCCAGAGCCTATTTGATGGAAGCGCGCCATGCCTATTTGCAGTGGGGCGCGATCGCAAAAGTAGCGGATTTGGATGCTCACTATCCGTATTTGAAAACCGAATCTGCGATCGCACCCTTCAGCAGCGGTACGGCGTCTATGGATCAGGAATCGACGACCAGCCGCTATGCCTCCAGCTCTAGTTCGAGCAAAACAGGTGCGGGACTCGATATCTACAGCATCATCAAAGCTTCCCAAACGCTATCGCAGGAAATTCTGCTAGATAAGCTGTTGGAACAGATGATGGCCTTAGTGATCGAAAATGCGGGAGCCGAAACCGGGCACTTGCTGCTGGAACACAATGGCGAATGGCAGGTGCGAGCCAGTGGTTCGGTGGCCCAGGCAAACAGCGATCAGGGCGTACACAACACAGAAGTGGTCAACGCCGGGCTAGACAATACCCTGCCCGTCACCATTATCAACTACGTCACCCGCACCGAAGAAGCCGTCCTGCTGCACGATGCCACACAGGATGAGCAGTTTGCCCATGATCCCTACATTCAGACTCGTCAGCCCAAATCGGTACTGTGCCTGCCGCTGATCTATCAAGGCAAGCTGATCAGCGTGGCCTATCTGGAAAATAATTTAGCCGTTGGTGCCTTCACCGCCGAACGGCTGGAAGTGCTGAAAATCCTGTCGGCGCAGGCCGCCATCTCCATCGAAAATGCCCGTCTCTATACCCGCCAAGTGGAGCTGACGGATGCCTATAGTCGCTTTGTGCCGCCGGAATATTTGGCGTTTCTCGATAAGGAAATCACCCAAATTAATCTAGGCGACAATATCAGCCGCGAAATGGCGGTCATGTTCTCTGACATTCGCTCCTTCACAACGCTGTCGGAGCAGATGTCGCCCCAGGAAAACTTCGACTTTATCAATGCCTATTTGCAGCAGGTCAGCCCCGAAATTCGCCATCACCACGGCCTGATTATCAAATACATGGGCGATGGCGTAATGGCCGTTTTTCCGCGCAAGGTAGATGATGCTGTCCGGTCGGGAATTGCCCAGCTCAAGCGAGTGCAGGATTACAATCAGCAGCGGCAAGCGCAGGGACTACCCGCCATTCGCGTCGGCATCGGTTTGCATGTGGGCTACATGATGGTGGGCATCGTCGGTGAACCCAGCCGTCTACAGGCCGATACAATTTCGGACAACATTAACCTCACTGCCCGCTTGGAAGGATTGACCAAGTTCTACGGCGTTGCGTTTTTAATTTCAGAACAGGTGGTCGATCAGCTCGACGAAACTGCGCCGTATCAGATGCGCTTTGTGGACTGCGTAGCGGTTAAAGGCCGCAACGAACCGATTTCCATTTACGAAGTTCTGGATGCCGAAACCGCAGACCAACAGCAGCTCAAGCTGGCCACGCAAGCAGACTTCAAGTACGGCATTCAGACCTATCGGCGGCAATCTTTTGCTGAAGCGAAAGCCGCTTTTGAACAGGTACTGGCTATAAATCCGGAGGATCGCGCGGCTGAGTTATACTGCGATCGCATTCAACATCTCATCAACCACGGTGTATCTGGTGTGTGGGATGGGGTGTGGCGGTTTACGGAGAAATAGTGAGCGGTAGGACAGTAGGAGAAATAGCTGTAGTTGGCTCTGTGCCGTCTATTTGCCTATTTCTGCATTTCTCAATTCATTTCTCAATTTAGTAGAGCCGTTAATAGGCTAATGCCAATCAGGCAGGCTAATAGCACCCATACACCGTTACGCTTTAACCACAGCCGCAGTTGGGCTCGTTGACTGAGGGTGGGTTGTTCGATCGAGGTGGGCTTATTAACGTCGGTGTAGAGTAGACACTCAGTGGCGTAAGGACGTTGGGGATAGGTGCAGGTGTCGTCGGCTTCGTAGGCACAGGTTTGACACAGATAATCGCCTGTCTCTGAGCGATGTAGGGTCATGCCGGGATGACCGTATGCCTTCAGCGATGTCCGGCAGTAGGGACACTCAATCGCCTGAGGATCGACGGGTTGATGGCAGCGGGGACAGTTTGACATTAGTTTTAGACAGATTGATCGGGCAGTTGGGCAGATCAGTTCAGTCAGGTCAACTAGCGGGCACCGATGGTCTGCTTGAATGCTGGACGCGAAATCATTCGCTGCAAGTAATCTGCGATCGCAGGATAGTCGTCATAGCCAATTTGCAGCATCATCGGAATATAGGCCAAATAAGAACCTACCGCTACATCGGCCATACCAAACTGATCGCCTACGACATATTGAGAAGATGCAAAATGCTGGTTTAACGCGGCAAACAGACGCGGCATTTCCTTCTCGCGGCTGCTTTCAACGAATACACCAGGACCAAGGGTGGCATTGGCAAACAGCACCCACTGAGCTAAAACTGCTCGTTGCTCAACGGTATCAGCCTCACCGCCATACTTTTCAGCCAAATAGAGCAAAATGGCACCCGATTCCCACAGCTTGAGATCCCCATCAACGATAGCGGGCACTTTACCAAAGGGATTAATCGACAAAAACTCTGGCTGACGCTGTTCTCCAGCTTGCAGGTCAAGTTTTACAAATTCATAAGGAACCTGTATCTCCTCTAGATACCACTGCACAATCGAAGCCCGACTGCGCGCTCCACCATAAAGCTTCAACATAATGATTCGATTTTAACTATCTCAATTAACTGCAAACTGGGCACTGCCCATACACCCGATTGCCCCATTTAGGGCTAAAACTGATGAGTTAAATACAGCGCAAATACTAGTGATAAGTTATGGCTGTAATGCATATTCGGTAGAGACATTTTAACTGATTACCTCAACCAATTACCTTGATGGGCGGGGCTAACTCTACGATGTAAAGTATTTATCTTCGGCGTTTATCCTTGGACATTTATCTTTAAGGCAACGCTGAACCCCTTATCAGCAAACTCTCAGAAACAGGTGATAGCGTAAAACTAACTAGAACACCCATTCCCTATGCTGCAATCCCTTCGCCAATCGATCACACGCATTATGCCCTCGTCGCTTCAGTTTCGGCTGACAGCAGGCGTGACGGCGGTGTCTGTGATTGCCATTGGCAGCATTGCGGGCTGGACAAGCTGGCGTATGCAGCAGATTCTTGTCGCCAGCCGCAAAGAAAATATCGTGAATGTTGCCGAGCGGGTTGAGCAGGACACAGCCGCTTACCGCACGATGATGTCCTTACCAGAAGCCCTGCAAAAATCAATCGATAGCCGCACCACACCTAACCTAGTCCTCTGGATTAGCGATCAGCAAACCGATCAGCCCATTGCCCAATCTGATACGCTCAACACCACCTCTTGGCAACGCGACGGAACAGCACAAGAGCTATTGGATCTATCAGGGTCAATTGTTTGGCCGGACGTGCAGCGCATTGGCGATCGCTATCTAGTCCTCTGCGGTGGGCCCTTTGAGGTCAATGGAGCACCCATTGGCCGTATTTATGTTGCCGAAGACATTACTCGCGATCAAAGAAGCTTACTGATGGTGGTGCGTACTCTGAGCATTGCCAGCTTTTTCGGTGCCATCATTATGGCCGTGATCATCGCTTGGTATATCCGCCGATCGCTGCGACCACTGCGCAAAATGAGCTTGCTGGCAGGCGAAGTTTCCGCTCAAGATCTAGATCAGGCTCATTTGGATTTACGCCAAGCCCCCTCTGAAGTGCAGGAACTGGCCCAGGCGTTTAACAACATGCTGTCTCGCCTATCAATGGCTTGGACACAGCAGCGCCAATTTGTCAGCAATATCTCCCATGAATTGCGTACCCCGCTCACTCTGGTTCATGGCTATCTGCAAAGCACCCTGCGGCGCTGCCAGAATCTAACCGATCCGCAGCGAGAAGGACTCGAAATTGCCGCCTCCGAAGCCGATCGCACTGTGCACCTATTGGGTGACTTGCTGGAACTTGCGCGAGCTGAAAGTGGCTATCTGCGCTTGCATCGAGAGTCGATTCTGCTCAAGGAGTTGGCGCTAGACATTATTAACCTAACGCCGACATTTCGCGATCGCATTCAGCTCGACCTGAATAATTCTCACTTAGAGATTTATAGCGATCGGCAACGGCTCAAGCAAGTTTTAATTAATCTATTAGACAACGCCGTGAAATATGCCAACGCCAAGCAGCCCATCCTGCTCCGCATCAGCCAAGAGCAAGAACGAGTTGTTATCCAGGTTTGCGATCGCGGCAAAGGGATTCCCCCAGAGCACCTGATTCATCTGTTCGAGCCGTTTTACCGCATCGAAGCCGACCGCTGCCGCACCACGGGCGGCACAGGACTTGGCCTATCGATTGTCAAAACCCTCGTCACTTGCCTGGGCGGCCAAGTCGAAGTACAGTCCCAACTCGGCAAAGGCAGCATTTTCACAGTAACCCTACCCGCCTAAACCTACCCACCTACTCTCCCACTCCTCCACCTCCCGATACAAAAGGCTAAAACCATGACAACGGCACGCATTCTACTCGTAGAAGATGAGGAAAAACTAGCCCGCTTCATCGAACTAGAGCTGGGTTACGAAGACTATAAAGTCGATGTCGCTCACGATGGTCTGGCTGGACTGATGGCCGCCCGTGACGCTCAGTATGATTTGCTAATTCTGGACTGGATGCTGCCGGGACTCAGCGGTGTGGAAGTGTGCCGTCGCCTACGCAGTACGGGCAACCAAGTGCCAGTGATTCTGCTCACTGCCAAGGATGAAGTCACCGATCGCGTTACCGGGCTGGACGCTGGAGCAGATGACTACATGGTGAAGCCCTTCAGCATTGAAGAACTGCTAGCACGAGTCCGGGCCCATCTGCGGCGCACCCAGCCCGACGATCCAGACATGCTGCAATTTGACGACCTCACCCTCAACCGCAAAACTCGCGAAGTCTATCGCGGCGATCGCGCCATTGAGCTGACCGCCAAAGAATTCGATCTGCTGGACTATCTCATGACCAATCCGCGCCAGGTACTAACTCGCGATCGCATTTTGGAACAGGTCTGGGGCTACGATTTCATGGGCGATTCCAACATCATTGAGGTTTATATTCGTTACCTGCGATTAAAGCTGGAAGAAAATCAAGAAAAACGCCTCATCCAAACTGTGCGCGGTGTCGGTTACGTTCTCAAGGACTAGAGTACAACTCCTACAGCAAAAAACCTGTGGCACTTTCCTACATAGCATTTGATGGCTATCAGCGCATATTTGATAGGGTTATCGCGCCGCATAGCTAATTCAGTGCATAGCTAATGGCTATCGCGCCTTCCGCTGCATTGACTGACCGTGCAGACTCACCATAAACGGCACCATGTAGGTCAACCCTGCCGAAATCCAGCGGTCAGTACTCATTTTGTCCTGCGCGATCGCTTTTCCATGATTAATTGCTAGCAGAATTGTGCCGACCACCACTGCAACCTTGGCGGAGCGAGACACCGCACTGGAGTCGTTTAAGGTATTGACAAATGGTTTTAGCATACTGAAAAGATGGCTTAAACAAAATCAGCCAACTGAAGGGGAGGCTTCTTGATGGCATCGACCGTTGGCTGTTCACAAATTACCATCTCACGCCCGTTTTTGCTTTACAAAAGTCAACGAAAGTCAACGTTTGATGTCATACAAAATTCACTGATACCACTCCGACTCCATTTGGGGTTTTTCGTTGTAGGTAATCCAATGCAGATCGAGCGTCCTCAGAATATTGACCAATTGATCGAAATCAGGGGGTTTAACGATGTAGGCATTAGCCCCTAGGTCATAGATCCGATTGACATCCGCATATTCTCGCGATGAAGTCAAAGCAACGACAGGTAGCCGTTTCAGGGCAGACTCTTGGCGGATCCAGGATAATACTTCTGCACCTGATTTCCGAGGCAGTTTGAGATCGAGCAGTACCAGGACAGGCAGTGGATAAGTTGTGCGATCGCAATAGGGTGATTCTCCGGCCAGATACTGAATAGCCGCATCACCATCACTCACCACTTGCAGAGGCGTAAGGATTTCCGCTTTACGAAACGCTCGCTGGACTAAAAAGACATCTTTAGGATTATCTTCAACTAGCAGAATCGTATTCTCTATATTCATAAGGACTCCTGCATCAGGATTCCGTTCAGGACTCCGGTGCCGTTGGTAGTGTTATCCAAAATCGACTGCATTGCCCGGCCTGAGATTCAACGCCCATCTGTCCGCCCATACGCTCAATGCCTTTACGCGCAGTCGCCAAACCAATTCCAGTGCCCGGATAATCTTCTTCAGAATGCAGGCGGGTAAAGGGTCTAAAAATTTGCTCCTGCTGATCAGGGGCAATCCCAATTCCATTATCCTCTATCCACAACCGAATATACCGATCGTGCGGCTCTGCCCATACTTGCACTTGGGGCTGTACCCCTTCAGCGACAAATTTAATTGCGTTGGCGAGTAAGTTGGTGAGCACCTGGATAAGAACGGGACGGTTGGCCTGTACGGTTGGCAACGGTTCCTGAAGTTGAATCTGTGCCTGCCGCGCTTGAATTTCCGGTTCTAATCGAGTTAATACTTCTGTCCATACCTCAGACAAGCTAACCGATGCCAGCTCGATTTCAATTTGACGAAAACGGCTGTAGGACAACAGGTCGGACATGAAGAGAGCGAGGTGCCTCGCATTGGTTGCAATGCGCTGTAGAACGTCTAGATGCCTGCCATCCAGAGTTTCACCGACCTCATCGAGTAGAATGCGGGCATATCCTTGAATGGCCCGTAGGGGCGAACCGAGATCATGAGACGCAGTATACGTAAACGCCTCCAGCTCTTGGTTGGCTGCTTGCAGTTGAGCCGTCCGTTCCTGTACTCGTGCTTCTAGGGTGGCATTTAATTCTTGAAGCGCCGTTTCAGCCTGTTTACGCTCGGTGATGTCTTCCAATAGGCCGTCGGCAACCGTCACACCTTCGACCATATTCAAGGTGATGGTCAACAGTGCCCAAAACGAAGTCCCATCGCTGCGCTGTAGCTGCACCTGTTGCTCCTGCTGCTGCGGTGGCGGCGAGTTAACAAGTTCAATATAGCGATCGCAGATATCCAGTCCGTTCATGGCGTTAACTTGAGCCAATGATTCTGCACCGAGTAGCTCTAGAAAAGCCCGATTGGCTTCGATGATAGTGCCGTTTGCCTGGAATCGGAAAATACCAATTTTGACCTGATTCAGGAGACCCTGTAGCCGGATTTCCAGGAGCGCCGCTCGTCGCTGAGCGGCTCGTCTCTCTAAGGCAGTTTGAACAGCGATCGGAACTCGCAGGTAGCGGTTGGGCTGTTTAATGATGTAGTCATCCAGTCCAAGCTTCATCGCTTCAACCGCAATCTCTTCAGTTCCGGTATTCGTAAACATAACCACCGGACAATTGGGATAGCGCTGTCGCACCTTTTCCAAAATATCGAGTCCAATCGCCCAGCGCAGTTGAAAATCAGTAATCACCGCGTCAAAATTACCCAGTTCGAGTTCATGATTAAACTGGATGGAGTTAGTTACTTCCTCAATAATCAGTTGGTCAAAATTTCGCTCCAGTTCTCGAATTACTAAAGCGCGATCGCTGCGATTATCATCGATCAAGAGAATGCGAAGAGGTTTTGTCATCGGTTAAGCAATTCAAGCTGAGAACAGCACTCGGCAGCGCAATCCAAAAATGGCTTCCTTGCTCCAGTTGCGATTCCACGCCCACTCGTCCTCCCATTCGGTCTAGCCCTTTACGAACGATGGCCAAGCCAATGCCCGTACCGGGGTAGCTTTCGGCACCATGCAGACGTTCGAAGACGCGGAATACTCGCTCTTGGTGCTCAGGTGCAATGCCTATGCCATTGTCGATAATCCATAAACGGATCCAGTTTTGCTGATCTTGGCGCTCCGTGGTCGCAAAGATATCTATCTGAGGTTGTGTATCGGATTCCACAAACTTAATGGCATTACTGATCAGATTTGTAACGACTTGAATCAGAGTTGATCGATGAGCGATTACGGGGGGTAAAGGAGCCGCAATCTGAAGCTGAGCCTGTTTGTCCTGAATTTCAGTCGTCAGTTGCTTCCGGGCTTCTTGCACAACCTCATCCAGAGACGTGGGCTGTAAGCTGATTTGAGTGCGCGTCAAACGGCTATAGTTCAGCAAATCGCTAATTAACCCATTCATCTGAACGGCATCATCAACAATGGAATGAACGTAGCTGTGGCAAACATCCTCTAGCTGCTGGCCGCAGTCTTCCAAAAAAGCTTGGGCAAATCCTTGAATCGTCCGCAGCGGCGCTCGCAAATCATGGGAAACCGAATACGTAAACGCTTCTAATTCTTGGTTGGTTTCTTCAAGCCGGGCCGTACGTTCAGCTACCCGATGCTCTAATTCCGCTGCATGACGTTGTAGTTGTTCTCGTAGCTGGGCCTGCTGAATTGCGATCGCAAGTTGGTTGGCAACTTCCTGCGCAATCTCCAGGCTTTCTGAGTCAAAAGCAGCGAGTTGATCCGCCAGTATATACAGATTGCCAATCAGCTTATTTTCCGCCAGCAGTGCCACCACCACAGCACTGCGGCTGCCATCTGCAACAGCCTGTTCAAACAGCGGTGGGCGTTCCGGCATCGTTACCAAATCTCGGATGTAGCAAATACCGTCCCGATTGCACAAGCGGGCGGGCAAAGACAAGGCTTCAATGGGCAAAACGGAACCGTGTGACTGGGAATCCACTTGTCCCGCCAGTACATACGCTTCATTGATTTCGGCGTTGAACAAAGCCACCATCGCTTGCTGAAATGCGATCGCATCTCGCAGACGACGGAGGGCAGTTTGGGCGATGGTTTTAGGGCTGGTCGCTTGCAGAATCGCCCGGTCAATCTGCTGTAGCGTTTCGAGCCGCTGTGCTGATCGCCGCAGGGCTGCTTCTGCCTGCTTGCGATCGGTAATATCACGGGAAACGCCAATCACACCGACAATGTTGCCTTGAGCGTCTTGATAGGGATCTTTGGTGGAGAGAAAGGTATGAATTCCATCCGCCTCTTCAATTTCTTCCTCAAAAACGTGAGACGTGCCCGTTTCCATAACGATAGAGTCAAGTTGCCGGAGGACAGTCGCAGCATCCAAAGGCAGCAAGGCGGTATCGTCTTTGCCCAAAATTTCAGCTTTAGAGAGCCCCATAATATGGGCAACAGCAGAGTTTATGAGTTTATACCGTCCCTGCCGATCTTTAACAAAAATGGCATTTCCTGTTCCCTCAATCACAGCGTGCAGCAACCCGTAACTTTCCTGTAGCGCCTCCTCGCTTTGCAGTCGTTGGGTAATATCACGCATCACTTTCGAAAAGCCACAAAGCTGCCCCTGTTCATCTCGTAGTGCTGTAATCACCACATCCGCCCAAAAGAGTGAGCCGTCTTTGCGTCTACGCCATCCCCTATCTTCAACTCGTCCTTCGGCAACTGCAATTTGTAGCGTGCAATCAGGTTCACCCTGTGCGATCGCAGCTTCAGTGTAGAACAGGGAAAAGTGCCGTCCCAATGCTTCCGCAGCGGTATAGCCTTGCATCAGCTCTGCGCCTTTGTTCCAGCTTATCACCCGACCTTGAGGATCGAGGCCAAAAATAGCGTAATCTCGAACCTCTTCTACCAACAGCCGATACTGTTCTTCGCGTTCGCTCAACTGCGAGGACACCCGCTCAGCACGTTTTTTAGCGTCTCGTAAGGCTTCACTGAGTCCACTGATGCAAATGCCCTCAACCACGAAAATCGTCACGCGAGTAAAGTTGCCAATGTCGAGGCCACCAAGGCTAGATTGAGGAGCAACAAAAAAATAGGTTCCTAGCAGTGCAGACAATGCGGTGGCCAATAAACCGGGCTGTAGACCGCCATACCAAGCACTCAACAGGACGGGCATGATGAAGATCAACAGCGGCGCATTGTCAAAAAGCAGAGGTACCAGCAGAAACCGTAGCAACACTGCCAACAGACTGGCGACAACCGCAACACTATATCCAGACAGTAAGAACTGCTTTGCCCGTAACATGATTAACTGTTCATAAAAGCGATGATTTTAATCCTGAATCCGCTGGGGAAGAACCCGAACTATGGTTTGTAAAATTTGGCATAGACTAACTTTCACAAACCCTAAAACCTACTTTTGCAAGCGGATTGCGTACAAGGTGGAACTTTGGGGAAGTTTGAATCAGCTTCATAAGGCAATCCTAGTTGAAAGGCGACTTTAGATCTTCTCCCGCTAGTTTCAAATCTCGATAGCAGCGTGATCCGTATCACTACAGAGCTATGCTCAGAATCACAAGAATTTGATGGGCACTATCACGGAATTTTGCTAACCGATCGTGGATCCTTATAAGTAACAAGCAAGCGCTTCACTTGCTCGCTACTGCCCCTAACCCGATCGGTCTGTGCCATGACACTTCATACTCGCCTCTACCTCAAATCAATTGCTGCCACTCAGTCCTCTACTCCGGTTGAGCGCATCGTGACTGGATTACTACTGACCTTGGCATTGATCATTACTGCCGTCACCTTCCCTCAAGCTAAGGCTGATGGTGTCAGCGTTCCCCAGAAAGTAAAGCCCCAAGCTGAATTGGTTGCCTCCAATTCACCTGCTGTTGAATCAACCGCTAAAACATACCTGTTCGGCCAGTCAGCTACAGCAGAGCAAATTGGCGCAACCTATATAGTCTTCACCATGCAAGACCAAAAGGTTGTTGGCGCATTCTACATGCCCCAATCCTCGTTTGATTGCTTTCACGGCGAAGTCGTTGGCGAACAGCTGGCCCTAAACATCACCAACAGCTACGACCAAACCACGTATCCTTACGAAGTCGCCTTAGCGAGCAATGCAGTTGTTGCTGGAACAGATGCCGCTGCACCCTTTGGTTTAGAAGGCTTTCATGCCATTGAAACGATCAGCGAAACTGATCAGCAGGTTCTATCAACTTGTCAGGCAATCTACTAAGAACAAGCCGCTACAGCTCTCGGTTAACGGCTGCGATCTGGGTTGTAGATTTGAGTACTGACCAAAACCATGATTGCGATCGCACTCATACCGATACCGACTAGTCCATAGGTTGCGCCTGATCCAGTTTGTTGAATCAGCGGTTGACTCAATATCGGTGAAAAAAACTGGCCCAGAAAGACGCTGGTGCTGAGCCCACCGACCGCTCGTCCGCGAGCAGCAGTTGGAGTAATGGCATTTAGCCATACGTTTGCATTGGGAATCAGTACCCCAAATCCAATACCAGCAATGATTAAACCAATAAGAACGACTGCGTAAGATTGCGCGATCGCAACTATTAAATATCCAACGCCAAAGCTAAGAAAGCCAATGGCGAGAATTTGGCTAAAGCTAAACCGCTGTTTCATCGGACGGTAATACAGTGAAAAAATAGCGCAGGCGAGTTCCAAGGATGCGATCGCAATTCCAGTAGCGGTGTTGCTAATCCCTGCGCTCAGCGTATTTAGATAAAACGGAAGCTGCACAGGCACAATGTAAAACACCGCCATAAAGACAAAAACCTGTAGATAAATACCCATGAGCACAGGCACAAACGATGCTTCACCGCTGAATGACGACTTGAATCGTCCAAAGACTGCGGTCGTTTCCTTCTGAGCTGATGAATCTAATAGTGCGGCAGCCTGATCGCGCTTAGCTTTCAAGTTCTCGCGCGCTTTTTCTCGTGTTGGTTCATGAATGGATAGCGCCACCATAACTGCCGCCACAAGCGCGGTGAGATAAATAGCAAAGGGGAACCGCCAGTCAACGTCTGCCAGCACTCCGCCCAAAACAAGAAATACAACGCCACCAAATCCCATGAAGGCCGATTGCACGCCCATAATGTGATTGCGCTCGGCACCGTGATAGTAATCAGCAATGAGGGCCGTGGAAGCAGTCATGACGCCTGCAACTGCAAAACCCAACAGCGCCCGTCCAATCAGCAACCCCGTAATTGAACTCAAGACGAGCCCTGATGATCCCGCTAAGCCATATAAAATCGCGGCACCAAGTAGAAGCGGTTTGCGTCCGAGCCAGTCTGCAATCGCGCCGGACAATGGTGCACCAATGGCGCTAAATAGAGCAGGCATGGTCAACATCAGCTTGACCCAAAATGCTGCGTTAGGTTCATCTGCAAAGAACGCCTCGATTTGCGGAAGCGCTGGAGCAAGGGTTGCCCCTGCCATCACGGTCAAACTGCTCGTTAACAGAAGGGTGATCAATTTGAACATGCTGGCCGAATTCCTTTGATTGAATGGCGTTTGAGCCGACATCTAAAAATAGCAAAACTGCCTCGACACAAGCTAGCAGCGCTAACCTAATCAAGGCAGTGTGTTTTTTAGAAACAAATTTGGCTTACTTGGCTTTCATATCTGCGATCGCGCCTTTGGTCATCGCGGCAATCGCCTGATCCGTCGCCTTCGGTAGATGGTAATACTTACCGCCCGCCTGCTTCGCCAGTTCTTTGGCAAAACCGGTCGAGACGAACTTATTCTCAGTATCAACGACGAGAAGTTGAATGCCCATCGCCCGGATTCGTCCAGCAATATCCAGTAGTTCACCCTTAATGTCAGGCTTTTCACTCGGATCCAGCTCTTCACCTAAGGAACGAGCAAGAGGAATGTTGCCGCGACCATCCGTAATCGCCACAATCATCACCTGACCGACATCGCCCGACTGCTGCGCATTAACGCCAACTCGCACCGCTTGAGTCAGACCATGTGCTAGTGGCGAACCACCACCACAGGGCAATCGATCCAGTCGTCGCCGAGCAGCAGCAATTGAACGAGTTGGGGGCAGCAGTACATCGGCTTGTTCACCCCGGAAGGGAATCAGGGCCACTTGATCGCGGCTTTGGTACGCTTCCGTCAGCAACCGCATCACTGCCCCTTTAGCCGACTGCATTCGATTCAGCGCCATTGAACCTGATGCATCTACAACAAAAATCACCAGCGATCCCGCTTTCCTCGCGAGCCGCTTAGCCCGAATATCACTCTGTTCCACAATTACGCGACGATTTGGCTGTCGGGCTCGCCGCGCTTTTTGATATGGTGCCGCCGAACGCAGCGTTGCATCCACCGCAATTCGCATCGTTGTTCCCTGCGGCATTACCGGTTTGATATACCGCCCCCGCTCATCGGAAAAGATCATACTGCGACTACCGGATTTGCCCTGCCGATTTGCCATCTGAGCAAAATACAGCACCGAGGGATCGAGAATCACCCCTTCTGGATCAAAGACAAACTCTTCTGGTAAATCCGGCGTAGACTGATCTTCCGGCTCGTCCTGCTCCTCTTCCTCGTTCTCCTCCTCGGAATCATCTTGCTCCTGCTCCGACCGATCCTGAGGCGGTGGCGGGGGGGGTTCCTGAGGCGGCGGCGGTGGCTCATCCGGCGGTGTTTGCACAATCGTCGAACGCGGCACGATGACCAGTTCAACGGCTTTACGCAAATCTTCAGCATTAACCTGAGTGCGCCCTTCTAGTGAAGCATGAGCCTTTGCAACACGAACGGCATAGAGTTCGGCTCGATGGCCCTGAACACCGCCACGCAAAGCTTCATTCACCAAATACTCAATCTGGTCATGGCTGATTTGAACATCTTTGAGCCATTCCCGCGCCAGAATAATTTGGGTCTTCAGACCATCCAAATCTTCAGCGTACTGTTCTAAAAACTGTTGTGGAGAATCAGAATAGCCCGTCGCTTGTTCGACAGCTTGAACTCTCTGATCTAAACCTAGAACCATATCAGCAGAAAGTGCGATCGCAAACCGATCCAGCAGGTGTTCTCGCACTGTCCCTTCTTCAGGGTTATAGGTTGCAATCAGCAGCGGATTGCATGGATGCTGAAAGCTAATACCTTCCCGCTCAATCTGATTACGACCTTCAGTCAATGCACCCAGGAGCAAATTAGAAATCTGATCATCAAGCAGGTTGATCTCATCAACATAAATCACACCGCGATGGGCTTCAGCCAAAAGGCCCGGCTGAAAAATAGTTTCGCCTCGCTTAATTGACTGCGCTACGTCTACCGATCCAATTAGTCGATCCTCAGTTACACCTAGAGGGATCTGGACGAAGGGAGCGGGAACCACCTTAGTAGGCAAACTTTCAATCAGAGTATCGGCAGCAAAACGCTGCTGGGTTTCATCGTCCCACTCACTGGGCTGAGACGGATTACAGTTGCAGCAAGTGCCTTCAATAACTTCAATTGGCGGCAACAATGCATGAATCGCTCGTGCCATTACTGATTTGGCCGTACCGCGACGACCCGCAATAATCACACCCCCAAGAGCAGGATCAACGGCCGACAACAACAGCGCCAGTTTAATAGCCTCTTGACCAACAACAGCCGTAAGGGGAAAAGCAGATTCTGTAGCAGGACGATTTACAGTCAACATTGCTTACAACATCAAGGTTTCCGGTCTTTCAGCATACCATGCTCAAAGGTTTCTACAATGCCCTATTAGATTCTGTACTAATTCACACTTGAGAAAAAACGAAATAAAAAATCAAGAAAGGAGCTCATCAGCTGATGAGCTCCTTTCTGCTTGAATGATTGACCTGGCACCGAGCTATTTTCCCGTGGGGCAACCCCCAAAGTATCTTCGCCGCTGCACCGTTTCACAACCAAGTTCGGGATGGAGTTGGAGTGGGGCCAGTGCGCCATTGGCACCAGGAAACTGATTGGGTTGAGCTTCCTGTAGAGAAGGAAGAACCCTGAAGACTGCATAGAAAGATGTCAAGTTCAGACCCAAATGTAGATATGGTCAAGCCCTCGGTCTGTTAGTATTCCTCAGCTTCATCCATTACTGAACTTCCACTTAGAACCTATCAACGGGTGTTCTTCCCGTGACCTTACCTGGCTAACCCAGTGAGAGTACTCATCTTGAGGTGGGCTTCCCACTTAGATGCTTTCAGCGGTTATCCTCTCCGCACATGGCTACCCTGCGTCTACCGTTGGCACGATAACAGGTACACCAGCGGTGCGTTCCTCCCGGTCCTCTCGTACTAAGGAGGAATCCTCTCAATACTCTTACGCCTGCACCGGATATGGACCGAACTGTCTCACGACGTTCTGAACCCAGCTCACGTACCGCTTTAATGGGCGAACAGCCCAACCCTTGGGACCTACTACAGCCCCAGGTTGCGATGAGCCGACATCGAGGTGCCAAACCTCCCCGTCGATGTGAACTCTTGGGGGAGATAAGCCTGTTATCCCTAGAGTAACTTTTATCCGTTGAGCGACGGCCCTTCCACGCGGAACCGTCGGATCACTAAGGCCTACTTTCGTACCTGCTCGAGTTGTAGCTCTTGCAGTCAAGCTCCCTTCTGCCTTTACACTCTGCGGCTGATTTCCAACCAGCCTGAGGGAACCTTTGCGCGCCTCCGTTACCTTTTAGGAGGCGACCGCCCCAGTCAAACTGCCCACCTGAAACTGTTCCCTTCCCGGATAACGGGTAAGGGTTAGAATTCTAGCCTTGTTAGAGTGGTATCTCACCAGTGACTCCACAGTCCCCACAAGGACTGCTTCATAGTCTCCCACCTATCCTGCGCAAACAAAGCCCGAACCCAATTCCAGGCTACAGTAAAGCTTCATAGGGTCTTTCTGTCCGGGTGCAGGTAGTCCGTATCTTCACAGACAATCCTATTTCGCCGAGCCTCTCTCCGAGACAGCTCCCAGATCGTTACGCCTTTCGTGCGGGTCGGAACTTACCCGACAAGGAATTTCGCTACCTTAGGACCGTTATAGTTACGGCCGCCGTTCACCGGGGCTTCAGTCGCGAGCTTCGCCGAAGCTAACCCACTTCCTTAACCTTCCGGCACTGGGCAGGCGTCAGCCCCCATACATCGTCTTGCGACTTAGCGGAGACCTGTGTTTTTGGTAAACAGTCGCCTGGGACTCTTCACTGCGACCACCTCTCGGTGGCACCCCTTCTCCCGAAGTTACGGGGCCATTTTGCCGAGTTCCTTAGAGAGAGTTATCTCGCGCCCCTTGGTATTCTCAACCTCCCTACCTGTGTCGGTTTCGGGTACGGGCAACGTTAGATTAACGTGGATAGAGCTTTTCTTGGAAGCCTGACATACACCACTTCCCCGCCGTAGCGGGTCGGACTCGTGCCTCAGCTCAGGTCGTTTTCGCCGACCCTCATCACCTTGAACACTTACGCCGGTAACCAACATCCGGCTGGCTTAGCCTTCTCCGTCCCTCTTCACAATCTAACGTCGGTACGGGAATGTTAACCCGTTGGCCATCGACTACGCCTTTCGGCCTCGCCTTAGGTCCCGACTAACCCTCCGCGGACGAGCCTTCCGGAGGAACCCTTAGGGTTTCGGGGCATTGGATTCTCACCAATGTTTTCGCTACTCAAGCCGACATTCTCACTTCTGATTCGTCCACACCTGCTTTCGCTAATGCTTCTAACTACTACAGAACGCTCCCCTACCACTTACGTAGTAAGTCCACAGCTTCGGTATAACACTTAGTCCCATTCATTTTCGGCGCAGGAGCGCTTGACCAGTGAGCTATTACGCACTCTTTCAAGGATGGCTGCTTCTAGGCAAACCTCCTGGTTGTCTCTGCACTCCCACCTCCTTTCCCACTTAGTGTTAATTTGGGGACCTTAGCTGGTGGTCTGGGCTGTTTCCCTCTCGACGATGAAGCTTATCCCCCACCGTCTCACTGGCAACGTGTGCACTGGGTATTCAGAGTTTGACTCGATTTGGTACCGCTCTCGCAGCCCGCACCGAATCAGTGCTTTACCCCCCAGTTATAATCGTTACCGCTGCGCCTAAACACATTTCGGGGAGAACCAGCTAGCTCCGGGTTCGATTGGCATTTCACCCCTAACCACACCTCATCCGCCAATTTTTCAACATTGGTCGGTGCGGACCTCCACTTGGTGTTACCCAAGCTTCATCCTGGACATGGTTAGATCACCCGGGTTCGGGTCTATAAACACTGACATAGTCGCCCTTATCAGACTCGGTTTCCCTCTGGCTCCGGCATTTCCGCCTTAACCCGCCAGTGCCTATAAGTCGCCGGCTCATTCTTCAACAGGCACGCCGTCATCCGTTAAATCGGACTCCGACTGCTTGTAGGCTTACGGTTTCATGTTCTATTTCACTCCCCTCCCGGGGTTCTTTTCACCTTTCCCTCGCGGTACTGTTTCACTATCGGTCACACAGGAGTATTTAGCCTTACGAGGTGGTCCTCGCGGATTCACACGGGATTTCACGTGCCCCGTGCTACTCGGGATCCGGCTAGGCTAGTTCAGTTTTCGACTACGGGACTTTCACCCCCTCTGGTGCAGTATTCAGCTGCTTCGTCTAACCTTTCTAGTCCACATTGCCGTCCCACAACCCCAGCAGTAAAAACCACTGGTTTAGGCTCTTCCCGTTTCGCTCGCCGCTACTCAGGGAATCGAGTTTTCTTTCTCTTCCTCCAGCTACTAAGATGTTTCAATTCGCTGGGTTGGCTCGTGCCAGTCTATGGATTCAACTGGCCGTACTTAGGGTTGCCCCATTCGGAAACCCACGGATCACTGCTTGCTTCCAACTCCCCGTGGCATATCGCCGGTAACCGCGTCCTTCATCGCCTCTGTGTGCCTAGGTATCCGCCGTAAGCCCTTGATAGCTTGACCATTTACTTACATTGGTGTCTGTTCGTGACTGAACCATCAATCATTGCTGATTCATAGCTTCGTCAACATCTACCTGACATCTCTTTTCTCTATGCAGTTTTCAAGGTTCTTTGCTGGTCTAATCCAGCAGCCTTTCTAGCTACTGATAGCTTGTCTGCTCAGTAGTTTAGAAATAGTGCTGAATTATTAAATCTGGTGGAGGTAAGCGGACTCGAACCGCTGACATCCTGCTTGCAAAGCAGGCGCTCTACCAGCTGAGCTATACCCCCACGAGTGGGCCATCCTGGACTCGAACCAGGGACCTCACCCTTATCAGGGGTGCGCTCTAACCACCTGAGCTAATAGCCCATATCCGGCCCCTCGATAGTTCAGAAACCAATAATAATCATCTCGACCGACCTAGGATGACCTTACTTAGGTGCTCTATCAGTTTTCGCACGTCTAAGTAGGGTAGGTCTCCTTGAAAGGAGGTGATCCAGCCACACCTTCCGGTACGGCTACCTTGTTACGACTTCACCCCAGTCACCAGCCCTGCCTTCGGCGTCCCCCTCCGCGAACGGTTGGGGTAACGACTTCGGGCGTGGCCAGCTTCCATGGTGTGACGGGCGGTGTGTACAAGGCCCGGGAACGTATTCACCGCAGTATGCTGACCTGCGATTACTAGCGATTCCTCCTTCATGCAGGCGAGTTGCAGCCTGCAATCTGAACTGAGCCTCGGTTTATGGGATTAGCTCAACCTCGCGGTCTGGCTGCCCTTTGTCCGAAGCATTGTAGTACGTGTGTAGCCCAGGACGTAAGGGGCATGCTGACTTGACGTCATCCCCACCTTCCTCCGGTTTGTCACCGGCAGTCTCTCTAGAGTGCCCAACTGAATGATGGCAACTAAAAACGAGGGTTGCGCTCGTTGCGGGACTTAACCCAACATCTCACGACACGAGCTGACGACAGCCATGCACCACCTGTGTTCCAGCTCCCGAAGGCACTCCTCGGTTTCCCGAGGATTCTGGACATGTCAAGCCCTGGTAAGGTTCTTCGCGTTGCATCGAATTAAACCACATACTCCACCGCTTGTGCGGGCCCCCGTCAATTCCTTTGAGTTTCACACTTGCGTGCGTACTCCCCAGGCGGGATACTTAACGCGTTAGCTACGGTACTGAACGGGTCGATACGTCCAACACCTAGTATCCATCGTTTACAGCTAGGACTACAGGGGTATCTAATCCCTTTCGCTCCCCTAGCTTTCGTCCATGAGTGTCAGTTACGGCCCAGCAGAGCGCTTTCGCCACCGGTGTTCTTCCTGATATCTACGCATTTCACCGCTACACCAGGAATTCCCTCTGCCCCTACCGTACTCTAGCTATCCAGTTTCCACTGCCGAACCAGGGTTGAGCCCTGGAATTTGACAGCAGACTTGAATAGCCACCTGCGGACGCTTTACGCCCAATAATTCCGGATAACGCTTGCATCCTCCGTCTTACCGCGGCTGCTGGCACGGAGTTAGCCGATGCTTATTCCTCAGGTACCGTCAGATCTTCTTCCCTGAGAAAAGAGGTTTACAACCCACAGGCCGTCCTCCCTCACGCGGCGTTGCTCCGTCAGGCTTTCGCCCATTGCGGAAAATTCCCCACTGCTGCCTCCCGTAGGAGTCTGGGCCGTGTCTCAGTCCCAGTGTGGCTGATCATCCTCTCAGACCAGCTACTGATCGTCGCCTTGGTGAGCTCTTACCTCACCAACTAGCTAATCAGACGCGAGCTCATCTTCAGGCAGAAAACTGTTTCATCCGTAGACATATGGGGTATTAGCCACCGTTTCCAGTGGTTGTCCCCCTCCTGAAGGCAGATTCTCACGCGTTACTCACCCGTCCGCCACTCATACTTACCCCGAAGGGCGTTCTGCGTTCGACTTGCATGTGTTAAGCACGCCGCCAGCGTTCATCCTGAGCCAGGATCAAACTCTCCGTGTTAAAAACTTAGAAAGTTTTTTGGCTCCAAATACGATTCTCTTACGTTAAGAAACGTATCGACTCGTATCCGGAATATATTAAAATTTGGTAAGCTTTGCTAAACTAGCCCACCATCTGTCTTTTCCTTGACGAGATGTGATGTTCTTGGCTTCTGAACTATTCTTATGTCGAGGTTCCGTTTCTCGCTCAAGGAGCTCAGCACAAACGCTCTCTCCTCCAGCGCTTTATCAATATAACGACTCTGCATGAAACTGTCAATACCTTCTCTTGGACTTTTTCGGGAAACCTCAAAGGTAGATAAAACAAGAGGTGCAGGGATTTGGAAAGGTTATTTAACTGGACAGAAAAAATCTAGGATTGTTGGGTGAAATGTTTAGGTCAGGATGCAGCAGATAGTCAAAACATCTATTGGGAAGACTTTTGACCTGATTTCTATCCCATTTCACGACAGGTGGAAAATCCAAAATCCAGAAGCTGATGGGCAAATTCCAGTTGGATTGCTATTACTATCAGGCACAATAGGAGTCGGCCTCTTAGGTAATAAATCAAGAGGGAACTTGCTGCGTTGATAGATATGGACGGGGAGAAGCTGTGAATTTTCAATCTGTGATTGCCACTTTGCATCAGTTTTGGAGCGATCGCGGCTGTTTGATTGTGCAGCCGTATGATACTGAGAAAGGAGCTGGAACGAAAAGTCCACATACGTTTCTGCGGGCGATTGGGCCAGAGCCGTGGTCGGTTGCTTATGTTGAACCGTGTCGGCGGCCTGCGGATGGTCGGTATGGTGAAAATCCTAATCGATATCAACATTACTATCAGTACCAAGTGTTGATCAAGCCGTCCCCGCCGGATATTCAGGATGTCTACTTGGATTCGCTCAGAGCTTTGGGAATTCAGCCGGAGGATCACGATATCCGGTTTGTGGAAGATAACTGGGAAGATGCAGCAGTTGGTGCTTGGGGTGTTGGCTGGGAAGTGTGGCTAGACGGGATGGAAATTACTCAGTTCACCTATTTCCAACAGTGTGGCGGGATTGACTGCGACCCGGTATCCATTGAGCTGACCTATGGTTTAGAGCGATTGACGATGTATCTGCAAGAGGTGGATGCGATCGCAAAAATTCAGTGGAACGAAACGCTAAGTTATGGGGATGTTCATATGCAGGGTGAAATTGAACATTCCACCTATAACTTTGAGGCATCTAATTCGGAGCTGCTATTTACGCTGTTCAACTTGTATCAGCAGGAGGCGGAGCAGTTAATGGCTAAGGGTTTAGTGCTGCCTGCCTACGACTACGTACTGAAGTGCTCTCACACGTTTAACCTGTTGGATGCGCGGGGAGTTATTTCAGTTACGGAGCGGACTCGCTACATTCGACAGGTGAGAAGTTTGGCCCGACGGGTTGCCCAACTTTATCTAGAGCAGCGTGAGCAGTTAGGATTTCCTCTCTGTAAGGCTCAAGCCTCGGCTCCACAACCAGCAGTTGTGACAAGCAACGCCGAAATTTAATTACGCGTACATTCCCTAATGGCAGTTGAGTAAACCTAGCTACCTTGTCTTACCCCAAAGCTCAGATAGAATACTTAATGTTTCTTAAAGATTTCAAGGGATAGGTATGGTATCGACGATTCGGGGCTATTTGGAGCCGATCGCAAATTGGTTTGCACAGTTCAACCTGCCAGAACCGATTGTGCATTGGGGCCATCCTTTGATGATGGGGATTGTCGTTGTGGCGATGGGTAGTTTTGTTGGCTTAACGGGCTGGAAAATACGCACAGCTTCCGATGCGGAGGTTGTGACAGAGAGCCGTACTGGACATCGCAAGCTTGCTCCTTGGATGTTTACATTCATTGCGTTGGGCTACACGGGTGGTGTTTTGTCGCTGGTCATGCAGGGTCAGCAGATTTTTGAGAGCTATCACTTTTGGACAGGTACGATTGTGGTTGGGTTGCTTGCGCTCAATGGTGCATTGTCATTGAATTTTAGGGGCAACAAGTCACTGCGTACGGTTCACGCCTACGTTGGGAGCTTTGCGCTGTGTGCACTGCTTGTCCATGCAGTATTGGGTCTGAAACTGGGATTATCGATTTAAGACCGGTTTTACTACCAGTGCTAAAAAGAGATTGAGTGCTGAGTGAAGAAATAGCATTAAGTTGCGATATTTACAGGTGCGATCGCAGCTGAAACCACCCTATTTGAGTAAAAGAGCCTCTAGTTCGTAAACTAGAGGCTCTTTTACATTTTGTCCGCTGACTGAGCTGGTAATGAAGCCAAGATTTTGGGATAGCTAGATTTCAGGTGCATCTATCTGAGAAAGGAAAACTAGCAATGCGATCGCTTCAAAGCTGGTCTATTATTGGCGCGTATGTGTTGGGATTAGGCACCGCAGAATGGCTGGCGCTGCATCATGAGCCGATTCGCGGTGTTTACGGTGGGCTAGGACTGCTAGGGCTGAGCTTGATTTTTGCGTTTACGCTACCTCGTCGCTGGCGGACTGGGCCGAATCGAAATACCTGGATTGTCGCTGGACTAGTCGCGCTGCTGGCCGCAAGCTGGTGGGCCATGCGATTTCCCAAAGTCGGTGCAAACGACGTGAGTCAATATATCCAGACTGAGAATACTTCAGATGCAGCAATTGAGCAGGTCATTACTGGATGGGTCGATAGTCCAGCCCAAATCACCCGTGGCGATCGTATTCGTTTCACTCTAGAAGCAGATGAGATTCAGAATCAAGACAAAAACGGTCAGTTACTTGGTTCGGTTGAGGCTGTAACAGGTAAAGTTTACGTTACTCTGCCTCAAGAGAACGCCAACACAGCGCAGGAATCTGAAACAGCCAAACAGGATGTTTATCCAGGGCAAAAAGTCCAAATTACGGGCAAACTCTACGAGCCTAAACCGGCTGATTATCCCGGTGCATTTGACTTCCAAGCCTATCTAAAACGGCAGGGCATATTTGCGGGCGTTAGTCTTTACAGCACGAAGTCTTTCAACTGTTTAGATAACTGTTCATCTACTGATCCGCCGGATTGGGGTGTTAGACGACTGCAATATGAATTGGCAAACGTGCGATCGCACATTGTTGATGCATTAATCACAGGTTTAGGCAGTCCTAATGGTGAACTCGTTGGTGGCATGGTGCTGGGACGGCAGGCCGCCAATGTGCCTTACGATCTGCAAGATGCCTTTATGAAAGCGGGTTTAGCCCATACATTAGCAGCGTCAGGTTTTCATGTATCGCTTTTACTCTCGGTGGTCATTTGGGCAACGCGGGGATTGGGAGCAAAAACACGGCTGGGAATCGGCATTAGCGTGCTAATTTTCTACGTTGGCCTCACCGGAATTCAACCCAGCGTCATGCGAGCGGCCTTGATGGGCGTGGGTGGTTTAATTGGCATGGTGATGGAGCGCCGGGTTAAACAGTACGCGGCGCTGGCCGGAGTTGTCTTTTTACTGCTGCTGTTCAATCCGTTGTGGATGGGCAGTTTAGGTTTTTGGCTGAGCGTACTAGCAACGTTAGGGCTAGTCGTTACCGTACAGCCACTGACAAAAGCCTTGGACTGGATGCCGCCAACCATTGCGGCACTGGTATCGGTGCCAATCGCAGCATTTCTATGGACACTGCCGCTGGCGCTGTTTGCCTTTGGGGTAGTGTCGCCTTACAGCATTATTCTGAATATTCTGACCACACCGCTGATTATCGTGATCACGCTGGGCGGGATCGTCACAATTCCCGTTGGTTTAGTCTTGACTGCTATTGGCTGGACTGATTTTTACCAGCTCATTGCATCATGGTCACTTGGCAAGATTGTGGAGGTTTTAATTTTCCTGGTCAACATCTGCAATAGCCTACCAGGCAGTAGCTACGCAGTTGGTAAGATTTTGCTGCCGCAAATGCTGCTGATTTACGGGTTGATTTTCCTGAGCTGGCTGCAACCCTGGTGGCAAAAGCGGCGATGGATGGCGAGTGCGCTGGCGTTGGCAATAGTTGCAGTTCCGATTGGCTATGCGCGGGCAGCAACAGTAGAGTTGACGGTGCTGGATGCCGATTTTCCAACAGTCATCTTGCGAGATCGCACTCAAACCCATCTGATTACCGACGGCAACGAGAAAACGGTGCGGCACGGCATTTTGCCCATGCTGCAACAGGACGGGGTTAATCGAATTGCCGCTGCGATCGCACCCACCATCGCAGCCGATCAATCAGACGGATGGAAATCCCTACAGGCCAAAACGCCGATCACTCAACTATTCAGCGTTCACGCTTTTGAGTCGATCCCTGGTTTAACCATCCAGCCCTTGCCGACTACTCAAACGAATCAAACAGGGCAAATTCAAACCCAAGTTATCTACAGCGATCCCAGTATGATCCAAGTTAAATTTCAAGATCAAACGTGGCTGATTGTGGAATTTCTCGGTAAAGACGTGCAAGACAGCCTACGCCAAACCAAAGTGCTGCAAGATGTTGACGTGCTGCTGTGGTATGGCGGTTTTATTCAAGATCAGGTGCTGGAGCAGATTAAACCGGAAGTTGCGATCGCATTTGGCAGATTGAGGCCAGATACAGAGGAAAAGCTAGAAGAGCGCGATATTCAGGTATTTTGGACGCAACGAGACGGGGCAATTCAGTGGACACCGGAGCGGCAGTTTGTGGCGTTGGCGGAAGGGGGAGTTGGGGAGTAAAGGGGGAAGAGAGTGGGAGGGGTTGTGAAGGTGTAAAGGGAGTCAAGGAAAAGAGGACTGCTAGCAAGGTGCAATGATTTAGAAGGAGCCAAGGAATTCGAGGGCAGAGATCTGCAAAGGGATGTAGAGGTGGAAGAGGCGAACGGTATTTGCGCTTGAACATCATGGAGCGAATCCAAAATCGTCAATCCAAAATCCAAAATTAGTATAAGATAGGCGATGAAACCCCACCAGGAGAGGTGGCAGAGTGGTTGAATGCGACGGTCTCGAAAACCGTTATGTCCGCAAGGGCATCGAGGGTTCGAATCCCTCCCTCTCCGTTGATAATCCAAACCAAACAGTGCGGAGCAAAAGGACGCGATGTGTCCTTCGGCTCCGTACTGTTTGAATAAAAGCCGAAATTAAACCGAGCAAACACTTGACGGTAAACACGACTGTAGCTTCCTATAGAGAAACGATAGGCTGTCTTTGGGAAGCACAATCTGTAGAGACAAGGATATGGACACAAACACCCTGCTAAAACAGTTGCTCATGATCGGTGTTGGTACCACCTCGCTGGTGGCTGAAAAGCTGCGGGAGGTTAGCGATCAGTGGGTCAAAGAAGGACGACTCGACCCAGATCAGGCCAATAATTTTGTCGATGATCTGATGGGGCAAATTCGCACCGAACAGACGAACTTTGAAGATCAGATGCAGCGACAGCTCCGTCGTGTGTTGCAAGATTTGGGCGTGCCTCGTCAGGCCGAGATGGATGAGCTGCGGGGTCGTTTGGATCGCTTAGAGCGCCAAATGCGCGATATTGAAAATAAACTGTGGCGCAGCTAATTGCGCTTATACATCAGCAATTAACCACCAACGAATAAACTGATCAGCAGGGTTCACAAAAAAGGTCTGTCCGGGATGGGGTTTGTCCATTTACACTGGTAAGGTAAACAAAATTGGCATTCAATTGCCCATTTGAACCCAAGAGTTAGACCTACGAACATATTGCAAACTGGCATGACCACCTTAACTGATCTGGAAGCGCAACTGACTGCCCTACAAGCTGAAGCTCAACGTGCGATCGCAGCCGTAGATTCGCTCGACGATCTGGAGCAGATGCGCGTTAAATATCTTGGCAAAAAGGGCGATTTGTCCCAAATCTTGAAAGGAATGGGCAAACTCGATGCCAGTGATCGACCCAAGATTGGCTCGTTGGCGAACACCGTTAAAGAAGCGGTGCAGTCTGATCTAGATACTAAGCGTGAGACGCTGCAAGAAGCTGCTATTCAGGCTCAGCTAGAGGCTGAAACGCTTGATGTGACAATGCCAGGAACCTATCGGCCTCAAGGTCGAGTCCATCCCATCAACGGCATGGTTGACCGACTGGTCGATATTTTCATCGGACTGGGTTATACCGTGGCTCAAGGCCCGGAAATGGAAACAGACTATTACAACTTTGAAGCGCTGAATTTCCTACCCGATCATCCCGCAAGGGATATGCAGGACACGCTTTATCTGCCCGATGGCAATCTGATGCGGACGCATACCTCCAACGTGCAAATCCGCTACATGGAGCAAACGGAACCACCCATTCGCATCGTTTCGCCTGGGCGCTGCTATCGTCGCGACACGGTAGATTCAACCCACTCAGCCGTCTTTCATCAGGTTGAAATTTTAGCTGTAGATGAAGGGCTAACGTTCAGCGATTTGAAGGGCACAATTCGCGTCTTCATTGATGCCTTATTTGGCGATGTCCCCATTCGACTGCGCCCCAGCTATTTCCCGTTCACTGAACCCTCAGCCGAAGTGGATATTCAGTGGAAAGGTAAGTGGCTAGAAGTTTTGGGCTGCGGCATGGTTGATCCCAATGTACTCAAGGCCGTCGGCTACGATCCAGAGGTTTACACTGGCTTTGCCGCTGGTATGGGCGTTGAGCGATTAGCAATGGTACTGCACGAGATTGACGATATTCGTCGTCTCTATCAAAGCGACTTGCGGTTCTTGCGCCAGTTTTAGTTGAGTTCATCGAACAATCCAAAATATACGTGGCTAAATGTGGTACGGTTCAACGTGCGATCGCAGAAGTGTCATAAATCTGCCATTGGGGTTCAGCCAACCAGTTAGTATCGTTAGTAACAGCGTTCCTATTCCAGCCATGCTGTTTTGCTTTGTCAATTTTGGGGAGTACGAATAATGAAAAGTTCTCCACGGTGGTTTGTTCTTCCCGTTGCGATCTCTGTACTTTTGCTAGGAACTCAAGTAGCACATGGAGACGTGATATCTACCCCGCTCACAAATGTGATCAGCATGAGTGGTCAATCGGGTGGTAGTCAGTCCAGTTCGTGTGGCAATATTCCGGCCAGTCCTCATCAACAGGTACAGGTCAATGCAGATTTAACATCGCTCCGATTTCGAGTTGAGAGCCCCGCCTTGGCAACTCTAACGCTGTTGGTACGTGGCCCCAACGGTCAGGTTCACTGCGTGATGGCAGATGAATATGCCGATGGCAAAATTGAAATTCCAGGACTCTGGGATCAGGGTCAGTACTCTGTCTATGTTGGTGAGCAGGGCACAGGACAACACTCGTTTACGCTGAGCATTGTGCCATAGATTTGAGATTCGAAAAGCAGAGAGCCTGTTGCGGTTGCCGCAACAGGCTCTCTGCTTTTCGAATCGTGCATGCATGTGCAATGGCTACTGATTCGGCTTGCTTTCGAAAAATAGCTTGTAAGCAACAAAAGCGGCTGTGCCGATGATGATGATATTGGCTAGCCAAAACGAAACGCGAATTGCAACTAGGACAACCACCACTAAGATGCAGAACTTCGCAAAATTGCCGATTGACCGTTTCCAGCGCTGCCAGCGTGTTTCTGGAGTAGCTGACTTTTGAGGATAAACCGTTTGCACTTCGACTTGAGTGACAGGAGTGGCTGGAGGATGCTGATGCAGTTCTGCTTCTAGTTCACGGAGCCGAATCTCTAGTTCTCGTTTCTTTAAATCAGCTTCCCGTTGGCGAAGTTGAAAGTCTCTGTCGTTATCGTGGCGAGGGTCATTGGAGGCCATGCGCGATCGCACCATTGAATTGCAGCATGTCCATCTTATTCAGAACAATTAGGCAGCGTCGAGAGTTAAAAATACTGAATTTAAGGTTCTTCAAATTCAGGCAAGATATCAAAACAGGCAACGACGGTAGGCGGAATCGAGCGTGGGCGTCCTGTAACAGCATCCACAAACACCCAATCCGTATAGCCAACGGCTATCGTAACATTGTCATCAAGTCGTAAAAACTTGTATCGGCGCTGGCTGCGAATTTTGCGAAAGTCACTAATCCAGGTCATCAGTCGCAGACGATTTCCCTGAAACGCTGGCTGACGATACTCAATATAGTGAGCACGGGCCACCCATGTTCCCCCTGCGTCTCTAGCCGCCTGCGTTCCACCCGTTGAACGGGAGTGACTAACGGCAACATCCTGCATCCACTTGACATAAGCAACGTTGTTGACGTGATTATTCTCATCAATCACATCAGTAGATACCACAATATCGAGATGAAAAAGTTTACCCATTCTTTTAGTTAGTTCAGCAGTTGATTTGAGCAATTGGTCGAGCAATTGGTTGAGACAACTTGCACTCACAAGGCGCTCTTTTCCTGACTCCCAGCGCAATTGCGATTAAGATCAGGGATGTTTTCAGCAGGCTGCCGTCGGCATGGCTATCGATTTTCGCAATACAAACTCTGTTTGGGCATCCATTGTAGTGGAGACCCTGGCACAGCTTGGCCTTAAAACGGCAGTTTTGTGTCCGGGTTCGCGTTCAACCCCCTTGACCGTTGCCTTTGCGCAACATCCCGGAATTGAGTCTATTCCAATTTTGGACGAACGATCTGCGGCGTTCTTTGCCTTGGGCCGGGCCCGTCAATCGCACAATCCCGTGGTAGTGGTGTGTACCTCTGGCACGGCTGGGGCAAATTTTTATTCAGCAGTGATCGAGGCTCGAGAGAGTAACATTCCACTGCTTATCTTGACCACAGATCGACCGCCAGAACTGCGCGACTGTAATGCAGGACAAACAATCGATCAGCAGAAACTTTATGGTTCCTATTCCAACTGGTACCACGAAGTTGCGTTGCCGTCATTGGAGTTTTCCCGGTTGACTTATCTGCGGCAGACCATTGTGCAAGCTTGGCAGCGAGCTGGTTCAGTCAACTCGGGAGCAGTTCATCTCAATTTTCCCTTTCGCGATCCGCTAGCTCCCGTTCCAGAAGAAGCCGCGATCGCACTTGCAGCCGAGTTCCCTATCTCTACGTTTTTTGCTCATCTCAACAGTACAGTTACGGCACAGTTGTTAGCCCCGCTGTACGCTAGTCCAACCAGTCCGACAGGGCTCTTGAATTTATTTGATCAGTGGCAAATGTGCGATCGCGGTTTGATCATTGCAGGCATTGCCCAACCTACTGATCCGGAAGCATACTGCTGTGCCATTGCTCAGTTATCTCAAATCCTTAACTGGCCGATATTAGCAGAGGGTTTATCGCCCGTACGGAACTATGCCAGTCTAAATCCCCACCTGGTTTCGACCTATGACCTTATTTTGCGTAGTTCTAAACAGGCAGAACAGCTACAGCCCCAGCAGGTGATTCGCATTGGAGAAATGCCGACTAGCAAGATTTTGCGCCAATGGCTAACTCAAGTACAGCCACTGCAGTGGGTCATTGACCCACGCGATCGCAATTTAGATCCCCTACACGGACAAACGGCCAAACTGTCGATCGCTATCGAAGCGCTGATGCAGTGGTGGACTAGCTGCACGGCTAATGTGACTGGCGTAGATACGGATTTAGCTATATCAAACGCGAGATCAACCACAGTAACGACTGGTGATGCTTCTAAATTAATCAGTACATCACAGCAATCAGAAAGAGCAGCCACCTATCTGCAGCAGTGGCAGCAAGCAGAACGTCAGCAGCGACACTATATCGACACAACGCTGACTCAAACTGATGAATGGCTGGAAAGCAAGCTGATTTGGCAATTAGCACAAGTGTTACCAACCAACACGCCCCTCTTCATCGCCAACAGTATGCCCGTGCGAGATGTGGAATGGTTTTGGCCACCTAGCGATCGCAACATTCAGCCCTACTTTAACCGGGGCACAAACGGGATTGACGGCACGCTGTCTACTGCGCTAGGGATTGCCCATCATCAACGGCCTAGCGTGTTGCTGACCGGGGATTTGGCGTTTTTACACGACACCAATGGTTTATTAATCCGACCCAAGTTCCACGGTCATCTCACGATTGTGATGATCAATAACCACGGCGGCGGCATCTTTGAAATGCTGCCGATTGCCCAGTTCGACCCACCATTTGAGGAGTTCTTTGCCACTCCTCAATCCGTCGAGCTAGAGCCTCTTTGCCAGGCTTATGGTGTTGAGTACCGATCGCTGCAAACCTGGGACGATATAAAACAGCATCTAAGCCAGCTCCCAAAGTCAGGCATTCGCTTATTGGAATTCAAGTGCGATCGCAAAACCAACCAGCAGTGGCGTCGTTCAATCTTTAGCTTTAGTGCCTAGTGGTTTGTCAACCTTGTTTTGGTGGGTTTTGATGGTTGGTATGCCTCGCTCTGCGCGGCATACCAACCATCAAAACTGATTTGACACAGCACTAGTTTTCAGCGTGCAGTAGAGGCTGTCAAAGGTTTTTAGAAGAAGTAAGGCAGGAGGGATGAAGAGCGAGGCGAGTTCCATTTTCCTCAGCACCCAATACCCAGCACTCAGTCTTCAGGACTCTTTCTTGCGTCGTTCCGGCCCAACTTAAGCGTGTTTATGACTAATATCGAGGATAAAAAAGCGTTATCTATAGCTTGAAACCCCTTATATGTATAGATTACATCCCTTTCGGCAGATCGGGGTGTCGCTTGCGTCTCGTATAATATTTACTTAAGGTTTGATCAGGTACTAAATTGTCAAAAAGCGTTCAATTTATTGATAAACTTTTTTAATTTTTTCTTAACAAATCTCAACCCACTCATTGCGGGATTCAGGCCATGAGCACAGAAACAGAAACCAACGGTAAGGCTGCCGAGCATACACAGGATTCACACGATCAGCAAGAGGAGAACATGAGCAACACCGACAGTCAGGCAATTGTTTTAAGCACCAACAGCGTCAAACTGACGACTTCCCCGTCCCTCCCGAACAATCGACCCATCACAGCCAGCGACCTACAGATTGTCGATACCCTCAACATCATGGGGCATCGCCCTGTTGTTGCCAACACATTTCAAATTGCTCATAGCGATACGCTGCCAGGACATCGCCCTGTCGCGGTTAGTACTCTCATGAGCGCAGATACCAGCAGACTGCCCGGTCATCGTCCGATCGCACCCAACGAAATCGACGATCCAGCATCTCTAATGGGTTTTCTGGACTAGAGTCTAAATCCATCACATCCGAACCCAACATTATTTTGCCGTTGTACTGTAGGGGGCATAGCACTGCTATGTCCCCTACTACGTTTTGTGAGGAACTGTGAACCTTTACCGAATTCCGAAGACAAACATCCGACAATATCGCTACACATAGAAGTGAACAATTACTTGCTGCCGTCTCATGAGAACGTTTCATCGCCCCAGGCCAGTAGAAGAAGATACCGAAACTCGGATTCTAAAAGCCGCGCAGCGTCTGTTTGCCCGCAGCGGCTTTGACGGCACGACAACTCGTGACCTAGCTCAGGCAGCAGGTGTAGCAGAAGGTACACTATTTCGACATTTTGAAAACAAAAAGGCCATTTTGGTTGAGGTCGCCACGCAGGGCTGGGTTGAAATCCTCACCGACTTACTCACCGAATTGAGCGAGATGGGCAGCTACAAAGCGGTTGCGCAAGTGATGCGCAAGCGGATGCTAAACCTGCACCAAAATGCAGATATGATGCGCGTTTGTTTCATGGAGGCTCAGTTTCACCCTGATTTGCGCGATCGCATTCAGTATGAAGTCATTGCCAAAATGACCGATGTGACGGAGGCCTTTTTTCAAACTGCCATGGATCGGGGGGTGTATCGGCAAATGAATCCGCGTACTGTAGCGCAGGTCTTCCTAGGCATGTTTACCGTTGCAGGTTTCAGCCACAACACCATTATGGCTGAGGACGCCTCGCCTCAGGCCATGCAGGCAATGGCTGAAGATTTGGCTGACATTTTCTTAAATGGAGTTCTAGCCAAAGATGCCAACAGCTAAACAATGGCTATATTCATCCAACCCGTATTTATCCCACTCGTAATAAATAACCTGCCATTTAGTGCTTCCAGTTATTGGCTGGATTGGTTAACTGTATTCGGCTATGTTGCCTTTGCTGGCTTCATTGCCTGGCGCGTTTTAATGCCCCACTCGGATGACTAGTTCGCGATGGCTCGGCTTTATATTGTCTTTACTGTGCACTTGGTCTTCAGTCCTAGCCATCGCGCCATTTTGCAGAACGCTTATTTCTGGTCGATTCAGGATTAGAAGCACTGTCCATGCTGCTACGTAAGGAATTAGTTTCAGCATTGTGTGAAGCGGTAACATCCTCAAACGCAAACTGATTTTTTCCAATGCGCTTAGCCTGATACATCTTGGAATCGGCAGTGCGCATCAGCGATTCAATGTCGGTTCCATGCAAGGGATATAGGCTAATGCCGATGCTAGCTGTCACTGAAACCCGCTGTTCTTCCAGTCCAAACGGTTGAGATAGCTTAGCGAGAATTTTTTCGGCTACTCGCTTAGCAGCATCTAAATCTGGAATACCCGGCAGCAGTACAGTGAATTCATCGCCGCCAAGCCGCGAGACAATGTCACTGCCTCTTAAGCACCCTGCCAGCCGTCCGGCAACGGCCTGAAGGAGCTGATCGCCGACATCGTGGCCGTGATGATCGTTAATCAGCTTGAATCCATCTAGATCAATAAAGAGCAGACCGATCATGCGATCGCGTTCTGTAGCCCAAACCACGCTTTCCTTAAAGCGCTCGTAGAAAAATTCGCGGTTAGGTAGGCCAGTCAGTGCATCATGATAGGCTAAGCGCCGTAGCCGCCCCTCAGCCTTGCGCAATTCAGTATTGGATCGCAGCAGTTCAGAGGCCGTCCGGCGCAGCTCTTGTTCCAGTCGTTTACGATCAGTGATGTCCCGAATCACGCCTACTAAAAACAGATTTCCAGCGCTGTCCCGATGAAGCGATCGCTTTGTAGCCGTTAGATAGGTGTGCCCGTTAGCATCGGTAAAGCTTTCCTCACTTTCCTGAGCTTCCCCCGTAGTGAACACCTGCTCATACTGCTGTTGGAAAACAAGCGCTTCGTTTTGAGGAAAAATATCAAACGGCGTTTTCTCAATCAGATAGTCAAGCGGATAACCTACAAAATTACAGTAAGCCTGATTCACTACAATCCAGCGCTGTTGCTGATCTGCTACAAAAATAGGATCAGGAATCGTATTGATAACAGAACTCAGGAATTCCTTCGATTTTTTCAGCTTTTCGGCTTGCTGCAGTTGATAAGTCTTGGTAAGCGTTGCCGTAAAAATAACGACCATCGTACAGGGTAAAATTGGCAGCCAAAGTGTGCCACCAAAAAAGGCCAGCACGCAGATTCCGCTCACCCCAACGGTTAACAACAGGGTGAAACCTGTAGATTTCAGTAGCGATCGCTGATACCAAACAATGGTTGCAGAACCATAGGCACAGGCTAGAATGAGTAGCCACGCCCAGCCTGTCGGCCAAACCCTTAGCATGGGCCGATCATCTAAAGCAGCACTAATCAGTTGACTGGTGAAATCGGCCTGTAGTTCAACTCCAGCAAACAGTCTTGACTGTTCTGTGCTGCGAGTCAGTGGTGTTCGGAAAAAGTCCTTAAGGCTAGCTGCAGTTGAACCAATGAGGACAATGCGATCGCGAAAAATGTCTGACGAGACATTCCCACGCAAGACATCACTAATAGAAACCGTCCTAATCGTTTGTCCACCTCGATAGTTAGCAAGGAGTTGATATCCCCCAGCATCAGCCGCTACATAGGCACCATCATTAGGGCGAAACCGTGTCAATACGATATCGCCCAACTGTAAGTCACCAGTCCGCTCAATCAAACTTAATTCAATTCCTTCAGGCTGAAGATAGGCTAGCGCTAATTGTAGGGATAAGCTGGCAGCCACTCCCCCCTCACCTCGACTCCAATACAGAATGTTTCGGCGGACAACGCCATCTGCATCAATAATGACGTTGTTAAACCCAACCTGCTCCTTCTCTTGCAGAAGGTTCGGCGCATCCACTCCTCTATCGTTCAAAGAATCGGGTAGAGTTTCAATGCCGTAGATATAGGGAACACGCTGAAAAAACGCGGCTAATTCAGCTTGTCCTGCACCCACAGGCAGATCGCGATAAATATCAAGACCAATTGCTCTAGGATCTGCTTGATCAATAGTTTCTAGTAGCTGTACTAGGGTTTTATCTGAGATTGGCCACTCACCGAGCTGCTCCAGATCGTCTTCGTTAATTTCAACGATTACGATACGATCATCTCGCTCTTCCACCCCACGTAGCCGAAAAAGCCGATCGAGTAAATTCCACTCTACAGCCTGCAACCATCCCGTCATACGGAGCAAGATAATACAGACGGTGACTAGAACTGCTATTTCTTCAACTCGTCGCTTCCGTTGTAAAACATGCTGAACTGAAATGCGAAGGAATTTAGCTGATCGACACCACATGCTGAGTTTCGAGAATAGAAGTTTGTTAAATCATGCTGTTAGCCAGAACTGCTGTGGATTTGTTTTAGAGTAGGGAGCAGTTAGCTTAACTAGGTATAGCAGGCATAACTGACCCCATGCCAACTCCAATAAAACATTTACATGAAATGTTTGCCGTCAGTACATAGCGATCTATCTGACTGTGTCTGGTACCGATCCGTTTCCTAACGACATCTCCGACACCGCTCTTTCAAGAAACTAAATTAGCTTGAACTTTATTTCTATAAAAACTGGAGCGTTTCTGCTCCGAAAGCTCCAGTTCTTAATCTCGATTTCTACTTCGCTTGATTTAGCTAACAGGCTTGGCTTGAAAATCACGAGGGCCAGTGTAGCCGGATAAATCGGCCAGTTCATCTAGCGTCCGCTGTCCAGGATAGAGTTCGCCATTAATTTGCCAGGTAGGATAGCTAGTAATGCCAGCTGTCTGGCACGCTTCAGCTTGCTGGCGTGGATCGTCAGGACTCGCACATTCGACGTAATTCACTGCGGTGAAGGCTTCTTGCCCGAAGAGCTGCTTTTGGTCGTAGCAGTGGGGGCACCACCAAGCACCATAGAATTGAGCGCCAGTTTCCGTGAGGTGACGAGCGAGGGCAATTTCAGCCTGCCCAGATGTGGTGGTAATAGCGGGGCCTTGTTGAGCAGACTGGTCTATTTCTGAGCCGATCGTACCAGTGCTATCAGCACTGGCAAATACGCCTAGAGCGCCCACTGAAACTAGGACGGCCACGATAATGCCCAGAAAGAATAGCTGACCTCTATCATTCCAAGTATTGCCAACTAGAGTGATAACTAGCAGCGCCACCGTCAGCAACGCCGACGTAATGCAGTAGATACAAGCGGCTTGAATCTGAAAGGCCAGCAGGTACATCAGGTAACCACTGAATACAACCATCGCTACAGCACCGATAAACAGGCCCAACCAAGTCCAATGGTTGAGCTGACGCTGGTGGTCAGGCTGTTGCTTTTCGGAGATTACCAGTGGGGCAACAGCCATTATGCCCATGCCGATGTAGGCCAATGAGCCGAAGAGGGACAGCGGTAGGCCAAATACTTCTGCGTAGGGACTGTAGAGGACTTGGTCACAAGCGCTTGTTGGGCAAGCAGCACTACCCCCCATCAATTTGGTAATAGTCAAATAGGCTGTTCCTGCAGCTCCAACCACTGCGATCGCAGCAATCAATGGACGCGCCCATTTTTGAATCCAGGTTGCTTGGCGACGGCGATTCAGACGACTCATACGTGATGTGACCTCACTAACGCAGACAACAGTAATGCAAACACAATAACGTTTATGCCCTAACTCAAGGCTGTATCGCTACAAAACATAGAGACACGAGTCCTAGTCGATCATAGCGACTTAGGACAATTTGTTGCGCTTAGCCATCATTTAGTTCCCGACCTGCTGTTCTCAAATTGTTCACGTTGTGCAGGCTGCGTTGACTCTACAGGCATAAAACTGTTGGGCATAAATATTTTCGTCTCATCACAATCGCCGTATCCCTTTATCAGCAAGACGTACAACCAAAGCAAAGAGGTTTATCTATTCTTTGCTTTTCTATTTTTTTTGTGTTTTCCGTGAAATCCCCTTATCAAAAGTACAAAAAAGTTAATATACTGTTGCTTGTACGAGTCAATAGGTAATTATCCTTATCTAAATTTACACCACCGTGTTGGTCTAGTTCGCCATAGTTACATGCTGGAATTGGTATTCAGACGCCCATCAAGATAGGTCTCTATGATTCACTGAATCATTCTGATCAGGTAAGGTATCCGCGCTAGCTACATTCGGACGCCTGTTGATCGATTCCCTACACTTCGGCCAAATCCACGACCGACAGTTATCGGCAAGATGACGACCAGCCAAAGTTGGAGTTTAGATGCATTGCTGTTGAAGTTGCATGTGAGATGAGTTGCGATGATTAGTGCCGAATTTCCTTGGTTAACGGCCATTACATTTTTTCCTCTGGTGGCCGCTTCATTCATTCCCCTGCTTCCTCGGGATGAGGGCAAAACAGTTCGCTGGTATGCACTCGCTGTAGGAGTACTTGAGTTTGCCCTAATCCTCTTCACCTTTGGGCGCTACTACGATGTCCATAATCCTGGGCTACAGCTGATTGATATCTATCCCTGGGTACCCCAGATTGGGCTGAACTGGTCGGTTGGTGTTGATGGCCTGTCGATGCCGCTGATTATTCTGACTGGCTTAATTACGACACTGAGCATTCTGGCAGCGTGGAATATTACCCACAAGGCGCGGCTATTCTTCTTCCTAATACTGGCAATGTATACGGCACAGATTGCTGTATTTGCTGCCCAGGACATCTTGCTGTTCTTTATTTCTTGGGAATTGGAACTTGTCCCGGTTTATCTGCTGATTTCAATCTGGGGCGGACAGAACAAGCTATACGCGGCAACAAAGTTTATTCTCTACACTGCGATCGCATCCATCTTCATTTTGGTCGCAGCCCTCGCAATGGCGTTCTATGGCGACAACATCACCTTCAACCTGTCTGAATTAGCCTTAAAAGACTACTCGCTGACGTTTGAACTGCTGGTCTACACAGCTCTGTTTATTGCCTTTGGCGTTAAGCTGCCCATTTTCCCCTTCCACACTTGGTTGCCCGATGCCCACAGCGAAGCTCCTGCGCCTGTTTCCATGATTCTGGCCGGAGTACTGCTGAAAATGGCGGGTTACGGATTAATCCGGATGAACATTGAAATGCTGCCGAATGCCCACGCAACGGTTGCGCCCACTCTTGCTGTTCTCGGTGCCATCAACATTGTTTACGCTTCTCTGACCGCATTTGCGCAGAAGAACCTGAAGCGCCGCATGGCTTATTCGTCCATTGCCCACATGGGATTTGTCCTAATTGGCTTGGCAGCATTCACCAGCCTTGGTATCACGGGCGCGTTGCTCCAGATGATTTCTCACGGTCTGATTGCAGCAGCTCTCTTCTTCTTGTCCGGTGTCACCTACGAACGCACCCATACTCTGCTGATGGACAAAATGGGTGGATTGGCTAAAGATATGCCGACTGTGTTTGCGCTGTTTACCGCAGGTTCCCTGGCATCTCTGGCGCTACCCGGCATGAGTGGTTTTGTTAGTGAGCTAACGGTGTTCCTCGGCTTCAGCATGAGCGATGTCTATGGCACAACGTTCCGAGCTATCGTGATTATCTTGGCTGCGATTGGAGTAGTATTGACTCCGATTTACCTGCTGTCGATGCTGCGTCAGGTATTCTACGGCAAGCATACCCTCCAGCTAGAGCTACCGTCCTTCGGTTTAGATGCCAAGCCTCGTGAAGCCTTCATCGCCCTCTGTCTGATTGTGCCGATTATTGCGATCGGAGTTTATCCTAAGCTGGCAATTCAAACTTATGAAGTCAAGACAGTTGAAGTGGCTAGTCGGGCACGAGACGTTTTGCCACTGATTGCTGAACGGCCACAGCCGCTTTACTCCCAGATTCAACGCGCGCCTGAAATTGCTATAACAGGCTCACAAGATATCATCGCTGAGACGATTGATTAGACTTAATCAAACTTTCCAAGTCTAAATTGACCTCGGAGCAGCTGGGTTTCTCAAGAACCCAGCTTTTTTGTTGATTCAACGCGGCTCATATGGTCTGACGTAATCAGTTGAGACAGCAATTTTTGAGAAGCCAAGCTGTGAATAGGTTCTCAAAAACCATCTACCTGATTCCATCTACCTGATTCCAAACTCGTAGCGCTATATTTTGTGGGACTAGTATTTTGTCAGGCTATATCATGACAGGGCTTACATGTACTTTTGTATGACCCCATCAAAGACTCAGAATGGACTCAATTCAGCTTTCCGCAATTCGAGCCTATGGCTATGTTGGATATCTGCCGGAAGAACAGGTGCTGGGGCAGTGGTTCAACGTTGATTTAACAATTTGGATTGATTTATCCCAGGCGGGAAGTAGCGATCGCATTGGGGATACGCTGGATTATCGATCGGTAATTGAGACGACTCAGCAGTTGATTCAAACGGAGCGTTGTGCACTGATAGAGTCGCTAGCCAGCAAGATTGCGAACATGGTTTTAACGACAGATGATCGGGTGACCCAAGTTCGGGTTGAGTTGAGCAAGCCGAATGCACCAATTCCCAACTTCAGCGGAGAAGTAAAAGTTGATATTATGCGTCAACGGTAAATACGTTAGCTAGCCCAAAAGGGGTTAACAAGAATAACAGCTCCATCGACGCTAGTGAATCCATATCGCCGGATGGAGCTGGAGACGCAGTTAGGAGGTATCTTGAACATTAAAATATCCGTAGAATATCAAATTTGGCAGAGTTTTTAATAAGTTCTTAATTTGGTTGACAGAATAGCCGATAAATATATCTTTTTATTAACAAACTTGTTAGCGAATCAGAGTTGTCTCAGAAGCGACTTGGGCAATGGCCATCCTAAACGAGTGGGTTGTTGATAAATCCGCTTAAGGGTGTTGATATCGCGGGCTGAAACCGGGACAGGACTACGGACTTGAGAGTAGTAGAGTGCGTCTGTATCGAGTAGACTGTGCCCCCAAATTCCCAGCGCATGACCGATTTCATGGCGAGCCGAGCCTTGTAAATGATCAGGTGATTGGTCAGGTCGGATAAAGATTTCCACGCGATGGGTGAGGACGGGTTCACCCTCTCCTGAGCGTTGCCGATACAGCGCATAACGGGTTTCGGCGGCACGACTGCGAAACTGACCTGCTGCATTAATCTGTAACGGTGGTGAGCGTCGCCAAACTTTGATGTGGGCAGCATCTGGATTGGATTCTATTTGCAGCGGGAAATAAGGTTGCCAATCTTGCACAGCCTGAATCACAGCTTCGTGCCATCGTTGCGATCGCACCTGCAATGCAGACGGGTCATCCGCTGTGATCGGCTCCACATAGACGCGAACCGGAAACTCTGACCAAATTAGGTAGCCGACTTCAAGCTGTTCAACCTGATCGAAATAATCACCGGATTGATTCGGATCTTGCCATTCTGCTAACGGATCAGGGACAGGATGAACTGCTGAGTGAGGGAGTTTTAGAGCAGGAGACGGGTTGTTTTGATCTGGATTTGCTATCTGAGCATAGGTAGGGGGAATCCAAATTGATGGTTGCTGGAAGAATGAACTGGCGAATGACACCAGGATGAGAGTTGCGATCGCACCTGCCACTAGCTTGACTTTCAACTTCCAGAATTGCTGATCTCGTCTCAATCTCATCTTGATCATTAACGGTTACAGTTTGATCCCATCTGTATTCTTGACGCTGTAAGTGCCGTAAGAGTTGCTTACTACATGGCTACTTTTAAAGGCGTTGAGTGCTGAAAAGAAACGCCTAGCCTTAAACAAAGAAGGCTCTGTCACTGATGACCAGCAACAAAGCCTCCTAGGATTTGAAATAATACCAAATTGGATGGGTGACGGTCGAAAGGGGGCGGTTAAATCCAGCCTCCACTCATAACAGCGGTCAAACCCATGAATACGATAGTCAATGTCCAAGTTGCGCGATTAAGGGTTGTTTCAGCGCTTTTGGTACTGGTGAAAAGCTGAGCTTGACCACCGATCCCGCCTAAACCGTCGCCTTTGGGACTATGGAGCAGTACGAGAATGATCAGACCCAGGGCGGACAGTCCCCAGAGAATTTGGACTACTGTTTCGAGTGACATAAGACTTGCGCCGATAAAACTTAATCTGTTTATCTATATTACTGAGATCTGGTACCGACTGGTAATGATCACTTAGATACAGCGACACTGTCGCTATATCTGAGCTGTATGCCAATTCAGCAATGTCTACTTGTGTGCCAGTGGCACACGAATGGGAGAACGGTTAGGTTTTACATCCACTTCCGCTGGCAGGATCATCGAACGACCCGTCATTTCAGGTGGCTGAGGAACCTGCAAGATGTCCAAGATGGTGGGAGCGATATCGGACAGCCGACCATCTTCGCGCAGTCGGACATCGGTGCCGTGTCCTGGAATTTTGCGGCGCTCCCCTTCAATCAAGATGAAGGGAACCGGATTCGTGGTGTGGGCTGTCCAAGGATTGCCTTGCTCATCCCACATGTACTCGGCGTTACCGTGATCGGCAATGATAATGGCCGTGCCACCGACTTGGCTAATTGACTCTAGTAATCGACCCAAGGATTTATCAACAGCTTTAATTGCTTGAACTGCCGCATCCATGACGCCCGTATGCCCAACCATATCGGGGTTGGCGTAGTTCATGACCACCAGAGAGTAAACTTGCTTTTTGATGGCTGCGATCGCAACATCCGTCACCGCCCTGGCCGACATCTCCGGTGCCCGATCATAAGTGGCAACCATTGGACTGGATACCAGTTCCCGATCCTCTCCCTTAAACGGTTCCTCTAGGCCACCATTGAAGAAGTAGGTGACATGGGCATATTTTTCAGTTTCAGCCGTCCGAAACTGACGCAAGCCCTGATTGGCAACCACCTCACCTAAGATGTTGCTCAAGTTTTGTGGCTGAAACGCCACCTGTACCGGAAAATTGGGATCGTACTGGGTAAACGTACAAAATGCTAATGGCTGAACGTATTCGCGTTCAAAGCCAGCAAAGTCGGCATCCACAAACGCTTGAGTCAACTGCCGCGCCCGATCCGGACGAAAATTGAAGAAAATGACGCCGTCATTGGGTTCAACAGCACCGGGAGCGACCCGAACGGGATCGATAAACTCATCGGTGATCTCTTGATCGTAGGAAGCCTGAATCACTTCTGTGAGTGACTGATCGACACCGCTGCCGTCTTGGGTCATAGTGCTGTAGGCTTTCTGTACCCGATCCCAGCGGCGATCGCGATCCATCGCGTAGTAACGCCCCATTAAGGTTACGATGCGACCCACGCCAATTTGGGCAACCCGCTCTTCAATGGTCTGAATGACGGCTTTTGCTTCGGTCGGTTTGGTGTCTCGACCGTCGGTGATGGCATGAATACAGATATCTGTGACGCCATGCTGCTTGGCGGCTTCCAGTAGACCAAAAAGATGCTCAACGTGGGAGTGAACCCCGCCATCAGAACACAAACCGACTAGGTGCAGTTTGCCGCCCTGCGCTTTGACAGCCTGAAAGGTTTCCAAAAGTGCAGGGTTTTGGGCGATACTGCCATCTTCAACGGCGTCTGAAATTCGAACTAGTTCCTGTGGAACAACGCGACCGGCACCAATATTAAGATGACCAACCTCAGAATTACCCATTTGGCCATCCGGTAGTCCAACATCCTTACCAGAAGTCTGAATTAGCGTATGGGGATACACTTCCCAAAGGCTATCAATAACAGGCGTATTGGCTACTGCGATCGCATTACCACTGCTATCCTCTCGGTAACCCCAGCCGTCTAGGATAACAAGTACGACTGGAGAAACAGACGCTTGTGCCATGCCTGAATGCCCTTCTGCGTTGTTTGCAATTGAATATTGATGATTTCTTCGCAATGATACCATTGAGTCCTCGCAATTACGGCAAGGGAGTAAGATGACGCGCAGTTATTAAATGAGATCGAAATCTACTGATAACATCAAATCGTTATTTTTTCTGCTCGCCATCAAACAAAGCAGCTAGGCAATGGCTAGCTAATTACTGATTCGCTTTGGCTGATGCCTTACGCTGTGCTGCCTTTTCCTTTTGTTTTGCTCGCTGCTTGTCTCGTTTAGCGGCTGCCTTATCCACCTTTTGACGATCAAGTTCTTCTAGTCGAGCGCGTTCTTTTGTTTCGGCAATTTTGTCGAGATAGTAGTGGTAATCACCCCGATAAAGATGCAGTTCTCCATCTCGAATTTCGACAATCTTATTGGCAACCTGGGAAATGAAGTATCGATCGTGAGAAACAATTACGACCGTGCCATCGTACTCCTGTAGTGCGGTTTCCAGCATCTCTTTAGCCGGAATATCGAGGTGGTTCGTTGGCTCATCTAAAATCAGCAAATTGGCTGGTCTTAGTAACATTTTTGCAAGCGCTAAACGCGCTTTTTCTCCACCACTCAGCGCTTGGACTGGCTTAAAGACCACATCGCCACTAAACAAAAAGCGTCCCAACAGCGATCGCACTTCTTCCGTTTTCCAGTCGGGCACCTCGTCATGAATGGTGTCCACCACCGTTTTGTTTAAATCTAGCGCCTCAGCCTGATTCTGCTCAAAATAACCGGGAATTACATTATGATCCCCTAACCTAACCACGCCGTCCTCATGCGGCTCAATGCCCATCATGAAGCGCAACAGGGTTGATTTGCCGCAGCCGTTCGGCCCTAAAAAGGCAATGCGATCGCCCCGTTCAATCAGTAGATTGGCGTCCAGAAACAAAATATTGTCGTTGTAGGTATGGACTAAATTTTGAATATCCACCACCTCACGACCGCTGCGGGGAGCAGGCGGAAACTTGAACCGCATCCCCCTGAGATCGCTCTCGGGAGCTTCCACTAGCTCGATCTTTTCTAGCTGTTTCTCGCGGCTCTTGGCCTGGGTGCTGCGAGTGGCGCTGGCCCGAAATCGCTCAATGAAGACCTGCTGTTTCTCAATTTCTTTTTGCTGCCGCTCATAGGTGGCTTGCTGGGCAATCTTGGCCTCGGCTTTTTGCTCCAGATAGGCCGTGTAGTTGCCAAGATAGGTGGTGGAAACGCCGCGTTCAGTTTCGACAATGTGAGTACACAGGCGATCCAAGAACTCCCGGTCGTGGGAGACAATCACCATTGGCGTATTGAGGTCTTTGAGATAGATTTCCAGCCACTCAATCGTTTCTAAATCTAGGTGGTTGGTCGGCTCGTCCAGCAGCAGCAGATCTGGTTCTTGCAGCAGAATTTTGCCCAAACTCATCCGCATCTGCCAGCCACCGCTGAAGGCGCTAACTAGGCGATCCCCATCGTCGGCAGTAAATCCCATTTCGGGCAGAATTTTCTCAATCCGCGCTTCTAACCCGTAGCCGTCTAATGCTTCAAACTTGCGCTGGAGCCGATCCAGTTCGTGGATCAATTCGTCAAGCTGTTCAGGATCGGCTGATTCCATATCGCGAGTGACGTGAGCGAGGCGCTGCTGCACATAGTTCGCTTCTTGAAACACCGTCCAAAATTCTTCCCGTACGGTGCGGCTGGGATCAACTTCAAATTCTTGCGTTAGATAGGCAATATGCAAGTTGCTGGGGCGAATGACTTCTCCCGTGGTGGGTTCAACTTCTCCGGCGATGATTTTGAGCTGGGTGGACTTACCTGCGCCGTTGACTCCGACTAGGCCAATTCGATTACCCGGTTTCACTTCCCAGGTCACATTTTTGAGCACTTCTCCCGTGGGATAAATTTTACTAATTCGCTCTAGTCGCAGCATGAACCCTCCTGCCTATATACGTCTGCGTTCTGTTCGCTATTTTTGGGACTACAACTCTGTTAAGTCATTAGTCCTCTGCGAATGATCTGTGACTGCTACTGACTGTTCAGTAGATCAGTAAATTTTTCAGTTAACAATTCGAGCACTGCTATTTCTGAGATACCTGTGTAAAAGTGCTGATTCCGAATCATCATGAATGGGTGAATTGGTTGTAAGAGATGAGGCTTATGAGGCGATTACCCCATCCCCTCCATAGTGCCGCTGCCAAAACTGTAACAAATTTTAAGACGATGCGGCGAGTATCGGCAAATCTGGCGGTTGGGGTTCGGCTATGTGGGACAATTGCGATCGCGGTTCATTGGTTACGATTCAGTTTGTTCATGCGTCCTGTTCATAACTAATTTTTATTTTTCCCATGACGGCATCCATCCCTACCAATCAGACAAATCAGGCAGCAGTCAATAACGCCCATCGAGCGACCGTTCCTCAGCTCAATTTGCCTCCCTGCTTGCTGCTTGGCCCAGGGCCATCGAATGCCCATCCGCTGGTGCTGCAAGCGATGGCACTCCAGCCGATTGGTCATCTTGATCCCCGCTATTTGCAGGTGATGAATGACGTGCAGGAATTACTGCGCTACACCTGGCAAACCGACAACGAAACGACGATTTCAGTCAGCGGTGCAGGCAGCGCGGCCATGGAGGCCACGTTAGCGAATGTCGTTGAACCCGGCGATGTGGTGCTGGTGGGCGTTATGGGCTACTTTGGCCATCGCCTGGTGGATATGGCCGGACGCTACGGTGCAACTGTGCAGCAAATTCATAAACCCTGGGGCCAGGTATTTTCGCTGGATGAGCTACGCGCCGCAATGGAAACCCATCGTCCAGCCGTGCTGTGTCTGGTTCACGCTGAGACTTCGACGGGGGCGCGGCAACCGCTAGAAGGCGTTGACGATCTCTGTCGTGAGTTTGACTGTCTGCTGCTGCTGGACACCGTCACTAGTATGGGTGGCGTACCGCTGTTTCTGGATGCGTGGGGCGTGGATTTGGCCTATAGCTGTGGTCAAAAGGGGCTGAGCGCACCGCCGGGAATTTCGCCCCTCACCATTGGCCCACGGGCGATGGAAAAAGTAATGCGTCGTCGCACACCGATTTCGAATTGGTATTTAGACATCAACCTGCTGAACAAGTACTGGGGTAATGATCGCGTTTATCACCACACGGCTCCGGTCAATATGAACTATGCGATGCGGGAAGCGTTGCGCCTGATTACGGAAGAAGGTTTAGACGTTCGCTGGGAACGGCATCGGGCCAATGCCAAGTTGCTCTGGGATGGTTTAGCCGACATGGGGCTGGCTTGTCATGTTGATGAGGCAACTCGCCTGCCGACGCTGACCACGGTGCGGATTCCGGCCGGAATTGACGGTAAAGCTGTCGGTCGCAAGTTACTGATGGATTACAACATCGAGATCGGCGGCGGTTTAGGAGAACTCGCGGGTCAGGTTTGGCGGATTGGCCTGATGGGATATAACAGCCGGCGTGAAAATGTGGTGCTGCTGCTGGAGGCGCTGCGGCAGGTACTGGCTGATCCCAGCGTGAAGACAGCGTAGATGTAGTTAAATCACACGTTAGGGCGGGGCGGGTTTAGCCGTCAGGTTAGGAACGCGGATAAGGTGCAATCTTTGGGGTAGGGACACGGCAGTGCCGTGTCCCTACGGATGGAACGGTTTACAGGCTATTTGATCCACAATCCTTAGGAAACGAATCAAAGCTGACCGCAAAACCCGCCCCTACAGAAGATTTCTACTTGTTCAGTTTGTTTGGAAGAACGGATTGGATTAAAAATCACGAATTTTGGCTAAGAGCGTCGCCATCTTGCAAATTTGCTCTTACTATAAATGGCACATAAGAGTGGAACGTGATGTGAGCGACGGGCATGGCAAGCAAAACAATCAACCAACGCATCAGCCAATTTGCGATCGCAACCCTATTTGTGGCTGCGATTTCGATCCTGCTGAAGATTTTATTGACGTTTTTGGGTGAAGTTTACGTTTACAGCATTCCAATTCTGGGTGGACTGCTGCAAAGTATTGAGGTGGTTGAAATCTGTAATTTCTTGATTTTTGCCATCTTGGGTTTTGGTGTTGGGGTTGCGACCGTGTTTCTGCCCAATCGGTTGCGACAGCGCTGGGGTGCGATCGCGCTGGTGTTTCTGATCCCGATTGTGATCAGCGCTGGCTACATGACGCGGCATCACTATTGGGTAAGGCAGGTGGCGTCAGAAGGGCAGATCTCCGTTGCGGAAGCGCGTAGTACAACCAACGATCTACTTCAGGCTGAGATGGATCAGGGGGGAGCGCTGGGCTACTTCCTGTACACTATTAAAGTTCCGCTGCTACCCACTGATGCCCGCTCAATTCAAGACTTGGCCAGTTCTGAACAGCGCCTTAATCGAGAGGTAGTCGAGATTAGCGGCATGGAGTCGAAAACTGTCAGTTTACTATTTGATCTCGTTGGCTGGTGCGTTCGCGGCTTCTATCTATTCATTGCACTGATGACCGCCTGTATCTACTTCTACAAAGGGATTGGCCGAGTACATTCAGTTCGCCAACAACAGCAGCGAGTGAAAGCTTACTCCTCATAGGTGCAGTTTAAACAGGAAAAAAGGCTGGTCACGACCAGCCTTTTTTCTGTTGGGTTGGAGAATGAACTAGCTAGCTAGATAAGCTCGCATATCTGCTTTGCGCTTGCGTAGCTTAGTTAACGCCTCGCGTTCAATTTGGCGAACGCGCTCACGACTGATGCTGAGTCGGTCGCCAATTTTAGCCAGCGTCATTGTGCTGCCATCATCTAGACCAAAGCGTAGCCGCAGCACTTCTTGCTGCTGAGGTGTAAGCTCGGCGATTAGATTTTCTAGATCAGCCCGCAGAGACGATTGAGTAGCAAACTCTTCGGGAGACATGCCATCATCTTCCAGCAGATCGCCCAGCTCCGTATCTTGATTATCGCCGACTCGCAGATCGAGAGACAGCGGCTGGCGAGATTGGGACAGGTAATCGCGCACCTGCTTGGTTGTCAGATCCAACTCTTCAGCTAACTCGGCAACTGTAGCGGCCCGACCGTACTTTTGTGACAACTGCCGCTGAGCTTTCTTGATCTTGTTGAGTTTTTCGGTGATGTGAATCGGCAATCGAATCGTGCGGCTCTTTTCTGCGATCGCACGAGTGATCGCTTGGCGAATCCACCAGTAAGCATAGGTAGAAAAGCGATAGCCCTTAGTGGGATCGAACTTTTCAACACCACGCTGCATACCGATTGTGCCCTCTTGAATCAGATCAAGCAGATCAACATTGCGCTTGATATATTTTTTCGCCACAGACACAACTAGACGCAAATTTGCCTCAACCATCTTGCGCTTGGCGATCTCGCCCTCAGCAACGATGCGCTCCAACTCATCAACAGAGAGCTTGGCGGCTTCTGCCCAGGTCTGGAGATTAGGGGACTGGTCTAGCTGCTCAGTCAGCTGCTCTTTGACCCTTTCAACGGTCATCAATCGCTGAACCTGCTTGCCGTAGAGAATTTCCTGCTCATGGGTCAAGAGCGGAACGCGTCCGATTTCTTTCAGATAAGTCCGGACTAAATCTGTAGATGTTTGAGCGGTTCGCATAGCATCAAGATCAGGTGTAAGGGGCTTAAAAATAAAGCAGGGTAAACCCAAATGGGCATCTGCCAAATCAATAACAACTTTTTAGCGAAGCGATGGAAGCTATTGAAAGCTAAATAAATGGTGAAAGATGATTGCTGAATCTGTGAGCAAAACTGGATCTAATTTTGGATGAACGGTATGTGCTACACACCATTCACAAAAATTATTTTGAGATTTTGCTACCGGATTCTGAATCAGTCTAGAGGAGGAGAGGTTCCAAAAGCGGGTAGTAGTTCGCAACCCAACAGCGGTTGTAACTAATTCCTCACTGAACCTGCTCCTCTAAATTCCGTTTCCACACTTGATTTTCAAATGTTTTTAACGAGGCAGGTGCTCGTCAGTCCGCACAGGGATGCGAACGGCCTCTTCCTGCGATCGCGATTCGGCCTGATTGCGCTGCCGCTCGCTGTAGAGAGCGACGCCAGTTGCGATCGCTAAAATCAGAGTTATTGCGTCATGTGTCATAAAAATTCAAGAAATAGGGTTTATATGTTAACGATTGTAACATTAATGAGAGGAGCTGAATCCCTCTTTGTGAAGATTTAATGTACTAGCCGCAAAGCTTGAGTCTGATGCTAGCGTAAACGTCGCGCCTTTAGATAACTGCATCATGGGCAACAAAATAGATGAGGCCACCTCTCCAAGAGCAGCCTCAACAGACATTCACAAACGCCTGATGTAAAGTTACGTCAATCGTTTACTGAGAATTTTGTAAATCTCATTATTTACTCAAGCGTTTCATTTACTGGGAAGCGATCGAGCAAGCGACTGGCCTGACGGGCGGTGGTGCGGAGCTGATCTGAAATGTGGGGGACGTGGGGAATCTGAGATAGAAAATCGAGCGTGCGTCGCAGCATTCGCACAACGTCGCCTTCATCCAGGCTGGTATTGGAGCAGAGTTCAGACCAGTCGGTTTCGAGTGCCCACTGTTCGACTAGGCCAATCATTTCAGTTTCGAGCCAAACGGGTAGCGCAATCTGATAGCGGCGCTGAAGTTGAAAGAGCTGGCGACGAATGCCGCGCAGTCCGCCGAGCGCATCTTCGACTTCGGGCGAGACCTTATAGTGAGTCCAGCTATCAGGGCGCGAGATTTCGGTGACAAGTGCCGCACACACTGCTGCAAAGTGGTGGGGAGCTAGCTGATCGAGTTCCCGAGATGCAACGGCTAATCCCAGCCAGAGTTCGTTATCTCCTCGCAGGGCAGCCGCGATTTCGCCCATTTCGGTGGGCTTATCATCTATGAGGCAACCAAAGGCTTCCAGAATCTTAATTAGATTCAGAAACTCCTGCCAGTTATGGTGCAAGAGGTTATCCAGTTTGCTTTGGCGATCGCGCAGGTCTTGCTCCAGCCGCCGCAGACGCTTTTGCCGCTTAAGAAAATAGCTGGGATTGTCAATTTCGCGGGCTGGATGCTGTGCCATCTCAGCTTCCACCGCTCGCAAGCGTTCCGCCTGTTCCACCACTTCGGGGGCAGTCTCATACGGTGGCGTCGGGGTGGGAATCTGCTCTGCGATCGCACCTGTCGTCTCATCACCACTTCGCTGCTGTCCAGGCTTAGCGGGCATATCTTCTGGAGGTGTGAGCGAGTCAACCGCGGCAATGCGTGGAAACTCACTATGTAAACCCACCACGTCTTTTACGTGAACCACGTACCAGCGATTATTTTGCCCCAGGCAGATAAGATAAGGAAATTGGCCTGAACCCGGTACTTTCATCACCAAAACGGCAGGAATTGCGTCGATGCTGGCGACATTTTTGCCGCGTAGGCTAAGAACCGTGCCTGCGATCGCAAAAGAAAGCGCCAGCGGTAAATCCTGCGTCAGCACGTCTTCCGCCTGCTGCTGCAAGATTTTTAGCAGTCGCTTTTCTTCCCGGTGCCGCCCCTGCAGTTTGGCATAGCTCGCCAAATCATCTTCATTCACAGACTCCAAAATTGAGCGGTTGTATTCGATCTCCGATTTGATGTCGTCAATCGCAACTCGCTGGGGACTGAGATGGAGAGTGGCTAGGTACTGGCCAAAACTGCGTTCGACCAGATCTTTAGCTTCATCCAGCGTATGGGTTTGCAGCAGGTTTAGCACCATGCCGTAGTTGGGCGTAAACTGGCTGACCAGCGGATCGGCTCCAGCAGTTGCCAAGTAGGATGCCTCCGGTGCTCCTTCAAAGCGAGTTTGCACGGTCACCACATAGCCAACGACATCCATACCGCGTCGTCCGGCCCGACCCGACATTTGCAAAAACTCCGAGGGATTGAGCAGTCGATGACCCAAATCGGTACGCTTGGACAGGCTAGAGATGACCGTCGTGCGGGCCGGCATATTAATACCCGCCGCCAGCGTTTCCGTGGCGAAAACCACTTTAATTAATCCCTGCTGAAACAGCTCTTCGACCAGCCCTTTCCAGGCAGGCAAAATTCCGGCGTGATGAGCGGCAATACCTCGGTATAACGGTTCAACTTGTCCCTCACGCGCGGCTTCGGGATTACGAGCCAAAAACTCATCAATTTGCTGCTTCAGCAATCTCGCCTCAGCCGGATTGACCAAATTGAGATGCTCCACGTCGCTGACGGCGCGATCGCAACCCCGGCGGCTAAAGATAAAGTAAATCGCAGGCAGCATATCCCGCTGATCAAGCTGGCTGATGACAAATGGCAGGCTCGGTGCTTCCGGACGGCTTGATTTACCTTGGCGAGATCGTCCGCGATCGCGGCTACCGCCTTTCGGTTTGAGGCGAGGATTCAGTTTTTTTCCTTTGGAATCCAGCAGCGGAAACAGCCCTTTGGGATTGCAGAAGCTGAACTCCAGCGGTACAGGCCGAAATTCAGAATAAATTAGCTCCGTTGGCCCATGAACCTGATCAATCCAGTCCGTAAGCTGCTCGCTGTTGGCAATTGTGGCCGAGAGCGCAATCAGTTGCACATTCGGCGGACAGTAAATAATTGATTCTTCCCAAACGGTGCCACGCTGGCGATCGTTCATGTAGTGGCATTCGTCTAGTACCACCGCTTCCACATCCTGTAGGGACGTACCCACTTCACCAATGGGCGTGCCATAGAGCATGTTGCGGAAAATTTCAGTGGTCATCACCAAGATGGGCGCATCGCGATTAATCGACACATCACCTGTGAGGAGTCCAACCTGTTCTTCCCCAAACTGAGCGCGAAAGTCCCGCAGTTTTTGATTCGACAGAGCTTTAAGCGGTGTGGTGTAGAATGCCCGCTTTTGCCGTGCCAATGCCCGAAAAATGGCGTATTCCCCAATGAGCGTTTTGCCCGATCCGGTCGGCGCACAGACTACGACCGATCGGTTGTTGTCAATGGCGTCAATGGCTTGTTGTTGAAAATCGTCGAGTTCAAAGGGAAATAGCGTTTTTAGATCAAGCACACAGAAAATCCTGCTAATGGGAGTCGGAGGCAGTTCCCTTCATTGTGCCACGCCTCGGATTTTTAGGCGGTAGGCTGACTGTTCGGCTTGAATGATCTAGATTCCTCTCCCTAATCTCATCACCCTATTGACTATTAAATAACTATATAGTAATTTAATAATATGCGGTTATCGGCGCAGCGTGCTTATGATGCAGCATTTGCTGGTACTGATACCGAATCCGCAAGTCAAACCAGTTTTAATTTTGGGCACAGGCGGTTTATTCGCTTTGCAAACAACGATTCGGGATTTTGAAACCCAATAAGGAGCAATTACAATGCTGTTTCGCCAGCTGTTTGACAACGAAACCAGTACGTACACCTATTTGATCGCTGATCCGGCTACGAAAGAGGCGCTGCTGATCGATCCGGTCATTGAGCAAGTAGACCGCGATCGCACATTGCTCTCCGAACTCGGCTTAACCCTGAAGTATTGTCTGGAAACTCACATTCATGCCGATCACGTTACGGGCACAGGCAAACTGCGCGAGCTAGAAGGCTGTCAGGGAATTGTGCCGGAACATGCCAAAGCCGTTTGTGCCGATCGCTTCATGAAAGATGGCGAAGTGCTGCAACTGGGTTCGATTCGCGTAGATGCGATCGCAACTCCGGGTCACACCGACAGCCACATGGCCTATCTAGTCAACGGCACTCATTTGTTTACAGGAGATGCGCTGTTTATTCGCGGCTGTGGTCGCACCGACTTCCAAAGCGGTGACGCTGGGCTGATGTATGACGTTGTCATGAATAAGCTATTTACCCTGCCGGATGAGACCTGGGTTTATCCCGGTCATGACTATCGGGGACATATGGTTTCCACAATTGGCGAAGAGAAACAGTGGAACCCTCGCTTTGTCGGTCGCGATCGCGAGCAGTTCATCGAGTTTATGAACAACCTGAACTTGCCCAATCCGAAAAAAATCATGGAAGCCGTACCCGCCAATGAACGCTGCGGCAAGGTGGCCGCCCTAACAACGGCTTAATTTTTACCCCTCTCTCCCCCTTAGATACTGAAATGACTCAAACTTCAACTTATTCCAAAACGGTATTCTCCATTAGCGCTAGCGAACTGAAGCACAAACTCGATCACGAGGCGGTGCGGCTGATTGATGTGCGAGAACTGAGTGAATATCGGCGAGAGCGCATTGCCGAGGCCGAGAATATTCCCTTATCGGACTTCAAACCCGCCCAAGTTCTAGATCCAGATGACGAACCGTCTGAGATTATCCTGTACTGCCGATCGGGAAATCGATCTGAATTGGCGGGTCGTGATCTGTTGCGGGCTGGCTTCACCAATGTTGCTCATTTAAAGGGTGGTTTGCTCGCTTGGAAAGCGGCGGGCTATCCCGTTCAAGTGGATCGCAAAGCGCCGATCAGCCTATTTCGCCAAATTCAAATTGTGGCCGGAACGCTGGTGTTCACGGGTACGGTACTCGGCGCGTTCGTTTCACCTTGGTGGTTGATCTTGAGTGGCTTTGTTGGAGCTGGACTGGTCTTTGCGGGCATTACCAATACCTGCGCCATGGGAATGCTGCTGGCCAAACTACCCTATAACCAGCAGGGAGCAAACGGATGATCAGCCTGATTGGATATGTGCTGGCTGTTTGTATTGGCATCAGCTTGGGGCTGCTGGGGGGTGGGGGTTCGGTCTTGGCGCTGCCCGTCCTGGTTTATGTGATGGGCGTGCCGACCAAATCTGCGATCGCAATGACGCTGATTACCGTTGGATCAGTCGCACTGGTAGGCACCATTCCCCACTGGCGTAAGGGTCGAGTACGGCTTAAGATAGCGCTCATTTTTGGCTCTGCCACAATGGTGGGTGCATTTACAGGTGCCCGGATCGCGAGCTTGCCGCTGGTCAGCGAAACCTTTCAAATGCTGCTATTTGCGGCGCTGATGCTGGTGGCGGCTGTGTTTATGATTTGGAAAACGGCCAGAGCGGAACAGAGTACAGTTCCTAATTTGTCATCATCGGCTGTGCATGGCTCGTTGAATACGGCGGCGGCATTGCCTGCCATTTATCCCAAGCCTGTTTGTCGCTACTGCTGGCTATGGTTGCTGACTGAAGGATTAGCAGTGGGAGTGCTGACGGGATTAGTGGGTGTAGGCGGTGGATTTGCCATCGTTCCAGCGCTGGTTCTGCTGGCAAAAGTGCCAATGCGAGATGCGATCGCAACTTCACTGCTGATCATTTTCTTGAATTCGGTCGCCGGATTGTTGGGCTACTTGGGCCATGTGTCAATTAATTGGCCGCTGACGGTGTCCTTTACGCTTGCTGCCGGGATTGGCATGGTCGTCGGGATTTATCTGTCACAGCGGATTTCGGCCAAGCAACTGCAAAAAAGCTTTGGCTATTTCTTGCTAGCTGTCGCTGCGCTGATTTTGGTACAAAACCGCCATAGCTTTCTGCGATCGCAAACAACTTCGACTCTATCGCCCGCCTCAGAACAAACTCTCCTAACGGCGCAGTCAGGCGAATCGAATCTACTTCTGTAGAGGAGGAGATTATTAATAAGTGTGACTAATCTTAAAGCTGAGACTTAGTTTCAGTTAAGGAGTCATCTTTATGAAAATGAAAAGACAACCAGCACAAAATTTTGCGCTGATTATCGGTATCGTTTATATGCTCGTGGGCATCATGGGATTCATTCCCGCCTTCGTATCTGCCCCAGCTAACATTCCTGACTACGTATCCATTACAGGTGTTGAACAAGGGTACGGCTATCTGCTGGGCATCTTCCCCGTTAACATCGCCCACAACTTAGTTCACCTGACTGTTGGTGTGATCGGCTTTGCCGCCTCAATTTCCTGGGATACCTCCCGCTGGTACTCCGGATCACTGGCTGTATTCTACGGCCTACTAACGGTTTTGGGTCTGTTCCCTTACACCAACACTATGTTTGGCCTCGTGCCCATCTACGGTAGTGATGTGTTCCTGCACGCTGCAACCGCTGCGATCGCAGTTTACTTCGGCTTTATCGCCACCCCTGATGTACGGAAACTGGTGATTGACGAAGAAGACAACGCACGCGCTGCTAAAGAAGCTTCTTCTTCCGGTGCGTAATCATACGACTCTGATTTGTACCTAATCAGATCATAAAAAACAACTTTGATTCCGGTGAAAGCTCTACTTGGTAGAGCTTTCACCGGAATTGCTTTAAAGAGCTGGAAAGGCTTTAGATGGGTGGATGAGTGCATGAGTAATCATGTGATGGTGTGACAAAGCCAACCTACTCCATCACATGATCACCCTGTCACCCTATTACCCATCCACCCATCGGCGTTGCTTAATCTGGGTATGAATTGTGATGTGGGGGCGGTGCCCCCACATCACAATTCATACTTAAAATCAGCAATCCCTACCCATCTACCCATTCACCCATCTCTAAACAAAAGGCGATGCGTTGCACACATCGCCTTTTGCTTATTCATTTTGTTTATTCAACAATACTGACCTTAGTTCGACTTTTTGGGAGCCAGCAGCATCATCATGTTGCGGCCCTCGCGCTTGGGCCTTTGCTGAACTTCAGCCATGTCTTCCAGATCGGCGGCCATCTGCATCAGCAGCTTTTCAGCCAGATCCGTGTGCTGAATTTCGCGACCTCGGAACATGACGGTAGCTTTGACCTTGTCGCCCGCTTTGAGGAAGCGCTTGGCATGCTTAACGCGCACTTCATAGTCGTGCTCGTCAATCTTGTAGCGCATCTTCACTTCTTTGACTTCAGCATTATGCTGCTTTTTACGAGCTTCGCGGGCTCGTTTTTCCTGCTCAAACTTGTATTTGCCGTAATCCATGATGCGGCAAACGGGCGGATTCGCCTTGTCGCTGACTAGAACTAAGTCAAGTTCGCGCTCTTCAGCGATACCCAATGCTTCCCTAGGAGTCATAATGCCAAGCTGCTCACCATCAGCAGCAATGACGCGGATCTCCGGAAACCGAATGTTATTGTTGATGGCGGGTAAATTGCGATTAGATTTCGTCGTAGGACGCATTAGCAGTGATACCGACTGTAAATTAACAAGATTTAGATAAAGAACAGGGTCAAGCGCAAGGCTCCAGTTAGGTCATTACTGCGAGTTTCAGTTGCTCCAACCGTTAGCAGATGCTGAGCGGTGGAAACTGCGATCGCAGCAATTAGGGAACAACACAGGTAAATCGAGAGAAGACTATTCTACTGAATTGCACCTGCATTTTATCCACACCTGATCGACTGAATAACTTCAGGTTGTAACCCCAAGTTTTCTGACGATAGTCTGACGATAGGATGCCTTTCTCCAAAGATATTCTATCCATAGCAGAATGGGCGATCTGAACATCAACGTATGTTGAGTTTTTTAGCTAAACGTTGCATAGATCCCGAATACATAAAACTTGCTGCTGCCCAATGCCTTGTTAGGTCAAATTGCCCTGCGTTGTGGGCAAAATATGCTCCAGCTAAACCGGCTCAATCGTTTCATGTCCACAAATGCCGACAAAAGCCTGAAATAGCGACAGATTGACGCATTTATTACAAACTATAAAGTTGCTGACCGCTACAACGGTCTTTTAACACTGTCGTTCGTTCGAGATTCAGGCGTTTGAGTTACTCCAGTCCCGTTCCAGTTCCATCTGTTTTATCGACAACCCACCCAATCATTCTTCAGCACACTTCTCAAATTCCCGATCCGCCAGTGTCCAATCAGCAAGTCACTGATGCTGACTGGTTTGAGGTCGGTTTTGAGTATTTGGCAAGGGTGCGATCGCAAGCGTTATCGCCGGACATGATCGATCCAGGACAGGCAATGGCGCAGCGCATTCGAGTCTGTGAGTGGATTGGTGAACATATCTACGGCATCAATCTGCTGCTCAATGCCTATCTCCACGCCTGCCATCAGTGCTTTGAGCCGCATGATCGGCCCGATATTCGCATTTTGGCGGCACCATTGGCTTCAGAGTTAGGGCTAGATGGCCTGTGCAACATTTTTACTGATCCGATTACGATGCTGATTGATGTGGGGCGCGTCGATCCTGCCGATTGGATTTGCGTGGTCGCTCATGAATACGCCCATGCATACATAGGCCGACCAGGACACACCGAACCGTTTCAGGACGTACTGAATCATCTATGTTTGGGTCTGGGCCTAGAGCCATTTGTCGGGTTTGACCATTTGTCTGTAATGGAAAGAGAACAACACTTGCAGCATTGGCCTCGCTGTCAAACGCGGAAGAATTCTCTAGCGTTCTGGCGAGGAGAATGCTCTTTGGTGTTTGGAATGCGGTAATCCCTGTAAGGGTGGGTTTTGTTGACCAATTTGGGTCTGTGGCGACCATTGATCGGCTAAACCCGCCCCTACGAAAGATTTCGGGGCTGAACAGGTGTTATTTCCCGATGCAAAATCGGCTGAAGATTTGATCCAGCATGGATTCGGCCATTTCTTCACCCGTGATGCTGCCGAGGGCGCGGATGGCTTCACGGAGGTCAATTGTCCAAAAATCGAGCGGTAGCTGTTCCTGAATCGTCTGCTGAACTCGCTGGAGCGCTTGATGAGCCTGGGTTAAAGCGGCAGCCTGACGTTGGTTGATAGCAACGTCGAGATTAGCGGCAGTCAGCCCTCCCGTTTGTACGACGGAGAGAATGGCCTGCTCCAGCTTATCGATACCCTGCTGCTCAGCGGCGGCGGTGGCGACGCGCTGAATAGGTTCAGTGAGATCAATGGCAGGCGGTTGCTCAACCAGATCGATTTTGTTGAGTACCAAAATCAGCGGGCGATGCTTGACTTTTTCATAGATGACCTGGTCATCCTGTGTCCAGCCTGTTTGCGCGTCGATGGTGAACAGAACGAGGTCGGCGGATTGGGCGGCAGACTGCGATCGCATCACGCCAATTTGCTCAACTTGGTCAGTGGCTTCTCGAATGCCAGCGGTGTCTAGTACTTGAATGGGAATGCCGCCCACGACGAGCTGCGATTCCACCACGTCGCGAGTTGTTCCGGGAAGCTCTGTGACAATGGCGCGATCGCTGCGGCTCCAGGCATTGAGTAGGCTCGATTTGCCGACATTGGGACGACCGACAATCGCCACTTTTAATCCGGTTCGCAGCAGCTCGCCCTGATCGGCGGTGGCGAGGATTTGAGTTGTTTCGGCTAGAACATGGTCTAGCTGTTGCTGAACAAACGTTTCGTCTAAGGGAGGCAAATCATCCTCAAAATCAATGCGGGCTTCAATTTCAGCCAGCAGGTCGAGGCAGGCGGAGCGGAGGGTGCGAATCGGCTGGGCTAGTTTACCTTGAAGTCCTGCCAACGCCGTTTGCGCGGCTTGGGGCGATCGCGCCCCCACGAGATCGGCAATGCCTTCGGCCTGAGTGAGATCAATCCGACCGTTGAGAAAGGCGCGTAAGGTAAACTCACCGGGTTCCGCCAGTCGTGCCCCAGCAGTCAGGCACAAACGCAAAACTTGCTGCACAGCCATAATGCCGCCGTGACAGTGGAATTCCACCACGTCTTCTCGCGTGTAGGAGCGGGGGGCCAGCATCAACAGTAGTAATGCTTCATCAACAACCTGCTGCGTGTTCGGATCGCGAATGGTGCCGTAGAGAATCCGGTGGCTTTCCCAAGCTTGCTGTCCGGGCACATGAAAGAGCTTATGGGCAATCTCCTGCGCGGTTGCACCGGACAACCGCACAATGCCCACACTGCCCTGCTGCGGCACAACCGCAGTTGCGATCGCAGCGATGGTGTCTTGTTGAGGCAGCGATTGAGTCATGGGGTTTCCAGAGAAGTCAACAGTAGATGAGGCCAGGGATCAAGAATGTGATGCGTTCTTGAGGATTCGCGAATTGCTAACCAATCCAATCGACGCAAGTAGAGTAACCCTTAATATAGTGACAGAAGCTACTGCTAATTTGCCGTGAATGCACAGCCTCCTCACACCGTTCAACAAATGCTGGCTATGAATGAGGGATTAGAAACTGAATCTAAAATAGGGAGAGACTATCCAACTGCGGATGCTCAACCATCACAAGTCGCACCGGAATCGCAACAGTCGCGGCCTTCCAAACTCCAGCCCATCCGCACACCTAATATCACACCCCCAAACCCTCGCTCAACGATGCCGCCATTGGAGGATAAACCCTATCGATCCCGCTTCCACTCCACACGACGGAGCTGGTCGCGCCGGATTCGGTATTTCTACTACCGCTTCATTCGGCTGAGAAGCACGCCAGAAGCTCTGGCACGGGGACTGGCTTCAGGGGTGTTTGCAGGTTGCTTTCCCCTGTTTGGCTTTCAGACGCTAATTGGAATTGCGATCGCAGCTATCCTGCGCGGCAACAAAATTACAGCCGCAGCCGGAACATGGGTCAGCAATCCGCTAACCTACGTGCCAATCTATGCCTTCAACCTATGGATTGGCCAGTTTATCACAGGCATCAACTTGGATGACGTGTTAGATGCTGACCTCCAGTCGTGGTCTACGATCAAAACGATGGGGGCAGACATTCTGTTGACGTTAATGATTGGTTCAGCAATGGTTGGGCTAGTTGTGTCAGTGATTAGTTATTTCTTTGGAGTTCGTCTAACACGCAAGTTTCAGCATCGTCGCCGCCATCGTCGCCATCTGCGCCACATGCATTCTGCCACCAGGCACGACAGAGATTCGATGAATTCTTAAGCTGCCGAATCCATTGCCTGTTGCAATGCTTTTTTAGAATTAGCGGCCTTGCCGGACAAAACGCGATCGCCATTCGGTGCAATCTTGAGCACTTCACAACCGGGAGGAGCCGGAAACGCCAGCGCTAATTTGGCGGCCAGCGTAGCAGGTGCTTCAAACAAAATGCTGACAAACTCATCGGCATCATGCTTTTGAATCAGCTTCGCTCGCTGCTCAAATAGACGAGTTGCCACAATGGGATAAATCTGGTGCGGAATACCCAGCAACGCCCAGCCTTTACTATCTTTTGCGCGACGGAAGCGAATGGTTTCCCACCGGGGAGCAGGTGCAGCAAGGGTGACAGGCGACTGTCGGACAGGATAAGTAGCCATTGTGCTGATCGAGAATGAACGGCAGTCAAAGCAGTAAAAACGGAATGGTAATCTTGTACTGCTTTATACTCCGATTATAACCCAAATATAGTTCAGGTGAACTATATTTTTTGCAGACCTAAATACCTTGACGAAATGCTTTGACAGCCTCGAGCCGAGAGGTTTGTGCCATCAGCACACATCGAGCCAACAGCTCAAGATTTAGATTGGCGAGGCCAGGTAGTGCGCTGCGGGTAATTGGCTGATAGTCTCCGTCTCGTAGGTGATAAAGGCTAAATGTGCCATCTTCCCAAAACCAGACTTCGGGAACGCCGAGCACTTTATATCGAGCCAGTTTATTAATGCCGCCGCTCGTAAAAACGACTTCAATGGACAGGTCAGGAATCGGTTTAGATGAGCCAATGCAGTAAGACTGATCGGCTTGAACAAAGGCTTCTCCCGCTTTTTCCTGATCCATGGAACCCGTCGGTTCGAATTCAATTTCATTTTCGACAAAAAAGATGCCTAACAGTAAGGCAATGACCGCGCTAAACAGCTCATGCTCACGCCCTGGCATCAGAATTTCAACCGTCCCATCGTAATAAAACAGCCGCACGCCTGGAGAATTGGCAAAACCTTGCTGAATCAGCTTGAACTGTGCCCAAGTTCGCCCTGGTTGAATAATTCGCTGATCTTGAACGGGTTGATCGTGTAGTTGGATCATTTTTGGTTCTCCACTGCGATCGCACTTTTTCCGAATACTCAATTTTGCTTTTGTCGGTTGGTATTGAACCTGTGGGCCTCAACACAACACCGTTGTAATCGTTGGGTTTTGCGTTGCTCAACCCAATCTACGAGTTACGCAACTAACTGCATTATTGCAAACCCTTTCGTCTTCAGTGTCGGCAGAACAGGACAGGCTATCTTAGGCAGAGAGGATTGTATGACCCAATCAATCACAACGAGATAACGACGAAATAGCGACAAAGCGGACGGTATGAACGTTAAACGGTGGATTGCGCGGCGGGAACCGAGTTGGCAGCAGTTGGATGGCTTGCTGAAGCAGGCAGAAAAGAAAGGTTTAAAGTCGCTCCGCACCGATCAGGTTAAGCAGATGGCGAGTTTATATCGTTCGGTATCGGCGGATTTGGCGCGGGCGCAAACCAACCAACTCAGCAAGGCGCTAATTCAGCAGCTACAAAACTTGACTTCACGGGGTTACAGCCAGATCTACCAAGGGTCACGCAAGCAGGACTGGCAGGCGGTGGTGGAGTTTTATAACTACGGGTTTCCAGCGATTGTACGGGAAACGTGGATCTATAGTGCGATCGCAACTGCACTGTTTATCTTGGGTGGGCTAATCGGCTGGTGGTTTTCCTGGCAAGATCCGGCGTTTATGGCGACGGTTGTGCCCCCTTGGCTGATTGATAAAGTGCAGGAGGATCAGGAACTGTGGATGGGGTCAATTCTGGGGATGGAGCCGCTGGCTTCTAGCCAAATTATGGTCAACAATATCCGCGTGTCGTTTCTGGCCATTTTTGGCGGCATCACTATGTACATTCCACAGGTGCCGATCATTACGCCGCCGGGGAGCTTTACGGTTTTTCTGCTGTTTATGAATGGGTTGCTGATTGGCTCAGTTGGCACGCTGGTGGGACAGGCGAATTTGGCAACGCCGTTTTGGGCCTTTGTTTTTCCTCACGGATCGCTGGAGCTGCCTGCAATTTTTTTGGCGGGTGGAGCGGGGTTGCTGCTGGGACGCAGTATCCTATTTCCCGGTCGCTATCGGCGGGCTGAGGCACTGCGGTTTTATGGACTAAAGGCGGCCAAGCTGGTTTATGGCGTGGTCACAATGCTAGTGATTGCAGGGGTGATCGAAGGGTTCTTTTCGCCCAGTCCGCTCATTCCAGACGTAGTGAAATACATTACTGGAACAGGTATCTTTATTGCGCTGATGGTGTATTTTCAACGGCGACCTGGTGAAATACAGCTGTAGTCAGCTAGGTTAGAACACGGACATTTTTGTGGCGCGGCTCCGCCGCGCCACAAAAATGTCCTAACCAACATGGCTACCGCTATATCTACGGGACAATCAGCTCAAAAATAACGTTGTCGGCTACACGTTTTGCCTTTTCGTAATCGTCTGGGTTGCGAATTGTCCAGGCGACAATGGGCGTACCGAATAGCCGACTGTTCAGGAAAGGGGCGACGTGGGGCAGCGCTTTCAAGTCGTAGCCGATGAAGGCGGGCTGACTGACGGAATTCAGCAATAAGTTGCTAAGCAACAGTTTCTTCGTCCAGGCCAAATCTTCGCCTGCGAAGTTGCCGGAGAGCTGGCCGCGCGGCACGTTTGGCAGATGTTGTTTAAACCAGGCCAGGGTGTAAGGATTGAACGATTGGATGGCGTAATCACCAGGATAATCGGCCAATTTTTTTGCTAGTGCCGTTTCCAGCGGGCCGACGCTGTCTTTGCCTTTGCTTTTAATTTCGATCACCAGCGGGATGGCTCCGTTGACTGCGGTCAACACCTCTTCAAGCAGCGGAATGGGATGATCCGTATTGCCCAAACGCAGCGGTTTGAGCGATTCGGCATCCTGGTCGGTGATGTTGCCGGATACGCCTGTCATGCGGTCGAGGGTATCGTCATGGAAAACGGCGATATTGCCATCCTTGAGCAGGTGAATGTCAATTTCAGCGGCATATCCAGGTGCGATCGCAGCTTCGACGGCTGCCAGTGAATTTTCTGGAATCGAACCATTATTGTGGTAGCCGCGATGGGCAATCGGTTGATCTTTAAACCAGGCCATATATGCATCCCCTTTACGCTAAACCGAGATCAATTTGCCAAAACCAGGCCATATCCGTATCCCCCTTTACGCTAAACCGAGATCGATTTGCCAAAACCGGAGCTGTCCGGTGTTCTCCGGTACGCGGTCGATCAGCCAGAGTTGCCAGCGTCCGTTGGCAGGTTTGCCCAGCAGCGGACTGAGGTTGGGCGTTGTCGCCAGGGAATAGGTGGTTTGCAGTCGGGTTTGGCGACCGAGGGTGCGGCCCTGGAGCAGAATGGCCGGATGCTGGGGCGGCAGCAGGTAGATTTCCAGATCGCCCAAAAAGCTGTGCTCAACCGCCAGCGTGATTTGAATCGAGCGAATTTCCTGCGGTTCGGTGATGATGATGGCGCGTTTGAGACCCGCCGGATCGGCATCGGGAATAAGTGCGATCGCATCATCACGGCGCTGAATTTGGCTGACGGCTTGACCCAGATCGGGCAGGCGACGCAGAGCTTCCTGAACAGCTCGCTGCGCCTGAACACGACCGTAGCCAAACCATTCAGAATGACCTTGGTTGCTGTAGGTGCCCTTCCGGAGATTCAACTGCGGATCGGGATTGGGATCGACGACTTTTTCGGCGGTTTGCTCAATTAGCGTTTTAACCTCTGCGGCAGTCAGTTCAGGGTTAGCCGATAGGACTAACGCTGCCACTCCAGCCACGACGGGGCAAGCGCTGGAGGTGCCGCCGAAGGTGTTGGTAAAATCGCCTACAGCATAGCCCAGCTCGGCCAGTCGATCCGTGGTGAGGATGCGCCGGCCCAGCAGTGAAATCGTGACGGGTGGGCCAGTTAGGACGGCTCCTTCGGTCGTGAGATAGGTACCCGGTGGAGCATTATTGCTGGGGGCGGCAACGGAAATCTGTTTGCCCCAATTGCTGTAGGCGGCCTTGCGATTCAGACTGGTGATGGCGGCAACGGCCATTACGTCGGGATGCACGGCAAAGCCGTTGAGCCACTGGGTTTCGCCTTTGATCACCGATTTCGACCAGCCCGTTTCGTTAATCGGGCCACTGACAGGACGATTGGCATTACCAGCGGCGAACAGAATGACGCAGCCTTTGCCGTTTCTGCCTTCGGTGGCGGCGCGATGAATGGCCAGCCGCTGTCGCAGGGAGAGGGGAAAGTAGACGGCGCTAACGCCCCAGCTACAGGAAATCACGTCGGCTCCGTGGGTCATGGCCCAGCCAAACATGCGCTCAATTGAGTCGTCGTCGATGTAGCCCGTGCTGCGGATCGGCATCAGGGCGCAACCGGGAGCCACACCGACGATGCCCTGACCGTTTTCTTCTGCGATCGCAACTCCGGCGACTGCGGTTCCGTGGTTCTCAGCGGGCTGTTCAGGTACAGGCAAAAAATCCTGCGCATAGAAATCGTAGGGGGCAACAATTTTGCCCAAGCCCTGAAAATCGGGGTGATTCAGGTCAAAGCCATCGTCAATAATCGCCACGACAATGGAGCGATTGCCCCGCGTTAGTTCCCAGGCGGCTTCAACTTCAATGTGAGAGTTGGCGGCCAGTTCGGCTCCGCCGTCATGCTGGAGATACCACTGCTCTGCGTAGAGGGGATCGGTGGGGCGATAGAGCGTTTGGGTTTGGATAATTACGTCCGGTTCGGCCACGAGGACATGGGGCGAGGTCGTGAGCCGATTGGCGAGCTTAATCGGATTTTCGGTGGCCGTCTTACCGACTCGGACAACGTAGGTGCCTGCCAGTCCGGCGATGGGCTGTATGATGTTCAAGCCTAAATCCGCCAGCAATGTCTCCATTGTCTCAGTCGGAGTCGCATCGGCAAACTGGACGGTGATCTGATTGCCCAAGTACACAGCCGTGGCGGGGCTGGATTCCAAACTGTACACGTGACTGGCAAAGCGCACGTCGTCTAGTTGTCGCGCCTGGGCCATTGCGGTTTCGAGCTGGTCAGCGGCAACGGTAATTTCAAACAAATTCCCGGTGGGAATGCGACGTACGGCTTGGGGTTGCAAGGCGGTTTGCAAGACTGTGGGATCGATTTCGTCGTTGACCAAACGCACGGTGAAGCGATCGGGCAGTTTGGTCAGCAGCAGTTCTTCTCCGCCGCGCTGGAGAATCAGTCCTCGATACTCAGGTTGAATGTCTGCGGCCATAAACGTTTTGTCCGGGAACCTAGCGTCAAACAGTAAGGTCTACCTATTGGTGTGGTGTTCAGCAATGGTTAACCGTTGGTTTGACCATTGCCAATTGGCACTTCGTTGGGGGTAAACGGGCGATCCCCAGTTGCGATCGCAATTTCGCAATCACGCAATAAAGCATTTGGGAATCACCAAAGTGGCAGAGTTGTAATGATAAGATACGCGAAGGTTAATCTGTCTCGTTTTCCCCGATACACAACGTTACTCCATGCTTCTCCGTCGAAATAAGTTTATGACCTCATCTTTTTCTTGGTTGGCATTGCCCCTAACTGGAGCGATTTTGCTCAGCATGCCATTGTCACTAAAAGCGCAAGAAGTGTTACCAGAGGAGTCCTCTGCTGAAATCGAGACGCCGGACGACCTCCGGGTGCAAACCAATATTCTCAGCATGTCTGGTGGAGAGCGGCTCTTGCAGGAAGCGAGTAGTGCGGTTTCGGCTCAAAACTATGATTTAGCAGAAACGAAGCTGCAAGAAGCTCGCCAGGTGTTCAATCAGCTTTCGAATTTCTATCAGCAGTTGTCTTCAAGCTTTACGGGTGTTGATAACCGGATTTCGGAGGCGAATCGCTCCAATGCTTTGAGTGCGGCTGAAATGCGCGATCAGGCGACCTATCAGCTTGCACTGGTGCATCGTGCCCAAGGTGAGCCAGAGTTGGCTGTGCCGCTGTTGATTCAAATTATCGGTAGCCAATCGCCTACTCGCGATCTGGGTGAAAAGGCGTATCAACAACTGTTTGAAATGGGCTTTGTTGATGACAACTATCCCCGCACGGCGGCGAGTTCGTCTGAAGAAGGCTAATTGGCTATACCATTCTAAAACTGAAGATCCCGGAAGGTGCGTTACAGCTTTGCTTAATGCACCTTTTTGCTATGTCTTGAACGTCATCAGCGATTGATGAAGATGGTGCGTTCTAGTAAACCAGTGCTATAACCGACAAAGGTTGTATTAAGGGACGCACCCTACAAGAACTGAGATCGCACTATGGTCGATGAATTTGATATCCTGACGCAAATCTTTCAGGCATTTGAACCTTCAAAGCCTCTTGAACCTGGTGATCCGGTCTATGTCATGTGTGAGGATGTGCGAGGCGATAACAACATTCTGAAAGATTTAGGTAACGAAATTCGGCGTTCAGATGGCAGTACTTGTCAGCTCTACGCAGGGCATCGTGGTTCAGGAAAATCGACTGAACTGCTGCGGCTAAAGCAAGATCTGGAAGGACACGGCTGTTTCGTTGTGCATTTTGCAGCGGATGCAGAAGACGTTGATCCACAGGATGCTGAATATACTGACATTCTGCTGGCCTGTACGCGGCATTTGCTGGAAGCTCTATTACCGAAAACAAAGGCTGACCCGCAACCGTTAATGAATTGGCTGCGCGATCGCTGGGCATCGTTGAAAGAATTAGCGCTGACGGAAGTTTCGTTTGACGGGCTGGATGTGGAAGTGGGCCTAAATGAATTCATCAAGCTCAGCACCAGCATTCGTGAAGTGCCATCCTTGCGGCAGGATATTCGCAAGCAGCTCAATCCCCATACACCAACGCTGCTGGATGCGTTGAATCAGTTTATTACCGATGCCAAGCGCAGTTTACCGGATGAGAAAACAAAGCTGGTGGTGATTGCGGATAACTTAGATCGGATTGTGCCGATTGTGGATGACGATGGTCGCAGTAATCACGATGAGATTTGGATTGACCGGAGTGGGCAGCTTCAGGAGCTTGCCTGTCATTCGATTTATACGGTGCCAATTTCGCTAATTTACTCGAAGCAGGTGAGTCGCCTAACTGACATCTATGGCAATCCTCAAGTGTTGCCGATGATCATGATCAAAACGGAATCAGGAGATCTCTATCAACGTGGTTTTGACAAGGTTCGAGAGGTCGTCATCCGGCGATTGCAGCAGCTCAATTTGGATTTAGATATTGAAACTGAAGTTTTTGAAAGCCCAGAGGTGCTAAATCGGTTTTGCTTGATGAGTGGCGGACATCTGCGAGAGTTAATGCAACTGAGTAAATCTCGCGGGGCGCTCAAATTCCTATCCCCGCCGCAAGCGGACGGGGCATTACGGAATTTGCCCTTCGGGACGCACTCCCGCGCTACCACTAACGTGGCAAGCCACGGGGAATTAGACCCACAGAGATTAAAGAAGCCTCGAATCGATTAGATACACTACCGATTACGGTACAAGCAGCACGACGAGCAATTACAGAAGCACGAGATACTTATCGGCGCACAGTACAGGAAGCAGAGTGGGAAGTCTTAGCCCATGTTGCTCGAACCAAGCGGATTCAAAATGATGATGATCATCGAGATCTGTTATTTCGTCGCTGTTTGATGGAATATCGCTATCTTGATAGTGAAGGGGAAATGCAGTGTTGGTATGATGTGCATCCTCTGATTTATGCCATTGCTGAGTTCCAAGAAGCGTTTGCAGCAGTACAACCATGAATCCGGCCAACATCGACTGGGATGAAGATCTACCTCCAGCCAGTCCAGAAGAGGAATATCAGGCGCTTAGACGAGCCATCCAGCGTACGGATGGATTTGGCTTACTGTTTGTGCAGTGCGCGCCTGCTAAAGGACATGAAATTATTGAGCAAATCAAGGAAGATTTACCACAGAAGAAAGTAGAAGTTTTGTCACTGAAGGAGCCAATTCGCAATCTCTACGAGCGAGTTGAGGCGCTATCGAATCGTGATGAAATTGATGTGCTGTTTATCGAAGGGCTGGAGTATTCCATCTATGAGTATGAGGATGCAAAACGACATTTAGGTTGGACAATGAAAGAGATTCAATCTTATAGCTGGAAAGGCGTTCCACATATTCTGACTAACTTGAATCAGCAGCGAGAAAGATTTCGCGACAACTTTCAAATCTGTTTTGTTTTTCTTATACCAACATTTGTTCTAAAGTACTTGATTCATCGAGCACCAGATTTTTTTGATTGGAGATCTGGCGTTTTTCAGTTTCGAATGGATACTGAACGGCTGACACGAGAGACTCAAATGGCTTTGCGGAGTGGAGATTATGGAAAATACTGTCAGCTAACTCCTCAAGAACGTAGAGAAAAGATTTTTCATATTCAAAGCTTAATTGATGAAAATCAAGGCATTATATCAAGGCTGGCAAACTTATACTTTGCGCTAGGCAACTTGTTTGCTGCTGATCAAAATTTACAAGCAGCAATCTTTAGTTATGAACAAATCGTGCAGATCAAACCAGACGACTATGAAGCTTGGTACTACCGGGGCAATGTACTGGGCAAATTAGGCCGCTATGAAGAAGCCGCTATCAGTTACGAGCGAGCCTTACAGATCACGAATGACTATGAAGCTTGGTACTACCGGGGCAATGTACTGGGCAAGTTAGGCCGCTATGAAGAAGCCATTGCCAGTTACGAGCGAGCCTTACAGATCACGAATGACTATGAAGCTTGGTACTACCGGGGCAATGTACTGGGCAAGTTAGGCCGCTATGAAGAAGCCATTGCCAGTTATGAACAAGCCTTACAGATCAGACCGAACGACCACGAAGCTTGGTACTACCGGGGCAATATACTGGGCAGATTAGACCGCTACGAAGAAGCCATTGCCAGTTATGAACAAGCCTTACAGATCAGACCGAACGACCACGAAGCTTGGTACTACCGGGGCAATATACTGGGCAGATTAGACCGCTACGAAGAAGCCATTGCCAGTTATGATCAAGCCTTGCAGATCAAACCAGACTTACACGAAGCTTGGTACTACCAAGGCAATATACTGGGCAGATTAGACCGCTATGAAGAAGCCATTGCCAGTTATGATCAAGCCTTGCAGATCAAACCAGACGACCACAAAGCTTGGTACTACCGGGGCAATATACTGGGCAGATCAGGCCGCTACGAAGAAGCCATTGCCAGTTATGATCAAGCCTTGCAGATCAAACCAGACTTACACGAAGCTTGGTACTACCGAGGCTATGCACTGCTTCAATTAGATCGCCATGAAGAGGCTATCTCCAGTTATGAACAAGCTTTGCAGATCAAACCCAACTATCACAAGGCTTGGTACAACAAAGCGAGTGTCTATGCACTGAAAAATCAGCGTGAACTAGCTTTAGAAAATTTGCAGAAAGCTATAAAAATTAATCCTGAAGAGAACTGTAAGCTGGCAAAAACGGATTCTAATTTCGACACTATTCGGGATTGTAAATTAGATTGTGTCAAAGGTCAGAGATGAGATCTAATGAACTATTGAACCTAAGAGACTCGTACTATGACTTTTCGACCTGAACTCCTGGATGAATTGCTTAAAGGCTATCAGAATCCCGAAGACCTGCTGGGGGATGGAGGGATTCTTAAGCAGCTCACGGCGGCTTTGGTGGAACGCTGCTTGAATGCGGAAATGAAAACCCATCTGGACGAGCAACAGGCGGAGCCTGAAAGCGACGTCAAGCCAACTCGTAACCGCCGCAACGGCCACAGCAAGAAGACCATCAAAGGGGAGTTTGGAGAAGCTCAAATCAATGTTCCCCGTGACCGCAACAGTGAGTTTGAACCCATCATCGTCAAGAAGGGGCAGACCCGCTTCGAGGGCTTTGATGACAAGATCTTGTCCCTCTATGCCAGGGGCATGAGTACCCGTGACATTCAGGCTCAACTGCAAGACCTGTATGGCGTTGAGGTCTCAGCCGGGCTGATCTCGAACGTCACGGATGCGGTTGAAACGGAGCGTAAAATTTGGCAAAATCGCGCGCTCGACCCGGTTTATCCCATCGTCTGGGTATGTCAAATAGATTGTGTCAAAGGTAAAAACTCAAGTTGGAAAGCGATCGCTGAATTCAATCGCGAAGCGGTTGAGAGCGGGTTTCCAGTCGCGAATGGGCATGGTTCACTTTTTGGCAATATTTTGAATTGCCAAGTAGATAACTTTTAGGGCAGATTCATCGGTTGGAAAAGCTCGGTGGTTTTTAATCACCTTTCTAAGAGTCATATTCATCGATTCAATCGCATTGGTCGTATAGATTGCTTTACGAATCTCCGGTGAAAAAGCAAAGAAGGGAATAATCCGCTGCCAATGATGAAGCCAAGACCTGCTAATGGTTGGATATTGCTGGTCCCACTGCTCGGCAAACTCAACTAAGCGCTGCTCTGCTTCAGTCTCAGTGCTGGCCGTGTAAATCAGCTTGAGGTCTGCTGCAACCGCCTTACGGTCTTTGTAGGACACATAGCGGAGTGAATTTCGTACCATGTGAACAATGCACAACTGCACCTGGGTTTGAGCAAAGACCGCTTCAATGGCATCGGGAAAGCCAGTGAGGCCATCACAGCAAGCGATGAAGATGTCTTTGAGACCCCTATTTTGCAGCTCTGTGAGCACTTGAAGCCAAAATTTGGCAGACTCGTTCTGGGTCATCCACATCCCCAAGAGTTCTTTGGTGCCAGACAAGTTAACCCCAAGCGCCAAGTGAATCGCTTTGTTGATCACCCGCCCGTCTTGTCTGACTTTGACCACGATGGCATCAAAATAGACGATGGGATAAACCGGGTCGAGCGCGCGATTTTGCCAAATTTTACGCTCCGTTTCAACCGCATCCGTGACGTTCGAGATCAGCCCGGCTGAGACCTCAACGCCATACAGGTCTTGCAGTTGAGCCTGAATGTCACGGGTACTCATGCCCCTGGCATAGAGGGACAAGATCTTGTCATCAAAGCCCTCGAAGCGGGTCTGCCCCTTCTTGACGATGATGGGTTCAAACTCACTGTTGCGGTCACGGGGAACATTGATTTGAGCTTCTCCAAACTCCCCTTTGATGGTCTTCTTGCTGTGGCCGTTGCGGCGGTTACGAGTTGGCTTGACGTCGCTTTCAGGCTCCGCCTGTTGCTCGTCCAGATGGGTTTTCATTTCCGCATTCAAGCAGCGTTCCACCAAAGCCGCCGTGAGCTGCTTAAGAATCCCTCCATCCCCCAGCAGGTCTTCGGGATTCTGATAGCCTTTAAGCAATTCATCCAGGAGTTCAGGTCGAAAAGTCATAGTACGAGTCTCTTAGGTTCAATAGTTCATTAGATCTCATCTCTGACCTTTGACACAATCTAATTTACAATCCCCATCGTCTATTTTGATGCCATCGTGGTCAAAGTCAGACAAGACGGGCGGGTGATCAACAAAGCGATTCACTTGGCGCTTGGGGTTAACTTGTCTGGCACCAAAGAACTCTTGGGGATGTGGATGACCCAGAACGAGTCTGCCAAATTTTGGCTTCAAGTGCTCACAGAGCTGCAAAATAGGGGTCTCAAAGACATCTTCATCGCTTGCTGTGATGGCCTCACTGGCTTTCCCGATGCCATTGAAGCGGTCTTTGCTCAAACCCAGGTGCAGTTGTGCATTGTTCACATGGTACGAAATTCACTCCGCTATGTGTCCTACAAAGACCGTAAGGCGGTTGCAGCAGACCTCAAGCTGATTTACACGGCCAGCACTGAGACTGAAGCAGAGCAGCGCTTAGTTGAGTTTGCCGAGCAGTGGGACCAGCAATATCCAACCATTAGCAGGTCTTGGCTTCATCATTGGCAGCGGATTATTCCCTTCTTTGCTTTTTCACCGGAGATTCGTAAAGCAATCTATACGACCAATGCGATTGAATCGATGAATATGACTCTTAGAAAGGTGATTAAAAACCACCGAGCTTTTCCAACCGATGAATCTGCCCTAAAAGTTATCTACTTGGCAATTCAAAATATTGCCAAAAAGTGGACCATGCCCATTCGCGACTGGAAACCCGCTCTCAACCGCTTCGCGATTGAATTCAGCGATCGCTTTCCAACTTGAGTTTTTACCTTTGACACAATCTATTTGACATACCCCACTATTCGCGACGATCCACGTTTCCGAGCTCTAATCTTCTAAACTTTTATTTCTCTTCCAACTTCCTCACCGTCGTAAACCCAAACTTTGATAAAAACTCCTGCCCTTCTATGGTTTTCAACAGCTCGGCAAACTTGGCTCTCACTTCAGGCCGACTGTTATCGCATAGATACACCACTGTTATTGGATAGACCAGCGGATACGTACCCTAGCGAATTAGTTCTGCATTGGGTTGATAGCTGCCTTTGAGATCACACAAACCCAGCAGGATCGTGATCTGCGTACTGCGACTCACATTTTGTAGATGTAAGTGCGATCGCACTTATTCAAACTTAAGACTTCGATTCAAGCCTCTGATTTTGATCATCAGCCCAGCCGATAGACTTCAAATACCAGAACGCCACTGCAAACAGTAAAACGTATCGATCCAGCGGAAACGCTTTGATCATGATTAGGCAATTGAACAGCCAGATTAACGTGATCAGATTCAGGAGAGAAAATCGCAGACAGGCAATCAACGCCAAACCGTAGAGCACAGCTACAGCAATCGCTCCCTGCGGCAGCAGCGCAATCCCCTTCATCAGCGGGCCATCGCCAACCAACGACGGCGGAAAAATTAGCACATAGACCAGTAATGCGATCGCAACTCCAATTCCTTTACGGATTGGCATCGCAAACAGCTTTTGGCGCAGAAGCCCAATAAAAATCAGGCTTTCCGGAATCACCACATAAAGACTCGTAAACGCCATAAAGTTAACAACATGACCTGGCCCCACCGCCCAAAACGTTTGCTGCACCTCCGGCGTCTCACGAATCTCAATCGCAGTTTCCGGAGCCAATCCCTGAAATAGGTAGAGCCAAACGCCAATCGATAGCACAGCGACCAGCGGTGCCAGCCACTTCCACTGATCCGCCAGCCGGATTTGATTGAATGCGATCGCAGTTTTCATCCCTAAGCCAAATTCATAGGTGAAAATCGCCAGCGGAAAGGCCAGCGCATACTGCCGGGACGCAATGGCCAGAATGAACGCGACACCGCTCAAAAAAGTGCGATCGCGAACATAGGCCATCAACCCCAAAACAATCCAAAAGCAGGTAATCAGTTCGGTGTATAACCGTCCACTCAGCCAGAAATAGTAGGGACACAGCCATAAACCAATCAAGCACAATAGCGCGTATGGCTTACCGGATTTAGGCCAGCCGATGATCAGGCTAATAGCAAGCGACAACCCTAGATTCAGTAAGCGACCTAAAAAAATACCCTGCTGAAACAGGTACTCCAATGCGCCAAATGTGATGAAGGGCAGCGGCGTATTTAGCTCTTCATAATTACGGAGTTGCTCCAGCGTCGGCAATATGCGATCGCTAAAGCTCAAACTCGTTTCCCAAAAGTGGCGCTCATCCCGCCAGTAGTCGCCTTGGAGAAAATCCAGCCAAATCAGTAGAGCCACATAAACTGCCGTGACTAAACACAAGACAATGAATCGTTGTCTAGATCGAGAAATTGAATGAATCATGCAGATCGTGGAGGATTGAAAAGGTAAGGTTAAACCTTAAATCAACGACGCAATTACTGGTGATGCCTGTTAATACTGATAATGCTTGTAATCAAAATAAAAGAATGCTATTTCATGTTTACTCTATCTGGAGAAAATCTGGGCAGCGTTACGTAGGGGCGAATGGCCATATAGCCCTTCGGGCATGGCTTCGCTAACGCCCCTACCAAACACGTAAAATTGCGGCTCTGAAACTTTCCTGGCAACAACAAAACGACCCTGACAAAATATGAAATCGCTCCCTCAAACCTAAAGGTCGTTAGATCTGGAATCATTGCTCCCCTGATACAGCTAAGTTTAAGCACTTTACGGAATGACTGAGAACTGCTTTGGGCTGAATTCCGCCCACCCAGCGTTTCGCCACTTTATGATGGGAACACTGGAGAACACGAATTAAGAGTCTCTCACTGAATTCATGGGATTTATTTACGCTTGGCTGAATTGGCTCGAAGCCCGCTGGGTTAGCCCAGCCTACGCTGGCGCATTGTTGATCGGGTTAACCCTCTGCTTCTTGGGCGCAGCGCTCAACACAATGGCAGGCTGGCTCTACGTGATCAGCGGCATCACAATGGCACTGATCCTGATTGCCGCTATTCTCCCGCCGAGGACATTGCGGGGCATCAAAATTGTGCGATCGCAGATTTCACCCGTCAGCGCAGGCGACCCAATCCAGGTTGAATTAGAAATCTCAAACCCCACTCCGCAGCCTAAATCACTGCTGCAAATTCAGGACGAACTGCCGCCGCGACTGGGACAGCCCGTTACCCAATCCATTGAGCAAATTCCAGCCCAAGGCGCTTATCGCTGGACGTACAGCCAACTGGCGGAGAAGCGCGGCATCTATCGCTGGCAAACGCTGAAACTCCGCACCGCTGCACCGTTGGGTTTATTTTGGTGTCTGCGATCGCAAATCGCCAAAGCCACCGCAATTGTCTATCCCACCGTGTTGCCGCTGGCGCAATGTCCACTGATTGACCAAATTGGCCAAGATCCCCACGAGCAGGTCAGCAGCAGCTACCGTTCGCAATCTGCCACGGAGGGCATTACCCAATCCCTGCGTCCCTACCGCTGGGGCGACCCAATTCGCTTAATCCACTGGCGCACCAGTGCCCGCTACGGCGATCTGCGGGTGCGAGAACTGGAGCGGCTAACTGGATCAAATGAGATCGTGATTGCGCTCGACAGCGCGGCTCAATGGCAGTCGGATGCCTTTGAACAAGCCGTAATTGCCGCCGCCTCTCTCTACTTCTACAGCCAGCGACAGGGACTCCAGCCCCACATCTGGACGGCAGCCACTGGCCTGGTACACAACGATCTATCGGTATTGATGACCCTAGCGGGCGTGACCGATGGCGAACAACTGACCACAGACACCCGCTGGCAGAGCCAAGTGATCTGGCTAACGGCTGACTCACAAACGCTCAGTGCATTGCCTGCCGGGAGTCGCTGGCTGCTCTGGCCAACTGCGATCGCAGGTAGCAGTCACCAGTCCCTCTCAACCACCGAGGCATCTGGCGAGGGCTTAGTGATTCAAGCCGATCAGCCGCTTCAGATCCAGCTTCAGCGCTAATACGAGTTCTGTTCTACCCGTCTCTACACGTCGCTATGTTGAACCAAATAGAAGTCATTCAAGCTGATATCACCCAACTTCAGGTTGATGCCATTGTTAATGCAGCGAATACCTCTCTGCTAGGCGGTGGTGGGGTAGATGGTGCGATCCATAGAGCAGCTGGCCCCGATCTGCTTCAAGAGTGCCGCTTGTTGGGTGGTTGCAAAGTGGGGCAAGCCAAAATCACCTGTGGATACAACCTTCCGGCGCAATGGATTATTCACACGGTTGGCCCAGTTTGGCGAGGTGGATCGAATAATGAATCACAGTTGCTAGCTTCCTGCTATCAAGCTTCACTTAAATTGGCCGTAGAACACTCAATCAAGTCGATTGCCTTTCCGGCAATTAGCTGCGGCGTCTATGGCTATCCCATTCAACAGGCCGCTCAAATTGCTGTTGCAGAGACGGCTCGGTTTTTACAAGATGACGACACGATTGAGAAAATCCTATTCACTTGCTTCTCGCAGGATATTTATCAAGCCTATCTACAGGTGTTCACTCAAGCTTAGCAGTTGCCTCAATAATCCGGTTATAGCAATAGCCATATTAGTTAGGACGTTGTGGTGGTAACACCTCTGCCGCACCACCACAACGTCCCTGTCCCACCCAAACTGGCTACATCTATACGGTCTGACTCGGGAAAAAATATAGAAGATCTATATTGCAAATTCTCGCAATCCTGCGTTCCATTTGTCGCCAGTTGGGCTAAGCTTGCAATGATTTCTGGAGTCGGCTTCGGCGGATATTCCAAGGGTTCGTTGGGGCTATCGTCCAGGAATCGTTACTCTATAGCTAATTCGAGGTGAATGATGAAGTTCACACCGCTTGCGCTTGCTGCGATCGCAGCAAGCAGTTTTGGGATTGCGACAACCGCAGTCCTCCTAACAGACTCACCCGCTCTGGCAGATCGCCCAGGTTACTATCCCCATCGTCCCCATACAGGTGGCGATGGTGGTTACCATCCAGGTACACCAAGTCGACCTACTAGCGATGGCCAAGCAGGGCAATTAAAAGGTGCTAGTCCAGAAACGCAAATTCTGGTGTATCCCCAACCTGACGCTGATGCCGAACCAATCGGCTACGGCTTTGCTGGAGACGACATTACCGTACAAGACACGGTAAGCAACGGCAGTTGGTACTACGTCCAATTTGCTGCCTCCGGCGCTCGGGGATGGGTTCAAGGTCAATACGTCAGCATTAACTAATGCGGTAGCGCCAGAACCCGTGTGATATCTAATCACAACGCCACGTTTCGATAACGACTAGACATTAGTAGGCCCATCAATAAGGTGTCATCGCTAGACACCGTTTGTTGATGGGTTTTTTTGTTTTCATGTTTTTTATAGCGAGAACCATATCAACCCTAAAAGAGGATTCTGCTGTCGCGATGCGACAGCAGAATCCTCTTTTAGGGTTGATATGGATACAAAGCTTATCTGAGATCGCAAAGCTGGCATGGAAAGAGACAAAGTGGGAGAATAAACAAAATTGCAAAGTTTGATACGGATAGGCGAAAGGTTTGTTGAGGAACGGGTTTAACATGTTGAAGCGAATTACTGCCGCGTTGCTGATCGTCCTAGCAATAGGCTTACAAGGCTGCGTCTCTGCGGGAGCAGGACTACAAAGCTATGCTGATAGCTACGATGGCTACGAATTTTTATACCCAACCGGCTGGGTCAAAGTGCAAGTTTCCAACGGGCCAGACGTTGTCTATCGTGACCTGATCAACGATACCGAAAACGTCAGCGTGGTGATTAGTCCCGTGCCAGAAGGCGAAAGCTTAGAAGATTTGGGCACGCCGACTGAAGTGGGCTACAAACTGGCAAAAAGCATTTCAACTCTGGCTGAAAACCAGCGTAAAGTTGATTTGATTAGTGCAGAAGCTCAACAAAAGGGGACAGAAACCTACTATCTGCTGGAATATGAAGTGGATTTGCCCGATCAGCAACGGCATAATCTAGCCAGTGTTGTCGTCCGTCGAGGACAGCTCTTTACGTTTAATGCTTCAACCTTAGAGAACCGCTGGAGCAAAGTTGGCGATCTGTTGCGTCAGTCAGTGGACTCTTTCTCTGTTTACTAAATCTAAGACAGTTGGTATCAATAAACGTAACCCCAAAACTAGGGGCAGCCTCAAGAGGCGCTCCTTCAGTTTTGGGGTTTTAGTCTAATTGCATTTAGCACTATGAGACAGCCCCGCTTCGTTCTAGCCTCAGCTTCTCCTGCCCGCAAGCGGCTCCTCCAGTCCGTTGGCATTGAGCCAATCGTGCGGCCCAGCGATTTTGATGAGTCACGAATTCAGCTCCGTGATCCGTTGGCATTGGTTGAAGAGTTAGCTCTCGGCAAAGCCAATGTGATTGTGCCCCAGTTTGCCGATACTCATGCGCTAGTGATGGGATGCGATTCGGTGCTGGCCATTCAGGGTGAAATTTACGGTAAGCCAGAGACACCTGAAGTTGCGATCGCACGTTGGCAAACCATGCGCGGTCAGGTGGGCCAGCTCTATACAGGGCATGCGCTGATTGATACGCAGCAGCAGCGCACCGTGGTGCAGACGGGCATTACCCAGGTCTATTTTGCCGATATCTGCGATCGCGAAATTGAAGCTTACGTGGCGACGGGCGAACCGTTAAATTGTGCCGGTTGCTTTGCGCTCGAAGGCAAGGGTGGAGCATTTGTGGAAAAAATCGACGGCTGCCACAGCAACGTGATTGGCCTCAGCCTACCGCTACTCCGCCAAATAATGATGCAGTTGGGCTATCAAATCACCGATTTTTGGTAATCGTAATAACCGACTGATGTTTATGAACAACTCACCCTCCAAGCTGTTCATAAACATCACTAGAGCCTCAAGATTAGAGTCTTAATCGATTGAACAACCTTCTTCATTGCAGGAAATATTATTCGCGGCAGCTTCTGCCGGAACAATCGTAAATCCACCAACGCGAATGCCTTCAAACCCAAACTGCTCTTGCAAAACTTGGCTAAAACTATTGATGATCTCTGGCAGTTGCTTTTCAATTTCAGTCCGCAACTGATCGGCTTCGGGGGGTGGATTTCCAACGGCTTCTACAGGCATTGACCAACATCCTCAGTAAACGACTACATTAAATGATTACATTCATTTTAGGATGAAGCTCCAGCCTCAGAATTCCAAGTTTGCAATTTACTGCTCATACCAAACATAGAAGAAGGCTTAAGCCACCGTGACCAGGCAACTTAAGCCTTCTTCTTGTTCTTCTACAGCAATCTTAAATTGATTATGAACAGGCCGCCCCGCTGGAGCAGCCTGTTCATAATCAATTTAATTCAACAGCTATTTAATAGAGCTGTACATTTATAAAATCGCTAGGCTGTGATACCTGTAGGATTAGCAGTGCCGATGATCAGGTTTTCTAGCTGATCAACCGTCAAGGTAGGAACTGCGCTCAACAAGAGCGCCGCCACACCTGCAACGTGCGGAGCAGCCATTGAGGTGCCGCTATAGGCATCGTAATTATTACCCGGAGTAGTAGACACAATATCAACTCCCGGTGCAACAACGTAATCTAAAACAACCGAACCAGCATAATTCGCAAACGCAGGGATCTGTCGGTTAATGTCAACTGCGCCAACGGCGATGCCCCAATCTGTCGCATGTTTGGCAGGGAAACCCGGTTGAAAATCATATTCGTTACCAGCAGCCATAATCACGGCAACTCCTTGATTCCAGGCATACTCAACGGCATCACGAATATCAGCCGAAAACGTACCGCCCAAGCTCAGATTGATGACATCGGCTCCATTGTCAACGGCATAGACAATGCCCTCAGAGATGTCAGCATTGGTACCAAAACCGTTATCCATCAAGACTTGAATCGGCATAATTGCAGCATCCGGCGCAACCCCAGTTACCTGGTTTGCTCCTGTTGCTGCCACTGTTCCAGCGACATGGGTACCGTGGCCATTGTTGTCCATCGGATCATTATCGTCGTAGGCAAAATCCCAACCTTGAACATCGTCAATATAGCCATTGCCATCATCATCAATGCCATTGTTGGCGACTTCGCCCGCATTAGCCCAGATGTTATCGGCTAAAGCAACGTGGTTGTAGTCCACTCCCGTATCAATCACGGCGACCACGACGCCTTGCCCTGTATATCCTTGGGCCCAGACTTCTGGTGCTCCTACCTGGTCAAGATTCCACTGATCACCACCGAGGTCGGGAACATTGGCAAAAGCGGACTGGCCAAGAGCAGTTGCCACCAGCGCAGCGGCATCAACGTGCCCATACCCGTAAAAGCTGCTAAACCCAGGAGTCGGACTGCCGCCATTCACCGATGTGGTTAGTGTATAGCTACCAGTTGTATTAGAGGCATAAGAAGTCGCCTGGACAATGTAGTTGGTATCTGCCTGGGCCACAAATATCAGTTGAGAATTGAGGCCAGGGCCGCCGTCATCATCCATCGCAATAATGTCGCCAGTATCGGCATCGACCAACTGTAGATAAGTATCGAATTGGCTGGAACTGAGATTGATTTGAACCGTCTGACCAGCCGTTAGATTCGATATGTAATAGCCGTCATAGTAGTAGTCGCCAAACTGTTTATCTTCTGCATCGCTGCTGACTAATGCTCCCTGTACAGTTTGGTTGGGCTGCACAGCAGCGGCTGGATTGAGCTGGCCAGCCGAACTATTGAGCTGATAGTTGCCAACTTCACCTACACCAAAACTGCTGACTTGAATGATGTAATCGGTTTCAGCCTGAACGGTAAATGTCAGCTGGGAATTTAAGCCAGGGCCACTATCATCATCAAATGCAACCAGTGTCCCCGTGTCGGCATTGATGATTTGGAGGTAGGTATCAAAAGCACTAGAGTTGACGCGAACTTGAACCTGTTCACCAGCCGCTAAGCCAGCCAGATAGTATCCATCGTAGAAGCTGCCACTGCGCAGGGGATTATTCAGATCTGTGCTGTCTAGAGCCCCGAATAAACGGGACTGTATACTGGCATCGGTTGGCCGGACTAGTGCTGTTGCAGCCGATAGCCCAGTCAGGACATCACCTGCGCCAGTTTGTTTTAGATCTGATGGAGCTGCCGCTAGGGCTAACTCTTCACTCAAAAAGGTGATCAGCTGAGTTGACAGCGCTGCACTGCGGCTCAACCCCGCTTGGGCTGATTGAAGATCGAAACGCTCTGTGCTGAGGTCGCTAGACGCTGTGCCAATGTTGAACGAAGCATGGCCAAGTAGCGGAGTATGCTCTGGATTGAAACCATAGGGGTTGGGTTCAATGTGAAATCCTGATTCTGTCTGTTGGGATGCGATGGGATGATGCATATCTAATCCTGTTTGCAAAAGAGCAAGAAAAGAGCACCGATGGCTCTTTTGGGGCAATTTCAGAATGACTCTTTGAAATACAAGCTGATACGTTTGGCTTCAGGATAGTTTTGGTGAATTTGTCAATCTCAATAGAGCAGATTTCATCAGAGATACATGCGATCGCACTTTCTATGAAGCCTCCATAAAGCCAGACGACTGAAGCAGGGCACATTAAACAGGGCCGACATAGACGCGTTAGTTCATATCGCTGAACAGCCTCAAGTTATGCAGAAAGCCAATTCCGCATATTGGCAAGGGTTGACAGTGGTTTATCAACGTTGTTTTGGTGGGGTTTGATGGTTGATATGTCGCACTTTGCGCGATATATCAACCATCAAAACTGATTTGACACAGTACTAAGGTCGATCCAAAAAGCTGCTAGTGACCGTCACAACAGACGTCAACAATTAACAATCACCATCATCAACCAACAATCATCCACAGCCATTCATCCACATGGGCGTTGCTTAATCTGGGTATGAATTGTGATGTGGGGGCAGTGTCCCCACATCACAATTCATCCTTAAAATCAGCAATCCCTCCACATGGGCTGACTGGACTGAGTGAAAACCTGGCCGATCCGACATGGAGCATCGGCGTGTGCGGCCCGCTTCCGTAAAGAAGTCTAAATGGGGTTCGGATCAGCCATGTTGTATTGGGCTCAGGCTTGCTATACTGCACGGCATTCTGGACTATCGAATTCCTATTGGTGAATACCGCTCAGTGAGAACTGTAAGAATCTTGTGGTATTTGCAATGACAACAGCCGTGGATGGGGCATTCTAGTACAGCGTCAAGTTTGTTTTTGTAGGATTCAGGGAATGCAGGGCACTACCATAACCGTTGGACAGCGAATCCTCAGGTTAGTCAACTTACGACCAGAAGAAAGCGAGCGAACATTTCTGATGTTTGTGGCCTACACAGCTACATCGATTGGCATCCTCTGGCTGGAAATGAGTTCGGCTGCGCTGTTTCTAACCAGCTACGGCGCTGAGTTTCTGCCCTGGATTTACATTGCCAGTGCGGCAATTGGCTTAGGATTAAATTCAATTTATTCCGTCCTTCAGCGGTTGCTGCCACTGCGCCATGTGATTGTGCTGATTGCGGTACTGATGGCTGTGCCGCTGCTGTTTTTTCGGGTTGGGTTAGCCATTCCGACGCTTTATACGATTACGGTTTTCATCATGCGGCTGTGGAATGAGGCCATTTTTGCCCTCAACGAGGTTAACACCTCGGTCACAGCGAATCAAATCTTCAATATTCGCGAAATTAAGCGAACTTACCCGCTTATCAGCAGTGGCAACCTGGTTTCTGATGTCATCAGTGGTTTTTCGCTGCCGCTGATGCTGGCGCTGTTGGGAATCGAAAATATTTTGGTGCTAGCTTGCCTGGTTATGCTGCTGGGTTCAGGCATGCTGTTCTATCTCAGCCGCACTTACCAGCAGGCGTTTCCCGATTTTGTCCGTCAGCGGGAGCATAAAGAGCCAATCCGGCACTCGGAGCGGACTGATTCAGCCGCCCAGCGGTTACGCGGTTCGCTGTTGCAGTACATCGTGCTGCTGTTTTGCTTTTTTGTGCTGGCGCAGGTGATGTATTTACTGATTGATTTTCAGTATCTCAGCCAGCTAGAGCTGAATTTGGACTTAAATGCGATCGCAGGGTTCCTGGGTCTGTTTAGCGGCATTCTCGGCCTGGTCGAGCTGTTCACCCAGTGGTTTGTCTCCAGTCGAGTGATTGAGCGCATGGGCATTTTCTTCATTGCGTCGCTGCTGCCAATTATGGCGGGACTATTGGCTCTGTTGCCCTTGTTCGGTGTCGTCAATTTGCTCATTGGTCTGGTGGTGCTGAAGTTTGTCGATGAGCTGTTGCGCTATACGCTGCAAGCCAGCACAACTCCAATTTTGTTTCAGCCCGTTCCTAACCGAGTTCAGTCTCGCATTCAGTCACTGGTAAGGGGTCTAGCCGAACCCCTGTCGATGGTGATTACCGGAGTGGGCATTTTGCTGGTGATTGCCGGACTACAGCGGTTTGTATCGGCAACGGTCAACAGCGAGACGCTGCAAAGCGAGGTATTTGTGGCCAGCATTGTGCTGGTGGCACTAATCTGGCTGGGTGTGGCTTACCTATTGCGATCGCGCTATCTCAATCTGCTGGTTGTCAGCGTCGATCGAGGAGAGTTAAGTACAGCCGATGGCAACCTGCGATCTATGCGGCAGGCCATGATTGACGCCATTGGTCGTCCCGGTAGTGAAACCGATCGAGCCAGCTATATTGACTTACTGGCCAGCCTAGATCCTGATGGTGTGGCCGAAGCGCTGGCTCCGCTGTTACCGACCCTGCCCCCCACGCTTCAGTGCAAAAGCTTGGCCATCATGCTGGAACATCCCAATCCAGACCATCTCAGTACGGTGCGATCGCTCATTCCCGCGCATCAAACACCAGAAGTACTGGCACTGGCGCTGCGCTACGTGTGGATCACCGAATCCAACAGCAAGCAGGCGTCCGACACTCATACTTTGATGGCCTATCTCCAGCCCAGTGTCGATCCGGTGGTGCGAGGCACAGCAGCGGCGCTGATTTTGCGCAATGGTTCTATTAGCGAACAAGAGGTTGCCCTGACGACAATTCAGCAAATGCTGATTGACCCACGAGAACGAGAGCGGATCATGGGCTGTCAGGCAATGGGCGATGCGGGCGCAATGGATACGCAACAGCTCAGTACCCAGCGTTCAGAAACTCCCCGCACGGGTATCCAGCGCTTCAATGCCCCAGCCGATCTAGACTTTGTACCCAGCGCCGCCAACCGCAGCTTCTACGAGTCCGAATTTAGTATTTATATTCGAGGACTGCTACAAGATGAATCCTTACTCGTGCGTCAAGAAGCTCTAGATGCGATCGCAGCCATGCGCTTGCACGAATATTATCCGTCGCTCCTGCGCGGTTTGCACTACAAGTCCACCCGTGAAGCCGCCGAACGGGCGCTCAGCCGCCTGGGCAACGAAGCGATTCCCATGCTGGTGCGGCTGGCCGAAGATCCCACCAAGCCAGAAATGGTCTGTTTTCACGCCTGGAGCGCCATTGGCAACATCAACACGGAACCCGCTTTAGACGCGATGGTGCTCCCCCTGCGTACGATCTGGGGGAACCGACGGCGGACGCTACTGCGCGCCCTGCTGCGCATGCCGCAGGACAAGGGCGTGGAGGCCGTGCTGGAGCGAATTGGCCGCAGCGGGGTTGAACTCATGCTTGATCAAGAGCTGATGTTCGTCGGCCAAATTATTGCTGCGCTCCAGGATCTCAGAGTAGAAATGGTCGCCACGGAAGAGGCTGAGCTACTGCGTCGGGGACTGCAAGATCTGCAACTGGATGGAACTGAGCGAATTTTCTTGCTGATGCGCTTTTTATACGACGCCAACGCGATGCAGGCCGCTGAATTTAGCATTCTGCGCTCTGGCTCGTTCAACAGCATGGCGCGCGGACTGGAGATCTTAGACAATACGCTGGATATTCCCAGTAAGCGGGCACTATTGACCGTGCTCGATCAAACGTCCCTCGAAAATAAGCTCCTGAGCCTGTCTGACTTAATTGTGTACTATCCCCTCCTGCCCAGTGATCGCTTACGATTCTTACTCGATCTGCGGCATTTTTTATCGGATTGGGTGGTGGCCTGCTGTTTCTACCTGGCGCGTCAGCAGCACTGGAGCATTTCCGCAGAACAAATTTTAATTTGCCTACAGCACACCACAGGCTTTGTTCGGGAAGCCGTTTTGGACTACCTCAAGATGGCCTCACCGCGATCGCTCAAGGAACTGCTGCCACTCATGCAAAATGATCCCAATCCCTTGGTCGTCGATCAGGTACAGAAATTGCGGCAGGAGTTACAGCAGGGGTCACAAGGGTGAGGCCACCCTGTCACTCTCCTGCCCAAACCGTTAAATTCTTGCGCACAGTGTGGCATTCCAACGATATAGAGGTATTCTGAGGGCGTGTTGGCCAGGATGCGATGCCGTGTTTTGTTCAGTCAGATGGGTACGCTAATGATTGAAGATACCGAGATGCGATCGCACTTCCCTGTTTACTGTTCCAGACGGTTGATATGTTAAGCAGCGTCAAACGATTATTGTTCGTTCGCGGTGTCCCCATCTTCCAAGAGTTGCGGGACGACTTTTTGATTCGCTTGGCATCCATTATGGATGAGCTATCGTTTCCAGCGAATCACACGATTTTTACACAGGGAGAAGAAGGCCGCTCGCTGTATATCGTGATTTCGGGGCGAGTTCGAGTTCACATCGTCGACAATGAGCTGGCTCAGCTCGATGCAGGTGCCTGCTTTGGAGAAATGGCGCTTTTTGATGCTGAACCTCGATCCGCTTCTGTGACCACAATCGATCCCTGCAACTGTCTGGTACTCACGCAGCAACAGCTCTATGAAGCCATTGACGAAACGCCAGGGATCGCCGTCAACGTCATTGCCATGCTGTCGCGCCGCGTGCGAGAACTCAACCAAAAGCTAAATGAAGCCGAAAAACTATTGGCTCAATCTGCCCACTCCGCCCCCCAACCCCTGAGCTATGTTGTGCGCTCAGCTGCCAATCCAGCGGCTGTATCCACTGGCAACGGCGTTGCTGCGAACTATTACGACAGCCAAATCATGATTCGACGCTCATCGTCTTCTTAATCGAGCAAAAATTGCGGCCAAGGCAAACCCAGCAGCTGCGATCGCATACAAAAACACTGTTTCTGACGCGAAAGCTCCAATCAAAAACGCAAAACCAACGCCTAACGCTATGCCAGAGAGAATTTGCCACGTTCGCTGTGTCATAGTCACGTCTTCTATTTACAGGCTACCTACGGCAATAGTGACACATGGGCACTGACCACTCGCCACCCCTCTGGAGTACGCATCCAGGTTTGGCTCTGGCGACCGAACTGCCCCGGACGCCGAAATTCAGTATTTGCCGTGGCAAAGTCAGCTCCATAGGTCGTGATCACCGTATTCACCAACATACGGGCTAATCCTTTAGCTAACCGCTGGCTGCGAAATGTTGCGATCGCATCGTACCCATAGAGATTTTCCGTCGCTCCATAGCGAATCGTTTGGGGACTCCGCCAAAACAGCTCATCCAGCACGGCCACATCGTTACTCACTAGCGCCTTCTCATAGCGCTCAAAGGCAGCAGTTACCTCTGCAACAACATCTGGCCGATTAATTTCCATAGGAGTTATCCTCAAACGGTAATCATGTTGTGGTTGCGCCAAGCACACCAGCGCAAGATCATGACCTAAATACCACTCCGAAATACCACTCTGTGTAGTGCCTGGGTGATGGCTACTATAGGATGATGACGATAGTACAGCAATGATGCGCCCCATGTTGCAATTTCAGCCTAGTGGATTTGGTCAGCGAGTCTGTGAAACCTCGCTGGGTGTGATGGCCTACTACACGCCAATGGATCAGCCGTGGCGCGATCCCAAGCAGCCCGAACCTGATTTACCGCCGCTGCTGTTTCTGCACAGCCTCGGTGGTGGCTCGTCCGCCTACGAATGGTCAAAAGTCTATCCGGCCTTTGCTGCGGATTATCAAGTGATTGCACCCGATCTAATCGGTTGGGGACAGTCCACTCATCCGATTCGGGATTACACCGTAGAAGACTATTTCACCATGCTCAGCGAGCTAATGGAGTGGATTGGACGACCAGTCACGGTGTTCGCTTCATCCTTAACTGCAGGAATTACAGTACGTTTGGCAGTCCAGCAGCCCGAACACTTTGCCCAATTGATTCTGGTATGCCCATCCGGCTACAGCGATTTTGGGACTAACTTTGGAGCCGGGCTGTCGGCTCAGCTCACGAAAATTCCAGGGCTGAATGATTTGATTTATAACTTGGGTGCAGCCAATGAAACGGCTGTCTCCAACTTTATGGCCCAGTTTCTGTTTGCCCAGCCGTCCAGAATTACGCCCGAAATGGTTGCGGCCTACGTCACCTCAGCCCGTCAGCGCCATGCTCAGTATGCGGCTCTCGCTTCACTTAAAGGCAATTTAAGCTTCGACCTATCGCGCTATATCAGCCAGCTTTCGGTGCCAACCGCCATGATTTGGGGAGAACAGGCCAAGTTCAACCGCCCAAGTATCGGTGAGCGGCTCGCTAAACTGAATCCACACGCAATCAAAGGATTTCATACTATTCCTAATACTGGCGTTTTGCCGCATTTAGAATATCCTGCTTACGTCGTGGGACTCGCGACACCTTATCTTCCATAGGTCAATTGAATCGATTGACCAATATCAAGTCTCTGTATCAGAAGCCAATTTATTACATGTTTTTTATTTCCAAGCATTTAAAACTTGTGCCGATTGATCAATCGATATTGATCAATTCAGAAAATCAACTTGTTTCAATAAAGCTCAACTTCAATCACACTATTCCGGCCCAACACAGGGGATTGCCGATTTTAAGTCTGGATTGTGATGTGGGGGCAGTGCCCCCACATCACAATTCAGACCCAGATTGAGCAACGCCCGATGCAGCAATCTTAAGTTGATTATGAACAGACCGTCCCGTTGGCCTGCTCATAATCAACTCGGTTCTACTAGCTATTCAGTAGAGCTATATTCAGATTGATTTCGTAGAGAATTCACAGCGCAAATTTCGGTCAGATCACATGCGATACTGATGAGAAAAGAGATTGAAAAATTATTGAAAAGTTGATGAAGTTAGCTGAAAACACATGATCAGGTAACTTAAGACACGGTCTCGAACTGTTCGATCGTATACGATTTGCCCTGAATGCTGAGAAGTTAGCCTGGAACCCCAGTCGGAATGAGATGACTGACTCACAAAAACTCGTACTGATGATTCAGCCCGTAAAACTTCAGGGTCTGATTTGGCAAGCAGTACTTAAGTCTCAAGGGATATCGGTAATTTGGGAGTCACCACAGGTTGACTTCATCGATAATGTACGGCAGCTCAAGCAGGCTGGTTTGGCTTTACCAGATGCCATTCTCGTCGATGTTGGCATTGAGGGATTTAATCCTTATGCGTTTTGCCGCCTCTGCCGCGATCTCTATTCGGAAATGCAAGTCATCCTCACCAATACGGCTCGCAGTGAAATTCATCCGTCGGAGCGCCAATGGGCCTTGCATCAGGGCGCGGCTGATTATCTGCCTGCGTTTGAGCCTGATTCACTGGTCACCAGCGTCACCCACGGCGTGAAAGCTGTGCTTCAGGCCATTAGCTCAGACCCTATTGAAAATGGAGCCTTGGTATCGGTTTTATTTAGCATCAAGCGACAAATTGAATCGCGGAAAGCAGCTAAGCAGACTCAGCGCAGCGCCGACGCAGATCAAACAGAGTCACACGTTGCCAACTATCGTTCGTCAACTCAGTTTGATGCGGCAACTGAACTGGCATCAGCGTATGCCGTAACCAACGGTCATGGCCTAAATGACAAGAGCCTCAACGGTAACGGGTCTTCTCACGGTTCGAATGGCAACGGTCGCAGCGTGCTGCTAGAGAATGGCACAGTTGCCAACGGGAAATCCAACGGCAAATCTCATGCACCGCTCTCTCAAACACCGTTTAACGATAAAACACTGGATGCAGCGGAAATCGAAGAAACGCCTGAGATGACGAGCGCCGAGTTTGAACCTGACCTCGACAGCAGCGGCCAACCCCTGCCCAAGCGCCGCTATCGCGGCGTAACGTATTAGTTATTTTTGGAAGAGAGAGATTCAGTGCTGCGTCTCTCTCTATTATTCGCAAAGCCAAAGGCCATTATTCCACGCCCATGACGAGGCGGCGAAATCGCGGTTCGGCATAGAAGCGCTCGAAACTGGTTTCTTGGCTGGCCTCTAGTAGATAGTAATCCGGATTGATCTGAATTGCTTTTTGTAGGTTATCCAGCGCTAGATCAGTTTGATTTTGCAGCGCGTAGCACTGAGCGAGGGCATAGAAGGCTGTGGGATCATCCGGTTTAATGGCCAGAGATTTGTTGAAACTTGCGATCGCATCATCCAGTCGCTGCATCCGCTGAAGCGCGATTCCGGTTGAAATCCAGACCTTATGGCTATAGGCATGGATATTCAGCGCCCGTTTATAGTAAGTAATCGCCTGCTCTGGCCGTCCTAGTTGATCTAGGGCTTTGCCTTTGTAGTAAAGTGCTTGGGCATAGTGGGGATGAAGTTCCAATGCCTGATCAAAACTTGCGATCGCATCGGCACAGTGCCCCTGTTTGAGCAAGACAATGCCCCGCCGACAGAGCGCCTGCTGGTGTTTGGAATCGATCAGCAACGCCTGGTTGAAACTGGTGAGCGCTTCTTCGACCTCATTCAGCTGGAGCAGGATGGTGCCGCGACAGCACCACAGCTCAGCATTCTGAGACTGAAGTGCGATCGCTTGTTCAAAGGCTTCTAGCGCTTCGCGGTTACGCTGCAGTTGCCACAGAGCATAGCCACGATGATACAGTGTTTGCCCATCGTTGCCATATACCTGAAGCGACTGGTCAAAGCTCTCAACGGCAGCAGTGTAACAACCCATCCGACACAGGCAGAGGCCCTTCAGCCGCCACGCCCGATAGTAGGATGGGTCACGTGCGATCGCATGATCCAGACTGTCTACCGCTTCCACATAGCGCCCAGTCCGCTCCAGCGCTTTCCCCTGCTGATACCACGCCTTGATCATTGAGTCCTGGTACCGCAGCGCCTGCCCAAATGACGAAATGGCCGCATCATACTGCTGCATTTTCATTTGGGCATAGCCCCGGTTATACCAAGCCTTAGCGTCATCCGGCCACAGTTCCAGAATTTGGTCGCAGAGATGAACAGTGGTCTCGTAGTCCTGCTGCTGGCCCAGCAGCATCGCCTGATACATCAGCGCCGGATAGTAGTTCGGCTTCAGCTTAATGGCTTGATTGATGGTTTGAATCGCTCGATTGATATCCCCTAATTTGGCAAACTCAACGCCTTGCCGCAGCCAATCGCTGGGCAATTCTGCCGTTGTCATCAAATCATCGAGGGATAGATAATCCTCTGCATCCGCTTCCGCCAATTCGGCATCAACGGTAGCCATCATTTGAGAGTCAGACGAGGTTTCTTTAAAGTCTGACCAAGCATCTTGACGCTGACTCATAGCCGATCTTTACCCATCACGTACACTGTTGCAGTTGATCTGGCGGAATATGCACTCTATATGTCAGTGTGCCCATTTTGCCAAATTAAGTTGCCACCTTCATGAGCCGCTAGACTCACTTTTTGGCTAGATCCCTCTCAAAGCTGCTGGAACAACTGGCGCAGTTTTTGCTGACGATCCGGACTTGCGATCGCAACCAGCCATTGACGCATCGTATGCGGCAGCGCAAACACGCCCCCCAAATGCGCTCGCCATTTACTCCACAGTCGGACACCTCGAGCTGGCGGATAAACATGCCAAAACCGATTGGTTGAACAAACAGCTCCTGTGCCGATAGACTGCACCTCATGCCACCAGCCAGAGGGAATAAACAAAATTTCTCCCGGTTGCAGTTCCGTTTCGTAGCGATACTGCTGAGCCTGCGCAAAGCGTGGAAACGCCTTTAGATCAGGGGCATCAGGATAGACTTGACTATAGACCGATCGCAGCTTTAGACCGTAGCGCAAGTGGTTCAAAATGGACAGGGGATACAGGTTATAGAGCTGATGCGGCGGGAACAAAATCACCCGCTTGACCCCCATGAGCTGCGTCAGCGTGCCATCCATTGGGTCATAGTGCAAGCAGGAGGTGTGCCCCCCCGACCCTAACCACAAATTCAACGGCGTGGCAGGCCAGCACAGATTCAATTGCTGTTCTGGTTGGGTCAACAGTTCCGGTTCAGCTAATGGCGTATCTTTCAGCGCACAGCGAGCCAGGTATAAATCTTGAGCCGCCGCCTCACCATTGCGCAACTGTTCAAGATACCGCCGAAACGAAATCTGAACGGCTTCTACACCGCTACCTGCCGTTTTCCACTGCCGCTTATCTTGCTGATAGCGTTCCTGACCATAGCGCCGTACCGGGAATACCAGATCACCTAACTGTTGCTCTAGAAAATTAAGGTTCCAGGCCGAACAATCAGCCAAGAATCCGGTCAAAACCACCGGTTTTCCCGGCTTTTGATAGTGCTGAAAAAACAGCTCCGCCGTTGTTTGATCAGCCGTTGTGTCTTGAGCATCAAGCCGAGGAACAGCTTGAATAGGCTGCTCTACAGTCGATTCATCGACTGCTTGCTGAATATTATGTGTCATACTCTCAAGTTCGTCACACCACATTTTGCCGTTATAGCAATCATCCCTGGGTTAGAACATGAATATTGAGCGTTACGAATCTGCAAATGATGAAAGAAACGTTAACCCAAACGTTTTAACCTCAAGGCGATGCTATGGTACTGCAATCTCTAACTTGCACGGAATACAGCGTTGGATCGCTGTTGCTATTGCTGTGCAGCGCTACTATGCAAGCGATTAGTTCGCATCATCTAGCAATATATAGGTAATTTGCCATATATGGATGTTTATCCTAGGCTTTCTACTAAAATTTATTCGTTTTGCAAAGATTGATGCCTGATAACGAGCGTTGCTTAATCTGGGTATTAATTGAAATCAGCAATCCCTGATAACGAGCATTTGGCCAATCGAAACCCCGAAGAGTAGAGGCTGTCGCCGCGATCGGCTTAAGGCCGAATAGAAAATCAGGAGCGCGATGTCTATATCTGCAATAGACTTTATTGGCAATAAAGTTTTTGGGGTTGGAAATTGTTTTGTAGCGCGGCGAAGCCGCGCTACAAAACAATTTCCGATAAAGTCTAAGGAATGCAGCAGCAGCGTTAGACAACGGATGGATGAGATGAACTGGATGGACTAGATGGATTAGCTGGCGGAAAACATTCAGGCCGAATCCAGCCGTTGATTGTCGCTTGATAAACAGCTTGATAGCGATTGCGGGCATTCAGCTTGGTCAGCGTATTGTTGAGGTGAAACTTGACCGTGCTTTCGCTAATGTGAAGCGTCTGGGCAATTTCGCGATCGCGGTATCCCTGGGCCAACAGGTTCAGCACTTCCTGCTCCCGGTCTGACAGCAGACTGCTCTCTCCACCCAGCGGCGGCACGGTTTCCCCCCGCACCAGCGCATCAACCGCTGCACGCAACTGCGCGGGCTGCACGTTTAAATGGACGCAGCCTGCCACCCGATCCGGAATTGGCGCTGTACTGTTATCCAGCCACAGAATCGGTTGGGAGGAGTTCAGTAGCGTCACATCATCGGTTAATAGGGGAACCGTCGGGCCACCGACCTGGACTACCTGTAGCTGGGCTTGATGGGCAAGGTGGGTCAGCGCCAATTGAAGAACCGGACTCTGACAGCGAATCCGCACAGCGCAATCCATTGTGCAGCTTGGATAAGGCACCATCAGCAGCACCTGAACCACCTTTTGCTGAGCCCCAATATCAATCTGAAAGCTGCCACCTAAATGTGCGATCGCAAAAGGCAAATCACCAAACACCGTATCACTCCAGGTTTGCAGTTCAGCTAAATCCTCAGTGGGGCAAGCCAAAATCGCATCTAGCGTCACTGTCTCAGCCCCATAGGTCAACCGACAGTACTGGCAGGTTTGCTGAGTTAGACGTTCTGTGACCTGTAAAAAGAGGTAGCTCATGGCAGGTGTCAGTGAGCGTTCAGTACCCACTAGCGTCAGGCGGGTAGTCGTCAGTACCGTTGCCAACAGATCGGACAAGGGATGATGAAGCGGATTTTGGGTCGGAATAACCAGACTCGTGTGCTGCTGATGCTGCAGTGCCGTATCGAGAGCAACAGTGACAGTAGTACACAGCGTTTGCAGCACTTCTAGAAATTCCGATGCCATCGGTTGATGACTAAAGGTAGCCAAGACTCCGATTACCCGATCCTGAATAGCCAGGGGATAGCCAGCAAATCCCTGAATCTTTTGCTCCAGTGCCCAGTTGCGGTCTTTTACCCAGGATTCTTCAGCTAGATGATTGCTTAAAAACGGCACCCGATTCTGAGCAATTTTGCCAACCTTGTACGCTCCCATCGGCACGCGGGCAAAGGAGCCATTGATGTGAGTGTAAAGTCCCGCCGACGCCACCAGTCGCAGCGATGCCCCGTCAGGTTCTACCAGCCACAGCCGCGCAAAAGCACAATCAAAGCGCTTCACTAATTCTGCTGTCACCGTGGCAGCGATCTGATCCGGTTGTAGGCAGCCAGAAAATTGTTCTGCGATCGCATTGGCTTGCTGTAAATCAAATAACAGACGGGTCGCATCTAACCGTCCAGAAAGCGTGTCAGGCACATTAACCCACTAGATTACGTTATCTCTATTGATATTAAGGCGGAGTTCCGCTTTCTGCCCTGTATCTCACATTACTGATTACGACACCGAGTTACGACAGATGACTAAATTGTTAGCGTTCGACATCAAAACGCAAAACTGCGATCGCACCACCTGCACATGGGCAGGGCGTGGGTATTTTTGTCTGAACCCTTAAAGAGACTGGGCCACCGCATTACGGTGGCCCAGTCTCTTTAAGGGTTTTTCAATAAGATTGAAAGTCCTAAGCCGTTACGAAATCGATGGCAGGAATCAAGCTAGCTCCAGCACCACCAACCACAACTGCGACCAAATCAGACGAATTGGAATTGTGGTAGATATACGCATCGCTACCAACATCAGTAACAGTGTAGTCGCTGTGCGAACCATAAACCTGGATTTTATCGCCTTCTAGGTAGTTGAAGTCCTCAATGGTCGCAAACCCATACTCGTAGCTTGAATCTTGGTAGTAAGCACCAAAAGCATCACCAATGACAAACGTATCGGCTCCGGCTCCTCCGGTCATAGAGTCGTACTCATTTTCGGTAAAGCCATAACCTGTCAAAACATCGTCATCGGCTCCTCCCACTAATTCGTCAGAACCAGAACCACCATAGAGGTTATCGCTGCCATTTCCTCCACCGAGATAGTCATCACCCGCCTCACCATAGAGGTCATCACTACCGTATCCGCCATAGAGGTTGTCGTTACCGAAATACCCCAGAATGTTGTCAGCACCGATGCCACCATAAAGGCTATCATCGCCATACCAGCCATCGATATAGTCATTGCCATCGTTGCCATAGATCGTGTCGTTGCCATCATCGCCAAAGAGGCTGTTGGCGTAATCATTCCCTTCAATGATGTTATCCAGTTCATTGCCATCACCAGAGTAGGCAGAACCTGTGAGGGTAAGATTTTCTACATAGTCGCCTAGGGTATAGTCAATCGAAGATTCAACCGTATCAGTACCACCCAAAGCAGAACCTTCGAATACGGTGTCACCCACATTGTCAACAACATAGGTATCATTATCGGCACCACCACTCATATAGTCGGCACCCAAACCACCATCTAGATAGTCATTACCGGTTTCACCGTAAAGATCGTCGCTGCCGCTATCACCGTAAATTTCATCGTCGCCATAGTAGCCATAGAGAACGTCGTTACCGCCACCACCGCTGATATAGTCGTCGCCATACCAGCCATCAATCGTGTCATTACCCGCTTCACCATACAGAGCATCACTGCCGATGCCACCATTGATATAGTCGTCACCGTCGTACCCTAGAATTTCGTCAGCGCCAGCGCCACCATAGAGGCTATCGTCTCCAGTCCAGCCATCAATATAGTCATCGCCATCGTTGCCATAGATTGTGTCGTTGCCATCATCGCCAAAAAGGCTGTTGGCGTAATCATTACCTTCAATGACGTTATCCAGTTGGTTCCCGGCACCAGAGTAGGCAGAACCTGTAAGGGTGAGATTTTCTACGTAGTCGCCTAGGGTATAGTCAATCGAAGATTCAACCGTATCAGTACCACCCAAAGCAGAACCTTCGAATACGGTGTCACCTGCATCATCAACGACATACGTATCGTCACCGGCACCACCACCCATGTAGTCAGCACCCAAACCACCGTCTAGATAGTCATTACCGGCTTCGCCATAGAGGTCATCATCCTCACTGCCGCCATAAATTTCATCATTGCCGTAGTAGCCATACAGCGTATCGCTGCCGCTGCCACCGCTAATGTAGTCGTCTCCATTCCAACCATCAATGATGTCGTCGCCCGCTTCACCGTAGAGTTCATCATTACCGTTGCCACCATTGATATAGTCGTCTCCATCCCACGCTAAAACGGTGTCGTCTCCATCTAGAGCATAAATAAGGTTGTCTAGATTGCCATCACCAATCGCATCAATAAAATCGTTGCCGAAGGTTCCTACAATTTTCTGAGGCATGACTAATTTCCTGTAGTAGATGAATGAACTGTGTTCTAATCGAACTTAAGTTCAAGATATCTAAGGAAGTAGCCGTAGGACATCACACAGGCATTGGGCATTTCGTTGGTTTACTGCGTTTTAATGAGAGCCCCATTGGTAAAAATATGGGTAGAGCTTTAGCGCCTAAATCACCCATAAAAATGCCCTGGATTTTGCCAAAAGACTTAACATTTGCGACAAATATAAATCGTCTTAAAAGCCCTTCTCAAGTAGAACCAAATCTAGGACTAAAGACAGCAAACTTGGCACTATAAAAGCACAATATTCTTCTTTAGAGCTTGATGTTCAAAGAAATATTCGTCTCCGCTTTGGTTGAGACATTTGCAAAGTCAAGCCTCTAAAAAATTGAACGTTTTCAGAGCTTTCTCCCATCCTAACTAATGTGACTATTTTTATGTAGAGCATCGAATACTGGTAGCCCTCTAACGGCAATAATTTTCATTGTGTGGACGGTACACACACAACAAAAATATTGCAGGAATATCACTATCCGCATACTTAACGATCAACAAACAGAGCAAAAGAGGTTTCGGTATACTTGCGACCGAAACCTCTTTTATTAAGATGCAAATGCATCGTTAGACAGTCTCACAGTTTAGCAAGTTAAGCTGAGACAAAATCAACGGAAGGAATTAAATTCACTCCAGCACCGCCAACTACAATCGCAACTAAATCGGACGAATTGGAGTTGTGGTAGATGTACGCATCACTACCAATATCTGTAACGGTGTAGTCGCTGTGCGAACCATAAACCTGGATTTTGTCGCCTTCTGCATAGTTGAAGTCTTCAATGGTGGCGTAGCCAAATTCGTAACTAGAAGACTGGTAATAAGCACTGTAGGCACTGCCCAAAACGAACGTATCAGCCCCGGCTCCACCTGTCATCGAGTCGTATTCGGACGCCGTGAAGCCGTAGCCAGTCAGGACATCATTGCCAGCGCCACCGACTAAATCATCAGAGCCAGAACCACCATTGAGATAATCGTCACCCGCTTCACCATACAGATTGTCAACGCCACTACCGCCGTAGAGCGAGTCATCGCCAAAGTAGCCATATAGCGTATCGTCACCGTAACCACCGCTGACATAGTCGTCGCCATACCAGCCATCAATGGTGTCATTACCGGCTTCACCATAGAGTGAATCATGGTCATTGCCACCGTTGATGTAGTCATTGCCAGTCCAGCCATACATGATGTCGTTGCCGTCGCCGCCGTAGAGCGAGTCGTTGCCAATCCAGCCATCTATATAGTCATTGCCACCATAGCCATACATGGTGTCGTTACCGCTATCGCCGAAGAGATCATTGGCATAGGCATTGCCTTTGATGACGTTATCGAGAGCGTTTCCATCCCCAGAGTAGGCAAAACCCGTCAGGGTCAAGTTTTCAACATAATTGCCTAGGGTGTAGCTGATAGAAGACTCAACGGTATCAATGCCGCCGCCAGCGAATTCATAAACGGTGTCACCAACGTTATCAACAACATAGGTGTCATTACCATAACCACCGCTCATATAATCGGCCCCGGTGCCGCCGTTCAGATAGTCATTGCCGCTCTCGCCATAAAGTGTGTCATCTCCACCGTGGCCATAGAGATTGTCGTCACCATCCCAACCGTAGAGTGTATCGTTACCAGCGTAGCCATAGAGGTTGTCGTTGCTGTTGCCATATGCGATCGCATCGAGAACATCGCCCAAAAAGGTTCCGTATAGATTAGCCATGAGTGTTTACCTGTAGGTGAATGAACAATTAGGGGGTTTCTTGTTCGCGCTGTAGACCAGCGCTTTTGCTTAACTGTCCTCAGAATATCCAGCGCAAGGGGGCTGAGTCGCCACACAGCTATGGGGCATTGTGTGGGTAATTCTGACGTGATGATTAAGATGAGGCGTGGGTAAAAACGCAGCTGCGTTGGGTGTAGTGTGGGCAGCAACGATCAACCAAACGTCAAAAGGATTGCAGGCAAAGGTTTTGGTTACAGGCATTCCAGCTTGATGTCGTGTGATGAACACCAAAGTTCTCTGAGTTGAAGATTGGGTAAAATCGTTAACAAATTGCTCCTTATATCAGGTGGCTCGATCGCTCATGGCTCCATCCACAGGCTCACCCGATCTTGAATTTGCTGAAGCAGCTGAACTTTGGAACTTGGAACGGCTGTACACCGATTTAGGTTCAGCCAAAGGTAAAGGACTGACTCCCGTTGAGAAGCAGTATTTACGGGGATTACTCTGTGGATACAGTCCAAATGAGATTGCTGAACGATGCCATGTAGCCAGTGACACCGTCCGCAATTATTTGTCCAAGGGTCTTTACCGCTACATTGAAGAATTTTTGATGCGTCATGCAGAGCAGCAGGCACGGGTTAAGGACTGGAGCCGGGTTGCAATCTTGATGGAGCGAGCCGGTTATCGGCTCAACAGTCCACTTAAGCTGGATGTGCCCAAACCAGCCGATCACGGTAGCGTTACCGAATCTCCGCAAACGGCCCCCGCAGACAGCAAAAGCAATCGGTACAGTTGGGACGGCAAGCCAAATCTAGAAGCGTTTTATGGTCGGACGCAAGAGCTAGCCATGCTGAAGCAGTGGATTCTGACGGATCGCTGTCGGTTGGTAGCGCTCTTGGGAATTGGGGGCGTTGGAAAAACAGCGCTAGCCGCTAAGCTGGCGGATGATGTGCAAGACCAGTTTGACTATATTGTTTGGCGATCGCTACACAATGCGCCAATGCTGACTGATTTGTTGGCAGATATCCTCAGCGTTCTGCTCAGCAGGTCGGAAGCGGCAGAGCAGAACGCTTCGGTGGATGGACAACTGCTAAAGCTAATGGAATGCCTCCAGCGGCATCGGTGCTTGCTGGTGCTAGAGGATGTGCAGGCCATCTTAAGTGAAGGTAAGTTTGCGGGTAGCTATCAAGCTGGCTATGAGGACTATGATGATCTGTTTCGGCGGATGGGGGAGGTCGCTCACCAAAGCTGTGTGCTGCTGACGAGCTGGGATAAGTTGGCGACGGTGGCGGTGATGGAGGGCGAAACGAGTCCAGTGCGATCGCACGTTGTCAAAGGTCTAGGTACTGACGCAAAATTATTACTGGCTGAACGGGAATTAGCGGATGAGTCAGCCTGGGAAGAACTGATTTATCCCTATCGAGGCAATCCCTTAGCGCTGAAGGTGGTTGCAACGACGATTCATGAGCTGTTTGGCGGCAGCGTCACCGAGTTTTTAGACCAAAATACGCTGTTTCTGGGCGATTTTAGCTATCTGCTACACCAGCAGTTTCAGCGATTATCCGAGCTGGAAAAGGAGATCATTTGCTGGCTGGGCCACACCGATCAGCCTGCTACGCTATCAGAACTTCGCCAAGGCATTCAGGCCGATGCGCCTTGGTCAGAACTGCTACAGGCGCTGGAATCTTTAGGGCGACGCTCAATGATTGAGACGGTCAAGCAGGATAAGAATACCTGTTTTACGCTACAGCCGACGATTCGCAAGTATGTGCGGAGTCAGGGAGTTTAGGGGTGGATGGGTGGATGGGTGGATGGGTGGATGGGCTGTAGAAGTGTCGAGGGATAAGTAGGGGCGAATGGCATTCGCCCTTTAGAGAGCGAAAGGGCCACAAAGAATTTTAAAGAGGCTGCATGTTAGACGGTGACGACACAGTCGCGGCCTTGGTATTTGGCCATTTCTAGTGCCTGTTCAGCTCGCTGCATGACGGTGGATGCGTCGGTGTCGATGGCAGGGTCTTGATAGGCAATACCAAAGCTGATGGTGACTTTTACGTCTCCGGCGGAGGTGGCAAACGGATGGGATTGAATACTGCGTCGTAGGCGTTCGGCGACATCAAGTGCGGCATGCGGCAGAGTATCGGGCAGCAGGATGACAAATTCTTCGCCGCCGTAGCGATAGGCAGATGTGCCGTGGCGGAGTTGCGATCGCATTCGCTCTGCCACCTCCTGCAAAATCTCATCGCCAATGCTGTGACCGTAGGTGTCATTTACCATTTGAAAATAGTCTAGGTCGCCCAGCAGAATGGCAAAGGGCTGCTGAATCACCCACAGGGTGGGGGTACTCAGGTTATCCAGTTCTTGATTCAGAGCGCGCCGATTTAACAAGCCCGTCAAGCTGTCCTGATTGCCGTCTGGAGCGGAATAGTCGGCAATCAATAGCGCATCTTGATGGGGAGAACTGACGTAGTAGCGAGCATTGATCAGTGCGATCGCAGTTTGATCAGCCACCAGACGGATCGTTTGCAGTTGCTCCAGCGGGTAGGATGCCTGCGGCTGTTGAGACAGCAGCACAAAGCAGCCAAAAAACTCAGTTTGGACAAACAGGGGAACGATTAGTACTTTAACGGCTCCCAGTTGGCTGAGCCAGTCGGACAAATCGGTCATCTGCGGCTGAGTTAAATCCAGTTCCAAATAGGACGCGCCCCCTTGCGTGAACATATCAATCACGTCTTGCCAGAGAGCTTGCGCTGTCGGTTCTGAAGGGAAGGTGAGTGGAGTCGAACTCGTGGTATCAAACGTACTATCGTCAGCCGGATCAGCCGCACGGGCTGTTTGAGTCGCATCCGACATCTCAGCAGTATCAGCATCGCTAGCTGTCCATGCGGCCAGTTGCCGCACGTCGGAGCCGCGCATATCCAGCAGCACCAGGCAATCGCAGCGCACATCTTGCCCTAGTTCATCGACTAACCGCTGAATTACCTGGCTGGGATTGAGTCGAGAGTTAATTAACTGAGTAACCCGACCAACCAGTGCCGTTCGGTGCCGCGACTGCTCCAGCCGCTCCCGCCAGAACAGCGACTGATAGGCCAGGATCAGCGACTTACCAATGATTTCTAGCGATCGAATCTCTTCTGTAGTCCAGGGCTTGAGCGCTTCGACGGATCGAATTGGCTGGCCAATGGCGCTCCCATCAAATTGAAAATCAGCTCCGGATTGAGCCGTCTGCGACGTGGGGATGCTGGATAGACTGCGCAATCGAGAAGGCACAGAATCTGCGATCGCACTTTGACTGGGAAGATGACGGGGCGAACGCTGAAGTTGAAGCACAAACTGGAGTGTAGACACATTGGGCAGAGCCGTATGCCCGCCACTAATCCAGGGCACAACTAAATCACCAGTCGGCAGACGCAACAGCTGGGGCTGCCGCTGGAGCTGCTGGATCACAGTAGGCAACTGGATGGGGGTTAAGCAGGTAATATCCTGAACGCTTGCTGTAGGGCTGTGCATCAACGTTGGCTGGGTCATGGAGAGCGTGAACAGCCCCGTCTGCTGCAACGCTTCAGCAACGCGATCGCACGTAAAGACCTGTATCGATTTTCGCTGGCCTTGATTAGCAGCAAAACCAGCCCATAATAAGCAGTCTGCATGATAAACCGCTGCCAGCTTAGCTGTCGCTTGTCGGAGCAGGAAATCGGTTGTCTCTAGATTAAAAACAGCGGCTTCTGTCCAGGCGTGTACTTGTTTCCACAGTGGCTGCATGAGGCATGGGGGGTCGTCAGAGCAGATTTTTAATGGTAAACCCTCCAGCCTGGAATATTGCGATCGCGCAATAAAATTAACCCGGTAGGGGGCATCTACCTTGGATGGCTCATGTTAGACAATGAGCTTTTATCAAAGTTGTTAGGTTAGGCGGTTTAAGATGACGCAGTTTAATGGAGCAGTCGTACTGTTAACGGGAGCAGCAGGTGGTTTTGGTCAGGAGTTAACGCGTCTCCTGCTAGCAGCGGGCAGTCGATTAATTTTGACCGATTTAGATGCCGAGCGCCTCCAGCAGCAGGTGGAGCAAATTCAAACCCAGGTTCCAACAGGTGAGGTGATTGCTTGTCTAGCGGCGGATCTGTCCTCGCGAGAAGGGTGCGATCGCATCTACCAGCAAGTCAAAGAACTGAATCAGCCGATAGATATCCTGATCAACAACGCTGGCATTGGCCTCTATGGTCGAATGGACGAAATTCCCAGCGAGAAGTGGGAACGGCTGATGCAGGTGAATCTGCTGGCTCCCATGCGGCTGAGTACGCTGTTTATGACCGATATGATTAAGCGGCGACAGGGGCACATTGTCAATATTTCCTCGCTGGCAGGCTGGACGGCTCCGGCAGGGATGGCCCACTACGGAGCCAGTAAGTTTGGTCTGCGGGGATTCAGCGAAGGGTTGGCTCAGGAATTGGCCCACTACAGCGTCAAGGTAACGGCAGTGTATCCCTACTTCAGCCGCACGCCGATTTTGCAGTCTGAGCGGTTCGGCTCTCTGGCCAAGGGCATGAAGGGCTTCCCCGCCAAAATGGCTACCGATCCGGCTCTGGTGATGGCGGCCACGCTCCAAGGCATTGCTCGCGAAAAGCTGCACGTTTTCCCCGATCGGATGTCCCGCAGCAGCTCTGTTTTACTCCGATATTCGCCACAGTTCTTAAACTGGATCAGTACCCTCATCATGCGGAGAATGCAGCAACGTGAACACTAGCTCCCTGGTTGCCCCTCACCTCCAGGATCACCCGGTTCAGGACTGCACCGATAAGCACCTGATTATCGGTGCCGGATTCGTTGGTTTAGGACTGGCCCAAGCGCTCAAAGCAGCCAACATTCCCTACGACCAAGTTGACGCCAGCGACAATATCGGCGGCAACTGGTACCACGGCGTTTACACCACGGCTCACATTATCTCGTCGCGCAAAATCACCCAGTTTACCCACTTCCCGATGCCGGACGACTACCCAGATTTTCCCAGTGCTCAGCAAATGCGGGATTATCTGTGGAGCTTTGCCGATCACTTTGAACTGCGATCGCACATCCAGCTCAACTGCAAGGTACAAGATGTCCGTCCGGTAGAAAATAATCACTGGCTCGTCACGTTAGCGAACGGTGAACAGCGGCTCTACAAAGGCGTTCTGCTCTGCAACGGTCACCACTGGAGCAAGCGCTTTCCAGCGTTTGACGGTGAATTCGCGGGCGAAATCATCCACTCGAAGGACTACAAGCATCCTGACCAGCTACGCGGCAAGCGAGTGCTAATCATCGGCGGCGGCAACTCGGCCTGCGACGTGGCAGCTGAGGCCGGACGAGTCGCGGCAAAATCGGTACTGAGTATGCGGGAATCGGTCTGGTTTATTCCCAAGTCGTTCATGGGTAAACCCGTTGCCGATTTAATCAAATGGTGGATGCCAGAGCGGCTACAGCGCTGGCTAGCTTATGGAATCGTGCAGCTCACCTTCGGCCCACACGAGCGCTACGGGTTGGAGCGGCCCAACTACCGTATTTTTGAAAAGCACCCAACGCTAAATAATGAGGTGCCCTACTACATCAAGCATGGGCGAATTACGCCCAAACCCGGTGTCAAGCGGCTCAATGGTCAGCAGGTCGAGTTCGTTGACGGTACGGCGGCAGAGTTTGACTTGATCGTCTGCGCCACGGGCTATCACGTCGCCTATCCGTTTTTGCCGCCAGAACTCCAGCGGATCAAGGGCGCAACGGTGCAGTGCTACGCCGGATCATTTTTGGCCGATTACAAGGGCATCTACTACATCGGCTGGGGACAAGCGCGGGGCGGCGTTGGGTCGCTGATGTCGGCCTATGCACCGATGTTTGCTGAATACTTGAAACTACAGGATGAAATCAACGTGCCGCTGGGCCTAGTGTTTAAAGAACTGGGGCAGAAGTTGCCCACGACTCATTTAGCCGACCCGCAGCAGATCTTCCGGCAGCTCTGGCTGGTGCGCCGCTTTTTCCCACGCATTGCCAAAAAAGCGCATCAAGTCGATGCTCAGCACCCTGATTTTCAGAATCAGCCGCTTTCGGTGCCGCAGCAGGCAGTTTTGTAGGTTGGATTGACGAAGGAAATCCTACACAGAAGTGAGGCGTGAGGAGTAAGGCGTGAGGCGTTTTGGGGTTAGGTTACGCAGGAACAATAACCCCTTAACCTTGTTTCGCGTTGCTCGACCCAATTTACAGGAAGAAAAACAAGCATAAATACATCGCTACAACAATCCATAATTTGGCTATGAATCGTCGTTCTTTTCGTTTTTTGTCACAATCATCTCGTATTTGGCAGCGGATGATTGGATTAATCCTGCTCGCTAGCTGTATCTGGGGATTTCTAATTGCAGCTCCCGGTCGGGCGAATATTCGTCTGGAGTCCAGAGTGAACAGCCTGGAGTATGAGCTGAGAATGGTGCAGGCTGAGCTGAGTCGGTTGTCATCTACAGCGCGATCGCAACCCATGCAACCTACCCAACCTTTACCATCTACATCACCATCCGCTTCAGGCGCATATTTGTCCCTAGACCAGCAGTTCGACAATCTGGCAACGCTGGCCATCGAACTGAGAGAAGATCTTAGAGCTTTAGAGTCGCGAGTGGCGGCATTAGAACAAGGTAATTAAATGGGTTCTAAACCCAAAATCTCAATCGATTTATCAATTAAATCATCGGGGTCAAAGGGTTTGGTCATGTAGAGATTGGCCCCGACTTCTTGCCCCTTTTGCTTGTCGAACTCCTGACCCTTAGCCGTCAGCATAATGATGTAAATATCGCTGAGGTTCAGATCATGCTTGACGGTGCGGCATACCTCGAACCCGTTCATCTGCGGCATCATCACGTCTAGAAATACCAGCTGCGGCTCTTCTTCCCGGATGATGTCCAGCGCTTCTTGACCATTCGTTGCCAACAACAGCTCAACATCCTGGTCTTCTAAATCCTCCAGGGTTTGCTCGATCAGCATCCGGATATGGGGTTCGTCGTCAACAATCAAAATTTTTTTAGACATGGTTTAGAGGTAATACCGCATCCGGATTAGGGTTTAGGCTCGAATGCTTGTCCAACTATCCAATCATACTTCTCTACTTCAGGGACAGCGTGGAGATTCAGCAAGTCATGAATATTCTCTAGAGAGATGCGAAATTTCTAAACGCTTGTCAAACTAGACGAGTGATTCTTAACAAGTAGTAATTTTGTGTGGGCGGAGCTCAGACAAAATTACTACTTGTTAAGAATCCGTGTGTAAGAACCCTGTTTATTTTTTGTGAAATGCTTGCTTAGTAAGCATTTCACAAAAAATAAATAATGGGTTTTCAACCGGATTTCACATCACATATCACCCTTAAATGAACTGAATTTTTTATTTCCTATGCCTGATCCGTTTTTGCTCAGCCGAGTCCTACTCCGCTTCGGTGATGATGACGACGATTTGCTGAATGAACTCTCAGCCGCTGCGTTTACGCCCGATGGCAGCTTGTGGGTCGGGTCAGACGAGTTTCGCACCTTGGAGCGGCTGTTTCCCATCGAGCCTTGCATCTATGGCAACCATGAAACCGTTCACCTCAAAGACTATATTGATTTATTTAATCTAGAGGACGAAATCGACATCGAGGGGATGGACTACTCAGAACCATATTTGTGGGTGGTTGGTTCTCACAGCACGAAGCGAGGCAAGCCCAAAGGTAAAGATGTTGAAAAGGACATCAAAGCTCTCAGCAAAATTAAGACGGATGCGAATCGTTTTATGCTGATGCGGCTCCCGTTTGTGGATGGCAAGTTGTACAAAGCGTATGATCGCCCCAATTCGAAACATGATGCGATCGCATCTGGTGCGCTCAAAACCTCTGATCAGGGCAATGTGCTAATGGATGCACTTTGTGAAGATGCTCATCTGGGATCAATTGTGTCTAGCCAGTTGCCCAGCAAAGACAATGGCCTAGATATCGAAGGACTAGCGGTAAGTTGCGATCGCATCTATCTCGGCTTACGAGGGCCAGTGCTGCGCGGTTGGGCCATCATCCTAGAGCTGGAAGTAGAAGCCGACGAATCGGGCACCATGACGCTCAAACCTATCGGCCCCAAAAAGCAGCCCTACCGCAAGCACTTTTTCAATCTCGGCGGACTTGGCATTCGAGAACTCTGCTTTCACAACGATGATTTGCTAATTCTGGCTGGCCCAACAATGGATCTAGAAGGTGCGATGCAGCTTTATCGCTGGCATGACCCGCTGGATTGTGAGGCAGAGACAGTAACCGACCAAGACTCCAAATATCTAGAACTGGTGTTTAATTTGCCGTTTACTCTGGGGACGGATCATGCCGAGGGACTAGCGCTTTGCCCTTGCCTAGAGCAACCCGATGGACTGCTAATCGTCTACGATTCGCCCGATCCGAATCGCCATGTGCAGGATCATGAAATTCTGATGGATGTTTTTCGACTTTAGAAGTGAGGCGAGAGCGATTATCTTAAAAGTCAAGTCGAAAGGAGGTCAATTACGTCATAGCAGCCTCCGGTGGTTGCCAGTGCGTGCCGTGCTTGAGCATGGCATTGAGGATCGTCAGCAGCTTGTGCATAGCGGCAATGCGGGCGACTTTGGCTAACTTGCCACGCTGTTGCAGCCGCTCATAAAAGGCTTTGATGACAGGGTTGTAACGAACTGCAACTAGAGTGGCCATGTAGAGCATCTGCCGAACGGGTTTGCGGCCACCAAAGATCGAGCGCTGCCCTCGCTTTTGCCCACTATCGCGATTGAGCGGAGCCACCCCAACGAGAGCGGCAATTTGACGGTGTGAGAGCGTTCCTAGCTCCGGCAGCAGAGCCAACAGGGTGTTGGCAACCACCTGACCGACACCTGGAACAGAGGTCAGTTGAGCCTGGTGCTGCTGCCACTGTTGGTTGTGTTCCACTTGCTCATCAATCGCTTGGTCAAGGTCGCTGATGCGGTCTTTGAGCCAGTCGATATGGGCTTGAACGTCTTCCTGAGCGGGACCTCGCAGTCCAGCTAAACGGTTGCGCTCCATGGTGAGCATCTCCACTAATTGGCGGCGACGGGTCACCGCATCCTGTAACTGTTGGTGAGCCTCACTGGCCAACGGTCGTAGCGGAGGCTGCATCGCTTCGCCAAACCAGGCGAGGATCGCCGCATCGATTCGGTCGGTCTTAGCCAGTTGATTGGCAGCTCTGGCAAAGTTGCGAGCTTGCTTGGCGTTGATCACCGCTAGTGCATAGCCCTGCTGCTGTGCTGCAAGCGCGATGTGTCGCTCATAGCCACCTGTGGCTTCAACGATGATGCGACCCACCTGCGACGGCTTGGCCAACCGACGGGTTAAATCCTCAATTCCCTCACTGCTGTTGCTCACTCGGAAGTTCTCTCCAGACGGTCTAACATAAACATCCAGCCACCGTTTACACACATCAATGCCGACCCACTGCTTGACGGCTGATGACCTTGAGTCGGTTGATTGCGCGCACATAGTACTCTCCTTGTAGCGAATTCTAGATGGACGATACACACAACTCAGCCTTGCGTCATTCGGGATCTCTTTGTCCCTGCCGATGATCCGAGTTTGGGGTATCAAGTTGAGAGGCGACCCTGGCTCTCGCACGATGTCTCGCATCTCAGGAGGGTCGGTCTACCTCTCTTCTCTCAACATACAAGGAGTAAGGAGTCAAAAGGTTGTAAAGGCTGTAAAGGAAAGCATCTACCCATCTACCCATTCACCCATCTACCCCTTACACAGCACTCAACACTTTCCCTCAATGTCACTGAACAACCAACACCGCACAGGGCGCATGATGCACGACGTGGTTACTGACGCTGCCCATGAGCGCTTCGGTTAAACCGCTGTGACCTCGACGACCGATGACCACTAAATCGGCGTTCCAGCGTTTTGCCAAATCGCAAATCTCATGACTGGGCTGACCAAAACAGCGTTCGACTTCCACTTGAATATTGCGATCGCGGAGTTGAGTCTGACGCTGACTCAGCCACTGATCGATAGCTTCAAGTTCTTGCTGCTGGCTTGGCACCTGTTCTGGATCAAGCGATTGAGGTGCCGCGACGGGTTGCAGTCCCATACCCGCCACTGGATAAGCTGGACTGACTGGATTCGCCGTTGGCGCATAGGTTGATACGGGATTGAGCGCACTTAGGCGGGCTGCATCCAGGCAGTGCATGAGCAAAACTTGGGCTGACTGAGCCTGAGCTAAATCAGCAGCCTGATTGAGTACATCTTCTGCTAGAGAACTATGCCGATCAAGGGCAACTAAAATACGTTGAAAACTCATAATTCAATTCCGATTCGGTTCTTAACGACTTTTAATAAATGTCATGGAGGAATATAGGACTGAGTACGGAGTAGGGGGTGGATGGGCAGATGGGCAGATGGGTAATTGCGTAGTGATGTGATGAGACGTTGCCTTCAACAGTGGCAAATTTGAACCGCTTTTCCATCCCCCGATTGAAGGGAACACACATGGTGAAAGCAGTAAAAAAGGGACAGGCATTTCGGGCCTATCCCTCTCAAGAATGAATTACTGCTTTGGATTAAATTTTCTAAAGGCTGCTTGTAGGTGACGGTAATAGCGACAAAGGTTAGTACTCAGTACTGAACCAACGCCAAACTACCGAACATACCAGTAATACGTCACCATCGGAATCACGGTCGCCGCAAGCAGCAGCACCACGACAACAATCGTTGATGTGTAGTCGTCTGTGTCTTCCGCCCGTGTAAACGTACCTTCGACGTTAATATTGTCTTCGACAATCGGTGGGCCTGGGTCTTCTTGGCCCGAGAGAACTGCAACCATTCGCTCCGTAGCATCCAGAAACGCCTGGTTATAGCGATTGCCATCCCGCAGCGGCACCATCACGGTTTCCTGTGCCACACTATCAGCAATATCGTCGGACATCAAAGACTTCACGCTTTCGCCCGTGCGAATCGCCACGCCGTTCGTCACGTCGTCAATAAACAGAAGAACCTGGTTGGAGCGCTCAGACAGCGTGGGAAACCAGGCGTCGAACAGCTTGTTGGTCAAGCTTTCAGCCGTTTCGCCATAGTCCAGCCGATGGATGGTAACAATCCGGACTTCTTTGCCAGTTTGTTCAGCTAACTCACTTAGCTGATCGCCAATCTTGGTTTGATTAATTCGACTAAACAGATTCGCCTGGTCAACAACCCACGTTTGCTGTCCGGCTGAAACTCTGGGAATGTCGGCTACTCCCGTTGCCCAAGCTGGCGTTGCCCAAAGCTGTAGGGTCAAGACAGCAAATCCAACTAGGCCAATAAGACGGAGCAGACGTGAGCGCCACTGAATCGGGTTTGTGAGAAGCTTTAACATTGTTTCAGGTTGAGCAATCGTTCTTCAAATAATATACAAGATAAGATTCCTCAATACATTCTGCAGCCTGCGCAAGAAGTACTAGTTGCTACAAACGATACTAATAGAGTAGTTAATTTCCAGCCCTTTACAGCCTCTACAGCCCTTTACACCCCTCACCTCTTCTGTGCTGATTTTGTGCTGAGAATGCTGAAAACTGATTCATCGCTACAGTTTAGAGAGAACGGGTATTCAAGGAAAACTTAAACCATGACCAGTTACTCATTCCCATCCGGTTTTCAGTGGGGAGCCGCAACCGCTGCCTATCAAATCGAGGGAGCTACACAGGCCGATGGTCGTCAAGACAGCGTGTGGGATACCTTTAGCGCTACGCCGGAACGGGTCTTGAATGGGGATACAGGTGCGATCGCATGTGACCACTACCATCGCTATCGAGACGACATTGCGCTGATGGTGAAGCTGGGCATTCAGCACTATCGTTTCAGTATTGCCTGGCCGCGCGTGGTGCCGGAGGGTCGGGGCGAAGTGAACCAAGCGGGCTTAGACTTCTACAGTCAACTGGTCGATGCGCTGCTGGAAAACGGGATTACGCCGCACGTTACCCTGTTTCACTGGGACAGCCCCCAAGCTTTAGAAGATCGCTACGGCTCTTGGCGCAGTCGGGAGATGGCCAAGGATTTCGCTGATTATGTCAGCGTCGTCGTGCAGCGATTAGGCGATCGGGTACGGTACTGGATGACCATTAATGAAATCTTTTGTTTCACTCACTTGGGGTACGGGGTGAATCAGGTGCCACCCCATGCGCCAGGGACGGTGGTGCAGTCCAAAAAGGAGGTTTGGCAGACTTCCCATCATGCGCTGCTGGCCCACGGTTTGGCCTGCCAGGCGATTCGCGCCCACACGCCGCAGCCCTGCTCGGTGGCGCTAGTAGACAACTTTCTGGCGACCGTTCCGATCGCGGAAACCGACGAGCATATCGCCGCTGCCCAAATGGCCATGGGTCGCGTCGGCACCAACGGCGGCATTCTCTATCCGGCCTTAACTGGCCGCTACAGCGATGCGCTCTATGACAAACTTGGCGATCAGATGCCAGATATCCAGCCAGGGGACTTGGAAACGATTAACCAGCCGCTGGATGCCTTGGGTTTCAATGTGTACAGCGGTTTATACGTGCGAGCTGCCGAGAATGAGCTGGGCTATGAAGTGCTGCCATTTCCCAAGAGCTATCCCCGCTTAAACATGCCGTGGCTGCACGTGATTCCGGAAGCCATCTACTGGGGAATTCGCCACATTAGCGAAACGCTGAATCGGCCTGAGTTACCCGTGTTTATCAGCGAAAACGGCTGTGCTGTCGAGGATCAGGTAACAGAACAGGGCGAGGTCCTAGATTGCGATCGCATTTTCTATCTCCGACAAGCGCTGAAAAATGCCCATCGAGCGGTGAGTGAAGGGTATCCGCTGACGGGCTATTTTGTCTGGAGCCTGCTGGATAACTTTGAATGGGCCTACGGGTACGACCGTCGGTTTGGCATTACCTACGTGGACTATGCCACCCAGCAGCGCATTCCCAAAGCTAGCTTTGACTGGTACGCCAACTGTATCCGGCAGAATCGGGTTGTGTAGGCAGCTTTTGCGGGCTGCCTAAATCTAAAATCCCATAATTCGCGCAACGACATCTAAATCGGGGACAACACCGCGAGTAAACTGGCTGTCGCCGTTATATTCGATGGCCGTTGTGGGATCTTTCAGACCATTTCCGGTCAGGACACAAACAACCGTTGCTCCAGTTGGAATTTGGTCTTTCAGCTTGAGCATTCCGGCTACGGAGGAGGCACTGGCGGGTTCGCAGAACACGCCTTCTTCTCCAGCCAACAGCTTGTAGGCCGCCAGAATTTCGTCGTCGGTGACGGCATGAAATCCCCCTTGGCTGGCGTCCTGTACGGCCAACGCCTTATCCCAACTCGCGGGATTGCCGATACGAATAGCGGTGGCAACGGTATCTGGATTTTCGACTACATGGCCGACGACGAGAGGAGCCGAGCCAGCCGCCTGGAAGCCCATCATCCGGGGTAAGCGATCGCACTTTTGAAGCTGATGATATTCACAGAAGCCCATCCAGTAAGCGGTGATGTTACCCGCATTACCAACTGGAACGCAGAGCCAATCTGGCGCATTGCCCAAACCATCAACGACTTCAAAAGCCGCCGTTTTCTGCCCTTCCAGACGATAGGGATTGACCGAATTCACCAGCGTCACCGGATAGCTGTCGGCAATCTCGCGCACGATGTCCAAGGCTCGGTCGAAGTTGCCCTGAATGGCGATAATTTCCGCGCCATACAGTAGCGCCTGCGCCAGCTTGCCCTGGGCCACATAGCCATCGGGAATAATCACGAAAGCTCGCATTCCGGCCCGCCGAGCATAGGCCGCCGCCGCCGCCGAGGTGTTACCCGTACTAGCACAGATGACGGCTTTGGCACCCGCTTCTTTCGCCTTGGAAACGGCCATTGTCATACCCCGGTCTTTGAAGCTGCCCGTGGGGTTTAGGCCGTCATATTTGACAAAGACTTGGACATCTCGCCCGATTTGCGCTGAGATAACAGGTACCGGAATCAGCGGCGTATTGCCTTCATGCAGCGTCACAACAGGAGTTTGTTCACTAACGGGCAAATACTCCCGATACGCCTCAATTAGTCCCGGCCAGCTCCGGAGACGAGCGGCTGAGGCAGCAGGATGTGCAGCAGAATCAGAGTTGCTAGCGTTAGCAGAAGACAGGCTAAGAGTCACGGTAATCGGCCTACCCAAATCAAATTTTAATGCAGTTTTTCAGTATAGAGCATCGCTGATGGCGGTTATATCAGGATTTCACTCTTTTTCTCAGTGTACCCTTTCGCCTCACGCTTCCAATGAGGGCTATCTGAAAATCACTGCCAAATACTCTTCAGCAAACGAGAAACAGTCCTCGCTTTTAGGATATTCCCATCTCGCACCAACTCCCATCTGCACTGCCCAGAAAACCTACAGTAGTCCCGCAGAAAAACAAGAATTTTGTTGTGTGATCTGGCAATACGACAAAGTTATTACCCAGACACTACTCTTAACACCCGAAACATTACCCTCAACACAATGAGCTATGCCAATCGCTCCAAATCGGCTACAGCCATCTTAAATTGATTATGAACAGGCCGCCCCGCTGGGGCGGCCTGTTCATAATCAATTTAGTTCATCAGCTATTTGAGAGCGCTGTAAGTTCCGAAAAATCCAGCTTTTGATCAGGTCATAAATAGCAGCATTTTGCCGTTATATATAGTCAACAGTAGCTGTCGCCAAAATAAACACTACTGATCAAGACAGATCAGGATATCCAAACTATTTCAATTGATTTCTATTTTATTTCTTCAGATTTTTCCTTATTGCCAAGCTGTATATTTTGCCAAGCATATTGCTAAATTTCAGTTCATAAATGCTCTATCAGATGACATATGCAGCTCGTCGAATCCCATCGTTCTCGGGATGGATTTTAGATTTATTTAAACCTTTGATCAAATGCCGTAACATCTTGCAATGCAAGGCTTTACGGGGAAACTAAAGTTAGGTCATCTATCTATATCGGCTTGACTATCAGCTGTAAATCATTAAATTTATGCCTAGATATGTGTACCTAATTTCAACTCAAAATGGTTCTTCAAAATAGAAATAACTTAAGCCCCCAGAGAAGCTGGAAATGTGCGATCGCACTTGGAGCAGGAATTAGTACAGCCTTCATTGCTCAATCTGCTCAAGCTATCGTACTTGACTTTTCAGTTCGCAATCTCGCGCCCGAAAATGAGCGCGTTGTTGTTCGTCCTCCCATTGCGATCACGGATGAGGATGACTATGACATCATCAATCGGGGTGGACAAGTCAACACTAGCCTGCTCAATATGGCACAAACAGGTCAGACCGCAGGCGTCACAAATCGCTTCATGAACAATCCGAACGTCATGATGGCGACCCCAATGCCACAGCAGCCTGTTTCGGCCCCAGCTCGTTTAGTGCAGCCAAACGAAGTTGTCACCCGCCGGATCGAAATTCCGGACGATCAGGTGATGGAGGATCTATCCGCCGTATTTGCCACTCCCATCGTGACATCTGATGGCAACGGCAACGTTGACGGCACAGGCCGATTCTTGGCCCCAGATGCAATTGATTTCGAGGTTGATGAGTCTGGTAACTTCATGAACATTGAGCGAGTCTTTACGACCGCTAATGTCTTTGCTGCCACTGATGATGGGAATGGCACGATGATTGCTACTCGGCCATTCCCCGATGGCGACCAACCTCTGCTAGCGGTGCAGATTACCCAGGTTGACGACAGCCAAGCTGTTCCTGGCCCAACGCCGCTGTTAGGTTTAGCTGCGATCGCAGGAACAGCTGGCTTCCTCAAAGTCCGCCGCCAGCGCTCCGCAGTCTAACAAAAACGGTTTAACCAAACGGTTTAACCAAAACTGGTTGATTAAACCGACACAACACAGTCGAGAATGCGTATTGCCCTAGAACCGGAACGTCGTCCGGATGGTGCCCAGAAACGTATCATCGTTCAGGTCACTCTGATTCGGTGACGGCAACCAAACAAAACCGGGCGTAACCGAAATATTATCGTTCACCTGGTAGCGATAAAACGCTTCTAGCTGATACGCAAAATCTCGTTCCAAGAAGGGTGCACCACCAGGGATATCTAATGACCGCAGGGTAGGAGCCGCTCCAAACGTGACGCCACCTAGGGAGCCTTCACTGAGCAAATCAGGCAGCGCAACGCCGACAGCAAACGTCCAAATGTCGGCATCACCCAGGCCAATCAGACGAGCGGCTGTCTTCCCTACCCAACCATTAATATAAAAGCGCGACGATAGTCGCACTGACGCTTCTATGCCATAGGAATTACTGACAACCGGCAGCAGCGTTTCCTCTGGAGTCGGTAACGCATTGACGCCAAACAGCGCAACCGGATTCAAGTTCGCCAGTGATGTACCTGTTCCGCCCAAATTGAGCCGATTGGCATTGATATCTTGGGCGCGACTCTCATAGGCATGCACATAGGTCAGACCCACTCTAAAGCGATCGCGATCGCCAACCACAATTTGACCCAGCATCGAATAATTACCGTTAAATAAGCCATTATCTGGCCCCAAATCCGTTGCCGTATCGCTAAGATAGCCCAAATCGATCCGGAAGCTATCAGAGGGCTGATAGGATACACCAACCCCCGTACCGTCGCCACCAATGCGATAAATGGGATTGCGTTCGCTAAAGCGAGTCAACGCATTCTGCCCGCCACTGTGGCCTTCCAAAAAGGGATTAACGGTATCAGCATAATAGTGATGCTCACCACCACTGGCAAAAATCGTGGCGTTCAGATCGGAACCGATTTGAAACGAATAGGACAGCAGCCCCACGCCGAAATCATCACCTAAGACATTATCAAAGGTAAATCGTCCTTCTTGAGTATCGGTAATTCCAAAACCGTTCTGGTAAAACACGTTGTTGCGCAACAAGGGCGGCACATTCCCTGCTTCTAGGCGAGTGATCAGCAGATCTTCACCATTAAAACTGGTGTTGAAATCGAGACGAACGCGGGCTTGCCCTACCGTTGCCACGTCATTGGTAGCAATGACTTCATCAGCAATATTTTCAATATCTCCTACAAACGCGGTACTTACAGCAAAGATGGCTTCCCCACTCAACTTAGTTGTGGTTGAAAACTGATTGGCTTCTAATTCAGCAACTCGACCTTCTAAACTGTCAACATCAGCCACAAGTAAGTTCAGTTCCGTCTCAAACTCTGCTAACAACTGCTGCAACTGGGTGAGATCAACCGGATCATCAATCACGGCCAAAAACTGATCCAAACAGGCATTGAGTCCTGCGGCAAACTCATACCGCGTCAGCGCTCGATTGCCTCGGAATGTACCGTCTGGATAGCCTACAATGCAGCCATAGCGTTCTACCAGTGACTGCAGTGCGGTATACGCCCAGTCCGTTGGCTGCACATCTGAAAACTGAGTCACCCGCGTTAACGGGTCGGTCAATCTCATGTTGTTGTCAGCTTGAGCAATTAAATGATTGGATTGTGCTAAAGCAGGAACAGATAAAATGCTGCAGGTTAAACCTAATAAACCCGATTTCAATAACGAAGTCATTGGTTAATCAGTCCGTATATATTTGCTTGGTAATTTCAGTAGATCACAAACTTTAAGTAGAGTTTGGTAGAAAAACCGCCTGGATGAGAGGAAAGCGTCGCTCAATTGCATGAGAGAGGAACTCCAGCATGGTTTTCAATGGAAAGAGGGCTCGATAGACTCGTCGCCCCCCACGTTGCGACTGGCTGACATAAGCCCACAGCAACCCAATCCACAAATTCACCAGAATAAAGGCCAAGGCTACATAGAAAAAGCGCACAACCGGATGCTTGGTGGTGGTGCGAATTCGGCCGAGATTTTTCAGGCGGTAACTGGTTTCAATGCCGAAACGGTTGCGGTAGTGGGAGGGTAAGTGAGCCAGGGCAACCTCCACCCGATACACCACAAACAGCAGGTATTGAATCCCATGCCGATGACGACGTCCTTTGTGATAGCGACACACCACCGCCATCTGACACACCACCGACCCATACTCCGGACTCTTGAGCGTATACTGAGTTCGATAACTGTGGCGACCGTGGCAGAGGGCGCGGGTTCCCCCCCGTTTGCCGCGAATGATAGCGGGCATCAGAAAGGGGATGTGCAGCGCCTGTAACCAGCGAATCACCGGCACACTGTAAAACCCTCGGTCGAGATAGAGTCGTTTGATCTTCACCCGCAAGGTCGTCAATCGAGCCAATAGGATTGTTAGAGTCGCCACCATCGTCTCCCCACGGGGGATCGCATGGAGAGCTAGGGTGACTCGCTGATGGCGGCCAATGACATAGACCGTCGCATAGGCAAAAAAGGTGGTCGTGCCCGCTTTAGCTTGAGACCGATAGATGTACGGCATCTCCTGCTGGTTGGGCACGCCATAGTAGGGAATCAGATGTAAATCAATCGCTAGGCGGTGACGATGATTGCCGATGCCCTCCGGCAGTCGACCCTGTAGCGCCTCATTCGCCTGGGTCTCTAACTGGGCCATGTCCTCCAATTGGTTGAGATGGTAGCGCACATCATTACTACTGGGCACGCCCGTTAACACCTCACACGCATGTTCGACCGTGTCCTGCCGACTCGCCGCCCACAGCAAAACGTGATAAAACGTCTGCGGGCTGTAAACCCCTTGAGTCTCCAGGGGAATCTGGGCCGAGACCCAGTCTAGGGCGGCAGTCAACGTGACCTCATCGGTTAGGGCTGGGCTGGAGGATACTGAAGGTGGGTAGGCAGTCATGGCTGTTACTTTATTATTGGTTAGCCTGACCCTACCCCTTTCCTGATGGACATACTTGCTTTTGAGAGGATTTGTGATCTACTGAATTTACCTGATTAACCTAAAGGGGGCGAGTCTAACCTTAGATAGAGATTTGCGCCATCGTTAACCCATCGCTGACATTATCAAAGCGTTTTCAGGATTTTATGGTGTTCGACAGGGATGAATCTCAGTTCTAATAAACTATTGTTGATAGTGCTAAGTTCTGAGTCTTTGTAGTCCTTTGCAGCCTTTACTCCTCACGCCTCGCTCCTCACGTTTTTGCTGGACGGTCTGGCTCAGCAAAACAGTCTTACTGCAAACGCCTCCGCAGAAATGCACTGATTGCATCAACAATGCTAACCATTGCCAAAATCAATAGCAAAATGGTGCTGAGCCGACCAAAATCGAGCAGTTTGAGACTGACCAGTAACTCGTAGCCAATGCCACCCGCGCCGACAATGCCGAGAATCACCGAAGAGCGAACGTTATATTCCCAGAGATAAAGGCTAATCCCCGTGAGTCCTGGCAGCGCTTCTGGTAACACAGCAAAGGTGAACGTGCGCAGGCGGTCGGTTCCCGTCACCTCAATCGCTTCAATCGTTTGGGCTGGAATGGTTTCCAGTACTTCAGCATACAGTTTGGCCATCGACCCGGTCGTGTGGAGCGCCACGCCCAGTACACCCGCAAACGGGCCAAGCCCCACAACTGACACGAAAAACAAGGCAAAAATTGCCGTATCGATTGCGCGGAGCAAGTTCAAACCTGTCCGCAATGGCAATGATAAATACGGTAGGGGCGTAATATTGCGCGCCACGAGCAGCGCTAGGGGAATGGCAAACAGCATGGCCGCGACCGTACCGACAACTGCGATCGCAAGTGTCTCGGCTGTGGCATTCAAAAATGTGGGCAGTTCCGAGAGATCAGGCGGCCACAAATCCGTCAGCCAGCGGCTGAGGCGAGGCAAACCCGCCCAGAATTCCGCTGGCGCAACCTCGGTTTTGCGAATGCTGGCGACTAGAACTGCGATCGCAATTAAGCCGATAAAGCCTTGGCGTAAAAGCGGCCAAACACCACGCCTACGGCGATATTCAGCATCTAGTCGCGCGGCTAAATCGAACGGAGGGGGAGCATTAGGTTTCCGCTGGGTTTCGTCTGCCTTTGCCATGAATGCTTAGGATGCTTCATCCAGCTTGCCGACCAGCTTGCCCGCCGCCTGAATTGGCTCGTAGTTGGTGCCGTCGGAGGCGACAAAACCCGTGTAGTTCTCTGGCAGCAAACCCTGAGCTGCATCTTCTGCACTGAGGTTCACTAGCGCCTCCTGTAGTCTCGTCTTAATATCCTCCGGTAGTCCACCCCGAATCGCAATTGGGTCATTGGGCAGCGGATCGGATTGCCAGATGATCTTGAGGTCGTCTTTGTTGATCCGCTCGGTGGCTTCCAGTACGTCCAAGTTGCGATCGTAATCTGAAGCAATATCCACCTGATCGCTCAAAACTGCGATCGCTTGGGCTGCGTGGCTAGCACCTTCGCTGTATTCAAACACTTCTTTAGGATCAATGCCGCGCTGGGTAAACTCGGCAGTGGGAATCAGCCAACCAGAGGTTGAGCCAACATCGGCCAAGCTAATGCTGAGCTTTTCACCGGACTGGCTCAGCTCAATCGCCTCATCCAGCGTGTCAAACGGCGCATCCGCTTTGGCCATTAATACCGAATAGTAAAAGGGCTGCTCCTTGTACTTCACAGTTGCGATCGCATTAATGGCAGGCTCATTGTGATTAGCTAACACATAGCCCCACGGCCCTAACCAAGCCGCATCAAGCGTTCCAGAGCGCAGCGCTTCTGAGATACCGACCCAGTCTTCGGTGACGGTCACTTCGGCTTCTACGCCCACTTCTTCAGCTAATGCCTGGAACAGCGGCTCAAACTGGTCGGCAGTTTCATTGGGCGTCGGGAAATAGGGGCCAACCCCAAACTTAAGTACCGTCAGCTCGGCATCTTCCCCAGAACCTGTATTCACCGTGGAGCCAGAGTTACAGGCGACTACCAGGAATAGAGCTGCTAGCCCGAGCAGCAGTCCTTTGAACAAACCTTTTGTTTGAAACATCAATGTCAATCCTTTTTAGCTAAGATCTCGATTTTGGCGTTGAAAGTAGGGGCAAATGGCTCTATTCGCCCCTACTTTCTCGATAAAGCCTCAACTCGCGGCTGCACCGGCTGTTCAGCCTCTGGCAGCACCGTGGCGCAGGTTGTCCAGATGCCTTGCTCTAGCGACTGCCAAAACTCACGCGGCAGTCCTTCCTGCTGCATGGCTTCCACAACTGCCGCCACGTCGTAGGTTAAGCGCATCAGCTTTGGCGTTGGTCGTTCCGCTTCAGCCGGAAAATTCAGTATCCCATACCAAACCGCCGCAGTCCCGTCATGGGCTGGTCGTCCCAGTACACCAACATTGCACCAAAACCCCGCATTGCCCACCGTTCGCAGCCAGGGAATGCCGGAATGCGTGCCGCAAATGCCAACGACATCAAATTCTGCTAAATCTGACCGAATGCGTGCATCGTCTGTCTCGGACTGCCACACAAATTCATTCACCTGTCGAGGACTGCCGTGGCAGAGCAAAACTGCCTGATCGCGCCACTCTAGCCGAATCAGCGAGGGCAGCGTTTGCATCCACTGCCGATGATGTTCCGCCGTATGCGCCAGCGTGTAGTCGTAGCTAATCTGGGCAAATTCGCGATCGCGACTGTCCACATACCCACAGCCACATTCCGGTTCACCCGCCCCGACAGCGTGATCATAATTGCCCTGGAGACAAATCACGTTGGCCTGTCGCAGTAACTCAATCGTGCGATTGGGATGTGGCCCAAATCCGCCAATATCACCCAGACAAAACCGATATTCAATCCCCTCCGTTGCCGCCAAAAACGCCTCGACTGCCGCAAAGTTACTGTAAGGGCCACCGCAGAGAGAAATGCGATCGCAGGTGTCGGGTAAACGAATGGTTTGAATCGGTAGGGGCATAGCACGAAGTCAACGCAATTTCGCCTTTTGAGTCTAGTGCATTCGTCCGATCTTTGTCTGAATTTTTGCTGAGATTTAGAGCCGAAAACACCAAACGAAAACAGCAAAGGATAGATTGGAATCAACATAAATGAACGGTTGCAAGGCGGTGGCAGAGATGGTGATGTCAATGGGAAATGCAGACGATGTGCGGCAACAAGCCCTCTTAGCGTTGACGGCTAGCTTTGTTAGCCAGGGGCATCCGGCGGAGTACGCTAAGCACATGGCAATGGCATCTATCTTTCAAACCGATTTGGAACTGCGGAACGCCCAAATGACCAGCTTACTGGCTTGGCTCAAAGACGAGCATCCAGAGGTGCATGATCAAGCCCTGCTGCGACTAGAGCAGATTCGCCAGGAATTCGAGCAGCGGGTACAGCAGCGGTCGTAGAGAGCTGAGGGAAGAAGGCTGTAAAGGACTGTAGAGGTTGTAAGGGGAGGAGAGTAGGAGGGTAGGGTGTTGTTAGGTAGAGCAAAGCAGAGCTGTAACACACTGAGTTAGGTGAGGTGTGATGAATAAGGCGTGTTTTTGTCACTCAGCACTTAAACGTAAGGCGTGAGGAGAGAGGCGTGTTTCTGCCCCTCAGCACTCAGCACTTCTCACTGTTTCGAGAGCTTTGCGTCGTTGGTAATCCAGAACAGCCGATGCAACCAAGCGGCAATCCAGTGTTCGTAGCGAAATATCGTATAGGCAATGGGAAGTGACCATTAGGCTGCCAAGCAAGAATGCAACTGCGATCGCAGATAGATTGGTACCCAGATAATCCCGCGCCAGCCGAACAAAGTCATTATCAATGCCGCCTTTGCCCAAATTATAGACGGCTCGCATGTCTGAATCAGTCAGCAGTCTCCAGGCAAAACCAATGTCGTACAGCACAATGTAAAACCCCAACATGCCATACAGTGGGCGCTCAATTGACGTGCGACAACCCAACCCACTCAGGGATTGATAGAGAAAAACAATCGCAAATAGCAGCTCAAATCCGTGGCCCATACCGACGATTAACGCCTGATGAATGGGCGTATAGGCACAGAGCAGGTACACCAGCGTCAATCCCAGCAGCAAACGCGCCGTCAGGATATTACGCCAGTAGCGGTAAAACAAATAGGCCAGTCCCAGATACAGCAGCGTGACAATAATTACCGACTTTTGCGACGACGACATCGTAACGCCGCCGCCGTAGATGAAATCAAACGCTGGAATCGCGAAGTAGCCAAACAGCCAATTCGTCGCCGCATGGCCGAGTTCATGCACCGTCGTAATCAGGGGGTGCAGCAAAAACTTAACCTGGCCCAACAGGGTTACCAAAAGACCTAACCCTAAACCAGCTGAGATCGCACGTTGCCCCTCTTTATCCAACTGCTTAACTTTGAACGATGCCCAGGAAATATCTGGAATCGCAGACGGAGCTGCTTGAGCAGATTGAGAGCAATGCGCCGCACTCGTAGCATTTTGAGATCGCACCACATGCACCGGATCAGTACCCGCCGTATGAAACGACTGCACGATATTCGAAACAGGCTGAGTCTCTGTCCAAATGGGCTGATACACATCCGTTTGATAACTTGCGATCGCAATCGTTTCCACCTGATTCACGAGTGACGGCCACCGCTGGAGTTCAGTCGTAATCGACAACAGCACATCCGCCTGCGAGGGAGCCGGATCGGCAACTAGACCAATCTGTAAAGTGCGATCGCTAATTCCCACCATCACCTCATCAACCGCATCCCCACAAGCCTGCTGCAATAGTTGTTTAGCAGTCTCCACGTTGGTCAACGCATCCCGTCGCAACCGTTCAAGCTGTGCAGATGAAGCTCGCTGATCTGCTACTCCATCACCCCTCTCCCCATCACCTGCGTCCTGATCACCTACCGCCCGATCACCAATCAACCCCTCATCCAAACCAACCGCATCACTCCGCCAATCCATTTTCAACGCCGTCTTCCAAGCCCAGGCCACCTCACCCTGTCGCCGAGCCGCAATTTGCACCGTATGAAACTGGTTGAGATTAAGCCGCTGCAATGTATCGCGAATGCAGCGTTCTGCCACGGTTTGATCAATCGCAGATGAGCCGATCAGTGCAAGTTGCAAGCAGCCTGACTGCGATCGCACTTTTACCTCAACACCGTAAGGCTGAAGCCGCTGCGTAATCAAAGCTGAGATCGCAGTTGCATCACCCTGACGGGCCTGTGCCACTAGTTTGGATACTTGCATGCTCAACCTGCAATTTTCTTAGAACGGGGCTACATAGACTACATAGATTAATGCCCAACAATCAAACACGTGAGGCGAAAAAAGTGAGGCGTGAAGCGTACTTCTGTCAAAGTCCACAGCATTCATTACCTAGTGCTGTGTCAACCATCAAAACCTACCAAACCAACATTGACAAATCACTAGCACCCAATACCTAGCACCCAGTACCCAATACCTAGCACCCACATCTAACACCCAGTCCCCACCACTAAATCCATAACCCCACCGCACAAGATTGACGCTAGCCCTCACTTCAGTATTCCCACTTATGCAGCCAGAACCACTCAGCACAAATTCGGATTAATCAGATTAATTATTTGAAGAAACGATAAGGATTCTCCCCATCCTATTTATTCTCCGCCAAAAGTCAAGGTATATTACGCACAAGCACGTATGCCTTTGGTAGCTGGCGTTACATATCATGAGAAAGATGGGGTAATTCTACGGAGACGTGTCACTGTCGGCACTTCGCTCGGGTTGCGCACACACTCACCACACGAGAAGCATTGAGGCACATATGAGCAATACACTCGATAATTTGGACATTATTCGGAGTTTCCTCACTAACCAGGAAACCCTGCTGGCAAATGCTGAACTCCGAGTGACATCAACGCTGTATGCTCGACAACTCCTCGATAGCAGGGGGCGCACAGTTGCGACAATGGCCCATACGAATGCCTTGAATACAGATTCAGCTTCAGTCGTTTCAGTCCGCCGCGAATCTGAATTTTGGCTAACGCTTAACCAGGCGCTACAGGATGAAGGCTTTGTGCCGCAAGAAGAGGTTCAGCAGTCTGAGTTCATGACGTTTAAGCAGCTTACGATTCCAGACGGTTATCAGCTCCGGCTCACGGAAGCGCGGTTTATGTGGCGCACCTGGTGGACACAGCAACGGGGACAGCGCCGCAACTTAGGCTTACAGATGCAGCTTTTGATTCGAACCCGAGAAAACTGGTATCCCGTTCAAGATGTGGCCTGTAATCAGGGCACTCTTTTTATTAAAACCCTGGTGGGGGAAATGGCGCTGCAGGGATCCGACCAAGTTGTTTGGCTAGAGCGCAAAGGCAATATTCCAGTTAAACCGCACACCATTCAACAGATTGCTCAACCCGCTCCCACAGCTACATCCCACCGATCGCAATCTCCCATAACTCAGCAGCCAACGTCTAATCCTCACACCAGTCACACTCAAATTCGCGCCACCTCAGCGAGCGATACCCCAATGAGTGAACTGAGTCAGATCAGCCGTTCTGGGATGCTAAGTGCCAGCCACTACCCGATTCCGAACTCTGCCTCATCCACATCTCAAAATCGCGATCGCACAGGCTTCTCTGCTTCCTCATCAGAACCGACATTGGCCAATCTATCAAACATTCCAATCGAGTGGCAGTCTGTGGTTCGCCAAACAGGGGGCAAACTCTACATCCGCACCGAGAAAGGCTACATTGTGATCAAAGGAGAGCAACTAAGTATTGCACTCCAGCCCCATCAATCGGCCCAGCCGCCAGCCTCAACCTCATCACCTGGCTCTTCAAACAGCAGTTCCCCAAGCACTCACTCATCCGTTTCGGCCACTTCAACTTATACGGCGGGTACTCCTTCTTCCATCATGTCCTCGAGGCGGCGTTTCTTCCGTTAGCTGTATTCCTCAACAGGTGGAAATCACAGGTAAAAACCGTATCAAGGCTGGAAGACATCTCTGAGCAGAGGATCGCGTTCTGATTCAGTCAAGGATGATTCATCGTCATCTCCCGGCACCAAACTGTGCAGTAGCACGTAAAAGCAGGGAATGATAAACAGCGTGAGTAGTGTGGCCAAGGACAGACCGGAGAACACCACGATCCCCATTGGCTGCAGGAATTCCGAACCCTCTCCCAGGCCCAGCGCTAGGGGAAACAGGCCCAGCACTGTCGTTACGGTCGTCATCAAAATCGGGCGGAGACGCTGGGGAGACGCTTGCAGGATGGCAGAAGTGCGATCGCAACCCGTTTCAGCATGAATTTGGTTGGCCAGTTCCACCATGATAATGGCGTTGTTGACCACGATGCCCACCAGTAAAACTGCGCCCACAACAACGGTTGCGCCAATAGCGGTTTGGGTGATGAATAGGCCAAGAATGCCACCGGCCAACGCTAAAGGCACCGTCAGCATAATCACCAGCGGGTCAATCAGCGAGTTGTACTGCACCGCCATGACCGTAAAGACTAGAAACGCGGCCAAGCCACCCAAGATGCCCACGGCACCTTGAATTTGACTGTTACTAGCAGCGGCATAGCTTGGCAAGCGGGTTACACCTGCGGGCAGTTCCACATCGGCTAGAATGCGGTCTACTTCGGCCAGAGCATCGCCCAGGGTAGCCCCCTCTACCAAGCGGCCTTCAAGAATTAACACCTGCCGCTGATTGATTCGTTGAATTTCACCAGGGGCTTGACCATTTTCAATCGTTGCTACATCGCCCAAGCGCACGAACTGCCCGTCATCGGCAAACAGAGGCACCTGCCGCAGCTGCGCTGGATTATTGACCAGCGATTCTGGGGTTTGAACGCGAATGTCCACTAAGCGGTCATCCCGCTGGAGCTGGGTTGGGACTGAACCATTCAGCAACGTCTGCACTGTTTCACCAATGTCTTGAGCAGAGAGGCCTAAATCGGCTGCGCGTTCCCAATCCGGACGAATCTGAATTTCGGCCTGGGGTGGGTCTGCATCAGGGAGGTATGTCGCTAAGATTGCATTCTCTTCTAATGCAGCCAACACCTGCGCTCCAGCCGCTTCCAGATCTGGAATGTTAGCGCTCTGCAAAATCACATCCACATCCGCACCACGCACAGGCGAATTGTTGAGAATCAAACCACGCACATCATCAGGCGACACGCGCAATCGAGTTTGTACCAGATTCAGCTTGGCCAATTCCGCAGTCATTCGATCCGAAAATGCAGCCACATCCGTTCCGGGCTTGAGCGTGATCGTGCTGCTGCCACGCAGAGCATTTTCGCTGGTAATGCTGGCAAACAAATAACCACCGGAAGTCGAGAATACATACTCTGTCTCAGGTTGAGCAATTAGAATATCGTCAATGGCATTCATCACCTTGCGGTTTTCTTCCAGTGTCGTGCCGGGCGGAAAAGATGCCCTTAGGCTGGCCTGCCCCGTACTGATTTCCGGCAGAATTTCCTGAGGAATGTTTTGGATCATCCAAAAACTGCTACCGCCCAGCATCAGAAATGCGATCGCAAGTACAATCAGTTTGTGGTGCAGCACCCAGCCTAAAACCTGACCATAGTAACGGGTTAAGCCTTTGAGCCGCAGGTCAAACTGGCGAATGGGAGCAAAGTTCTTAACGCCACTGGTGCGCCGAATTCCCAGCAAGCGTGAAGCAAGCGCTGGCACTACGGTCAGGGCGGCCACCATTGAGGCGGCTACCGAAAAGCTGATCGTCAAAATCAGCTCGTTAAACAGCAGCGCAATGAAACCACCAATCAGCAAAAAGGGCAGCACCGCCACCAGGTTTGTTGAGGTTGAAGCCAATAGTGCCGATTCCAGTTCCCGGCTACCCTGCTCCGCCTGCTGAACCAGCTGTCGCCGCGAAAGGACAGGTTGGCTACCGCGACCATTCAAACCGTTTATTCCAGGCGTTCCGCTATAGCCATTGCCATTACCGCTGCCGTGATTGACCGCACTTAACCCATTGCCATTGCCATTACCGTTACTTCCGTGATTGCCATTGGCATAACCATTAACAGCTTCACCGTTACCTAATTCTTCACCACCCCTTTTACCGCTACTGCGCAACACCAGATCCTCAGTTTTCTTGGCAATGTTCTCCAGCATCACGATGGAGTTGTCCACCACGATACCAACGCCCATCGCCAAACCGCCCAGACTAAACACGTTCAGCGATAGGCCAAAGATGCCCATGAGAATCACTGCGATCAGCGACGCAATGGGAATGGCTAACACAATGATCAACGTTTGCCGCAGAGAACCCAGGAACAGAAGAACTGCGATCGCAGCTAATCCCGCCCCCGTAAGGCCAGCGGTCGTTACATTTTGAATGGAATTTTGAATAAAAACAGATTCGTCCAGCGTGGCGTTTAACAGAACGTCTGCAGGAATCAGGCCGGAATTGCGCAGCTCTTCTAGCTTGCGCTTGACTCCGTCCACCACACTGACGGTATTCGCGCCTGGTTGCTTCTGAACACTGACTTTGACCGCAGGCGTGCCGTTCAGATTGACGAAAATTCGCTGCTCTGCCGTCCCATCTACCACTTCAGCAAAGTCCCGCAGATATACTTGCCGAGCGCTGCCATCATCTGTACTATCTACCTCAAAGATCAGATTACGCAGCTCATCCGCATCGCCAAAACGCCCCACAATCCGGGTTAGGGGTTCTTCATTATCTCCTTGAATGCGCCCGCCAGCGGTATCTTGATTGCGTTCTTCTAAGGCATTAAGAACATCGGTTAAGCCCACTCCCACAGCTTGCAATCGCTGAGGATCAATATTGATGCGCACTTCTTCTTCGACCCCGCCGGACACATCCACGCTGGCGACGCCGACCACCGTGCTCAACTCCCGCGCCAGTTCCTCATCAGCAAACACCCGCAAATCGACCCCTTGTAAAGTTTCTGAGGTCAAAGCTAGCTCGTAGACGGGCAGTTGAGACGGATCGAACTTAAACAAACGGGGCTGGCCAACGGTATCCGGTAAGCTGTTCCGGGCCCGGTTTAGCGTTGCTGTTGCATCGTTGAGTGCCTGATCAATATTGCCACCCGGCTGAAAATACAGGTCAATACTGATGCGTCCCTCTCGCGTTTGAGACACCACCTGTTCTACCCCTTCTGTAGCCGCTAAGGCTTGCTCCAGTGGCCGCGTTACTTCGTCAATGGCGACTTCTGGGGATACACCCGGTGCATCCGCTCGTACCCCAATCCGCGGATAGGTAATAGACGGTAGCAAATCAACAGGCAATCGCTGAATGAAGAAGAATCCCATTACGAACACCGCAATGGTCAACATCAGGGTGCCGATGTGCCGCCGGATAGCAAGGGTGCTAATGCTGAAGCTGGATTGGGGAGTGGATGGCATGAGACAGGTGTGTGGGTAGTGGACGGTTGAAAGAGAATGAGGAGTGAGAAGTAAAGAGTTGATGGTTAGTGGTTGGGAGTTGGAAGTTAAGGGGGGAGTTAGGGGAGTTAATAGTTAATGGTTGGGAGTTAAGGGACGCGCTAGTGGTCAACAGTTAATAGTTAATGGTTAGTAGATGGTGGTGGTAATTGGGGGTGAGTTGTTTGGGCGAGAGAAACTGGCAGAATAAATCAGCTCCAGAATCCTGGCATGGTTATACGGTCGATACGGTAGAGTGCTATACCTATGTCAAAGGATTAATTGGCGCTGGTTTCGGACAGAATGCTAAGTCGGACGGCTTGTCCCTCTTCTAAGGGCTGATCGCTGGCTACAACATAAGTTTCATCCGATTCGAGGCCGGAGAGGATTTCTATCTGGCCGTTGGCGCGATCGCCCAAGCGTACGCTACGGGGGCTGACAGTAGCGCCAGACTCATTTTCGGTCACGATAAAAATCTGGGGATTACCATCAATATCCTGCACGGCTTCTTGCGGCACAACGATCTGGGAAGCTCCGGGTGGGGTAAATCGGACACGCGCCAGTAAACCGCTGCCGATGCGACCGCTGGGATTGGGCAGCGTAATCTCTACGGGAAGCTGGCGCGATGTGGCATCGGCAACGGGAGCGATCCGGCTCACCTGGCCCGTGAATTCCTGACCTGGTAGCGCATCAAACCGTACCTGTACGGACTGCCCCGGACTAATGCGGCTGAGATCCAGTTCTGAGATTTGTACTGTTACCTCAAGCATACTCAAATCACCGATGCGTAGGATATCGGTGCCCGTCTGGACATAGTCTCCAGCTTCAATGTTTTTCTCCAGCACCATCCCGGTGAAGGGAGCCTGCACTGCGGTGTAAGATAGCTGCTCCTGCTCTTGGGCCACGACGGCTTGCTGAGCTTCCACCCGTCCTTTTGCCGCATTAACCGCTTGTTCACGGGTGCGGATCTGCTGTTCAGCGGAGCGGAGCGCCTGCTCAGCTAGATCTCTAGCGAGTTCTGCCTGTTCAGCTTCCTGAAATGAAATGGCTCCAGCATTGGCAAGCTGCCTGAGCCGATTGGCATCGGTCTGCGCCTGCTGGAGCTGAACTTTGGCCTCTTCGTAGTTGGTTTGGACATCGCTGACTTCGGCCTGCGCCTGCGCAACTTCCGACTGGCGTGACGTTAGCTCCGCTTGGGCTTCGTTGACAGCCACTTGCAGCAGCGTATCGTCTACTTGCGCCAGCGCTTCACCTGCACTGACCGGATCACCAACGTCTACGACTAGCGATCGCAACTGGCCATTAACCTGCGATCGCACCGTTGCTTCTTGAATCGGCTGAGTGGTGCCCGTATACTCCAGCACTTCTTCGACGGTGCCAGATTGTGCGATCGCGGCTTCGACAGCGACGGGGCCATCCTCCTGCTCGCGTCCGGGTGGGCCAGTTTGAGCATCGCTTTGGGGCAGCAGGACGCAACCACTGGTGGGGATTAACAGCAGTCCCGATAACACCAATCCGCTCCAGCGGGGGTTTAGCCTACGTGGATGCAAACAGCGTAGACCCGGCTGAGATGGGCGCATTAGACAATCCTTTCTTGCAAATTGAGGAACAAAGATGATTATCGAACTCAGCGAGCAATCACGAACTCATTGTGCGATCGCAACCAGCGAATTGTGAGACTGTTCTTATAGTTTTTTTAAGATTATTCAGCCTCAATATAACAGCTTTATTAAATCGATGCAGAGAAACCAAAAGACGCTTTGACAATGAGATGCTTGTAACCTAAACCAGCCTGATAGAGGTCGCTATGCCTGAAGAATCTGCTAACGAATACATCCTCATCGTGACTAATGATTCGGGATCGGTGGATGCGCCTTCGGTTCCCACACCGAGGGGTTGGGGCGATGAGGTACGCAGGCGAGTGGAAAATGTGGCCAGGGTGCCAGCGGATCTGCTGGAAGCGAATATGAATCGGTTCTTGCAGTTTGTGGGCAGACTGTTCAAGCAGGTGGATCAGCAGATTGGCCTGGATTCGGACATGAAGCTGGATGAGGTGGAATTGTCGATTGAGATTAGCGGCAAGGGTGAAATTAAGCTGGTGGCTGGCGCGGAAGCGAAGAGTGCGATTACGCTGAAATTTAAGCGCGTAGAGAAATAGGGTTTGGATGCTTTCGGATAAATGACACAGAATTGTGCGATCGCAGTTGGCATTAATAACTATGAGTTTATGCAGCCGTTGAGCTATGCCCAGCGGGATGCAGAAACCGTGGCTGAGTTTTTGCGGCAAGAGGCCAATTTCGACGAGGTATTTCTGTTTACGACAGATTCGCCTCGGATTAATGGCAAGTCAACTTTTCCTTTCCGCACCAATCTGCTCAGGATGATGCGGGAAATTTTTGACCAGCCCCGCATGAGCAGCGGCGATAATTTCTGGTTCTTTTTTAGTGGGCACGGGATGCGCCATGAGGGACGCGATTATCTGATGCCGCTGGATGGTGATCCAGAAAATCCGGAAAATTCTGCGATTCCGACCCATGTGATTACGGATTATCTGCGGGAATGCGGTGCCGATAACGTGGTGATGATTTTGGATGCCTGCCGCAATCAGCGCAAAAAATCAGGCGAAGGCATTGGTCGCGAAACGGAAGCCGTGGCGCGGCAAACGGGTGTGATCAGCATTTTTTCCTGTAGTCCCCATGAGTATTCCTATGAAATTCCGGCCTTGGGGCAAGGAGCGTTTACGGCGGCGCTGCTGGATGGCTTGGGCGGTCATGGTCGCTGTGCCACGGTGGAGCGACTGAATCGCTATCTGATGCAGCGGGTGCCGACGCTGATTCGGGAGCATTGTGGAGATAGGGTGATGCAAACGCCCTACATCATTGCGGAACCAATTACGAAGGCGCATGTGATTTTGCTGCCGCGCTATGCGACGGATGCGGATATTGCCACGCTGAAGGTGGATGCGTTTCAGGCTGAGGCGGATCGGAACTGGGATTTGGCCGAACAGCTCTGGATTCGGGTTAATGCAGCGGCATCGGGAACGGATACGCAAGCGATTGGGGCGTTTCAGCGGATTGCCGTGGCACGGATGAATGTGCAGTCAGCAGGTTTGGCTGGAACGGTGGATTTGCAGGGTGAGGCGAAAGCACCCAAAACGACACCGACAGCGGAGGCTGAATCTGTTGTCCCTGTAGATACCGTAACTAGATTGATCAACACGTCTGCGAAAGCGGCTGCACCCAAGGCATTTGTTGAGCCGTTGGGCAATGGTGTTGAGCTGGAGATAGTGCCGATTCCGGGTGGTACGTTCATGACTGGAGTTTAGACTAAGGCCAAATTGCACCACCTGTGACAGTGGCGCAACTTTGGAGTAACAGGAGCCGAATGGCGGGGTTAAGGGACAGATGTGGCTTGTTTTTTAGAGCGTTTTCCTCGTTTTCGGATGGTGGGGCAGTAGGGTTTGGGGGGTCGAGGGGTGCCAGTCGGCCAGCCCGGTGATTTTCCTCGGGGTTTGGGAAGTGCAGTCGGTGTGCCCAACTGAGCGAAAAGTGGAGCGATGGAATCAGCCACTCGTCCAGGAGTCAGAGCGGCTTGAGGTTTTTGCCAGGGCAAGGGTTGGTCTTGGACGAGATCACGCGCTAACCATAACTGCCAGGTGGCTAAGGGCATCAAGTCACTCCAGCGTTCCGCCGCTTTGGGGTCTGCCAGTTTCGGCAAGAGCCAATGCAGTCGCTGCTTGATGAAGCGGTACCAGTGGTCGATAGCAAAGCGTTGCAGATAGCGTTGCCAGAGGGTGTCTAAGGGCGGTGGACTCTCGCCAACCCACACCAACCAGAGGGGGCGAGCGGGGCGAGGGTGTCCGGTGGCATCAAGGCGTTGCACCTGAATCAGCCGCATGGGATGAGCAGCGGCTTGCCGAAAATGCAACTGGTGCCAACAGCGCACCCGCACTGTCCCCAACTTGGGATGCTCGAGAATTGCTGTCTCATCGGCTGACCACCAGGTGTCGGGGTCATTGAGTTTGAATTTGTCGCCGTGGACTTTGGGACGTCCTCGTCCACTGTAGGGCGGCGGTGCTCCCCAGAGGTTCAAGTTAGAGCGCAGACGCATGAGTTTATCGGCGGCAATATCAGCGGTTTCCAGCACGAAGCGAGCACAGCCATACTCACTGTCCCAGAGCGTCAAGGGACGACAGGATAACTCTTTACACACTTGCCGCAGTTGAAATGCAGCTTTGCTTAATGGGCTCTCCCAACTGGTAATTCGCTCATGCCGCAAAGGCAAGGCCCAACTGCCTGACTCGGGTGGAATCCAGGCCAACGTACTGTAGCCTTGACCGACGGTAATCGGCCCCCCTCCTCCCACACCCTGAGCCTGATGTTCATACGTCCGTTCGGGTAAGCACTTCGCGTCTGGACGGGGCCATGCCGTATGGTCGCCAGCCAACACCACTGGCTCCTCCTGGGGCAGTTGCTCCAGGTACAGCTGCATCAGTCGGCGGCGCTGCGGTCGGCTGTCATGTACAGCGCTATAGATACTCGGCCATTGGCGACGAAAGAATGGGGAGCGCGAGAGCTCGACAAAGCTGGGCGCTTGCCGTGTCGTCAACACCGCGTCAATGAGTTCAAAGGTCGCATCATGCGCTCGTCCCAAATACTGATGGGCGCGCTGGCGAAATCCGTACAGGCTATCGTAGGGCATAGTAGTCGCTGAGGTGAGTGGTATTGTCTCAGCTTCTGCTATAACGCGGTTCGTGCCTAGCACGACCGCGATTTTCTTTCGCTCTTTAGTCTAAACTCCAGTCATGATGGGAGCGCCTGAAACTGAAGAGGGTTCTGGTGGCAGAGAGCGACCACAGCATTTAGTGAAAGTTCAGCCGTTTTATATGGGCAAGTTTCCAGTGACGCAGGCGCAGTATGAGGCGGTGATGGGTACGAATCCAGCGACACAGTCTGATGCTAAGTTTGTGGCACCTAACAAGCCAGTGATTAATGTCAGTTGGCATGATGCGGTCAAGTTTTGCGAGAAGCTGTCTCAGCAGACAAAGCGAGAGTACCGTTTACCCAGCGAAGCGGAATGGGAATATGCCTGTCGAGCCGGAACGGAAACTCCGTTTCATTTTGGTGAAACGATTTCGACTGATTTGGTGAATTACGATGGCAACTACACCTACGGTAGTGGCGTGAAAGGGGAGTATCGAGAACAAACCACTCCGGTGGGGAGTTTTCCGGCCAATGCCTTTGGTTTGTTTGATACGCACGGCAATGTTTGGGAATGGTGTTTAGATCACTTCCATGAAAATTATCAGAATGCGCCGACCGATGGAAGCGCCTGGATCGTAGACGGAGAAAGCGATTTCAGGATTTTACGCGGCGGTTCCTGGTACGACTATCCGATTGATTGCCGTTCGGCGAATCGGTTCAGGTTCTCCCCCGGCCTCATCTTCCATTATGTTGGTTTTCGGGTGGTGTGCGTGTCTGCGTGAGCACTCCCAACGGTCAGAATCGGTAAGAGGGATTTTATCGAGCGTACATCTGGGAGTCCAGACCTGTTCCGGCGAGGGGGGCAACACCTTCCAAAAATAAACCTGAGCCAGTCACTTTGGTAAGTTCGCTGAAAATTTGGCTGGCTCTACCCGTTTTAAGCTTCTACTGGACGTTCATCCACCTTTTCAACACCAACACCCAAATGCCCCACTTTTACATAAATCAAACAGCCCTCACGACTAAACGGCGTATGCAGACTGCCATGCGGATTCCGTAGCCAAGTGCCCAGGGGATAGCTGCCGTGTTCATCTTCAAACACGCCCTCCAGCACCAAAATCTCCTCACCGCCGTAGTGCGTATGGCGCTGAAACTCGGTTCCCGGTGCCCAGCGCACCAGCGCCACATTCTCCGTGCCAAAACTGTGCAGCGGCAACACTTGCAGCCCGTCTACCAACCCTGGATGCCACTGGGCTTGGTGCATATCCACCACCACCCGCTGATGATCCTGCGGGTGCATCTGCCACAGCTTCACCAAAATCGTGCAGCCATCCCGACTCGATGGCCTGTGCTTGGAGCCAACTGGATTCCGCACATAGGTGCCTGCTGGATAATCGCCATACTCATCAGAAAACACACCGTCGAGCACGAAAAACTCCTCACCGCCACCGTGAACATGGGGCGAAAACTCGCTACCGGGAGCATAGCGCACAAGCGATGTCGCTCTGGCCACTTCCTCGCCATCCCGATCCAACATGCGGCGCTGCACACCCGGCATCGGCGAATCAATCCAGGGCAGATCTTCGCTAAAGACAACAGCGCGTTGGCTCAAATCGGCATGTAGCTTCATGGTGTTTTCCTTAATATGCGTAGAAATAGTTGTAGGCGCAGGTTTAGCCGATAGGTAATGGTTCTAAATCAAAATTGGTCAGCAAAACCTGCCCCTACAGAACGTTAATAATTATCGGTTAGGCGACCGACCATTCTCCCGTGAAACCGAGCGAGGGTGAATATTCCTCAAATTCCCAGCGGAAGGGCAATACCTCTGGTAGGTAGACCATTTCATCAACCGTGATCCGCACCAGCCGCTCGGCTCCGGCGTAGGTTGCAACAGCAGCTTGATCCCAAATAATTTCAGCCTGTCCCGTAATCGACAGCAAATGACCCTGCTCAAAGTCGATAAACAGCACGCCAACCTTGGGATTGAGCGACAGATTGCCAATTGTGCTGTAGAAGTTGTTGCCCGCAAAATCAGGAAAGGTAAACATGCGCTCATTGTCAATCCGCACAAAGCCCGGTTTGCCGCCGCGATGGGACACATCTACGCCTTGGCTGACGCTCTGATCTGCCTCGCTGTGACTGGTGTAACTGGTGGCAATAAAAAATGCATCGGCTTTGCTTATCAACTCACCCATTGATGGCGTGAACTGTTTGTGACGCTGTGGTTTAAGGGGTGTAGCAGCAAGCCGTTCCGGTAGCCAGTGGAGCTGTCGCTTTTGGATGAACTGGGGGCAGTTGCCGAAGGATTGGGTGACGGTGATGGTGAAGCTGCTGTGTGAGGTAGGTGTAGGAAGTGCGATCGCACTTCCCTCACTTTTCCTATTTACGCCACTCACCCGCCCATTCATCCGATTCCGCCGCCGAGTTGCCAAGTCAATTCCCAACAGCCCCAGCTCAGAACCCTGGTGCAGACTATCGTTCAGCGGATCACCGGGAAGGGGCTGAGCATTCACCACAAGCGTCACCTCATCCGGCGACTGAATAAAATCCGGTTCTCCCGCAATAATCGAAGCCCAAGGCCGATCCTGATTGTCCAGGCTGCCGAGAATCAAAAACGGTAGCTGCTTATAAAACTGGCGATGCTGGTCAGGCATATACTGCCGAATGAAGCGGCGACCGATGTTTTCCATCCTGTCGCGCACCCCCATCCGCGTCTGAATTTCGCGCTCGCCAACATGGAACGGCGATGCATCCACCGTCCAACCTTGTTTAGATTGCATAATGAGTACCTCTACTCGACCCTCAGCCCTCTAAATCCAAAATCTAAAATCTAAAATCCAAAATCCTTTGTCCTTACGTCACCGCAGCAGGAGCCTCAACACCGCGCATACCAATAAAGCCGGGAAGCTGCTTAATCCGGTCAATCCAGGCGACGACATTTGGATATTGCTCCAGTGCAATCTTGCCATCGGGAGCCAGCGCAACATAGGGAAATACGGCGATATCGGCAATCGTGGGCCGCTCAAACTCTAGCCAAGTGCGATCGCACAAATGGTCGTCCAAGTGCTGCAAAATCAGGTGTGATTTTTCGGTGGCGCGTTCAATGTTGATCGCTTTGGAGCCGAACAGATGATAGAGCCGCGCATTCTCTGGGCCTTGCCGCACTTCGCCCGCCGTGGTGGAAAGCCAGCGCACAACGTGGCTCAGCTCAATCGGCTCAATCGGCAACCAGGTATCGCCACCATACTGCCGCGCCAGATAAACCAGAATCGCTTGGGCATCTTGCAGCACCAGGTCACCATCGACTAGGGCTGGCACCTGTCCGAATGGATTAATCGCCAAATACGCAGGCTGCTTGTGTTCACCTTTCATCAAATCAACCTGCTTAAATTCATACTCCAAACCGAGCAGTTCCAGAAACAAACGCACTTTGAAACTATTACCCGAGAGTTCATGACCGTAGAGCGTAATCATGGCAAAAATCTCCTGTATAGGAATGAATTGAGTTTTTTACAATCTGACTTGCGATCGCACTTTTTTACGTGAGTAGGCCATGTAGGTCGGGTTGAGCTTGCGAAACCCAACGATGATGAAGGGTTGTTGGGTCTCGCAAGCTCGACGCCAACCTACCAATTGACATCCAATTTGATATCTAAACCGCGACTTCATCCGCCAGCGTGCCGTACTCACTCTTAAACGTTGGCTTGAAAATATCCATGCCCACCTGAACTGCCGGACGTGCCTTCAGCCGCTCAATCCAGGCTTGTACCTGGGGAAACTCGTCGAAGGAAATGTCCAGATAAGGCGTTTTCGCCGCTGCCACCCAAGGAAACGTGGCCATATCAGCAATCGAATAGTCCCCAGCAATGTACTCCTGCTCCGCTAGCTGGCGCTCTAAAACGCCCAGCAGACGAAGGGTTTCCGTTTCATAGCGGTTAATCGCATAGGGGATCTGCTCCGGTGCCGCATTGCGAAAATGGCCGAGCTGACCAAACATCGGCCCGACGCTGGCCATTTGGAACATCAGCCATTCAATAACCCGAGTGCGATCGCGGATTTCAGTTGGCAAAAACTGTCCCGTTTTCTCCGCCAGGTAAATCAGAATCGCACCCGATTCAAACACCGTAATATCCGTTTCGCGATCGCGGATGGCGGGGATTTTACTATTGGGATTAATGGCGACAAACTCCGGCGAAAACTGCTCGCCCTTGGTGATGTCTACTTCGTGAATGGTGTAGGGAAGCTTCAGTTCTTCCAGCAGAATGGCAGGCTTGCGGCCATTGGGCGTTGCGTAGGCGTAGAGGTCAATCATGATGATTCTTTCCAGACTTATATAGAACGGTCTGTCTATTTTGATTATGTAGACAGGTCTGTATATTGTCAACCCATTTCTGAAATTGCTTTCTTTGCAACCTCTGTAACCCTTTATCTCCTCTGAATTGTGAACGATTAACCTTAAAACTGGCTGAGTGCATGCCGTGAACCGCGAATATTGCCGCCATACATTGCAATAAATTGCGATCGCACTATCCATCAGGCTCCCCTCAGTAAGCTGGTAAGAAGATCGACCAAATAACCAAGTTTTCAGGTTCGATTGGGGTTGCTGGCGGGAAAATTGAGGAGTATGAACACCTCGGATCAGCTTATAGACAGTTTCAATACCGATTTCAATGCCAACATCGGTGCAAATGTGAATGCCGCGCTGAATGGGACGACGAATGGCGATCTGGCACGGCAGGAGGCCATTTTGCATCGTCATCAAATGCATCAGGCATCAAATTACAGCGTGCCGGACGATATGGCAGGCGAGGCTATAGCCGCAGCAAATTCCTTACCAACATCACCGTTAGCAGCAACCGATTCGCCCGCTGCCAGTCCCGCCCATGCTCTAGCCACACCGACACCGCCAACCGTCTCCACGGTCAGGCTTGAACACGTGGTTCTGCGTCTGCCGCTTACCGCTATCAATCGGCTTCAGGGTGCCCAGTTCCAATTTGTCGCTCAGTCGGACGTGCCCGCTTTGGCGGCCTCCGCACGGCAACTGATAGACGTGCTAACTGCTCTGCTCGCGCCCGACAGCGGCTGGCCAGAGGATCAGCCACAGACGCCGGAAAACCTACTCACTTACCTACTCGACGAAGCTCAGGACGTGCAAGCGGCGTGGCAGCGAGATACGATGCTGCGTCCGTCTGAGCGTCGGCACTCTGTGCCTTGTCATCTCACTTTGGCCGCGCTGGCCTCCCCGCTCATTTGGAGCATCGCGGCTCAATCGCCTGTGCTGATGCAGCTTTTGGAGGGCGTGCAGGCACGCATCTTTCAACCGGGTCAAGACTGGCAAGTGGGACAAATTCGGCTCGCGGTTTGGCTGACGGTTGAAGTTGGAGCACAGCAGGAATCACTTGATTTAGTAGCTCAGCGTCCGCCCAGCAACCTGTTGGACAGCCAAACGCTGATTCAAGTTGAAGATCGGGAGTTTGGGGCTACTCCGACTTGGGTACAGCGGCTACAGCTTGAGCTAGAGTCGCAACTGGCCCACCATCCCCTGCTGGATGAATTGCTGACTGGCTTGGATATTGAACTGTTGCTGCCGGAGCAGAGTTGGCAAGCTGGAACGATCCAGCTCCATTACGGTCTAGGATTTACGCCGTTAGAACAGTGCTCTGCTAATTGGCAAACGGGTGTAGATGATGCGCAGCGATTGGTGCAGGTTCACATTCAGAACGAGGCATGGGTGGAGGTGATGGCGCAGGCCATTGCCCAGCAGCGGTTCCTGCATGAAATGGTGTGGCAAGCGTGGGACGATGATCAACCGGATCAGAAGCTTGATCCGCGCTGGCTGGTGCAGTGTGCCTGCTGGGCAGGGGATGAGCATCAGACGAGCTTGGGCTGGTCGACATTACCTAGACCGTTGAGGTTGCGATCGCTGGGCTATCGAATTCTATGGTCTATTCTTCAGGCCAGCTATCGGGCGACGCGGCTCATGGCAGGTGTCAAAGCCCAAACGTTTTCGCCCCAGCAGCCTTGGCAAACGGGCTACATCCGGCTGCGATCGCAGTTGACGATTCACACGGCTAAAGGTCGATGGGCCTGTGATTTGAGTACGGGAACGCGGCTCAATCCCTATGCTGTGGTGCTGGATTCAGCGGCTCTGATTCAGTTTGAGCAGCCAGATTTGTCGCCGCATTTACCGACTCATCTGGTGACAGCCGCCAGTCTACAGGAGCAATTGATGCGTCAGCTCCAGCGACGATCGCCGGAGCTAGAGGGCTGGCTGCACGGTGTAGAGATTGGCTTACAGCCGATGGCGACCGACGGCACAGAAAAGCCAGTGGTACAGGGACGGCTACAGCTCGAACTAGCGCTGGAACTGGTGCCTAATGCTCTAGACTCCTCTATCACATCTCATCTCGCTCCCTATTCACCTGTTGTTCAGTCATTGCCATGATTTACGTTTATGGATTTTGTGTTCCCGCTGAGGCGCTGTTGCCGACGCTGAGCGGTATTCAGACCGAGGTGCAGTTTATGCACTACGAAGGGCTGTGCGCCGTGATTGAACCAGAGGTAGACTACGATGCGATCGCAACTAACGATCAGCAGCTCATGCAGGCGGTTTTGACCCACGACCGAGTTTTACAAGAGGTGTTTCAGCACGTGACGGTGCTGCCGCTCCAGTTTGGCACCCAGTTCTACTCGGAAGAGGGACTGCTCCAGCATTTGGCAGAACACCAGCAGTCCTATCATCAACAGCTTGCTCAACTCGCGAATCAGGGCGAGTATCTGCTGAAGCTGATTCCGGTTGAGCAATCGGAACCGCCCTTGCCCAATCAGGCCAAGGGTCGCGACTATTTCCTAGCCAAGAAGCAGCGATATCAGGCCCAGGCCGAGTATCAGCAGCAGCAGCAGGCTGAGTTGGCTGAGCTGAAAGATGCGATCGCAAAGCTATATACCCATTGGAAGCACAGTGAACCCAAGGATGGCATTGAGCGCATTTACCTCTTGCTGCCCCGCGATGCCGAAGCTGATATCCAAAATCAGTGCCAGATCTGGCAAGAACAGTTTCCCCACTGGACACTATTTGTCAGTGCGCCACTGCCGCCTTACCATTTTGTCTAACTTAAACTCAAAGCAATAAAAATCTGATGCTACTGTTCTAATGGCGAGATTTACTTTCACTAGAGAGGGCTAATCAGTGCGTCGGAGCACTCTGAAACCGTGGATTCGCTGGGTAATTGTCGGTAGCGTTGTCAGTCTGATTGGCGCTGGAGCAATCTACTGGCGCTTTCAGCGAGCGATCACTCCAATTCAGCCCTCGGCTTTTTACACTCCACCGACTCCTTTACCCGATGGTCAACCCGGCACGATCATTCGCCAAGAACCGCTGCTAGAAGATTTACCCGAAGGGGCAGTGGCTTGGCGCATCATGTATCGTTCTACAGGCATGAATGGGGAACCTATTGCCGTAACAGGCACAGTGGTTGCCCCACAAGAACCTAGTGACTCGCTTCGTCCAGTCATTGCTTGGTCACACGGTACAGTGGGTGTCTTACCCGAATGCGGAGTCAGCCACACCGCAGATCCCTATAAACAAACGCCCGTGGTGGATCTGATGGTGGATCAGGGTTTTGTGGTCGTTGCCACTGACTATCCGGGGCTGGGTACACCGGGTATTCATCCCTATCTGGTTGGCAATGTTTCGGCGTACTCGATTTTGGATTCTGTGCGAGCTGCTCAGCAGTTGGATGTCAATGCGGGCAAGCGTTTTGTGGTTTGGGGTGCATCACAAGGGGGACAAGCAGCGCTATGGGCGGCCCAGTCTGCCGCAGAGTATGCTCCAGAACTGGAACTGGTTGCGGCGGCAACATCGGCACCCGCTATTAATCTAGCGGGAATCATTGCAGCCAAAAAGGATGACCAAGGAGGAGGCGTTTTGATTAGTGAAGCCTTTTATGCTTGGAGTCACGTTTATCCCAACGTCAGCTTGGACAGCATTATTCAGCCGGAACAGCGCGATCAGTTCGAGCGGATGGCAACCACCTGTATATCTACGCCCGCTGCCTTTTTGACCATTGGCTCGCTCTTGAAACCGTCCGAGTATCTGAGCGCCGACCCGCTAACTACGGAACCCTGGCGCACCATCATTGAGCAAAATACGCCTCGGGAACCACTCAACGTGCCGCTGCTGATTACCCACGGTACAGCCGATACGCTGATTCCAATTGAGTTAAATGAAGCCGAGGCAGCACGGCGCTGTGCGGCAGGCGAAAATGTGGAATTTATGCGTCTGCCTGGTGTAGGGCATGATGCCCGTGATGAATCTGGGATTGTCACTGTGGGCTGGATTGAAGATCGCTTTGCGGGACGGCATACGGGATCGACCTGTGGTACCGATGCTGCGGAAGGTTTGTAGCTTATAGTTCATAAGACCTTATCGGAAATTGTTTTGTAGCGCGGCTCCGCCGCGCTACAAAACAATTTCCAACCCCAAAAACTTTATTTCCAATAAAGTCTATTGTTAATAGTTCATGGTAGGTCATCCATTACCTCAATTGGGAAACAAAGAGATGAATCCTGAACGTGCAGCTCAAATCCGCGATCGCATTCGTGCGGCAGAGACAAGGCTTTATGCGGCCATGCTGGCTTCGGATGTGGCTGAGCTGGATGCGCTGATTGCCGATGACCTGCTGTTTGCGGGGCCAACGGGCGATTTAGCGACGAAGGAAATGGATCTGGAACTGCACCGCACGGGCGGCACGCAGTTTCGGGAGCTGGTGCCCAAAGAACTAGAAATTCGCATATGGAGCGAAGACTTTGCTCTGACCTCAGCCAAAGTGTTCCTCAGCGGCACGTTTTTGGGTGATGATTTTGCAGGCGACTATCGCTACACCCGAGTTTGGCGCAATGGCAAGAAGGGCTGGCAAATTGTGGGCGGCAGCGTTTGCGCGATGGTGCAATGATCGGGGTGCCCTGATCTCAAGTCCGGTTAGTAGGATTGCGGTGAAGGCTGTACCCGATGGAAGCGATAGGTGCTTTTCATTTCGTGGTTGAAGAATGCGCCAGTTGATTCTGCGGCTTGCAAAGCATTCCAGGTGTCTGCATCCACACCTTGGTATTGATACACCGAGCCATTTTGGAACTCCACCTGGAGCAAATTGCGATCGCAACCAGCTCAGACTGATTAACTTTGGATAATTCCTATCTCACCGCTGCGTCTTCGCTCACGTCTCATTCCGTTCTCGCACCGTGCGACGGTTCTACCGATTGATAGACAACAGAAGTCATTGCTTGCCACAACTAACGTGTCGCACCTATCTCGCTTCAGCACAGCGTTAGACTAGCAATCCATTGTGTAAATCTGTCAGTGCGATCTCAGACAGGAAAAGTGCGATCGCACTTTGCTAAACCGAATGGCACTCAAAAACTGGCTACCCTAAAAGCGAAGTTGTAGACTCTACAGCAACAGTACGACAACAGACCGTCCCAGCCCCTCCATCGCCACTCTCGCAGCACTGCTGCTTGATAATTGTGTAAATCTTCTGTTGATGACGCGATTTTATGAGTAGTCAAAACAAAAGCGGTGAATACAGCACTCACCGCTTTTGTTTTGCTCTTTCAAAGCAGGTAATTAACCCACTACACCGTCATTTCCACCTCAGCCTTGGGCTTGTCTGTCGCGTAGTCTTGAATTGCTCGCACATCTAGCTCTGCCGTTTGCAGGGCCCGAATGGCGGCTGCTGTCGCTTTAGCTCCAGCAATCGTCGTAATGATCGGCACCTTGTAGGCCAGTGCTGTCCGGCGGATAACCCGATCGTCAACCTGCGCCGTCGCGCCCAGCGGTGTGTTGACGATGAGCTGCACCTGGCCATTTTTAATTGCGTCTAGGATGTGCGGGCGGCCTTCATGAACCTTAAGAATCAGATCAACATCCAGCCCATTTTCTGCCAAGACTTGCTGAGTGCCTGCTGTGGCAATCACCTTAAAGCCTAGGCTGATCAGATCCTTCACCACTGGGACAACGGCCTGCTTCTCGCGATCATTCATCGAAACAAATACCGTACCGCTCAGCGGTAGACGCTGACCTGCCGCAAGTTCAGCCTTGGCGAACGCTTTACCAAAGTCGGTATCGATGCCCATGACCTCACCTGTGGAGCGCATTTCTGGTCCCAGGATTGTGTCTGTACCCTGGAACTTCTCAAATGGCAGCACCGCTTCCTTCACTGCAATGTGATGGGGGATGATTTCTTCGGTGAAGTCCATGCTGGCCAACGTTTCGCCCGCCATTGCTTTCACAGCTATCTTAGCGAGGGGAACACCGATTGCCTTTGAGATAAACGGCACCGTTCGGGACGCACGGGGATTGGCTTCCAGAATGTAGACTGTGTCGCCCTGCACCGCAAACTGAATATTCATCAGACCGATAACTTTCAGTTCGCCGGCCAGTTGAATTGTCCATTTGCGAATCTTTACCAATGCCTCATCGCTGAGGGAGATATAGGGGATGGAACAGGCCGAGTCACCGGAGTGAATCCCTGCCTGCTCAATATGCTCCATGATGCCGCCGATCACAACCTGACCGGTTTGATCGGCCACCGCATCCACATCGACCTCGATCGCGTTCTCTAGGAACTTGTCAATCAAAATCGGGTGATCCGGTTCCACCTGCACCGCGTAGGTCATGTAGCGCTCTAGATCCTGGTCAGAGTAGACGATTTCCATTGCCCGTCCGCCAAGGACGTAGCTGGGCCGTACAACCACCGGATAGCCAATTTTCTGGGCAATCTTGAGCGCTCCTTCATAGCTGCGGGCGATGCCGTTGGGCGGCTGAGCAATATCCAGCTTACGCAGGATTTGTTCAAATCGCTCTCGGTCTTCGGCAGTGTCGATGGAGTCTGGCGAGGTGCCCCAGATAGGAGCCTTGGCCTCTTCTAGAGGCACCGCTAGCTTCAGCGGCGTCTGCCCGCCAAACTGGATGATGATGCCCTCAGGCTGTTCAGCTTCGATGATGTTGAGCACGTCTTCTTTGGTCAGCGGCTCAAAATAGAGGCGATCGCTGGTGTCGTAGTCGGTGGAAACCGTCTCCGGGTTGGAGTTGACCATGATCGTCTCAAACCCTTCCGCCTGGAGCGCATAGGAGGCGTGACAGCAGCAGTAGTCAAACTCGATTCCCTGACCAATCCGGTTGGGACCACTGCCCAGAATCATCACCTTGCGCTTGTCAGAGGGCAGCGTTTCGGTTTCTTCTTCGTAAGCGGAGTAGTAGTAAGGCGTGTAGGCTTCAAACTCCGCCGCGCAGGTGTCCACTGTTTTGTAAGCGGGGATGACGCCCAGACCTTTCCGGTACGTCCGCACTTCGTCCTCGGTGGTCTTGGTGGCATAGGCAATTTGACGATCGCTGAAGCCTTGTCGCTTGATGGCGTACATGTCGTCTTTGGAAATCTCTTGGAGCTTCATCCGCTTCAGAGCTTTCTCGGTTTTCAGCAAGTCCTCAAGCTTATCGAGAAACCAGGGATCAATTCCGGTCAGCTCATAGATATCCTCGACTGACATACCCATCAGCATGGCGTGGCGCAGGGTCAGTAACCGTTCTGGATTAGGTGTTCGCAAATTGGCCCGAATCTGGGTCAGACTGGGCAATTTCTCATCGCGATCGCAACCCCAACCGAAGCGACCCGTTTCCAAAGAGCGCATAGCTTTTTGGAAAGATTCCTGGAAGGTGCGGCCAATTGCCATTGCTTCACCGACCGACTTCATCTGGGTGGTGAGAACTGCTTGGGAGCCGGGGAATTTTTCGAAGGCAAACCGGGGAATCTTGGTCACCACATAATCAATCGTCGGTTCGAAGCTAGCCGGGGTCTTCTTGGTGATGTCGTTGGAAATTTCATCCAGGGTATAACCGACCGCTAGCTTGGCGGCGAACTTTGCGATCGGGAATCCAGTCGCCTTTGAGGCTAGAGCCGAACTACGGGAAACGCGGGGGTTCATTTCGATCACCACCACGTCGCCATCGACCGGATTGACGGCGTACTGAATGTTGGAGCCGCCTGTCTCGACGCCAATTTCGCGAATAATTCGGATCGAATAGTCCCGCAGTCGCTGATATTCCTTGTCGGTTAGCGTTTGCGCTGGGGCAACGGTGACGGAGTCGCCCGTATGAATCCCCATTGGATCCACGTTTTCAATCGAGCAGATAATCACGACGTTATCGGCTAGGTCGCGCATCACCTCTAACTCGTATTCTTTCCAGCCCAGCAGCGACTGCTCAATCAAAATTTGAGATACGGGGCTGGCATCTAAGCCGGATTGCGAAATTTCTTCAAATTCTTCCTGGTTGTAGGCAATACCGCCGCCGGAACCGCCCAAGGTATAGGCCGGGCGAATAATCAGCGGGTAGCTGCCAATTTGGGCGGCAATCGCCTTTGCCTCGTCCATTGTTTCCGCTAGACCGGAGGGGCAAACCTTCACCCCGATCCGCTCCATCGCCTCTTTGAATAGCTTGCGGTCTTCGGCCATCTCAATCGCGGGCAACTTTGCGCCGATCAGATCGACGTTGTACTGATCCAGCACCCCCGATTTTGCCAAGCTCACCGCGACGTTGAGCGCCGTTTGTCCCCCCATTGTCGGCAGTAGGGCGTCGGGTCGCTCTTTCTCAATGACTTTAGCGACCAGTTCTGGCGTCAACGGCTCAATGTAAGTGCGATCAGCCGTTTCTGGATCAGTCATGATGGTAGCTGGGTTGGAGTTAACCAACACCACCTCATAACCCTCTTCCCGCAAAGCTTTACACGCTTGGGTGCCGGAATAGTCAAACTCACAGGCTTGGCCAATCACAATTGGGCCAGAGCCAATGAGCAGAATCTTTTTAATATCGTCGCGACGAGGCATAGACCTACCAGTTCAGTCACTTAAAATCCCAACTATTTTAGTGGGTATCGCTCAGAACAATGCGATCGCATATACAGGTTTACTGACATGCCGAGTTCAAAAAACAGCTCAAATTTTTACCAGGAAAGAGGTACAGCTATTTTGCTCGACTTGTATATTCTCAGAATTAGCTGCAATAGCTCTGGTTGACATCGCTAGTTGACATCGGGAGTACAGTCCGATATTGTCGAGAACGTGATGTCTAATTAAGAATTAGTTTCATTAAGAGCTCGATGCGAGTTACCTCAATGGTTTTAGGTGACGCCCTTCAGTATAGAACTTAACTTTTCAACATCGCCGGACTCAAACAGCAAAGGAGAGGCATTTTACTCATGACACGTTTTAGAAGACGCAGCGTTTTGTCTGCACTGGCAGGATTGACGTTTTTAGCGGCAGTGGGCTGTAGTGATAATCAATCCGCTTCTACGAACACCAGTGGTGAGGCGGCTGCACCAGAGACCGAGGCAACCGGAGAGGTTGTGAATATTTACTCTTCCCGTCACTACGATACGGATACGGCTCTGTACGAAGACTTCACCGAGGAAACCGGGATTGAGGTCAACCTGATTGAAGGGGATGCCGATGAGCTGATTGAGCGGATCAAGTCTGAGGGAGCCAATAGCCCCGCTGATGTGTTTATTACTGTGGATGCGGGACGGCTCTGGCGGGCTGAAGAAGAGGGCATCTTACAGCCGACATCGTCACAGGTTCTGCAAGACCGCATTCCTGAAAACGTGCGTCACCCTGAAGGTTACTGGTATGGCTTGACCAAGCGAGCACGGGTTCTTGTTTACAACAAAGACGCGGTTGATCCGTCAGAACTGTCTACCTATGAAGCCCTGGCTGAACCCCAGTGGGAAGGCCGAGTTTGCATTCGTAGCTCCGGTAACATTTACAACCAGTCTCTCGTCGGTTCAATGGTCGAAACAATGGGCGTTGAAGAGACTGAGAAATGGGTGAACGGTCTGGTAAACAACCTAGCGCGGGAGCCTGAAGGTGGCGATACAGATCAAATTAAGGCTGTAGCCTCTGGCCAGTGCGATGTGGCGATTGTGAACCACTACTACTGGGCTCGGATGGCAAAGTCAGAGGATGCTGCCGATCAGCAGGTGACGGAGCAGACTCAGGTCTTCTTCCCGAACCAGGGTGAAGGGGCGCGGGGTACCCACGTGAATATCAGTGGGGCAGGCGTTGTGGCGAACGCACCCAATAAGGAAAATGCGATCGCATTTATTGAGTACCTTTCGAGTCCTGAAGCGCAGGAGATCTTTGCTCAGGGTAATAACGAATATCCAGTTGTGGAAGGCGTAAAGGTCGATCCCATCGTGGCGGAATTGGGTAATTATAAAGAAGATTCCGTTAACGTTTCTGCCTACGGTCGCAACAATCCCGAAGTGGTCAAAATTGTTGACCGCGCTGGCTGGAAATAATACAGCGGTAGGGCTAGAGAGTGTTTCTCCTCGATAGAGAAACACTCTTAGAACCTATCCGAATACCCCGATTTGGTCACGGTGCACTAGAGGTTTGAGAGGGTTTCCGGATAGGCTCTTAATCAATCTCATTCGGTAGAGAAATGCTGCATAGGCTTGGCAACAGGCCGCAAATAATTTTATTTAATTTATTTTTTATTGAAAATTCTTGCGGTATTGCAACATTTGCGTCACAGCACTCGGCATCATCTCAAAATATTATTGAGTATTAATTTCATTAAGCAGAAATCGATGTTAGGTTATCAAGGGAGCAAAATAGGATTAAGCTGGTCAATTTGATTGATGTGGAACTAGCGGCATTTCACTTTATCCTGATTTTTGGCTCACTCATTTTCCACTTTTCTTTAGTTCTACTTCATCTTTGAACACATTCCCGTATGACTCAGCCTGTAATTTTGCGTTTAGATGGCGTCACTAAGCAGTACACCTCCACCAGCCAACCTGCCGTTGATCGAGTCAGCCTAACCCTGCATCAAGGAGAATTACTCTCGCTGCTAGGGCCATCTGGCTGCGGCAAAACGACTCTGCTGCGGCTCATTGCAGGCTTTGAACGTACCCAAACTGGCCAGATTGACCTCACAAGCCTAACGGTTGATGGTCAAGGCGGCTGGATTCCACCGGAGCGGCGAGATGTGGGCATTGTGTTCCAGGACTATGCGCTGTTCCCTCATTTGACAGTATATAAAAATGTTGCCTTTGGTCTGAAACAGCAGTCCCGTCGCCTCAACGATCGCGAAATTCGTCTGCGAACTCAAGATGCGATCGCACTGGTTGAACTCCAGGGATTAGAACACCGCTATCCTCACGAACTGTCGGGTGGTCAGCAGCAGCGGGTTGCCCTCGCGCGGGCACTGGCACCCCAGCCCAACCTCATTTTGCTAGACGAGCCGTTTAGCAATCTAGATGTGGAAGTGCGGCTCTATCTGCGGCAAAAAGTGCGGGAAGTCCTCAAGTCCACAGGCACAACCGCCGTCTTTGTCACCCATGACCAGGAAGAGGCTCTAGCAATTTCCGATCGGGTTGGCGTCATGCGTCAGGGCCACTTGGAACAGTTGGGTACGCCCGAAGAACTGTATCAGCAACCGATTTCTCGCTTTGTGGCCGGATTCGTTACCCAGGCCAATTTTCTTCCGGCTCGTCGCCAAGGTCAGATGTGGCAAACGGAAGTGGGTGACTTTGCCGTCGATGTCATTTCTCAGGCTGACGAAGCGAGACAGTCTCGTTCCGTTGCCCCTGTACATTCTGCTACCCTTCCTGAATATGACGGCGATTTAATGATCCGCCAGGAAGATCTACATCTGGAATTAGATGATCAAGGCACAGTTCTAATCCGCGATCGTCAATTTCTGGGTCGGGAATATCGTTACTGTCTCCAAACCCCCTCCGGCCAAGAATTACACGCCCGTACCCCTATCCGCTCTCCCCTCCCTATCGATAGCCGAGTATGCGTGAAACTGGCGAATCAAGCCTTTCAGTTTTTTCCTTACGCCCTCACAAGCCCGTCAGTGGATCAGGCTGCTCAACTGAAAGCAAGTTAAATAGACTTTATTGGAAATTGTTTTGTAGCGCGGCGGAGCCGCGCTACAAAACAATTTCCAACCCCAAAAACTTTATTTCCAATAAAGTCTGGTGTTTAATGCAGTCTAGAACGATGGGGGAGTGTGCTGAGCACACTCCCCCATCGTTCTAGACTGCAAATTTTATTTATTGATGCCGACCTGCTGCTTGGCCGTTTCGACAACACGATTAAAAGTATTCTTGCTCTGATCGACTAAGGATTTACCCGCGCCTGACGCAATATCCGATGCCGTTCGATTTTGGTTTTCTTCCTGTAACGAGACGTATAAATTGCGGGCCGATTGTCCTCCCTCGACTGTTTTGTGACCCAGCCAGTTAACCGCTACAATTGCCCAGCAAAAGGCTAGCCACGCTAAAACGATAGCTTCACGAATCACAATGAATATTAAGCTCAGTCCCTGCCCCAGCGTTTTGGCCGTGTCCTTATCAAAAAGCAGTTTTTTCAGCTTTTCTACTTGCTCTGAAATAGGACTGCTCATGGTATTTGAGACAGAGGTATTTGAATTTTCAAAGTCATGCTTATTTGTGGATGAACTTGTCATAGATAATCTCTACTTCTAAATTAATGTGTGATGTTGATGTGCAATTTAACTCATTCGGGCTGCCGTAAATCAGATGATGTCTGCTTAATCGTAATTCCCTTATCTTCTAGCAGCATCTGCAATGCTTTTTGATTATTGCCATCATCAATTAACTCAACAATCGTCTTGGTTTTTACATCTCTCAATTTATTGCGATAAAGAGACGATAAACCGAGAAATAAGACGCCAAATCCCAAGACCGTGTCGTCCAAACTACCGGCAATAGGTACGAAATCAGGAATAACATCAACAGGTGAAATCATATAGGCTAAGCCTAGACAGGCATTAAAGAATCCCATCACATAGCCTTCAATATTTCTGGGATCAAACGTCGCCCAAGCTAGACAGTAGGCACATAGAAAAACAAATAGGCGAAAGGCTAAATCTACGTAAGATGCAATCTGGCTGGCGGTTCTGCCAACAACCTTCCAAACCTGCCACCATTCTGCTTTAGCGGTCATGTTTGCGATCGCAGATTGGTGAAAGATGTCCTTTAGCCACGGATTATGGTCAACTAAAAAACCCAGAAATCCAAACGAAAAGTAGATTGTGGCTAGCAAGAGTAAGAGCGCTGTTAATGCTCTAGCACCGTCGTACTTTTTGACGTCAAACAGCGTTCTGGGAAATGCTGGCAATGCTTCAAGCGTATAGGCTCCCGGCTGCTGTTTTCCGGCTGTTTGATCTAACGCTGGGCTTGAGGCTTGCCTAGTTGCTTGAACCGAGGGCCAACAGGTTGGATCAACCACATGAGTTTTGGGTTTTGTTGACCCAATCACTTGCCCAGAAGGAGTGCGAGATAGCATAGATAACCTCTCAAATAAAGCCACAACTCCAATTGAGTTGTGGCATATCCTCCCCACAGAATCCGGTTAGAAAATCCCAGAATAGTTTGGATGAACGTTACTATTTTGCATTGTTCACTCAAGTATGAAGTCGGGTTTATCAACGGAAAAGTCGGGTTGTATCAGCGGATTCAGCTTTACACTGCCTGATCCGTATAAGTAGGTTGGCATAAATAAATGCATATCTAAAAAACCGGGGGAGCGCCCCTCCGGGGCGCTCCCCCGGTTTTTTAGATGCGTTTATTTATATACAGCTACTTAGTAGTGAAAGTGAAACATAAGTAGCTGCATTTATGCATATGCAGTTACTTAAAAGCGAAATGAGTATCGTCAGCACCGATCAAAACTACCCAAGTGGACGATATTAGATGCCCAGTTTAGATAACAAGCGATTGATATAATTTGAGATCATTAACAATGAATGGCAAACGAAATCACCTATTGCGTTAAAAATGATTGAAAAATACTAAAAAACAAAATGATTTGTCATTCCATGTAAAGCACCTCCAGCTAATTTCAGGCTCTTCATATCCGTGATTCTTTAGTTCCCTGTAAAGCCTCTACATTCTTTACAGCCTTTATAATCTTTTACAGTCTCCACAGCTCTCTACCCTCTGCATCACTCCCCACGGACTAGCCATATCCCTCATTCAGCGACAGGTCTAAACCGAATAGACTGAAGCATAGATGCGATCGCAAATTGGGAGGAGAACCATTAGCCGATGAGAGAGGTGCAGTCTGGGCGACTAACTCCAGGGATGCGGCTGTGCGATCGCTACTGGGTGGTGCAACTGTTGGGCGAAGGTGGGTTTAGTCAAACCTATGAGATTGACGATAACGGTAGCCGCAAAGTCCTGAAGGTGCTGCTGGAAGACTATCCCAAGGCTGTGAGTTTGTTTCAGCGGGAGGCTCGGGTTCTAGGTCGGCTGCATCATCCGGGGATTCCTCATGTTGAGCCGGATGGCTACTTTACGTTTACTGTTCCAGATCAGCGTAGACCGAGCAAACTGCTGCACCTGCACGGTTTGGTGATGGAGTATATTCCGGGCGTGAATCTGAAGCAGTGGTTGCAAAACCATCCGCCGATTTCGCAGGATCAGGCACTCGATTGGCTCGATCAGCTCGTGGTCATTCTGCACCAGCTACATCAGCAGAATTATTTTCACCGTGATATTAAACCGTCGAATATCATGCTGAAGCCGGATGGGCAGCTCGTTTTGGTGGACTTTGGCGGCGTACGGGAAGTGACCGAAACTTACTTGGCCCGTCAGCGGAATGATCATACGGGCACTCGACTGGCCTCCTGGGGCTACGCGCCGCTGGAGCAGATGGAGGGGCGCTCTGTTCCCCAGTCGGATTTTTTTGCGCTGGGTCGCACGTTTGTTTGCTTACTCACAGGTCAGTCTCCTACTAATTTCCATCACCACGACCAAACGGGACTGCTGCTGTGGCGGCAGAATGCGCCTCAAGTCTCACTAGCGCTGGCAGATTTGGTGGATTGGCTGATGGCGATTTTCCCTGGTCAGCGGCCTCAAACGGCAGCGGAAATTCGAACTGCGATCGCAACAATTCGCGCTAATCCTAACACCAGTCTGCTGCCCGATTCTGCGATTAATCTCGTTCCTGATCCGTCGGCATCGAAGCCAGCTAACTCACCTGCATCCTCGTCTCAATCACTGACTGAGACGGGTTTACCAGTACCTACTCCAGCAGATCAACTTTGGCCGAAGCCGATGTCAGGCTCCGATGCTTCAGATGGGTCAGATACGATGACGCAGGCTCCGCCGGAGCATAGCCGGAAGTTGTCGAGGGTACTGCCGCGATTACTGCCCAGATTTTTACGCGATCGCACTCACTGGCTGATTCCGGTTGCGGCGGGTGCCGTGTCGGGTTTGCTAATGGTGCTGCGGGGGGCAGGCTGTTTTTACTCACTGGAGCTAGCGGCCTTTGATCAGTTCGTGCAGCGGCTGCCAAGCGCCGAAGGGGATGCGCCGATTGTGCTGGTGGAGATTACCCGCGAGGACATTCAAGCGTTAGAGGGTGAATATCCGATTAGCGATCGCACGTTACTGCAAGCTCTCCAAATCCTCAATGAAGCAAAGCCAGCCCTGATTGGGATTGATATTTATCGCGATCAGCCGCGTGGTGAAGGGCAAGCCGATCTCGTAAGTTACCTCCAGCAGAATGACCATATTGTGCCCGTTTGCGCACATCCCAATGAAACCGATCCTGAAGGTGTTGCCACGTTGCCCAACGTTCCAGCAGAACAAGTTGGCTTTATTGACGTGCCGCTGGATCGGGATGGAGCCGTGCGGCGACAACTCTTGGCAGACTATCCTCCTCAACCAGAGATTTGTGGTGCATTTCTCTCCTTGAGCGCCATGCTGGGACTGCGATATCTGGAACAGCAGGGCTATGCGATCGCAATGCCGGATGAGCAAAATCAATCTACCTGGCGGATTGAGAAGCCGGATCAATCATCACTTCAATTTCAGTCACTGGCTGCTTATCGAGGCTTTTACCCTCGCTCTGAATGGATTAGCAGTCAGCAGATTTTGCTGAATCCCTGGTCAACAGAGGCATTAACAGATGAGTTTAATCCGACCGTTGAGCGAGTCACCCTAACCGATGTTCTGAATCGTCAATCTAGTGCAACGGACTTTCAAGCGCAAATTCGCGATCGCATTATTCTAATCGGCGTTACTGACCCGACCGTGAAAGATGACTTTCAAACAGCCTATGGCGAAAACGTACGAGGTTTGCAGCTACACGCCATGATGACGGCTCAGCTCGTGAGCGCAGTCGAACAGGGGCGGCCTTTGTTAAGATTTGTCGGTTTTTGGTTTGATTTGGCCTGGATTGGCGGATGGACTGTGATAGCTGGACTGTGGGGATTGAATGTGCGATCGCAGATCAAATTGATGTTGATTGGCGGCGGATTGATTGTGTTGATGTCCGGAATCGGGTGGGGTTGCCTTTGGATCTATGGGACAGTTACACCAATTGTCCCAACCATGACGGGAATAACCATGCTGTTAATTGGCAAAGCTCTGCTTGTGGCACTGAACAAGCACAACACCTCTCATTAGCCGAGTACCAATCACACAACGTCTACAGTCTTCAACAAGGAAACTTCAATGAAGAAACTTCTGGGCAAGGTGATAGTTGGCCTCGTGCTAGCAACAAGCATCTCTTGCCCGCTGGCACAGGCGCAGCCGTCCACCGAGATAACCACCGATACAAATCTAGGACGGCCTTATGTCGAACCGTCTGGCCCCCGCCGGACTGGTCGAGCTGGTACCCAATTCCGCATTGAACCTGACGTTAACTTCCCGGTTAGCCAGGAACATGCTCAAGCCTGTGCCTCGACAGGGGCATCCCTGCAATCGCTTATGCCACAAGCCGCTGGCACTGCTGGATATACCCTGTCGAGCCGTCCCGATTTCTGGTTCCATAATCCTTACAACACCCGCCATATTGAAGCCGGACGCTTTGTCCTCGCGGATGCTCGTGGCAACATTGTCTACGAAACGGCTCTCGTGCTGCCGAGTCAACCCGGCGTCTTCCGCGTCCAGCTACCGGATAGCGCCCCCGAACTTGAATCGGGTCAAACCTACCACTGGCGCATGATGGTGACCTGCAATCCGTCCAATCCGGTAACTGCGATCGCACAATCACCGGCATCGTCACCCACCGCTCCAGCCCTTGACTGGACAGACGGCACGATCACCTATGTGAATCGGCCTGATCTAAAAGATGCGATCGCAGCTCGTTCGCTTCCAGATGCCGTCGCTTTTGCCTCTGAACATGAACTCTGGAATGATATTCCGTCGCTAATCCTGGCGGATACCCTGCAACAGTCTGCGCGACCTATAGACGGATCGAGTATTGCAGCTTCGGCCAGCACATCATCAAGTGCAGCATCATCAACCGAATCGTCGCCAACCTTTGGCACCCTGCTCAGCACGCTACCCGCATCTGAACAGCAGCGACGGTTTGATGCCCTCAACACGTTTGGTGACCGAGTCGGCATGGCCACCCTAGCCACCATTCCATTCGTCGGCACCGCTCAAGCCATTGACGAGCCTCGCGGAGAATACGCCAGTCCACCATCAGAACGGAGGGCACAATAACTTATAAGCCTACTGGAGCAATAGTGAACTAGAATCATGCGATCAGTTGTCGTCTGTGTAGTATTTTCATGATCAAGATACACGGCTTAGATCTCAAGATTTCACAATGCAGTCCCAACCTCATGAGCTGAGAATTTATGAAACCGGAGAAGGCGAAGCTCCTTTTGTAACTTGGCTAGATAACCTACGAGATCGCAAGGCCCGAGCCAATATCCGAAAGCGGTTAGATCGTGTAATGCTAGGTAACTTCGGAAACTTCAAATCTGTTGGCCAAGGTGTCTTAGAACTTAGAATTGATTATGGGCCAGGTTATCGAGTTTACTTTGCGCTAACTGGAACACTGATTGTCTTATTGCTTTGTGGTGGAGATAAAAACACTCAGAAACAAGACATCCAGAAGGCTCAACAGTTCTGGGAAGATTTCAAGCGGCGGAATATTACATCATGAGCAGAAGTTATCAGACCTACCTCATTGAATCGCTAAGAGATCCTCAAGAAGCAGCTGCTTATTTAGAAGCGGTATTGGAGGACGGCACTGCTGAAGAGGTTCGTTTGGCTTTAAGTAATGTCGCAGAAGCCCAGATGTCTAAGAATCCAGACGCTGAGTGGATTCGAGCGCAAGTTACAGATTTAAATCTATTGAATTTAGTTCAGCTACTGAAGCAACTTGGATTTAGACTGTCGGTTGCACCGAAAGAACACGTTGCTTGACTATTGGTGATCTCTTCCTGAGGCCCAAGCTGTACAGCGCGATCGCAGATCACGTCCGTGTATGAGAACCTAATTTTATTTTTGTGAAAGGCTGCTAAACAGCCTTTCACAAAAAATAATTCATTCCTACTGCCACGGGTCATGACAGAGTCTAACCGCCTACGGAAAAGGCAAGCATCACCAAAACGGACAGCAGCAGACCAGGGCTGAGCAACAAAATCAACATACCTAATTCATGGAGTTCCATCGAGTCTCGTTCTCCTATAACAGCTTCACCAGGACGTGAATCGGATTGACTTGATGCTAGCGTTGCGATCGCAGATTCCCCCTGATTCTTAAGAAATCAACAATCCTTTGAGCAATTCTCAGCAGACTTTATCAAACGTTCATTCTGTCTCTCCTGATTTGTCCAATTGGCTAGCGAAGGATGTAGCAGTAGTAGCCCCTTCACATTTGCTGTATTAGAACGTGCTGCATTGATATTGTGCTGCGATAACATCAGACAACATAAATTTAGAGCCGTGAATCCTCTATTTATCAATGATTTAACCCGAAAAGATTTCTGGAATGCGCTGGGCTTGTGGGCTGGCATGGAGATGTTTGGCTTTGTGGTCTGTCCTTTGCTAAACGTCATCGAATTTAGCGATCGCAGTTTTATCTGGTTTGCCAGTAGCTTGCCGCTGGGCATTGGTGGGGCGCTGTTGGTTTCCATCAGCTCTCGATTTTTGACGATCAGCAACCGTCGCCGTCGCGGGATGACAAAACAGATGGAGCTGCTGGTTGGTCATATCATTGGGAGCGTGGGGCTGCTGGGCGTGATGTTTCCGCTGTTGATGGTGATCTTGGAGTTTTTAACGGCGTTAACGGTTGATATTTATAACTTTGGTTGATGGCATCCGCTTTTGAAACTGTCACGATCGGTTGTGAATCGGACTATACCTGAATGAAGTACCTGTTCAGAACCCCATTCAAGATTCGAGGTTAACCCCCATCATGATGTTCAAATCTTTCCTATCGTCTCGGGTTGGTCGTCTACTTGGCGGCACGGCACTGGTTGTCGGTACGCTAGCCGCTTGTACAACACCAATGACGGCTGGATCATCGGATTCATCAACAAACGAACCCTCTACTGAAGTGACTCAAGCGGAAACCAATTCCTCCCAGTGGCGGCGTCTGACCGGAGAGGAGGTGGATGCCCAGTGGGACAACATTTTGATCAGCCCACTTGCGATCGCAGCTCTCAACCAGTTGGCAATTGAAGGTTTCATCGCCTACGACTGCGAAAAGTCCTTCTATGAGAACGTTGAATTTGGCGGATTTCAGACCATGCTGCGGGTACAGTGCCCGACCGAGCGTGGTGTTTCTGCCGCCGTTGGCTATGACGAAATGCGCGTCATCTTCAATCGCTTTGAAAGCAATATTGAAAGCTTTGATATTCAACGGGTAGGACCTGAGCAAGAACCTGAAATTGAGCTGCCGGATTAAGGTTGGACTTGCATTTATAGCTAAAACGATTAAAACTCCAGGGAAGAATCGCAGTACGGTTCTTCCCGATTGTCATTTCAATAGAATTATCAGCACTGAATCTGGCTAATGCACTGGACGGCTGTATGTACGCCGTTTGAGTAGTTTAATTGTGGAGTGTAGCTAGGGTGCGATCGCAGATCCCCCTCACCTCCACTCAATATTTGGTTCAAAATCCAGCCCACAGCTTCAATACACGCTGCCTGATTTTTGACCGGAATGCTTAACCCCACAGCTCGTTCTGCCTGACGGTCATATGTGCGCCGCAGCGGTAGAGCCACTAAGGGAACGTTCAATGCCGCACATTCATAAACGGTGTGATAGCCCGCTCCGCCAATTACCACATCGGCCAGTTGCAGCACCTCAATCCCCGGCCAGTGAGCAATCCACAGCTCAACCGGACAGTTAGGTGGGCATTCATGAGCTAGGCAACGGACTGTGCAAGTTGAAAACTGCTGTGCCAGTTGTCGCGCGATATCGCCAAAAAGTTGCAGTTCATTCGGCTGCCCCGTGGCACACACCATCAGCAACGGGCGTGATCCGTCCATATTCAAGCAATTTCGCAGAGACTCCCGCACCGCCAGCAGTTCAGCCCTATCGCGCAGTAGCCACGGTGCTGTGACACAAGCGTTTGCTAAATGCTGTAGCAGCGCAGCCATTTCACCTGGAATCAGCACTAGCTCATAATGCTGCTGCACAAAGTTCGCGATTCCCTTAACCTCAATATAATCCGGCTGCAAATCCCGGTGAATCCAGCAGCGTGGCGCGTCTACCATCTGTAGAACATCAACCAAATCTCCCACCAGCCCACGCGGAAACGTATCGACAATCAATCGCGTATAACGTTGAGTTAGCCACTGCTGCACGTACTCGCGGGTAGATTGAGGAGAACTATTTTGGGGCAGGGGGTGCAGTTGAACGTGAGAGCCGTTGAGTGCCGCTTGCACGGTCGTTGCATAGGGACTGTTGACCAAAATCTCCACTGGACAAGGCGCAAATCTGGCAAGTGCGATCGCACGATTCAGATGCCCCCATCCACTCCCCAGCGCATAAATTAACCACCGTTCCAATTTCTACGCCTCACACCTCATCTCTTCCTTAACTCGCGTCTAAATCCATCTCATATCCCTGATCCGCCTCTTCCTCAAAGCTTTGGCCATCTGCTTCCGTAAAGTCTACACGACGGCTGGCGGGGTCATAGTAATAGCGATCGCGGTTGCTGTAATAGTGATAGCCCCAGTGATTGCGACCGTAATAGCCATAGCCAGGAAATAGGCCATAGTCATCTGTATAGGGATCGTAGCCTGCGGGCTGGCGACCGTTCTGGCAGTATTGGCACCCTTCCGTCGTTGTTCGTCCACAGCGCCGCTTGAAGAGAAAACCAACTTTGCGATCGCACGTCCCATCTGGCCCAAACTGTTCTACTGAATTTGAACCTGTTGACCCCATACCCGCAAATCCGGCATAGAGCGGATTGGTGCTTGAGGCCGATGATCCGGATAGATTCGATGACGAGGATGAACCGCTGGGGGATCGAGTTGGCTGACCAGCAAAACTAGACGTAGCAGCAGTGGGTGCCGGTGGCGGTGCTGGCGCTGAGAAATCCGGTGATGAAGACGGAACCGATCCATCGAGCACGGCAACAGTGATTTCAAACGAGCCAATTTGAATGCGATCGCCATCATTGACGGTTTGATAGGGCAGCGCCACACCGTTGACTTTGGTAGGCACACGACTGCCGCGATCGCTAATTCTTAGCTCGCCATCAACCAACTCTAGAACCGCATGGTAATCCTCCACCTGCGCATCATCCAACACCATGCGGCTAACGGATTGACCATCCAGATCGCTTGGCATGACGCCAAAGGTGCGACCAAATGCAACGGGCGGTTCTAGCGTAGGATTGCGTTCCAGACCCGTCTTTGGATCAACCCAGCGCAACTGAATCTGCATCGATAGACTCCTAATGGCTTGTGGCTACTGGTTTTCAACGTGATTAACGGCAAAGGCGAGAGCGGCCTGCTGTTCTGGGCTAAGCACATCAAAGCCAAAGCTCGCAACTGCGATCGGAGCAATTAGCGCACGGGTCGAAATGACTGTTTCATCATTAGCATTACGCAGAGAGACCTTGCCGTCTTCGCTAACTTTCACCTTGTATAGCGACTCTTTTTCAGGGGTTTCAATTTCGTAACCGTAGTCGCGCTTTTTGATTCGATAGATCTGGGTGTCGCTGCCGTCTTCTAGCTTGTAATCACCGTCATCTTGTCGCCGCAGAATAAATAACTCTTGAGTTTGTTCGGCGTTTTCAACTTTCCAATAGCCGTCTTTAATTACGACAAAACCTAATACATTATCGCTAGCATCTTTGATTTTGACTTTCTGATTTTCGTCTAAATTAAACCGAGCTAATTCTTGATCGTTGCCATCAACCCACTTAGCACCATCCGGCTGAAATTTAATACTAAATGCTTCACTACCGTCATCTCGCTTAAACTTCAACTGGTCTACTGCGGTTTGAGTATCGGTGGCACTAGTTTCAGATAATGTCTGGGATTGAGCCACTTCGCTACTAGGTTGCTCAGCCGATTCATCAACGACTCCTGTATTGCTACAAGCTGTTAGTACAAGTAACGCAATTCCTAACGATGCAATTAGCTTAAATCGAGTAGCCATGATAAGACCTCATGCAATTTCTTAATGTAGGCTGGGTTGAGTAACACGAAACCCAACATCAGTGGGGAACGATAAGTTAAATTAGTTGATGGGAATCAAAATGTAATTGAGAGCTGTTGGGTTACGCTGACGCTAACCCAACCTACGGAAGGGTTGAATTAGCCTACAGGCTTTGACAGTTCTTTAGCTAAATTCAACACATGATAAGCATTCATAAAAAGCTGCATGCTGAGCTTGTATAAAGACGTTGAAACCAAAAAATCGGGAGATGCTTTGATGCCCAGAATTAGATTGTTTTCACTGACCTTAATTCGCTTGAGACGTACATTTGCAGGAAGTTGAACTGCAGATTGAATATCCTGTTGTAGCACCTGAACCGCGCCGTATTTTTTACGAGGAATGCGTAAATCCAGCTCTAGCTCTACCCCCTTGGATTTGTTCTTCCGCTTGAATTTTCGCTTGCCGCTCCTACCCCGCTTCCAGCCGTATTTCGACACCATCAATTCAGTTAACGACAACGTAAAATCAGTGCCATCTAAAAACTGTCCTTGTAATATCAACCAGTTATCTCGAAACAAGTCCATTTTCCAGCCGGAACGGGCTGGATAGGGAACGGTATCAATTCGCTTATAGTCTTTATTGCTAGGTGCAAAATCGAGTTTGACGTGAAATGGCTGATCGCGTGCAACATCGCGGCTGAGGGTGTCAATGAGTTCTTCCAGTGCTAAATAGCGCATATCTGGAATATCTGGGCTGGACCATACAGTTCTAAGTACAATGCCCACAGCTAATGGAATTAATGCCAAGAAAATTGGAATTGGGCCGAGAACTGAACCGATGAAGAATGAGGCAAATACAGCAATACCACTCACGATCAAAACAGTATTTGCTAGTTTGCGGCGCTTAGCCATCTGCTGATCGTATTGGGCCATTCCTTGACAATCGAGCTGAATCCGAGAAGCTAATTCGGTGGTTTCATAGATCCAACGATTGCGTTTTATTTGTGCTAGATTAAACGCCATTATTTCACTCCACCCATCGAAAAACTACTATGACAAATTGCTGTAATAATTTGTCTGTATTCACTCAAGACATGAAGAGATTGCTTGAAGACGTTGCCCTGAAAATCGGATGAATGCACCCACGATAGCCTATGTTTCATTTGATGTCGTCCCCGCACCCAAAGGGGCATCGATTCATATTCAAGCTTTTGCTCAAACGCTCAGTATAGAAGTTGGTTCACTTAGTTTAGTCACCGTGTCTCCGACGGGAGAAGTGATTGATCAAGAACTTGATATTAACTTTCATCAAGTTGCCTTACCTGCACTGGGTAAAACGCTAATTGACCGGGTGCTGCATTTTCGACAGCAGCTTTGGCAGTGGCTTCAAGGGCGCTACTTTGACATCATCCATATTCGCTCTCCCTTTGAAGGATTCCCCATTGCGTTGCACAAGCCTCAATTGTGTCGATTCTTAATCTTTGAGGTGAATGGGCTACCGTCGATTGAGCTGAAGTATCGCTATCCCAAGGTGGCCGATGATTGGGAACTGATGCACAAGCTTGTTGCTCAAGAAGATACCTGCCTACAGGCGGCGGATTGCGTAATCACGCCGAGTCCCGTCACTGAAGCGTATCTGCTTGAACGCGGAGTAAAAGCTAAGCGAATTCAGACGGTTCCCAATGGCGTTGATCTTGACCAGATTTACAGCGCTACTCCCAGAGCTGAGCCGATGCTGTCGCCGCTCAAACTCCTTTACTTTGGTACGTTGTCGCCGTGGCAGGGGATAGATGTGGCGATTGACGCACTGGCTTTGTATAGCCGCGATTTCGAGGCTCAACTGACGATTGTGGCTCCTGGTCGTCCGGATCAATTCAAAGCGCTGCATAAACTGGCTGAGCGGTTGGGTGTAGCTGAGCATATTCAATGGCTGCAACCGATGGCTCCCAGTGAGCTAGTCGCGCAGATGCATGAAGCAGATGTGATTCTTGCGCCACTGAAAGCCTGCGATCGCAACCTTGTTCAAGGCTGCTGTCCGCTCAAAGTCCTGGAAGGCATGGCATCTGGTACGCCCGTGATCACCACCGATCTGCCAGTGATTCATGCGATCGGCACCCCCGAAGAACACTTTCTAGTCGCGCGACCCAATTCTGCCAAGGCAATTAAGGATGAGCTATTGCGGTTGAGGGAAGATTCGGAGTTGCGATCGCACTTATCCAAACAAGCTAGAACCCACGTCGAACAACACTACACCTGGCAGATTGCCAACCAAAAACTCATCACCATCTATCAGCACTTACTCTCAACCACCTCCTAAAACCTATTCGCTACCCATCGCCTCTATCCCCATTCACCATCAACTAATACTCAGAAAGTATTAATAGCCAACCTGAAATATATTGGACAGGCTTGACTTCAGCGCCTAGTCTAGTATTCAGAGGCGTAAATAGCGCCGTTCCATTGCAAAGCATTTCGATAAAGAACTGCAAGATTTTCCTCTTCGAGGAATCAACGGTTATGGGGGCAGACTGGGAGATGGCATTTAGGTTCCGCACATCAACCGCTGCCCCATTTTTGTCTTAAGTTTCTGCACCCAAGATTCTCAATTCCTGTAAGGTCGGCATCGCCCGCCTGTCCCTATCGCTATGCTGAGGGTGGGTATTGCCCACCTTCTGTTACCGCAATGCTGAATTTCAGCACCGATCCGTTATGAGGTGAACCATATGAGTAAAGGTACGCTGTTCGATAAAGTTTGGGATGCCCACACCGTCGGCACCCTACCCTCTGGCCAGACCCAGCTCTTCATTGGTCTGCATTTGATTCACGAAGTCACCAGCCCCCAAGCCTTTGCCATGCTGCGGGAACGGGGTCTGAACGTGATGTTCCCAGAGCGTACCGTGGCCACGGTGGATCATATTGTGCCAACGGAAAACCAGGCCCGGCCTTTTGCTGACGCTCTGGCCGAAGAAATGATTCAGGCGCTGGAGTCTAATAGTAAAGAAAACGCTATCACCTTCTATAACGTGGGTTCTGGCAATCAGGGAATTGTGCATGTGATTGCGCCAGAACAAGGCTTGACCCAGCCCGGAATGACGATTGCCTGTGGTGATAGCCATACCTCTACGCATGGAGCTTTTGGTGCGATCGCATTTGGTATCGGTACCAGCCAAGTGCGTGACGTGCTAGCTTCTCAGACGTTGGCCTTAGCGAAACTCAAGGTGCGTCGGGTGGAAGTGAATGGCGATCTGCGTCCTGGTGTTTACGCGAAGGATGTCGTGCTGCACATCATCCGCAAGTTGGGCGTGAAAGGCGGCGTTGGCTATGCCTATGAATACGCAGGCACTACGTTCGACCAGATGAGTATGGAAGAGCGGATGACCGTCTGCAACATGGCAATTGAGGGCGGTGCGCGCTGTGGCTATGTCAACCCGGATGAAACCACGTTTGAGTATCTCAAAGGTCGTGAATTTGCGCCCCAAGGCGAGGATTGGGATCGGGCGGTTGAATGGTGGCAGCAAATCGCCAGTGATGCCGATGCGGAGTATGACGATGTGGTTGTCTTTGACGCGGCAGATATCGAACCGACGGTGACCTGGGGCATCACTCCCGGTCAAGGTATCGGCGTCAATGAGCAGGTGCCAACTGCCGAGAGCCTGCCGGAAGAAGATCGGTTTGTGGCAGAAGAAGCTTACAAGTATATGGACTTGCAGCCCGGTAGCCCGATTAAAGGCACGAAGGTTGATGTCTGCTTTGTCGGTAGCTGCACAAACGGTCGCATCAGCGATCTGCGCGAGGCCGCTAAGGTGGCTCAGGGACGGCAGGTTGCGCCGGGCATTAAAGCGTTTGTTGTGCCGGGTTCTGAACGAGTCAAGAAACAGGCCGAAGCCGAGGGACTACACGAAATCTTCTTGGCCGCTGGCTTTGAATGGCGGGAAGCGGGCTGCTCCATGTGTCTTGCAATGAATCCGGATAAGCTCCAGGGTCGCCAAATCAGCGCTTCGTCCTCAAACCGCAACTTTAAGGGTCGTCAAGGATCTTCTTCCGGTCGGACACTGCTAATGAGTCCGGCGATGGTTGCTGCTGCCGCTGTTACTGGCGAAGTGACCGACGTGCGCGAATTATTACAGGCTGAACCCGCAGCGGTATGACGCCTCGCTGAGGTTGGGTTTTGTCCCGAAACATATTTATAGGGGCAGGTTTTGACGATCAATTTCGATCGAGATCCAAAGGTAACGGCTAAACCTGCCCCTACAGGGTTGGTCGTAATCTAGGCATTCCTAACGTTCAGTGCTGGTGCACAGCAAAGGCACCGCATCCAATCAATATTTAGGTACCTGACAGGAAAAAATTATGAGTAGCGAAGTTAAACAACTCTCTGGTCGCGCCGTTCCTCTGCGTGGCGACGATATCGACACTGACCGGATTATCCCCGCCCGTTTTCTCAAATGCGTTACCTTTGATGGTCTGGGCGAACATGCTTTTGAAGACGATCGCGCCCAAGATCCCAGTCATCCCTTTGATCAGCCCCAGTACCAAGGGGCAAAGGTTCTGGTTGTAAACCGCAACTTTGGCTGTGGCTCCTCCCGTGAACACGCACCGCAGGCCATCCAGCGCTGGGGCATTGATGTTCTGATTGGCGAAAGCTTTGCTGAAATTTTCTTCGGCAACTGCGTCGCGCTGGGTATTCCCTGCGTCACTGCTGAAACCGATGTGGTTAAGGGTATTCAATCTGCGATCGCAACTAATCCCCAACTTGAAGTCAAGGTCGATCTGGAAGCCCAAACCGTGACCTGGGGCGATCAAACGGCTGCAATTTCAATGGGCGATGGCCCTCGGCAAATGTTTGTTTCGGGCACCTGGGATGCCTGCGGTCAGCTTGTCGCTCAGCAAGCGCAAATTCAGCAAACCGCCGCGAACCTGCCTTATCTCCAGTGGAGTAGTCCTGTTACCGTCGGTTAGTCACCACTAATTGCCTATGCAAATCTCTTTTAGGGGCGGGTTTAGCTGTCAACTGATCGGTTTAAACCACACTTGACTAACGAAACCCGCCCCTACAGCAGGGCAGAATTATGAAGATTTTTACTATTTGAACGCCATCAATGCTTCATCTTCTAGCGCTGGCCCTTCAATTTCGATGGAGCGTTTACCAGCCGCCAACACTTCACGACAGCTCATCCGCAGTTGGTAAGGTGAATCGTCCGCTTCCTGCGTATCGTAGAATCGATCGGAGCTCAGTGCATAAACTAGCCGCCCTAAGCCGCTCCAGAAAATAGCTCCTGCACACATGGGACAAGGCTCAGTGCTGGCGTACATTGTGTAATTGGCTAGCTGTTCCGAGCTGTACTGACCTGCGATGACTCGTAGAAGATGGGTCTCAGCGTGTCCTGTACAGTCCTGAGCCGTCACCTGATTATTTTCTGCTTCAGCTAAAATCTGGCCCTGATCGTCAACTAGCGTCGCTCCGAACGGACAATTACCGTTCTGCTTAGCTCGTTTGGCAACTGCGATCGCAGTTCGCAAATGCTGCAAATCCAAATCGTTCATTTTTCAGCATCAATCCCAATATGACGTTAATTTCTTGTAATTAACGCCATACTACGTCATAGCTCTTGGATTTTATAGTTCTTCGATTTTGTCGGGTTCTTGCTGCGGCAGCGGCATGGGTGGAGCCTGCGGCTGAGATCGCTCGGCGGGCTCGAGTTCGCGCAAGTCTGGCAACTGCACCATCTCGCGCTCGGTTTGTTGAGTACTTTCACCCAGTGCCACAAACTCTTTCGCCCGCTCTTCCAGCGCCAGCGGAATCGCCAATGGCTGCTCTTCTTCCACCATCTGAACTTTTGGCAAACTGTGTTCCAAATCATCCAGTGGACGTGGAATCACCATCACCGCATGTAGTTCGCCAATGCGCTCGGCCTCATGCATACCCGCTTCAACGGCCAGTGCCACATTTGGCAGTGAACCTCGAATCAGAACTGTGCATAGTCCGCCGCCAATGGTTTCATGGGCCATAAGCTGCACATCGGCTGACTTAACCATTGCATCGGCTGCACCAACCATCGCTGGGAAACCGCGAGTTTCAAGCAGTCCCAGCGCTTGACTGGTCATCGGGCTGCCATTCCGCTCAAAAGTGAACTCTTCCCACAGAATCCGAATTGGCAAAACTTCCTGTAAGTTGGGTGACGGGCGGGGAATCACTAAGGATGACATGTACTGGCCGAACTGTTCAGCCGTTGCGCGTCCTGCCTGCACTGCCATTCGTACATCCGCCACACCACCCCGCACGATCGCTGTACAGTGGCCACTGCCAATCTTTTCGTAGCCGACGAGAACCACATCGGCAGATTTCAACATGGCATCAGCCGTACCCACAATTGCAGGGAAACTTTGAGTTGCGACCAAGCCTAACGAGGCATCACGGTGTTGGGCCGCGCGATGAGCCGCTCTCATGCGAGGTAGCGAAGCTGGAGATGAGCGTTGCAATGGCATAAATCGTTCAATCGAGTAATGGGAAAGCCTCCCGCAAAGATGAGTCACCTAGTCAATATCTCGAATACAACACAGACCAATGTGGGCAGTCGTGTGGCGAGATGGCTATATTTACAGGAATCTATATGTTTACAGTGTAGTTTTCCACAAATAGAATGGGACGTACCAACTTAAGAATATATGTGATACTTATTAACACTTGTTAGGATGGATACCAAGTCAATACCAATCAGTAACCGATACACGACATTATGACTCGTCATCATTGAGCGGCTGGCGGTGAGGAAACAGTGCCGATAATAGTTGATCGATCTGTCCCTGTCCGTAAACTTTTACGCCCACTGCACTCGGTGGAGTCGGCGAGTCTGCGTCTGCTGCTCGAGAACTGGGGCTTGTACCCTCTCCTGATGATTGTGGCGCAGTTTCAGCTTTTGCATCTACATCCTGAGCCTGATTCTTGCGATCGCGCTCCTCTGCCGTTTGACCATTTGCGGCTTGAGAGGCCGTGAATGAGTCAGAACTTGCCTTCGTCGCAGCCGATGCAGCTTGATAGCCGTTTTGCTGATTCTGGCTAGATTGTGGACTAAATTGCGTGGCCTGAGCAGAAGCCGCTGATTGATTAGCGGATCGATAAGCAGATTGGGTAGATGGAGCAGACTGCGTATCCTCTGACTCAGCCGCTACAGATGGCACATCAATCGTCACCTGACGGCTGGTATCTCCCAGCAGCGAACCCGGTTGGACGACTTCTCCAGGTGCGATCGCAGGTCGTAACACGGTGCTGGAAGACCCAATACAGGCATTCGCGCCAATCCGGCCCGCCCCTACAATTAAGACTCCAGTCCCGAAACTGACACCGGGTTCGATGATTAACGAACCCTGACGGGCATGTAGCACCGAACCCGCACCAATACAAACTCCCGCCCCGATCACAATTCGGCTATCTGAGTCTGCTTGAAACAGAACGCCGGGTGCGATCGCAGCACTTGGATCAATCTCAACCTCGCCTTGCAGACAAAAGTGAGTGTGATCAATCAGTTGCAGAGGGGGGAATTTCATCTAATGTTGATAATCCGAATCTTTATTTGCAACCGCTTGCAACCGAAACTGATGTGTAGAGGTACAGTAAAGCTGCACTTCTACACATTTAACATCTACCCGTAATTCACCTGCACATCTTGGCACATTTCTTGATGGAAAAACTGATCCGTAAACCCTTCCACCAGAGCCAATTCGAACAGTTGATTAATGCAGCTGCACCTAATTAATTTATGGGCGCTGAATAATTCGCTCAACTACGCGACGCTTCACCTGTGGATCGATACCGATCAAACGCACATATTCGCCTGGATGCTCAGCCATGCAGTTTTCGAGAGAGCGCAGTACATCCGCCTCACGATTGGAGCCAACCGATGCACAGCTATGCCAAGCATTCGCCCGAAAACGCCGTGCATCTGCATGCTCCATCCCAATCCGGCATCCCTGGCTCAGCAATTGGCGAACCTGCTGTACCACGTCTCCATCTAACCGACCTGTAGTTGCTGTTGAGGCTGATTTAGAACTGTACGACTGGTTGCTAGCAGCTGGCTGACTATAAGGCGTATAGCCACCACCGTTTCCGTTACTGCTAGACGGTGGTTGATCACCAGGACGCTGAATGGTCATTTCCAAAACACGGCGCTTCGCCTGTGGATCGATACCGATTAGGCGCACATACTCACCAGCATGCTCAGCCATACAAGCCTTTAAGCCAGCCATCACTTCGGATTCCCGAGTTGATTTAATCGGCGCACAGGTATGCCAAGCATTCGCTCGGAAACGTCGTGCATCTGCATGTTCAGTACCGATTCGATAGCCTTGGCTCAACAGTTGACTGACATGCTGAGCGACATCTCCGCCTAGACCACTCCTGCTGCTACTGCTACTGCTACTGCCATTGCGAGCTGTATAACCATTTGAGCGGGACGATCCATTACTGGAGGAGAAAGACGGAGTTGAACCTAAGGACGTTGGGGAAGAGCCATCTGGACGCTGAATCGTCTCTTCAAATACACGGCGCTTCGCCTGTGGATCAATTCCGACTAAACGGACGTATTCGCCGGCTAAATCCGCCAGCTTCATGTCAATTTCTGAAATGGCATCAGCGCCGTAGCGAGCACTAACTCGCCCAGCCGTCTGCCACGCATTGCTGCGGAAGCGACGCGGGTCGGCATGTTCAAGTCCGATCTCAAAACCCTGCGTTAACAAGCTGTTGATTTGCTGAACGATTTGTGAATTTAGATGTTGGCTCTGCACTTGATCTACTCCATTGGATCCACTGAACTGCGAAGATTCGAACGACCTGTTACGAATTGAAGCGACACGAGTACTATCTCCAGCGCGCGAGTAGCCGGAATGAAGCGTGTCATTAGTACCTAAAACTTCCTGAGCAAATTCGACATCGCTAGGTTGCACATCCGGCAATTGCTCAACCTGCTGTTGGCTAGTAATGACAGCACCTGACGGCACATACTTACCAGGAGGAATTTCGACATCCTGAATCAAAGCGTGCAGCATCACAATACAGCCTTTGCCCAGGCGAGCATTGAATATGGTTGAGCGAAAGCCAATAAAGCAACCGTCACCAATATAGGCTGAACCATGAATGAGCGCCTTATGAGTGATCGATACACGGTGGCCAATCCAAACAGAATAGTGTTGCTGATCATCACCAACAACACGCCCCTGCTCTAACCCGTGAATAACAACACCATCCTGGACAATCGTCCCTTCACCAATGTGGAATGGACTGCCATCATTAGCGCGGATAGAACTACCAGGAGCAATCTCAACATTAGCTCCAATATAAACCTGACCGGTGACGTGAGAAAACGCATGAACACGTGCGCTTGCGTCAACGGTTGGTTCAACGTGCCCTTGTGACGTAAAGGCGCTTGGAGTAGCGAGGCTACGCACTACCATGAACCCTTCTTATACCTCCAAAAAATCGGTATTCCAACGAAACCGATTGCAGTTGCTGACAATGCTCTATTCAGCGCAGCCAGAGTGCAAAAGCTCCTGAGCTATCTCTAGTCGGGGATTTCAGTTCAGCAACAGAAGTTACGCTAGCTAATAACGATGCTTTTAATCAAGCTGCCCCCAGCATTCACAGCAAGGAAAACCGTTGATTGCCAAGAAAATTTAACTCTTATTCAGTTAACTCTTATCAGACAGCATCTTTCTTGCTATACAACCGTCGATTATCGACACTAACGGTATCGATAATGGCGACAACTGTTGCATCTAATGGACGGTCATCATAACTCGGTAAACGACGGGCTGCACTGCCCCGACTAACGAGCACCCACTCATCTACACCTGCACCAACAACATCAGCAGCCACCTCATAGCCTGGGATAAGCTGCCCTTCTTCGTCGAGCAATTGAACGAGCAGGAGCTTGACTCCTCTCATGCTGGGATCTTTGTATGTACTGACAACGGTGCCGCGAACTTTGGCAAGCTGCATGTAAAAACTACGCTGAATTTACTGATATCGGCGAATTCCTGTAACGCTTTCTCTGAATTGTTCGACTGCTTCGGTATACCGAATGGGCAGAACAAATTCCAGGTTTTCGTGGGGACGCGCGATGATGTGAGTAGAGAGAACTTGGCCTCCATTAACTCGCTTCACACATTCAACACCTGCGGAAACAGATGCCTGTACTTCTGATACGTCGCCCCGAACGATAACGGTTACTCGACCGCTACCAATTTTCTCGTAGCCCACTAAAGTTACACGAGCAGCTTTAACCATCGCATCAGCTGCTTCAACGACGGCAGGAAATCCTAGCGTCTCGATCATTCCTACTGCGATCGACATGACAGTTCTCCTAAAAAATATTTTTGAACTTGGCTACCTCTTTATAAGAGAGGCTCCTCCTAGCTAAAAGCGGAGTCACCTCTGCCCTGGCCACGTTTGGTAATGGGCAGAGGCCATTTCATCCCTTTAGGTACGGAACTGCTCGACCGCTTCGGTGTAGCGGATCGGTAGAACGAACTCCAAATTCTCGTGAGGACGGGCAATGATATGGGTGGACAAAACTTCACCACCATTAACACGCTTGGCCGACTCGATTCCGGCCGCGACGGATGCTTGAACCTCTGATACGTCGCCCCGAACGATAACGGTTACTCGACCGCTACCAATCTTTTCATAACCGACTAGGGTTACACGAGCGGCTTTGACCATCGCGTCAGCGGCTTCAACAACGGCGGGAAACCCTAGAGTCTCAATCATCCCAACTGCAATTGGCATTTCTTTGTCTCCTCAAAATCCTGGTGAAAAACGGGATAAAACCAAAATGTCTAGACACTAAAATACCTCTTAAAGAGGTTTATCTAAAAGCCCAGCATCAAAGAACGCCAGCCCAGACGGCACAATTGGCGACGGGGTGGGTCACTTTGCTTAAAACTTTATAATTAAGCGTGTCTAAACTTAACGCTTACATCTCAGAATAGGAGAGCGATGACCATTTGACAATATAAGTGCCAATGATTGTTGTTAATGTTGCATATCACCAATACTCATACAAATAATGTGTCAAAACGATACAAAACGTCCAGATTGGTGAGGTGACGGCTCAGTTTGTTGTGGATCTTGCCGTTGTCATAAAACCTACGAGTAATGCGCCACGCTATCAGTACAACAGCTATTTCACGATACTCGCTGCTACCAGCCGTCGAACCTCATGCGTTGACTTAGCCTAGACATCAGCAAAATTTAGTTCCTCCGATATCACCTAAAAGGAGGACTTGTAACTCAAACCTTGATCAGGCTACATTTCTCGGCAGACAGTCCGGTAGAGTAGTGATAAGCAGTTGCATATAACAACTCCCCCAAAGGCCGTGGGAGCGATCTTCTTTGGAGACAGTCCCCGGTTTGAGGCTGATATCTATGCCAGCCGCCTGATCCCAATCACCATGTTAAAAATCTGAACTGTAGAATCTTTAACAAGCTAAATTGTCTCAATTTGTGTCAAACATGGCGTCGCTCTCAGAAGGTTTTCGCGGCAGCGGGAGCACTTGTTGGCTTCGTCAATCTTGTTTTATCTAGGCAATCGGCCTGCACTTGTCGTGGAGAGGAGAGCTAACAAGTTTAGTTCCTGTTCTATTGGGAGGTGCAGGGAGCAGGCTTGAGCATGGAGAATCTAGCGAAGGTGATGCGCTGGAAGTGATTCGTTGATGCGATGAACGCAATGCGATCGCAGTTTGGCTAGAAGACGAAGCTGAGCAAGCGTTTCTAATTGGAATGCTTAATTTTGTTAGTTGTTAGTCGATTCTAAGTCGGTTCTGTTTTGTTTTTTGTAGCCACACGGATACTTAATCGCGATGACTGAGTTTTTCCTCCAAAGCAGTTGGTGGATTCCTTGGTACGGCATTCTTGGTGCCTTGCTATCTTTGCCATGGTCAATAGGCTTATTGCGTCGTACAGGTGAAAGACCTGCCGCTTATGTAAACATTCTGCTGACTGTTGTGGCACTCATCCACAGCATTGTGGTGCTGCAAAATATTTGGGGGCATGAGCCACAGCGGCTGCTAGCACCTTGGCTCAATGTAGTGGGATTAGATATTACTCTGTCACTTGAAATATCGCCGCTCAGCTTAGGGGCAGTGATTTTGGTAAGTGGTTTGAGTTTGCTTGCCCAAATCTTTGGTTTAGGATATCTCGAAAAAGACTGGTCGTTGGCCCGCTTCTACGGGCTGATGGGCTTCTTTGAAGCTGCAATCACGGGGTTGGCGATTAGCGATTCTCTATTCCTCAGCTATGCCCTACTGGAAATGCTGACCCTTTCCACCTATCTGCTGGTGGGCTTTTGGTATGCACAGCCTCTGGTGGTAACGGCTGCACGGGATGCCTTTTGGACGAAGCGGGTTGGCGATCTACTACTGCTGATGGGGGTGGTCGCTCTGGCCACAATTTCCGGCAGTTTTAACTTCAGTGAGCTGAGGGAGTGGGCTGAAACAGCTCAACTCTCACCACTGGTTGCGAATCTGTTGGGCTTAGCCCTGATTGCGGGTCCAACTGGCAAATGTGCTCAGTTCCCCTTGAGCCTGTGGCTCGATGAGGCGATGGAAGGGCCTAATCCAGCTTCGATTCTCAGAAATTCGGTTGTTGTGGCTGCTGGGGCATTCGTGCTGATTAAGCTAGAGCCCGTCATTGCTCTATCATCTGTCGCGTTGACTGCCTTAGTTGTGTTAGGCACCATGACGGCAGTGGGAGCTTCTCTAGTTGCGATCGCACAAATCGACATCAAGCGCACATTTTCCCATTCCACTAGTGCTTACTTGGGCCTGGTCTTTATTGCCGTTGGCCTTCAGCGAGTTGATATTGCCCTCCTGCTGCTCTTCGTCCACGCCATTGCCAAAGCACTGATCTTCATGAGCGTGGGGTCAATTATCTTGACTACCAATTCTCAAGACCTGACTGAACTAGGTGGACTAGGTACGCGAATGCCCGCTACCACGACAGCCTATGCAGTTGGTGCGGCTGGCCTAGTTGGCCTATTGCCGCTCGGCGGATTCATTGCCAAGCTGGAATGGATGCAGGTTTTTGAAAATAATTTAGCCTTCCTCAGCGTCATGCTGATTGTCAACGGACTGCTGGCGTTTAATCTCGTTCGCGTGTTCGGCCTGATTTTCCTGGGTGAATCTAAACCTAAGACTCGCCGTGCCCCAGAAGTTCCTTGGCCAATGGCCTTCCCAATGGTGACGCTCAGCATTCTGACACTGCTCATGCCCGTACTGCTGCAAAAGTGGCAACCACCCGGCACCGTGGATCTAGATGCCTACACCATTGGGCTGCTGATTGCGTCAAGCCTGCTGGGATGTGGACTGGGCTGGTGGTTCTACTTCCCGCCTGCCAAGCAGCCCGAGAAAGTTATCTGGCAGCCGCTTCAGCAGTTTCTAGCCTACGACTTTCAGATTGCCAAACTGTATGAGTTAACCGTTGGAGCCGGTGTCAGTCAGATCTCTCGCCTCGCTTCTTGGTTTGATCGCTTTGTGGTTGATGGCGCAGTGAACCTGGTTGGCTTAGCTACCCTGCTCAGTGGTGAGAGCTTGAAGTACAACACTTCCGGTCGCTATCAGTTCTACATGCTGACTATTTTGGTTGGTTTAGTGCTGGTTAGCCTCCTGATTAACTGGTCGATGAACTGGTCAATTAATTGGTCAACATTTAATTGGTCAGCGTTGGTCTAACGGTTCATTTCTTGTACAGTCCTTGTCGTTGTCGCTGAAATCAGTATGCTGAGTATTCTGATCTGGTTGCCTCTTGTAGGTGGATTGCTAATTGGATTTTGGCCCAAGCTAACGGGACAACAAACTCGCCAAGTTGCTTTGACCTTCACGGGTATTACGCTCGCTTGGACAATTTGGCTGGTCAGTCGGTTCAATATCGATGCTGTTGGCTGGCAGATGGAAGAGTATCAACCGTGGGCCGATATGATTGGTCTGCACTACCATTTGTCGCTAGATGGCTTATCTTTGCCGCTACTGGTGATTAACAGCCTCTTAGTCTGGGTTGCTATGTACTCCAGCACCAAGGCGGTGCATCGACCCCGTCTCTACTATGGGCTGCTGCTTTTACTGGAATCTGCCGTAGCTGGGGCGTTTTTGGCAAAAAACCTGCTGCTGTTTTTCCTGTTTTACGAGGTCGAACTGATTCCCCTCTATCTGCTGATTGCAATTTGGGGTGGACAGCGACGCGGCTATGCAGCCACTAAGTTTCTGATTTATACCGCTATTTCTGGAGTACTGATTCTTGGCTCGTTCTTTGGATTAGCCTGGTTGAGCCACACCTCTACCTTCGACTACGATGTCCTGCGCAGCCATGCCTTACCAGTGGCCCAGCAGCTGATTTTGCTGACGGTGCTTGTCATTGGCTTTGGCGTCAAAATTCCGATTGTCCCGTTCCATACTTGGCTACCAGATGCTCATGGAGAAGCCTCGACGCCCGTTTCGGTGCTGCTAGCTGGTGTGTTGCTTAAACTTGGCACCTATGGCATGTTGCGTTTTGGCCTAGGTCTGTTTCCAGAAGCGTGGAAAGAGATTGCTCCTTGGCTGGCGACGTTTGCAGTGGTAAATGTGCTGTACGGATCGCTAGTTGCGATCGCACAAAAAGATATGAAGCGAATGGTGGCCTACAGCTCTATTGGCCATATGGGCTATATCATCCTAGGTGCAGCCGCAGGAACTCCACTGGCGGTATTAGGAGCAACCTGCCAAATGGTCAGCCACGGCTTAATTTCTGGCCTGCTCTTCCTATTGGTCGGAGTCGTTTACGCCAAAACAGGGACTCGCGATTTAGATGTACTGAAAGGGCTGTTTAACCCAGAGCGCGGCTTACCCGTAGTCGGCAGTTTAATGGTGGCGGGATGTATGGCAAGTGCAGGCATTCCCGGCATGATTGGCTTCGTAGCTGAATTCATGGTGTTTCGCGGTAGTTTCCCCATCTTTCCCATACAAACCCTGCTCTGCATGATTGGAACGGCTCTCACAGCCGTCTACTTTTTGACGCTGCTCAATAAAGCTTTCTTTGGTCGCTTACCAGATGCTCTCGCCAACCTACCCCGCGTCTACTGGCAAGACCGCATTCCGGCGGCTGTCGTCACGGCTCTGATTATCGTGCTCGGTCTTCAGCCAATGTGGCTAGCCCGCTGGAGCGATGGCAGCTCTAGAGCATTAGGTATTCCCGAAGTGGAAATGCAGGCATCGGTGCGCACAGGCTGGGCACACCTACCCGTAGATACCTTTTTTCCCTTGAAAGCAGCTCCTACACCATTGCCGCAGGTGGCTTCTCCGGCCCCAGCCCCATCTATTTCTACCGTATCCACGTCAGGCTAGATTTCACTGCACTGCAATGAAGCTGTAAAGCTCAACTAAGCGCGAAAACAAACCACTTCACCCAAGCTTCAGCAATCCTACTGAAGCTAGTTAGGTTCAGAGAGATCACGTCTTAAACTGAACTAAAGAGGAAACGCTACTCTCATTCGTATCACGTTCCGCAGGAGCCACTTCCAATGGTTAGTGTCATTCGAGAACCGTCCAACCATCCGTTTGCCGAAATCATTTACCGTCTAGAGGATGGTGGCGCGCTGCTGCCGGATTCTCCTCGCAACGTAACCGAGATGGTCGGTATTCTCAAGAGCTATGGGGTGGTTCTAGACGCTTACCAAAAGAACCTGCGCTACATTGCTGATAATCAGTTTTTAGTGCTGTTCCCATTCTTCAAGTACTTTGACGGACAGTTCAGTATCGAAAAACTGTTCCGGCACTGGTGGCACAATCGAATTAATTTTGAATATGCCGAATACTGTATGAAAACCATGCTGTGGCATGGCGGCGGCGGCCTAGATCAGTACCTAGACACCGACGAGTTTAAGGTGAATGCGCAGACTGCCATTCAAGCCAAGCTGAAGCGGAATCCGGTGATAGCGTTAGTCAATCAGCTGTTCCCAGATTTCCTGCTAGAGCAGGTGCGGCAGATGGCTTACTACAGCGGTTTGGGGCAGTTTTGGCAAGTTATGGCCAAAATCTTCCGGACTCTGGCTGAGCGCTATGAGCGGGGCGAGATCAAAACGATTCCCAACCTAGTGGATCACATCAAACAGGGATTGGTGGCGGATGCCAACTTGCCCATTACCTATGCGGTAGAGATTGATGGACAGACATACGATATTTTGCCAAAGTCGGCTGGTTTGACATTTTTGATGGATACGGCAGTGCCCTATGTAGAAGCTATTTTTTTCCGGGGAACACCCTTTCCTGGAACCGTTTCCTATAATGCTCAGGCCCATCAAATTCCCGAAGAGCAGAGCAACTTTACCTACGGAGCGCTTTACGCCGATCCGCTCCCGATTGGTGGCGCCGGAATCCCTCCGACGCTAGCAATGCAGGATATGCGACATTTCTTACCCGACTATTGGCATGATATTTATCGCGACAGCACACGGGGTGAGGATGACTTGCGGGTGCTCATCTGTGAGAGTTTTCAGAAGTCAATGTTTTGCGTGACAACGGCGGCGATTTTGGGGTTGATGCCCAATCCGCTGGATACTGACAACGTGGAGGAGCAGCGCGAGAACCGCAAGTATCTAGAAGGTTGGTTAGATCGCTTAATCTCCTCACGCCTGCCTAATGTTCAAGTGTGTGAACCAATTTAGTCGCACCTTTCGAGGCTATTTCAATCAAAGCAAAATGGGGATCTCAGCGTAGAACGATGTAGATCCCCATTTTGCTTTGATTGAATAGTTTAGCTATCGTCATATTGGTTAAGGCGTTTTTGTGGCCAGGCTGAGCCGCGCCACAAAAACGTCCATGTCCTAACAGAGCTGACTACAGCTATAAAATTAGCCCTCGCGTATACGTACTTTATTGAGGGAGTGCAGCGTTAGACGGTATTGCCATCTAACGCTGCACTCAGAATGCCTATTGGATTTGGCTATATCGTAAAATCTAACCTGCAGCTTGGGCGGGTCGATTGGGCATATCGCTGGCAGATGGCTTAGTTGAAGCCTCTGCTGGGTTGACGGCTTTGAACTCAATGTGGTTCAGCAGCGTAGTCACAAAAGCAAACAGCAAGAAGGGTAAAGATAGTACGAATACCAATCCAACAGATGCTAGTGCATAAACTGGGCGGCTTGCTCCCATTAAAGCGAGGGCAGAGGCCAAACTGATAAACAACACCAACAGCCAAACAATAATCTGACCGTAAATATCACCAAATGTCAGGGTGCAAACAAACCGATAGCGGGTTTCTGGCTCCATGACAGTCCTCTTCATATACGTTAATGGTTTTATCCGAAATTCAGAAGCAGAGCCACTGCCGTTTCAAGATTCCTTTGAGGTTGAAAAAGCCTGATACTGTCAGCCTTTCCCAATCTTGTACTCAAAAAAGGAAGGAAATCGAGCGTCGAATTTCGTATTCTTAGATTAAGAGGGTAAACTTTAGATCGCTCTGTTCTAAAGACTTTCGCAACATCTTTGTAACATCACGCAATGTATTGCGATCGCAAGTTGGTGACGAAACGGGTGTGAGCAGTGAAGCAAGTTGTGCTTGTTTCACTGCTCATCCCTTTTAGAGGGCGTGATGAGGTTGTTGGGGAACAGTGCCGATTGCATCAGAAATTCAGCCTGATAAGATGTCCCGCTATTTAATGTTTTATAAACCGTTTAATGTACTGAGCCAGTTCACAGATCAGGCCAATGTCGAACTGGAGGGACAGATGGATCGGCAAACCCTGAAAGCTTACATTGCAGTGCCAGATGTTTATGCTGTTGGACGCCTGGATCGGGACAGCGAAGGACTACTGCTGCTCACTGATGATGGCCGCTTGCAGCATCGTCTGAGCGATCCTCGCTACAATCATCCCCGCACTTACTGGGCGCAGGTTGAGCGTGTTCCTGACTCATCGGCATTGGAACAACTGCGTCAGGGGGTAACGATCAAAGGCTATCGCACAAAACCTGCCCAGGTGAAGCTGCTGGAGCAGGAGCCTGTTTTGCCGCCCCGCGACCCGCCGATTCGCTATCGTAAGTCGGTGCCGACAGCTTGGTTACAATTAACGCTAACTGAAGGAAAAAATCGGCAGGTGCGGCGGATGACGGCGGCAGTTGGCTATCCTACATTGAGATTAGTACGAGTTGCGATCGCAAATCTGCAGCTCGGCAATCTTCAACCTGGGCAATGGCGTGACTTAACGGCTCAGGAAGTCCAAAGCTTGAAGAAGCTGTAGCCACCTACCAACTAGCTATGCAAGCTGCGTGTAAGTAGCTGCATATAAATAAATGCAGCTACTTAAAACGCGATTTTTCTGAAGGGGCTTGATGTGCGTTTTGCGCAAAACAGTATGCTGAGGGTTTATAGATTAATTTTTTCGCTAATCTATAAAGTCCTCTGACATTTGAGCGGAAAGCAGCAAATAACCTGTGTATTATTTAGCCAAGTTAGACCTATGTTAGGGTTTAGCCAGCTTTGCTTTAGGATAAAACGGACTTGAACGCTGCATGTAGATATTGAGTCAGTTATCAAACCTTCCATCCCATTCTTCCCCATGTTGATTTGTCATCAATGCCAAGCCGAAAATCCAGATAGCCATCGGTTTTGTCAAGCCTGTGGTGCATCGCTAACTCAGGTTGAATGCTTAAACTGCGGGGCGATGGTCGATTGTGGTGCGAAATCCTGTCCAGTTTGTGATGCTGTTATTGGGCGACAGCTCTATGCTGTCATTGCCCAGTCTAAAACGGCCCAGTCTGGGGCGGTCGTTGGTAACGCATGGTCTAATCTGCCAGTAGACGAGAGTCTGCCAGACCAAGCCCCATTGAGCGCATCCGCTCAGTCCTTGGTTAATCTGCAGCCTGGTGACTACCTAGATCCACAACAGCGCTATCAGATCGAAGCCTTTGTTGAGTCCGATCAGCGAACGACTGACTACCTGGAGGCAATCGTTTTTGACCAGCGTCCGCTAGAACTCTCTCCTGTTCAGATTCTTAAATCCCATATCAGTCCGCTGGATGATGAAGCTAAAGCAAAGCTGCCAGAGTTAGCGCAGACGTATTTTGGTCTGGAGGTAGAACTGGCTCCAGCAACCCCCTATTTACACGATGCTTGGCAGTGTAACGATACAACAGTTTTGCTGGTTGAGGATCGCAGCGATTGGTTAGCCATTACAGCCCGAGGACAGGACACTGCTCTCGAACCTCTACTCGTGTTGCGTTGGCTACTGGATTCACTGCAACTATGGCAGGTGCTGGGAGACTGGCAGTGCCGTCGGAGCCTGCTTGACATCAATAACCTGTGCCTAGACGAGGATGATTGCCTGTGTTTGCGGTTGGTGAAAAGTGATGCCCAATCGTTAGATTCACTGCAGCCAGCACAAAGTTCATCAAGTGATCCAGCTCCACAAGAGCCGATCAATCGCATTAACCGCAAACCGGACATGGCGAATTTGGCGGCAACTCACGCAGATTTGGCAGCATTGGGCCAAGTTTGGCAGATATTGGTGCAGCAGTTGGGCACAGTGTTGCCCAAATCTGTGCAGATGCTGTGTGATCAGCTCATTCAGCATGAACTCGAATCTGTAGATGCCGTGCGATCGCAGTTGAGTGCGATCGCAGATACGCTACAGGCAGCAGAAGCTTCGGTCGTTAAACAATTAAACCGAAATCTTGATTTTGAAACCTTGGAATATCAACCGTTACAGGATCAGCTCCCAGATCAGCCCAATCAAGCTTCTGAACCGACACAGCCCCCATCTAGTGCTGATAACCCTGAAGCAACAGCAGAGGCTTCTAGCGCTTTAGAGGCGGCCTCAACGCCTCGCTCAGAAGATGTGTCCCAAAAATTAGCAGGTTCTGAATTCTTGAATAGTGAATTCGTTGCGGATGATGACTTGTATCCAACCTGGGATGAAGATGACGAGGATGAGACCGATGATTCACCCACCGTTGTCGTACCCATGAATCTGCTGTGGATTGAGGATGGAGGACGTACCGACATAGGCCGTCGTCGTGACCACAATGAAGATGCGTTTAGCATTCAACTGGATCTCAGCAAAGTCGAAACCGCCAATGAGCGTACCCTCCATGCCCGTGGTCTCTACCTAATTTGTGACGGCATGGGAGGGCATGCGGGTGGTGAAATTGCCAGTGCGCTCGCGGTTGACGTGCTGCGGAAGTATTTTGCGACACACTGGCAAGGTTCACAGTTGCCGTCTGAGCAAACCGTCATCGAAGCAATTCGGCAAGCAAATCAGGCAATTTACAAAGAAAATCAGCAGAATGAACGGTTGGGGAGTGGCCGTATGGGCACCACATTAGTGATGTTGCTGCTGCAAGATACCCACGCGATGGTGGCCCATGTAGGGGATAGCCGTCTTTACCGCTTTAGTCGTCGTTTGGGATTGCAGCAGCTAACCACCGACCATGAGGTTGGCCAGCGGGAAATTCAGCGAGGAGTTGAAGCTGATATCGCCTACGGGCGTCCAGACGCCTACCAACTCACCCAAGCCCTTGGCCCTAGAGATGATGGGTTCATCGCGCCAGATGTTGAGTATCTAGAGCTGTCAGAAGATACACTGCTGTTGTTATGCTCAGACGGCTTAAGCGACAACGATTTGCTCGAAACCCACTGGCATAGCCATGTCGAACCGCTGTTGAATCTCAATCAGAGTCTAGATGAAGGCATTAGTGCCTTCATCGATCTGGGAAATCAGCACAATGGCCATGACAACATTACTGCGATCGCAATTCGCGTAAAAGTCCGTCCGAAAACCGACAACAGCATCAAAGCGACTTGGCCTCAGTAAATTTGAATTTTGTCTCCGTGTTAATACTAGCTTTTGTGTATCAACTAGCGTAAATACACAAGATACTTAGCTTTGTGAAGAGTCGAATAAGATGCTGCTGACACCCTAATATTACTGAGGGTATGTTGAGATCCTTGCTGCTACCTTGAAATTGGCAATCCAGTATCGAATATAACAGTTATATCTGTTCTGTACTGATTGCGGTCTTCGGAGTTTCGACAAGGATTTTGGACAACATGAAACTAAAGCTGTTGTTTGGAACCCTCTTGATGGCTGGAATCCTGCTGGCACCTATCAGTGCAGAGGCAAAGCCATCCAATAAGGGTGGTGGAAATGACAAAAATCAGGACAAAGAACAGACATCTAAGGATGGTGGAAGTGACAAAAATCAGGACAAAGAACAGACATCAACGTCATCATCGGTAAGCTGTGAGTCCGGTTCTGTCACATTTGATTTAGTTGGTGGTGGCTCAACCAATGCAACGTCTTGCATTGGTCAATTTGGCGGTAATGATGCTCAGGGTGATGGTTCCGGTGCCCTATTTGACCAGCTATCCAGTGGTGTTTTCAACGGCATAACAGACTGGGACTTTATCGGGAAATCCGATGAAGGAGGTGGTCTGCTGAATTTTGACGTTGATTCTAACGGTACTGCGGGCAACTGGAGCATTGATAGCTCAATTGACGGCCCGTTTGTTATCAGCCTCAAAGCTGGCAACTACTGGAGCGCTTACTTCTTTGAAAGCGCTGACGATGTGCTAGGTGGTAGCTGGATTACTGATGGGGTGGCCACGAATAAGCGAGGCATTCCACTTGGACTGTCCCACGCAACGCTCTTTGTTGCGAATGTTGAAGATGTCGTAAAAGATATCCCTGAACCAACAACCGCTGCTGCTTTAGGTCTAGTCGCGCTGGGTGCAACTCGTATGCTTAAAAAGCGACTTTAAAGGATCTCATACCGAATTTGGTCCCAAAATTCAGGAGGGGAATTTTGCCAATATGATGCGGCAAAATTCCCCTCCTGTGGTTCTAATTGGCAAGGTACAAAATAGGCGTGGCAAATTCAGCGTTACTCAGGGTTACTCAATAATCTCAAACTTAATTTGTGTGTCCATATTTGACTGAGCATGACTGCCGGGACGCAGTATCCCTGATACAGGTGAAGCATAGCGAGGGTGGGAGGTTGCGACCAGCGGCACGTGATGATCGGCGACAGCAACAGCATTTGTCGGATCAAATCCACGCCAGCCCGCACCTGGCAAATACACCTCTGCCCAAGCGTGGAGGTCGAGATTTTTGGCATCTGGATCGGGTTTTTGGTAGCCGCTGACGAACCGAGCCGCTAAACCAACTGCCCGACAGGCTTCAACAAACAAAACCGCATAATCGCGGCACGATCCGAGTTTTTCCTGCCACGTAACTCCAGCGGGGAACGGTTCCCCCGTTTCCCGCACTGTATATTCACACTCATCATGGATGCGCTGATTGAGCGTAGTGAGAAACGGAACCACCTGTCGATCAACGCTGTGGTAGATGTCTTGGGCAAGTGCGATCGCAATTGGGTCAATCGTTTGGGTATATTGGCCCTGGAGGTAAGGCTGGAGATGGAGCGCCATCATTTGGGGATAGTGAATTGGCAGATGAGTTGCCCAAGTTTCCAGCAGATAATTGAACGGATTAGAGCCGAGCGTTTCCACCTCAGACGTGACATGTATCTTGAGCGACTCCAGCTCAAGATCGGTAAACCACAGCCGCGTGATGGCATTGCCGTCTAGTTCAGTCAGTTCAGACCAACCTGTTGGTTTCGGATCAATCTGCATAGAAAACTGATGAACGATTTGCTGTCCATCGCTGCGAGGTCGCAGACGGACAACATGCGGCATGAGGGGTACAGGTTTGCTGTAGGTATAGTGGGTTATGTGTTTGATTCGATAATGCACAGGCTGGATGCCATCAACAAAAAATTGAACAGTCGATCAGTTGACAAGTAGCTTCACAATCACACTTCTACAGGCTCCAATGCAAAGAAGTCAGAAAACAGCTTGTCATTAATATCATTAACGCGGCACTGAATCCGGTCTAAAAATTCGTGCAGTCCGTTTTCAATCACTTCTTCAATTGTGATGTAGTCCAGTTCGGAGCGTAATCGACCCAAAGCGCGATCGCTTTCTTTGCGCCAGGTGCCTAATGGCATACCTAGAATTTGATGGAGCGACTGTTCCGCGTGGATGAGGCAAAACTGAATAGAACGAGGGAATTCCCGATCCAAAATTAAAAACTCAGTGACCGCGTTAGGCGTGATCCGGTACTGCCGCTTACGGTACATTTCGTACGCACTGGCAGATTTCAGGAGGGCAATCCACTGGAGTTCATCTAAAACGCCACCTACATCAGTTACAGAAGGCAGCAAGATAAAATACTTCACATCTAGAATGCGTGAGGTTTTATCGGCTCGCTCTAGTAAGCGGCCAATTTGGCCAAAGTGCCAGCCTTCGTTGTGGGCGAACGTGGCATCCATAATGCCGGTGAATAGGTGACTAGATAGCTTGACCTCTGTGAAAAAGTCGTGGATATCGGTTGATTGGGGATTTTTGGCCGCATCTCTAACCATGTAGTAGAAGGCATTTAACTGCTCCCACATTTCCGAGGAGATGATTTCCCTGACCGAACGAGCATTTTCACGAGCCCGTTCGAGACAGGAGCAAATGGAATTGGAATAGCTGCCGTCAAAGGTGAGAAATTGAATGACGTTCTCTGCGTTGGCTTCGCCATATCGTTCCTTGAATAATCCGCGATCGCCCGTAGTGATAATGAGAGGTTCCCACTGTTGGGCTACTCCCACAGGCGAATCAAGTAGAAGGTTCAGGTTGACATCGATGAACCGAGCCACGTTTTCGGCCCGCTCAACATAGCGGTTCAGCCAGTAAATTGAATCTGCGACGCGACTAAGCATAGGTGAATTGGAGTTTATTTAGGTCGTGCTGAAAATTGGGTTCGGTGGGCGGTGCCGCTCTCCGGGCGCGGTTTTGGAAGATTAGACGGCGGAATATGGTTTGTAGAGGCAGGCTTTGTTGATCACCCTGGATGAGATGCATACGTTAATTGCTAAACCTGCCCCTATCAAACGGTTGTGGGTGTGATGAAAATTCCTAAATCACCCAGGTATCTTTGCTGCCGCCACCTTGGGATGAATTGACCACTAGAGAACCTTTCTTGAGCGCCACACGGGTTAAACCGCCCGGATTTACGTAGATGTCTTTGCCGTAGAGGATGTAGGGGCGCAAATCCACATGTCGGCCTTCAAACCGATCACCGATCAGCGTCGGTACCCGCGAAATATTGAGCGTCGGCTGGGCGATGTAGTTGCGCGGATTGGCTTTAATTCGTTCCGCAAATTCGGCCCGTTCTTCAGGAGTAGCTTGAGAACCCATCAGCATGCCATAGCCACCGGATTCATTGGCTGCTTTGACGACGAGCGAATCGAGATTCTGCAACACGTGATCTAACTGCTTCGGTTCCCAGCAGAGATAGGTGGGTACGTTGGACAGAATTTGGTCTTCGCCGAGATAGTACTTGATCATTTGTGGTACATAGGCGTAGATAACTTTGTCATCGGCCACGCCTGTACCGGGTGCATTTGCGATCGCAACTCGACCTTCCCGGAGTACATCCATAATTCCCGGTATACCCAGCATCGAGTCGGAACGGAACTCTCTCGGATCAAGAAAATCATCATCAATGCGGCGATAGACGACATCAACCCGCTCTAGTCCTTTGGTCGTGCGCATTTTCAGGAAGCCATCGGAGACGACCAAATCTCGTCCTTCCACCAGTTCTGCTCCCATCTGCTGGGCTAGGAAGGAGTGTTCAAAGTAGGCCGAGTTATACATGCCGGGAGTCAACACAACCACGCGCGGATCGGGCACAGGCGGTGCCAGATTGAGCAGCGTTTCTAGCAACTGGCTGGGATAGTCATCCACAGGCCGAATATTCATCTGCTGAAAAATTTGCGGGAACGTACTCTTCATCACCCGTCGATTTTCCAATACGTAGGAAACGCCGGACGGACAGCGCATATTGTCTTCTAAGACAAACCATTCACCACTGCGATCGCGCACTAAGTCCGTTCCCGTGATGTGACACCAGATGCCCTCAGGTGGTTCTAAACCGATGCAGGGTTTGAGATAGCCAGTGGCCGACTCAATCAGGTCGCGGGGAATGATGTCGTCATTGATGATTTTTTGATCGTGGTAAATATCATGAATGAACAGATTAAGCGCCTGAATTCGCTGTTTTAGCCCTCTTTCTAGCCAATCCCATTCCTTTGATGCCACAATCCGAGGCACGATATCGAACGGAAAAATTCTCTCGGTGCCTTGATTATCGCTATAGACGTTAAATGTTACACCCAGCTTGAACAGTGCATTTTGGGCAGCCTGCTGACGACGCTTAATTTCGTCGATGGATAGAGAACCTAACCGCTCAATCAGCAGTTTTGCCTCTGCGCGGGGAGTGGCATCTTCCAAAAACAGTTCGTCGTAAAAGTCTTCAGGGTCATATTGATTGAATTGCACGGTTCTGTTTGTTTGCGACTGCATCATTGGCGACTGAATCACGTGAGATGTATGCATGATGAAAGGCTCGCAGGACTTCAGACTGTAATTATCAATACGAAATACCGTTATTTTTATAACTCCCCAGGGCTATGATGATGTCTCTGCTTAAGCTTGGTTTTGTGTTTGGGCAGATTAATTCAGGGTTCCTTGACTTAGTTGAGTCGAATATTTGCTGCAAGGTTTGCTAGTTACAACCACTGCAAAGAGACACTTTTTCACATGTCGGTTCACTCACAGAAGTGGTCTGTTTGCTGCACCTTTAGATCGCAGCAGCACAAAGCAATACAGGGTGCCGAGATTCGGCACCCTGTATTGCTTTGTGCTTTAGCCAAACTTTAGGCTAGTAATTCGCCTGTTTCCTGCAACGCATGCAATCGGTGATAAATCCCACCATGTCGCAGCAGTTCCTCATGGTTGCCCACTTCGGCAATGTGGCCCTGATCGAGTACGACTATTTTGTCCGCTTCTCGCACCGTACTCAAGCGGTGGGCAATCACAATTGTCGTGCGCGTACCGAGAATACTCCGCATGGCAAGCTGAATCGAGCGTTCTGATTCATAGTCCAAACTGGAGGTCGCTTCGTCAAACACCAGTACGTCTGGATCAACCAGTAAGGCTCTGGCGATGCCAATTCGCTGGCGTTGACCACCGGATAAGCGCACACCTCGCTCACCCACCATCGTGTAGTAACCGCGCGGCAGCAGGTGCAGAAACTCATCGACTCTGGCAATCCGACAGGCTTCTTCGACTTGCTCAAAGGTGGCCTTGGGATTGCCGTAAGTGAGATTATCCAGCAGCGTGCCGTTAAAGACATCAACTTCCTGATGTACGATCGCCAGTCGCTTCCGGTAGGCCGTGATGTCCAGTCGCCGGATATTCTGCCCATCAATCAGGATTTGACCCTGACTCGGTTCAAAGTAGCGGAACAGCAGTTTGACTAATGTTGATTTTCCCGAACCCGATCGTCCAACCAGCGCCACCGTCTGACAGGGATGAATCAGAAAATTGATATCCTGCAAAACAGGCTTATCCGGGTTATAGCTGAAGGATAAATTCCGCAGTTCCAGCTTGCCCGTAAATTGATAGCTCAGGTCAACCGGAGGACGGGTTTCGTCCAGGACCGTACTGAATTCCGCTGCGTCCTGTCCAGCGGGAAGTTCCATAAAATCATGAAAACGCTGGATTGAGGTATAGCGACGGGAAAAGATCTCGGCCAGGGCACTGATCGGTTCCAACTCGGCATAGGCCATGTTCGAGATAGTCAGCGTCGTGACAAAGTGCCCCAGCGACATCTGCCCTCGCAGCACTGCGAACAGCGTGAGCAGCAAGACGCCAAACACGCACATCTGGATAAACGTGCGCTGCCAGGTAAACAGCATCACGTAGCCTTTGTGAATCCGATAAACGACGACATCATATTCGCGGTTGAGCCGCTGCTGCTGTCGAGCAAATTCGCTGTGTTCGGTGGCAAACGCCTTAACGGTTTTGATGTTCGTGATCAGCTCAGATGTGCGACTTTGGGTATTTTCCATGTAGCGATCGAGCCGATCTTCACGTTGAATTAACCGCTTTAGGTTAGTCAAGGTGAAAGCCAGAATCGCCACAAATGAAATGACAAACAAAACCGCAATCCGCCACTCAATCAGCAAGATGATTACGAAAATGCCCAGCACCCGCATGAGCTTCGGCACGAGCTGTCCCGCAATTTCCGGATACGTCCAGGTATGGTTCTCCAATCCGCGCGTAATCCGTCCGGCAATTCGGCCTGGATTATTCTCGTCATAGAAATCCAGCGGCAGCGTCAGAATTTGCCGCGTTGCCTGTTTGAAATGATCGCGTCGCGCCTTGAGCGACACAATCCAGTGATACCAAACGCCGAGCCACGGCTGAATTGGTGCTCGCACAACTGTCACCAGGAAAATCACGCCCATCAAAACCGCGATCGCAAGTCCTCGTCCCGCTGAAACGCCGGTAATTTGAGACACTCCATTGATGACCTGCTGACTCAGTTCATCTACAGGTTGACCCGACAAAACATTTAACACCTGCCCAATCGCATAGGGCACGGCCAAATCGATAATTTCAAACCCACTACTCGCAGCGATGCTAAAAAACGCGATCGCACGATAGGGTCGATAGTAATTTAAGACGGTTCGAAAATTAGCCACCCGTCACCTCCCCATGCAGCCCTTCTAGATATACTACATATACTACAATCTTTGCCGGCGATTTTCGGATGCCAAGTTAGAAATTGCAGAATGTCATGTGAGACGCCAGCAGCGCCAGCGCCTCACATGATGCTTAGATTTTGATGACGGTATTACGCCTTACGTTGGGCAATCCAGGTTTGATTGGCCACATCAGGTCGCTGCAAAATTGCGATCGCAGCTTTGGCGACATCTTCAGCACTGAGCGCCTTCTGATCAGTTTCTACTACCTGAGACTGAGTGGCTTCTGTCTGGCGATAGAGGGTAATGGGATGGGATGGCGATTCTGCTGCTAGTAATTCATACTGCACCGTAGTACAGCAAAGCTCTTGCCCCATCACTGCCTGAAGCTGTTGCTGAATCTGGGCTGGAATACCAGACTGGGTGGAACTGATAAAAAGAATCTGGGGAAATGCGCTCGCAGTAGCAGAACGATAGGCCGAAATTTCTGCGAGCGCGAGCTGAAACTCACCGGGCGAAAAATGGGGATTGAGTCCACCATCATGCTCAAACTTGCTCAGCATGAACTGAAATGAACAAACCTGAGCCGGATTCAACGGTGGCGCATCATCCACTGTTTTTGCCCGAAAGGTAGGAATAAACTGATTAAACGGAATGTCTACCGTTATCCACCCATTAGCAGCCGTATCAAATGAATAGTAGTAGGCAACAGAATCCCAACCGGAGCTGTTCCGTAAAATAAACTTGTAGCGATTTCCGTCGCCTTTGGCGCGTAACCGGATGCCGTCCCAGCCTCTGAGGTCAAACGGTGGTTCAAAGTTGCGAGTGCGCACCGAGGCAAAACCACCGGAATTTGCGGTTGACACATTCCCCGTAAAAAGCACGACATCATCCGCCTTGCGCATACCGCTCTCGCTGACGCCGCCCATTACCACATCGTCGAGAGCACCCCAAATGGCCTGCACATCCATATCAGAATTGGCAAAATTAAATAATATCTGTGTTTGACCGTGCGAAGGCCCTGCAACAGGTGTTGAGCCAGCAGCGATTTTGCGTAAATGCTGAACCAACCGCTCCGTTATCTGCCGAACCGAATCTGCTGACAGGTTAGACAAATCCGATTGCTCACTCGCGTCAATGATGATGGTATCAACGCTCGCATTGGTCGCAGAAGAGACGGAATTGACGGCTGGAAGATCTGCGATCGCATCTCGTGCCAGTACGTCCTGACCTGTTACCATCGCTACCGATTGGTCAGCTATCCGGAGTTGCTCGCTGATTCGAGTCGAAATTTGACCTTGGCCAATGAGTAGAACGGATTGAGGCGAGTGAGACATGACATCTGTTGGTTGAGGGGATGTGGTGCGGCCCAAAAGCTGCTGTAGCCAGCGAATACTGCCCAAAAACGGTATTTCGCCAAAGTAACTAAGGGTACTGAGAAAACGGCTAGCATTCCATTGAGATGATTGATTGAGTTTGGTCATGAATTTTCCTGGCAAATTCTTGACGACAGCTTTACATTCATCCTACGAAATCTTTAGCTTTAATTCATGAAAGCCTTAATCTCCAACGAGTCCAGTTACATCCGCTTAAGATGAAAACCAGAGCAGAAAAACGACTGTAGTTTAGCTTTGGAGGTTGTCTAATCAGATGCCGTATAAGACTTGGATAAGACCGTTGCTTTGCGTAGTTCTTGCAGGTTCTAAACTTCCCCCCACAAAACAGCTGCAAATTTTTAGGAGAATTTACTGCTGATTGCAAAGCAGACTTCAGCCATCATAAAGATGCTGAACCCGCGACATTCATTTATTATTCACCTAAAAAAATGAGTGCAGATATCGTGCAAGTTCACGTTTGGATTGAAGGTCAGGTTCAGGGGGTCGGCTATCGAGCCTCGACTCGCCAGCAAGCAAATCAGCGGAATCTCAAAGGTTGGGTACGCAATTTGTCTACTGGGGCAGTTGAAGCCGTCTTTGTTGGTAACCAAGCAGCAGTGGATTCCATGCTTCAGTGGTGCCACAGTGGCCCTCCCGCCGCTCAAGTCACTAACGTGCGGGTTCAAACCGAGCCCCCAGAGACGTATCCAGACTTTCGGGTAGCTTTCTAACTCACCACTTTGAGTGAATCACTCTTAGTGAAATCGAGTCGTAAGCTCCAAAATGTCAGGAAATGTAAACAATTAGCTGATCAAAGGTTGATGTAGATAGCAGGATTTTTTCTCATATCGAGGTACGTTCAGCATGTTTGTCCGGTAGTTGAGCAACAGCAATGACAATAGATTCCAAATTTGAGTTCACTCTATTGACGCATGTCACTTGCACTTCCATCTGGCAGTGCCAAAGTGGAAGCGCATCATGAATGAATCATGAACTAACGAATGGTAAACCATGTCATGAACTCAGAAATGATTCTAGCTATCAACTCATTCTATTTTTACAGAGAATATCAGGACTCATCTACTCTAGCCCCCCTAGTTTTTACAAATGCTTCAACAAGTATTAACAATAAGTCAACCAACAGATGCTAAATTCTGCCGAAGTGCAATCGCGGCAACATAGCCAAACGACTCTACCAACCATTTAACGTTTAGTCTTAACCCATGCGTATTCTCATTTATTCTTACAATTATCATCCTGAGCCAATTGGGATTGCACCGTTAATGACAGAGTTGGCAGAGGGGCTTGCCGCACGAGGTCATGATGTTCATGTGCTGACTGGTATGCCGAACTATCCTCAGCGCCGTATTTATGAAGAATATCAAGGTAAGTTTTACGATACCCGAGTCGAAAATGGAGTGACAGTCCACCGCTGTTATGTCTGGATTCGTCCCAAGCCAGGTTTACTGGCCCGTATGCTGCTAGATGCCAGTTTTGCGGCGACTAGCTTCCTACGTGGTTTCGGTCGCTGGCAACCAGATGTCATTTTGCTAACTGTGCCGCCGCTTCCTGTTTCTGTTCCAGCGGCTCTGCTGGGCTGGTTTAATCGCTGTCCGGTGGTCTTGAATTTGCAAGACATCTTGCCTGAAGCAGCGGTGCATGTTGGTCTGATTCGTAATAAGCTGGCAATTCGCGTTTTTGAATGGCTAGAGCAATTTTCCTACCGCACGGCGCATACGATTAGCGTTATCACTGACGGCTTTGTCGAGAATCTGGCTAAGAAGGGTGTATCTCAAGACAAGATGACCATCATTCCAAACTGGGTTGATGTGAACTTTATCCGACCACTGCCCAAGGAAGGGAATGCTTTTCGAGCTGCTCATGGCTTAGAGGATAAGTTCGTAGTCATGTATTCCGGCAATATCGCGTTAACTCAGGGACTGGAAACGGTTATTGATACGGCAGAACGGATTAAGGATATTCCTGATATTCAGTTTGTGATTGTGGGCGAGAAAAAAGCGCTGCATGCGCTGCGCGAGCGCTGTGAGGCCAAAAACCTTAATAATGTACTGCTCCTGCCGTTCCAGCCGCGTCACCAGTTACCCGAGATGTTGGCCGCTGCTGATGTCGGCCTGATTGTGCAAAAGCGCAATGTCGTCTCGTTTAATATGCCGTCCAAAACTCAGGTTCTCTTGGCTAGTGGCCGACCGATTATTGCATCTGTACCGCCACAGGGAACTGCTGCACATGCCGTCGCCCGGAGCCGGGCCGGAGTTGTCGTCAAACCCCAATCTCCCTATCACTTGGCCGAAGCGATTAAAATGCTCTACCGGAGCCCGGAGGAAGCTAAAGCTTTAGGTGAGCAGGGACGGCGTCATGCAGTCGATCAGTATTCTTTTGAGCGAGCTTTAGATCGCTATGAGGCCCTGTTTGATCGGGTAACACGCTCGAAGGAAGAGCCAAATTCAGCTTATGCGAATGCCAACAGTTCTCCGTGGGATACGGCAAAACAGGTGGCGTTCGTCAAGAAAGCACCAGCGGATAATGCGATCGCAGATGTCCAGTAGTTCATCAGCCTGTCCTCAGTGTGCAGTTTAAGCATACCAAGCGAGATGTAAAAAACTAGAAAAGGCTGATTGCCATGCCGTGGCAATCAGCCTTTTCTAGTTTTTGTTTCAAACCGTCCTGCTTTGTTCGGTAAATACCCCTTCAAAGAACAACCGCAAAATTAGCACTATATAGAGTAGGTTTGTCTAACCCGTCGTTGCCGCTAAGCCTGCTTCCGAATCTGCATGTTCAGGATGAATATTCAAGATCGATGGGCGAATGGTTGGGTTAGGACAGTAGCCGCATTCAGTAAAGAGCGGTGAACCCATAAGCATCTGGGTTAAACGTATTAAACGTCATTATTTTAGTTGTGAAGCCGGAGCATCAGCATGGCAAAAGTTGTCGGAATTGATTTGGGTACAACCAATTCTTGTGTCGCAGTTATGGAAGGGGGCAAACCCACCGTTATTGCCAATGCAGAAGGGTTTCGTACGACACCCTCGGTTGTAGCCTATGCAAAGAATGGCGATCGTCTCGTTGGACAAATCGCTAAGCGCCAAGGTGTGATGAACCCTGAGAATACGTTTTACTCAGTGAAGCGGTTCATCGGTCGTAAATATGACGAAGTTTCTCAAGAGCTCACTGAAGTTTCCTACAAGGTTCTTAACGCCAACGGAAAAGTTAAGCTCGATTGCTCTGCTGCTGATAAGCAGTTCGCCCCTGAAGAAATTTCGGCTCAAGTTCTGCGTAAGCTAGCTGATGACGCGAGCAAATACATTGGCGAAACGGTCACGCAAGCTGTAATTACGGTTCCGGCTTACTTTAACGACTCCCAGCGCCAAGCAACTAAAGACGCTGGACGGATCGCAGGTCTAGAAGTTCTGCGGATTATCAACGAACCGACCGCTGCTTCTCTCGCCTATGGTTTAGACAAGAAGAGCAACGAAACCATTCTGGTGTTTGACTTGGGTGGTGGTACATTTGACGTTTCTATTCTGGAAGTGGGTGACGGTGTATTTGAAGTACTGTCAACTTCTGGGGACACCCACTTAGGTGGTGACGACTTTGATAAGAAGATTGTTGACTTCTTGGCAGAAGAGTTCAAGTCTCAAGAGGGGATTGACCTCCGTAAGGATAAGCAAGCGCTCCAGCGTCTGACTGAAGCCGCTGAGAAAGCCAAAATCGAGTTGTCCAGCGTTACCCAAGCAGAAATCAATCTGCCGTTTATTACCGCAACTCAAGATGGGCCAAAGCATTTGGACTTGACCCTAACCCGCGCCAAATTTGAAGAGTTGGCTTCTGACCTAATTGATCGCTGCCGCATCCCAGTAGAGCAATCCCTCAAGGATGCCAAGTTGAGCAAAACCGATATTGACGAGGTGGTTCTGGTCGGTGGTTCAACTCGAATTCCAGCCGTACAAGAGCTTGTAAAGCGGGTTCTAGGTAAAGACCCGAACCAAAGCGTCAACCCCGATGAAGTGGTTGCCGTTGGTGCTGCAATCCAAGCAGGTGTTCTGGCTGGTGAAGTGAAGGACATTCTGCTACTCGACGTCACACCGCTATCTCTGGGGGTTGAAACCCTGGGTGGTGTGATGACCAAGCTGATTCCACGCAACACCACGATTCCGACCAAGAAATCTGAAGTCTTCTCCACTGCTGTAGACGGACAAACCAATGTGGAAATTCACGTTCTACAGGGTGAGCGGGAAATGGCCAATGACAACAAGAGCCTGGGAACGTTCCGACTCGATGGCATTCCGGCTGCTCCCCGTGGCGTGCCTCAGATTGAGGTAATATTCGATATCGATGCCAATGGGATTTTGAATGTCACGGCCAAAGATAAGGGGACAGGCAAGGAACAGTCGATTACGATTACGGGTGCTTCTACCCTCTCTGATACAGAAGTCGATCGCATGGTCAAAGATGCGGAGGCCAATGCAGAGGCAGATAAGGATAAGCGTGAGCGAATTGATGTCAAGAACCAGGCTGATTCTTTGTCCTACCAAGCTGAGAAGCAGATTGAGGAACTAGGCGATAAAGTTTCAGCAGACGATAAGTCGAAGGTTCAAAGTCAAGTTAAAGACCTGCGCGATGCGATCGCACAGGATGACTATGACAAGATGAAGTCTCTGACAACCGAACTACAGCAAACCCTCTACGGTATCAGCAGCAACCTGTATCAACAGGAAGCAGCCGCTGGTGGCGGATCTGCCCCTGGTGATGAGGACGCAGGCCCATCCTCCAGCGGTGGCGATGATGACGTCATCGACGCTGAGTTTTCTGAAACGGATAAGTAATACCAAATCCGATTAGAAAGCACCCAAACTTTTTCGTGAAAGCCAGACACAGCCTGGCTTTCACGAAAATATAGCGATGGTCATATTAATTAGAACGCTGTTGTGGTGCGGTATCGCCACGCCACAACAGCGTTCGTGTTTTAACTTAGCTGCTACAGCCATAAAGACTGGTTTTTAGGATATGAACAAGAGGGGACGCACAGCGTGCGTCCCCTCTTGTTTACGGTTGTTATTTGATGGATTTCAAGGCAGGCCTATTCAGCCGATTCTGCTTCTGCTGGTGTGGTGGTTGCGGCTGATTTCTTCGATAGCAACAGATTGTATTCAATGCTGCTGCTGCCGTTGCTGCCCCACTCAACAACCAATCCATCCTCATCAAGGACAGGATCGTTATCCCATGTGGTCACAACAACGAAGTATGTGCCGTCGCTGGGAACAACAAAATCACTAATCAGAGATTCGAACGAGCTTTCACTCTCGTCGTCGTTTTCAGCAATTAATCTACCTTCTTGGTCAAACAAAAACAGTTGGGAGTCGTTGTCTTCGTATTCTGCGCCTGATAGAACTTCGGTAACGTTGACATCTAGGGTGACGACTTCCCCCTCTGATGCCTCAAATTGAAAAACTTCGTGGTCGGTGCTAACGGAGCCAGAGACTTCTCCCTCACCAGCATCGTCAACATCAATCGTTGACGCTTGAGTAAACGACTCGGGCACCGCTTGGGCGACGGTCGCTACACCCAAAGCCGCGATCGCAATTCCGGTTGTCGCAAGTGTACGCATCCAAATCATAGGTCTCATCCAATTGCAGGTTTAATCTGTGGTCAATCTACGTAATCAATGCAGAACCAGTTTTTCTCATTCAGAGATCATAACCCGTTCGTTTCCGAGACGACATCTCTCTGCTGATTAAAGCGGCTGATTGTCTGCGTCAGTTTAGGTTTCACGCGACTTTGCCATTGATTTGTCATCGCTCATGACTAAATCTCTTTTCCTTGGTTCTGTAGGTCGATCCTGACGGTTTCTATAAAATTAAAGCCTTCCAACGTCGGCAGGCTCCAGATTCATACCTCAATCTGGATTTCAACAATACTAACGTCTGTTGCATGGGCGTCAGTTTCCATTTCGATCCAGCAGTACTCGAAGTAGTAGACGTAACAAGTTGCACTACAGTTCCAATCGGCGTAATTTTCGATTAGGGTTATGCCTTCAATTTCACCATGCGTAGGGACAGGTTTTGTTGATCAGTTTTGCTTAAAACTCACAATTAATCGGCTCAATCTGCCGCTACAGGATATTTTGGGATCGTATTATTCCTATCGATTTCCATTAGGGGATTCTTTTGCCTCAACTGTCCCCTTTTCGAGATAATCATGATCCGGACGGCTAGCTGAGGAAAACCATGACTGCGATAAGTGTGCCCATTCCTGTGGATCAAATTCGCTATAACGAGCAGGGCTTAGTGCCTGCGATTGTGCAAGACTATCTCGACGGCACCGTGTTGATGATGGCCTGGATGAATCGGGAATCGCTGCAAAAGACAATGGAAACGGGCGAAACCTGGTTTTGGAGCCGATCGCGCCAAGAACTGTGGCATAAAGGCGCAACCTCTGGCCATCTCCAGCATGTCAAATCGCTCCGCTACGACTGCGATAGCGACACGCTGCTGATTACCGTTGAGCAAGATGGCGATGTGGCCTGCCATACCGGGGAGCGCAGCTGCTTCCACCAAGTTGAAGGCTCTGTCGTGGCTCCACCTGCCGATACCCTGTCGCAGGTGTTTGATGTGATCTGCGATCGCAGAGACAGCCCCAATGAATCTTCCTACACCTGCAAACTCCTCGCAGGCGGTGATAACAAGATTCTCAAGAAAATTGGCGAAGAAGCCGCCGAAGTGGTGATGGCCTGCAAAGACGATGATAAAAGTGCGATCGCAGGTGAAGTGGCCGATTTGTTCTATCACACCCTGGTAGCGCTGGCTCATCATCAGGTAGATATCAAAGACGTTTACCGTAAGCTTCAGGAGCGGCGGCGCTAAACCGACCCTAGGAACCAATTTGGACAGGAATTTCAACGTTAAACTGGGTGCCTTGAGTGGGAGATGAGTGGCAAAGCAGTGTTCCTTTGTGCTTTTCTTCCACGATTTGCTTGGAAATTGATAGGCCCAACCCAGTGCCCTTATCGGCTGTTTTAGTGGTGAAAAACGGCTCAAATAGCTTGTCTTGGATGTCATCAGAGATACCCAAGCCGCTATCGGTAATGCGAACTGCCACAAAGCCGTAACCGGAAATAGCCGTCTCAATCTCAATCGTCAAGTCGCGCTGATCTTTTTGCCACGCTTCTTCCAGGGCATCGACCGCATTGGCCAGTAAGTTCATAAACACCTGGTTCATCATGCCCGGAAAACATTCAACCAGTGGCAGGTCAGCATAGTTTTTGATGACCGCAATTTCAGGGCGCTCCTTGTCCGATTTGAGGCGGTGCTTGAGCAGCAAGAGGGCGGTTTCTAACCCTTCGTGTAAATCAGTAGTGGAGCAAGAGGTTTGTTCAACTCGGGCGAATTTCCGTAAAGATCCAGCAATTTCTTTGATTCGGCCCGCTCCCAGCTGCATGGAATCCAGTAGTTCAGAAAAGTCTCGCAGCACAAACTCCAAATCCATCTGCTTGATCTTTTGGCTAATCTCTGGCGTAGCTTGGAAATACTGAGTTTGATACAGGTTCAGCAGTTCCGTTAGCTCCGTTAAGTATTCTTTGGCTGGCCGAATATTGCTGGTCACAAAATTAATCGGGTTATTAATTTCGTGGGCCACCCCAGCCACCAATTGTCCTAGCGTGGACAACTTTTCCTGCTGAATAATCTGTAGTTGAGCCTGCTGCAGAGCTTGAGTTCGCTCGGCTACCTGTTGTTCGAGGTTGTCAGTCAACTGTTTGAGTCGCCAGTGAATTTTGACTCTGGCCAGAACTTCCTCTTCTTCAAACGGCTTGGTAATGTAATCCACTGCGCCTAGAGAGAGTCCAGTTAGCTTATCTTGCCGATCGGCCAGCGCCGTCATAAAAATAATCGGAATGGTTTGGGTCGCTGGATCCGCTTGTAAGCGACGACAAGCTTCGAACCCATCAAGCTTGGGCATTTGCACATCTAGCAAAATCAGTTCAGGCTGATGTTGCTCAACCAGCGCGAGTGCTTCCTCACCATTGTTTGCCATTTTGACCATATAGCCAGATGCTTCCAGTGCTTGGGACAGCACGACAAGATTCAACGGGCTGTCATCTACGATGAGAATAAATTTGGGGTCAGGCTGGCTCACGGGTTGATGCTCCTGCTAATAAGGCTGGACAAAGGCATGCAATCACATCTTTCACAGTCTCAGAATGCGTGGCGCTGATTCGTGTGATTTAGATGTGGCGACAGGTTGGCGGATAATTCCGACAGTTGTTACGTCACAAACAACTCATTAGGACTGATCTTTGAGACTGATCCTAAGGTTCCCGTTTGGAGATAGTCCTTAACTGAGCCTGTATGTAGTTTGAATAACTCGTATCGCAATTTAAGTTGATGAACAGGCCGCCCAATGGGGCGGCCTGTTCATCAAGATACAAGAGCTCTATCTCTACAGCAGTGTTAGTTAAAAAGCGCCAAAGGTTCATACCTGAGCTTTTGAACTTGAGCTACTGTAGGGAAGCATCCCGGTCAAGCAGTGCAACGAGGAGAGCAAAACGGTGAACAGCATCCATAACAAGCGAATCAAAGTATGGGGAACGGTGCTGGGTGCATTCATCTTGCCAATTGGGTTCGTGCCAACAGTGCTGGCTCAGGAACCACTACAGATTGCTCAAGCGGCTACGGCTCAGGATTACTTGAATCAAGGGCTAGAAGCGATTCAATCAGGCAATATTGAGGCTGCTGCCCAGGCGTTTGAACAATCAGCCGCACTCGATCCGTCCTTTGCAGCAGCTCATTACAATTTAGGCTTGGCAAGGCGGCAGCAGGGACAGCTCCAGCAGTCGGCAGATGCGTTTTATGCAGCAATTCAGGCTGACCCCGAATTTGCCTTGGCCTATGCCAATTTAGGAGCAGCACTGCTGGAGGGGAATAACTTGGAACAGGCGGTGCAGTATTTGGATCGTGCCGTTACTCTTGATCCCGATATGGGGCTAGCTCACTACAACTTGGGCTTGGTCTATCAGCTACAGGGAAATGTACCCGCTGCGATCGCAGCTTTCCAGCGAGCGGCTGAATTTAGTCCCACGGCTCCAGAACCTCGGTATTACCTAGGCATGAACTACATGGCGCAGAATAATCTGGAAGCGGCCAAAGCGGCCTTTGAAGCTGCGATCGCAATTCGACCCCGCTACGCCGAAGCCCATTACAATCTCGGTTCAATCCTGTTTCGCGAAAATCGGTATGAAGAAGCGCTGAATGCGTTTCGCCGCTCGGCAGAGGCCAATGCAAATTACGCCAATGCTTACTATGGTGCGGGCTTGGTCTTTCTTCGTCAGGAGCAATATGATGATGCCCGCCAGGTGCTGGAATATGCGCGCGATTTGTATGCTCAGCAGGGTAACCCCGAGTGGGCTGCCAAAGCGAGTGAACAGCTCCAGCAAATTCAGTAAAGGATGATGGTTTATCGGGTAAGTGGTAGCTGCGCCAAAATACACTGCTTATGAGAAGCGCTTATTAGATACGACTACCCTAAGAACATCCATAAAGACGCACCAGGGTTATGTTTTTCGTATATGGCCTTAGCTTCTTCAGCGTCTTGCTCATGCTCAACTTTATTGACACGAACGCTGTAAAAATTGCTGATATCGTGGTCGAAACGTTGTTCGTCATAGTCAAGAATCTGAAAAGCTCCTGACTCGAAGCATTCTGCCACGGTTTGCATCATGCTCGTGATGCTCGTGAACGCCAGACTATAGTCTGGCGTTCACGACAAAAATCAACGACTTGGGTTGGCGTTTGTGGAGTCCCTCCAATCACACCAAGTAGATAATCTGATTCATAAGAAAACAGAGGCAGCCACTTTTGCTCCCAGGTTGAATACGGATCGCCTAAGTGCATCTCAAACTCATGACTGTATAGATCAACCACAGTTGATAGGTTCTCAAAGATATAGGCCGGTATAAAGCTGCTGCCAAAATCAACGAATCCCTGATGACCATTGTGCCACTGATACAGCTCACATAAGTCATCAGGGAAATCAAACGGTAGATCCGCAGTTAGTTCCTCAATTGTTTTTAGATCCAAGCCTGGCGCTAGCGTTTCTGCAATGATGGGAGCATGAACAGTCAGATATCGATCAAGATGCTCTAATGCATCAGCAAGATCAGACATTACATCCTCCGGCATTATTAAAACAGCCAGCTTGGTGAGGCCACTATTCTAGTACATCTAGATCAATCGCGCGAGAACCGCCACGCTCTAGCAGCGTCAAGTTGACACCAAGCTGTGACCAAACCAGATAGCCAATGAAGATTGTCATCGGTACGCTGACGGCATAGCAGAACCAGGTGGGCAGTAGAAAAACGCCGAGACCAGAAGCTAGAAATAGGCAAATGCCGATGCAAATTCCTAGATAGGGCAATCTCAGGGCTGTCCGTCGAGTATGCGATAGCGTTTCGGTATCTTGGTTTTTATACCAAGTTTGAACCATCTGCTTTAATGATGATTCAAACGCGAGGCCAGAAGTGACACCAGTAAATAAGCCAACTAGTAACAGCAGATAAGGCGGGGTCGGATACACAGGCACGCTCCTCGAAAATAAATGATGAATTGACTGTTATATCAAGTCTGTGTATAAGAACCCAATTTATTTTTCGTAAAACGTTTGCTCCGCAAACGTTTTACGAAAAATAAATTATGGGTTTTCAAACAGACTCGACATTAATTAATAAACTGTTCATGTGGCGGCAATCGACAAGTGCTCAAAAGCGCCAAAACAGGGTTATCCAAAACAGTATTGTAACGTTTCTATGCAGAGTGTTTTAGATAGAAACAGCTAAACCCCAATCTGGATAGCATGACACCACGCCTGTAGGTTAAGACCGATATTTTTGGGAAAACCGCACCTTGTGCGGTTTTCCCAAAAATATCGGTCTTAATTAGGCGCGTAACGCTATGACTATTGGTTTTGATTAAAATCTGGCAGCATTGCCATTGCTGGAATCAACGCAGCTGTGCGTTCGGCTGAGAAATCTGCGATCGCACCCCAGGCCGCATCCCACAGTCGGGCGGGTTTCAGATCATCTTTAACTAAGTTCCACAACTGGCGCACTTCGTCCGTATGCAGGCGATCATCTTCGGTCAGTGCCAGGAGCAACTGTCGTCGTAGGTACTGCCCTTCTTCCGAGAGGAGATACTGTAGGCCCAGTTGAGCGGTAGGAATTAAGTCAAAGCCTGTATCGGCGCGGGCGATCCGGATCATGTTTTCCAAGCGCTGCCACTGGAACTTGCCGTCTTTGAACAGGATTTCGATTAGGCGGCGGCGCAGCGAGGGCGTTTCGCCCATCAGCAACCGACGTGCGACATAGGGATACGCGACATCCACAATTTTGAAATCCGGGCTGAGGCTGAGCGCTAAGCCTTCTTGCGTCACAAGTGAACGAATAATCAGCGCGAACTTGGCCGGAACTCGGAACGGATACTCATACATCAGCTCCGAAAACTGGTCGGTAATCGTCTTAAAGTTGAAGTCCCGCACGCTTTCCCCGATTGCATTGCCCAATACCGCTTCCAAAGCTGGCAGGATCGGGTGAATATCGGTATCCGGCGTTAAAAAGCCGAGTTTGACAAAATCCCGCGCCAGATCGTCGTAGTCCTGATTGATTAGATGAACCACTGAATCAACCAGCGTTTCCTTCATCTCCTGCTCTAGTTGATCCATCATGCCGAAGTCGATGTAGGCCATCCGGCCATCGGGCATGGCAAACAGATTACCGGGGTGGGGATCAGCATGGAAGAAGCCAAACTCTAGGAGTTGGCGTAAACCGGTCGTCACACCAGTTTCAATAAGATCTTCGGTATTTAGATTAGCGGCTGCAATCGCAGCAGTATCGTTCAGCTTAAAGCCATTAATCCATTCCAGCGTCAAGACGCGCTTGCTGCTGTAGCGCCAGTAGATCGCGGGTACCTTCACCCGTGGATCATCTTGGAAGTTGACCGCAAATTTTTCAGCGTTGCGTCCTTCATTCAGGTAATCGACTTCTTCGAACAGTTTGGTGCCAAACTCATCGACAATCAGTGTGAGATCGTGACCTAAATTCAGCGGCAAGAACGGCGATAGCCACTTAGCCGACCAGCGCATCAGGAATAGATCCATTGAGATGATCGGTCGCAAGCCCGGACGCTGGACTTTGACCGCCACGTCTTCGCCGCTGTAAAGCTTGGCCTTGTACACCTGGCCCAAACTGGCCGCAGCGACAGGGGTGGGTGAAATTTCTCGGTAAACTGACTCCGGAGCCTGCCCTAGTTCAGCTTCAATCAGCTCAAACGCGACTCGGTTCGAAAAGGGCGGTAGCTGATCCTGTAGCTTGATCAGTTCATCTAAAAAATCGGGTCGAATTAAGTCTGGGCGGGTTGAAAGGGCTTGCCCGACTTTAATAAACGTTGGCCCGAGCTGGGTCAGAATCCGTCGTAGCTGAGTAGCCCGTTTGCCTTTACTGGCCGCTTCTTTATGAAACCACTGATCCCACTGCAGGCCGATTAAAAATCCGGTAAACATCCAGACGATTCGAATAGCACGCCACAGGATTAAAAACGGACGGGATCGGTAGTAACGTGCGATCGCATCGGCATCATAACGACTTAACTGGGCTGGACTCTGACTCACGCGTTCACAAGCCTCTAGTAGCAACGATCTGCGAATAGCAAATCCTAAACAGGGAAGAAGAATTTGAGAATTTCTTCTCTTTATCTTTAGTCTTAACTATAGTATAGGAAACTACAAATAACTCTATCCACCTTGAGGGTTTTATAAATTTTTGTATCCGCCGAACGATAGATAAAGCCCTATCACTACAACCGCTGCGATTATGACCATTCTCCTTCAGGGATCAAGATTCCCCCTAGTCGCTGCACCGTCGTGTTTTCCATGTAATAGCACCAGGCTTGACCGAGACTTTGATAGTCCGGCGTAAAAACATCTGTCCATCGCCGCTCGTATTGGTTGAGATGGGCAGGCTGATGGGGAGAATAGCCCTCTAGCTGATCCAGCTGGTTCAGTATTTGCTCCGCCAGATCAACTGGGAACGAGAGCAGATAGCCTTTGATCCAATTAGGGCCAATTGTTAAACCGGGATAGCCCACTGGAAGACCATAGAGCGCGCCGTTAACCAGTGCCAGCTGCTCCTGTTGGGTATGGCCAGCGCAGTAACGGTGGTAGTTGTGAAAGCCTGGTTTAAGCGTGCCGTAAACAAAAATGTGCAACATGATGAGAATTTGAACTAGACATAGTAAAAGCCCCGCATAGCAGGGCTTTTATCTTGTTTTTTGCTGTGCAATTTGAGCACTTGGCATGGGGGAAGAGAGCGATCTATTGATTGGCCTCAACATAAATTAAAGGAATGAATCAGGAGATAGCTCTTTGGCAGGCAGCTTCAGACAGCGCTTGAGATGATCAACGTGATAAGTTCGTCTCACCTTGGGGAAAATGGGCAGATTGCGGAGTGCCCAAAGTCTGAGTTTTAGCCAAGTGTGTTGGTTCGTTGGAGTGTGGTGATTGTTATTCATGGGGGCGTACTAAATCAAAATGAGAAGCTATACATTACACATACATAAATCCACAGACGATCTTGCTTTTTTCGGCCTGATCCTGCTTTTTTCATAGGGTGCCCAGCTTGAATCTAACTCTAAACACCTAAACTAGAAGGCTCATCTGCTAAATGATGGAACTCGCTGTTCAGTGCTGAATGGATTGGGCAAAACCTACCTCTCTATCTTGAACCGAATTAGAGATTAAAACACTATCTCTATGCGGGTGATTTTAATCTGTCTTCAGAGAGAGGTCGGTTATTTCAAGATTTGATGACGAGTGTTGAGATTGCGGAACGGCTGGGTAGGGGTAATGATGAATATAGCTATGACGCCAAACTAGTTCGTTAATCTCCTAGGTAAATACCAACGGCGCGGGCGGTTTTGACCAAGGTGCCATCGGCATCGACGGCCCGATAATGTGCGATCGCAGCTTCGATTGGCACACTAACCACCTGACGATTCTGCCATGTCACCATCCGGTCATATTTTTCTTCGGCGATCAGATCCACGGCGGCGACACCAAAGGTTGTTGCCATCAGCCGATCTAATGGAGAAGGTGTTCCCCCTCGCTGCACATGTCCTAGCACGGTTACGCGCGTTTCGGCACCACTACAGGCCGAGATTCGATCCGCCAGATGCTGACCAATGCCACCTAAGCGCGACTGTCCCAAGCTGTTAACATTTTTAACTTGGCAACCGTTTTCGTCCGGCACGGCCTCAGCTACCACCATCAGCATGAAGTTTTGCCCGACGCTCTGTAAGTGGCGAATCTTGTCGCAAATCCGGTCTAGGCTATAGGGGATTTCCGGGATCAAAATTACATCAGCGCCGCCCGCAATTCCCGCACTGATGGCGATATGTCCGGCATCGCGGCCCATGACTTCTAAAATCATCACGCGGGAGTGGCTAGCAGCAGTAAAGTGTAAGCGATCCAGCGCTTCGGTCGCGATATTCACCGCTGTGTCAAAGCCAATCGAGCGTTCGGTCAAGCCAATGTCGTTGTCGATGGTTTTCGGAATACCGACCAGGTTCCAGCCGCCTCGCTGCGCTAGTTTTCTTAGAATAGAAAGGCTACCGTCTCCACCGATGCCGATCATGGCATCCAGCCCAAGCTGGTGATAACCATCAACAATTTCCTGAGTGCGATCGCATAGTGTGCCATCGGGCATAGGGAAAGCAAACGGATTGCCTTTGTTCGTCGTGCCCAGCATCGTGCCGCCCATCGTCAACAGACCACTGACACAGTGCGCATCCTTAAACTCAACCGCTTCCAGCGGACGAGCCATCAAGCCATTCGTAGCACGACAGATGCCAACAACCTCCCAGTCATACGTTTCGACCGCTCGCAGCACCACTGCACGAATCACTGCATTGAGACCGGCACAGTCACCGCCACTTGTCATGATGCCAATACGCTTCTTGTTGCCCATTGCCGGGTGCTCCTAAATTGTAATAAACAACTGCTTCTGCAAGCGATAACTAAAAGGTGACAAGCCAAGAATTCAATGCAGTGAATTCCTGATTAGAAACTGAATCTTTTCTTAAGGTAATCTTCAGTTTCTGTTGGTAATGTGGATGGAATTTGTATAAGCAACACTGATTGAATCTGTGATTAACAATGTGAAGTAACTGAAAGCAAGAGTTCAAACAATGGACGTTGATGGATGAGAGCTTAATTTAGGAGCCTAATCAACTGTTACTCGTCGTGAAATCTTAATCACTAACTTGCCGATGGTTTTACCCGTTTCGTTATGGGCTCATTCCTGTCTCATCAGGTCTGCTACATGCTACAGCTAATAGCAGGTTATGTTTTGGAGAGTTAGATGCATCAGTTTGTACCAAACATTACGCCAAACCTGAATATTGCATCAAACTCTGCCGAGTAGCAGATTCGCAAACTGATTGCCTTCGATACAATAGTTAAAGAAACAAAAGAAAAATGTAATAATTTACCCTCAAAGATGTGCTATTCGGAGCCATTCGAATCGTACCTATCAAGACAAATAAAAAAGTAGACTGCTCTGACACAGAAATTATCAGAATTTTGACTCCAATTTGAAGAAAGGAGGTAAAGAAAAGCTAAATTTTAATCGTGCATTTCACTGCCCTTGTAGCTGGTTTTTGACGGATAGAGAAGATTTGAAAACCAGGCTTGATTTCCTTCTGGAGCTGAACAATGAGATTTAGTGTCACGGTTTTTTGACGTTGGATGAAGGGCGATTTTGGTCGGTTCATTATCTTTCGGCTCATCATCTTACAGCCATAGCCACCCTGTTCAGTATTTATGCTTTCTGTAGTTCATCTAAAAGTTCACTGGCTTATGGAGTATGCCTTCTTAATATGAGGGAGACGGGATGAATAGGGATTTTGTGCTGAGCCTTTCGTTTACCTTGCCAGATTGCGAACAGAACATTTGAGTCTCCCAACCCGCTGTTCACTATTTCGGAGAAAAATATGGTTGATTCTATTGCACAACCCATCACTCAAGAGTTTTCACTGGATCGCGACTGCACTACATTGTCGCGTCACGTATTACAGCAGTTACAGAGCTATGGCCCTGATGCCCAAGATTTGAGCGCATTGATGAACCGAGTGGCATTAGCAGGCAAACTGGTGGCGCGTCATCTGACCCGGGCTGGACTGGTGGAAAATGCCTTGGGTTTTACAGGCGGCACCAATGTGCAGGGGGAAGCCGTCAAAAAGATGGATCTCTACGCCAATCGGGTTTTCATCTCCGCATTTGAACAGAGCGGTTTGGTTTGCCGACTGGCATCCGAAGAAATGGACGATCCCTACTACATTCCCGAGAACTGCCCCATTGGTCGCTACACGCTGCTCTACGATCCGATTGATGGTTCCTCGAATGTTGATATCAACCTGAACGTCGGCTCGATTTTCGCCATTCGACAACAGGAGGGGAACGACGAGAAACAGGACGCCGCTGATCTGCTGCAGCCTGGACATAAGCAAATCGCGGCTGGATACATCCTCTACGGGCCGAGTACGGTACTGGTCTATTCCATTGGTAATGGCGTTCATTCCTTTGTGCTTGACCCCAGTTTAGGCGAATTTATCTTGGCTGAAGAAAATATCACTGTGCCGGAGCATGGCCCCGTCTATAGTGTGAACGAGGGTAATTTCTGGCAGTGGGATGAGTCGATTCGCGACTATATTCGCTACGTTCATCGTCATGAGGGTTATTCAGCTCGCTACAGCGGTGCTCTGGTCGGTGACTTCCATCGCATTTTGCTCCAGGGCGGCGTGTTTCTTTATCCCGGCACGGTCAAAAAGCCAGAAGGCAAGCTGCGACTGCTGTACGAGACTGCACCATTGGCCTACTTGATGGAACAAGCGGGAGGGAGCGCCAGCACAGGTACTCAGCGAACTTTAGACGTAGTGCCCGATAAGCTCCACATGCGGACTCCATTTGTAGTGGGCAGCAAAGAAGATGTCGCCCTAGTGGAGTCGTTTATTCAAGACCGGGCTCGCCGCGATCGCGAAATGGCTTCTACGCCATAGCCCTTCATTTGAACCTGCCTCAGTGCATAGCAGATTGCGGATTAACGCATTTACCCCTTAAGACACTTTCTCAATCTTGATGCAATTGACCAGATTGTAAGTACTAAAGCCAAACAGGAGACTGATTTATTTATGACTGCTGCGACCAATAACAATCATCTAAAAGAAATTCGGGCCTATGGCCAGAGTATTTGGATGGACAATCTCAGACGAGATTTGATTGAATCCGGTGAACTCAAGTCTTTGATCACCGATCGCGAAATCTCTGGGATCACGTCCAATCCGGCCATTTTCCAAAAAGCGATCGCAGGTAATGCGATTTATGACGCAGACATCGAAGCGGGCATTCGGGCCAACAAATCGGTTGATGAAATTTACGAAGACCTTGTATTTGCCGATATTCGCAATGCTTGCGATGTTTTCCGCCCCATTTATGACGAAACCGACGGCTTAGATGGCTACGTCAGCATTGAGCTACCGCCCGCCATCGCTGGCGATACAGCAGGATCGATTCAGGAAGCCAAGCGCTACTATCGCGAGATCGATCGGCCCAACGTCATGGTCAAGATCCCCGGCACCTCTGCTGGCATTGCCGCCGTGGAAGAAGTGATCAAAGAAGGGATCAACGTCAACATTACGCTGCTCTTTTCCGTAGACAGCTATACTGACGCGGCTTGGACCTATATTCGCGGCCTCGAAGCTCGCGCCGCCGAAGGCAAGGACATCAGCAAAATCTCCTCCGTTGCCAGCTTCTTCCTCAGCCGCATCGACACCAAAGTGGATGATCGGATTGACGAAAAGCTAGAGGGCATCGACGATCTCTCCCAAAAAGCGAAGCTACAGGAGTTAAAAGGTAAAGTTGCGATCGCAAATGCGAAGGTGGCCTACCAAAACTATTTGGAAATTATCAACAGCGATCGCTGGCAGGCACTGAAGGAAAAAGGAGCCAATGTCCAGCGGCTGCTCTGGGCCAGCACCAGCACCAAAAATCCTGAGTACAGCGACGTGATGTACGTTGACGAGCTAGTTGGGCCGGACACGGTCAACACCTTGCCGCCCGATACGATTGAAGCCTGTGCCGATCACTGCGATGTAGCAAGCCGGGTTGAGCAAAACATTGACGAAGCCCGTCACACCCTGGCAGCGCTAGCCGAGGCAGGTATTGATCTAGATGCCATCATGGACGAGCTGCTGGAGGAAGGCATCGATAAATTCGTGCAGCCCTTCGATTCTTTGATGAAATCACTGGAAGAAAAAGTAAACACTTTGTCTCCGGTATAGAACTAAACGTTTAGAGATGGGGATCTGACCTTCAATAGGGGAGGCTCCCCGTCTGTCAATTCGTCCTCCGTTTTTTGCTCTTGCTCTCTCCTTGCCCTCTGTTCTATCAGTTACTGCGTTTATGGTTACTCTGCTTGAAAATCCGCTGCGCGTTGGCTTGCAGCAAGACCGCATCCCAGAACCTCAAATTTTAACGATCTATGGAGCATCTGGTGATCTGACCCAGCGTAAGCTCGTGCCTGCCCTTTACCAGATGTATCTAGAGCGCAAGCTGCCTCCTGAGATCACCATTGTCGGGGTGGCACGAAGGGACTGGAGTCACGATTTCTTCCGGGAACATCTAAGGGAAGGCATTGAAGAATTTGGCGGCGGTCTTGTATCAGAGGAAATCTGGAATACCTTTGCCAAGGGAATATTCTACTGCTCTGGCAACCTGGATCAGCCCGAGAGCTACCAAAAACTGAAGGCATTTCTGGGCGAACTAGACGAAGAACGCGGGACTCGCGGCAATCGCGTCTTTTATTTGTCAGTTGCCCCTCGCTTCTTTGCTGAAGCAACGCAACAGCTTGGTGATGCAGGGATGTTGGATGATCCAGCCAAGCAGCGACTGGTAATTGAAAAACCCTTTGGACGGGACTTAAGTACAGCTCAAAGCCTGAATCGAGTTGTGCAGCAGGTTTGCCACGAATCGCAGATTTATCGGATTGACCACTACCTCGGCAAAGAAACAGTACAAAATCTGCTGGTCTTCCGCTTTGCCAACGCCATCTTTGAGCCGCTCTGGAACCGCCAGTTCGTCGATCATGTCCAGATTACCGTAGCTGAAACTGTTGGCTTGGAAGGTCGCGCTGGCTACTACGAAACTGCTGGCGCGCTGCGAGACATGGTGCAAAACCACCTGATGCAGCTTTTTTGCCTGACCGCGATGGAACCGCCTAACTCGCTGGATGCCGATAGCATCCGCAGCGAAAAAGTGAAAGTTTTACAGGCCACACACCTGGCGAATCTGGATGATCTAAATCTGTCGGCTATTCGGGGGCAGTATACAAATGGCTGGATGAAAGGCAAAGAGGTACCCAGCTATCGCGCTGAAGAAGGCGCAACGCCTGAATCAACAACACCGACCTACTCAGCCCTCAAGCTGCATATTGATAACTGGCGCTGGCGCGGTGTTCCCTTCTATATGCGTACAGGTAAGCGAATGCCGAAAAAGGTGACAGAAATTGCGATCCAGTTTCGGGAAGTACCGCACCTGATGTTTCAATCGGCGGCTAAGCAAGCCAATCCGAATATTCTGGCCATGCGGATTCAGCCAGATGAAGGAATCTCAATGCGATTCGAAGTGAAAACACCGGGGAATTCGCTGCGCACTCGCTCCGTTGATATGGATTTCCGCTACGATACAGCCTTCGGACAAGCCAACGTGGATGCCTATGCTCGCTTGCTCGTAGACTGCATGCTCGGCGATCAAACCCTGTTTACCCGTGGTGACGAGGTAGAAGCATCCTGGCGGATTTTAACCCCCATTCTGTCCATTTGGGATGCACCCGCCTCATCCGATGCGATTCCGCTTTATGAAGCAGGCTCCTGGGGCCCTGTTGAAGCTGAAATGCTGTTGAATCGTGAGGGTCGTCGTTGGCGACGACTATAGGTTTAGAGTTTTTGACCTTTGCAGCCTCCGAAACGTAACTCCTTATCCTTGACGATCTGGACTAACATCTATGACCACTCCACTTGTTGCTCTCCAAAAACCAATCGATATCTCGCTCGACGAGATTGAAGCAGAACTCACTCAAATCTGGCGATCGCAGGGTGATGGAAAAGCTTCTGTCGCTACCCGTGCGACAACATTTAGCATTGTTGTTTACGAACCCGAGGAATTTCAGCAGCTTCTGGGCATCTTGGGGTTTTATCAGGGCAAGATCGACGGCATTCACGGTGAGCAAACTAAACAGGCGGTTCGCGAAGCCCAAATGGCCTATGATCTGCGAGTTACAGGTCGGGTTGATTCCACAACTCTCGCTCGTTTGCGGCAAGAGTTTGTTAAGCTGCCGCCTGAGCAACAGATCTGCACCAACGAAGATATCCGCGGCTTCCACATCAGCAGCAGTATTGCCGCTCAGAATCCTTGTCGTGTTATTATCCTCTGTCCCACTATGGGAAAAGACCAAGGAGTAACGGCGCAGGTTTCAGCCTATTGCCCAGTACAGCGCCACGGTTCTAGCAGTCGCCTAATCTGTTGCGAATACATTACGCTACGCGGCACGAAGCAGGCGCTAGAGCGGGTGAGCGAAGTGGTCAGTTCACTGATGATTCCTGACTTACCGAAGTTTGTCTGGTGGAAAGCAACTCCGAATCCTGAGCAGGAACTGTTTCAGGCGCTTTCTAAAAGCTGCAATTGCTTGATCATGGATTCTAGCTTTTTCAGCGATCCAGAGTCGGAGTTCATCAAAATCAGCGATTTGATTGAAGAAGAAACCTATATTGCCGATTTGAACTGGCACCGCCTATTTCCCTGGCAAGAATTAACGGCTGCGGCGTTTGATCCGCCGGAACGTCGCTTGGCACTACAGGAAATCGACCAAATTGCTATCGACTATGAAAAGGGCAGCGCAGCTCAGGCTCTGATGTTCTTGGGCTGGATTGCCAGCAGACTCGAATGGACGCCCGTTCGTTGCAAAACAACGGGCGGCGATTACGACTTACAACATATCTACTTTGAAGCGCCAAATGGTCGCGAGATTGAGGCCGAGTTAGCTGCCATTCCGACCGCAGACTGGGGCGAGATTCCCGGCGATCTGACGGCATTACGATTGACCTCAACGAATCCGGAAGCTGACTGCTGCACGATTCTCTGCTCTGAGACAACGGGCTGCATGCGGATGGAAGCGGGCGGCGGCGCTCAATCTTGTCGGACTGAACAGGTAACGGCCCTATCGGATCAAAAGGCGGAGTTTTTGCTGAGCCAGCAGCTGCAGCGCTGGGGACGCGAAATTTTGTATGAAGAGAGTTTGGATGTGACGACTCAGATTTTGCGGCTTAAGAAGTAGTTTGACTGGAGTCGATAAGTTTAATGGATTGAAGTAGGGGAAGGTTTGCTGAGGCGGGCCTTCCTCTTTTCGTTTTGAGTCTGTTTGAGTTGATGGTTTATGGTTGATGGTGCGATCGCATCTGTTCTGTATCAAACTATATTTGTTTTTTCTGATCTCATCGATTCTCTCTGACGAAACGTGACAGTGTTCTATACGGGGATACAGGTAGCTGATTAAAATGTAAAGCTGGAATATTAGGCTGGCTTTTTGTTATACAGCTTTATGATTTTTTATGATTGCTAAGAGTATTGAAACGACTGATACAGCAAAACTCAAACCAGATTGGGCCGGACAAGACATCCTTTCTCGCCTCGTCAATCTGCTGATTCAAACCAAGCCTCTGTACGCGCTAATGAAGCGTCAGGCGCGTCAGGTTTTGATTAAAACCGCAGAGAAGCACGGCATCCCTTGGCGACAGAATTACCATGCGCTTGAAACGTCTGGCATTCAGTCCACCTTGGCCCAGATGACTAATCCAGCGGTTGACTATCCTGACTATTTCCAGGTGCCGTTTCATGCTTATGCTGACGGTAATTTGTGCTGGAATGCGGCGTTTGAAGCTGAATCCGCCACCTACTCAATGGCGCTGCGAGTGTGGCCACAGGAGGAATTAACCTGGCAAACGGCTCATGACCGCTTGCGCTCCAGCTTTCATCAAGTTTTAGCGGAGCAAATTACCAGTCCGATCCGCGATATTTTGGATATAGGCTGCTCAGTGGGAATCTCGACGCTCAGCCTGCATCGCTACTATGCTGCTCAACAGTCCAGTGGCTATTCGTCAACGCCAGTGCGGACAATTGGCCTGGACTTATCCCCTTACATGCTGGCCGTAGCGAAATTCCGTGATGTCAATCATGAAATTACTAACTGGGTTCACGCCAAAGCCGAACAGACTGATTTTCCCGACCAGACTTTTGATTTAGTTACGCTTCAGTTTGTGCTGCATGAGTTACCTCGGCAGGCAGCGACAGCGATTTTCCGAGAAGCTCACCGACTGCTACGTCTAGGTGGACATCTTGCGATCGCAGATAATAATCCCAAGTCACCCGTGATCCAAAACTTGCCCCCGGTGCTGTTTACGCTCATGAAAAGTACCGAACCCTGGAGCGATGATTACTATACGTTTGACGTTGAGGCGGCGCTACAGCAGGTGGGCTTCATTCACTGTACTACCGTGGCCAGCGATCCCCGCCACCGCACAATCGTGGCCCGTAAGCCGTCATGATACACAGTTCAATTAAAAATTGATGATTTATGTTGTGTAGCAGGCTTGCTTCACACGCCTGCTACACAGCATAAGTCGGGTTTCCGCACAAACACGAAAATTGGGCGTTGGCAACAAATTCGTTTCGCCAACGCCGGAGTCTGAGCCAAATTCTGTATATGACCTCTAGTCAAGCCTAGAGGTAGTGATATCAGCTAGTAAGCTAGCGTTTCCAGTGTTTCCCGCAGATAGCGGCTCACCAACATATCCAAGCTAGTATTTTGGACATCACGAGTTTGCTCTAGCTTCCAGCGTTGGAAACCAGAACTATCTGCGATCGCCTGCTTCAGGCTATTCCAAACCTGAGTTTCTTGTTCAAAAGTGCTATAGAGCGTCGAGGGGTTTGCCATAGAAACCTCAAAAGTGCGTCAGGTGTTCCAGAAATCAGCTATTACAGCTTTTATCACTGCTGTTTACAGGATAGCGCAGCCTCAGAAAACTGCTGTAGCGCTTGAAACACTAGCTTTAGAAAAAATTTAGAAATAAAACGCTCAGGAATTTACTCTTCTTCTAGAAAATCAATGTCAGACGAGCGTTCAAGGATCTCATCTGCGATCGCGGCTTCTTCCTCGCTCATGTTGCCAAAACTAATTGATTGATGACGAATTTGAGAGAAAATTCGATAGGCATCTAGGCTTAAAGAAGACGGCTCAATAGGGTTGGCCGAAATGGAAGCAATTGCGCTGGTTCTCACCAAGCTATACTCAACGTTTTCGGTATAGATAGTGAACGTTACGTTGAAAACCTCAAAGAAGTTGATCACCCAGCGACAATCCTCTTCCGATTCATCTTTGTAATAGTGGATTAAATCAGCAATCCGTGTTTCAAGATGCGTTCTGGAATTACGACAGATCAGAATAAGTTTGAGTAAAACGCTGACGATTGGCAGCGAATTGCCGTTGGCTAGCAGCATACAGAAGAGTGGAGAGGGTGACTCTCGATCTTCTGTCGTTAAGTATTCAATGACCCGATTACAGGTGCGCAGCAGCAGCGCATTATTAATTTCGGCATCGTGATGGTCTAGGTAGAGTTCGTCTAGCTTATGGCCTAAGTGATGCCGGATGGCAAGGGCCGCATTTTCATCTGGTAGGGCAAACAGAATATACCGCAGTAGGCTCTTCTTAAAGTTTTCGTAGCGACTGCCCTGAATTTGACGCACAAAGATATTGGCCAAATTAGCGTAGCTAAACGTGCCGCGCCGCATCACAATGGTTTTGATTAATCGCAGTACTCCCTCTCCCAATCCCGTCGGATTATTCGGCATCTCGCTGATCGATCTCGCTGCTTGTGACTTCGCTGTGTATAGAGCTAAATCCAGCTTGAAACGATCTTTTAGCTGCTGGGCGGCCAGACGAGCTGCTTCTCGCTGCTCCGTTGGATTATCGGCATCAGCGAATTGGGAAGTGAGCAAATAGGCAGTGTAGCGCGATGTCCAGTGTTTTTCTCGCTCTTGTGGCGGTAAATAACGAGCCGCAAACAGCTTGAGATCTTCGTAGTCTTTGCTGTGGACAAAATCAAACAGCCAGCTTCTGAGCCGCTTGAGGGTTGGTGAAACGGTTCGGCGATGAATGAGCGGATCTTGAAACAGGAGGACGAGATCTTGAATGGCTTTATGCTGGCGCGAGGTCTCCCAGTTATTAATCAAGATGTAGCAAGAGCGCTTTAGGGTATTGCGAAACTCCTTTGCGTCGTTCGCAAAAACGATTTCATAAAGCGCTGGCAGTGTATTAGAGCTGACTGTATCAACGTGTTGGATAAACAGTCGCTTGAACTCTTCTAAAACCGCTTCGGCTGGATAGTGTTTGACGGCATCCAGCAAAAAAGCATAGATAGCTTCTTGCGCCTCGCGGGAACTTCGACCCATTAGCCGCTGCCGGTTAAAGGAATGGGGGGACACATCATTCAAGACTCGATCCACAATCATGAGCACTGCCTAGTCAAATGGTGAAATCATCGAAACAGGGAATGAGAAAAGTAGATTCACGCATTAGCTTTATCTTATCGATACCCCACATTACTAAGGTCAGTGAGAGTGACCCAAAGTTATGCACACCTTGCACAATTTGCGCTGTACCGAATGCCGTATCTATCAGACGTATGTAACCAATGCAAAGTTCATGTCAAGCTGCTTCAGATACACGGAGTAATGTGCTGCAAGAGCTAAACTCTACGGGGAACTGCAGCCTCTGAGTCAAATCAGTTAGTTCAACTCAGCAAACGAACGAATTGGCTAATGTCGACGCATCCAGTGGTGGGCAGATACGCAATCGCAACTCCAGATGAGAGCCAGCGCCGCTGCGGTTTGGGCAGAGGGGTACGGCTCTCGGCAAGGAGTCGCTTTGCAGGAAGAAAAAAAGCTAGTCATAACTATCAACACGGTGAGACAACCAAAGTACGGAAGGAGTGAAAATACGGAAAACACGCTATTTGAAGCTACACTCATTTAATTTGCCCTGATCCAATAGAAACTATCTCTCACTAAGATTTAGCAATGCACTATTGGCCCAGCGCTTTCCCATTGGGTTTATTGATCTTTAATGCGGCTTGGCTGAGTAGAGGGCGAATTATACCGTCAATCGACTTGGAGATGCACCAAATCCGAGTTATGAATACATTACTACGGATACATTGGGATTTCAGTGACAATACCCATACGCTGTGGGTGATATTAGGGTGACATTGGACTGACTGAAAACACGATTGCCGTGTGATCTAGTCCCCAATTAGGCCTTATCTGCCTCTAATCTATCCATAAAAGGCTGGTTTTACTACGAAAAAGCCCCATATCACTCGCTTCTACAAAAACGATTCAACTCTTCACAAGTCGAGTCGAATTTCAATCTACCCCAGTTATTAATTGAGGTGCCTTTGCTTCACATACCTTATCAAATTAATAATCTTGAGTACTATCACTTAATACTGATATTGATCGTGATACTGGTTGATAGGTAACGACATCATTCAGGGAATTTGCCAGATAGGTTGCCCTAGCCACAAAATCATCTCTGCGGGGTTTGCGGCAGATATGGCCATCGCTACTTTGGTTAAGACATTTACGAAATCCAACGTTTAAACGTTTGAACGTTTTCAGAGTTTCCCAACGTCCTCATCAATGTAACTACTGCTATACAAAAAAGACTTCATAAAAAATCCGAACATCGAAAATGCAGCACATTTCTAAATTTGGTGCTGCATTTGTTCATAGCGTTCTCTAGGCACTTTCTAACGCTGGATGAATAGTAGACTGCTGTAAAGATGAAATGCGTCGTCCCAATTAGACTTGGTTTGACGGGAAATATCGATGTGAGATTTAAAGTTAGCACCCAGTAAATCGATTAAATCTAAAGCACTTTCGCCAAATATCGTGAAATCGGATTGGATTGGCCCGGTTATTCGCTGATTTAAGCCATAAATTAGCCGATTCCAGCTAATGCGATTCGTGAGTTGTGTGAGATTAGGGGGTTCATTGGGCATGGGTGCAAACTCAACGCTGCGCTGAAACTGGTAGGTGCGATCGCAGATCCGCAGAATACTGTTGCGTCTCGGTAGATGCAGATCACAAATTTGCATGTAGTCCTGGGTACGCTCCTTGCGCTGGAGCTTGTTCCACGGCCCCAGATCCACAACAGATTCTAGAATCGGCAAGCGACCTTCTACCCGCTGGCTGACTTCTGACCAATCAAACGCCAGTGCGCCCAATTGGTCGTCTTCGCTGTGACAAATTGCCGTGGCCTGCAGATCGAGGGACTGGAACCGATCGACGCGGAAGATATGCACCTGCTGCAAGGTGGAAATTCGCTGGCAGAAGGCGGGCACATTTACCTGCCGCAGCTCATCAACATAAAAATTCAGTGCCCCAATGGAACCGATGCGATGCAGTCGCCAGCCGCGACTGGGCAACTGCATCTGAGCCAGATAGGGTTCAATTTGCATCACCTTGGCAAATCCCTGAGCGACCTCACGCCGCTGTTCTCCCACCACTGGCTCAATGACGAGTAACCCTAGCTCCTGGTCACTGGGTTCCGCCGTCGCCTCTTGCATGGCCTGCTGACGGCGCTGCGCTTCAATTTCGTCCAGGCGTTGTAAGCCCTGGCGAGCTTGGGTAACCACTTTGGGAACCGTAGCCGCCTTGAGCAGTTTGCGATAGGTGACTTCTGCCGCCTGTAGTTTTCCTGTTGCCTCCTGAAATCGACCGACATACAGCCGAAACCAAGGATCTTGGGAATTTTCTTGCTGCCACTGCTTGAGCAGTTGGGCCACCGTGCGGTAGTCCTTTTGCTCCAGTGCTTCAGCAACTTCCTTCTGCATTTTTCCTGATCCTTCTACTTACATGAAATCCGGTTGAAAACCCAATTTATTTTTGTGAAACGCTTGCTCCGCAAGCGTTTCACAAAAATAAATTGGGTTCTTACACGCGGACTTGATATTACTAGTATTTTCGCTCCTTCGGTTCAAACATACCCAGAGCGACGGGTCGATAGCTCAACTCAATGCCCGCAGGTGAATAATAGGCCAGCGTATGCTGCAAGAAATTAGCGTCGTCTCGCGTGGGGAAATCTTCCCGCGAGTGAGAACCCCGGCTTTCCTTGCGCTCTAAAGCCGACGTGAGAATCATCCGTCCCACGACCATCAGGTTCCGCAGCTCTAGCGCTTCAATGATTTCGGTATTCCAAAGTTTTTCCTTGTCGTCCAGATAGATTTGACCGTAGTTCGCCTGAATTGCCTCCAGCTTGTCAATGCCTTCCTGCATGACATCGGCTTGGCGGAAGACGCCACAGTGCTCGGTGATGCAGTCTTGATACTGCTGGCGCAGGTCGTGAATCCGCATAGTGCCCTTTTGATCCAAGAGTGACTGAATCTGAGCTTGGGCTTCCTGAATATACCGATCGCAATCTACATCCGGTAACTTTTGGTTGAGGACATACTGTGAGATCGCAGCTCCGGTACGGCGACCAAACACGACGCATTCCAATAGGGAATTGCTGCCCAGCCGATTGGCACCGTGGACGGACACACAGGCTGCTTCTCCCGCTGCGAAGAAGTTGTCAACTAAACCATCGGCACCGCTGCGCACTTGACCATCGAGATTAACCGGAATGCCGCCCATTGAATAGTGAACCGTGGGCCGCACCGGAATCGGTTCCGTAATCGCGTCAACGCCCAGCAGCCGATGTGCCTCTTCCCAGCAGAAGGGTACACGGCTCATGATTTTCTCTCGGCCCATGTGGCGCAGGTCAAGGTAAACGTATGGCCCACCTGCACTACCGTCCGGCTTGATGCCGCGACCCGCTCGAATTTCCTTGGTGATGGCGCGGGAGGTGATATCCCGTGGCGCTAGCTCCATCTGCTTGGGCGCATAGTGCTCCATAAAGCGCTGCCCTTCGCTGTTGATTAAGTACGCCCCTTCGCCCCGTACCGCTTCCGAAACGAGCACCCCAACCGGATATAGGCCCGTGGGATGGAACTGGACGAACTCCATATCTTGTAGCGGCAAACCTGCGATCGCAGTCATGGCCAGCCCGTCACCCGTTGAGGCAAAGTCATTCGACGTAGTGTTGAACACTCGCCCATAGCCACCCGTGGCAAACATAACCGCTTTGGCCCGCACTACCTCAATCTGCCCGTCCAGCAGGTGATACATGACGATGCCCTTGGCGCGACCTTCTTCCAAGATCAGGCGCATGACGTACCATTCGTCGTAAATCGTCACGCCGTAGCGCATCAGGTTGTTAATCAGTTCATGCAGAATGGCGTGTCCCGTTTTATCTGCTGCATAGCAGGTGCGCCGATGGGAATGGCCGCCAAAAGCTCGCTGCGCGATTCGACCATCTTCTAAGCGCGAGAACAAAACCCCCATGTGTTCGAGGTCAATCACTACATCCGGGGCTTCTTTGGCCAGGATTTCAACGGCATCCTGGTCGGCCAGATAGTCTGAACCCTTGACGGTATCGAAAGCGTGGGCTTCCCAGGAATCGGCATCGTCTACATTCTTCAGCGTAGCGGCGATTCCTCCCTGTGCGGCGACCGAATGAGAGCGAATCGGATGGGTTTTGGCAACAAGACCGACGCTTAGACTCGGATTGGTGCGAATAATTTCTAAGGCTGCTCTTGAACCCGCTAGCCCCCCGCCAACAATAATGACATCGTGTTCAATCATAGATTTTCTGTTGTCGATCTTCCTCCATCCTGACGCAACAAAAACGTCCTCACCCAAAGGTTAAGGAGATTCTTTATAAACTCAAATGATTTGTAGTCCTGTGTGGCATTCGCAGCGCCGCCCAGCATCGCCAGAAACGGTTTTGCTCCCATTTTGCTCACTAAGTAGCAGATTTGCTTGTTTTTGCCGTGATAAGGTTGGAGCTTCCTATTTTTAGAAAGCAATTTCCCTGATCTTTAGCAAAGGTGTCTGCGGTTATGCGACAGGTTCAATCGTCATCAGCGTTGGCTTTGGGGTTAATTTCGCTGGTCGGACTTGTGAGTGGAAGAGTTGCGATCGCAACTGATGTACCCGAAATTGCCCAGGCGGAAAGCCGTTCGGGACTGAGCAATTCCACCGTTGTCGATTTGAATGATCTAATCGACAATCCCACCAACTACGACTTTTCTACGTTTAGGCCAAACTTAGAAAAGCTGATTCTCTCGGGTGCCGCCGATACTGAGCACATCAGCATTTTGTGGTACACGATTCCCGATGGCAGCGTCGGACTGCACTATCACTCAATGACGGAGTCAGTCTACGTCATCGATGGAACCCAAACCGATGCCAAAGGGGTTTATCCCACGGGGTCTCTCTACTTCAATCCGCCGGGCAGCGGTCACGAAATTTCAGACAGTACGGGCTTTTTCATCCTGGCCTATGCTTCACCACCAGATTTTGCCAACACCGATTTAATTGAGGACTATACCCCTGTTCAAATCAACACTGCTGATCCAGAACTCGAAACGCTTTACCCGTTCGAGGAGATGCAAGCTGGCGTTTCGGTCTACACCGTTCCCCTCGATCCAGACGGTGGCATGAGTTCCCAGTTCATCAGCACCTCCTCCTCTGAGGCTTCCGAGTATATCGGCAATTATCTGCTTGTCCTGCGAGGAACTTGCACCATTGATGGAACACCGTTCGGTGAGCAAATGCTAGTTGTTGCCACCACCATTGAGACACAATCTTATGCGGTCAGCGCAACGGAAGATAGCTCTTGCTTAGCACTAGGTCTGTCTTTTTAGGCAGACAAAAGGTAATAATCTAACCTACGGTAAGCGATCGCATGTAACGAAGGGAGGCATACCTATTTCCGTACAAAAAACAACTAACAAACGATCGGTGACAAGCCCTGAGTAATAAATGTAGAATCTGACTTGAGCTAGTTTGGGATGGACAATAGCTATGCGAGTACCCATTGGCAAACTAATCGTCAGCCTAGGCATGATCCTGGCAGTCGGAGCGCTACCAGCCCAGGCACAAGTTTCAGACAGTCAGGTTGCTGCACTGGTCGAGGCGCTTCGTAGAGCCGCACCTCAAACGGGGCGTGCAGATGACGGGCTTTATAGTGACTGGCAGATTATGCCAGGCAACATTCCTCGTTGGTTCAGGTCATGTATCGGGCGAGAGCTTTCACCGACTGAATTTGAGGCTAGCCCAGTCGTTGCCCGTTCGGTTGTGACTTGTGTCATGCGGGATGTGCTGCAAGATGAATATGAGGCTAGCGGTAATAATGAAATGCTAGCGGTGCGTCGATCCGCTGCCTGGTGGATGCGGGGTGACCCATCTCAGTACAACAGTTCTGAAATTGCCGACTATATTCAGAGTGTTGTGAGCGCCTATGAGGAACAGCAAAGAACAGCGGCAGCTACCCCTCAATCCTCTTCACCGTCGGTACAACCGCCTCAGTCGTCAGAATTTGATCGCTATATGGCGGCAGGATATGAGGCAACTCAGGAACGGGATTATGAAACCGCGCTGATCTATTTTCAGCGGGCATTGGACGAGCGTCCCAACAATCCCTATGCTCAGCAAGCCATCCAAAATGTTCAACAGTATCGCACGGACACGTCTGAAGAGGCACCTGGTAGTCAATCTCAGCCTAATTCCCAATAGCTTATGAAAACGTTGCTTGTTGGTTTAGCCGCAATTTTGTCTGCAGTCAGTGTGCCCGGTGCGTTGGCTCAATCTCCTAAAGTAGAGTGGGTCGAGGTCACACGCAATGCGGTGGGCGATCGCTTTTTGGTAGAACGTAGCTCTATTGAAGTTAGGGATGGAGCTGTGTGGTATTGGGAAAATCGCGATTTTCCACAACCGAACAATGCCTTTGTTGGGGTTGAGTTGGATCAACCCGTTTATAGTGTCATGCTGTATCGCTCTGCTGATTGTGTTGGCGGTGTTTCGCGGCTCAGACGAATTGTTGCTCGTGACCAAGAGCGGCAGGTGATTCAGCGCATTAACTATGATGCTGCTGGCCCGTTAACGCAGCCCCAGCCAGGCAGTAGCGCAGCAGCCGTCTTGCGCTTTGTCTGTGAACAAGCTGAGCCAGCACCATCTGCATCTCAATGATGGTCTGACAGTATAGAAATTCGCCATAGACATTCGTCTCATTTCAAACGACAAAACTACCGTCATAGGCAATTTGATTTCTGCCAGACTGTTTGGCGGTATACAGTAGGCGATCGGTGGCCGCAATCAGCGTTTGCGGGGATTGAGCTGGAGATGGAATACAGCTTGCAACTCCTATACTGAGCGTGACATAGTGGCTGGTTGACGAGCAGGCATGGGGTAGCTGGAGATATTCGACCTGAGCCTGCATCCGGGCGGCAACTGCGATCGCACTTGGCAAATCGGTTTCTGGCAGAATGACAGCAAATTCTTCGCCACCATAGCGAGCCACCAAATCATTTGTGTGGCTAATGGCACCCTGTAGCGCCTGCGCCACATGCTTGAGGCAGGTATCTCCCAGCAGGTGTCCGTAGGTGTCGTTGTACTGCTTGAAATAATCAATATCGGCTAAAAGCAGCGATATAGGTGATTGCTGCTCGGCCATCAGTTGCCACTGCTCCTTTAAATGCTCATCAAACCGACGCCGATTGGGAATTTGGGTCAAACCGTCTATGCCCGCCAACTGCTTGGCTTCCTGAATCTTGGCGTACCACTGATCATGAATAGCATCACCATGCTCACGTAGCGTATCGAGGATGATTTCTAAGTCGAGATTGCGCTGAGAAATCGCTGCCACCAGCATCTGCAAGCGCGCTTCGGCTTGTTGGCGCTCCCGAATCTCAAGCTGCAGCCTTTTGTTGGCAGTTTGCAGTTCAGCCTCGATCAAGCTGCCGTGCTCCGCCATAATCTGGATGGTCATTTCCAGATCTTGAACTTGGCTCTCAAGCTGTTCATTCTCAACCTGTAAGGTACTCATCTGTAGGACGAGATCCTGTTTAGCCTGCGGCGGTTGGTCGTTCGGCATAGATGCGTCAAAGAGATGAGTCAAACAACTTATTTTAGTATTCCCGTTTTAGCAGGTTCCGAGCGAAGCCATACCGTAAAACCAAAGATTTTGAAGGAAAGTTTCTAGCTTTTTGCCCGATGATGGCCGTATAAACCGCTATCTCTTCAGCTATATTGGTCAAATTTTTAGGAATCTGCCTCATAAAGTCCGTAAATCGACGATTGCAACAATTCTATTTATTTAGATAGTAATCGAGCATTCTAGGGCACTCTAAAAAGGCCAATAACCAGGCATAGGCAATCTAGCGCCCAGCGCCAACCGTCATCACCCTATTGTGCTCTACCGAAACTTATGGATCAGAAACCTAAGCCGAGCCGAAAAATCTCGTTGAGATCGCTGCTTATCATCCCCTTTGTCCTGCAAATTGTGGGAGCAGTCGGTCTCGTTGGCTATTTTTCGTTTCGGAATAGTCACCGAGCGGTGAATGACGTAGCGGCTCAACTGCGCAGTGAACTAACTGCCCGCATCGAACAGGAACTCAAAAACTACATCCAAACTCCGTTTCAGATTACTGAAATTAATGCCACCTCGCTGGCCCACGGGGAGCTGGAGCTGACTCAGATGGAAGATGTCTACGCCTTTTGGCAGCAGGCTAAAGCATTCCCCAACACGCACATGATTTACTGCGGCGGCGAAGCCGACGGCGCGTTTCTCAGCATCGCGCGTACAGACGATAGTAATTTTCCCTTGCGATTACAGTACAGCAACCCGGCAACGGGTTATCTTCAGCACTACTATCCGCTGGATGCCAAGGGAAACCTTAGCGACAGAACGAAGATTGATCAGCGACGCTATGATCCGCGATCGCGTCCCTGGTACCAGTCGGCTAAAGCCTCAGGAACCGCCGTCTGGAGCGATATTTATCTAGGGTTTACCGCTCTGGTGCCCGTGATTACAGCCAGTCAGCCTGTTTATAACGAAGCCGGTGAACTACAGGGCGTTTGCGCCGCCGACTTTTTCCTACCCGTGGAAATCGATCAGTTTTTGCAGGAGCTGAAGGTCGGCAAATCGGGCGAGACGTTCATCATTGAGCGGTCGGGGCTGCTCGTCTCTAGCTCAACCTCGCGGGAGGAAAAGCTAGTCCGAGGTGAGGGCGAAGCCACCCAGCGAATTGCTGCCACTGAAAGCCAAAACCCACTGGTCAGCGGTACGGCCAAGTATTTACTGGATCAGTTTGGCGACCTGAATCAGATTCAGTCGGTGCAGCAGTTGAGCTTTGAGGTAGATGGCCAGCGTGAGTTTGTCCAGGTGGCACCATTTCAAGACAATCGGGGCCTAGACTGGCTGATTGTGGTGACAGTGCCGGAGAACGACTTTATGGCTCAGGTCAACACCAATACCCGCAACACGATTCTGCTCTGTCTCGGTGCCCTGGGATTAGCGATCGCACTTAGTTTACTAACCGCCCATCGCATTGCCAAGTCCATTCTGCGGCTCAATCAGGCGTCACAAGCCATTGCCGATGGTCAGCTCGATCAGCATGTTGAAGCGCAAGGGATTGTTGAACTCGAAGGGCTAGCCCAGTCGTTTAACCGGATGGCCAAACAGCTCCAGCAGGCATTTAACGCCTTAGCTGCCGCCAATCAGGAGCTGGAACAGCGAGTCGATGAACGCACCGCCGAACTACAGGCCGCCAATGATGAAATTAATTCCCTTAATCAGAAGCTCAAGTCCGAAAACCTGCGCATGGGGGCGGAACTAGAGGTAGCCAAGCAGATTCAGCAAATGATTCTGCCCAGGGAAGAGGAACTCGCTAAAATCGACGAACTCGATATTGCCGGGTTTATGCAGCCCGCAGATGAAGTCGGCGGTGATTACTATGATGTGCTGCGCCATAATGGGGCGTTGAAGATTGGCATCGGCGACGTAACTGGGCATGGGCTAGAAAGCGGTGTGGTCATGCTGATGATGCAAACTGCCATCCGCACTCTGCAAACCCACAATGAAACCGATCCGGTGAAGTTCTTCGATACGCTGAATCGCGCCATTCACAACAACATTCAGCGGATGAATTCCACCAAGAATTTAACGCTGATGTTACTAGACTATGAAGCAGGCCAGCTCAAGCTGAGTGGGCAACATGAGGAAGTGATTGTGGTGCGATCGCAGGGTACGGCAGAGCAGATCGACACCTTCGATCTAGGTTTTCCACTGGCTCTCGAAGAAGACATCCGTCCCTTTATCAAACAAATGCAGATCAACCTCGATCCGGGTGATGTCGTCGTGCTGTATACGGATGGAATTACGGAGGCAATTAACAGCCAGAAGCAGCAATATGGCTTGGATCGCCTGCAGAAGGTAGTGCAGCAGCACTTAAGACAGTCCGCCGCTGAGATTCGGCAAGCGGTCATTCGCGATGTTCAGCAGTATATCGGCACGCAAACCCTGCGCGATGACCTTACCTTAGTTGTTCTCAAGCAAAAGTAATCAGGTATCCACGATGAGTCAAACGTTAACACTACAAACCTTTGGTGATTTTCAGGATGAAGCCGTCGTCAGCCGCGAATACTTGACGATTGTTTTCTCACCTAGCTCTGTTCCTCTGCGAGAACGCTGGCGCACCAATCGCTTATCTGCCAATTTTCTGGCGGATTATTTCTCAACCTTCTTCCCTGGCGAAGGACAGCCCCCTGGCATGAGTGATCCCAAGTCGGAGCTGATGGGCGTGATTACGTTCATTGCCAATGAGCTGCTGGAAAATGCCATGAAGTTCAGCGATACAGATTCAGCCGAAGCTATCATGCTTACGCTACAGCTTTATCCTGATAAGCTGGTGTTTCTAACTAAAAATCAGGTTGATTCTGCTACCGACGTTCAGCTCCGGGCCTTTATCCAGAAATTAACAGAATCTGACCCGAGTGAGCTTTACATTCAGCAAATTGAACAACAGGCTCAAGTGGAGCATTCAACCAGCTCTGGCCTCGGCATTCTGACCATTATCAATGACTATGCGGCACGGGTAGGATGGCTGCTTGAAACAGTCGAAGATGCAGGAGCCATTATTACCACTAAAGTCCAGCTTGAAATTTAGACTATTAAGTTAGTTCTCTATCGGGTTGATAACGATTAAGAGCAATCATGGAAACTGAAATTAGCATCCAAGACATTAAAGGCGAAGAGTACAGCATTCACTATGATGCTGTAACATCAACTGTATTTTTTGACGGTTCGCTCAGTTTAGCCAGCATCGAAGACTTTGCCCCCATCAACAACTTATTAGAAACCGCTCTAAATAACGCCGCACCCACGCTGATTTTGAATTTACGTCAGCTAGAGTTCCTCAACAGTTCCGGCATTAGTGTGCTATCTCGATTTGTGATTAAAGCCCGTAACCAAGAGCATAAAAGTCTGGTCGTACAGGGATCCGAGACGGTTATCTGGCAAAAGAGATCGCTGAGAAATCTCCAGCGCTTAATGCCCGCAATGGAACTAGAGTGGGCCTAAAGCGATGAACGGCCCGATGTCCAATGCGGACAATCCAAGGTTGAGCATCAGGGAGGCGCTCGAATAGGCGATTCGTTGCGGTCAAGATTTCGTCGGCGACTTCAAAGGCACCCGTTTCAATATCAATGGCTACAATCTTGCCGTAGTTACCTTCCTCGACCTGAGAGCGTACCTGATTTTCATAGATCTCATCGCCACGTCGAGCAAATTCTTCTTTGCTGTAGCGGGGTTGTCTAACCGCCATAAACACGACCTGTTCGAGCTTGTCAATTCCATTTTATCTTGAGCGCAGTGATCAGTTTGAGCTGACCTGATGCTTGGGGCGAGACAATAGGTATATCAATCGCCAAAAAGTGTTCCAAAAACAAATGCAGATTGCACACCAATAAAATCTCCCGGAATGCCATCACCGATATTGCCAGTCATGACCTCATTTAAGGCAGTCATAAAGGTGGGACTTTCGCTGAGCGCAATCAAGTGTTTGAGTAACCGAACTGTTGAAAAATTTATCAACAGCGCTGCAATTAAGCCTAGCACCCACCCAGCGGCACTTATTACTGCCCACTGCAACCAAAACCAAAGTTTGTGTTGAATCATTCTGCTGACGAGCATGATGAATTCCTAAAAGTGTTTAGCCCTCTTTTATCACTCCGCATGGAGAAAAGCCGAACCCTGCATTCGCTCGTCCTGCATGGCTGATGAATCCATTATGTCAGCGACGAAATTTGGACACCTCAGATTCCCTCTGCTTAGAGTGATAAAAGAGGGATACATGGACGTTGTTAGGTGGCGGACTGCGCATAATCCTTAGGTAAGATCAAAACAAGTCAAGCAATTCACAGGCAACCTTATGAATTCAACCCATGGCTTGCTCACTCGGATTACCCAAACTCCCGGTCAGTGCGGGGGGCGTCCCTGCATTCGAGGAATGCGAATTCGAGTCACCGATATCTTAGAAATGTTGGCTGAAAACGTTAGTGTTGCGGAAATTTTAGATGACTTTCCTGATTTGGAACTAGCAGATAATGAAATACCCCGCCGCAAGCGGACGGGGTATCAGAATCAAAAAAGAGCAAGTTGATTATCCCGATGCAATTTGAGGTAATCTTTGCCTTGGGCTTGAACATATTTGGCGATCATTCCTTCATCCCCGTGGCGGCCTACTGTACTCGCAAAATATCCATCACTCCAAAACTCGCCTCCCCAAAGTTTCTGCTTCACTTGAGGGCATCGTTTGAAGACTTCTCGTGCAGTTAAACTTTTCAGCATCGTTACCAGTTTGGTCACACTATAGGTCGGCACGGACTGCACTAGAAAATGGACATGGTCTTTGTCCACTCCAATTTCGACAAACTTCACCTCGTAGCGTTTCTCGATTTCGAGGCAGACCTCTCGCAGAACCGCATCTACTTGCTCATCAAACACAACCCGTCGATACTTTGCTGGAAACACTAAGTGGTATAGCAAAACTGTTACGTTATGACTCTTGTGGATGTACTCACTCATTCTTAGATCTTACGCCGCAGAGCGGCGGGGAATGGACCCCAAGAGATTCAAGCGTGTCTGCTCTTCGCAGCCCGACGAACTGATTTTCCTAGACTGACGGCATGAAGATTTGGGTCGATGCTCAACTGCCTCCAACGTTGGCAAATTGGCTATCAGCACCTTTAGTTTAGAAAGCGCTGCTCTACGAGACTTATCGCTTCGCGATGCTCAAGATATCGAGATTTTTGAAGCAGGGAAATCAGCAGTGCTCCATAAATCACAGTTCACGTGATGCATCCTGCCAAGGTACAGCAATGTCAAAATGCAGGACTTCCTCGCGTACGCCTAGTGGTTAGTCAAGAATTAATTGACGGGTAAAGTCGTTTCAACTTAATGCGTGCGTCCTCGGTGGTGAAGCGCCAATCAATCCACGTTTGCTGCTGATTGCGGGTCTCTACCCAGGCTGAAACTTCACGTTGCAGGGGTTCAAATTCAGCGATGCGTCGGTCTAAACATTGACGAGCCAGAATGCTCAACTCAATCTCGGCCATATTCAACCAACTGCCGTGCTTAGGGGTATAGCAAAATTCCAGGCGATTGAGAATGCGACGCGCCTCGGCCGGTTCAAAGGCTTTGTAGAGAGAGGCGGGTGTATGGGTGTTGAGATTGTCTTGCACCACCGTGATGAGCAGGGCATCGGGATAATGCAGATCGACAACATCTTTGAGCAAATGAGCATAATCAACAGCGGTGCGCTGTCGCGTCACCTCAACGTGTCGCCACCCCGCTATCGGTTCACATAACATGAATAGATTGGCGGTGCCGTTGCGCTCATATTGAAAATCCTGTCGCTGTGGCTGTCCCGGTTGTGCCGGCACTGGTGCGACGGTTTCTTTGACGAGCTGTTTCATCGCTTCGTCAAGGCAGATGATGGGGAAGTCAGGGTGATAGCGGCGCTGGTAAACTTCCAGCACGGATTCCATTTGGCAGACAAATTCGGCATTCTGTTCTGGCGGAATTACCCAGCAGTCTTGTTTCCAAGGCTGTAATTCGTTTTTTTCAGCGTTTGCCGAATGGTTTCATGACTCACGCTCTCAACATGGCCGAGTTGCACCATGTGACTTGCCAGCAAGCGCAATGTCCACCGTGCCTGACCCGCCGGAGCCTCACTACAGACCAAGGCAATCAAATGGGCTTCTTGTTCGCCATTCAAGCAGCTTGGTTTGCGTCCACCCCCGGTGCGTCGCACTAATGATGCCTCCAGCCCGAACTCCACAAAGCGACGGCGGACGCGTTCGACCGTGCGAACCCCGACGTCGAGGGCCGTCGCAATCGCCTGATCTGACCAACTGCCGTTGGGTTGATTGCAGTCGGCTTTGAGCAGAATGCGCGCACGGGTAATGCGATCCGCCGCGCGACGGCCCGTTGTCGCGAACTGTTCTAAGTAAGTCCGTTCTTCAGCACTCAAATCCACGATGTATTTCTTGACCATGACCGAAAGTAAGAGGTGTTTTTCTTACTTTAGCTGGCCGTCATCTATTTGTTGACGCACCACTAGCTTTTCGTATAGGGCAATAGCAGGCGGATCTTCATAATCGGCCTGAACAAAGATCACGTAGACTCCTCGTGTCGAGCCGATTCGACGCAGTTCGTGAATCAGGGCCGTGGCAATTCCCTGCCGCCGATGAGTGGCTGCAACTGCCAGATCATAAATGTAAATTTCGCTGCGTTCCTGTTCGAACTTTTTCAGTTCATAGGCAGCCAATCCACCCACCACAGTTCCCTGATCCAGAGCCGCGATCGCAATAAAGAATGGGCTGGCCAACAACTCTTCTACATAGGCTCGGCTGGGACGTTTTTCGCAATAGGTTGCCACCTCATCAAACGCTTCGCCAAACAGGGTCATCATCGCCTCGAATTGCGCCAGATCAGCGGGGCCAAGCAGCAAAATTTCGGCAGGAACGTTGGTTGACATCGTTAATCCTGAATACAATTCAGCTCTAGTAATGGGTTCGGCTTTCTTATCTTGACTTTAGGCTTCCGTATCTTGACCATAGATGTGAATGCGATCGCGCCCTTGGTGTTTGGCCGCATATAACGCTTGATCGGCCATTGAAATCAATGTAGCAGGGGAAGTTGCAGCCGTCGGGATGACGCCCGCAATCCCCAAGCTGACGGATACAATTGGGCTCACTTTAGACTGGGCGTGGGAAATTGCTTGCTCTCGTAGATACTGCTGAATCCGTTCTGCAATCACAATTGCGCCCTTGCGATCGGTATTGGGCAAAATGACCGCAAACTCTTCGCCACCATACCGAGCCACCACATCGGTGGGACGATTGACGGCCATCTTTCCCGCTTGTGCTATCTGTTTGAGGCAATCATCTCCCGCTTGATGACCATAGAAATCGTTATATTGTTTGAAATAATCTACATCAAATAAAATTAGAAACAAAGGCTGTTGTTCTCGAATCAGCCGCCGCCATTCCTGTTCAATATAGCAGTCAAAATAGTAACGATTGGCAATTTGCGTCAATCCGTCAATCATTACAATTCGCTGTAGCTCTAGATTCATTAGTTTAACTTTTTCGGCCTGTTTGCGTTCCGTAATGTCTTGAAATGCCACTACTGCATATTGAATCGAACCATTTTGATCGAGGATTGGCGTTGCTAAAACTTCTAAGGGAATAATCCGTTCAGGAGTATGGACTTCCATATCATCACAATGAGAAAATTTACCTTGTAATGCTCGATAAACGGGTAGACAATGCGTAGGATATAGACTATCGGTTTCTTCCCGATAGAGACGATAGATAGAAGACAAATTATCGATTGTTATATTGTGGATAAGCGAGTCCTGAAATAGTCGTTTGGCCACTTGATTTGCGTACACGAATGAACCATTAGGCTCATGGACAGCGACTCCAATTGGCAGAGCATCAAGGAATTGAGCCTGTTGCCTTTCATATGCGATTGCAAGTTCGATTGCTTCTTCTTCTAGCTGATGAATTCTTAAATGGGTGCGAATTCGAGCCAATAATTCCCGCTTATGAATGGGCTTAATTAAGTAGTCATTTGCTCCTAGTTCTAATCCCAAAGCAATATCATCGGGTTGAATGCGGGCACTGAGAAAAATGACGGGTAAACGTTCGAATGCAGGATTTTGGCGAATGACTTTCAGCACATCGTAGCCCGTCATCCCCGGCATCATCACATCTAATAAAATCAGATCTGGCTGCAAGTCCTCATCCAGCAGCTTCAGCGCTTCTTGCCCATCCGATGCAATCACAATGTGATAGTTTTCTAATTTCAAAAAGTTCTTGAGCACTTGAATATTGACTGGCTCATCATCCACGATCAGAATGCGCTTCTCACCTTCGCCATTATGTTGAGTCAGTGGAGCATCTGCCAGAGTAGAGCGATCTGTCCAATCGTCGGCTGGATAAACGGGTAGCACCTCTGGTCTGGAATTACGTTCACGACCATCATCATGACTCGTCCCGCGATCAGCCATAGATAAGGTAGCCACAGGCAAGGTAATCGGTAAGGTAAAGCGAAAGACGGAACCCCGTCCGGGGGTGGAACTGACCGTAATCGCTCCACCGTGCAGTTGAACCAAGCTACGCGTGATGGCTAGCCCTAACCCCGTTCCGCCATATTGTCGGGAGGCCGCTCCACCAACCTGCTCAAAGGATTCAAAAATGGCCTCCAGCTTATCCTCTGGAATACCAATCCCGGTATCTGCGATCGCAATTTCTATGGCAGAATCATCAGTCAAGTTTGCCGTCACCATTACTTGTCCTTGGTGAGTGAATTTAATCGCATTGCCAATCAGATTATGCAAAATCTGCTGGAGTCGGTTTTCATCAGCAAGTACGGGCGGCAAATCGGCTGGAACATGATTCAGCAACTGCAACTCTTTTGCGCCAATTAGAATGCGATCAAGTTGTAGAACGAGTTCAACAATCTCTCGCAATCGAATCGGTTTAACATGTAAAGCCAGTTGCTGATGTCTCAACTTTGAAAAATCCAGGATGTCGCTGACTAAATTGATCAGTCGCTGCCCGCTATGGCGCAGCATTTGCAGGTTTAAAGCTTGCTCTTGATTAAGTTCGCCAGTAACTCCATCGAGCATGGAATCAGCGATGCCAATAATGCCATGCAGAGGCGTTCTAAGTTCGTGTGAGGTATTGGCTAAGAACTCATCTTTGAGCTGATCCAGTTCTTGCAGATGCTGGTTTTGGGTTTCTAATTGTCGAGAGTAATCCCGAATTTCTGTAACCATTTGGTTAAAGGTTTCAGCCAGCAAACCCAGTTCATCCTGGCTTTGCAGTATAACAACGGTTTCGTAATCCCCTTCTCGAACTTTTTGGGCGGCTTGCTGCAGTTTCGTGATCGGACGGCTGAGCCATTGAGACAAAAGGATTGCCAACAAACTAGAACTAATAAAACTGCTGAAAATAATAATAATTCCAACTATTCTAATATGAGCCAGTTGATCAAGTTCACTACCAGCAACGTAATCAATTCCCAGCGCTGCAATAGTTTTCCCTTGCCTATTTTTAATGGGCACTAAAACACCAAGTGCTGTGTTATAGTCACCCACTTTAATAAATCGGTCATCGACCTGGATAGTGCCGTCAAAAACTTGAATAAAATTTTCGGTTGTCGCAGCAAATAAATTGCCGATTGGGTTCCCTGGCCAATCGCCTTGAGGTAAATAAGAACCAGACACCACGAATTTGACAACTTGATATTGCGTAAATTCGGGAGCCGGGACAACCAGAAATGCTCTCACATGATCATCACTCACCTCATAGGGATACTCATCTCTAAGCGGTTCCACAGTATCGCGGTTCACGTATTTAAGCCGTTGAAGAATTAGCACTAATCTTTGAAAATCGTCAGATGCCTGGAGCCGATCTCGTGCTTCTGGACTGAGGCTATTAATGGTCTCACCTGGAGCCAGCGCTAGAACGTCAGATTTGCTGACTTGAGGATTACGCTTGGCTTCTGCTTCAGCAGCAGCGGTCAGCCGAACGATTGCAGCGCGATCGGCTTCATCAAAGAGTAGCGTCGCGGTATGTCCTAGACGTTTGAGGTCTTTCTGCGTCTGCTGTAAAACAAACTGCTGTGTTTGCGTGTAGAAATAAGCAACGCTGAGGCCAGCTACGCTAGTTGATAACAAAACGATCGCCAATCCGAGCTTAACTCTAAAGGAAATCTGCCTCATGAAAGGCATAGAGAATTGAAGCTGTGGCATGTAATTTTTCGTATCCCAAACATGGCTTCCCTATTAAATAATGCCCTTTGCCAGATTGGAAACATACGTTCGCCTCTGGCATCATTTTCTTTAATCACGCAGACTGTCGCCCCGTACAGTTTTATAGCATTGGCCAGATTCTAGTCCTGAGCAAAATGCTTGGTGCAGTTCTTCAATGATGTCGGGTTGATCCAAATTTGAGTTGGATAGATCAAGTGAGAAAGCAGGATACTTTTTGAGCGCCAGAATCATAGACTTATTTAAATTTTGGCAGTTCTCCAAACTTAGGGAGAACGAACTGTTCGAGAATACTAAGGACTCAAGTCCACTACCCGTAATGTTGGTATTGTCCAAATTCAGCTCATTGAGTTCTAGATGGCTGATAAATTGCAAATCAGCATCTGTGACTGATGTATCTGATAAGTCAATGACTTCAATATCGCCGGACTTTATATTCTGTAAATAGCGTAATTGAGTTGCACCATTGGATGACACAATCAGCAAAACGTACCAGCGAAAATCTGGTACTTCTACCTGTACTGTTCCCTGCGCCGTTCCACCTGGTTTCTCTTCATAGGCACAGGTAAAGCAATTCGCATCTTGAATAACGTAAAGTTCGCCAATTGGCTGATTGGTCACAAAGTTGAGTGTTCGGTGGGAGGTTTCACCCCAGCGTGGCCCCGGACCCCAGGCATTCCAAAGAATTGCGCCATATAGGGCACAGCCACCAAAGGAAACTAGAACTGCCCCTAGACAACCCCATAAAGCAGCTCGTAAGTATTTGGATGATTTAGGTCGTGGCGATTTTTGGGGTGTAAACATCTTGGATTGCTCGATCAGGTGAGTGGAGGGGTTAATAGATAAGCATGGTAGAGACACCATCCTACGCTAGTTATTCCCTGAACAATAAGCGAGATCGCACTTTTCCCGTCTGCGATCTCATCCCTCACCCTCAAAATTATCTGACTTATTAAGAAGTGCGATCGCACTTTTCCCGTCTGCGATCGCACCGACAGATTTACACAATGGAGTGCCAATCTAATGCTGTGATGAAGCTGGATAGGTGCGACACATTAGTTGTGGCAACAATGACCTCTGTTGTCTCATCGCTAAGTAGACGAGCTTGAGCAGATAAAATCACATCTCCGTCTAGTGCTTTTGCATCAGCCGTGGGTTGTCCGGCTTGTCTTGCTTCTGCCCACAGTTCAGCCGCTAGCAGCATTGTGTCTGTCTGAATCGGAATATAGTTAAGGGTTTGTTTCAAGTTGTCCAACCGTCGCAAACTTCGTGACAAATTTGCCCGCAGAAGTTCACGGCGCACTTCGTAATCTGCAATTTCAGGGATGGCTACTCTTTCTCCGCGTCGTAAGCAGGCTTTTAGCCAGAGTTGGCAATCAAGAGTGATGCCTGTTGCTTTGGGATGCGTAACCATTCCTAGCGGCCCAGAATCCAGTAAAATCAGGCGGCTCATGGGAATAGGGGACGATCAGACAGTCGATCTTCGTCAAGAGCTGTTTTTAGAAATTCCCAAGACTGCCGATGTTCTGATGCATCTTCGGTGTCGTCTAGCCAGGAGTCTAAAAGATCGATTGCTGCTTGATTTTTCTGTGCTTGTTCGGCATCAATGATGGACGGATCATTGGCTGGAATGTTTTGGCGAAATTGACGCACAGTATCGAGCAGATCTGCCCAATATTTTCTGGGAGTTGCTTCAATTTCAAGCAGCAGTGCTTCAAGAGTAGCTATAGAGGGGCTGGGATGGTCTGTTGCCATACTGTTGCTGTAGAGCCTACAACTTCGATCTTAGTGTAGCCAGTTTTTGAGTGCCATTTGGTTTAGCGAAGTGCGATCGCGCTTTTCCCGTCTGCGATCGCACTTTCTATTTATGCGCTTAGTGCCTTGACTAAGTCTGACTTTTTCAGCTTTGAATAACCAGAAATCTCACGTTTTCTCGCCATCTTTTTCAATTCTGTGGAGGTCAAAGCAGTCGTGGATGTCGGAGATTTTGATTAGAGTAAATTAAAGATTATAACTGCATAATCTATGAAGTTATTAGTCTATCAACACCGAAACTAAGTAGAAATATTTCCATTGGCTTTAACCAGTTCTTTAGCTGCGTTTTTATTAGACAATTCTGAATCAGCATCTTCCTCATTTTGCTCAATATTGGGATAAATCACATATTCTATCTTATGCTGCTCACGCAACATATAGACAATTCGACTAGATTGATCAAATTCCAAAGCGCTGGGCTTATCGTTGTTTTTCTGAGTTCCTAGGTAGATGCTGTCACCTTCCTTATAACTCTTTCGTCGCGAAGTATCCGAGAGAATATAGTACTTCCTCAGATCATCTCCCCTTAATTCTAGATATTTTTTATCTATGAGTTTTTTTAGCTCTTCCTCTTCTCTTCTTTTGCCTATATCATGCCCATTAATCTCTATCGTTGAGTGTAAATCGCGGTGCCACAAACGATTTGAATAGTCCTTAACAATAGCATCACCTGAATCATCTTTCCATTGTTCAATAAGTGCCCAAATATGATTCTCAGTTAAATTTAAATATGAATTTAATTCAATATTTTCCCCTTTTGATATCAGCTCAAGTAGCGGATGATTCTTTCTTTGAAAAAGGTTTTGAGCTTCCTTTTCATCACCTTTCACTAAATCAGCTACTCGTAAAAGCAAGGTTCGCATCATAGCTGTAGTAGCCCTCACCTTGCGATGATAGTAAACTGCTCGATAAAGCTGATCATTGGCTAATAGCGCTGATTCTAGAGCTTCAATAGCTTTGCGATCCAGAATAAAATACTCTGCATCACGCGATTGTACATAAAGATGATGAAGAATTCGATCTAAATCAAATCCCACCCCTTTAAGTCCAGCCATTTGAGCATCACGTAGAATATAGTCTAGGCGATCCGCATCTAGTTGACTCGAAACGATTCGATAACGCCAGTGATCTTCTTTCCGTTCTCCTTTTTTAAGAAAAAACTGTGCGACCCTATCTGGTAAATCATCTCTACAAGACTTTAAAGCCTCATTTACTTGAGTGTCTTCTTGAATCAGCCTTAAAGTCATATCTTCATGATCGAATGGAAGATCAACCGCATGAAGTATTTCCTCTAAACTATGACTGAAAGGACCATGCCCAATATCATGTAGAAGAGCAGCTGCAACCGTTTCATACTTCCAATCCCAAGCTTCTTCATCATCTTCAAGACCACTATTAAGAAGGATTCTATCTATCATTCTGCGAGCTACAAACGCAACTCCCAAACTATGAGTAAATCGCGAATGTTCCATTGTATTAAATACGAAATGGCTCAACCCGTTTTGGCGAATCCATCGCAAGCGCTGCATAGCGTCTGTATTGATTAGGCATTTGACAAAATCGTTAAGTCCTAATTCATAACCTTCTCGAAGTAGATTTCCAGGAAAAGTGATAGGCCCGTGAATCGTACACGCGTAGCTTTGCATTCCTATTGATGAAGAATTAGATCTATTCATTTAGATACGATTGATTCTAGTTCCAACTTATTTTGTGTCAGCGTTCCTGAGCAATGGTCTTCTGCCATTCAACGATGAGGCAATCAGCCAATTGCGAACCCAGTTGTCGTGATAGCGGAAGCCGTTGAGTTGCTCAAAGGGGCATAAGCACCCGCCCATTGCTTTGCGAGTCTTGCGACAAAAGGGATGGAAGTTCCAGAGTAAGGCCATCGAGCGCACCGACTGTTCCGCCGAGTCCCAGAATCCATGAAAATCTTGCATGGCATACAAGATGCGGTCAAGATAGTTCATCGGACGGTCAACCTGATTGCTGGTGCGATAGGCGTCAGGGAAGTCAAAGGCGCGTTGGAAGACGTGAGATTTGTCGTTGAGGCGTCGCAAGCGAGCGTCAATGGCCTGGGGCAACGCGTGGGTGTTCACCCACTCCAGCAACCGACGCAACCGTTGAGCAAAGTGACGTTTGCTCTGGCCCCGATACAGATGCCAAAGCTTGTCGGCTAGTTGCTGACCCAGGACTGGTTTAGAGCGGCACCCATCGCGAATTTTAATCACCTCATGCAGGAAGCACAGAATCCAGACCAGGCCAGGGAATAGCTCCTCCCAAGCGGCTCGGGTGGCCTCCCAACCATCAGTCGTCACCGTCTCGGGCGCATAGTCGGGAACATGATGGGCAGCTTCCTGCTGGAATACCCCATAGGCTGCGGTTAATCCATCCTGACCCGCATTGGCACTGAGACTGGCTCCCAGGACGCACCCTTGCGCCGCTGTCACTGCCAGATAGACTCGCTGCCCGTGCCAATCACAATGCTTCTCATCGGCAACTAGATGGGGGGAGCGCCGTTTCCCTTTTGAGGGTACTGCCCACAATCGAGGCTCGACCGAACGACTGACAGAGCCGATACCAGTGCATCTCAGAACGGCCCAGCACATAGGCAATCCCCTCATACGACAGGCCATGCTTTCTTAAATAGAGCGCTTTGTCGGCCATCTCCGCCGTCTCGCTCATGTACGGCATCACCAAATCGGGACGCAGTTGATAAGCCTCTCCGGTACTCGGCAGCAAAATCCGCCGGGTCTTGAGCTGTTGACGAGAGGACTCGACCCATCCGTGAAAGCGATAGCCTGCCTCAATCCCGTCGGGAAACAGTTCCGGGTGGGATGCGATCTGCTCGTTGAGATACTGGCGAAAGGCTTCCCGGTCTTCTACTAAGACCTCGTAGTCAAGGTCGTCTGCAATGGGCAGACAAATCGTTTTATCGCCTGCTGTGCCACGCTTGCGTCGTTGCTGAGCCATCGGCTTTGGCCTGCTGAACTCTCTGCCTCAATTCTACTCAACACAAACTTGGGTGGAACTAGGATTGATTGTATTGGCTTACTACTTCTTTATGTTAGCTTTCCATTTTGTATATTGTCTTCTTAGGAAACAATGAATAATGTTTATTTCTTGTACTGCCTAGAATAGGTTTTGCAAAGAAAGCGATCGCACTTTTAAAGTGCGATCGCTCTTCTTCAACTTATTAAATTGGCATTATTCGGCCTGATTACTTTTGCCGACGAGAAAACGGAATCAGCATCGGCACTCGGCGGCGATAGGCTGCATAGGTTTCGCCAAACGTGTGAATCAGATCGCGTTCTTCGAGCTGAATCGCAACCAGAATGTAACCCGTTGTGCCCAGAGCAAAGACTAAATGAGCAACCGTCATCACCGGAGTCGCCCAGAACGCCAGCATAAAACCAACGTAGAGCGGATGGCGAATGAAGTTGTAAGGGCCAGGCGTCACAAAATGGAGCGGCGCATACTCCTTACCCCGCCAATAGAGCCAAACCTGGCGCAAGCCAAACAGGTCAAAGTGGTTAATTAAAAACGTTGTGCCCAGCACAATCAACCAGCCACAAGCCGACAGCGCATACAAAGTTGCCACACCCGTCGGATTCGTCACCTGCCAGATGAAACCGCCCAACGGCTGCCAGAAATAGAACAGCGTAATCAGACAGAGGCTAGAGAACAAAACATAAGTGCTCCGCTCAACCGCTTTAGGAACAAATTGCGTCCACCACTGCTTAAAGCCCTTGCGAGCCATGCCGCTGTGCTGTAGCCCAAACAAGCCCAGCAACGCCACATCTACCAAAAGCGCATAACGCAGCGGAATGACAGGGGCAGAATCAATCGAGCGCGGCACGCCAAAATTGGCAATAAATCCGCAGGCATACAAAAAGGTCACGAAAAAGACGGCGTAGCAGACGAGGCCATAGCTAAACACAGCAATCCGGCTAAGCGGACTGGTTTGAGCGGGTGAAGTACTTTGTACAACCATAAAATTCAAAAGGGGGCTAAAGGGGGCAATTGAGTTGACAAACCATAGCTTCAGCTCCGGCAAACTGTGTTTCAGAATACATTTTGTGTTTATGGTCATGTGACGGTGTGAAATGTGTCACAAAAGACGACGATAAGGTCTTATTTCGCAGGGCGTTGAATCAAAGTGTTGAAGATGGAACGCGATACAATGCCTGAGGACTTTTGAAGCGATGTACTTATGCAAGTCGAGTGGCAGGTCGCCAAAACCTACGAAGACATTCTGTATCACAAAGCCGACGGAATCGCCAAAATCACCATCAACCGTCCCCACAAACGCAACGCCTTCCGTCCCCAGACCGTATTTGAAATGTACGACGCTTTCTGTGACGCGCGGGAAGATACCCGCATTGGCGTTGTTTTACTCACTGGCGCAGGGCCGCATACCGACGGCAAATATGCCTTCTGTTCCGGTGGCGATCAGAGCGTGCGCGGCGAAGCAGGCTATGTCGATGACGCAGGCGTCCCCCGCTTAAACGTCTTGGACTTGCAGCGGCTCATTCGCTCCATGCCCAAAGTCGTCATTGCCCTCGTCGCCGGATATGCGATCGGAGGTGGACACGTTCTCCATATTGTCTGCGATCTGACGATTGCGGCAGATAACGCCATCTTTGGTCAAACCGGGCCAAAAGTCGGCAGTTTTGACGGCGGCTTTGGCGCTAGCTACCTGGCGCGCATCGTCGGCCAGAAAAAAGCGCGGGAAATCTGGTATCTCTGTCGGCAGTACAGCGCTCAAGAAGCGCTCGATATGGGCTTAGTCAACTGCGTCGTACCCGTCGATCAGCTCGAAGCCGAAGGCGTGCAGTGGGCGCAAGAAATTCTCCAGAAAAGCCCCATCGCCATCCGCTGTCTCAAAGCCGCCTTTAACGCCGATTGCGATGGACAAGCCGGATTACAGGAACTGGCCGGAAACGCCACGCTGCTCTACTACATGACCCAGGAAGGCGCAGAAGGCAAACAAGCATTCCTAGAAAAACGCCCCCCCGATTTCCGTCAATATCCGTGGTTGCCCTAACCCTGAAAAAAGGCATTTTGCCGCCGCGATGCCTTCTTTAGCGCGACACTCTGCATAGATCCCCCTAAATCCCCCTAAAGCCCTTCGGGCATGGCTTCGCTTAGAAAAAGGGGGAACTTCGAGCCAGCGTTGGGATAGCCCCTTTTTTAAGGGGGCGGCGACAGCGGGGGATCATACACCTAACGCTAACGCCCCTACCAGGCACGTAAAATGACGACTTCCGAGTTTTTCGTGACTAAGATTTGTTACGATCTGCGGTGTGGAATTTGCAGGGGAACCGCCCAAGACTATGCCTGAAACGATGGGAAAACGCATTCTGTCAGGGATTCAGCCAACTGGAGAACTTCATCTCGGTAACTATTTAGGAGCGATTCGGAACTGGGTGGAAATCCAGGACGACTACGATAGCTTCCTGTTTATGGCGGATCTACATGCAATTACGGTGCCCCACGACCCGAAGAAGCTGGCCGAGAACACCTACAAAGTAGCCGCGCTCTACATCGCGTGTGGCATTGATCCAGAGCGCTCCACCATCTTTGTGCAGTCCCATATTCCCGCCCATTCCGAACTGGCTTGGCTGTTTAACTGCATTACGCCGCTCAACTGGCTAGAGCGAATGATTCAGTTCAAAGAAAAGAGCGTCAAGCAGGGCGAAAACGTCAGCATTGGTCTGCTCGACTATCCCGTCCTGCAAGCCGCCGATATCTTGCTCTACGAACCGGATATCGTGCCCGTCGGCGAAGATCAAAAGCAGCATTTAGAGCTGACGCGGGATATCGCCAATCGACTCAACTTCCAGTATGGCAGCGAGAAAAAGCCGATCTTGAAAGTGCCCGAACCGATGATCAAGACCGAAGGCGCACGGGTAATGAGCCTGACCGATGGCACCAAGAAAATGTCCAAGTCCGATCCCTCAGAGATGAGCCGGATTGATCTGCTTGATCCGCCCGATGCGATCGCAAAAAAAATCAAGCGCTGCAAAACCGATCCGGTGCGCGGTCTAGAGTTCGATAACCCCGAACGGCCAGAGTGTCAAAACCTGCTGACGCTTTACATGATTCTCTCTGGCAAGTCCAAAGAGGCAGTCACCACCGAGGGAACCGAAATGGGCTGGGGTCAGTTCAAACCCGCCTTCACCGAAGTCCTAGTCGAAAGCCTCAAACCCATTCAAGACAAATATCACGAACTACGCAGCGAGAAAGATTATCTCGAAAGCGTCCTGCGTAAGGGTCGCGAAAAAGCAGGTGCGATCGCAAATCAAACCCTGGGCAAAGTCAAAGACGCCCTCGGCTACTCCAAACCGCTATAAGCTCAGTAACAAGGAATTTCTTGAAGTCCCTTCTCCCACAAGGGGAGAAGGGATTTAGGAATGAGGGGAAAAGAGGTGTTAGTCAACCATACCTAACACAGACGCCTTCCCCGTGCGTCAATCGATATCATTTGTCAGCAGCGATGAATGAATCTGAAAGCTGCTCTCTTTCCTGAAAACCCTAAATCAACGATGATAGAGATTCATAACATCTCTTTTATTGGTTTTTAATTTAGCGATTCATGCCTGTTTTCCCGACCGCCATCAACGGCACTAGTCCCGCAACGTCTCGATTTCGTACCGCTGTGCAAGCGGGTGAGTTTTTGGTGACCGCTGAAGTCATGCCACCCAAAGGTGGCGACCCCAGCCACATGGTCAAAATGGCGCGGTTGCTCAAGCCGTGGGTTCATGCGGTAAACGTCACCGATGGCAGTCGGGCGGTGCTGCGGATGTCGTCTCTGGCGGCGGCAGCGATTCTGCAGCAGCATGGCGTGGAGCCAATCTGCCAAATGGCCTGCCGCGATCGCAACCGAATTGCCCTCCAGGCCGACCTGATGGGAGCCTATGCGCTGGGCCTACGGAATATCCTGGCGCTGACGGGCGATCCAATCAAAGCGGGTGATCATCCCGACGCACGGGGCGTGTTTGAATTGGAGTCAGTGCGGCTACTGAAGCTGATTGACCAGATGAATCAGGGCTTGGACAACAACGGCAAAGAGATGCCCGATGGCGCAACCGATCTGTTTGTCGGTGCAGCGGTTGACCCACAGTTAAAGAGCTGGTCAGGACTTCAGCGCCGCTTTGAGCGCAAGGTAGAAGCCGGAGCGCAGTTTTTCCAGAGCCAGCTCATTTCCGACTTTGATCGGCTGGATAAGTTTATGACTCAAATCGCGGCACCAGCCAACAAGCCGATTCTGGCGGGCATCTTTTTACTCAAGTCCGCCAAGAATGCTCGCTTCATTAATCGGTGCGTACCTGGAGTGCAGATCCCTGACGAGATTATTGATCGGCTGGAAAAAGCCCAAAATCCGCTTCAGGAAGGTGTCCAGATCGCTGCTGAGCAGGTGCAACTGGCTCAGCAGCTGTGTCACGGTGTCCACATGATGGCCGTGCGTCGTGAAGATTTGATTCCCCAGATTCTGGAACAAGCTGGCATCAAGCCCCAGTTAGCGCCAACACCGACGAATTCCGCACCCGTCTCTCAACTAGAAGTCAACGCCTAGAAACGCGGATTTAAAGGAAATGCGTAGGGGCATGGCAATGCCATGCCCTCAGAGGTGGAATGATTCGCAGTTTAGTTAAGCTGCGTTCCTTCATCAATTTTGTCGAGCTGTTGGTGAACCCTTGTGGTTAGGGGCAGGTTTAGCCGTTAGGTTATCGGTCTGACACAAACCTGGTCAGCAGCCCCCCCTCCCATCAACTACAGTGATTTCAGTTAGGAGCGAGAAAACGAGAGAGGAGAGTGCCTCAGGATGAGGCACTCTCCTCTCTCGTTCTTACCTAAAACCGCTATATAGCCTTTTCTGAGCTACTGAGGTACAAGTTATTTTTTGGAAGCCGCGCGGAGCAAGGCTTCCAAAAAATAACGCCCCCTTTATTAGCGCAAGAAGCGCTTTATTTTGCTGATTTGAATCTGAGATTTTGCAAAAAAATGCGCCGATCTGAAACATTTGAGCTAAGCTCTGACTGAAAAGAATGTGCATGGCCGACGCTAGGTCTAGCGTTAGTCGGTTTGAAATTCACACCAGCCGGTGAAATGGCCTTTGAGAACGAGTTTGAGTGGTTGCCACACTGATGCAACTGACAAACATCGTTCTCAGGTTTTCAGATCGATCGCGGTTGGTTTTGGTACGAGGAGTGTGGGGTAATGTCCAAGCTGGATGTGTCGCAGCAGCAGTCTGTCGTTGAATTAGCACGGAATGGCAATTTTCGGGCGCTGGCCTATTGGTTGAACAGCCAATTAGTGCCACAGGGTATTTATGTGCAAGTGCAAGCGGCTCGTCCGGGCTGCTTGCAAGCCGTGGTGGAATTTCATCGCAAGCCGATTCGCGATCGCTTAGTGCGATTTATCTGTCATCGGCTGTGGCAGTTGGAGTCGGATCTGATTGAAGGAGTTCACATCCTGGCTCGCCATATCGGTCAGTCGGATTTTATTTGGCAGCAAACGGTGCGGATTCCCACTCGAACTGAGCGACGGCAGCGGCAGCAGGGGCCACAAACAGTCGATGTCAAAGCTCGTGCAGCTCATATTCCACCCAAAATTAGCAACTCGTCCTCTCCCGCTTGGCTAACGCTGACCTTTTCATCGCAGCAGCAGCTTAAACTGGTGCGGTCATTCATGCTGAGCGGATCTGCGATCACAGCTTTCTTGATGGGTTTTTGGTTAGAACATCTCACCGCTCGTCCGTCTCCCACGTTACCCGTTATTTCCAAAACGAATCCCACCTCGCGAGTCGCTGCCAATCGTCCGAGTACCGTACAGGCTGCTTTAGAAACCGTAGCAGTCTTGCAGCATGAAGATGTCAAAAATCCTTACGATTCTTCAGTGACACTGATGTTTGGCGGAGAAGTGTCTCCGGCTGACTTCAATGTGGGAGCGGCTGAAACCGCTGGTGGTCTACTGGCTGAGTTGGATGCGACGCAATCGGCTGATTTATCAATGGTTAGCTTGGCCGAACCACTCGCCAATGCAGCTACTTCGCTAGAGGAAGAAATGTACGATCGCACCCGCTCGGAATCAGCGGCAGCCTTCAAGCAGAGCGGCATCGACATCGTTAATCTAGCTGATGATCAAATTGTGGATTATGGCGAAGCGGGACTGCTGGAAACCATTAAGTCCCTGGATCAGGCTGGGATTTATCGCATGGGGGCCGGACGAGATATGCGAGAAGCTCGTCGGCCTGAAATCATCGACGTGAAAGGGCAGCGAGTTGCCTATCTTGGCTATTCTGGCGCGGATTGGTTAGCGGCAGAACGAGGTAGCGCTGGCATTAATCCCCAAGAGCAAACGACTGTCGCAGAAGATATCAAGGCCATTCGCGAACAGGTGGACTGGATTGTGGTCAGCTACCGCTGGAGTGAGGAGCTGTCAGAAGATCAGGTGGAAGACTGGCAAAAGGATATGGCCCGCTTTGCCATTGACCAAGGCGCAGATTTAGTTGTGGGTCAGCATCCAGATGTCTTGCAAGGTGCAGAGGTTTATAAGGGACGACCGATTGCCTATTCCTTGGGCGATTTGATGCTAGAGGACGATCCCTATGCTGAATTTGATACGGCAGTGCTGAAGGTCTCTCTGAAGCCAGATCAGATGAAGGTGGAGTTCGTCCCGGTGACGGTGAAAGACGGTCATCCTCAGCTGGCTAAAGGCCGACAAGGTAAAGCGATCTTAGACCGAATTCATCAGTCTTCAGCGACCTTTGAGCAGCCGTTAGAAGTTCCGGTGGTCTTGGATCTACGGCAACCGGAGACAGAGCCAGAACGCCCAGTTGATTCATCTGCGCCATTTGTTGATCCGAATGCACCGGAGATGGAGATCCTGAATCCGGATGCGGTGGAGGATGGCTTCACCCCGGAAGAGGCTGTGAATGACGAGGCTGAAGGTGGTACTGAACTGCAGTCACCGTTGAAAGAAAACAAGCTGGATAATGCACCGACAGATGAATTTGCGCCAGCTGAGGATAGCTTTGATCAAGCTCCGGCTTCAGGGCCGATGTATTTTGGCGATCCGAATCTGAATGTGCAAGACCAGCCCGCTTTCCCAGATGCTGCCCCAGAGGCCGCGCCGCCTGAGTTAGACAACTCCAAGCTTAAGAATTCTGAGCTGGAAAGTCCTGAGCTGGAGCGTTTGGAACCCAATAATTCCGAGCTGGAAGATTCAAAATCGAAAGAGCTTGAGGTCGAGGACTCGGAAGCAGGCTCCGAAATCAATCCTTTCAATCCCTTTAACTCATTAGATAGCAACAACTTTGATAGTTTAGCCGTGCCTGAGTTAGACGGAGTCAGTCCTGAGTCTGTTATTCCTGAGTTTGAGGACAACCCTACTAATTTAGAAACGCCTACGCCTGATGCAACAGAGATGACACCAGTAGAGGTAATGCCCTCTGAGCTAAGCCGCCCCAATTCAGACAACAACCTCGACATTGATGCTGTAGTGCCAGAAATGAATTCGGATGAGCTGCAGTTGGAAGAGCCATCGTCTCCGATTGAGTCGTCAGTTGAGATTCAGATTCCTGATGCCGAACCTGCACCCGGTGCCAGTGCTGAAGCGCCAGCCGAACGTTCGGGCGAGACCGATACCGTTGAACAACCGGATGCGAGTGGCGCTATTGAACCCGTAGAGGAGCCGCTAGTAGGGCCATTGGTGAATCAACCCCTCGAGTCCAATCCGGTCGCAGCGGTAACTGATGTCCCAAATCCTCATCAAGCGGTGACGAATGAGGAAGAAGATGCGATCGCACTGAATCAACTCGAAGTAGCACTTAACACCGAAATTACCCATCTCAACGCCAGCGATGTACAGACAGAACCGAAGTTTAAGGCACCGACTGTTGAGCTAAAACTACCGAAGTTGCCTGAACCCCAGTTACCCAACCGACCTGCTAGGCCAGCAGACAGTGCAGGCGCTAATCAAGCTGCTCCGCCTGAAGTTAACGTAGAGTCCAACAGCCAGAATCAACCTTAGTTCGATTAGTTCAGTGAGTTGCACGCACTACGTGCAACTCATTATTTTTTTGGATTTTTTGACCGATTTGGTTTGAACAGTAACCATTAGCCAAAGGCCATTGATCGAGGAATACAACGTGTTTGCTATCTCTATTCATCAAAACCAATACTGCACCTATACGCTTTATGACCAAGCGGCCCAGGCTGAGTTAAACGTCGTTCCAGAGCGCGGGGGATTGATTACCCACTGGCGGTACAAAGGTCAGGAGATTCTGTATTTTGATGCAGCGCGTTTTGCGGATCCATCGCTTTCAGTACGAGGCGGCGTTCCGGTGCTGTTTCCCATCTGTGGGAACTTACCAGACAACCAGTACACGCTAAACGAGCAAACCTATAGGCTGAAACAACACGGCTTTGGTCGAGATCTCCCCTGGGAAGTCATTGAACGAGCAACCCATGATGAAGCCGCGCTAACCGTACAGCTGACGCAGAATGAGCAAACCCTAGCAGTTTATCCCTTTGAGTTTTCTGTGCGCTTAACCTACCGCTTAGCTGGTAATGCGTTGACAATTGACCAAGTGGTTGAAAATCGCAGCGATCGCACCATGCCGTTTTCCCTCGGCTTTCATCCCTACTTTCAGGTCAATGACAAGACTCAGCTTGACTTTGATATTCCTGCCGATCAGTTACAAGACCAAATCACTAAGGAGGTTCATCCCTTTAGCGGAACATTTGAGGACATCACAGCCGATGAAATCGATGTTGCATTCAAACCTCTGTCACGCCAGTCGGCTCAGGTGCGCGATTGCGATCGCAACTTAACTCTTACGCTGACCTACGACGATATCTTTTCCACCCTAGTTTTTTGGACCGTCAACGGCAAAGCCTATTACTGTCTTGAACCCTGGACAGCCCCTCGCAACGCCCTCAACACAGGAGAATCGCTAATCCGCCTTGACCCTCAGCAGTCCTTTACAAGCCACATCAAACTTGAAGTAAACACCCCAGACAACTAATTCCTATCTGTCACCCATCCACCCTCTTACCCATCCACCCATCTACTCACCTACCCATCTACCCTCCTCCCCACTCCACCCACCAAAAAATCAAAAAAACTGTTCTACAAACTCGCAATCCATGTTAAGGTAATAACCGGCATTGAAACGGCACGTTTCGACGCCAAACAAGGGTCGCTAGCTCAGCGGTAGAGCATTCGGCTTTTAACCGACTGGTCTCGGGTTCGAATCCCGGGCGACCCATTTTTCAATAAGGTACACCTCAAAACAGAAGAGCCCGCGCTGTGCGCGGGCTCTTCTGTTTTGAGGTGCTATTCAATTTGCTGACTGGCGTTAGAAACCTTGATCAGAATCAACCCAGACAGCACAGCCACTGGGATGAGCGCAGTTCGGCATACCCAACGTCACGTAGAACGTACCGTCATAGGGTGCGTACACAACAGGATTGGCGTCCGGCTCAACATCCTGCATGATGAAGTTGCCGTTCGCGTCATAGAGCGAAATATCGAGGTCATAGCAATCGCCATCACACCAGCCGAAGATGTTCTCTCCCGATACGAAGAACCCTTCAACGGTTACGGTTTCGCCGCTATGTAACCAGAGTTCACGGCTTTGGGCTTCAGCCTTCAAGGCGGTGCCCATAACAACAACGGACGTAACGCCAGCAGCGAGAGCAACTGAGCGGATAATATTGTGCATAACCATTACGATACTCTTCCAACGACTGCGTAATTTGAACGAATAAGATGTGATTGATCTAACTAAAGGTAGATTCCCCATCACGCAGACTGAAATCGCGATCACAGAAAAAAGTTTACATTTATTTACAATTCGCTTCGACAATGTCGCTGTTCTGATGGTCAGATAAATGGCTAGCTTAGCAGTGCCTCTAACGCAGATCGAATCCAGCTATCCAGTGCCACGATGGTGCCAAAACGATTTTAGGATTGCAGAATTGGGTGATGATTGATGCCCATAATTTGTATAATTTATACCTATGGCTTGTGCCGTTAGTCAGTTGGCCTTCCCACTCACTGCGGATAACAAAGCGAATCATTAAAAGCGGATGATTAAAGACTGTGAGTTTTAGCAAAATTCTGCAAAATACAGCTGGGCTTTTGTCAAAACAGTTAGTCATACGTTAGAAATTGTCATAATATTAGCTTTATAGGGCAGCTCCCTCTCGCAATGGGATATTTTGAGCTATCTGGATTCAAGCGAATTTAGGTAGCTATCGCTGCTATCAAAGTCGATTAGGAGGACTATCTATGGCGCTTGTACCAATGCGGCTGCTGCTGGATCACGCGGCTCAAGAAGGCTACGGAATTCCAGCTTACAACGTAAACAATATGGAGCAGATCCTCGCGATTATGCAGGCTGCTGACGAGACAGATAGCCCTGTCATTCTGCAAGCTTCTCGGGGTGCTCGTAAATATGCAGGTGAGAACTTCCTGCGCCACCTAGTAATGGCTGCAGTTGAGTCTTATCCTCATATTCCAATTGCCATGCACCAAGATCATGGCAACAGCCCTGCAACTTGCTACTCCGCGATCCGCAACGGCTTCACCAGCGTCATGATGGACGGCTCACTCGAAGCAGATGCTAAAACCCCTGCTAGCTATGAGTACAACGTCAATGTGACCCGTGAGGTTGTGAAGGTTGCTCATGCCATCGGTGTTAGCGTAGAAGGCGAACTCGGCTGCCTGGGTTCTCTGGAAACTGGCCAGGGTGAAGCAGAAGATGGTCACGGTTTCGAAGGTACGCTCAGCAAAGATCAACTGCTGACCGACCCCGATGAAGCGGTTGACTTCGTTGAACAAACTCAAGTTGACGCGCTTGCAGTTGCGATCGGAACCAGCCACGGTGCGTACAAATTTACCCGTAAGCCGACTGGTGAGATTCTGGCTATCAGCCGCATTGAAGAAATCCACAGCCGTCTGCCTAATACCCACTTGGTAATGCACGGTTCCTCCTCCGTTCCTCAGGAATGGTTGGACATGATCAACCAGTATGGTGGTCAGATTCCTGAAACCTACGGTGTACCCGTTGAAGAAATTCAAAAGGGTATCAAGAGCGGCGTTCGCAAGGTCAACATTGATACCGACAACCGCTTGGCAATCACTGCGGCAATTCGGGAAGCTGCGGCTAAAGATCCTAGCAACTTCGATCCTCGTCACTTCATGAAGCCTTCTATCACTTACATGAAGAAGGTTTGTGCTGAGCGCTATGACGCGTTTGGTACTGCTGGTAACGCGAGCAAGATCAAGCAGGCTCCCATCGAGGTTTACGCTGCAAAATATGAAAGCGGTGAACTCGATGCGAAGACTGACAAGCAAGCTGTTAAGGCTTAATTGCTAATCAGCCCTTAGCCGAAAATTAGTCGAAAAAGTATGATGTAAAAGGTTCGGTCTTATTTACATCATACTTTTCGTTATATGTCAAAAATTCAAAAAGAGCTGAGTCGCTTGACGACTCAGCTCTTTTTTGTTTGCCAAATATTCGTCAAATAGAGGATTAATGCCACCTTTAGGGTGATTGAAATAAGTAAATTTTCTTGGACAATCTATTCAGGAGCCATTTCACATAAATCCTCATTCCTTTTTCACAACACGTTGAGCTATAGCGCTTCTTGCGCTAGTAAAGGGAGGTTGTTTTTTGAAGGCCACGCTTCGCGCGGCCTTCAAAACATAACTTGTACCTCAGTAGCCTAGGAAAGGCTATATCAGTTGAACTATCAGGGGTTGTGTTTCAGATGTGGGGGGTTGATATTGGATCGCGGTATGAGATTGTCATGCCTGTAAAAAAGCGATGGATCTAGGGCACTACTTTTAAAATATTGAATAAGACGTTGAATGTTGACATTCTTATACCTTTGAAAACGAGAATTTCAAGTAGTTATTTTGAGACAAGATACGGCCATATTTGTACTAGCAAGGATGTTTGATAATACGGGTTAAGTTTTGTGCAGGCACAGAAGGGGAAAATATTAATTGTTGATGACAATCCCGGCAATCTCGATTTTTTACACGAATTGCTGAATTTAGATGGCTATGATGTCGTTGAAGCCAATAATGGTGAGGTAGCTTTACAGATTGTTCAGCAAGAGCCGCTAGATCTTGTTTTGTTAGATATTTTGATGCCAGTTCTAGATGGTTATGAAGTCTGTAAACGCTTAAAGGCCAATCCTGAAACTCGGGATTTACCCATAATTTTTGTGAGCGCGTTGGCGGGTGAATCGGAGAAGGCACAGGGATTTGAGGTTGGGGCAGCAGACTACATTACTAAGCCAATTCCACCAATGGAAATGCTGGCTCGGATCAACAATCAGTTACGTCTATATCGCCTGCAGCAGCAATTGGAGTCCCAAAATATTAAGCTACAGGCCGAAATTAGGAATCGGATTTGCGTTGAAGAAACGTTGCGACAGCAGGCTGAGCGTGATCGGCTGCTTGCTGTGATTTCACAACGTATAGCGGTGTGCAGATTGATTAAGCACAGTAGCACCCGTGGGTGAACCAGTGACGCACATCTTCTAAGGTGATCAGAGAAAGCCCCTGAGCGATCGCCTCATGCAAGGCTTGCGGAGTTCGTGCCTCAACGGCTCTCAAATACCCTTTCAACTTTGACCACAGGTTTTCAATCGGATTGAAATCTGGGGAATAAGGAGCCAGATAAATCACTCGTGCCCCCACGGCCTCAATGGCTTGCCTGACGCCGTCCACTTTATGGGCAGGCAAATTATCCATCACCACGACCGCTCCCGGCCATAGGAGTGGACAGAGAAGCGTTTCGATGAACCACAAAAACACATCGCCTGTCGTGCCACCCGTAAAGCTGAGGCCCTCAAGGAACCCAGCCTTGAGGCTCATGGCACCGAGGATCGTGAGGTTTTTGCCACGGCCTTTCGGTTGCTGGGCATAGGCCCGTTGACCTCGTTGAGCGCGCGCATACAGCAACACCATGGCCAAGTTAACTCCCGTTTCGTCAAGAAACACCAAATCTTCGACGGCTACATTCCGAATGCTTTGCCAGTAGTCATAGCGTTGCTGCTGTTTTGCTTCGCTATAGACCTCACTGGCCTTGAGACTTTTTTTTTCGCGTGATGCCCAGTTTGCTGAGGGTGCGACTGATGGTGCTACCGCTCACCTGGATGCCGGTTCGGGCGGCTAAGCGCTCAGCCAGTTGGGCCAACGTGGCATCATTATCCGCTTCTACTAGCTCCCGTAACACCTCATGGTGACTGGCTTGAAGCGTGGGTTGAGGACCGCCGACATAGGGTTTGGGGGCGATGCTTCCGGTAGCTCGATACTGTTTCACAAGCAGACGGACGCTATCTTGACTCACTTGAAAGCGCTTGGCTAATTGTCGAATGGATCCTTCACCTTGCTCGTAAAGGGTGACGATACGGTGACGTAAATCAGCGGAGTGGGGACGCATAGGCATGACCAAAGCAGTACAAACGAGCGTACTGCATAATTTTGCAAACCGCTATATTCATCAGTCTCTCAATTTGAATGAAACGCTAGAAACAGCTGTCACAGAAATTCGGCAGTTGCTGAATGTTGACCGAACGCTAGTTTGCCAAACGTCTGAGGATCGAGAAAGCTGTAGGGTGATTGCAGAATCGGTTCGTTCTGCTGAGTACTCTATTCTCGGTCGCCAGTTTCAGGATGCTTATCTTAAGCAAATCCAGTGGGAGTGCTGGGCGGTTGACGATACAAACTCAGAGAATGTAAATCCAAGCTATACGGCGCTACTGCGCAATTTGCATGTACGGGCAAATTTAGTGGTGCCGATTATGCAGGGTGAATCGATGTGGGGATTACTGGCGGCTCAAAATTGCCAGTCGGCTCACCAGTGGCGAGCGTGGGAACAAGATTTGCTCAAACAGCTAGCGGATCAGTTGATGATTGCGATTCAGCAATCGGAACTGTATGGTCAAGTGCAGCGGTTTAGTGCGCAGTTGGAGCAGCAAGTGAAGGGCCGGACGGCAGAATTAGAGCTGGCGTTTGAATTTGAGGCGACCCTCAAGCGGATTACGGATAAAGTGCGGGACAGCTTGGATGAAGGTCAGATTTTACAGGCTGCGGTTGAAGAATTAGCGAAAGGATTGCGGATTGACTGTTGCAATGCGGCCCTGTTCGATTTGGAAGAGGGAACGTCAACCATTTATTACGAATACACAACGTCAATTGCACCGTCACAAGGTCGGGTTTCGCAGATCAGTGATTTTCCAGAGCTGTATGAGCCGCTGTTGCGTGGTGAGTATCTTCAGTTTTGTTCGCTGGCAACTCGTCCAGGTCAGGGTCGGTTAGCGATGCTGTGCTGTCCGATTCAGGATGCAAATCGAGTGTTGGGAGATTTGTGGCTCATTCATGATGGCTACCATGCTTACAGTGAACAAGACATTCGTCTGGTGCAGCAGGTGGCGAATCAATGTGCGATCGCACTGCGTCAGGCCAGGCTTTACCAAGCCGCCCAAACAGAAGTGCAGGAGTTAGAGACAATTAATCAGCTCAAGGATGATTTTTTGAGCACGGTTTCCCATGAGCTGCGCACGCCAATGTCCAATATCAAAATGGCGACTCAGATGTTGGAGATTGCTCTGCGGCGAGATGGATTTCTGCAAGAGACGGGTGCTGCTGCGCAGTATTTTCAGATTCTGCGCAAGGAGTGCGATCGCGAAATTAGTTTGATTAACGATTTGCTAGATATCACTCGTCTCAGCAGTGTAGCGGAGCCGATCAATTGGGATCTAATTGACTTGCGCGATCGCATTCCGCGGATCGCTGAGCCGTTTATCGAGCGGATGCGCCAGCATGATCAACAGTTTCAGCTATGTTTGGCTGATGATTTACCGCTTTTGACCACAGAGCCAAACTATTTTGAGCGGATTCTGGGAGAACTGCTCAATAATGCCTGCAAATACACTCCTGCCGGGGCAACGATTGCTATCCAAGTAGCGAGTCAGGCACAAACGGTCACGATCGAGGTGAGCAACTCCGGTACTGAAATTCCAGCCGAAGAATGCGATCGCATTTTTGAAAAGTTTTATCGTGTCCCTAAAAACGACCCGTGGAAGCATGGCGGGACGGGTCTAGGTTTGGCGCTAATCAAGGGCTTAGTTGAGCGACTAGGCGGCACCATTCAGGTTATTAGCCAGCACCAGTTAACAACCTTTACAATCATTTTTCCTCGGCAAGTTGAAGGGTATAGTCATTAGATCTCGCAACGTACTGGGTGCGACAGTTTGCGTCTGCGTAGCGGTCAACTGAGCACAAAGGATACAGAGAACTATAGGGACAGAAAACTACAGGTTGTGACGAGTGGGCCGCTGCGCTAGCTCTGGTAGACGACCGAACAGCCCCACCATGATCCGCAGAGCCAAACGCCGCACAACCGGAATTGTCTTCAACGCCCAAATGCCGCGACGACGCAGCCAAACCAGCGGTAGCCAACAATTCGAAAAGCAGCGATCGAGAAAATCGGTAAACCCTAGGATTAGGTAATTTTCCAGCTTGCGCCAGCGCTGATATCGCTGCAGCACTCGTAAACTGCCGAGATCTTCGCCCTGACGCTGTGCCTGCAGCAGCACTTGGGCCAATGCCGCCGCATCGCGAATTCCCATATTTAAGCCTTGACCGCCAACCGGATGACAGCAATGGGCGGCATCCCCAACCAACGCCAGTCTGGGCTTGGCATATTGCTGGCTTTGCATCAGTTGAACGCGAAACAGCAGCGGGTCGCTGAGCGGAGTTAAGTGCCCCATCTGATCACCGTAGCGCTGCCTCAGTGCAGCCATAAACTGCTCCGGTTCTAGCGCCATCATGCTTTCAGCCTCGGCATGGGGCGCTGTCCAGACGATCTGGCAGCGATTGTTGGGCAACGGCAAAATGGCAAATGGTCCGCTGGGCCAAAACCGCTCATAGGCTGTATTGTGATGAGATTGTGCCGGCTGAAGCAGTACCGTAATGCAGGATTGCCAGTATTTCCAGCCATCTGTATCAATTCCGGCCTGCTGCCGAATCCGCGATCGCGCTCCATCTGCGGCTACTAATAAACGAGTTTGAACCAACCGCACCGCGTCATCCTGTTCAATCTGGAGCGTAACCGCTTGATCCCCATATTCAATCTGATTGAGACGAGCCGGACAGAGATAATCCACTGCATCCGCTTGTTGAATATGCTTTTGCAGCGCCGTCATCAAGACGGAATGTTCAGCTGCATAGTAGATGGCTTCTGTATTTAAGTCTTGAGCCGTAAACTCTACTACTTGCGGATGATCAGCATCAGAAAGCCGGACACCATCGAAGCGGGTGACGTATGGCTCAATGTCTGACCAAATGCCCATCCCCGCAAAAATTCGCGCAGATACTAAGGACAATGCGTAGGCTTGGCGTCGGCTCGCTCCCATCTCTGGTGGCTGCGCCTCAATCACAGCCACTCTTAACCCTGACTGATGCAGCATACAGGCCAGCGTCAATCCGACTACACTGCCGCCGACAATCGTCAGATCATAATTAATTAAAGGCGCTTGGCCTCGTTCAACTCGTGGCGAGGCAAGGCGATCAGAGGTTGGAGCTTGTGGAGTCGCTGGCGGCCAATCCAGGGTCATAAAAACAGCAAACGTTGCGATTCGTCATTAAATATTACTTTTTATTGTGTCGCGATTTGCCTGACCAAGCAAGATTTCACCAAGTTTTCACCGTCTCTTCCACCTCTACACCTTTTCGAAGCCACCAACTCTCGCCTCAGCAAACGCCCTGTTGATTTCCTGAAGCCGTGGATTTGCTGTATTTCGCGCACTCAACCGCCTTTTCCTAGCCTTTATAGTCTTTTAGCACCCCTTACCGTCTTCCCCCCATCTGTCGTCCTTCTCTGTTTTTCCCTGTCTCACACCATATATGCCCCCCTTTCCCAATAAATCTCAAACTTTTTTCCAAATTTAGTGCCCATTTCTGCAATTTATGTGTAATATCGCAGCAGGTAGTGTTGATTGACTTAGCTAACATATAGATGAATGACCCAAATTAAGATGCGTAAGTTGAGGTTGGCCGATCTCAATTTAGGCGTTTGGGTAAGGATGGATGCTTGAGATTCGTTTGAAGTAGTTAAGTTAAACTGACTGATTTGTTTGTTGCGATCGCACATTGCTGACCCTATTGCATCGATTGAGTGCGGAATAGTGCGAAGTAATGAAGTGCAATCGTACCTTGGAGCAAACACGCAGCAGTAGCAACACCAAAACATTATGTGCAGCAAAGCGAAGGCAACAGATGGTACAAGAGAACGGGCCTCATCGTTAAGGCCTGCCGTGGTACGCAGTGTCGTGATTGTGGATTGCGGTTTTTGAATGTTCCAAATCGTTGCAGCGTCGCTTAATTTCAATTCGTTTGCCGCAGATTAATTAGCCTGTAATAGAGCAAACTCATCTCCCAATCGGTTTGATCAATCAGGTTCGATCAGTTAACTGAATAGCTGCTTGCATTCCAGTCACGGGAGTAAGCGCTTGGTGCTAGAGGCAATGGTCACTAGCAAACGGTTTGTGGTGCTATTCCAGAATGGCATTGCAGAACGGGTTTCGATTTTCTTTAAGGTTTGTATCCTTTGTTTCGGGTTGAAAATTCTGACCTAACATTGGGTACCATCATCAGCACCAGTCACCAAAGCCAGTCACTCAAACTCGTTTTGTTGGTTCTGATAACTACTAGGTCTAGCGTTCTATTTAGTTTTCGTGCATCTCTTTCGATTTGCAAAATTCATATATCTCGTATATTGATTACTGCCCCGCGTTACTCAGCAAGCAGACAACGCCGTGAATAGCCTAAAATCTCTGTTCTCAAAAAAATCTAAGGGAGTCGGTATCGAACTCGCTCCCGATCGCATCAACATCGCTCGCGTGCGTCGGCAGGGAGCGAAGTATAAGTTGCTGAACTTCTATACTCAAGAGGTTCCCGAAGGCATCTTTCAAGAAGGTCAGATCATCGACACCATCGCGATGGCTGAAATCCTGCGAGAAGCCCTCGCTGAAAGTAAACTCAAAGTCAAAAATGCGGCCACGGCCATTCCCGGACGAGCAATTACTCGTATTATCCCAGTTCCAGCCGAGCTGGATGACCGGGAGTTACGGGAGATGGTGTTGAACCAGGAAGCCAGTCTTTATCTGCCCTTTCCGCGTGAAGAGGCAGATGTTGATTATCAAAAGCTGGGATTTTTTGAAGACGAGGACGGGATTGAGAAAGTTCAGGTGCTGCTAGTTGCCGTGCGTAAAGAGGTAACAGATACGTATCTCGATACGTTTCAGCAAGCTGGGATTGCGCTTGATGTACTGGAAACCAGCAATTTTGCCTTAATTCGCACGATTCGGGAGCAGCTGCGAAACTTTACGCCTCAAGAAGCTGCTGCCATTGTTGATATCCAGTTCGAAAGCACAGAAATTTCGATTGCGGTTGACGGGATACCACAATTTTCACGGACGGTGCCCATTGGCACTTATCAGGTACAAAGCCAGCTGAATCGAGCCATGAATTTGCCGCCGTCTCGTAATACGGACATGCTGCAAGGGATGACGATTCCAGCCACACCGATGGACAGTGTGGGAACGCCCCAGTTGGGCGGAACGAATCCTGGAACTGCCGCCATGTTGAGGGTATTAGGTGAATTATCGGATGAACTACGGCGCTCCATCGATTTTTATCTCAATCAGGGTGACAACTTGGAAGTGGCTCAACTACTGCTAGCGGGGCCGGGTAGCTCTATCGGACAGCTAGACGAGTTCTTTGCTCAACGGCTCAGCTTACCCACGACTCGCATTGATCCAGTTGAGACACTGGCGCTGGAAACAGATGAGGAAATCTCAGAAGCACAGCGGCCTGGGTTAGCAACAGTGCTGGGACTTGGCGTACGGGAGGCGTAACTTATGTACAACTTAGACATTAACTTTCTGAACGATCGGGAAGAGCGACCGATTCCCGCTGGGGCTGCTGCTGGGGCAGCAACTCCGGCAGGCGATCGCACTCCGATCTTCATTGGGGCCGCAGTTGCGATCGCACTTCTTGCCGCCGTTGGTGGAGCATGGCTCTTCACCAATCAGCAGATTGCTAGCCTAACCCAGCAAAATCAAGATCTAGATAACCAACTTAGCGATTTGCAGGCTCGCCAAGATCGATTAGACGAAGTTCGTCTGCAAACCGCTGCTATCCAGGAGGAAACCCAAGCTCTCACAACCATCTTCAATCAAATCCGCCCTTGGTCTGCCATGCTCCAGGATGTGCGGGAGCGTATTCCAGGTCGAGTTCAGATCAATGAAATCGTCCAAACCACTGGTATTCCACGAGAATCACCCGAAACCGAAGACGGTATTCCCCCCTCTTCCGGTGGTGTTGAGATCATTGGAGTGGCCTGCTCCTTTGATGACATCAATGATTTCATCCTCACCCTACAGCGTTCTCCCTACTTCATTCGTAATGAGACAGAACTTGTTAGTGCCGAACTCGGTGAGGACGACGACAATCAAGTTCCAGGGCGATGCCCTGGTGACCCTACGACGACTCAAGCTGTTCAGCTAGTGAATTACACTATTCAGGCCAACCTAACCGAAGTTCCCGCCTCTGAACTCATTGATGCGTTTGAACGCAGCGGCACAATCGGCCTTATCGCACGGATACGAGCTTTACAGGACATAGGAGCAATTGAACCATGACTGTTTCTGGAGATTTTATTCCTGAAGATACTGGGGTACAGGAAGCCGCTCCAGAGTACCCAACAGCCTTTGGGATTACGCTAACACCAACGGTGATTGGCATTATCTTGGGTCTTTTGGGCTTGGGTGGTGCACTTTACCTATTCCTCAACGTACTGCAACCAGCCTTGCAGCGCCGGGGTGAGTTAGCAGCAGAAGTGCGCTCTAAAGAAGAAGACTTAGCCAATCAAGCAGCGGCTCTTCAAGAAGTAGAAGAAGTAGAAGCTGAATTAGAGGCTGCTCTTGCGGAACGACGCAGCGTTTATGGCTTGTTTTCTTCTGAAGAACAACTCGATACCCTGATCATTGACATCAATCGGCAGATTGTTCCAACCAATGTTGGAGTTGCAGATCTCAGACGTCAACTCATCGATGCTGGATTAGATCCGGAACTAGTCGGGGCGCGTCTGGCACTAGTTGAGCCACTGCCCGATCAGTCCGGTGTAATTACGGCTGAGGACTTAGAGGAAAGTACTTACTATACCGAAGAAGTTATTGGCAAGCTGAGAAGCGAAAAAATCGCTGTTGGAATTCAAGGTGATTTTGCTCAAATTCAGTCAATTATTCGGAACATCGAGCGTTTAGAGCCACTTCTGATTATTCGAGATTTCACGCTTGAGGAGTCGGAGATTAATGAGGAGTTTTCAGATTTCGCTGGCATCAAAATCCTAGATGCTCGGATGGTTCTTGATGCCTTGATACCAACAAGTTCACCCGATGAGTTGCCAGAAGTTGAAACTGAGCCGGCTGAAGGTGAGGAAGGTGAAGACGGTGAAGCCCCAGCAGACGATGAAGCTGAGGGAGGCTAATTATGATTGAGCCACAACAACTACCACAGGGTTTGTTCAACATTATTTGAGCATTATCAGACATTTGTGTAACGAGCTAGCTAGATTGTGAGAGGAGTGAATCGTGAAACAGCATCTTGGATTTGGGAGCATTTTGGCAGGAGCCGCTCTAATAACTATATCGACTGCTCAGCCAGCCCAGGCTGCCCCAACAATTGTGACTGAAATTCGGGTTGAGCAAACGGATGAAGGTGCCGAACTAGTTTTGGAAACTGACGTAGGCGATCGTCCGCAGGTATTTACGATCAACCAGGGCAATAGCCTAACGGCTGACGTGATCAATACTCAGCTCAACCTAGACAGTGGTGAAGCAGGATTCCAGCAGCAAAATCCTGCACCGGGTATTGCAAGCGTTGTGGTTCGCCCTCTCGATGCCAACAGTATCCGAGTCGTTGTGACAGGTGCTGGCACTGTGCCAGTCGGCGAAGTCAGCCAGCGAGATGACGATCAGCTTGTCTTTAGCTTTGCATCTTCTGGTGAGGTTGCTGTTGAGCAACCTACTCCTACTCCAGAAACCACACCAACACCAACTCAACCCTCAGCAGACGCGGGTGAGCAAACAGCTCAAGTACCACCCCAAAATCCGGATGTTTTAGTTCCTAACCCTGAAGTAACCATCAACGGAGTCCCCGTTCCTGCGCCGCAACCTCAAGTTGTGCCACCCTTCTTACCCCGCGCAGTAGCTCCACCTGTGGGTGACATTGCCGTTTCTACGTTTGACACCTCATTTGATGAGATTGATTTGGGAACAGATGTACGAGTTCCTAGGTTAGTTCTGCGAGAAGCTCCGGCTCGTGAGGTTCTCTCTCTACTCGCTCGCGCTGCTGGGCTTAACTTAGCGTTTACTGATGCAACTCCCACCACTGCTGGTGGAGAAGGTGAAGCAGAAGGAGCTGGTGAAGGCCCAGCGATCACTTTGGATATTCAAGATGAGCCTGTTCAAAACGTTTTCAACTATGTGCTTCGGATTACAGGACTGGAAGCGAATCGTACAGGTCGCACCGTTTTTGTAGGACCACAACTGCCTGATGCCGCTCGTGATGTGGCAACTCGAACGCTACGATTGAATCAGGTTACAGCTGATGATGCCGCTAATTTTTTGGCAACTCAAGGCGCGGAATCACGTCAGTCTTTTCAAGAGCGCTCTATTGAAACATTAGGTGAAGGGGCTGCATCCCGAGTTGTTGAGGTTTTGGAGCAACCAGAGATTATCACGGTTAGCATAGATGACGAAAATCGTGGTATCAGTCCCTTGCTACTGGAAGGTTTAGCTGTTGGTGTTGATCGGCGACTGAATGCGGTTACGTTAGTTGGTAGCCCTCGCAAGATCGAAATTGCGAGCAATTTATTAACTCAGCTTGATTTGAGACAGCGGCAAGTTGCGGTCAACGTCAAAATTGTAGATGTCAACTTGTTGAACACAGAGGACTTTAGTACAAGCTTCTCGTTCGGCATTGGAGATACATATTTCTCAGTTGATGGAGGAGCCGCAACAGTGGGCTATGGGGATTACCGTCCACCTACTTCAACGGAATTTAATAACAGTTTGACTGGTCGGCCAACGATTGGTAATCCTTTTATTGAGGGTGTACCCTTCTTAGGAGAAGGCTTCTTCAACCGTGGAGACAATGACATACCGGTTGCGGATCCGTCGCTGGGGCCTGATGGTAGCCCCCTAAGCCCTGGGATCTCGGACTTTGATCCAGGAGAACCAGCGACAACGGAATTTGAAATTGTTCCGACTTCAGTTGATCCTGTGACAGGAGAACCAACCGGATTCACCATTGTTCCAGTTGTGACGCCTGGAGAACCTGATACTTACGAATTCTCGCCACCTAGTTTCTTCCAATACCCACGTAATTTCTTGGCTCGTTTGCAGGCTCAGGTTGTGAGTGGTAATGCTAAAATCCTGACCGATCCGACATTAATCGTGCAGGAAGGGGAGACGGCTTCAGTTGTTTTGGCTGAACAAGTCATTACGAACGTAGTGACAGAACGAACGATCACTGATGGTAATGTTTTTGAAAATGTAGAGCTTGAGCTATCGAATGCAGGTTTGACACTCAATATCATCGTTGACCGGATTGATGATAATGGCTTTATCACCATGCAGGTCAATCCAGAAGTTACCGCACCAACGGCAACAGAAGAGTTTGGAGATGTTGATGTGACGCTGCTTGCACAGCGTATTCTGAATTCTGGTCGGGTTCGGCTGCGAGATGGTCAAACGCTAATTCTTTCAGGCATTATCCAGGATACCGATCGCACAACTGTTTCAAAGGTGCCAATTTTGGGAGACTTGCCGATTATTGGTTCGCTGTTTAGGAGTACCAATAGTGAAAATGAACGTCGGGAAGTGATTGTACTTGTCACACCGCAGATTTTAGATGATACCGATCAATCTGTGTTTGGCTACGGTTACACACCTGGACGCAATGTCCAAGAGATCTTACGAGAGCAATAATCTAAGATTTGAGCTCAATTATTTTTGAATAACCCTGTTGTTTCTCCCTAGATTGAGTCTAATCTAGGGAGTTTTTGGTTGGAATTGGCTAATGTTGAGTTCCATTTGTTGGTCATGCTGCGGATTAGTAGAGTCTGAAAAGACCCATTTAATAAGGGTTTGTGTGCTTTTATCGTGCTAAAACTTGGGGACTTTTACCCAAAAATGCCGAAGTTCGCATAAATTAAAGGTTTCAGCGATCCATATTGGAAGAGTTGCCATTAGAATAGGGCATTGAAACTCCCGTATATCAGAAGTTCTAGCGATTTTGAGTAAAATTTCCTATTTGCTCAAGAAAACTTGAATCGATTTTGGGAATTTGTAGTGCAAAACTTTTAGGAGATTCACATGAATAAAGGCGAATTAGTGGATGCAGTTGCAAGCAAAGCTGAAGTGACCAAAAAGCAAGCAGATGCAGTTATCACTGCGACTGTTGAGGCGATTATGGATGCTGTGTCCAGTGGCCAAAAGGTGACGCTGGTTGGTTTTGGTTCTTTTGAACCTCGGGAACGGAAAGCTCGTGAGGGCCGCAACCCGAAGACGGGCGACAAGATGGAAATTCCTGCGACCACGGTGCCTGCTTTTTCTGCTGGCAAGCTGTTCAAGGAAAAAGTAGCCGAAAAGTAATTGGCTGTAATGGTTGGTTAAAGCCTTGGAGCAAACTGAACCTATCCGTCCAGCCCATGGGGGGAATTTAGCTTGGGCCGCTGAGGCGGCTGGCTGTCCCCCCGAGGCTATTCTTGATTTCTCGGCCAATATTAATCCGCTAGGTTTACCGTCCTCTGCGATCGCAGCTATCCGATCCCATTTGGGCGATATTGTTCGATACCCAGATCCGGGTTATGGGAAACTGCGGCGCAGATTGGCGGATTTCCATCATTTATCCCCCGACTGGGTTCTGCCGGGTAACGGTGCGGCTGAGTTGTTGACTTGGGCCTGCCGGGAACTGGTAGATCGAGAAGGAGCCATTGTACCGCAGCCGGCTTTTGGTGACTACAAACGATCGCTAAAGGCGGCGGGGGCAACGATCATCAGCAGCACGCTAGCGATGAACTCGCTGGTGCAGACTGCTGATTTCAGCATTGAGTTAACTACTAATTCTGCTCTGGCGCGATCGCAACCGGGTCAGTTAGACGAGATTTGGCTAGATGCGATCGCACATGCTCTGCAAACTGCAGGGCTGAATTCGCGTAGCTGTGGATTAATTCTTAACTCACCGCATAATCCCACCGGATATTTGCTGCATCGAGACACGATTGGTCAGTCTCTGGAGCAGTTTGGTGTGGTGATTGTGGATGAGGCGTTTATGGATTTTGTCCGACCAGAGCATCAACAGAGTGTAGATCAATGGGTTACGCGCTATTCGAATTTGGTCATTTTGCGATCGCTAACCAAGTTTTACAGCTTACCGGGACTGCGAATTGGCTATGCGATCTCACATCCCGATCGGCTACGTCGTTGGCAAGCGTGGCGTGATCCGTGGCCGGTTAATGCCTTAGCTGAAGCGGCTGCGATCGCCGTTTTGGTTGATCAGGATTTCCAGCAGCAAACTTGGGATTGGCTCGACCAAGCGCGATCGCAGTTATTCAACGCTTTATCCCAACAATCGGGACTCACACCTTTGCCGAGCGCCGCCAATTTTCTGCTAGTTCAGGCACAGCAATCAGCTACGCAATTGCAAGAGCAATTGCTGAAGCAGTCGCAGATTTTGATTCGCGACTGTATTAGCTATCCGGTTTTGGGCGATGCTTATTTCCGGGTGGCGGTGCGGACTGAGGTGGAGAACCAAAGGTTAATCAATGCGATCGCACAAGCGCAAACTATGGGCTAACTTTTCATAGAGTTACATCCTTGCCCCTTGCCGTATGATACCGAATCATTTTTTGTAAAAGTCAGGCTGCGTTTGACTTTTACAAAAAATAAAGACTGGTTTTGATGAGCAGATTTCGGATGAGAACTTGATGTGATGTAGCCATAGTCATACTGTTTAGGACGTTTTTGTGGCGCGGCGAAGCTGCGCCACAAAAATGCCCGTGTCCTAGCAGAGCGACTACAGCTATAAACCGTGGTGTAAGCATGAGAGCCTCCGCAGTTTGTGCGGAGGCTCTCATATCACCTAATGGCTGATTCTGTTAAATCGCTGATTCTAAGTCACTGGGGGAGAGTTGATTCAGCGTCCACGAGTCGAGCGGTACTTTGAGTTTGCGGATAGGTGATTTCTTCAACGCTGCCCGGTTCTCCAAGCGGTTCTGCATCTCCATTGTTATACGCCACCATCACTCCGCCCGCATTGCCAGCCCGTAGCGTTAGTTCTTCCTTGGCTGTCCATGTGCGCTCATCACCAGCTTGCAGGACACCTTCAAATTCAGTTGTGCCATCCACGGTAATACGCATCCACGATTGAGCCGTCAGCTTCACTTCCACTCGAATTGGCCCAGATACAGTAGACTCATCTGGCTGGTCTGAATTTTCCGCGTCAGTTGCTGTTGCTGCTGGCTGCTCTCCGTTGCTGTTGGTAGCTGTATTTTCAACCTCGCTGGTCTGAGGTGCTGGGTCTGGAATGACTTCAGCCGGAGCAGTGGTTGGACTACTGGAATTATTAGCAACCGTTGGAGACTCAACCTGACGGAGGAAATGGGATAATCCACCAACTGCCAGCGCAATTACCACAATATAGAGCAGATACAAATGCAGCGGTCGGAGCTGCGCCGCTGGAAGCTCCTTCCAAGATGGCTTCATGCTGTGGCTTGTCCCCTCTACTGGCAGCACATCCACAATTCCTTGGCCATCTAATCCCAAAGCCTCTGCGTAACGTTTAACAAATCCCCGAACATATACCATTTCGGGTAGCTGTTCAATATCAGCAGCTTCAATGGCATAGAGTAAGCGGCGCTGAATCAAGGTTTTTGTCGATAGCTGTTCAATAGACAACCCCTGCGTTTCGCGAGTTTCGCGAAGCTTGGCAGCAATTTCCTTGAACTGTTCGACTTGAATATCCTGAAGATGTGCGCGATCGCTCTTCATCGGTTAAAAATCCCTTGTGAAAGAGTAGGAACAACACGTCAGAGTTAACGTTAACAATCGGTATTAAAAATCAATATAGGGTGGAATCCCTCATTTCGTCGATGAAATTGTGTCAGAAGGGTGGGGCTGTAGAAGCGCAATCCGCTGTAACGCTTGAACTTCCGCAGATTCCAGACGACGAAACTGCCCCGACGGCAAATCGTCTAGCTCCAGCGAACCAATGGCTACCCGATGAAGCTGGATCACCGGATGTCCTAATATGTCGCCAACACGCCGAATCTGACGCTTGCGTCCTTCCTGCAGAACAATCTTGAGTTGGGTTGAGGTCGGTGTCCGATTTATAACGCTCACCGTAGCAGGTTGTGTTTGACGACCATCGAGCAATACTCCCCGTCGCCAGCGGTTTAACTCCGCATCAGCGGGATGTCCTTCGACTGTGACCCAATATGTTTTCGGCACGTGATGACGAGGATGAGTCAACGCAAAGGTTAGCTCTCCATCATTTGTTAACAGCAATGCGCCGGTCGAATTGGCATCTAAACGGCCCACGGGATGTATGCCCTGTCCCTGCTGATAGGGGGCTGGCAGCAAGTCAATAACCGTTTGACGATGCTGGGGATCATCGCAGGTGGTCACGATATTAAGCGGTTTATTCAGCAGGAGATAAATCCGGTCTGGACGATTATGGGGGCGAATTTGCTGGCCGTCAACTAAAATTCTATCAATTGCAGGATCGGCTTTTTGGCCCAAGAGCGCAGGTTGGCCATTCAATGTCACCCGTCCTGCCTGGATCATCGCTTCGGCCTGACGGCGAGAAGCCACTCCCCAATGAGATAGGATTTTCTGAAGTCGTTCAGCCATAGCTCAATTGAATGGAACTACCCAAATATTACAGGATTGTCCCTTAAGGCTGATCGATTGGGTTTAGTTTTGACGGGTCTAACTGAGGCTGCCCTTGGGCGGATGGATTAGGGTAGGGCAAGAAGATCTGTAGCCAGGCTCCGCCCGTTTCAGGATGATTACTAGCAACGACATAGCCGCCATGCGCTTCAACAATTTGGCGAACGATCGAAAGCCCTAAACCCGTACCAGCATTGGTTTGAATTGTATCAGTGATGGCCGATGATTCAGGTTGTGAGCTGGGAATACCGTCATATTCAAGATGGCGTGCCCGCGAGGTTTCAGCACGATAAAATCGCTCAAATACATAGGGTAGATCGGCTGATTGGAAGCCAGAACCCATATCAATGACTTCTAAAGCCACAAAGAATGGAGCTGAGGATGGCGATGAACGCAGGAGGGAATTTGACTTCGTGATTGAACTCGGTGGGGACGGTAGATCCGAAAGCGCAATTTGATGTAGCCGAATTTGGATGATGCTGCGGGGAGGGCTGTACTTGATGGCATTGTCGATCAGATTGATCAGCACGCGAAAAAAACGATGTTCATCAATGCGAATGCGCAGCAGTTGAGGGCCATCGTAATTGAGCTGGAGCTGTTTTTTACTGGATAGCGGATCGAGGTTGAGCCAAGCACGGTGGATTAAATCGGGCAAGTTGACCAAATTTTGATTTAGGGCTTGAGTGGCAGGTCGTTCAATTTTGCTGAGGTCTAGCAAGTCCTGTACGAGGTTGCTCAAACGCATCGTTTCGCTCAGTAGGCGATCGATCCAGCTGACTAAGGGAGAATCTAGCCGCGCTTTGAGGGTTTCGGCGATCAGGCGAATCGAGGTCAGCGGCGTTTTGAGTTCATGGGCAACATCGGATGTCCAGCGATCGCGCTGTTGAGTCAGCAGGTAGGCTTCTTGTCGATCTTCAATAAAAACGCCAATGTGCTGTTGCAACAGGGGAATGCCGTGGCCTCTGACTGGATAGGACGGCTGCCGGGAAATAGTGGCTGGATCGGCGGAAACGTGGTGCATTAGCCAGTCTTGCTGACATAGAGTCTGGGTGCGACGGGTTTGATCAATCAGCCGATCTAGTTCGTAGGAGCGCACAACTTCTAGGAGGAGGCGTGGCCCCTCAGAGGCGCTAAAGGAAGGAGCTAAAGGTGCGATCGCATCTGGTGCAACGTCAGATGCCGCTTCAGGTGTGGCTTCGAGCGGATCAATCCCTAACATTTGGCAGGCTTGCCCATTCGCAAACGTGAGGCGATTTTCCTCATCCACCTGAAGATAGCCCACCGGAGCTAAGCGAAGAACCTGCCGCGTCGCTTCAAGCTGTTGATCAATCTTGCGATACTGTTGGCGCTGCAAATCTAGCGAGATCGAGAGCTGTGAGGCTACAGAAAGTGGGATGCCCTCATCTGCCCGTACTTCACGCAGCAATTGACGCAAACGACGATTGAGTCGAATGTATCTCAATCCGAAGATTAAAAAGCCAACCAATAGCCCAAGAAGAAACCACAGAACTTGCACGGTATCAAACACTCAAATCCAGGGCATGACTGTGGATTTATCATAGCAATCTGCTAGAGAATTCCGTGATTTAAATCTACCCAAAGCGGTAGCCAAAGCCGCGTACTGTTTTGAGATACTTGGGATTGCTGGGATCGTCTTCGATTTTCTCGCGCAGCCAGCGAATGTGGACATCTACGGTTTTACTATCGCCCATAAAATCGGGTTCCCAAATGCGCTCAATTAGCTGATCGCGAGACCAAACTCGGCGAGGACTGCCCATAAAGAGTTCAAGCATCTTGAATTCTTTGGGAGATAAATTAATATCCTGGTCGCGTACCGTGACGCGGCATTCGCTGGGGTAGAGGGCGATATCGTCAAAGCGAATGGTACTATCCGTGCTGGGAGGTTGGGAGCCACGGGAGCGACGGAGCAGAGCACGGCAGCGAGCGATGAGTTCACGCATGCCGAATGGCTTGGTCAAATAATCATCTGCACCGACTTCTAGGCCAACAACCCGATCTGTCTCTGTGCCTTTGGCGCTGAGCACTAAAATGGGGACATTATTTTCCTGGTGGCGCAGGAGGCGACACAGATCCAGCCCGTTAACGTGGGGCAACATGAGGTCAAGCACAACCAGATCAAAAGACTGCGCTTCATGGGCCTGAGCATCTTGCAGCTCCGTCATGATTTCCAAAGCTCGCCGCCCATCTTCTGCCGTGATAACATCGTATCCTTCATCAGTCAGAGCCAAGGCAACGGTATCGCGGATAATTTCTTCATCCTCAACCACCAGAATTCGGCCCAATCCAACCTGGGCTTTAGCCCGAGAATTTTCTAATGTCAACATAATTGAATGCGATGTGTAGTGACGGCTCGATAACTTGACCCGAAAGCATATCCAGGCCGATCTTACCAAAGTAAGCCAGGTCTGTTACATCCTCATTTTATTGGTCTATTGGTTAAGGTAGAAATTAAGTTTAGGTGAGCTTGGGAAGTACAGTTACGATTTCGCTACAGGTCTCAATGAATGAACCTGTGATGTGTTACGACAAAGGCGTTGTCAGTTCCCAGTTAATGCCAGCGATGTGCCGAGTATGAGCGATCGCGATTTCATTATTTTGATGGTCTATTTAACCTGCATTGTGCTGGTTTTTTTCCGTGCCATCGATTCGCTCAAGGATCAGGTCACTATTCGCTTAGATCGTAAGGCTCTACAGGCTGAACTGGAGCGGAATGATTTAATTGATTTAATTGCGATTGACTTTAAGTTTCGCCCGTTTTATGGGTTTGAGCCGCTAAATGCGCTGGCCATTGCGATGCGAAACTTGTCGCATACTGTCCCGCTCTATATCGATTGGGACTATTGTGCTGTCACTGATTTGAAGCGGCAAACTAAACGGGTTGTGCGGCTGCCAGCGGGTATGCCGATTGATTTGTCTCAATCGCAGGTGCCGAGCATTGTGCATCCCAAACAGACGCTGCAGGAAATGATCACGGCGGAAAATACGTTTCAGCGCGATCCGCAGGCTAGCGGCAATGCGCTGATCAACAAAGTGCCACTGGTCAATCTTGCGATCGCAAAAAATCTCTCCCGCTACGAACAGCTTACCTTTTCTCTCCAGCTCTTGCTGCATCAACCCCAATCTGCCCGCTATCCTGAACCGAGCTACCGCTATTTGGTTAACTGTACGTTTATCATTGAACGCGTTCATTGGACACAGCGGGTTCCGGTTGCTCGATTTGTCCAAAATTTGCTGCAAAACATCCTGCCCGAAACACCTAAAGGGGCCGGTATTCAGTTTTCGTTTCAATCGCTTCTTTGGTTCTTGATCCTGACTCTAGTTGTTTTGGTGCTGGGCTGGTTCATGAACAGCTAAGCCCTCACCGCTAAACTGGTAGGTAGTTCTCAAAATTCATTACCTGGATATATTCCTGGACAACCTGGATATTCTCACCAACTACCAATGTCTGAGCCTGCTATTTTGGGGAGCATTCTTAGCCTCGACGACGCGATCGCAGATTAACAGAACCTACTAGACCTATCTCACCATTTACTCATCTCATGAATGATCCACAAACGCAGCTTTTACTTGAACAGCTTAAGAGTGCCGACTCAGAGGTTCGCGATCGCGCTACAGAACAGCTGTGGGAACTGTGGTTTCAGCAGAAGGGAATGTATGGCTACCAGCAGCTGATGCGGGCCCAAATGCTGATGGAGGCCAGGCGACTCACGGAAGCCGAGCAGGTGTTGACGGAAGTGGTACGCGACCAGCCCGATTTTGCTGAAGCCTGGAATCGGCGAGCCGTGCTCTATTACATTCAGCGTCGCTATCGGGTTGCGATCGCAGATTGCCTAAAAGTCATTGATCTGGTGCCCATCCATTTTGGGGCACTACACGGTCTGGGGCTGTGTTATGCCGCACTGGGCGAATACAAGCTAGCGATTGATGCCTTTCACCAGGCGCTTGAAGTACAGCCTTACAACTTAGAAAATCAGCGCATGATTCTAGAATGCAGCGCCAAGCTGAGTTAAGGCGAAGTGAAACATCGACTGCATCTTCACGATTGCGTCTTCACGAGCGACGCCAACGGTAAACACCATATGCAGCCACGGAGGCAAGCCCCATCCATATACCTGGTTCAGGCACAGGTCGGCTCGGTGGCGCTAAAACGAGTTGGCCGTATAACAGGGATTGATTACTGCTGCCTTCTTGAGAAATGAAACCGTCTTCGTAAGCACCCGTGACTGGATCTTGAAATCCCAAAAGCTCAAGAATATAGGCTTGACCATCGATCGTAATGGTGTCTGAAGACGTTAGGCTTGTCCAAGAAATCCGATCCGGGCAGGGTGGAATGCCAATATAGGGACACTCTTCAACTGTCCCATTGGGTGTTTCTTCGATGCTAAAAACGAATTCAAACGCGTTGGATTGACTAATGTCGCCCAGGATTAGGCTAAGCGTTAGATCAACAGCACTAACGGCTGTGCCGGTGATGACGGGCATATTGAAGTGGGTCAGCTGACCCACCCGAAATGCCTCCTCCGTTTCAATTTCAATGTTTTGATTGCCGAGAAAACTGAGCCCACTTTGGCCTAGTTGTTCAAACCTGGCTTCTCCCCAGAAAATTTGGCTAGCCCCATCTTGCTCGACGTAGAGAATATCGGTGCCGTCTTGCGGATCTGACCAGGTACCTGACACTGACGTGAGCGTGATGGCCTCTGCTGCAAATGAGCCACCTAATCCCGTTAGACTCGCCGCAATAGAGGCTGCAATAGATAAAGTCCCCAGAATGCTAGAAACGCCAGAAGTAGAATGTTTCTTAAGATAGTTGACCATATCTAACGCACCATAGTCTTTAATCAATAGCAAAAATAAAATAGATAGTTTTTGATGGCTAAGCTGATGGCTAATAACACAGCAAAACCGAGCGTCTAAGTGGATTGACTGTGAAGAAATTATTAATCAGCTAACTGCGGCTAAATACTGGCTTCGTGACTCAACATTCTTGTTAGCACTCTTTCAGCACTCTTACAGTGGGCTTATCGATGCGAAAATGCATGGTTCGACGCAACCGCTAGCAAAAGCCTAATGTTTCAGTATTAACGCTGACTAGAAAAAAGCAGCATCTTTAAGAGAATCAAATAAACCAACCAACCTTTTTCAAAATTTGAATAACCTCTCGGTTCATTGGGAACCAGAATATTGATGTTGAAGTCACAAATAGCGCAGACTGCATTCAAATGCAGACCAGAACTCTATTCACCCTTCTCTAAACAATGAACTGACTTGATGACTTCAATATTCTTCGTCTCATATTTAAAGATTAAGTGAATATCCCAGTACTGTCGCACCATAGGTGTTGGTTTTTACGTCGGTAATTCCGTCCCATTTTCATATGTCATAACCCTAAAAGAGTTATAAGAGCTGCGTTGATGAAGCCATCTTCAACTCTTATAAAGCCTTTACAAATTGCATAAGACTTCGGTACTAAAGCCTTAGAAAAAGCCTAATTGGGCCATTAATCACGTCTAAAGCGAATAAATGCTGAAAATATATTGCTTGCATAGGCGAATCAGTCTATTGCGAGTTCGTTTTTGAACTAGTTCAACATTAGACTTAATGAATGAATTCGCATCTATCAAAAGGGTTGTCCCAAGGGCAGAAAAGCGATGTAGCTTCCGCCAATTTATCTGACAAGAAAATAACTCAAATCGCGTTGATGCAAGGGTTATAACTTACTGATTTTATTTTTTGGCAAACTATTTGCGAATACATTAGTCGGTCAAAAAATGCTTGCTCCCGCTTAAAGATGATGTTGCGATCGCAAATCGTTAGTACATCACTAGCGAATTAGCTATGGCAGTTTTGTGACGTTGCGGCTAATCAAGCTTGAGTAATTGGTAAATCTCGGGATCGGGTCAAGTTCCTTCTAGCTCGTCTTCGAGCTGATCCTCCGATGCTGTCCAGGTTGCAACATCTCGTAAAACGCTGGGAATTTCTGTCTCGTAGGGAAATTCCAAGGTGGTTTCTGAATAACCGAGATATCCTGACTCCGTGAAGTGCATTAACATGCGACCCAGCGCAATCCAAACTTCTGATTCAAACTCCCAATCTTCATCGAATCTGGCGCGTCCGGCAATGGACTGTAGCGCCCAGAAAAACGTGTTGCGAACGACTGAGCCCTTCTTCTTGTACTGAGGCACATCGTCTTGATGTAGATAAATGACCTCATTCTCAAGTCTTGCTCTCATGGATATTAGATTCTGTACGGCATTAGCGGTTTGTCAACGTTGTTTGGGTAGTTTTTTGATGGTTGATATGTCGCGTTTTGCGCGACATATCAACCATCAAAACTGATTTGACACAGCACTAGATAGCCTTCTAGCACATTAAGTCCACTTTCATCACAGTAACAGCTTGACCGCTGAGGCAAACGCGATCGCGCTCTTTGCTACCTGCATCACATCTGACTTTCACAAGACCACCCCGGCTAGAAACCTGATAGCCCAGCATTTCATCCTTGCCCAACTTGGCTCGCCAGTAGGGAGCGAGACAGCAGTGTGCCGAACCCGTTACGGGATCTTCGTTGATGCCATACGCGGGTGCAAAAAAGCGGGAGACAAAGTCGTAGTCTTTGCCCGCTTCCGCCTGACTGGTGACAATTACGCCATGCACAGGCAACGTTTTCAGCAAGCCAAAATCTGGCCGTAGCGCTTTGACTTCTGTTTCGGAGCGAACTTCAACCAGTAGATAATCATTCCGGTTTTTGCCAACGTAGACCACGCTGATGCCACCTAGGGCTTTAATCAATTCAGGCAAAACGCGATATTCCGTTGCTGGCTGGGCGGGAAAATTTAGCTCTATCCAGTCGTTTTTGAGCGTTGCTGTCAATAAGCCACTGCGGGTCTGAAACCGAGCCGTTTGATCCGTCGGTAAATGGCCCTCTGTCCATAGCGTGTGGGCACTGGCTAAGGTAGCGTGACCACACAAATCCACTTCGGTGGCAGGCGTAAACCAGCGCAAACTAAACCCGTCTGCCAAGGGCCAAAGAAAAGCGGTTTCAGACAAATTCATCTCAAGTGCGATCGCTTGCATCAGCGATTCATCCAGCGGTTCAGATTGAACACAGACAGCAGCGGGATTACCCGCAAATGGCTGATTCGTGAACGCATCGACCTGAGTGATTTTTAATCCCATAATCTGCCTTTGATTGCATGAATTTGTTGATACACCCTTTTATGGGCGGGTTTAGCCGATACATTGTCAGGTTTAATCGATCACCTAACACCAAAACCCGCCTCTACGCCACCTGTAATCAGACGAACCGTTCTAGCCTGTCAGCATCACAATAATGGCCGCAATCCCAGCAGCTGTCATTAACCCTGCTGGAAAAAATCGCTTGGTTTTGATCAATCGCCAAGCAAAAACGATTACTAACAGTACGGTAATAACCAGTGCAGCGGTTTCAGCCCAGGCAACACCATTGAGAGACAAAATACCGCCTGCAATCAGCAAAATCCCGCTAATTATGCCTGAAATCAGCGACGGTGTACTTTTGGCCTGGACATAGCCAATGATGCCGCCGACAAAGGTTAATACTCCGTAAACGATAGCTGCGATCGCACCTGCATCCATTTGATCCTCACCCAACTCGTTAACAAAACTTCAAACCAATTATCAGTTTTCAGAATCTCAGGAAAGCCTACCAGGAATTAGCTTCGCAAGCTCTCTAGCTAGGGATAGGAGATTGCTTTAGCCGAAAAAATTTTAGTTAAGGCTTGACCTGACCGCGAGATGCGATATAGTTCAAGTGTACTAATTGGGGACAAACCTCCACAATTGGATTCAGGGAATAACCAATGACAACAGCAACCCGACAGAGAAAGACTACCACAAGTAAAAGTGCGTCCTCTGCCTCAGAGAATTTGCCTAATTCTACCGAAACAACCCGCATCCTCGCCCTAGACGCTGGCAATTATGACCTCAAATTTTATGACGGCACCGGGCATCCCAAAGCGATTCGTTCGGTTCGCTATCAGTTGCCCAAAGGTCGCGATGCCGTTCGCTGTTCTGACGCTTCGCCGCTAATTGAGCTAGCCGACGGCAGCCGTCATCACTTTGGTGCCCAAGCCTACAAATATCGTCGTCAGCAGCAAACGGTGATTGAAAACAAAGTTGAACTGGCCCGTCTCCATCTCTACGCCTGCTTGGAGCCAATCAATGGTGTTGTTTCAGAATTTCCGTTGGACTTATACCTTTCAACGCCAGAACCCGCGAAGCATGGCAAAGCCATTCAAGAGCAGCTTTTAGGCAAGCACGAATTCGTCCGCAATGGTATTCAATTCAAGGTTGATGTCCAAACCATTACCGTCGCGCGGGAAGGTATGGGTGCCTACTATCACGCTAGAAAAGAAGGCCAAATCCCCGATAGCGGCTACACAATTGTGGTCGATATCGGCGGCGGCACTTGGCTAACGCGGTTGATTGATGCGGAAGGTGATGTAATCGATGAAAACGTGATGAATCGTGGCGGCACCTATGAGCTAGCGACTTCGATCAGCTTTGACAAGCGGTTAACGATGGCGCTCGGTACCAGTGCTGATCCCAGCATCGTGATGGACGGATTTCGGGTAAATCACGTTTACGCGGATACGGGTCTATCCTGGTCAGACTGGCTGGATGAGCATCTCGATCCGTGGTTCAAAGGTATTTTTCAAACGGTGAAAGCTCAGTACACGCCCTATATGGCGCGGGTGACCCGCTTCTTAGTGACAGGTGGCGGCTCCCATCTGATCACAGAGCGACTGGCGGGACGCAAGCTGTTTACTGTGATGGGCGATCCTCAGTTTGCTAATGTTCGTGGTTTATTTTTACTTTCTCAAGATACTCAGCTATGCATGACAACAAAGTAAGACTCAGCCGAGACGTAATTGAAAAAGCCGAGCAGATCGCCGCTGAATGGGGACTCAAAAATGCTCGCGCTGCGGTGGAAGCCGTCTTTCGCCGCTACTCCGATGATTACCTGTACGCCCGCACTCCTCAGTTTTCTGCTGGTGCGCCTGCGATGGGTGCTCGACCGATGCCATCAGCGCGAACTAGTGCTAGCACTGCTCCAACCTGTGAGGCCCTAGATGAACTGGATGATTTGATTGGTGCATAAGGTTCTCAACGAAAGAAGCCGGATGGTCACCATCCGGCTTCTTTTTGCTCTTAGGATTGTGGATTAATTAGTAGGAACACAGCATTGCCGTGTCCCTACCTTAAAGATTTCACCTTAATTAAATCCGCATTCCCTAGGAGCTTGGTAGACGCAAGCTTAATTGATATTGCAACTCTTCCTAGTGTGGTGCATTGCTGCGCGAATGCAATCTACGGAAAACTATTTGGCAGCTAGCCAGCGAGCGACATCTTTGGCGTGGTAGGTGAGAATCAAGTCAGCACCGGAGCGCTTGAAGCTGGTCATCGTTTCCATGACGACTTTCTCTTCATCAACCCAACCGTTGAGAGCAGCGGCTTTCACCATCGAGTATTCGCCCGATACGTTGTAGGCCGCAACGGGTAGATTCGAGGCTTCTTTCACCCGCCAGATGATGTCCATGTAGGCCAGGGCAGGCTTGACCATCAGCATGTCTGCGCCTTCGGCCACATCGAGTTCAATTTCTTTAATCGCTTCTCTGCCGTTGCCGGGATCCATTTGATAAGTTCTGCGATCGCCAAATTGAGGAGCCGAATCAGCCGCATCGCGGAAGGGGCCATAGTAAGCCGAGGCGTATTTGGCCGCGTAAGACAGGATGGGAATATGGGTAAATCCAGCTTCGTCTAAACCGGAGCGAATCGCCTGCACAAAGCCGTCCATCATGCCAGAGGGCGCAATGATGTCAGCACCTGCTTTGGCTTGGGAAACAGCGGTTTTCTTCAGCAGTTCCAGCGTTGGATCGTTCAGTACCCGTCCAGTCAAATCACCGACTTCCAAGTAGCCGCAGTGACCGTGGGAGGTGTACTCACACAGGCAGGTGTCCACAATCACGATCAGGTCAGGCACTGCCTCTTTAACCGCGCGGGATGCTTCCTGAACAATGCCGTGGTCGTGCCATGCGCCCGTGGCCTCTGTATCTTTATCGGCGGGAATGCCAAACAGAATGATGGCGGGAATGCCGAGATCGTAGACTTCCTTGGCTTCCTCAACAATCTTGTCGATGGAGAGCTGGTAGACACCGGGCATCGACTTCACTTCCTGAGCGATGCCTTCTCCGGCAACCGCAAACAGGGGATAAATCAAATCATTGGTGGTGATGATTGTTTCACGCACCATACGCCGGAGTTGAGGGTGGCTGCGGAGACGACGAGGACGCTGAATGGGGAACATAGTCTTTATCGATGAATTGAAAGCTGGCTAGATGACTTTGGATTCAATCCGGCGTTGCAGCACGGATGTTTATCAATACGTTTCTTAATCCATTAGTTAAGTCTAAGGGGTGAGATGACCGGAAATGCGTTGATTTTATTACGTTCTGTGAAGCAGATGGTAAGGAATGACGAGTAGAGAGTCAGGGGTATAGAGCGATCCGCATTATTCGATGTAACTGCGCAATATCGATAGTTCTTGACTCGTTATTGAGATGAGAGAGCATCTGCAATCTACGTTATTATCCTGACTAATTTTTATAGTGGCTCAGCTCCGGTTGGTATAACAACTTCAGCTTCTCCACCTGATTCCAGACCGCTGTAAAAATCGCCGATCCAGGGTAGTTGAGCGATGTCTTCAAAGCTGACGTAGCGTTGCTGATCAAGTTCTTCGATGCGCTTTTTCTCAGCGTAGATTTGCTGCTGATAGTACTGGCACAGCTCTAAGGCGGTGTCGCAGTCGGTTTCTGACCAAAGCTGGAGAAAGTAGCGGCAGCGCTTTTCGCACAGCGTCCGCTCCAAACAGGCCACCGCAGCCCGGATCACCAACGAACCGCGCAAGATGTCGCGCTTGCTCTTTTCATGCAGATAGAACAAATGCTGCACCTGATTGAGCTGATCGGGCAATTCTGCACAGCGATCGCGCAAGAGCATGACTAGATCGGCTCCGGCCCGATGGGGGTTACTGTCCTGCTCCAGTTCATCCTGGAGTTCTAAAATTTGCCGCCACAAGAACCGATGATGGGAAAAGTTAAACTGCAAGTCTCGCTCTTCCAGCGCTTGGGCGACATCTGCGCGAGAATCAGCTGCATGAATATAGAGCTGGAGCAGGGCCGCTTCGGCCTGTTCGAGCAGACTGATGGAAATGGCAGGTGGCGTTTTGTCTTCTGCGCCATCGGGAGCGCGGCGGCGCTTGCGCCGGACCTGCGCCAAAAGATTATCGGCCAGCAGCGGCACGAGCCGACTATCGCCCTGGCTGAACCGTTCGGCACATTGGCGAATGTAGTGTGTCCGCAAATCAGCGCTGGCAATGTCGGCCAAAAATGCCGTCACCTCACGGGTGGCTGAGTGGAAGTGATCAGCCTGCTTCAAATCTTTATCGACCAGAATGCGCTGAATCTGCCAATCTAGCCAGAGGGGGGCTTCCCGCACCAGCGCTTTATATTCCCCGGCTGAATAGTTCTGCAGATACTCGTCTGGATCTTTGCCATCGGGGATATTGAGAATCCGCAGCTGCACCTGGCCTTGATGAGCCAGATCGGCGACTTCGCCAATCGCTCGCTCCGCCGCTTTATTGCCAGCAGCGTCGGCATCAAAGTTGAGGATAACCTGCTTGGATTCGGTGTAGCGTAGCAGCTGCTTGACCTGCACCTTGCTCAACGCCGTGCCCAGGGCGGCCACCACATTTTCAATGCCGTTGGCGTGCAGGGCAATCACATCAAAGTAGCCTTCCACCACAATGGCGCAGTCAGCTTTTGCGATCGCAGTTCGGGCCTTATCTAATCCAAATAAGGTTTTACCTTTATCAAACAGTTCCGTTTCCGGGGAGTTGAGGTATTTCGGATCATCGCCGCTCAGCGTCCGTCCGCCAAAGCCAATCACCCGGCTTTGCAGATCGCGAATCGGAATCATAATGCGATCGCGGAAGCGGTCATAATAGCCATCACCATTTTTGCGCGGGATGATCAGCCCTGCTTTTTCGACCAGCTCGACCGGATAGTGTTTTTGTTCGACCAGATAACCATAGAGTGTCTGCCAGCCACCCGGTGCATAGCCAAACTGAAATCCCTGAATCGTAGCTTCGTCTAAATAACGTTCCTGTTCTAGATAAGCTAGCGCCGCTTTACCATCGGGCTGCCGCAGCGCATGTTCATAGAACTTGGCCGTTAATCCTAAAATCTCGTAGAGCTGTTCTCGCAGTGAAAGCTGGCGCTGGAGTTCCTGACGCTGCTCCGGCTCCATTGTCTGCACGGGCACCTGGTAGCGCTTGGCTAAATCCAGCACCACATCGCTAAATGACTGCTTATTCAGCTCCATCAGGAACTTGATGGCGTTGCCGCCAGCTCCACAGCTAAAGCAGTAGTAAAACTGCTTGGTGGGACTGACGGTGAAGCTGGGATTGCGGTCTTCGTGGAACGGACAAAGACCTAAGAAATCCTTGCCGCGCTTTTTCAGCACGACATGCTCCGACACCACATCGACAATGTCGGTGCGCTGCTTGACGAGTTCAACGGTATCGGGGTGTAGGCGGGGAATCTCCATAGGATTCCTTTGGCGAGAAGGATATAGTGTGGTTCTATTGTGTCGGAAATTCTAGCTGTAGGGTAGTAATTAATGAAAATTGTTATTTGAGCGCTAGTGATGGAGTAGCAAAAACCCGTTCACCGAGTCAGCAATCGTTGAAGTCCCTGCTTCAACTGTAATCGATATGTAGATCAAATGCACTGATTTCAGGCTTGGAATCTGGTTCAACGGCTAGCGATAGCGCAGCAGAATCCAGACGCCGACTAGCGCAATACAGACTCCTAAAATTGCTCGCAGACTAATCTTTTCACCAAATGCAGCGGCAATCGGCAGGATAAATAGAGGACTCGTGGAGCTGAGGGCCTGAGCGATGCCCGTAGCGGCAAATTTGAGTGAGATTTGCTGGAGCCAGATGGCTAGATAGGTACTGAAAAAGGCTGTGATTGCAACAATACCAAGTAATTGGGGCGAGCGGAATAGGGTTTGCGATCGCACTGGATGCCGTCGCCAAACGATCAGCAATAGAATCACAATCACCCCAGCCGCTAATCGTAGCAGAGTACTCCAAAGCGGGCTGGTATCGGTTTCTGCCAGTGCGGCTCGCGACAGCACTGCCCCGCTGGCCTGTCCAAGCGCTGCCAGGAAGCCAAAGATCAGACCGCGTCGGGTTTGCTGGCGGGTAGCGTGGAGTTCTGCCGGGGACTCAGCCGTACGTTCAGTAATCACCCAGGTGACGCCTGCAACAGTGAGAAGGATGCCCGTCCAGGCTTGCCAACTGAGGATTTCCTGGAGAAATATCAGAGCGATTAGGGCCGCAAGGGGTGGGGCAAGCGCTTCCATTAGCAGAACACGGCGAGCACCGAGGCAGTAGAGCGCTTCGAAGTAGGCGGTGTCTCCTAGGCCAATGCCAACGGCTCCGCTAATCAGCAGCAGGATAACGAAGGTGGGTTGTAGTCCGGCTCCGAGTTCATGACGGATGATCAGCGTCAGAAGGAGGAGTGCGATCGCAATTAGTCCTTTGAATAGGTTGAGTAGTAGGGGGGTGATGTGTGCGCCAAGTCGTCCGTAGATGGCGGAGGATGCGGCCCAGAGGAAGGCGGCGGTGAGGGCGGCGAGTTCGCCGATATAGTTGAGCAAGGGGTTTCCTCAGTGGGTTGGTTTTTTGGGTTGGTTTTTTGGGTTGGTTTTTGGGTTGGTTTTTGGATTGGTTTTTTGGGTTGGTTTTTGGGAGTTGGAGGTTGGGAGTTGGAGGTTGGTTCTGAGGGGACTAGCCCCCTCAGACTCCCCCACTGGTGCGTGCCGTCGCCCCAGGCCCCCACGGACGAGGTGATCGGTGAGTAGTCTCAATCGCTTCGCTTTGCTGGGGTGGATTGGGCGTTATTTGTGAGGACTGTTTTCGGTTTGGCAGAACGCCAAACCTATTAGCTCTAACAGAATGCTGTTGATGCTCAACGCGTTAACTTTTGGGGAGGGGTCTAGGGGAGGCAACTGTCTTCCAGCGGGGAGTTGGGGACAAGTGCTCCCACTAAACGGGTTTTGTCACAACAGATATCTGAAATCAGTGCAACAAGTTGTGCCACATACAGATACCCAAAATAAACACAACACCTCACAACAAGGGATCACTCTAAACCAAGAAGCAATGATTAAATCGGCAAAGTCGCGATCGCAACTTTAGAAATGTGTCGTGGTGTGGTTTGATTTTCAGTAAGGACTGATCCCAGTGCCTGCTCTCTCTATCATTCTGTAGAGGCTGAACTTAGCCCAGAGGGAGATACTAGATCCTCTAGAACTTTTGTCGTTCTATCCTCACAAGAATAACTATGACTGCAACGTCCGTTCGCTTCCCGATTAATCTTGATGCCTATAAGCCGCTAGAGCTTGATCCCAGCAATCCGGTGCTGACTGATGAGCAGCGGAACACCCTGAAGGCCAATATCCAGCTTTGCCGCGATGCCATCGTCTTTTTCACGGCAACGGGTGCAGCACGGGGCGTTGGCGGTCATACGGGTGGCCCCTACGACACCGTGCCGGAAGTGATGATTCTGGATGCGCTGTTCCGGGGTAATCCGGACAAGTTTGTGCCCGTGTTCTTCGATGAAGCGGGACACCGGGTGGCCACTCAGTATCTGATGGCGACAATCAATGGCGATTTGCCACGAGAGCAATTGACTCAGTATCGGGCGGCTCATTCAAAGCTACCGGGACACCCTGAACTCGGTTTAACTCCGGGTGTGAAGTTTAGCTCTGGTCGCTTGGGTCACATGTGGCCCTATGTGAACGGGGTTGCGATCGCAAATCCTGGCAAAACGACCTTCTGTCTCGGTTCGGATGGTTCTCAGCAGGAAGGCAACGACGCAGAAGCCGCTCGTCTAGCTGTGGCGCAGGGACTCAACGTCAAGCTGATCATCGACGACAACGACGTAACCATTGCCGGACACCCATCTGAGTACATTCCCGGCTTTGACGTGGCGTCTACGCTAGAAGGCCACGGTCTAAAAGTCCTAATCGGCGATGGTGAAGATATCGACGATCTCTACCGCCGCATTTGTGAAGCGATTAACACCGATGGCCCCGTCGCGGTGATTAATAAGCGACCCATGTGTCCCGGCATTGAGGGACTAGAAGGCTCCACTCACGGCCACGACGTAATTCCGCTCAAGCTAGCCCTTCAGTATCTAGAGCAGCGTGGCCTCAACGATGCGGTAGACTTTCTCAACAACATCGAGAAGCCCAAGGACGACTATCAGTTCCTAGGTGCAAGCGAAAACCGGGGTTCCAACCGGAAGGTATTCGGCGCAGCCGTCGTTTCCATGCTGGAAAAGATGAGCGACGAAGAGCGCAAAGCCAAAGTCATGTGTATTGACAGCGACTTGGAAGGTTCCTGCGGTCTCAATACCATTCGCGAAGCCTTCCCCGAAATCTACATCAAAGCGGGCATCATGGAGCGGGGTAACTTCTCCGCTGCTGCTGGTTTCGGCATGGCTCCCGGCAAGCAGGGCATCTTCGGCACCTTCAGCGCCTTCCTGGAAATGTGTATTTCCGAAATCACGATGGCGCGGCTCAACTACTCCAACGTCCTCTGCCACTTCTCCCACGCTGGCATCGACGACATGGCCGACAACACCTGCCACTTCGGCATCAACAACATGTTTGCCGATAATGGCCTCGATGACGGCTATGAAACCCGCCTCTACTTCCCCGCCGACGAGCATCAAATGCGCGCTTGCGTCGCCAAAGTCTTCCACGATCCCGGCCTACGGTTCATCTTCTCTACCCGTTCGTCTGTACCCAGCATCCTCACCAGCGACGGCAACACCCTCTTTGGTGAAGGCTACGAATTCACCCCTGGCAAAGACGAAGTAATCCGCGAAGGCACCGCTGGCTACATCGTCAGCTTTGGTGATGCGCTCTATCGCTCGCTGGACGCTGTGGAACGGCTCAAGCAAGAGGGAATCGACGTAGGTTTAATCAACAAGCCCACCCTCAACATGGTGGACGAAGAAATGATGGCCAAAGTGGGTGCTGCTCCCTTTGTCCTGGTCGTTGAATCCTTCAACCGTCGCACAGGTCTGGGTAGCCGCTTCGGCTCCTGGTTGCTAGAGCGCGGCTTGACGCCAAAATTTGCTCACCTTGGTACCCATGAAGAAGGTTCCGGCGGTCTCTGGGAACAGTTCTTGCATCAGGGTATTGATCCAACTGGCATCATGAAAAAGGTGAAAGAACTAGCGAGTTAGTTTTCTGGTTAATTATCAGTAGCTTGATATGTTATGAAGGACGCTGTGTCGTGGGATGCAGCGTCCTTTGCTTGTGTTTGATACGTTTGGGATTATTGTGAAAAACCCCTTTCGTGGGGGCGCTTGCCCCCACAACCCCGCTGGGAGACGGTTGCGTCCCCCAGACCCCCTCCAAAAAAATAACCTGTCAGTATCAACAGCCTTCTGTTGGGTTAACAGGTTCGGCGGAACGCCAAACCGAAGATAGTCCTCACAAGTAGCGTCCGATCGACACCTGCAAAGCGAAGCGCTGTGACACTACTCACCGATCACCTCGTCCGTGGGGGCCTGGGGCGACGGCACGCACCAGTGGGGGAGCCTGAGGGGGCTAGTCCCCTCAGAACCAACCTCTAACCATCTACAACCCAACCAAAAGAAAAGACCCAAGGAAATTAGTCCCCTCAGAACCAACCTCCAACCCCAAAAACCACCCCAAAACCACATTCCCAGCAGATTCCCTATAATTTGGTCAAATCTGCCATAAAAGCTAAATCAAACTATGACTGCAACTCCCAAAATCCTTGCCTTCGCGGGCAGCGCTAGAACCGACTCATTCAACAAAAAACTCGTCAAAGTAGCCGCCGCCGGAGCTAAAGCCGCCGGAGCCGAAGTCACCTACGTTGACCTCCTCGACTACCCAATGCCCCTCTTCAATCAAGACCTAGAAGCCAAAGACGGCATCCCTTCAGCCGTGCGCCAGTTCAAACAGCTTCTAAAAAGCCACGATGGATTTCTGATTGCCTGCCCCGAATACAACGGTTCGATCACGCCGCTGCTCAAAAATGCCATCGACTGGGCCTCCCGCCCAGAACCCGATGAACCACCACTGGGACTAGTCTGCTTTCGCGGCAAAACAGCAGCACTGCTAGCGGCGTCTCCCGGTGGACTCGGTGGTATTCGCGGCTTGGTTCATGTCCGCGCGATTCTAGAAGGCATTGGCGTCTTCGTCATTCCCGATCAAAAAGCCGTGCCTAACGCCTATCAAGCTTTTGATGAACAAGGACAACTGACTGATCAAAAACTGATGGATGGGGTACAAGGCATAGCCCATAAGCTCGTCGATGTTACCGCTAAATTGATTGCTTAATGTTGATTACTTGATGTTGATTTCTGAACTCATCACACACAAGGGCGTGAACCGCAATGGCAATTCGAATTCTGCTACAAACAACGCTGCTCCCAACCGATGTTAATGATTGGACAATTGCCCGGTTCTCCCTGCTGCAAAACTATCTGTCATCGCTGCAGGATGAACAGGGGCAACCCCTAGTGGCCGTAACAGCCCGCGATCGCAACCCCGGCTCTGATGGTAACGACCCGATTCTCAGCCAGCTTGACCGACAGGATTTTGACCAACTGTGGCTATTTGCGCTGGATATAGGTGATGGTCTTAGTTCAGACGACTGCGCTGGCATTACTCGCTTTCATCAGCAGGGCGGCGGCATTCTGACCACTCGCGATCATCAAGACATGGGCATTTCCATGTGTGCCCTACCGACGCTGGGCGCATTTCACTATTTTCGTACGCGCCAGATTGATCCTGATCCAGAGCGCTGCTGCCGCGACGATGCCTACACGCTCACGATTGACTGGCCCAACTACCACTCCGGCAGCAATGGCGACTATCAGACGATTACTCCCGTCGAGCCACTGCATGAGCTGCTCAAGCATCCGAGCACACCGGACGGTCGGATTCGCTTCTTTCCCGCTCATCCCCATGAAGGAGGCGTTGGCGTTACCGATCTGGACGATCCAGCAGTTCAAATTCTCGCCACAGGCACCAGTAAGGTGACAAATCGCCCGTTTAATCTAGCTGTCGCAGCGGATCATCGTCAAGATGCCGATGGTTACACACTAGGCCGCATGGTGGCGCAATCCACCTTTCATCATTTTGTCGATTACAACTGGGATACAAGCTACGGCTGCCCCAGCTTTGTCACCGAACAGCCCGGAAGTGGCATCCAAGAAAATCCAGCTGCGATCGCAGATATCCAAACCTACATCAAAAACCTAGTCCACTGGCTCCAACCCCCCAGCACCCACTAACCCACCCTCACCACCCACCAGTAACTATCAACCATTAACCATCAACCATTAACCATCAACCATCAACCAATAACCACCAACAAAAAAGGAGACACCAATTCCAGCATCTCCCCTCTTTCAAACAAATTGTTAGTAAATCCTAATTCCGCACCAGCCACTTCTGCGCATTGAGCCGCTGCAGGACATAGTGCACCATCAGATCCAGCGTCACCTTACGCTCATCCCCCATGAAATGCTCAAGGGTACTCGGCTTGGAACCCGAATCCGAATAGGCAAACAGCTTTGGCCCCTTGATATCCTCTTTCAAGAAAGCCACATTGAACTGGCGACGGCCACCTTGCCAGTGACCAATCACCTGCCAGAAAAAGCCGCTTTGCTCTGAACCGACGACCTCCAGCTTAGTGCGCTCAAAGTCGAGGTCAATATCATTCAAGCCTTCCTTCTTCAAAGCCTCAGACAGAGCAGGCATAAACTCTTCCGTAATGAAATTGGGAAAAGGCTTATCCTCAGGCGCGGGTGGCTTCTCTTTCTTCTTAGCCGCAGGTTTACCATCACCTGCTGCCGCAGGCTTTTTGTTTCCGGCTGCCGGAGCTTTAGCCGCAGGCTTTTTCGCAGCGTCATCGCCGCCTGAGCCATTGGCTTCAGCCGACTGCTTTGGATCCTTGGGAGTGTTTTCTTCTGCCATTGCTTACTCTTTCTACCGTTTCATCTAGATTTCAGCAACTGCCCGTTCGATCAATCGACGAGCCAGGGTTTGAATCCCCGTATGCTCATAGTAATTGGTTGACATGTCCAGGAAGGCTCCTAGATAGTCTAATTTGTCTTCGGATACTTCGACAAAGTTTTGTAAGTTACTGGCAATCTTTTGCGGCGTCAGGTTGTTGGACTGAACAAACTTGCCCATCCAACCCTTGGTTGAATCAAAGCTCTCATTGATGAAGCCGAGCTGCTTGTCCGCACTGTTGCCCGGAATCAGCTCCCGAATCTGCTTAAAGCCTGGATGCTCGTTTAGCTCTTTGGGATTGAGACGGCTCAGCGTATTCTGCGCCGACAAGATAAAGTTGGGGCCAAGGGGAATCAATCCGTCAAAGCTGACCAGCGCCGCCATCCGCATCAGGCTTTCGCCGCTGTAGTCCCCCAGGGATTTGACGAAATCGCCAATGCTGTCGCCCGGAATGCCGTTGATCTGGCAAAAGGCGACAATTTCCGTCACCAGCTTCAGCGCCAGGTCAATCGTCTGGGCTTTTTCCGGCTTGGGCGTGATTTTATCTAGAAAGCTGAGCAGTTTAACTTTTTCACCAACCTTGCCCGCAAACGCTGCCGTCCCCAACGCCCGCCCCGTGCTGTCGATGGTCTGATAGAGCCACAGCGCCCGCTGATAGCCCTGCTTTTTGTCGTTGAATAACCGGATGGCTCGCTCACCAATCTGCTGAATCAGCGCCTGATCGGTTTCGCCCGTCACGACCTTAATCGTGTTTTCAAATCCGGTCAGGTTCTCCCACTTGCCGGGAATAATCGCATCTAGCGATCGCAGTGCCAAAACAGTGATATTGCGCTCTGGCAGGTCATCAACCAGTTCAAAAATGGTTTTGCTCATAGGTGGAAATTAAGTAAAGAAAAGGAAGTAGACAAGGAAAAGGAAATTAGATAAGAAAGTAGAACGGATAGTCGATCAGAATGCGTCAAGGTCGCTTAGGAGGCCGAGGCGAGTTCTTCTAACCCTTGTAAATTAAACTGTTCCAGCCATGCTGCCCGGTCTTCAGCCGTGAATAAGCTGCCGCGAGATTGAACTTTGACCTGAATGCGATCGCTCACCAGTACCGCCGTGGAATTGCCCACTTCAGCGGCGGGATAGCCTGCAATTTCTAAATCACTGTTTTGAAACTTAGTGACGGCCTCTGGATTGAGGGCTGTATCGGATACAGAAAGCATGGCCACATCTTCGCCATTTTGCTTCAGCTTGGCCTCTGCAAAACCCTGCTTTTCCTGGGTATAAACTGTGTCGTATTCACCGGATGCTTCGGGAAAAAACTTATTGAATTCGCCGCCTGCAATCGGTTCCGCCGTGGCCGTGTCAGCAATTTGCTCATTCTTCGTTTCTTGCTGCACCTGATCCCAACGGGACTCTGGCTTGGTGCAAGCGGTAACCAGCAGCAGCACACTCAGGCACAGCGCCGTCAACATTCGATAATGCTTTTTCAACATAAACAGGTTCTCCAAATTCATCATTCAATCTGAGATTTCAAACGCTTAGGAGTGCGAATCAAATAGCCTGTCAATCGCTCTATCCGTAGGGACACGGCATTGTACTTGTTTAGCGTAGCTGTATGATCCCCCGCTGTCGCCGCCCCCTTAAAAAAGGGGCTATTCCAACTCTGGCTCAAAGTTCCCCCTTTTTAAGGGGAATTTAGGGGGATCTATGCAGAGTGTCGCGCTAAACAAATACACGGCATTGCCGTGTCCCTACCCCAAAGATTTCACCTGATTAAATCCGCTTTCCTTAACGGTGTCTATCCCAAAATTGCAACAGCCAAGTTGATTATAGATTTGGTTCTGGTGATGAAACCTGGAGATTTGGCTATTAAGCTCAGGTCGCGAATGTGCAATTTGAACCTAAATAGAAGCTGAAATTCCTGCGTCATAGAATTTTCAGGGGCTAACGGCTTTTGGGCTAATCCACGCTAGGGACTAGACAACAGGTATTCCAGAGCGTTTCCCTGTGATAGCATTTCTTTAATTTTTAACCCGTACTTAGTAGAGAGACTGATGCGACTGGCCGACTTCATTCTGGGGAACGTCGAACCCATCCTCGTAGAATGGGAATCATTTGCGCGCAGCCTCTCACCTGGAACGCAGATGACCAAGCTGGCCCTGCGTGATGCTGCCGAGGCAATCTTGCTAGCCACTGTGCAGGACATGCAGAGCGATCAGAACCTCGATCAGCAGGCCAGCAAGTCTAAAGGCTACGGTGGCGCTGGCGGCGAGGAGAGCGACCGCCTTGACCATGCCTCGAAAATTCACGGCGTGGAACGCGTGGAATCGGGCTTTGACATCATGGAAGTCGTGGCTGAGTACCGCGCCCTGCGGGCCAGCGTGCTCCGCATGTGGCGCGCGAGCCGCCCACAGCCCAACCTCAACGACCTCAACGACATCACCCGCTTCAACGAGTCGATCGATCAATCCCTCGCCGAAGCCATCAGCAGCTACACCAATCGCGTCGAGCAGTCACGCCGCATGTTCCTGGCGATCCTCAGCCACGACCTGCGTAACCCGCTGAACAACATCCGCACGGCTGCACAACTAGCTTCACGCACCACCAACGAAGACACGCCCTCTGCCAAAGCACTCTCGATGATCGAGAGGAATGCAGAGACAATCACCCACTTGACCCGTGACCTAATCGACTTTGCATCGACAGGGCTGGGTAGCGCGATACCGCTGACGCGCGGTTCGGTCGATCTGGAAAAACTAGGTCGCAAAGTCTTTGAGGAATTCTGCTTCACCTATCCGCAGCGCACGCTGCGCTTTCACCCAGAGGGCGACCTGACTGGTGACTGGGATGCGGCCCGACTCCAGCAGGTCATTTCCAATCTGATGGGTAATGCCCTACAGCACGGAGCGACCGAGGGGCCAATCGAACTTGCGATCGCAGCAGCAGGATCAACCGTGGTCTTGAGCGTGCATAATGAAGGGCCACCAATCCCGTCGGAAATGCTGACAATGATCTTTGATCCACTCATGCGCTACACTCAATCAGAATCGGCGACGCAAAAAGTTTCGAGCAGCATCGGCTTGGGACTATATATTGTGCAGGAGGTCGTTGTTGCCCACGGGGGCACAATAGCGGTCGCCTCGACGGCGCAGGAAGGCACAACATTTACCGTCCGCCTGCCACGAACTGCGCCTTGTTAACGCACTGTCGCGAATACGCTGCCACGACGGCGCGAGGTGTTTCGTTAGTAGTGACCAAATTTCGTTATATCAAGTCTGTATGAAAGAACCCAATTTATTTTTGTGGAACGTTTGCTGAGCAAACGTTTCACAAAAATAAATTATGGGTTTTCAACCAGACTTGATATTAGTAGTGATCAAACTGATGGCGGGAGGACAATTCTTTGTGCCAGGCCCAGTTGCTTTAAGCCCACAATTACCCACCACGTCATATCAATTTCCCACCATTTCCAGCCTGCTTTTGCCACGTTGGGATAAGCATGATGGTTGTTGTGCCAGCCTTCTCCATAGGTGAGAAGTGCTGCCCACCAGAGGTTTCGAGAATTATCGTCCGAGTCGTGGCTGCGGTAGCCCGTGATGTGGCTGGCAGAGTTGATCAGCCACGTGCTGTGCCAGAGTAAGACGGCTCTTACAAACAGTCCATAAATCACAAATGACCACCCCCCAAGCAGGTATAACCCAACTCCAAGCGGGATTTGCAGCAGCAGGTAGTAGCGATCGAGCCAACGGTAGAACGCATCTTTCGCTAGATCGAGTGCAAATTGGCGATTCGATTCGTACTCAAAAAACTCTGGGCGCTTGTAAAGCAGCCAACCCATGTGGCTCCACCAAAATCCTCGTTTTGCAGAGTAAGGATCTTTGTCAATGTCTTCCGTGTACGTGTGATGCCGACGATGCCCTGCAACCCAAAAAATCGGCCCTCCTTGTAATGCTAGAGCACCCACTAGTGCGATCGCATATTCCAGCCCCTTAGGAACACGCAAACTGCGATGCGTAAGTAGCCGATGATATCCCAGACAAATGCCAATACTGCCAAATAGCCAGTGCAGTAAAAGGGCGACTCCCAGTGCTGACCAAGAGAAAAACCAGGGAGCGAGTAAAGCGAGAGCGTGAACTGCCGCAAAAAACGTAAAGCTGATCCAGTTGAACGCGAATGGCTGATCAAGTTTGCGGTCAGCGTCAACAATATTGAAAGTCATGCAAATTCCGTTGAGTACACCTTAACTGTAGTTGGGCATCTTGCTGCTGGTGTCTGTCTACAGTTGTGGGTACTTGTACGATCGAGGTTGAGAAATATAACCATCGCTACTTTGGTTGAGCCATTTACGAAATCTAACGTTTGAACGTTTGAACGTTTTTAGAGTCTTCCAACGTCCTAACCAACGTAGCTACAGCTATACATACAAATAAGCGCATCTAAAAAAAGGAGACCCAACGGTATAACCCATCAGAACTCCTTAGCAATGCGAAAAAGACGTTGTAGCCTATGTTGTAAACAGATGCACCCGATTGAAACTTAAAAATCTAGAGAATCTTATATCAGGTCTGCGTATAAGAACCCAATTTATTTTTTGTGAAACGTTTGCTCCGCAAACGTTTCACAAAAAATAAATGATGGGTTTTCAACCAGACTTAATATTAGCCCCCAGCAACTGCTGGTACGATGCTGACTTCGTCGCCTTCGTTTAGTGCTGTATTTTTACCGTCTAGGAAGCGAATATCTTCGCTGTTGACGTAGAAGTTGACGAACCGACGCAGTTCACCTTCTTCGTTGCACAGGCGCTCTTTGATGCCAGGGCAAGACTGATTCAGCGCATCTAGCAGCTCAGAGATGTTGCCGCCATCGCACTCAATCGTGGCTTGATTGTTGGTGAACTTTTGCAGAGGGGTTGGAATGAGAACTTTGACAGCCATTGTTTACCAGATGAGTAGAAAATACAAATTACAAGGGTTTACAAATTAGACAGACGTTTGCTGCCACTCTAGGCGATCCAATGTGCGTGCCCGCTCTAGGGCGTGCTCAAAGCTTTCCAGCTTGGGCTCGATGGTCAGTGGCTCGCCCACGTAGCCTTGAACCGCTTCCTGGGTCTTGAGACCGTTACCTGTGATATAGGCAACGGTGGTTTCGTCCGGATCAATCTTGCCAGCTTCAACCAGCTTCTTAAGTACGGCGATTGTCGTACCACCAGCGGTTTCGGTGAAGATGCCTTCCGTCTCGGCCAGCAGCTTCATACCCTCAATGATTTCAGCATCGGTGACGGACTCAATGTTGCCGTTGGTTTTGTTCGCAATGTCAACTGCGTAAACCCCATCTGCCGGATTACCGATCGCAATCGACTTGGCAATTGTATTGGGCTTCACCGGAGTGATAAAGTCACGGCCTTCCTTGAACGCTTGTGCAATGGGGGAGCAGCCTTCAGCTTGGGCACCGCTGAAGCGGACAGGCTTGCCTTCCACCAAACCGAGTTGGGTGAATTCGTTGAAGCCTTTGTAGATCTTGCCAAACAGAGAGCCAGAGGCCAGTGGCGCAACGATGTGGTCAGGCAGTTTCCAGCCAAGCTGCTCAATCACTTCGTACCCGAGGGTTTTGGAACCTTCGGAGTAGTAGGGACGCAGGTTGATGTTGACGAAGCCCCAGCCGTGGGTGTTGGCAACTTCGGAGCAGAGGCGATTGACCTGGTCGTAGTTGCCCTTAACCGCCATCAGCGTAGGGTTGTAAATCAGCGTACCCAGTACCTTACCCGCTTCCAAATCAGAGGGGATGAAGACGCAGCAGTCTAGCCCAGCATGAGCTGCGATCGCAGCTGTGGAGTTGGCCAAGTTACCTGTACTGGCACAGGATACCGTGGAGAAACCCAGTTCACGAGCGCGGGTCAAGGCCACCGATACCACCCGATCCTTGAAGCTGAGGGTCGGCATATTAACAGCGTCATTCTTGATATAAAGCTCTTTGAGACCGAGCTGACGTGCCAACCGATTCGCTTTGAGCAGCGGCGTCATCCCCGTACCGACATCAATGGGGTCATCAGTCGCAACGGGCAGCAGCTCTTTATAGCGCCAGATGGAATTTGGCCCCCGCTCAATGGATTCACGAGTCACGCGGCGGCGAATCTCATCGTAGTCGTAGGTGACTTCCAGTGGGCCAAAGCAGAACTCGCAAACATTGGTCGCTTTCGGTTCATACTCAGCGCCGCACTCTTTACAGCGCAGGGCCGTAAACGTGGGCTTCCGAGTTTGAGTGGACTGGGTGGGAAGGGTATCGCTTAGCTGAGTCATGATTTCTTCGCTTCAATTCAACAACGTCTCTATCGCAAGTTGGATGAGGGTTTTAGAACGCCCTTTACCCAACGTTCACAAAGCGTATCACGGGGTGCAAAATTGTCGCAAACATACCCGACTAAATTAGTCGGGTATTGGGAAAGCACCCAATGTCAAGGGTTTCGGTCAATCTGCACAGATGAATAGGCTAAACCCGACAATTTTTTTGAACAATTTCTGACAATAATTTTGAAAAATTGAGCGGCTGCGGGCGGTTTGCTGTTGAGTTTCATCGCTCGCGATCAGCCGATAGAAAGAGCCTCAAGGCTCTACGAACCGATATCAGCTATTTCGGCCTGTTGCTGCTGTTGTTCAAGATGCTGTTCTCGCATCAGCAAAAACAGCGGTAGGCCCAAGGAAACGCCGACTACCGCAGTGCTTAAAATTGGTAACCACAATGTTTTCATGCCCAAACGGCGGCCTTCGTAGCCAATAAAGCTAAGGAGGACAATGGCTGAAACCAGGACATCTAGCCAAGCAAAGGCACTGATGCGAAGCTGTGACGCTTCCTGAATCAGCAACGGAATATCGAGGCCATGTGTGAGTAGCCACGGGATAAATTGCCAGTAGGGCAACACGCTGCCCAGCACACATAGAACACCGTAAACGTACTTCATAAGTGATTTGGAGCAAGCCATGCCAATACAGTCTGCATGGTTCTCCAATCATTATTGTCTTTAAGGACAATACAGAGTGTCGCGGGTATTACGTCCGGTGACTGGGTTGGTGCCTTTAGCGGTTTTACAGAGCAAATTGATGGCATCTTGACGCAGAAATGTATCGGTAAAGTCTGCGCCATCAACAATTGCGCCATCAAACTGCGCATTGAATGCGTAGGCTCCTTCGAGGATGGCGTTCGTTAGGTTGGCTTTAGTAAAATTGGCTGTGTCGAGGGTGGCGAAGCTCAGGTTAGCTCCTTCCAAATTGGCCAGTTCAAAATGCGCTCCGAACAGGCTAACGCCCATGAAATTAGTGTTGCTCAGGTTGCTTTCCCGCAGGTTGGCCTTGGTAAAGCTGGAATCCGTAAAGTCGCGGTTGGATAAATCTGCTTTGATTAAATCGCGCTTATCAAAGTCTTCAGCATGAGCAGGGAGGGCTAAACCCAAGGTCAATACCACAATGGCTAGCAGCGCTATAGCTTGCTTTAGTCTGCTAAGGAGTCGCGATCGCAGCGACTTCTGTTGAACGGAAAACCCAACTGTTCGGCTCATAGGAGACATCAATCAGAGAAACGATGCAGTCAATTGCAAATTTTGTCCATTTTTTATCCTACCGGATTGACTGCACGCTCAGGCGTGATTTGGTATAACAGACGTCAATCGTCAGTATGTTGCAGTTGTAAATTCAACCCACCCCGCCCTCCGGGCATCCCTCCAGGAACGGGATCAAAATGCTATGTTTGTTGCCAATTATCCCGAACTAACGTTAGGAAGAGTGCGATCGCAACCACTCCAAACCTAAAAAGAGAGCAGAAACCGTTCCCGCAACCCGGATTCCTCCTTGCACAACGTGGGTCATGACTTCACTGAGCGGCACGAGAACAATTTCAATATCTTCGGTTTCATCAAGTTGCTGATCTGTGGTTGGTTTGGCGTTTTGAGCCAGAAAGAGATGAATTCGGTTGGTATCTTTAACTGGATTATCATACAAAACCGATAGGGGAATTAGTGCTTCGGCTCCGTATCCCGTCTCTTCCTGTAGTTCGCGCTGGGCCGCAACCTGAGGCTGTTCCTGTGTCGGATCAAACGTGCCAGCTGGCAGTTCGAGCAGGATATCTTGAATGCCGTGGCGATATTGGCGCACCATGACGACTTCGTGCTGAGAGGTGATTGGCAGCACAAGCGCTACATCTTTACGAACATGCACAAAGTAATCATCCACAACCCGACCGTTGGGCAGCGCCACCACATCCTGCCGTACTCGACACCAGGGATGATCGAGTGCCCAATGAGAACGAAGAATTTGCCATTTTTGCGGTTGATTCATGTGCAGATGGGATGGGTGCTAGTGCGGAAGGAAATAGAATTTCTTGACTCCTCTCGCTTCTCGCCTTGCTTTTTGAGTGCTGAGAATACAGGAAATTCCTGCTTGTATCATGACAAGAAAAATGTAGGACAAGCAATGCTTATCCTACATTTCATTCATCTCTTAGGTTCTCTACAGCACAAATTGAACTAGACACGATGAAAAAATAAATGGAATTAGCTGTTTAGTTTAGCTATCCAAATTTTCATCACGGGCATCCTCAAATCGATCGGTGAGTCCGTTTAAGGTTTCGAGCCGCTCTTGCTCAAAGCGATCCGTTAAGCTGTTTAATGTTTGCAGTCGTTCTTGCTTAAAGCGGTCGTTCAAACCCTTATTTAAGGTGTCTTCTCGCGGGAGTAGGTCACCTTCTACAGAGAAAAACATCTCTGAGGTGAGAGCCTGCCGTTGAGGTAAGCACAACGATGCGCTAAAACCTGCGGCACCCGCTCAGCGTTCCAGGCAGCGCCAGGGATCTTCGTGCGTTGGTTAATTTGCTTCACCCAGGACTCAACATCCCCCGAGCCAATCGGCCACCCTTCTTCTTGGTAGTAACGATAATTGGGGATGCGGTCACGATGCCGCTCTAGATAGCCACAGAAGCGACGTGCTGCTTCCGACTCGCTCACCTCAAACACATTCATAGCAGCGTCTACTTGTCCCTGCCAAAGAAAGCTGCGAGCGGTTTCGAGTGCTTCTGGAGTGGCTTGGACTTGATGCAAATTTTCCATCAGGTGAAACCAATCGAGGATTTCGTGACGTTGGTGGTCGTTGCCAATCTGGGCATAGATGCCCCAAACCCCATCATGACCATCGCCCAGGCAGTCCACTATCGGGGCTAAGGGGAGGTCATTTGCCCACTCAATCAGGTGTTCGTTGTCTTTGAACCAGGCCATGCCCTGATGCTGCTCACCCAAATTCAAGGCTTTATATTCGCGCCACTCAGCCGCTTCCCCCAGCGGCGTGCGCAAGCGAATCATGCCGCCATCCAGGCTCATTTGCTCAACCGGGACCTCACTCGTGGGCAGCTCGAAGTCATGGCGCGCCTCCAACCGCTGCTGCGTTTTCGCACTCACCCGTCGTCCCGTTTGCACCTCTACTTCAATCGCCGCTTGGGCATAAGAAACAATTGCGCTTTGGCGCAGACAGCACAGCTCTAAATAAGGGCTGACCTGTTGTCGGGGACGGACACCGAGTTGTTTGGCCTGTTCACTACTGAGGGATAACCGGCCCAGAATGCTCTCTAGTTGGCGGGGATATCCTTCGTCGGTGCCGGTAACGGTTTGGCAAAAAACTCCCCAATGACTGGCGTGACGTGTTCTTGCACTTGAGCGCGCACCGTTGATTCGATGGCTCCCAAATTTGCCATCGGCTGGTTTTGCTCACAGGCTTCCTGGTACAGTAGTTCCGCGATGCGTTGACTGCACTGTAAGAGTTCTTGGTGTTCCGCTGGCGTCATTAGAGCACCCTCAAAATATCGCTACAGTCTTACTCTAATTTTTCTCTCAAGAAAGTGACCTGCTCCCCTTCTCGCTCAACCTCAAATCGATCAGTCAAGCTGTTCAATGTTTGAAGCCGCTCTCGCTCAAACCGCTCGTTTAGCTGAGTTTGAGTTGATAGCTCACCAGCAAAAGCAGCGGGGGCAATAGCTACAGTTGCGATCGCAATTGTAGAAAAGCTAACGAAAAGGCGTTTCATTGTCATAATCTCCATAGGGGGCAAATGGTTTACGTAATTGCTACGTAACGATAATTTGAGCGCTGTGCCAAAATTATTTCAGGGCAATTGAAAGGAACTTTGGCTTAGTTGTTGAACCCAAAACGATTAGCTTCGTCTTAGTTCACAAAAGCGTTTCAAATAATCTTCATTTAATATCTCCTATCGCCTGCTCTTTAGCAGGGCTGATTTATTGATGAGAGAAAAAAGATAATGAGATAGGTAACCATTTTTGCACAACAACTAAACCATGAGCCTCATCAGCCATCTCAAGCAAATTCCAGACTTTCGAACTCAACCGCGATATCCCCTGTGGGTCGTGCTGCTTTTGATCATCATGGCAACGATGAGTGGGTGCTTGGGTTACCGAGCGATTGAAGATTTCGTCGAACGGCATCAAACGGTGTTGCTGGACTGTTTAGAGCTGCCTCACACCCGACTGCCCGCCTACTCAACGATCCGCAAGGTGATCGTGCGAACCAACTTTGAACACCTGAGTCAAGCCTTCAATGACTGGGCAACAACGGCATTTGCGCCCCAAACCGGAGAACAACTGGCCACCGATGGCAAGAGTATCAAGGCAACCGTCACAGACTATGACCAAAGTTATCAAGACTTCGTCAGTGTCGTCTCTGCCTTCAGTGTGCAACAAGGGGTCGTGGTTGGACTCCAATCGATGCGAAACCAACAGCAAAGTGAGATTGTCACCGTGCAGACCTTGTTAGATGTCTTGCAATTCAAAGGAGTTTGCTTCAGTTTTGATGCGTTGCACACTCAAAAAAACGGTTGAGCAGATTATTGCCAGTGGCAATGACTACCTGATGGCCGTCAAGCCGAACCAACCTAAGCTGTTTGAGCATCTGCGAACCCAGTTTGAGCAATCGTTACCCACCAGTTCAGATTGCCAAGTTGAACGAACGCGTGAGCGCCAAACAAGTCGTACCGTCAGTGTTTTGGAATCAGTCGCAGGGATAGACCCCGGTTGGGTTGGAGTCGAGCGCATGGTTCGAGTCGAACGAGTCGGAACTCGTGACAACCAGCCTTACACTCAGACCATGTTCTACATCAGTTCACTCCCGTTGGATGCCGTAGGCTTTGCTCAGCACATTCGCTCTCATTGGCACATTGAGAATCGATTGCATTGGCCAAAGGATGTCGTGCTTCATGAAGATCACGCCCCTTTGTGTGATGGTCATGCACCGACCAATTTTGCGATTGTGCGAACGATTGCGGTCAATCTGTTTCGCCAAGCCGGATTTGCCTCCATCACCAAGGGACTGCGGCATTTAGCCCACGATATCCCCCGTCTATTTTCCTTTTTTCAATAAATCAGCCCTGCCTGCTCTTTAGGGGTGATGCAGATAGAAATAATCTGTAAATTTGGTCACTTAAAGCGAGTGATTTAAGTTGAGTTTAAAAGTGATGAAAATAGCTGTAATCATTGATCGAAATCAATCGAATGATTGACTGCTATCAATTCTTGAAGTGATCGATTTCAATGTATCAGGTGCCAGGGATCACGGTATCTGTACAGCATCGCCTAGTGAAGCATTTAGGAGGGCTTGAGCATTGCCGCCGTTAACGGCGATTTCAACCCAGCCGTGGCTGCCAATCAGCGCCAGAACCTCTCCTGGCTGGACTTCTCCATAGGTTTGGTGGCTTTGAATGGTATGGTCTCGAATCGCCAACGTCCACTCTCGTCCCATCACCGCTGAACCGGGAATCGTCGTGATTAAGTTGCCGAACCGATCAATCGACTGAATGCAGCCCGTTATCCCGTCATCAGTGGTTGAGTAATCCATGCCCTCCAGCCGAATCAGCGTCTGCGGATCAATTGCTTGTCCCAGTTCCGCGATCGCAACTCCACTGGCTAAGTACGCTGCAACGGGGGCAAAAATGTCGCGGCCATGAAAAGTTGAACTGGGATTAGCATCGCGCCAGTATTGGGGATTGGTCAGTTCTACAGCTGCGATCGCAGTTTCTTGATCCAACACCCCGCTCAGCACACCATTATCGGGGGCAACCCAGTATCCCCGTTCAAACTGCACGGCCACGGCCCGACGAGTCCCGCCCACGCCCGGATCAACCACGATGACATGCACGGTTCCATCCGGAAAATACGCATAGGCCGACATCAGGGCAAATCGCGCTAGGGTAATATTCTGGGGCGGAATGTCGTGGGTGAGGTCGATGGTGCGCAGGGCGGGATTGATCTGAGCGATCACGCCTTTCATCACGCCGACGTAGGGGTCTTGCAGGCCAAAGTCCGTCAGTAGGGTTATCAGTGGATTAGTCATGGAAGTTCAGTCGAGCACGCTTTATATCGTTGGTACACCGATTGGCAACCTGGAAGATATGACCTTTCGGGCGATTCAGGTGTTGCAGCAGGTGGATGTGATTGCCGCCGAGGATACGCGGCACACGGGCAAGCTCTTGCAGCATTTTCAAGTCACCACGCCCCAGATTAGCTACCACGACCACAACCGCGCCAGCCGCACACCGGAATTAGTGGATCGGATTCAGCAGGGAGCTGCGATCGCACTGGTCACTGATGCCGGAATGCCCGGTATTTCCGATCCAGGATACGACCTGGTGAAAGCCTGTGTGGAAGCCAATCTCAGCGTTGTGCCGATTCCCGGTGTGAGCGCTGTGATTACCGGACTCAGCGCTTGCGGATTGCCCACGGATCGATTTGTATTTGAAGGATTTTTGCCCGCTAAAGGTCAGGAGCGGCGAGATCGGCTAGATGCGATCGCAGTTGAATCGCGCACGATTGTTCTCTACGAATCCCCCCATCGACTCAAGCAAACGCTGACGGATCTGGCTGAAACCCTGGACGCAGATCGACCGATCACCCTGGCGCGGGAGCTGACCAAACTGCACGAAGAATTTTGGCGCGGCTCTCTCCAATCCGCCCTCGATCACGTCGAACAGCAGCAGCCCCAAGGCGAATACACCGTCATCATCCAAGGCACGACCCAGTCGGAACCGCTGTTATCCGAGTCAGCCCTGAAAGCGGAACTTCAGGATTTAATTCAGCAGGGATTATCGCGATCGCAAGCTAGTCGTCAATTGGCCCAGCGTACCTCCCTATCCCGCCGCCAAATCTATCAACTGGCTTTAGCAATTCCTGATTGATACTCAGGTTGATACACGATCGGCTGCGTCCCGTTCGGCATGTACAGCGGATGACGCGGCTGACCCGATTTATTGAGGGCGAGACAGTACAGGTTTTGAATACTCTGCTGCTGAAGTAGATCAAGGACAGTGCGATCGCGATTCATCAACGTGCCCCAATTTCCCCAAGCAAGAATCACCTGCTCCGCCATTTGTGCCGCTTGCAGCAAATACTGATCATTTTCCGTTCCTACGGGATCGCTGACCGTTTTCAACCCCGTCGGCACCGTTGTCCGATAGGCGAACAAGTTGACAATCTCCAGCGAACCATATCCCCACGCCTGCGCTAAGCCAATACAGCGGCGAATTGTCGGGTCATCCTGCTGATGATCGGCAGTACTGGGATTGAGCATCAAAAACGCGATCGCAGGTGCTGCTCCGTCCCACCACCGAGTGAGGGAATAGCGATACTGCCCAGTTGGATCAAATGTTGCGGCTCTCTTCATGCCAAGCACGCTGTGTGGTAGGTGTTCAAAACATTGCCAAGAAAGAGATATCAAGAGATATCAAACGAATTCTCGATTTGCCTGACCCTTCACGTTTTATTGCGTTTGCTCAAACGGTAAACCTGCTGGTTCATCAGGTAAGTCTTCGATCGAAGGAGCCGATTCTGGCTCTTCCGTTGGCGTCACCGCATCATCGAGATTAATGGGGACATCCTCAGCGATATCTTCCTCCAGTTCTCGTAGGATCGCTGGAGCTTCCGGTGTATCGGGGTCAAAAATGGCAGTTAAGGCTTGATTCAACGTTTCGGCCATTGCAATACGGTTGCCGTAGGCCACAATCACGCGAGCCAGCGTCGGCAGTTGGTTTTGCTCCGCTTGTAGATACAGCGGTTCCACATACAACAGCGATCGCTCCATCGGGATGACCAGCAAATTCCCCTGAATAGCGCGAGAACCTTGCCGATTCCAGAGAGAAATTTGTTGTGAAATGATTGGATCTTGGTTGATCCGCGCTTCGATCTGCTCAGGGCCAAAGACCAGCTCCTGTTTCGGGAACCGATAGAGCAGCAGCTTGCCGTAGTTGTCCAAATCGCTGCGGGCAGCCAGCCAAGCAATCAGATTATTCCGCTCGGCTGGCGTATAGGGACGGAAAAGAATAAACTCGGCAGCTTCTTCATTGGGTAAGTTCAAAATCAGGTAGTACGGCTCTACCTGCTGCGCTTCGTTGGCATAAATCTCATTGGGTGCCCGCCACTGATCTTCACGGTTGTAATAAACCTGCGGATCGGTCATGTGATAGGTCATCAGTTGATCCGACTGGACGTTGTAAAAGTCTTGGGGATAGCGGATGTGGATGCGCAGCGGGCGGGGCATCTCATCCAGCGAACGAAACATACCCGGAAACACTTTGCTCCAGGTTTGAATAATCGGATCGCTAGGGTCGGCCACATAGAACGTAGGCGTGCCGTGGTAGGCATCAATCACGACTTTGACGGAGTTGCGGATATAGTTGAAGTCGTCGCCATATAGTTCTGAGTAAGGATAGCGATCGCTAGTGGTGTAGGCATCAATGATCCAGTACAGATAGTTTTCGGTATCCGTTCCTGACTCGCCTTTAATGGCCCGTTCCGCTGCATCCATATCCATTTTTTGATTTGGATTTGCCGTTACCAGATAGGGATCATTGTCGTAGCGCAGGAAGGGCGCAATCGTTTTCACCCGCTCCTCAATGTTGCGACGAAACAGCAGCTTAGTTTGCGGCATAAAGTCCTGAGTGAGCAGCATCCGCCAATCCCACAGATAGTCAGCATACAAAAAACGCCGCCAGAATGAACCAATGTTAATCCCACCGTTGCCGCTGTAGGTGTTGTAGACGTTGTCACTGCCGCTGGGATAGTCGAGTTCGCGCACTTCTGTCTGAGTCATGACATAGGTGTTGGTCAGTTCACCGTAGTAAATGCGGGGATCACCAATCGGAATGCTTTGAGCGATCAGCTCGCTGCTGGGAATTTGGTCAATGCCGCGAATGAAATAGTCAGGTAACCCACTGGGGCCAGCCGTGTTGACCGGACTCATGGTGAAACCGTAGCCGTGGGTATAAATCAGGTGTTCATTCACCCAGGTTTTTGCTTCGTCGGGCACCTGCTCATAGTTCAGCTCGCGGGCAGCAATCAGTACCTGACGCAGGGCGGCATCATCATCAGATGTCAAAATCGGGTAGCGGTCGATGTCTGCATCGAGAAATTCATAGTAGAGACGAATCTCTTGGAGCTGGCGGTTGGTTTCTAGCAGCGGGCGCGTGTCCCAGAGGCGAATGTTGTTGATCGTGAGCGGATTTTCCTGGAGATCTTCGTAGGTCAGACTGGTTTCAGGAATAAAAACTTCGTCTTCGATACTATCGAGCGCAAACGCATCGCGGGTCAGGGCAATCGTGCGCTCAATATACGGACGTTCCAGTTCCAGCTCATTCGGTTCCACCACTACCCGCTGAAACAGGGCCGGTATCAGTAATCCCCCCACAATCGCAATCAGCAAATAGAAGCTCAAACCATACATAACGGGTTTGGCAGATTCCGGCTCGCGCGGCATCGCTGGTAGAGATAGTTTGCGATCGCGGATCACTTTGGCAAACCACCGCCCCACCGATTGAATCGGCAAACCCCAGAAAATCGCTCGCCATAGGAGAGCAAACGCAATCGCCAGTGCCAGAAAACTCAGCACCGTATTCACAGGCAACTGGGCGTTTACATCGGTATAACTTGCGCCAAACGTCACGCCACGGGGCGAATACATCAGCTCATACCGTCCCAGCCAGTGACCCAGTGCGATCGCAGCCAGCAATCCGCTACCGTTGGCGCACAGGTGGCGCTGCTGAGTCAAAGTCAAACCAGGGAAATAGCCCTGGCTGAGGCTGTTGCCAGAGGTAAAGTAGGTAAAGGCAACGACAACCAAGCTGAACGAAAACAGACCAATCCACCAAAATTCCAAGAGCTGCCAAATAGGCAACCGAAAGATATAAAAGCCAATGTCGCGATAGAACAGCGGATCAACCTGCTCAAAGGACGTGGGACGCAGAAACGGCAGCACCTTCATCCACTGCTCGGAAATCACTAAGCCAAAGCCCAGGCTCATCAGCACGGCAGCAATCAAGCTAACAAAGTGAGTGTGGAGAATCAGTGCGATCGCAAACCCAATCACGATCAGGCCAACCCACCAAGCGGAAGCTGTTAGCCCCTGTCCGATCTCCCAAATCGCCTGGGGTCGAAATTGAATCGGTAGTTCATTCGTGGTGCTATACAGCGTCAGCTTCGGTCGCCAATACTCTGCTGACACCTGTATTTGATAAACCAGCATGACGCTTATCAGCACGGCAAGGCCGATGGCAATCGGCAGTAGCGATCGCAGCCGCCAACCCCGCACCATCATTTCCGGCTGAAGATATTTCTCGGGCAGATCTTTGTAGCACCAGCGGTTAGCAAAGTGGAGATTCCCAACCAGCCAAATGGCACTCAAGCCAAAGGTAAACAGCCCCAGCACAATCTGCGTCAGCAGCCGCAGTTCAAAGACAAACAGGTAGCCAACTTCGTTAAACCACAGCCCCTCGGCCAGCAGATAGACCACAATGTTGATACCCAGCAGCCCCCCAATAATCAGCGTGAACCACTGCCAAAAATGGCGACGAATCGAATGGGACAGGGCTTTAGTCAGCATAGGAACGGGGGACGGATGAAAATCGGTAATCCTATTCTAAGAGCAAGCCTTCTTGAGACTGAATTTTCAAGGAGAGGAAAATCGCGAAAATAGTGGAAGGCGTTCAACTCGGCGGCGCAGTGAAAGTATTAGCCGGAGCCAAAATCATCCGTCCCGTTACGATTGGTGATTATGCTGTCATTGGGGCGAATGCGGTTGTCCTTGAAGATGTGCCACCTAGATTAACAGCGGTTGGCATACCTGCAAGAATTATTCCAAATCGATCCCAGCAGCTTGATTAATTCACATCCTGTTTCAAAATTATCTATTCAAGCTGTTTTAGAGGATTAGCGATCGCATTCTGCCTCGATTGGCATATTCTCAGACAAACTCACTTGAGAGAAATAGCTGAACCAGATCTGATTTTCCTCAAAGTTAGTTTTGCTTAGATCAACATTGAGAAAATAAGTGCCTCTGAGGTCGGCATCGCGTAGATTAACGCCTCGCAAGTCAACATTATTGAGTTTGGCTCCCCTTAAATCAGCACCCTGTAGGTCGGCATTACTCATGATGATGTTGTTCAAACTCGCACCTCTCAAATCAGCACCTCGCAGGTTAGCACCGCAAAGATTGACGTTATCTAACGTTGCATTGTTGAGATTGGCATAACCAAGAGCAACGCTGGTCAAATCAGCCCGGCTGATGCACACGTGACTCAAATCGACTCCACTGAGATTTGTGCCATGCAGATTAGCGCCTGCCAGCTTGGCATTGCTGAGCTTCGCGAGACTCAAATCAGCATCACTGAAATTTGTATCGCAGAGATTTGCCCCTCGAAGATTGGCCCGAAAACAACGAGTCCCCTTAAAATTAGCTCCCTGCAAGTTGACATCGTGAAAGTCAATCCCGCTGAGTCTAGCCCCGCTGAAATCAATCTCTTGCAGGTCAATATCAGTGTTAACTGTATTTTGCGCTCGCCACTGATTCCAAACGACCACGCCCTGTTGCAAAATCATCAGAATGGCCTGGGTGCCATCTGGGGCGGAATTAGCGTCGCCTTTTTCATCGGCACCAGGATCGGATTGATGACAACGTGAGTCGTTTGACTTTTTGCCTCTGAGGAATTCAGTCCATGTTAAGAGAAGAGAACTGGCCATGGCTTTACATCCTGGGGGTAGGTGGACTTATAACTACTTCGACAGATTTATTTGACAAATTCCCCAAGATCAGGCATGTTTTCATCGAAAGTTTATTCAACCGGATGCCAGCATAAAGCTTTTACACTCAATCACTGATGCCAAACTGATGCCAAACTGATGCCAACAAAACTTTAAATGCAATAACGTTGGCTGGATGACTCACCGCACTTAGCACCGCTAAACCCTTAATTCCACGGGCAATCTAACTAACTGTAGGCTGCAAGCTTGGCGGCTGTGGTCATAACGCTACCCACCTAAAGCACAGCTCTTTAAACACCAAAATTCTGGAGGATGTTAACGTTTCGCTCCTCCAGAATGGGTCAGATTTATTCAATTCACGAAACGCGATCGCACATGATCGTCGCTAGGTAAGGACAGGTTTGACGGATTATTCTTTATACTGTGTCTCAAACAAATCGAACCAATTGTTTAGTGGCCAACCTGTCCCTACAACAAGACCTGGCTACTATTTCAGTATCGGAATTGCACCAGCGATTACATCAAACTGCTGACCAACGTGTTGACTGATGGTTGCGGCCAAACCTTGGGTAAACGGCAGGCTGTCAATGCCCATTGCCAGACAGAGCAGCATCATGTAAAAAATCGAGTACTTAAACAGCGACTTCGCCAAATCGCGATCGCAGGGTGTTTGCAACAGCGCCCAAGCTTTGCGAATAAAGATCCAGCCGAGCGCGATCGCAGCCGCAGCGTAAAACGCACCGGAGACACCCAGCGGATACACCAGTAGTAGTGTCGTCGGGACGAGCACCAGCGTGTAGGCCATAATCTGCTGGGCAGTGGCCTTATCGCCGACGACCACGGGCAGCATCGGCACGTTCACCTTAGCATAGTCATCCTGAATCACCATGGCCAAACCCCAGAAGTGGGGCGGCGTCCAGATAAACACAATCGCAAATAGCAGCCACGCGGCCCAGCTCAGTTCACCCGTGACAGCAGCCCAGCCGACGAGGGGAGGAATGGCTCCAGCCGCACCGCCGATTACAATATTCTGTGGCGATGATCGCTTCAGCCACCAGGTGTAAACGCCGACATAGACAGCCAAACCTGCCATGGCCAGACAAGCGCTGAGCAGATTGGCAAAAACGGTCAGCAAACTGAAGGACGCGATCGCAAGTACGGCAGCAAAAATGGCGGCTTCCCAGGGCTGAACTCGACCGGAGGGTAACGGACGATGCCGGGTGCGCTCCATGTCGTAGTCAATGTCGCTGTCGTAGATGCAGTTAATGGTTTGGGCAGATGCGGTGGCCAGTGCGCCTCCGGTTAGGACGACCACCAGCAGCCAAAAATCAACCTGTCCGGAGGAAGCAATCCATACACTAGCAGCGGTTTCAATCAGCAGCAGGGGAATAATGCGCGGCTTGGTCAATTGCACATAGTCGCGGAGCGTCTGTCGCCATTGCCGCGAATGTTGGGCAACCGTTGTGGTCCAAGTGGTCGAATCATGCATTCTGAAAAAAATCCTTTATTACGATGCGTTGGAGATCGGCGAGGGGGCTAACTGAACCGACATGGGTTCCGTGCCTGTGGGGACTGGAATGCGGCATTTAGCAACGGCGCGATCGCGAATTGCCAAGGTGGTGAAGCACACCAGCGTTCCCAGCAGCGTGGCACCGCCCATTTGGTGAGCAATAGTAAGCAGCTCAATCTGTAGGTGCAGATAGAGGGTGGAAACACCTAGTCCAATTTGAACCATCAGGCAAAGTCCAGCCAGATGTGCCAGCCGTCGTAGCCCCACTGACAGCGCCGGAGTTCGTCTAGCCAAAATAATCAGCGCAATGGTTGCCAGCGTCGGCGGCGCAACTCCCATGATGTGACTGCGCAGAATCGTGCAGAGCTGATCCCCAGCTAGACACTGGTGTACCGACCAGCGGGAGGCGACTAAACCACCCAGTAAACTTTGGGCATAAACCAGCAGCGCCGCCGCTAAGCTCCACCAGGGCAGTTGTCCGGTGGTTCCCGTCGCTTGGTAGGGCACCAGCGCACAGCCAATTACCAGGAGCGTTGAGAAGAAGAGTAAGGCAGTACCGAGGTGCGCTGTCACGATGTCGAATCGCAGCAGTTCCGTCACGGTCAGACCACCTAGCAGTCCCTGCACCAGGATCAGTGCCAGCGACAGACCCGCCGCCCAAGGCAGCCAGTGGGGCAACACGCGCCGATACCAGAGGGTGATCCCCAGCAGCACGATGGTCGCTAGGCCAATTAGTGAGGCATCCAGCCGATGGAACCATTCCAGAAAAACTTGCAGGTTCATCTGCTGACCGGGGAATAGGGTGCCGTAGCACAGCGGCCAGTCGGGACAGGCTAAGCCCGCATTCATGACGCGGGTGGCGCTGCCAATGGCCATCAGAATCAGAGTTGCGATCGCAATTTTCCAAATCAGCCAGCGCACCCACTTTAGTGGAGCGTTCTCGGTTGCAGCATCGGTTGCAATCACTGAGGTATTGGAATTGGCAGATGTGGAAGCCTGAGCGCTGGCAGACTTCTGCGTCGCCGGATGACGGGTTGAATTCGGAGGAGGAGAGAAATCAGTCATCGAATCATCTCTTGCGGTTATCAAACGTCAAGATGCAGATATATAGCGCTTCTTGCGCTAGTGAAAGGGAGTTATTTTTTGGCAGTCTCGCTGTGCGAGACTGCCAAAAAATAACTCGTATCTCAGTAGCCTAAGAAAGGCTATAAACGTCGGTTTGGATCGGTACGGATCAAGAAACGGCTTTACAAAACGTTGCGTGGACTGAGCCATGACTGCTGAGCAAGCCGATATCCTGAATGAGGACGCAAGACGGACTAAAAATTCCACAGTTGTAGCCTGTTCGCTACTAATCTAATGAGACAAACCAAGAATGAATGCAGGTTTTAGGCTTTTCTTTGGATTGTGGCTAGTAATTGCCTAAACTGCCTAAACAACTGTTACAACTCTGTGAACGAGATGCGATCGCAACAGAACTTTATACAGTGCTTTCATCCAGAGCTACTCTAACGCAACGAAATGGCAATCATCCCGCTAGCCTCAGTAGGGATAACCATCAGCACCTGTGAAGATATTAGCCGCAGGCTGTTTGAGTAAAAAAGGTAAAAATGATAAAGGCTAGTGTTCTTTAATACATTTCGCCACCCCAGACACTAGAACACGCCTACCTGATTAGAGCAAATGTTAACGGAAGCCAAAAAACTCCCCCCTTTTCGCTTCTATCTCGTTACCCTCAGAGTACTTGCCTGACCGATCGCTTTACTTGTTGCTTTGATTTGAAGTTTGATTTCGAACGTGATTCGCAAATTAGCAAACGTAACTCTGACGTAAATTGTGAAGAATATTCCAAGTTCCATTTTGACGATGCTGGCTGGCATCTTCATCACGCTAGTCAGCCTTTGGTACGGTCAAAACCACGGTTTGCTTCCAGTGGCGGCATCTGATGAAGCAGAAATGATCGATACTCTCTTCAACGCGATGATGACCATTTCTGTTGGACTAGTCATCTTTGTCGAAGGAGTCTTGATTGTGGCCGTTATTCGGTTTGGTCGCCGCAAGGGAGATCAGTCCGATGGCCCTCACATCGAGGGCAACATCCCCTTAGAAATTTTGTGGACGGCAATTCCCGCCGTGATTGTACTCGGCATCTCGGTCTACAGCTTTGAGATTTATTCCGAACTGGGCGGACTCAATACTGAAGAAGCCGAGCTGATCTCAGTACCTAAATCGGTAGAGGTAGCCTACATGCCAGATGGTGATGGGTTTACACCCGGCACCTTTGCGCCAGTCAAATCGCGAACCAAACTGGCCGCTTCCGGCATTGGCCCTCTGCCTGAGCATAAAGCTGATGTCGATCTAACAGTTGACGTGCAGGCGCTCCAGTTTGCATTTATCTTCAACTATCCGGCCACGGGCATCACGTCGGGTGAGCTACATGTGCCTGTCGATAGTGAAGTGCGTCTGGTAATGTCGGCTCAAGATGTCATCCATGCCTTCTGGGTGCCCGAACTCCGACTCAAGCAGGACATTATTCCAGGACAGGAAACAGAACTGACTTTTGTGCCTCGCCTGACAGGTAGCTATCCTATTGTTTGTGCTGAGCTTTGCGGTGCCTATCATGGCGGCATGAAAGCGCAACTGGTGGTGCATTCCGCTGAAGAGTATGACGCGTGGCTGCAATCTCAGATTGCCAGTTTACCCGATAGCGATCGCACATCGACCAACACCGAAATCGCCTCCAATAATTCGATAGAACGAAGCGATGCCGACTATCTCGCTCCACTTGCCAAAGCCCACCAGCTCCAGCTTGATGCAGATACAGTGGCTGAGCTACATGCGCATGTGATGAGTGGTGAGGAGTAAGTGGGGCGAGAGGAGTGAAGAGTGAGGCGTAAAAGCTGTAAAGGTCTGTAGGTTCGTAGGTTGGGTTTCGCAAGCTCAACCCAACAACTGTGATTAACAGCTAAAGGGACTGTTGGGTTTCGTTCCTCAACCCAACCTACATGACTTAACTCTCAATCCTCGTAATTCAGCTCTCAACATTTCCACCACCCGCCCCCCTTGCAGATTGAGATTTGCAGATAAGGATTAGATTTTTATGACTCAAACTGATTTACCGTCAAAGCCTGCGGCGGCTGAGCATTCAGCTCATCATGCCGAGCGCAAGTGGACGGATTATTTCACCTTCAATACCGACCACAAAGTCATTGGCATTCAGTATCTGGTGACGGGGTTCATCTTCTACATCGTGGGCGGTGTCTTTGCCACCATGATGCGGACAGAGCTAGCTACCCCTGCGCCAGATTTTGTCACGCCGGATGTTTATAACAATTTGCTGACGCTCCACGGCACGGTCATGCTGTTTCTGTGGATCGTGCCAGCCGGGGCGGGCTTGGCCAACTACCTGATCCCGCTGATGATCGGGGCCAATGATATGGCCTTCCCGAAGCTAAATGCGATCGCATTTTGGCTGATCCCACCGTCCGGTATTTTGCTGATTAGCAGCTTCTTTTATGACGCTGCCGCAGCAGGCTGGACATCCTATCCGCCTTTAAGTATCAAAAGCGGCTTGGTGGGCGAATTGATTTGGATCATGAGCGTTCTGGTGAGTGGAACCTCTTCGATTCTGGGTGCCATTAATTTCTTTGTCACCATCGTCAAAATGCGGGCACCCGGCATGACCTTTAATAAAATGCCGCTGTTCTGCTGGGCAATGTTGGCCACTTCCCTGCTGATTTTGATTGGCACCCCCGTACTAGCTGGAGCCTTAATTCTGCTGGCCTTCGATTTGGTTGCCCATACCGCCTTTTTTGATCCGGCGGGCGGCGGCAATCCAGTGGTGTACCAGCACATGTTCTGGTTCTATTCCCACCCAGCGGTCTATATCTTTATCCTGCCGCTGTTCGGTGCAATCTCCGAAGTGATTTCCGTTCATTCCCGTAAGCCAATTTTTGGCTATCGTGCGATCGCATATTCCAGCTTGGTGATTTCCTTCCTGGGCCTAATCGTCTGGGCGCACCACATGTTCACCAGCGGCACTCCTCCCTGGTTACGCATGTTCTTCATGATCACCACCATGACCATCGCCGTACCGACGGGGATCAAGATCTTTGGTTGGTTAGCAACGCTGTGGCGGGGCAATATTGCCTTCACCAGCGCCATGCTGTTTGCCATGGGTTTTATTGCTACCTTCGTAATTGGTGGAGTCACAGGCGTCATGCTGGCTGCTGTGCCGTTTGATATCCACGTCCACGACACCTACTTTGTGGTGGCCCACTTCCACTACGTTCTGTTTGGTGGTTCCGTGTTCGGGGTCTACATGGCGATTTACCACTGGTTCCCCAAAATGACAGGCCACATGATGAACGAGTTTTGGGGCAAAGTTCACTTTGCGCTCACCTTTGTTGGCATGAACCTCACGTTTATGCCGATGCATAAATTGGGACTGATGGGCATGAACCGCCGGATTGCGCTCTACGATCCCCAGTTCACCGACTTGAATATGATGGCGACCATTGGTTCCTATATCTTGGCGGTTTCAACGATCCCCTTTTTGCTCAATGCCATCTGGAGCTGGCGCTTTGGCTCGAAAGCTCCAGCTAATCCGTGGCGCGCACTCACCCTGGAGTGGCAGACCACTTCTCCGCCAGCCATTGAGAACTTTGAGGAAGTTCCGGTGCTGCAATCTGGCCCCTACGACTACGGCTTAGGCTACGATCCCCAACTCGATCCGCCTGAAGTCTATGAAGGCAAGCAGCCGGTTTTGAGAATGTCCTCCGCCTCCTAATTCCCCGGTAGGGTAGGCACTGCCCACCTTACTCCAGTTGTAGGTTGGGTTGAAGCATGAAACTCAACATTAGCTGAATGGGTGTCGAGCTTGCAAAAGCGTGCAAGACGTAAAACCCTCTAGTTGTTGGGTTTCGCGTGCTCAACCCAACCTACACAACTCAAATAAGAACAGCAAAACTCTGCAAACCTAACGTACTGACTCCAGATCTATGCAAGGTTCAACCGTTGATTCTGCTCAGACAGGAATAAATCTTGAAGGAACTGCCCATGCCGATCATCATGGTCATCCAGACTATCGGATGTTCGGTGTGCTGGTGTTCCTCTGCGCTGAGAGCATGATTTTTCTTGGCCTGTTCATCGCCTACATTACCTTCAAGCTGGTGAATCCTGAATGGCCACCAGAAGGTACGCCTGAACTAGAGCTAGCGCTGCCCACAATCAACACCATCATTCTGATTTCCAGCAGCTTTGTCATCCATCGAGCCGATACCGATATTAAACAGAACAATGTCAAAGGTATGCAGCTCTGGTTTGCGATTACGGCTGCAATGGGCGCTATTTTCCTGGTCGGTCAGATTTATGAATACAGCCACCTAGAGTTTGGCTTGACCACTAATCTGTTTGCCAGCACGTTTTATGTGTTGACCGGCTTCCACGGTCTACACGTTTTTGTGGGACTGTTGCTGATGCTGGCGGTGCTGTGGCGATCGCGGCAGCAGGCTCACTACTCTGAAACCAGTCATTTTGGCATTGAAGCAACTGAGCTTTACTGGCACTTCGTTGATGTAATTTGGATTATTTTGTTCGTATTGCTCTATTTGCTGACATGAGGACGATTTAAGCAGCTGACTCACAAATACAGTAGCCAGAAAAAATGAATACTAGAAACAGCACAATGGCTAGACAGAAATCACCGCATTGCCGAAATGACTATTATCCTGAGCAACCAACTGGGGCTAAATGCGATCGCAGAAGGGGTCGAAACAGAACAGCCAGCTATCTGCTTAAAGGAACTGGGTTATGAGTTTGCCCAAGGCTACTTATTTTCAAGCCCCTTAGACAACTCTGCCACCGCGGCTGCTCTAGACAGGGGCGAGTTCTCACATTCTTGGCATAAGCAGTTGGGTGTAAGTAATTACATGTAGATCAACCGTGATGATACTAGTCAGCGATCTCAACAAATTTAATTTGATCCCCTTCAGTTTAAAGCTTGAGTAAACTCTACCGATTTTCCCGGATCTTTAATTAAATCTCCGTAGTCTTAGAAGGTAGATGCACCCTGATTGATCCCTGAAGAACCTGATTCTTCGGGGATTTTTTTTGCTTGCCATGCCCCATCAATTGCAGCAGTGGCAAGCCCAAACTCAATTTTCATCAGTGCTAAAACGTACAGGCATGAGCAGGAAGTACTGAGTGCTGTGGCTTACTTCCACGTGCTGGAGTAATGAGTGCTAAAAGTTGGGTCTACAGCCACAGTTCCAATGAGCAGTACTGTCACCGGAAATTTTGCATCCGAAAACAACAGTGGTGAGACAGCCAAGCCACCCCACCACTGTTTAATTGCATGAATTGTCAGTTTTGTTGTCTAGCGGAACATGCTGCTCACAGAGCTGTCTTCGTGGATTCGCCAGATGGTTTCACCCAGCAGGTTGGCGACCGATAGCACCGTTAGCTGATCAAAGCGACGAGCTTCCGGAATAGGAATAGTATTGGTGACAATCACTTCTTCAAAGAGGCCGCTAGACAGCCGCTCAATCGCAGGCGGAGAAAAGACCGCGTGAGTTGCGCAAGCATATACCTGACGGGCTCCCTCTTCCCGTAGCAGCTTAGCGCCTTCACAGATTGTCCCGGCGGTGTCGATCATGTCGTCTACGAGGACGGCAGTTTTGCCTGCGACATCACCAATCACGTTAAAGACTTCTGCTACGTTGTGAGCTTGCCGCCGCTTATCGATGATGGCCAAAGGAGCATCGTTGAGCTTTTTGGCAAAGGCGCGGGCGCGGGCCACCCCACCAACGTCCGGCGAGACAACAACAATGTCTGATAGGTTTTTACTGGCGATGTAGTCTAGGATGACGGGAGAGCCATATACATGGTCGAAGGGAATATCGAAATAACCCTGGATTTGGGCGGAGTGCAAATCCATTGCCAAAATGCGACCCGCTCCGCCTTGGGTAATCAGGTTGGCGACTAATTTAGCCGTAATGGATTCCCGACCTGCCGTTTTCCGGTCGGCGCGGGCATAACCGTAGTAAGGTATGACGGCTGTAATCTGCCGGGCTGATGCTCGCCGACAGGCATCGATCATGATCAACAGCTCCATCAGGTTATCGTTAACCGGATGGCAAGTGGGTTGAATTAGATAAACATCACAACCCCGAATTGATTCTTGGATTTGAACGTAGAGTTCACCGTCAGCAAATCGCTTCCGCACCATCGGCCCTAGATCCATACCGAGGTAACGAGCAACTTCCTGTGCTAAAGGAACATTGGCTGATCCCGAAAACAACCTTAAGCGATTATTTTCTGAGATATGAGGCAGTGGTGGCTGAAGAGTTAGAGTCGCGGAGTGGATCACAGCAAGCCCTCGAAACGCGGTCAACGCAATCTTATCATTTGGGTCTAAATCTTTATCTAAGGGTTTATGCGGTATTGATTTATGATTAGGGCGGCCGTAGAGTGGTGCGTCACGCTACAATCGCAATTTTTTAACTTAGTGTTTTATAACAAAATTTAGGCGATGATTACATCTCTTATTTGAGCGAGTTCTGACGTTTCATCAGTACACATTTGCGATCGCACTTCCGATTTTCTGCGATCGCAGTTATCGATTTCGATAGGTTTGCGAGGAAAGAGAGCATTATGAGTTTAAAGGATCAGATTACGGCAGATATTAAAACTGCCATGAAAAGTAAAGACAAAGTACGCCTAGAAACAGTGCGCAGCATCAAAAAGGTACTGTTGGAGAAAGAAGTCAGCGTTCGGCCATCGGGTCAGGAAGAGCTGACTGAAACACAGGAATTGGAAGTGCTGTCCCAGTTGGCGAAGCAGCGCCGCGATTCGATCGCTCAGTATCAGCAGGCGGGGCGCGAGGATCTAGCTGAAGCCGAGGCGCAGGAATTGGCAATTATTGAGGAGTATCTGCCCAAGCAGCTCTCTGAAGACGAGATTAGTGCAGTAATTGACGAAATCATGGCCGAAACAGGTGCCAGTTCTGTGAAAGATATGGGCAAGGTGATGGGGCCTGCCATGCAAAAGCTGAAAGGGCGTGCTGATGGCAAAGTCGTGCAGGATATCGTTAAGCAAAAGCTCGGTGCTTAGGGTGTAGTTCTAGTCGTGCTTTTATGTGCCTGATGGGGGCGAATGGCTCAGCTCGGCCCCTTCAGCCAGACAGTGGTTTTAGAGCCACGCTCTAGTGAATTCGCTAAGTCTCACGCAATCTGGCTCAGTTCAATCACATGTCCATCGGGATCTTGGGTAAACACTGCGGCTCGTCCCGATGCGCTGAGCTGCATGGGATAACCCTTCTGTACCAGCAATGATTTAATCGCATCCAAATCATTGACTCCAAAGGCAATATGAGGATTGCGGCCCCATTTTGCCGTATTGTGGGGTGCTGTTGTGTAGGTCGAATCCTCAATCAGGTGAATTTGATAGTCTCCGAGCTGATACCACGCCCCCGCATAGGATAGCGGTCGATCCACTTTAGCTAGACCCAAAACACCACCATAGAATGCTTCAGCGCGATCGACATTGGCAACCAGCAGGGCAGTGTGCAAAGGCTGAATCAGGGGCATGGGTTTCTCCTAAGTCATGTTGGTTGGGTCGTTGACAAATTTTGAAAACGTTGGAACGTTGGAACGTTCTAATGCGTACATGTCTTAACCCAAATGGCGACAGCCATAAAACTTATTCTGTAAGAAAGCTGTCAGGAAACAAATACTTGATGTGCGATCGCACCGAAAAAGGCTGATAGGGCTGATTTCTTGAGCTGGAAACTGCGTTGCCTACAGATTCAATATCGCACACCTTGCTAAGCTGATTAGGGTGCCATCGACTACAATCCTAAACAACTGTTGAGCTTTTCCCTGTCGGCATGACCGATCCTCTCTACTGCTCCCAATACCATGAAAACCCATCGGGTAGCCGCTTTTGCCGCTTTTGTGGGGAAGCCCTGACGGAGCCAGCGACTGGCTCTGATCCTTCGGCTCAGACTATTTTGGGCATGCGGTATCGAGTGCTGCACTTGTTGGGGCAGGGCGGTTTTGGCCGCACCTATTTGGCCGAAGACCTTAATCGGTTTGAAGAAAAATGCGTTCTGAAAGAGTTTGTGCCGCTGGTTCATGACGCTGACGCGCTGCGCAAAGCAGAGGAACTGTTTCAGCGGGAAGCGGGGGTATTGTATCAGCTTCAGCACGATCAGATTCCCCGATTTCGCGAGCTGCTGCGGGTTGGGCAAGATCAAGACGCCACGCTGTATCTCGTACAAGACTATATTCCAGGCCCCACCTATCGCGAAATTTTGCAGCAGCGCCAGCGCGAAAAGCGGACGTTTACCGAAGATGAAATTCTTGATCTGTTCCGCCAGTTGCTGCCCGTGTTGCAGTATCTGCACAATCTACGGGTGATTCATCGGGACATCGCGCCGGATAACTTGATTCTGCGAGATACAGACAATTTGCCTGTCCTGATTGACTTTGGTGGCGTCAAGCAAATTGCTGCTCAAGTAGAACAGCAGTTGCGATCGCACGCTCATGCTGCCGCTCCTACCCGCCTCGGTAAAGCTGGCTATGCGCCCGATGAGCAAATGCAGTCTGGGGAAGTGACGCCATCTTCCGATTTGTATGCGCTGGCCGTGACAGCCCTGGTGCTGCTGACTGGACAGGAACCGCTGAGCCTATACGATCCGCATACGGTGACCTGGCATTGGCGACGACTGGTACAGGTCAGTCCTCGTCTGAGCCAAGTGCTAGATCGAATGCTAGCCTTTCGGCCCAGTGATCGCTATTCGTCGGCAATGAACGTCATGCAGGCCTTAGGCTGGCCAGCAACCGCCAATGGAGTTGAGTCCCCCGCCCGTTCAATTCCACCCCTACCTGTGCCGGCTCCGGCGACCTCTTCCTCGATGACTGGACAGGCAACCGTCGCGGTGAGTCCACGTGCGCCCCGTCAGGTGCGACAAGCCGCAGTGAAAGCGGAGCCCCGCAAACCAAAGGCAAAATCCAAGTCTCGCTCTCAGGCCGATCCGCTCCAGTCTGTGGTTTATTCATCAGGGGGATCACTGGCTGCGATCGCACCCAACTCCGGTTTGAGATCGCGACCTCAGCGACGGATCGCACCCTCTAGTCGGGCAATTGGGCAGGTCATCTTATTTGTCCTGCTGCTGACTGGGACAGCCTGGTCAATTTGGCTGGTGTGGTGGTTGGTGACGGCCTGGGAACCGACATCTAGCCTGTTTACGCCGCCTGTTGCGGTTAGTTCAGATCCGCCGGATCAACCTACACCTAGCCCCAGTGCGGAACCGGAGACCAATGAGCCAACCTATTCTCCAGCGGAACGGGCCCGCAAAGCGGAACTGCGCCAGCGACGCGAGCGATTAGAGGTGAGTGAAGGCATCCTGAACACGATTACCAATCAGCTCTTTTTCAGGCAGTATCCGGAAAAAGAAGGGGTGCAGCTAACCAGTTCTGCCGCCGATGAGGTTTGGCGCAAGCGTTGGGACGACACGGCAACTGACGCGCTGAAGCAGATCGACGATGCGCTCAGCAGTGAAGCGCGGCAGAGTTTAGGAAGCTATGACAGTAGCGATCGCGACCAGTGGGAAACCGAGGCGAGAACCGATCACAATGTCAGCGGTCGCGCCCTCTACGATTTGACTGACGCGGCATTCAAAGAGCGCTTTCCGGACTTTGCCGATGAACTAGCTGGTGGAGCACTGCTCGACACACCGATGGGGCAAGTGTGGCACGGGATGGCCTTTGATCGGCTGCGCGGTTTTCGCGATGGGGATGCCTTGGAAGACATCAAGCTGGATGACAAAGACGACCGCACGGTTGAGCGCCAGTTGCGACCGGGAGAAGGCAAGGTTTATACAGTGGAACTGTCGGAAGAGCAAGACCTGAAGGTGCGGCTGGATGCTCCCGATGATGAGGCGCTGCTGTCGATCTACCCGCCCCGCTTGGAGGAAGCTGATCCCTTACAGGAAGACAGCGACGACTACGATTGGTCAGGCGATTTATCCCAAAGCGGCGTCTATGAGATTGTGGTGGTGTCGCGCTCAGATGATGCATTTGACTATAAACTGCGGGTCGAAGTGGATAAGTAGGATGGGTGCGTCATGGATCGATGGTTGATTTATGGGCTGGTTGCGATCGCAGTTCTGGTTTTACTCGCCATCATGCGCTGGCAGAAGACCATGCAGGCGGTTCCGGCTGGACTAGAAGTCGAGCCAATCCACTCTCCCAATGATGTGCCGCTGCTGAATCTAGATCGCCTCATCCCCTACGGTCAGGAGTTTCAAGATTTAGGCTGTGCTCACCGCATGGACGGTCAGATGAGCGCCACCGTTGGCGAGTTTATGCCTGCCTTCGTGCGACTGCTCCAGCATCCTGAGCAACAGTACTGGGTGTTACTGGCGCAAGCGCTACCCAGCGAGAACACCAGCCACATTCCGACCTGCACCATCCTCAGTTTGCTCAACGATGACTGGCTAATTCTTACCACTACCGAACGGCCAACCCTAATCACGCCCCAAATTCAGCTCGATCATCAGCCGTGGCTCTCTCGTCCTAGCGCTGCCCCAACGCAGCTAATTGAAATGCACATGCAGTTGCGATCGCAGCTCATCTCCGACTTGAACTTGGTCGTACAGGATCAGGCCACACCCGAAGATGTTTGGATTCGACTCAAGGAACGCGCCTGGCGACAAAAGCAAATCGCCAAACGCCAAAACCCAGCCGTCTCATTCTTCAAACTGCTGCCAACCCTACTCAAGCCCCAGTCTGACTGGCTCGGCGATTATCAAAAATAAACCGAGAAGAGGCATGTTATCGCAGTGCTGCGGCAACATGCCTCTTCTCGATTTCAGAATGAAACGTTATCGCCCTGCCAACTCCCACAGGTACAGAAACAGCGTTGTCCCAATCAGCCCTGCCGCCGCATAGAAAGCTAGCGTGACGCCAAACGGAATCGCTACAGATTGAAAAAACAGAAAGTTAACCGAAACTGGCGTACCGTTCTGGGCGGCGATAATTGCGATCGCAGCCACCCCAACGGCAAATACAGCGGTAAGAATTAAGCGAGCCATAATGACCAGCGAATTGTATGTATCGTGAAGTTCTATTGTATAGCAGCAGCCAAGTAGTCCAACGTTTCAACGTTTAGAACGTTCGAACGTTTAAACGTTGAAATGTGCAACATCCTAATCCAAATGACAACGACTATAAGCGAACCCGCTAGTCCAATAGACTGAGATTTTCACCTTCTATATAAGTGCTCAAACTATAGACGGATGAGGATTACAGCGCTCATTGCATTAGATAGATGCATTGTTCTTATAAATTTATGAAATCGCTGTATCATCATGACTCAACTACCTGAAGTTCATCCATCCTATTGGATTACATCTACTCTTGATACTACTTATCCCACACTCACTGAAAATATCTCAGTCGATGTTGCCATTGTTGGGGCTGGTTTAGTCGGAGTCACAACCGCTAAATTGCTGAAGCAAGCGGGTAAAACCGTTGCGTTACTAGAAGCCAACCAAATCGCCGCTGGAGTTTCGGGTCACACCACAGCGAAAGTCACCTCACTGCATCAGCTTATCTACGCCCAGTTAGTTGACAGCATTGGCGAAGAAAAAGCTCGCCTTTATGCAGAATCAAATCAGGCTGGAATTGATCGACTAGCTGACTTTGTGCAGGATGAGCAAATCGACTGCGATTTCATGCGTAAAGATACCTTTACCTATGCTCGTTCAACCGATCAGCTCAACAAAATCGAAGCCGAAGTAGCAGCGGCCCAAAAGCTGGGCTTGCCTGCCAGTTTTGTGAAAGACCTGCCTTCTTTGCCGTTTGATGTTGTTGGAGCCGTCAAGTTCAGCAATCAGGCCCAGTTCCATCCCCGCAAATTCATTCTCAATCTGGCGGCCAAGATTCCCGGTAACGGCAGCCATGTCTTCCAAAATACCCGCGTTTGCACCGTCAAAGGCGAAGAACCCTGTCGCGTCATCACCGAAAACGGGCCAACTGTAGTTGCGCAAGATGTCATCGTGACCACGAATTTGCCGATCTTGGATCAGGGCTTGTTCTTTGCCAAAACCTATCCCAAACGGTCTTACATCATCGGTGGCCGCATCAATCCCGATCAAGATCCGGGCGGCATGTTTATCGGCACGGGCCAAAGCTATCGTTCCCTGCGCACGACACCGCTGGAGGATGGCGGTACGCTGCTCCTCATGGGGGGTGAAGGCCATAAGGTCGGTGAAGTCAGCAGTACAGACGAGTGTTACCAGAAGCTGGCCCAGGATATGCAGCAGTACTACGGCGTAACGCCTGAATACTTCTGGTCAACTCAGGACTATATTTCCTTTGATAAACTGCCCTACATCGGCAAGTTAACGCCAACCAGCAACCACACTTATGTCGCCACCGGATTCAGTCTCTGGGGCATGAGCAAGTCATTTATGTCTGCCATGCTGCTGTCGGACTTGGTTCAGGGCGTTGAAAATCCTTGGGCTGAACTGTATGACGCTACGCGGCCCACGCCCTTCGTCACCAAAGAATCGCTCAAGCAAAATCTGGAGGTGGGAACCCACTGGATCGGCGATCGCATTAAAGGACTATTCGATAGCCCCCAAAAACTGGAGCGTGGCGAAGCGAAAGTGACCACCGCTGACGGCAATCGCGTTGCCGCCTATCGGGATGAAGCGGGCGAACTGCACATGGTTTCTGCCGTCTGTCCCCACTTGGGCTGCATCGTGGACTGGAACGAGGCCGAGAAAAGCTGGGACTGCCCCTGCCACGGTTCACGCTTTAGCTGCGACGGTGAGATTTTGCATGGCCCAGCGGTTAATAAGCTGAAGCAGCGCAATCCAGTAGCGCAATAACGGTGTTTAGTGGGTCTTTACCGATAGTGTGGTAACTCGGACGGAATTCAGACAGCTACAAACTGGGTTCCAGCTCAAAAGGTACAGGGTCAGTTGCGATCGCAGTTGATTCTGTACCTTTTTTCTGCTTTCTGTCGATAATTTACGCACAGGTGAGATGTTCGGTATGGGCTTGGCGTACTCTTGCAGCATTATCATCAATTTTTGTCATCCAACACAGGGCAGGCTGTTTGCTAAATCTTTAAATTAGTGTCCTTAATCAGCAATTTTTCGTAGAGGCAAAAAAGATAAATCAGTATTTACCGAAGGACAAAATATGATCTTGAGCAGCTTGATTTTGAGCAGGGCTCACCTCCCAAAATTGGTCTTTTCACCTCCCAAACGGTAACAGTATGGAAAGTCCGCCTGTTTTTAGTACACCTATTACCTCAGTAACAAAGTCTGTTGCTGGACGGTTTCCTTGGCTTGTTGGTCAACGGGCTAATCGCAGCACAATCTTGATCCTAGGCATTTTGGGCTTAGCGGCGCTGCTGCGGTTTTACCAAATTGGCACAGAGAGCGTCTGGATTGACGAAATGCTCAGCCTGCGGGATGCAGAAACATTTGAATGGACGCTGCCCTATCGTCGGCCGTTGTACTACGCACTCTTGCAGTTCTGGATGCAGTTTGGTCAGAGCGATGCGTGGTTAAGAACGCTATCTGCTTTATTGGGTGTTGTCAGCGTTTTTCTCACTTACCGCTTAGGTAAACTGCTGATTAGTCAAGCAGTTGGCTACATAGCCGCTGTTCTGATGACGGTTGCGCCCATCTTTATCCACCATGCGCAAGAAATTCGGATGTACAGCTTAATTCCATGCCTCAGTTTGGCTGGAACGCTGGCCCTAGCTCGGATGATGCAACACCCAAATTACAAGCACTGGGGTTGGTGGATATTGGCGCGGACTGGCCTCATTTTGTCTAATCCCAATAATTTTTTGATCTTAATGGCGGATACTGCCTTGGCTGGCTGGACGTTTCGCCGCCAGCGACGATGGCTGACCGTTTGTGGCGTGGGATTTGCGGTGTTGGGCTTATTATTAGCCCCAATTCTATTTTCACTGACGGTGGGCGGTGGCATTGAGGATTTTGTCGAAGATCAAAGCGCAGACGACGAAAGTATCAGTCTGATTCACACAGCGAGTATGATGACGCAGCTAACAGTGTATTGGCCGCTGCGCTACTTACTAGAATCGAGCAAAAGCACTATTGATAATTGGACAGCCGTGACGCAGCTGGTGCAAAGCCATTTACCCATTTTGCTGCTCAGCGGTTTAGCGACGCTGATGATTTGGGGCTTGTTGTTTGTTGCAATCGCAGCCATCGTTCGTCATCCCACACAACTTCTGGTCTGGTTAGCGACTTGGGCTGGTCTACCCACCTTCTTTATGTTCATCGTGTCCTGTCTGCAAGTTTCGGTGTGGTCACCGCGCTATCTAATGTTTGTTGCACCTTACTTGCTACTACTGCTGGCCATGGGCTTAATGGTGATGTGGCACTGGCGACGCCCAGTTGCGATCGCAGTTGCAGCGGTTTGCCTGATTGTCACATCAGCTAGCTTACGGGACTACTACACCACGCTCTATCGCAATGACTGGCAGGGCGCGACTGCCTACATTGAACAGCACGAACGGGTGAGTGACGTTATCGATTACTATTCCATTGCGGCATTAGCGAAGCAGTCTTTCTTTCGCTATTACAATGGCCCAGTTCCAGCTCACTTAATTGAGCGTGTAGTAACGGCAGACGGCTCTAGTCAGATTGACCCGCAAAGCATTCAAGCCAGCTTAGCGGGAAAACAAGCGGCACCACCTGACACAGTTTGGCTAGCCTGCTGGATTTTTTGCAACGATGAAGACGGCATCAATCAAATTTTTGAACAAACCCTAGGCCCAGATTTTGCGATCGCAGAACACCTAACGTTTACCAGCCAAGAATTCTCACCAATTGAAGTCTACCGAGCGATCGCAAAGTAAGCCTGATCAACTCCCTAATTTGCCCCTAACCGAATCAATCCCCTAACCCAAAAGCCGGGTGCTGCGTGCAATTCAGCCCCGGCTTTTCGGTTGGAGGTGTACCAAGCAGAGGCATATCAAGCCTCATTTCAACGAAAGCAAGAACGTATAGTGATTCCAGTTAAGAGTGAGAAAACGAGAGAGGAGAGTGCCTCATGCTGAGGCACTCTCCTCTCTCGTTCTTATCTAGAACCGCTATAGGTGCGAAAAAATAGGGGAGATGCTCGGCATCTCCCCTATCAGCTATGAAAAAAATGTACCTAAATCGCTGTAAGGAATAAACCCTTAGTAACGATAAGTGCTCTGATTAGGCTTGTGTACGATGAAACAAGCAACTTGGCACTGCTTGATGTTGTCGAAGCCAACAACCCGGATGTAGTTGTCGCCATACTCGGAGCGGCAAGCTCGGACTTCATCCAGTACCTCTTGAACGCTGTTTGCGTTGAACAAAGGTAGCTTCCACATCGTCCAGTAGTACTCTTCAGGATTAGATTCTGCGTTGAATTCAACAGCAGGAATGAAACCCTTATCAACAATGTACTGGATTTGTTTTGCGATCTGCGCATCCGTTAGCGGTGGCAGATAAGACATTGTTTCGAAGCGGCGCTCTTTAGGCAGAGTTCTCATGGTTTCCTCAATAAACTCAAAACTGCGTAATGTACGGGCTAATTTTTTACTGGCATTAGCCGAAAGCAGGATCATTCGGAAGATTCAGAATCTGTCTCAGACACCGATGAATCTGAACTAAGCTGCTCGGATTCCGGAACAGAGGAAGACGTTCCCAACTGCGTTATGCGCTCTAAATGGCGTCTACGGTGTTCAATATTGGCTTGCTGAATACCCGTTTGCACCATTTCTGGTAAATATTCAGCAATTTCTTCTGCGAGATGCTGTCGTACCGTCATGATCCGAAACGCGAGTTCCGGGTTGGCACTCAACAACTCTTCCAGATAAAGTTCTCCGTCTTGGAGCTTACCCGATGGCGAAAACCCATGTAGCCAAATCGACAGTGGGGGATTCGTTTCTCGCAGCTGATTGACGACCGTTTTCAGCGCCTGATAAGTCAAATAGCTTGATAAGACTTTGGCGGTTTCTTTGGCGACGCTCTTGAGGTTCATCGATGTAGGGAAGTGTCCTTAGATAGTCTGCTCCGCTGTGACTGAGCCACAACATCAGTGGGCGATCGGTCAACTAAATTGGAATACTCTCAAATTTAATCTGCGATCGCACACATGATGTCAAGGAACACAGATATCTAGATCGTGTCGACCGTATCAAATTCGAACTTGATTTCCTTCCAAAGCTCACAAGCAACGGCCAGTTCAGGGCACCACTTAGCAGCTTCGCGGATGATGTCGCCACCTTCGCGAGCCAAGTTGCGACCTTCGTTCCGTGCCTGTACACAAGCTTCCAGAGCAACCCGGTTAGCGGTTGCACCCGGCGCGTTACCCCAGGGGTGACCCAAGGTACCACCACCAAACTGGAGAACGGAGTCATCACCGAAAATTTCAACGAGTGCAGGCATGTGCCACACGTGGATACCACCGGAAGCCACAGCCATTACACCACCCATGGAAGCCCAGTCTTGGGTGAAGTAGATACCACGAGACTTGTCTTGCTCGATGTAGTTCTCACGCAGTAGGTCAACGAAGCCGAGAGTACCAGCCCGGTCACCTTCTAGCTTACCGACAACGGTTCCGGTGTGGATGTGGTCACCACCGGACATCCGCAGACACTTGGACAGTACGCGGAAGTGAATACCGTGGTTCTTCTGACGGTCGATTACCGCGTGCATTGCTCGGTGAATGTGCAACAGAACGCCGTTGTCACGACACCAGTGAGACAGAGTAGTGTTAGCGGTGAAACCAGCGGTCAAGAAGTCATGCATGATGATAGGCATTTCAAGTTCTTTGGCGAACTCAGCCCGCTTCAGCATTTCTTCGCAGGTTGCAGCGGTAACGTTTAGGTAGTGACCTTTGATTTCGCCCGTTTCTGCTTGAGCCTTATGAATAGCGTCAGCAACAAACAAGAAGCGATCGCGCCAGCGCTGGAACGGCTGGGAATTAATGTTCTCGTCGTCCTTGGTGAAGTCTAGACCACCACGCAGACACTCATATACTGCGCGACCATAGTTCTTCGCAGACAGACCCAGCTTGGGCTTAATCGTACAGCCGAGCAGTGGACGACCATACTTGTTGATCTTATCCCGCTCAACGGTAATACCGTGCGGATGAACCTTGGAAGGTCTTCAAATAAGCGACAGGAATCCGCAGGTCTTCCAGACGAAGAGCACGCAGAGCCTTAAAACCAAACACGTTACCTACCAGAGAAGTCAGCAGGTTGGTAACAGAGCCTTCCTCGAATAGGTCGAGAGGATAAGCAACATAGCAGATGTATTGGTTGTCTTCACCGGGAACCGGCTCAATGTCGTAACAACGACCTTTGTACCGATCCATGTCGGTCAGGAGGTCAGTCCATACGGTTGTCCAGGTTCCAGTTGAAGATTCTGCTGCTACCGCTGCTGCACACTCTTCGGGAGGTACCCCAGGCTGGGGGGTCATCCGAAATGCAGCGAGGACGTCGGTATCCTTCGGTGTGTAGTCTGGCGTGTAATACGTTAGTTTATAATCCTTAACCCCAGCCTGATATCCAGCGGCAGACTGAGTTTTTGTTTGAGAGTAAGACATAGCTCCCCTAATACCTGTGAATCACTGCAATCTTGACAAGATTGAGCGGAAAACGAAGTGACACAGCGACACTCCCTCCTCCGTTTTTTGAAATCGACCCAGACTTGTATGCGAGCAATCCGCTTACCAAGCCAGCTTCAAACGCTTCTGCCTTGATGCTGTTTCCGATGGTCGTCGGTAAATCGCTACCTAAACTCAACTTGAAGCTAAAGCATTCCTTAAATAGAAATCGCTTGCGCCTAAAGGTGTGCTTTACTAATCGATTTCCTAAAGAATACTACCAAGGATTTGATAAGTTAAATTTCAGAAGATCTTTATCGATAAATAACTTTTCTTTATTGAAGATTGCGTTAAAGCTTTACTTTATATTTCGAATTATTGCTTAAGCGACAACTATGTCTCGCCACATGATAGGACGGCGACACTACATCTACGTCAAGTAGATTCAGGATTTCAGATTTTGAGCATTTATACTCTTGACTTGCATCTGAGGAAGTAGATCAGAGAAGTGCGATCGCACTTCACCCCTAATCCTGAGCCAATCTATGAAGTATGGTCAATCAACTACCCCACATCTAGCGGTGAGTCGCTATGCTGTGAACTAGGCTACTTAGATACCTCAACTCAAAATTGCTAGCGGTTATGCAGGCTGCCCAAATTTAGGAGTGGCTAATCTTCAGCATGAATCAAGATATGGGCACCATCTCATGTCCTAAATTCTTGTTCGAATCAAGCTGCGCTCAAATCTATTCTGATGGTTTCTTAAGAACACGGATTTAATTAGGTGAAATCTTTGGGGCCGGGACATCGCGATGACGTAGCGTCCCTATAGCTGGAACGATTTACGAGCTATTTAATCCACGATCCTGAGTTCACTTTCTGCTTGATTGTGGCAGATGATTGTAGCAAATCTACATAAAGTGGCAGCAACCCTATATCACAAACTTATACCTTATATAACCAATAAATATTAATACTTGAGGTTATAAAAATTCCAGGAGTTCCAGGAGTTCCAAGAGGCATTTAGATTTCAGCCCAGTCATGATTTCGATTTGCCACGATGTACTTTAAGCTGCATCAGTATGAAATTGAGCGGATGATCCGGGGCAATCTACTAAAGGATTTATGGGATTTAGTTTGGGCTTGCACAAGGTTTTGGCGGCAAAGTGAGGAGTGAGGTGGAATATGGCACAACAAGGCATGGCATTAAATCATCCAGTAGCTTATCCCGTGACAGACAGAACAGGGCGATCGGTTTTTTTGCTTAAACCGATACTCAAGCTACTGTCTAAAGCAGGTTTAGCTATGGTGATTGGGTCAATGACTGTACCTGCAGTTAGTGCGATCGCAACAGCCCAGTCACCTACTCAGGCAGTGCAAAACTCACCGACCGCACCACCACCGCGAGCCGAACCGTTACCCACCGAACGGCAAGAAAATCCTTCATTTCAGCCGGATGCCCGCATCCCGGCGCTGCAAGCGGATTATCAGGGTGATCTCTGGGTTGGATCTTGGCAGGGCATTGCCCGACTTGACCCTAATACCGGACGAGTTAAAGTCCGAGTTGCACTGCCCAACCGAGCCGTCGGCGCAATGGTGCAGGATCGAGTGGGACGCATCTGGATTGGCACCTATGATGGCCTGTTTCGTGTTGATCCCCGGAGTAATGAAATTACGGCTCAGAGCTTTCGTCTGCCGTCTAATCGCGTTTTGTCGCTGCAGATTGATCGGCGGGGCTATCTTTGGGTCGGCACCGATCGAGGATTGGCCTTAATCAGTCCTGATCAAGGCTTACTCATGACTACTCTCCAAGATCTACCAGGTGTCAGTGCCAATACGCTGACGCTAGATGCCGATGGCTATCTCTGGGTCGGTACCTTAAACGGACTGGTCAAGATAGATACAGCTAGTGCTTACCCGGTTCGCCGAGTGGAAAACCTACCGGGGGAAACAGTGCAAACTCTTACACCTGGGCCCCACGGTCAACTTTGGGTCGGTACGCCCGAAGGTGTGCAGGTGATTAATCCCCGCAATGGTCAGTTGTTGCGATCGCTCACCGAGTTTCGGAACGTCAATATTACGGCTTTAGGCTTTGACCGCATTAATAGTCTTTGGGTTGGCACAGATGACGGATTAAGGCGCGTTAATCCTTATAATGGCGCGATTCTAGGCTCGGTGCCCAATCTGCCATCTAGCCAAATCTTGTCGCTTTCACCCGATACCGGCAATAAATTGTGGGTTGGCACGAGTGAAGGTTTAGCATGGGTCAGCCTCTCAACAGGATTGGCAAGAGCGCATGATGCCTTTTAACAGAAGGCTACTCATGGGGATAGTCCTCCTTGTAGATTCTGTTTGAAGTCGCATGTGGATTCGAGGGAATTTGTTAGGATAGTGAAAATGCAAACTATAGTTACACTCAGTGCTTTCCATAAGCTTTAGACCATAACGGTTATCCACCTAACTCAAATCAGGAATAGCCAAGTAGGATAAAGATAACAACGGACAGCACGCTCCAAGTATCCTCAGCAAAGTCATTAATCGTTAGTCGATTTTGCAGCCAGCTCCAAATCACTGTTGGTTTCAAATATTTATTTGAAACCAATTCCGAACAGATGAAGACGCTTGAGGTACTATTGGCTAACCTTAATCTGAACCCTTTTCATGTGAGAAGGTGGTGATTGAGGTTAGTTTGATGGTGTATTCGGAGTTCTCAGATGGTAGTTGCCATCCCAGCAACATTTGCGCTATCTAGCTCCGTGCATTAAGTCGAAGTGTAAGCTTGAATAGGCTGAACCGCTCAAAGTTGTTGCTAAACGGGGTTTATATACAGATACAGCTAAAATATAGTAGCTGCTGATATAAAGCCGCTGTGTATACTTACTGTGCCTCTTGTGAAGGTTTATCGAGATCGATAAACCTTCACAAGAGGGGTAGATAGTAAAAGCTAAATATGCAATAGCTAGGAGAGTTCAGACTCATTGATTGTGTCGTCAACTGAGCAGGTTTTTACACTATGTGTTAAGCAGTAGGATTCGAGAGGCGAAAGTGGATGAACAACGGCAAAGTCAGGATATACGAACTTTCCCGTGAATTAGATTTAGATAATAAGGACGTACTAGCGATCTGCGATCGCTTGAGTATTTCAGTTAAGAGCCACAGCAGCACCATTAGCGAGCAAGAAGCGGCTCAAATTCGTGCTGCAGCTAAAAGTTACGTCCCCAACCAAACAGCAAGCAAAGGAGCAAAAGGTAAAGGATTGAAGACGCAAAGTAAGGGAGCCGATAAATCGTCGGTACGGAAACAGCAGATTTTGGAAGTGCGCCGCACACGGCCAATCAGCCCACCCAAGCCACCTACGGCAAAGGCTGAAGATGCTAGTGCTGGTGGTGATCAACAACTATCTGCTCCTCAGGCACCTGCTGTGCGTCCGGCTACCAAATCAGAGCCTAAACTGGCTGCTCCCCCCCGTCCAGCAAGTGCCGATCAAGATACATCCACCACCACCGATTCTCCTGCCACGGAAGCCAAGTCAGCTGAGCCACAAGTGGAGCCACCTAAATCGGATCAGGCTGATCAGCCCGTACCCCAACGAGATGCTGAGCCGGAAAAAGTTGTTGCCGAAAAACCAGCACCAGCACCCTCGCTGATCAAACCGCCTTCTCGGCCATCAGAACCATCAGAAGCGGATGTATCGACTGCTGCTGCGTCGGAAGCCACTGCTCCCTCAGCGGAGCGGAAAGCTGCGCCTGCTGCCAAGTCAGTCGAGCTACCGCGTAAGCCAGTTACCAAGCCATCAGGTTCAGGCAAGTCGGATACTGTCGCGAAGCCAAATGCTAAACCTGGTAAGGTCGAGGTTGTTCAGCATAAGCCGTCTGCTAAACCGACTACAGCTAAGGCGGCTGATAAACCCATTCCTGAACTGAAACGTCCACCAAAACCACCTAAAGCAGACAATAAGCCTGCTCAGGAGGGAGAACCCGATGCTGATAACGATGCAGCAGTCATGGTGGCTACCGATGCAGAAGAGCTACTTGAGAAGCCTCGTTTACGCCGTCCAGAACCACCTGCTGGCGGCAAGCGTAAGCAAGCTTGGGAAGAGGACGAAGAGGAACAAGACTTTAATCGTAAAGCCGCAAAAAATACCTCTAAGGCTAAGCGCCGTTCTCAAACCATTATTGAGGATGAAGATGAGCTAGAAGAACTAGAAAGCGAGCATAATTTGTCTGGTGGTCCTGCACCTTCGCAGGTCAGTATTTCACTGGCTCGTCCCCCCAAACCAAAGTCGGCTCAGTCGCAGAAAACGCCTACTCCCATGACGGCGCAGAAGACAAAGCGGCCTAATACATCCTCTCAGCGGGATGGAAGTTCTCGCAGTCAACGTCGAGAGAGACGTGAAGAAGCTAAGCAGCAGCGTCCTGAGACGCTTGTACTTTCGAGCGGGCTAACGGTACACGAGCTTGCAGAGCGCATGCTAGTACCGGAAACCGAGATCATCAAGACTCTCTTCTTCAAAGGCATTGCCGCGAACATCAATCAAACTCTCGATATTCCCACCGCAAAGATGGTGGCGAATGAGTTTGAAATTGAGGTTGAAACCGCCGAGGCAGAAGCAGAAGCTAAGAAGACAACCGAAATGCTGGATGCGGAGGATCTAGAGAACCTCGTTCGTCGTCCACCTGTAGTTACCATCATGGGGCACGTTGACCACGGTAAGACAACGTTACTCGACTCAATCCGCAAGACCAAGGTTGCTCAAGGTGAAGCTGGCGGTATTACCCAGCACATCGGGGCTTACCATGTTGATCTTGGGGAAGGAGACGAGCAAAAGCGGATTGTCTTCCTTGATACACCGGGTCACGAAGCATTTACTGCCATGCGGGCACGTGGTGCAAGGGTTACTGACATCGCAATTTTAGTTGTTGCAGCAGATGATGGTGTTCGGCCTCAGACCATCGAGGCAATTAGCCACGCTAAAGCAGCGGAGGTTCCTATCGTTGTTGCTATCAACAAGGTTGATAAAGAGGAAGCGAACCCTGATCGCGTTAAGCAAGAGCTCATGGAACATGGCCTTGTGCCTGAGGAATGGGGTGGTGATGCCATCATGGTTCCAGTCAGCGCAATCAAGGGCGAAAACCTAGATGACCTGCTTGAGATGTTAGCTCTAGTAGCAGAGGTTGAGGATTTGCATGCGAATCCAGACCGGACTGCTCGCGGCACTATCATTGAAGCGAATCTTGATAAGGCTCGTGGCCCCGTTGCAACGCTTTTAGTCCAAAACGGTACGCTGCGCATTGGAGACTCAATTGTCGCCGGTTCTGTATTTGGTAAAGTGCGGGCGATGGTCGATGACCGAGGAAATCGAGTGGATGTGGCGGCTCCTTCTTCTGCGGTTGAAGTACTTGGCCTCAATGATGTGCCAGCAGCGGGTGATGAATTTGAGGTCTATAAAGACGAAAAAGAAGCACGCAGCATTGCTGAACATCGGGCAGAGCAGCAGCGCCAGTCACGCTTACAGCAGTCTATGGCTTCTCGTCGTGTAACCCTCAGCACTCTATCTGCTCAAGCTCAAGAAGGCGAACTGAAAGAGCTGAACTTGATCCTGAAGGCTGATGTTCAAGGTTCGGTTGAAGCAATCCTAGGAGCACTGCAGCAACTACCTCAGAATGAGGTACAGGTGCGAGTGCTACTGGCGGCCCCAGGCGAAATCTCTGAGACTGACGTTGATCTAGCCGCTGCAAGTAATGCGGTGATTATTGGCTTCAACACGACGCTAGCTTCAGGTGCACGCCGCGCTGCAGATGAAGCAGGGGTTGATGTCCGTGACTACAGCATCATTTACAAGCTCCTTGAGGATATTGAGGGCGCAATGGAAGGTCTACTTGAGCCGGAAGAGGTCGAAGAGCCTCTGGGCCAAGTACAAGTCCGGGCTGTGTTCCAAGTAGGCCGTGGTGCTGTAGCTGGTTGCTATGTTCAATCGGGTAAAGCCGTCCGAAACTGCCGTATCCGAGTTCGGCGGGGCGATGAAGTTGTCTATACGGGCAACCTCGATTCGTTGAAGCGGGTTAAGGACGACGTTAAAGAAGTCAATTCTGGTTTTGAATGCGGAATTGGTATTGATAACTTTAACGCTTGGCAGGAAGGCGACATCATTGAAACCTTCCGGCTGGTTACAAAGCGACGCACCCTAGCAACCGCATAAGCTAATGTGCTGTGTAAACGATGATTGAAATAAAGGTGGAGGAACGCAGTGTGTTCCTCCACCTTTATCTTTTGGGCGTTACGCATGGCTAATGCAGCTTGGGCTATGTTGCTGTAGCTAGGTCTATCGCAACTGACTAGCACTATGATGCGCGTGATTCTTGCTCGATCAAGATATGGCTTCTTTATGAGAAGACTAGGTTGAAGGCTTAGGCCATAATTGAACGTGTGTAAACAAAAATCAGTATCGCCCTGTTTTAAGTGAATCGATCAGCGAATAAAGATAGGCCTTGTTAGGCTATATGGTCTATATATGAATTGATGTGTAAGAGCACTACCTCCACATTTCGGTTCATGTCTGACCGAAGCACCCCAAAACGATATTGTTGCTGGCTAGTTATCCTAATTTTGGTTGGCTGACTGGGTAAACTCAAATCAGGATCGTGTGTGTCCTAGCTAAAATGACCATACTGCTTATGCGATCGCAAATTTTGGGTGTATTAACAGTCTCCCCCGCCTTGAGTAGAGTTAAACCATGATGGTAGACCCGAACGTCGGTCACGTGCTTTCGAACCGATATAGAATCGTTGAAACAATTGGTCAAGGATCAATGGGACATGTGTACCGAGCAGAAGATACTCTGCTCGGCGATGTGCCCGTGGCTATCAAGTTTTTGTCCCAAACTCTCCTCAATGAAAAAATGCGCGATCGCTTCAATAACGAAGCGTTAGCCTGTGCCGGGTTAGGCCAAAAAAGTATTCACATCGTTCGCGTGACCGACTACGGCGTGAGTAGTGAAGAAATTCCCTACTACGTCATGGAATATCTCAAAGGGGAAAACCTGGGAGAGCTGATTAACAATCAACCCCTGCCCGTTCCTCGCTTTTTGGGGTTAGCTCGGCAAATTTGCCTGGGCCTTCAGTGTGCCCATCAAGGAATTAAAAAAGACGGCAGACTCGTACCGATCATTCACCGCGATATCAAACCCAGCAACATCCTGATTACTCAAGATCCCAGCTTTGGCGAACTGGCCAAAATTCTAGATTTTGGCATTGCCAAACTCATGCAGGCGGACAGTGACCAAACTAACTGCTTTATGGGGACGTTGGCCTATGCCTCGCCAGAACAAATGGAAGGTCAAGAGCTAGACGGGCGCTCCGATATTTACAGTCTCGGCATCATGATGTATCAGATGCTAACGGGGAAAATGCCCATTCGTGCTGATACGCATACCTTTGGTGGCTGGTATAAAGCTCATCACTATCAGCAGCCCCGCCCATTCGAACAAGCTATGCCTGATCTGAAGCTGCCTAAAGCACTGGAAGGGCTAATCTTGAGCTGTTTGGAAAAGGACACGTGCCACCGTCCGCAAGATATGACGGAGGTGTTGCGATCGCTAGAACCTTTAGAGCAGCGATTTGGTACAGGGCGACAAATCAGCCATAAGATTGGCGCAGCCCTATCTAAATTGCCGGTTCAGAAAATTCCTAAAGTTACAACGGATTTATCGGCAGACGAAATTTGTCGCTTAACCACCTGGCCGAAAGACAAACCTATTGCCGAAATTGTTTTTCCTCATATCTTGCAAACCAGCCGTGGCCCCTTAGCGACACTGTGGGTCATGTTGCACAAGCAAGATATTCTGGAGCGGTTGACCTGTACGCGATATAACCAGTTTCTGTGTACGATGTTCCCCCATCCGATGGCGCTGTGGATTACGGCACTGCATCGCCGTGAAGCCGAAGCCCGCTGGCTACCCTGCTATCTTGATCTCAAAACCAAACAGGGACAAGAGGTGATCCGTCTGTTAGGACAGCAGGGCAAATATCGAATTATCTTCTTTGCACTAGAAGAACCCAATCGCTGTGCCGATGTAAAAATCTCAAACATTGCACCAGAGCAGCAGATCCGACTTCAGCAGTGGGCCAATCAAGCTTACGTTTTGCCAACGGCAAGGCAGTCTAGCTTTAGTAAGCAACTCTTAAAGCAAGAACTGGAAAAACTAAAGCCTAAGATTATCCAGCGATTGGAAGCTATGTACGCGGAAGACTCATCGGATATCTCCGGTTATTCCTAACATTACCGATTTGGCTCTAACACCCAGAAGAGGCAGTGTACCACATCGCGGCACACTGCCTCTTCTGCCCGTTGGTTGTGTACGGTGACTCATCGAGTTTGAACAAAACCTTATGCTCTCTCTTTTTTGTCTGGATTGCCGTACCGCATTCTTGCCAACTGATTGGGTAAATTTCATTAGGATAGAACTACTGCATGTCGAGACAGCCTCGACCAACTGTTGTGTACAACAAACGTTCACCCTATTTGAGTTGATATGACTGCAACTGTAACTCGCCCAGATAATCCGCTCCTGATTGGTGCTGGCTTGCCACCGTTTGACCAGATTAAAGCTGAGCACGTCGGGCCAGGGATCAAGCAAATTCTCAGCGAATTAGACGAGGAACTGACTCGTCTAGAAGCCCAAGTTGTCCCAACGTGGGAAAGCTTAGTTGAACCCCTGACCGCGATGGAAGAGCGGCTGACCTGGAGCTGGGGCGTAGTTAGCCACCTAATGGGCGTGAAAAATAGCCCGGAACTGCGAGAAGCTTACGAAACGATGCAGCCCGACGTGGTGAAATTTTCCAATCGTCTTGGCCAAAGTAAGCCCATCTACGAAGCATTTAAGGCGCTGCGAGCTGGTCAAAATTGGGATCAGCTGGAATCGGCTCAACAGCGGATTGTGGAATCAGCAATTCGCGATGCCGAACTGGCAGGTGTCGGTCTGGACGGCGAGACAAAAGAGCGGTTTAACCAAATTCAGGAAGAACTGGCGGAGCTATCGACCAAGTTTTCTAATAATGTCTTAGACGCGACCAAAGCCTTTCATTTAACGCTGACTCAGCGGGAAGACGTGGACGGTCTGCCGTCGAGCCTCTTAGCTCTGGCTGCCCAAGCGGCACGGGCCGAAGGTGACGAGAACGCGACACCGGACAATGGCCCTTGGCGGATCACGCTAGACTATCCTAGCTATGTGCCTTTCATGCAGCACAGCAAGCGGCGGGAGCTGCGCGAGAAGCTGTATCGGGCGTTTATTTCGCGTGCGTCAGAGGGTGATTTGGATAATTCGCCGCTAATTGAGCGGATTCTAGAACTGCGGGTTGAAAAGACCAAAATCCTTGGTTTTAACAACTTTGCGGAACTGAGCTTGGCCCGGAAAATGGCTCCTTCCGTGGAGGCGATTGAGCAACTGCTGGAAGAGTTGCGGGTTGCGAGCTACGATGCCGCCAAGCAGGATCTGACGGAGCTGAAAGAATATGCCAAGTCGAAGGGCGCACCTGAAGCCGATAACCTGATGCACTGGGATACAACCTATTGGTCGGAGCGGCAGCGCGAGGAAAAATATGGCCTAAATGAGGAAGAGTTGCGGCCTTATTTCCCACTGCCCCAAGTTCTGAATGGTCTATTTGACCTGGCCCAGCGTATCTTTGGCGTCACGATTACGGCTGCCGATGGTCAGGCTCCTGTGTGGCATGAAGATGTACGTTATTTCCAGATTGCCGACGATTCTGGAACTGCGATCGCATATTTCTATCTTGACCCCTACAGCCGTCCGGCAGAGAAGCGGGGCGGAGCCTGGATGGCCGAATGCTTGAACCGAGCTAAGGTAATGAGAGCTGGCGAATCCTCAGTGCGCTTACCCGTGGCCTATCTGACCTGTAACCAGTCACCTCCGGTTGACGATAAGCCCAGTCTGATGACGTTCCGAGAAGTGGAAACCCTGTTCCACGAGTTTGGTCACGGCTTGCAGCATATGCTGACGGTGATTGATTATCCCGGTGCGGCAGGCATCAATAATGTCGAGTGGGATGCAGTTGAACTACCGAGTCAATTTATGGAGAATTGGTGCTACCACAAACCGACGCTGCTCGGTATGGCCAAGCACTATGAAACGGGCGAGACTTTGCCCGATGAGATTTACGACAAGCTCGTGGCAGCTCGTAACTACATGAGCGGTAGTGCGACCCTGCGCCAGCTTCACTTCGGTTTACTCGACCTTGCTCTCCACGCCCACTACCAGCCTGGCGGAGATGAGACGGTTTGGGATGTGCGCGATCGCATTGCTGAAAATACCACCGTTATGAAGCCACTGCCGGAGGATGCCTTCCTCTGCGCCTTCAGCCACATTTTTGCGGGTGGTTATGCGGCTGGCTACTACAGCTACTACTGGGCGGAAGTGCTCAGCGCTGATGCATTTTCGGCGTTTGAGGAAGTTGGCTTAGAGAATGACAGCGAAATCGCCACTGTTGGTCAGCGGTTCCGAGATACTGTACTGGCCCTCGGCGGTAGTCAGCACCCGATGGATGTCTTCCAATCCTTCCGGGGCCGCGAACCCAGCACCGAAGCCCTCCTGCGTCATCGCGGTTTAGCCCCTGCGGTGTAGGAATCAAAGTAAAATGCACGGCTTGCGCCGTGCATTTTACTTAATGAGTTAAAACCCAACAAGTTATCCTTTTGGGAGGGAGCTGGGGGACGCAACCGCCTCCCAGCAGGAGTTTTGGGGGCAAGCGCCCCCAATCAACGGGTTTTATCACAACAGGCATCTGATCAGAGCGATCAATTCAGGCAAACTATAGTGCGCGATTCCCTACCACTCAACGACTACAAACAACAAGTCGCCGACTTCTACAGCCGCCGCAGCCCCAACTACGACATTGGCGACTGGCATCCCCGCATCGCCCATCGCCTCGTCAACTACGCCCAACTCCAGCCCGGACATTGGGTTCTCGATCTCGCTACTGGCACAGGCATGGTTGCGATCGCAGCTGCCCAAGCCGTTGGTTCCAATGGTCACGTCACAGGCGTGGATATCTCCACCGGCATGCTGGCCCAGGCGCGGCGCAAAATTACCGCATTGGGATTGACTAACGTAGAGCTGATTCAGGCCGATGCTGAGACGCTGGAGTTTGCGGCGGAGAGTTGCGATCGCATTTTCTGTTCTGCGGCATTGATTTGGATGTCGGATTTGGTGGAGGCACTCCGGCTGTGGCACCAGTTTTTGAAACCGGGCGGACTGATCGGCTTTCATGCCTTTGCCAATAACAGCTTTGTGGTTGGGACAGTCGCACAGCAGGTGTTTGAGCGCTATGGCATATCGCTCCTCTTCAATCAGCGGACTGGCACGATTGAAAAATGCTATGCCTTGCTAGAACAGGCAGGCTATCAGGATATTGATATTCGCATGGAGCCAGATGGCTACTATCTCAGCTTAGACAGCGCAAAAAGCATGTGGCCAGGAAATGGTTCACTCCCGACACCTGGGCAACATCCCAATCCCATCTCGCAGCTTTCAGAGGCTCAGCTGGCTCAAGCAAGGGCCGAATTTGACGCAGCATTGACAGCACGGCAAACAGAAAAGGGCATTTGGAACGACACCACTGTCTTTTATGCGTTCGGTCGCAAGGCTAGGTAGCTTGGTGTAAAAGACGATTCATACAAAACGTAAACCTGCGCTCCTGATCTATACGGAGTCAGATTCTTGAGTTTTCTTGTCCTTGGCTTGAGTTTCAGCAATTTCATCGTCGATGTGCTTGTAAATTACTGTTTCAATGGGCAATATATTAAGTAGATCAACAGTGAAGTGTCTCCTATGACCGTGGCTGATAACCTGCGACCGAGCCAAACCAATCAGACCGATATGAATGCCGCTGGCGGATTCTGTGATGAAGCAGATATCGAGGCGGATGCATTCGAGGTTGAGGCTGAGGAAGCTGCGATCGCAGTTCAAGAAACACCCACTGACATTGATCCCAGCATTCTAGAAACCGTCACCGTCACCTCTGAAAAACTACAGGGACGGCAGCGCCGCATCACGGCTGAAATCGCGATTCCGCAGGCGATTGAGACTGTATGGCGCGTCTTAACTGACTATGAGCATTTAGCCGATTTCATCCCCAACTTGGCAAAAAGTCGACGGCTCCCGGATGAGGACGGCAAGATCCGGATTGAGCAAATTGGCTCACAGTGTTTATTCAACCTGAAGTTTTGTGCCCGTGTTGTTCTGCAAATGCAGGAGCAATTTCCGCAACGCATCGGCTTCGAGATGCTAGAAGGAGACTTTAAGGGCTTCAACGGGGCATGGAAATTGGCAGAAACCTTGATTGAAGGGCAAGTTGGTACTGTCCTGATTTATGAACTCTTGGTGCTGCCACGCCTGACAATGCCAATCGGACTGATCGAAAAACGGCTGCGTCACGATATGGCCGTTAACCTGTCTGCCATTTATCAGCGCACGTTGGCTATTTCAGCTTAAATAAGAACCTATATTCTTGAAAAGCCGCACTCTGTGCGGCTTTTCAAGAATATAGGTTCTGACCTACTAGCGTAGTGCCATCCAGGATATGCAGGATGATCTTTTGGTAAATCCTGCTGAATTTGAGTGCGATTTTGGATCTTATCCAGCAAACTGAATGTGTAGCGTCTGCCGTTCTGGCTGGGTTATAGGATGGTTTAGCAAAGCGTAAGCCTTGCTGCTATTGGATGTCATCCTTTAATTCGGTCTCTTAAACTGTTTCAAGTTTATGGATGGCATCACGTTTCGTGGCCTCTTCTTGTACGGCATTACGTAATGCCGCTGCTGATTTTGTCTTGGTAGACTAAGTAAATATAATATATCGAAACGATGTGTCAATCTTGACGCCTGAATTTTGATACCTGAATCTCACAGTTTATGGTTCCAGTGGATTGCTCTGTTGTAATACCTATGCTTTCTCCGATTATTGCGTTTTGGCCTAATTTGCCTCTAGACAGCTTGTTCTCAACGCAGGGCATTATGGTGCTGCTGCTAGTGGCTTATGCGGGTGCAATGTGGATGTTTTTAACCAGCGCCCCCAAAGTCCATACGGTTATGGCCTCTGATTTAAATATTGCTCAAGAATTTTATGAAGGCGTTCTTGGATTGCCTGCCGCAGAGGTGCCTCTGCACTACTACTACAACTACGAGCAATCAATCGGAGCAAGCGGCATCGATCCCTTGTACGCATCAACGGGGTTTAATACCGCTGACACCATGACAGCAGCTACTGAAGGGCTGTGGTATCAGCTCAAACGCAATACGCAGCTCCACGTAATTTCTGGTGCGAGCTATGGTCACCGCAATCGCCAGCGCCACGTCTGCTTTGATCATGATTGCCTAGAACTACTGCTGATGAAGATACAAACTCGGGGAATTAAGCACAAGCTACGCCGCGAAAAGCCGATGAACTTTTTGGTCAAAGACTTACAGGGTCGGGTCATCGAGATCGCTGAAGTGGCTAACTAGTGTTCGGTTCGGCTCTACTCGGCTAAAGTTGCAGACTGATCTTTCTTTTTATTCCTAGAGGCTGAAACCTTCATCTTCTCCTAGAAGGATGTGCGATCGCAGTTGCACTTGATATTTTAGTGCTACATCGTTTATATACAGAGGTTAATCAACTCTATGATGAATTTTGCGCCTGTTTTATTACAAGCCGTAGAAACAGGAACAGCTAGCCACTTTCCTATTTCTTTTACTCTAGTTTTAGTTGTTGGCTTCATCGCAGCCGTAACGCTTGGCTCAATTGCCTGGTATAACTCAAAGCGTCCTGTTGGCTGGGAAGACAAAGAGCGCCCCGATATTGTGCCCGATATTGATAAATAAAAATTAGATTTTCAATTGGAACTTCTAGATAACTGATTGTAATGGGTTTGAACAGCATGCTTCGAACCCATTTGTTTTGAGAAAAATGATTCAATTCATCCGCCATCTCAGTCGCCAACTCAATCAGCTTTGGCAAAAGCGACTCCACTTCAAGCCGTCTTTTCTGATCAGCACACTGTGGCTAGTCGGCTTTGTGGTTGCAGTTAGCTTAATTGCTGGATTTGTCTATTTAAGTCAGCAAGTCCTGACTGAACAAACGATAGCATTTGACCAAACAATTTTGTTAGCTCTTTACCAGTTACAAAGCCCGCTGCTCAATCAGATTTTTCTTGGTATTACAGCGCTAGGCGATCCACTCTATTTGTTCTTGTTTATTGTGGCACTCAGCGCTGTTCTGCTCAAACAGCAGCGCTGGTTAGATGCCGCCGTGAGCTTGATTACCGCCGTGGGGGCAATCGGTTTAAATATTTGGATGAAAGAGCTGTTTGGTCGCTTACGCCCAGAGCTTTGGGAGCGAGTTGTCAGCGTTGATCTGTACAGCTATCCGAGTGGTCACGCGATGACGGCATTGGTCATTTATGGCTTTCTCGGATATTGGATTGCAGCACATACCGAGATCGCCAAAGCTTGGATTACAATTCCAACCGTCGGCATTGTCACGCTGATCGGACTTAGTCGCCTCTATTTGGGAGTTCATTGGCCAACTGATGTGTTAGCTGGCTATGCCGCAGGGTTAGTTTGGCTGATGGCCTGCTTGCTCAGCTTAGAAGTTGGTTATCGGTGGCTGAATCGACGACAACAGAATGCCGACGAGCACTTAGCGGATTTCAATTCCTAGCGCATCACCGTTCGCGCCATCAATGAAAACTGCATCGTCAGGGATATCTAATCCCTCTACTTCACCGATGGGACGAATGCGGTTTTCGCTAGTAGATGTTGGTGATGTGCCACCATTGATCTGGTTCTCGATTTCCTGAAGGCGTCCTGCATCCTGCTCCACAGGTGTTTCGCTATTTTCTTCTGGGAGTCTCAGCAATTCAGCTCCACTAGTTGCCACCTCTTCTGCCCCAATAGCGGTTGAAGTGGCAATCACGATTAGTCCTGCGATACTAAACACTGCCGAGAACTTCATTTTTCTGCCCCTTGGAAATTCACGTGTAGACCACGCTTTTCTTATAGCAACTTTTTTGCATAATGCATCAACGTGCGAAATAAATTTGTAGATGATTTACCCAAATCGATGATGAAAGTTTAATTAATGTGCGATCGCACTTCGCGTCAACCTTGCGGCACGGGAAAAATGGTGCGCCAAATGCTACCGAATGACGCTCGTTGATTCTCTGTAGGACTGCTAGAGTGAAGGGGTCTCAAATTCCCACACGTTGTACGTTTCGCATCTCGCCTATGTTTGGCTCAGTTCAACAAAGTAATCTTCGTATTGAGGTTGAAGCGTCTCGAACTCAAATTCAAGACAGCTTAACTTGTCCCGCATTATTACAGGAATGGTTATGGCCCCAGCGCCTATCACCCGGATTACCCGATCGACTAGCGCCCAATTTAAGCTTTACCAGTTGGATTGGCCCGATCGCTGTTCAACATCATGTCAGTCATTTAACTGACCACAGCTTGCAGCTGATCCTCAGTCAGGGAATTGACGGCTTTCATCAGTGGACGTGGGGCGAGGGCTGGGTGCAGTCCCGTTTAGAGGGCGTATCCGTGCTGCCGCTAAACATGGGGCAAACTATTGCGCTAATGAATCTGCGTCGTTTTCTAGCTCAGCAAAGTTAGCTCAATGCTCAGCCCCTTATCTTGCTGGGGTGGATTTCTGAGAAATTCACCCAAAGTAGCAGACTTTGCGGACGGTTAAAACAGATTGCTCGTTCGCACTGCAAAGCTATTACATCCTTTCCCTAAACAGCAGCTATACACAGCAGTTATACATTGATATTGATTCTTAGCACTCAGCACTCAGAAGCGTGAGGGATAAGAAGTGAGGCGAATTACAGCTCAGCACCCAGTACTCAGCACTGATCTGATCTGAAGTGTTGAATTGTAGAACTAGTACTACCTCGCTGCAAGTTATCGAGGTTTGACAACCAGCACTGAACAAGGTGCGTCTGTCACGACTTGACCACTGACTGAGCCTTGTAAAATTCGGTTCATACCCGTCAAACCTCGGCTACCGATAATAATCAAATCAGCGTGATAAATATTGGCTAGACGAATAATTTCCTCGGCTGGATCGCCATTCACCACTTCAAGCTCGCTCGGATGGCCAATTTGTTCCTGATATTCTCCCAGCGTCCGTTCGGCCTGACGATACAGTGGCTCGGATGAATCGGACTGAGGACGATCAGCGGATTGCTCTAAATCTTGATTATCAGTAGGAAGGACATGTGCCAAAACGACTTTAGCCTCGGGGGGCAGCTTGAGCATATTCAACATGGCAACAATCGACTCTGACAGTTCCGAACCGTCGAGAGCCACTAGAACGGCATTTAGCACAAATCTGTCTCCTTTTTACTTAATGCTGAAGATAGCATCTAATTCAACATTCGGTTTATGTTCTCAACCTGTTTGTTCAAGTTATAGGGGGTGAGTAATGAGGTGTTGTGGAGTAAGCAAGGATGCGATCGCACTTTACAGAAACTAGAACTAACTAGAACTCTGTTTGACAAACAAATCGAGTTGGAAAGTCAATTTAGGTCGAGAACTGGTTGAGAAAAACTTGAATTTTCAACTTGGACAACCAGTCTAGAATCACGATTTTTGTTTAGGTGATTGAACTTAGGTAATGATTTGCATTCCCCTTGAAGACCTGCCTTTACTTTTGCGATATATAAAGTTTCTTATTGCTTTGTGATCCAAATTAACTTTTGAATCATGTCGTCCATCTACAAGCGATGAAAGCGGGATACTAAGGGTGTTCTCTACATAAGCTACCTGTTTTACAGGAGGAGCGCCGAAAGATGAACCATAAATTTGAAGTGTTTGTTGATACGGTTGAGTACAACGGAACACAAAACAGCACTGCAACTCTAGCAGAAGCTCGTTACGAAATCGATGCAGACTCACGCCTGCAAGCCTACAGTTCGGCTCGTGTACGGGCTGAACATGATCACCCCACCGCTACTGAGTACAACATCCGTGTAACGCGAGTTCTTCACTAACGCTTTTGGAATTAATTTAGTTGTCTATGCGTTAGTGCTGCCAGCGATAGATCTACTCACATTTTGTAAAACTAAAACGCAGAAGAGGAAAGTGCTGCATTTGTATAGCGCTTTCCTCTTCTGCGTTCTCAAGCTGAATTGCGTGTGGCATAAGCGGCCATTGGTTCTTTAATCAAGCGGATATAAAGATGCTTGAAGGTGGAGCGAATCACGCGGGGCATTCCGAAATCGATCGGCTGGAGCTGTTGGGGCAGTTGCCAATCGTCAACTTGTAGATCAGTGGGTTGCGCCAGTGGAAAGCTGATGTCTGCTAAGGGAGGACAGTAACCTAGACGCTGAGCTGCGGCAATGGTCGGTACTTGATCGGGATCAGCACCTACAACTTCAACCAGTGCCCGATCAAGAGCAAAAATGTGATTTGATGCAGCTAGCAGCCCCAGTTCGCGGGGTTCACCACCGCTGGGCCCATTGCCTTCATGACCAATGATGCCGTCCACAATAGTTAGGTCAGGATTAATAGCGCGAGCTGTTTCGACCAGCATTTCACCAAAGCGATCGCAATCTTTGCCCGCTTCCATGTGCCACCAAGCCTTCATCTTGCCGGGAACGCAACCAAAGAGGTTTTTAACGCCCAATGTCAACGTTAGCTGACAGTGTGATTTAACTTTGGGTAAATTAATCACCACGTCGGCTTCCATCGCCTCTTTGCACAGCCGCAGGTGGCCAAATTCAGGGTTGTCTACCGTATAGCGCTGCCCATGTAGCTCGATGATGGGCAGATCGAGCGCTTCAATTAGCGGTAAGTAACCGTTGGCTTCAGCCACGCCTCTGGCGCTGCCGAAAGCCGGACTATCGGCTAAGAACGGTTTGCCGCCTAATTCTTGCACCATTTGAGCCACGCAGTATACAATCTCAGGTCGAGTCGTACATTCTTTACCGGGACGGGCACCCGTCAGCAGATTGGGCTTAAGCAAAACGCGATCGCACGGTTTGACAAAGGCAGACAACCCACCGAGCGGTTCGAGTACGGCGGTGATTGACTGGCGCAATGCATCAAGTTCGTAGGAATGGGCCTCTAGGAGGCTAACAGCGGCAGAGGTCATTGGCTTTATATTGTTGATGATCGTTGATGCGATTTTAATCTTTAGGATAAAAGATTTCAGAATTTCGTCCAGGTTGATCGTAAATTGCAAAACGCAGGAGACAAATATCGTCCCCTGCGTTGCGATTAAACCAAATTGAAAGCTGTTGAACAGTTAAGTTATCACAACAGCAATTTTTAGGATTGTGGATTAAAGCCTGTAAACCTTTCCACCCGTAGGGACACGGCAATGCCGTGTCCCTACCCCAAAGATTTCTACCTTATTAAATCCACGTTCCTTAGTAGGTTTCAACGTGCCAGCGATCGGCTTTCTTCAACTGCTTGCGGTAGTCGCTCCAGTCAACGCCATCCTTAGCGGCTCGCTCAGAGAACGCTGCATCAATGCCGTCTTCCATGCCTTTCAGACCGCAGATGTAAACGTGAGTTTTCTCTTGTTGAACCATCTCCCATAGCCGATCAATATTTTCAGCCACGCGGTGTTGGATATACATCCGACCACCTTCAGAGTTTTGCTGCTCACGGCTGATGGCATAGGTCAGCTCAAAATTATCTGGATACTGCGACTGGATTTCCTCTAGCTCTTCTTTGTAGAGAATGTTCGGCGTTTTGGGGATACCGAAGATCAGCCAAGCCTTGCCGTGGAAGTTGTTGTAATCGGAATTTAGCTTGCGCTCACCTTCCTTAAACATCCGCCACAGATAAGCGCGGAAGGGTGCAATACCCGTTCCAGTTGCCATCATGATAATGTTGGCATCTTCATCATCTGGCAGCAGCATTTCTTTGCCGACAGGGCCAGTGATCTGTACATCTGCACCGGGCTGCATGTTGCATAAGAAGGTAGAGCAAACGCCTTGAACTTCTTCTCCGGTTTCTGGGTGGTTGTAGACGAGCTGTCGGACGCAAAGGGAAACGGTCTTAGCGTCTAGATCATCACCATGCCGGGTGGAGGCGATGGAATAGAGACGAAGCTTGTGGGGCTTGCCGTTCTCATCAGTACCATCGGGAATAATGCCGATGCTTTGGCCTTCGAGGTACCATAGATCTCCCCCAGAAATATCGAATTTGATGTGGCGAACCGTTCCGATTCCACCTTCACCAACTAACTCGTCGTTAGAAACACATTTACCAATATAGGGAGTTTTAGGCTTGTAGATATTAACAGGGATTGCCTGCTTGGGCTTCTCTTTTGCTTGAGTCATGGGCTTACTGTCTTGCTTCTCTGCTTTAGGCTGGGAGCTTTCAGTAGTGACCTGACCATTTGCTGCGCCATCAGAGCTGAGCGGCTTAATGTTGACAATTTTGCCGCCAAGACGAGTAATACGCTGCATTTCTTGGTTCATCCGGCTGTAGGGCACGGTAATGAATACACTGCCGCTACGTCGGATGGGATAGTCGAGCTTGTCTGACTGAGCATTCTGCTTCAGGCCAACAACCTCATACACAAAGAATCGGTTACCTGACGAGGTATTGCCGCTGCCTGCTACGCTTGAGTTGAACATTGTTGAATTCGCTTATCTCCGAAACCTGACTCAGCATGATGCATACGCCGTTACGTAGTCACCATGTTTTAACCCTACCGTCAATTCAGCTCATGTACGAAAACCTAATCAACGTATAGGGTTCAGTTTTACATAGCGTAGCATTGTATAAGGACGCTAACTCATCTTCTGATGGGAAGAACAGGCACTTGGCGGTCATCTACTCACCTGCAACCTTAGCGAGTGAATGGGTCTGGAACTGTTGCGATCGCATCATTTTGTGCCATTTTTACGCCATCTTAAGTTTTCTCAAATTTCCACTCGATTTCCCAGTAACCTATTCGTAGCTTGAACTTGAAGCTCGGAGCATGACCTCAAAAATCGATCTGGTCAGTCATCTTTCAATCATCTCAGTGATGGCAGAGTGAATCGGTGTTCAGCATCGCAGCCGCCAAACCAGGCCAAATAATTCAGTCACGCGATGCCTTGTAGAGGGGATCTCGTTCTGGTAGGATTCTGATACAGCTAGTATTAAATACTTATCTTCCCTTCATTTGCTCTGTTGTGCAGACCTTGCAGAGGCAGGGCTAAAGGAGGAAGAGAAGATTAAATGAGCAAAGTGCGCGCTGCTTGACAGACTTGTTGCTTCTACTGCCCTAGCACCTCTAGGGATCGCTTTCCGTTGAGGGCGAAGACTGTAGCAAGCCAATTGAGTCAGCGCGAGTGTGCCGCACCACGGCCTGCGTTCGCAGTGTACAGTTGGATTAAAATCTGCGGTTTTATTTTGTCTAGTTTTAATGTGTGTTTTGCACTGCTTAGCAATTAGAGGGAACCTATGACCAGTAAGCCAGATCGCGTGGTTTTAATCGGTGTCGCCGGGGATTCCGGATGTGGTAAATCAACCTTTCTTCGTCGGCTAGAAGAGATTTTTGGGAAGGACTTTATGACGGTCATCTGTCTGGATGATTATCACAGTCTAGACCGGAAGCAGCGTAAGGAAGCGGGTGTCACTGCGCTAAATCCGAAGGCGAATAACTTTGATCTGATGTATGAACAGATCAAGGCTTTGAAAGAAGGCAATCCGATTGATAAGCCAATTTACAACCACGAGACTGGTGAGATTGACCCACCAGAGCGGGTCAATCCGAATCGGGTAATTGTGATCGAAGGGTTGCACCCGATGTACGATGAGCGTGTGCGATCGCTGTTAGATTTCAGCGTCTACCTCGACATCAGTGATGACGTGAAGATTGCCTGGAAGATTCAGCGCGACATGGCTGAACGTGGCCACTCTTACGAAGACGTGCTGGCTTCGATCAACGCCCGTCGCCCCGATTTCGAAGCCTATATCGACATCCAGAAGCAGTACGCTGATGTTGTTATCCAAATTCTGCCCACCAACCTGGTACCGGAAGATCAAGACAAAGAGCGCAAGATCCTGCGCGTTCGTCTGCTCCAGAAAGAGGGCATTGAGGGCTTCGATCCCGTTTACCTGTTTGACGAGGGTTCCACCATTGACTGGATTCCTTGTGGACGTAAATTAACCTGCTCCTATCCTGGTATCCGGATGCACTACGGCCCGGACAGCTACTACGGTAACGAGGTTTCTGTTTTAGAAGTTGACGGTAATTTCGAGCGTTTAGAAGAGCTAATCTACGTCGAGAGCCACCTCAGCAACACCTCCACCAAGTTCTACGGTGAGATGACCGAACTCTTGCTGAAGCACCGTGAGTATCCCGGTTCCAGCAATGGCAGTGGTTTGTTCCAGATCCTGGTTGGTCTGAAGATGCGTGCAACCTACGAGCGCCTAACGGCAACCACTGTGCCTCAAGCGGCTAGCGTTTAAGTTCAGGCAAGTACTGGTAAAACAGTCCAACTGACTGTCAAAGATTAGGTTCAAAACCCGAACAGGCGGGGAGTGCTTAGCATTCTCCGCCTGTTTTATTATTGACTGGATTGGTTGGGCTGTTTTTTATGGCTGCACAACGGTTATGTTTTAGTGGCGATGCTGGCAACTCTGATCTGTAGATGGCTGAAGTGGTTAAGGTTGATGATGCTCATCCACAGGCTGGGGGACACGTAAAGTTGGCGGATTTGTCTAGCACTGGTCGGCTTAGCAGGCTTAGCAGGCTTGGCTAAGCTAGGTGGTGTAGGTTCTAGTTTTGTGAATCAGAGTTTTAATGGTTACATCAATTTCGCCTCCCTATTTTTCTGGATTTGAGTCGCTGTCTGCTGACCAGCAGGCCAAGCTCGATCCAGATGGGCATCCGGCGCTGTATTCATCTGCGACACCGACAACTGCGATCGCAGTTTGTCTACATGGTTTTACAGGCATGCCCTACGAGGTGAAACCCGTTGCCGAAGCTTGTGCCAGGTATGGGCTGGATGCCGTTACGCCTTTATTACCTGGACATGGTTATACAGAACGGCGTGATCAGCAACGAGAATTTGCTCAAATCACCCGAGATATTATGCTGGAGGCTGCTCGCCAGGAAATTACTAAGGCAAGGCAGCGGTATAACTGGGTCGGAGTATTTGGCCTATCGATGGGAGGTGCGATCGCACTAGCAATGGCCAGCGAGGGATTAGTGGATGCCTGTGCAGTTGCGGCACCTTGTTTACGTTTGCCGCGTCGGGCTGAAATTTTGGTACCGTTGTTGGGTTGGGCCAACTTTTCTGTCGAAAACACAGGAAGCCAATCTTTTTATTTGCCATGCTACAAGTTTTATCACTCTTGGGCCGTGCGGGAACTGTGGAAAATTGCCCGTCATGCACGTCAGAGATTAGCTCAAGTTACTTGTCCAACATTGGCGATTCACACTCATAATGATCGAACTGTACCAGCCAGTGCGACTGAATTTGTTGCACAACAGGTAACTGGCCCGGTCAAAACAATTTGGTTCGATGAATCGGGACACTGTATGCCGCTAGATGTCAAAGGGGCTGAAGTATCTGCTCAAGTTGCCGAATTTTTAGCCTGTGAATCCCGTCAATAACGCTCGGTAATCCTCAAAAGGCAATAATTTTGGGGCATGTGGACAGTGCCTACACGCCCCAAAATTATTAACTGAATACCATTACCTAACGCTAAACTTAGCAATTATTTCTGTTGAGTGTGAACAGTCTGCAATCATGATGCGCAAAACAAATGGAAGGCTCATTTCAAAAATCTAGCTTGGGCTGGCAGATATCTCAGCTTCAGCGGCGAGTAACAGAGTGGATTGAACTGCGATTTTCTCCACCCGAAGTTGAGACGCCAGATTGGTCGCCAAACTGGGCGATCCCAGAATGGATTACCAAAGCCATTTTCTGGAGCATCGTGTCGGTTCTGGCGGTTTGGTTGCTGTGGCAGCTGTATTTACTACTGCGACCCTACTGGCAGCAGTGGCGATCGCAAACCTGGCAGCGGATGAATCGTCTCAATCAGCCAGCGGGAACGGAACACAGTGTGTCTTACTGGCTGAAGCAGGCAACGGAATTACAGCAGGCGGGAAACTATACAGAAGCCTGTCGCGCACTCTATATGGCGATGTTGCAGCGACTGCATGAAACTCAAGTCATTCCCAATCAAATCAGCCGCACCGATGGCGAGTACCTGCGACTGGTGGATGAACTACCCCAACCGCGCCCTTATCAGCTGTTGTTACGCACCCATGAGCGCATTTGTTTTGCGGGAACAACGATGACGGCTGAAATTTTCCAACGCTGCCGTCGAGCCTATGAGGAGATAGTGAAACAATGATCCGATCTCGGCGCGTGTGGCTAGTGGCTGGTCTATTTGTAGTGGTGCTGATTGTGCTGTCGCTGGTGACAGCTCCGGCTAGTAATAAGCTGCTCCAGGGGTCTACCTACAGCCGATTTCCAAGCGGATACGGGGCGTGGTATGCCTACATGCAGCAGCATTCAGCAACGATTGAGCGCTGGCAGAAGCCGTTAGAACAGCTACAGGAGCAAACGGCAGCAGAAGATGTCCCAACAACCTTAATTCGCATCAGCCCGCTCTCCTATGTCTGGTCATGGCAGGCGGACTATTCCTGGGTGGAAGAGGGCAATACGCTGATTTTGGTGGGCAATCCTGCACCTGTGAGTGAAGCGGATTTTATGACGCAACAAGAGAGTGAGGAGGGGCTGGTTCAAATCGATACCCGTCGTCGCGAGACCGAATTGGAGGATGCCACTGTGCTGTTGGGGGATGAGTATGGTGCGATCGCGTGGCAAATTCCACAGGGAGCGGGACAGTTAATTGTGATCATTCCGCCCTATATTGCTGCCAATGCATATCAGGATGAATCCGGTAACTTTGCTTTTTTGGCCGGTCTGGCGGAGCAAGCAGGCGGCAAAATTTGGGTGGATGAGTACCTGCATGGTTATCAAGACGCTGATGCAGAGACTACGGAAGAAGCCACGGGTTCATGGATCGCCTATTTGGCTCAGACGCCGTGGAGCTTGGTTCTATTGCAAGCGGTCGTGATTATTCTGGTTGCGCTGTTGGCTAGCTACCGGCGGTTGGGGCATGCGCTTGCGTTACCGTCAGTGGAAGTCAATAACAGCGAAGCTTATATGCAGGCGCTGGCCCAGGTTTTGCGGAAGGCGAAAAGTCAAGCCTTTCTTGTTGACACCATTGCAAAAGAAGAGCGTCTGCAGCTCCAGCGCAAGCTCGGTTTAGGAATACAGCCCGTTGATGATCAAAAACTGGTGGAAACCTGGACACAGAAAACAGGCCGTCCTGCGACTGAACTGCAGCAAATTTTGCAGCCACCTGTTCAGATTCAGTCACTACGAGAATCGGATCTGATGGACTGGTTGCGACGCTTAAAGACAGCGCGATCGCAGATTTAATTTTTGTCACATGGGTTCGCTAGCGCGGAGAAAAGGGGCAAGCTAAGAAATAACTTTACTCCTGACAAAAACTAGGGGCCGTTCAATGGCGAGAGTTTTAATTGGTAGCGTAATTGCGATCGCACTAGCTGTCTTCGCGTTTCAGACCTTCATGAAAACGAGCAGCAGTCCTGTTTCTGGTGAAGATGAGCCAATTGTGGAATCAAGCCAGCAAAAAATTGACGATGCGCTGGAGAAAGAAACCGAACGGATGCAAGAGTTGAATAACGTTGAGTAGTCTTGCACGTTGATGGCATTCTGTTAAAGCCCAGGCTAATTTTGTGAAACATTGACGGCGTCAATGTTTCACAAAATTAGCCTGGGCTTTAACACATAGACTGGTTTTGAGACTAGGACTCTTCTCCTAAAATCTTTGGCACCTTGAAGAACGTATCTTCCCGCTCAGGGGCACTGTCAAGCAGAGCAGTGCGATCGCTAAATGGTTCTAGTTGGTCAGCACGAGTAATGTTGCTCACGTCGATGGCGCGAGTTGTGGGCGGCACATCGTCTGTATCCAACTCACTCAGCTGCTCAAAATAGTCCAGAATGCTGTTGAGCTGCCCTGTGAACTGATCTTCTTCCTCCTCGGTGAGGCTCAGACGAGCCAAATGAGCAACTTTCTGTACCTGTTCGCGATCAATCATAGTTTTCCGACTATTCACTCTTAGAAAAATACATCAATATTGGAGCGACCAGTAGTTTTCAACCAGTTTTGCGCCTCAATGTAGTTGTTGGGGGCGATCCGAATGGCCTGAATCCAGTACTGAGCCGCTTGGTCAAACCACTCTTCTGCCTCTTCGTTTTCGCCTGCTTCCTTCAACTGTTCTCCCTTGAAATGGTAGATGACGGCGATGTTGTTAAGCGCCTGGGGCATCTTGGGGTTGAGGTCGAGCGCCTCTTGATAAAGCTCTAGCGCTCGGTCATGCTCACCGTTGCTGGTGTAAATCAGCCCCATGTTATAGAGAATGAAACTGCGATCGTAAGAGTCTTCCTCAAAATTGAGTGCTTCCTCATAGTTAGCGAGCGCCTCAGCATATTCGCCATCGGCTTGGGCAGACATGCCGTCTCGATAATAAGCGAAGGCCCGCTTTTCGTTCTGGTTAGCTGGCATCAACTTCAAAATCAGGTCTGCCATGACCGTAAAGGTGCGGTCAATGAAGTTGTCGTTGCGTTGTGTCCGAGGCATAGGCTTTTATGGCGTGAACAAATAGTTGTGAATAAATTCGTAATCTGAAAGTTGGAATCTACTTGAAATCTAACAAAAAGAATCGACTCTTGAGTCTATCAGGCCAAGGTGTGCAACTGGGTAGGTTGTTTACGGTTCTATAGCCTGGGGCGTTCTTCACCAGCACCCCTTGGTAAATTTGCTGGTTTCCATTGTCAAATTTCAGGGCTGAACACCGTATAAGTCCGTACAAAGACTGTACAAGATCATCCTAAGACCGCCTCGCTGGATAGCGCCGAGTTGAGCATAGACGGTTTCGGCTCGATTGCTCGGTATCAGATTTTAATAAAACTAACAGGAAGTTGAATGCATGGCCCGTATTTTCACGCAGGTTTCTTGGGTCTAAATCCTATAAAAGAGAGTATGTCGGATTAGTTGTGATGTTGATGATAGGCATAGCAAATTTACGAATGCGCTATGGAGAATTTCAGGCTAGAGGTTGAGTGGGTTGCGATCGCAACTCGGTTGGTGTTCAGTTTTGTTCTACTAAAACCCGTTTTGATTGATCTACAGGTGGATTCCTTGTAGATGGGTGGTTTTGGGTGTGAAGCGAATTTTTAGTTAGGGTGCGAACTCAATTGAAATCGTTGATTTTCAACGATGATTTGAGTAAATTTGAACTGAAACAGACAGGAAAACGACATTCTTATGCAGTGAGTCGGTAGCTGCTCTGACTGTAAAAATATCTACAAATATCTACAAAGACATGCTGAGAGACAGCCCGCAACTGTAAAAGTCACAATTTCGTTAAGAATTTATGTCTGTTGTGTCTTGTTTTTGTGAATTTTGGGCACACTATCCAAGGAGTCACGTCGAGGTTGGCTTATCGTAGAACGTCAAAGTTGTAAAGGCGGATTAAAGCTCTTGCGTTTAGTTGCGTCGTCTAAAGAAAAAATGTATGGGTTTTGGACGGTTTCAACTCGGTGTACTCAAAGTGTGTGGATGTATGCCAGTTGGGCTGTTCGTGATGCTGATGTCGCGATCGGTGGCGTTTGTATCCGGGTGTAGCAGTGTTACTCAACGACTTCACAAAAAGCGGGTGGTATAGTCTCTTGCACTTTTGGTCACGAGGTCTATCCATTTCTTAAGTCTGATTTTTTAAGCTAGGCCGCGTCTTGAATGGATGACAGTTTGTCAGTCTGTGTTTTTTGCCGTGCGTTTTTGACATGGCGAGCAACTTCAGGCTTGGCGATAAACCCCAATTGACGACAGCGAATGCCTAAGCAGATTTTTTAGCCGAAGATTTTTGGATGCACTAAGTTGAGCGGACTTCAACACGCTGAGAAAGAGGCCATCGCCTCATTCAGGTCATCTAAATTCTGAATTGACAAACCAGTTGTTTTCCCAGGACTGAACTCAAAATGATGAATATTTCTCGCTCTCTTATATTTATCGATGCTGCTATTGATGATTACCAACAACTAGCTGGTGGTGTACATTCCAGCGTAGACGTCGTTATTTTGCGTCCCGATATTAATGCTATTCAGCAGATGACAGCGGCGCTCCGGAAAAACCGAGAAATTAATGACGTTCATATTGTTGCGCACGGATTGCCGGGTTGTTTGTTCTTGGGGAATGAATCACTGAGTTTGGCTACGGTGGAGCGCTATGGGGCTGAGTTGGATCAGTGGTTCCGCTGGACAGATGCGGCTAAGTCACAGCAGCCAACGCTACGAATTTATGGCTGTAATGTGGCGGCGGGAGATGCGGGAGCAGAATTTTTAGCTAAGCTGCAACAGTTGACTGGGGCAGCTATTTACGCGTCTCAGCAGTTGGTGGGTAGTGCGGCCCAAGGTGGAACCTGGCAATTAGAAACTGCGATCGCACCTTCTCCTACCCCTAATTTGGCTCAGGATGCCGATGCTCACCGTTCAGCATCGCTTGTTTTCCGTTCAGAAACGCTGCAAACCTACGCTGGTGTATTTGCCGTTCCAACTCAAGCGAACCTGATTTTCAGTCCAGGCTCACCCGTTAATGAAGGCACAACAGTTAACCTCAACGGTACGTTTCAGGATGATATTGGTGAAGCTCACGCGGTTCTAATCAACTGGGGCGACGGCACCACCAGCAACATCAACAATGCCCAGATTTTTGACAGCGGTAGCGGTGTCTATAGCTTCAATATTGACCATGAATATGTAGACGATCCGGCTAGCGGCACCACCTACACAGTCACTGTTACCGTCACAGACGCATTAAATCAATCGTCGGTCACAACTAACCTGTTCACGGTTAATAACCTAGCACCCTCGATTGATCAAGCTAATCCCGTCCTCACTGTCACTGAGGATGCCTTAACGGCTGGAACGTTGACCTTGACCGCCACCGATCCGGGCGACGACCCGTTGGCCTGGTCGTTGACGCAGCCAGCTCAAAACGGTACAGCAACCATCAACCCAACGACGGGGCAGATTTCCTATACACCCAATGCCAACTTTAGCGGCACCGACAGCGTTACCGTACGCGTGGATGATGGAGATGGCGGTACCGACACGGTAACGGTTGCGATCAACGTTACGGCTGTCAATGATGCCCCCAATCTCACAGGGAATGCCCAGCTTTCAGATATCGATGAAGACACGACTAACCCGAGTGGACAAACGGTTTCCGCTTTGTTTGGCGGCGTCTTTTCTGATTTGGATGCGGGATCGTCTTTGGCGGGTATTGCTGTGCAGAGCAATCCAGCTAGCCCCACAACACAGGGACGTTGGCAGTATTCCACCAATGGCGGCGGCAGTTGGTTCAGCATTAGTCCAACCGTCAGTCAAACTCAGGCACTGGTGTTATCGGCCAATACGCAGCTCCGATTCGTCCCTGCACCTGGTTTTAGTGGTGAGCCGCCGGGATTGACCGTGCGGGCCATTGATAACAGCTATACGGGCAACTTTACAGACGGTCAGTTTTCGATCATTACCCGTAACGTCTCGACCAATACGGGTGGCATCACAGCGATCTCGGCTACTACGGGGCTGCTCAATGTGACGGTAATTCCGCAGAACGATCCGCCTGTGATCGATCCGGCTCAGTCCTTCACGATTTCTGTACCCGAAAATTCACCTGCCGAAACGAGTGTTGCGACTTTCTTGGCGACCGATCCAGAAGGCGATCCGATTACCTGGGAACTGATTGATGGCAATGTCGATGTAGACGGCGATGGCGTAGATGCGTTCCGCTTAAGCCCATCCGGCCAACTGATCATCAACGATGCTGATGATCTGGATTTTGAAAGCGGCGTTACGTCCTTTGATTTGGTCGCTGAAGTCACAGATGATGAGGGAGACTCTTCCCAGGCAACATTTACCGTCAACATCACGAATGTTGATGAAGCTCCCATTATTGACCCGGATCAAACCGTCACGTTTTCGCTGGCTGAAGATGCCCCACTGGATACCGTCGTTGGGACTTTGACGGCGACCGATTCCGACGCAGGCTCGGTTTTGACCTGGTCGATTTTGTCGGGCAATGGGCCGGATGGTGACGGAGATACGACGTTACCGTTTGGCATTAATAACAATGGGGAAATCTTTGTCACTGACCCCGATGATATTGACTTTGAAAGCGGCAATACGACCTATACCTTAGAGGTTCAGGTTTCCGACCAGACGGGTCTAACTGACACAGTAACGGTGACGATCAACCTCACGAATGTTAATGAAGCGCCTGAAATCACGACTCCGGTAGGCCCGTTTGACGTACCAGAAGATACCCCTCAAGGAAGTATTGTGGGTGCGATCGCAGCTGCCGATCCAGATGGCGACAGCGTTATTTGGTCAATCACGGCCAATAACCCGGATCTAGACGGCGATGGCAACGGCGCATTTGCGATTGATGGCAGCGGCAACCTGATCGTTAATGATGCAGACGATCTAGATTTTGAAGTACTCCCGAACAGTTTTGATCTGGAGATTTCCGCCGCCGATGCCGATGGCGCAACCGACACCGAAACCGTGACGGTGAATGTCACAGCTGCGAATGAAGCTCCAACTGATCTGGAGCTGTCGGGTAACACTGTTAGCGAAAACGTTTCAGGCGTCACGATCGGGGCGCTAACCGTTACCGATCCAGATGCTGGTGACACCTTTACGTTCTCGACAAGCGATCCTCGCTTCACGGTTGTAGGTAATAATTTACAGCTCACAACCGCGCTGGATTTTGAGACAGAACCCTCTATCACACTGGACATCACCGTCACTGATGCAGGCGGCTTAACGTACACTGAAACGTTTACGATTACCGTCCTCAACGAATCTGAGGTGCCGGTCATTGCTCCAGGTCAAGTGCTGACCGTACCCGAAAATTCACCCGCAGGCACGGAGGTTGGCACCGTAACCGCAACTGACCCAGAAGACGATGTTGCGAACTGGCTGATTCTGGATGCCAGCAATGCCGATGCGGATGGAGATGGCGAATTCGCTTTTGGCATTGATGGTTCCGGCACCATCTTTATCAATGATGCGGACGAAATCGACCATGAGACGACGCCTACCTATACTTTGAGCGTGACGGCCATTGATGAAGATGGCAATACGGCTACCGAAGACGTTACGGTCAATGTCACGAACGTCAATGAGCCGCCGTTCATCACGCCAGGCCAGGTCTTTACCATTCCTGAAAATTCCGCGATCGGCAGTTCAATTGGTACTCCAGTTGTTGTGACCGATCCAGAGGGTAATTTCAATCGATTTAGGATTGTTGACGGTAACGTCGATAATGATGGCGATGGCGTTCTGGCGTTTGGGATTAGGCCAAATGGGCAGCTTTTTGTCCTCGATAATGGTGACCTCAACTTTGAGGTACTTCCCACCACCTACACGCTGACTCTTGAGGCGTCTGATCTGGGTGGATTAACCAGCACCGAGACGGTGACCATCGAAGTCACCAACGTGAACGAACCTCCATCTATTCCAGCCGGTCAAACCTTCGACGTTGACGAGAATTCTCCCCTCGACACGGAAGTCGGCATCCTCGTCGGCAATGACCCTGATGGCAATATTGCCAACTGGCAGATTGTTTCTGGCGACCCCAATGGCGCTTTCACGATCAGCCCCACGGGTGTCATTACCGTTGCTGACCCAGCTCTACTAGACTTTGAAGCTGGCCCAACTAGCTACACGCTGCAGGTGACCGCCACCGATGGTGACGGCGCAACGTCCGCTCCCCGTACCGTCACGATCACGGTCAACAACATCAACGAAGCGCCCATCATCACCGAGCCGCTGCCTGCGTTTAATGTCAATGAGAATGCCGATGATGACACCGTTGTCGGCACGGTCGCAGCCACTGACCCCGAAAACAACATCGTTAGCTGGCAGATTAGCAGCCCTGACAATGACGGGGATGGTACGCCTGCCTTCGCAATTGACAACAACGGCCAAATTACCGTTGCCGATAGCGATGAACTCGATTTCGAGAACGTGATGAGCGTCGATGTCGATGTCACCGTTACCGATGCAGAGGGACTGAGCGATACCGCAACGCTCACCATCAACCTCAATCCCATCAACGAAGCACCCGATGTTGAGCCTGGACAAACCTTTACGGTCTCTGAGGGAGCAACTAACGGCTTCAGTTTAGGTGCGATCGCATTTACCGATATTGATGGCGTTAATGAAGTCGGCACCATTGAAGTCGTCGATAACGACAATGATGGAGAAGCTGCATTTATCGTTGATGCCAACAACGAAATCGTTGTCAACGATGCCGATGAGCTGGACTTTGAAACCACCCAGTCTTACACGCTGGATGTCACGATTACTGATGCCGGTGGCCTCAGCGATACCGAAGCCGTCACCATTACCGTGACCAATGTGGTTGAGCCGCCGGAAATCACACCGGGTCAGGTCTTTACCGTCCCTGAAGATGCAGGTGATGGCGATGCAGTCGGAACGGTAGAAGCCGTTGATTCCGATGGCGATATCGTTGCCTGGGAAATCCTAACGGGCAATGTGGACACGGACGATGACGGGGAACTGCTCTTTGAGATTGACAGTTCCGGCAATATCACCGTTAACGACGGAGATGAACTCGACTTCGAGACGACCCCGTCTTATACCTTAGATTTACGAGTCATTGATGGCCAGGGCAATGAGGATATTGAAACCGTTACGGTGGAAGTTGATAATGTCAACGAAGCTCCGATCATCACTCCCGATCAAGTCTTTGACATCGCCGAAAACTCGCCTCTGAACACTACGGTTGGAACGATTGCTGCAACCGATTTAGAAGGTAATCTGGCGAGTTTCCGCATCGTTAGTGGCAATCCCAACAACGATGGCGATGGAGTTCCTGCTTTTGGCATCAACAATCAAGGCCGTATCTTTGTCACTGATCCGGGCGATCTGAATTACGAAGCGTTCCCCCAAACGTATACGCTGACCATCGAAGCCAGAGATAGCCTTGGGTTAACCAGCACCGAGACGGTGACGATTAACATCACCGACGTAAACGAACCACCGTTTATTCCAGCGGGTCAGACGTTTGATGTTGATGAAAACTCGCCGCTGGGAAGTGAAGTTGGCACAATCGTTGGTAACGACCCCGATGGCGATATCGCCAACTGGCAGATTGTTTCTGGCGACCCCAATGGCGCTTTCACGATCAGCCCCACGGGTGTCATTACCGTTGCTGACCCAGCTCTACTAGACTTTGAAGCTGGCCCAACTAGCTACACGCTGCAGGTAACAGCTACTGACAGCGAAGGGGTTACCTCAGCTCCCCGTACCGTCACGGTCACGGTCAACAACATCAACGAAGCGCCCATCATCACCGAGCCGCTGCCTGCGTTTGATGTCGATGAGAATGCCGATGATGACACCGTTGTCGGCACGGTCGCAGCCACTGACCCCGAAAACAACATCGTTAGCTGGCAGATTAGCAGCCCTGATAATGACGGGGATGGTACGCCTGCCTTCGCAATTGACAACAACGGCCAAATTACCGTTGCCGATAGCGATGAACTCGATTTCGAGAACGTGATGAGCGTCGATGTCGATGTCACCGTTACCGATGCAGAGGGACTGAGCGATACCGCAACGCTCACCATCAACCTCAATCCCATCAACGAAGCACCCGATGTTGAGCCTGGACAAACCTTTACGGTCTCTGAGGGAGCAACTAACAGCTTCAGTTTAGGTGCGATCGCATTTACCGATATTGATGGCGTTAATGAAGTCGGCACCATTGAAGTCGTCGATAACGACAATGATGGAGAAGCTGCATTTATCGTTGATGCCAACAACGAAATCGTTGTCAATGATGCCGATGAGCTGGACTTTGAAACCACCCAGTCTTACACGCTGGATGTCACGATTACTGATGCCGGTGGCCTCAGCGATACCGAAGCCGTCACCATTACCGTGACCAATGTTGAGGAACCACCCGAAATCACGCCAGGGCAAGAATTTACAATTCCTGAAGATGCAGGTGATGGCGATGCAGTCGGAACGGTAGAAGCCGTTGATTCCGATGGCGATATCGTTACCTGGGCCATCCTAACAGGCAATGTGGACACGGATAATGACGGGGAACTGCTCTTTGAGATTGACAGTTCCGGCAATATCACCGTTAACGACGGAGATGAACTCGACTTCGAAACGACATCGTTCTACGACCTGGGTGTGCGAGTCATTGATGGCCAAGGTAATACCGATGATGAGATTGTTACCGTCAATATCGATAACGTCAATGAACCTCCTACTGTCGATCCAGACCAAACCTTTAGCGTTCCCGAAAATTCACCGATTGGGTTTGAGGTTGGCTTTGTCACCGCAACCGATCTAGAAGGTAATCTAAGCGGATTCCAAATTGTCGGTGGCAATCCCGATAATGATGACGATGGCACGTTTGCCTTCAGCATTAGCAATACAGGGCGGCTATTTGTCACCGATCCGGGCGATCTCAATTTTGAGGATTTCCCGACTGACTACACGCTGACCATTCAGGCGACTGATGCAGAAGGTGCTAGCAGCACTGGTACCATCACGGTCAGCGTAACTGATGAAAATGAACCACCCTTCATCGCACCGAATCAAACGTTTGACGTAGATGAAGGTTCACCTCAAGGTACGGTCTTTGGCACCGTCAATGGCGGTGATCCAGATACCGATCCCACTAATCAAATCGCAAATTGGGAAATTGTTGCAGCCACAAATCCCGACAACGATACAGATGGTATCCCCGCTTTTGAAATCAGTCCAACAGGAGAGCTATCTGTATTAGATCCAGATGAGTTAAATGTTGAAGAGTACCCAACCGAATACACTCTGACCGTGCGGGCCGTAGATGGCCAAGGAGATTTCAGCACCCGCGACATCACAGTAACCGTCAATGACGTCAACGAAGCTCCGGTTGTTGATCCAGGTCAGGCATTTACAGTGGACGAAAATGCGGCGAATGGGACAGTCGTTGGTGATATTACATTCTCTGATCCAGATGCTAATGACACCTTTACGGGCAGCATTGCAGTCGTCGATGCGGATGGCGACGGTACCCCCGCGTTCTCGGTTCAAAATGGTCAGATTGTTGTCACCGATGGTGATGAAATTAATTTTGAAACCAATCCAACTTACACGCTGAATGTCACCGTTACCGATGCAGAGGGACTGAGCAGTACGGAAAGCGTCACGATTGGCGTTAATGATGTCAATGAAGCACCTGTTATTACAACAGTTGACCCTGTCGTTTTCGAAATTGATGAGGGGCAACCCGTTGGTGCACCAGTTGGCACCATTGAATTTACCGACCCCGATGCTCCACCGAATGAAGTTAAAACCGTCACGATTAATAGTCCAGATGGGGATGGAGACGGCACACCACTCTTCGCCATCGATCTCAACGGTAATATCACCGTCAATGATGCGGATGAACTCGATTTTGAGCTATTCCCCACAACCTACACTCTGGAGGTTGAAGTTAGCGACGGTGAATTAAGCGATACGACAACCGTCACGATCACCGTCAATGATGCCAATGAGTTACCCGTCATTGATCCGGGCCAAGTCTTTACCGTGGCTGAAACGGCTCCTAACGGTACGGCATTTGGCACAGTTGCAGCGACAGATGATGATGGCACCTTAATCGGCTGGACCATTGTTGGTGGTAATCCAGACAATGATGGTGACGGAGTTGCGGCATTCCGGATCAACTCGGCAACAGGAGCGCTGGTTGTTAATGATCGCGGCGATCTGGATCAAGAAGCGGCAGGCGCTGTGGCTAGCTATGATCTGACAGTTCAAGTTGGAGATGGCATTGGCACGTCTCAGGAAGTGATTACGGTCAATATCGAAGATATTGATCCGCTGAATGATGACTTTGCGAGTGCAATTCAACTAGCAGGAGTCACCGATAGCGATACTGGCAGCAATGTTGATGCAACAGCCGAAACGGGAGAACCTACGCTGAGCATTCCTAACAACAGCGTATGGTGGACATGGACGGCTCCTGCTTCTGGCCTTGTTATCGTTGATACATTTGGCAGCAGCTTTGACACTCTGCTTGGTGTATATACCGGAACAACCGTTGATGCGCTCACTGAGGTTGCATTCAATGATGATGCGACAGGCAGTGTGCAAAGTGAAGTGCAGTTTGTTGCCGTACAAGGTGCAACCTATTACTTCCTAGTCGATGGTTTCCAAGCACAAGCGGGTGACGTTCAGATTAATCTCAACTTTGATGCAAATGAGCCACCTGTTATCGCACCAGGTCAATCTTTCGCGGTACCAGAAAACTCACCGCCGGGAACGGTTGTTGGCACAGTTGCGGCGTCCGATGCCGATGGCACGATCGACAGTTGGGCTATCACGGATGGTAATACCGACTTGGATGGAGACGGTACACCAACATTCTCCATTAGCGATACGGGCCAAATCATCGTCGAAGATGGTGATGGGCTGGACTTTGAATCGAAGACGGTTTTCGAGCTGGAGATTACGGCTACAGACAACTTGGGTGAAGCAACGACCCAGGTGGTGGGAGTTACGATTTCCAATGTCAATGAACCACCAACCGTCACCCCCGGTCTGGCCTTTGATGTCAGCGAAGCGGCTGCCAACGGTACAGTTGTCGGTACTGTCACCGCGACTGATCCAGACGGAAATGCCGATGTTGTGGCTTGGACAATTAGTGATGCAGACAATCCCGATCTCGACGGAGATGGCACTCGTGCCTTTGCTATCAGCAACACAGGCGTAATCACAGTAGCGGATACTGACGACATTGATTTTGAGGCTGCGGCCCCAATCACCCAGCTTACGGTGACGGCCACTGACGCCGGTGGACTCAGCAGCACTGAAGTTATTGGCATCACCGTTACCAATGCCGATGAGGCTCCAGTCATTGATCCGGGGCAAGCCTTTGAGATTGATGAAAATATCGCCGATACGACTGCGGTGGGTACGGTGACAGCCATTGACCCAGAAAACGACATCACCACCTGGGCCATCAGTGATGCGAGCAATCCGGATTTGGATGGAGACGGTACTCGCGCCTTTGCCATTGATGCAACGGGTCAAATTACCGTCGCAGATACCGATGACATTGACTTTACGGTTGCTGACACCATCACCCTAGAAGTCACAGCTACGGATGCTACCAATCTCAGTGATACCGAGTCTGTCGTTATCAATATCAACGACACAAATCAGGCTCCGGATATCCTAGATGGACAAGTGTTCGACGTGCTGGAGAATTCGGCGACTGGCACAGCCGTTGGCACTGTTGACGTAGATGATTCTGATGGCAACCTTGTGAACTGGGAGATCACAAGCGGTAATCCTGACACCGATGGTGATGGTTCGCCTGGGTTCACGATTAACAGTGAGGGTGTGATCACGGTTCTCGATGGCGATGAGTTGGACTTTGAAACGGCCCAAAGCTACGACTTAGAAGTTACCGTCATTGACAGCTTTAATGCGTCTGATACCGCTACGGTCACGGTTCAAATTCAGGATGATAATGAGTCACCAACAATTCAAGCAGGACAAACCTTCTCGATTGATGAGGGAGCTGCGCTAAGTACTTCAATTGGTTCTGTTGTTGCAACTGATCCAGATGCAGGCGATAGCTTAACCTGGGCTATCACAAGCGGAAACATCAACCCAGACGGTGACGGAGCGGCTGCATTCGGCATTAATCCGACAACCGGAGAGCTTTTTGTTACTGATGGTAATGATATTGATGCCAGCACTAACGCCAGCGTCAACCTAACTATTCAAGTGACAGATGAGGCTGGTAATACTGATTCAGAAACAGTTGTGATTAATGTCAATGACATTAATGAACCACCTGTTATTCCTTCAGGCCAGCAGTTTACGGTGGGTGAAAATGCTGCCAATGGTGCGGAAATCGGTACGGTTGCCGATGAAGATCCAGAAGGTAATGTTACGGCCTGGTCTATTGTTTCGGGTAATCCTGACAACGATACAGATGGCAATGCTGCCTTTGCTATTGACAACACAGGATTGCTAACGGTTGCCGATGCGGATGATTTGGACGCCGAGTCGTTCCCTGGTCCTTACACTGTTCGGGTGCAGGCAAATGATGGAGAGTTTACGATTCAGCAGGATATTACGATCAATATCCAGGATGAAAATGACCCACCAGTTGTTGATCCGGATCAAACGTTTGAAATTAACGAAGGATCACCAAACGGTACGGCAGTTGGTACGGTCACCGCAACAGATCCGGAAGGTAGCATAGCTGGTTGGGCAATTACGGCAGGTAATCCTGATAACGATAATGATGGAACAGCGGCTTTTGCCATCAATACTGCAGGGCAAATTACCGTTGCAGATAGTAATGAGATCAACTTTGAGAACCTGAACAGTTATTCCTTGACTGTCAGAGCAACAGATAATGCTGGTGCGACTAATACTGGTACTGTCGGTATTACTGTAAACGATGTGGATGAGGCTCCGCGTAATTTACAGCTTCAGGCAATTCCAAACACGTCAACAAACTTTACGGTTAATTTAGCGGGTAGTTTCGTTGATCCCGATCAGGGTGATCCTCATACCGCCACGATTCAGTGGGGCGACGGTACGGCACCTACAACGCTGAATTTAGCCGCTGGTAACACATCTATCAATGGATCTCACGTCTATACAACGCCAGGAAACTTTACCGTATCTGTTACGGTTGCTGATGCAGTTGGTCAGGTTCAATCAACCCAGTCGGTCCAGGTTGGTAACTCTGCATTCCCTGATTTCAATCGTGATAATTCACCTGATGTTGCTTGGCGGAATATTTCGACCGGACAGAATTCACTGTGGTTCTTAGACGACAATACACGGATTGGAGGTGGTGCACCTCCGGCTGTTGCGGGTGCAAGCTGGAGAATTGAAGGCATTGGTGACTATGACGGAGATGGTCAAGATGATCTAGTTTGGCGAAATAGTGCAACTGGTCAGAATAGCGTTTGGTTCATGAATGGTACGAGTCGGATCGCGACGACTGCGCTTAATCCAGTGACCGAGGCTGGTTGGCAGCTGCAAGGTGTAGGAACATTCCAGGCCAACAGCGCACGTCGTGATGATTTGGTTTGGCGAAATCAAGTCACGGGCCAGAACTCAATTTGGATCATGAACGGTACAACTCGAACTGGATTCGTTTCGATTGATCCAGTGACAGATACAAATTGGGAAATTGCTGGTGTGGGCAATTTCGATGGTGATGGTCGCTTAGATGATGTGGTTTGGCGCAATTATGCAACTGGTCAAAATGTGGTCTGGTTTATTAATGCAGATGGTACCAAGAGCACGCAAGCACTGCCGATTCTAGCCGATACCACTTGGCGGATTGAGGGCGTTTCTGACTTTGATGGAGATGGCCGAGCTAATGATCTGCTCTGGCAGAATCGCAATACAGGGCAAACGACAACTTGGTTTATTGGTAATGACTTTACCCGCCAGGGAGTACAAGCTCTGAATCCGCAAGTGAATGATGCTAACTGGAAGGTAGTTGTCTAATTAATTCTTAAGTTGGGATGCGATCGCACTTTTTACTACCTTCTATTACCTTGTAGATCGCACCTCTAAATTCACCTTTTGATTAAGTACCAAACGCAAAAGCCCTCTGTTTCAGAGGGCTTTTTTCTTACGTATTTTGCATTACTGCTGGAACCAGGCGGCTAAGGCGACGGCCAGCGCATCGGCGGCATCATCAGGACGGGGAATAGTGGGCAAATTCAGTTCGCGGGCAACGGCTTCTTGAACTGCTTGCTTATCGGCATTGCCATAACCTGTCAGTGCTTGCTTAATTTGAGCAGGGGTAAATTCGATAAACGGAAGCTGATGCTGAGCCAGGACAAGCATAATCACGCCACGAGCTTGGGCGACCAAAATAGTGTTGCCCATGCGATAGAAAAACAATTTTTCAATGGCTACTAGATCCGGTTGGGTTTGTTCAATTAGGGCATTGAGATCGTCATAAATGGTGCAGAGCCGATCGCCTAGTTCGGTATGTTTGGGCGTTTCAATGATGCCAAAGTCATAGGGAATCGTGTGTTCTTGATGACTTTTGGATGTCCGGGGATGGCATTCAATAGCGCCAAAACCTAGAATCGCTAGTCCTGGATCAATGCCGAGAATTCGTTTCATTCGGGAAATCAAGTAGAACTGTGAGTTGCGGAGCCTGTGGATGTGCGATCGCAGATCTGGCAGCGGAAGCTAGTGATTTTCCAGGGGTGAATGGTGGTTGTTTGGTTTGAGAGGGGTGAAGGTTGATGATTGATAGGTTCTTCTAAGAGATTAACGGCTTCAACTTGTGTTAAATCCAATCTGTTTTTTAGTTCAATTTCAGTTAGCTGACCACCAGATTCGTAGCCGCGAATAATGATGTATTTGGGATTTGATTCAGCGGGTTTAACTGCGGATAAAATCCAGGAATTGTTATCATTATTCGGCGTAGAAGTTGAGAGGAAACTGTTAAGGGTTGGTAGGTTTGTTGTTGGCTCAGTCGGTGACTGCATGGCCGTGGTTGACGATAAATTGGGATACCAAACGAGCAATGGGCGGTTTAGTTCGTAGCCCCGCTGAACGGTTTGAGCTGTTTGCCAAGTCTTGGCATGGGGATAGAGGGCATAGGTGAACTGGTGTTCGCCTAAATCGGCTTGCGGGTCGGGCCATTCTGAACCGCGCAGCAGCGTCAGGCGCAGACAGTTGGGCTGGCTATCGTAGCCGTATTTACAGTCGTTTAATAGGCTAACGCCGTAGTTGGGTTGATGGTTTGGGGTGTTGCTGGGCGGGGTGTCAGGAGTTGGGATGTTAGAAGTCGATGTACTCAGATCGGCCCAGCGGAGGGCGGGGACTTCCCATTTGGCTTTTTCGGCGGGCGTAGTGGGCTGAGTAGGCCGAGTGATTGCACCGTAGGGAATTTCGTAGGTGGCGGAGTCAGATGCGATCGCAAGTGGAAATGCGGCCTTGACCAGGACGTGCCGCTCTTGCCAGTTGACTTTGGTAGCAATTTTGAGAATGGGTGAATCGGCTTCGAGGATGTAGTCCTGCTGAAAGTCGGACTGGCCGATGCGGCGCACGACGCGGATGCACTGGCGCAGGTTGCCCTGTTCCAACCAGTTGATACTGATTAACTGACTCGGCGGCAGGGGATGGGATTGATAATCGGGGTCGATATTCCAAGCGTCCCAATATTGGCCTTGATCTTGGAAAGCTTGAAGCTGGTTGCCGTTACCGCCGAGCACAGGGCGCTGGTTGACCTGATCGAAAACTTGGGCGATGTCTCCAGTGGTTGGGTCGAGGGTGACGCGGAGGAATGGGTTTTGGAGGTGGTATTGAGTGGGTGGGTTGATGGGTAGATGGGTAAATGGGTGGATGGGTTGCGATCGCACTAGCCAGATGACTCGATAGCCGATGGATGGGACACTCGGAATTTGGGCGAGGAGGGTTTGGGGTGTGTGGGAGGGTTGGGTGGTTAATGGCTGATGATTTTGGTCGAGTACCTGCCAGTGATCGAGGGGGGCATCTAGGGGGAGAGTGAGTTCGACAATGTGCGATCGCACCCAGTTGCAGGGGTTGAATACTACAACTGGCACGGCATCCGGCGCAGGTGGTTGGCTGAAATCAATTTGCGCGGCGATGGTGACTAAACTGCGATCGCGGATCTCTAGCGCCGTACTTTGAGCCTCTTGCCACATTTGATTGGCATCGACAAAGACTTCGGGAATAGCGGAACCGGGCAATATGTCGTGAAACTGGTTAAACAGCACGTTTTTCCACGCTTGTTCTAGCTCCTGCGCCGGATAGGGCGTATCCGTCAGCAAATACGCAACTGTGGCGTAGAGTTCCGCTTCATAGAGCCGATCTTCACAGCGGCGGTTGAACCACTTCTGGTCAGCGTGGGAGGTGTAGCAGCCGCGATGGAATTCCAGATAGAGTTCGTCGTTCCACACGGGTAACGGCGGCTCGGCGGTGCTGACGGACTGCTCAAGCTGCTGTAGATAGGCGAGTGCCGAGATAGACTGTAGCTCCGGAAAAACGGGAGACGCTTGCCAGCGCTGGGCAATTTCTAGCATGTCGCGGGTGGGGCCGCCACCGTGATCGCCGATTCCCGGTAGCCAAAAAGCCGATGACTGCTGGGTTTGCGCTTCCCACTGGCAGGCGTATTGGGCGAGTTTGACTGGCTCAATCGACTCCCCAATTGGCGGCGACATCAAGCTAAAAATCTGGCTGCCGTCGGGCGCTTGCCACTGAAAAATCTTGTGAGGGAACTGGGTCGAATCGTTCCAGCGCAGTTTCTGCGTCACAAAGTAGTCAATGCCGCCCTGCTTCAGGATTTGCGGTAGCTGCCAGCAAAAGCCAAAACTGTCCGGCAACCATGCGATCGCACTTTTAACGCCGAATTTTTCCTGTGTATATTGCTGCCCGTAAAGCACCTGACGCACAATCGATTCGCCGCTGACGGTATTGAACTCTGGCTCCACCCACAGTCCGGCGATGATTTCCCATTTCCCGGCCTGCACCTGCTGCTGAATCTGGCTGAACAGCTCCGGACGATTTTGCTCCAGCCAGTCATAGAGGGCAGGGCTAGAGTGACCAAAAATCAGGTCAGGAAAGTCTTTTTGTAGGGATAGGGCGGAGGTAAACGCGCGCTCAGCGGCATCCCAGGTGTCGCTCAGCGGCCACAGCCAAGCCATGTCTAAATGGGCGTGCCCCAAATAGTTGATCTGTCGCTGTTTCAGCCAGTCCTGCCAGCGGGTGAGCTGTTGTCGAATTTGGGCAAGGCTGTCATGAAACGTGCCCCGATCGGGCAGTACATTCCAGGCAATTTGCCGAACAATTTGAGTCAAATCTGAAAGCTGATCCGGCTGAAAATGGGTTAGATATTCCCGCACCACCGCCAGTTCATCGGCCACGAATCCCGGTTCTGGCGTCGGTAAATCGAGCGTGTTGGGCACCTCATAGATTAAGTGCGATCGCACCAGTGCCCCGTCATCATGACCAGGACTCACCAGCCGAATCGCCAGCGTAAACGCTTGACCCGGCTCAACCGCTGCACTGAGCTGAATGCGCGTGAAGTAATCAAACAGATCGCCTTCCTGCACCCGTTGACCATTGACGTAAATTTCAGCCACTTCTGCCCACCAGGCCACCGAAAACCGCAGGGTCAAGTCAGTGACCGGATAGCGCTGCACCTGCTCCGGCACCACAATCTGCTGCACCAGCCAAACCACCTGCTGACCTTTGCTCCAGGCAATATGCTGCCGATCATTCAGGGGTGCAATCGGCTCGTTCTGCCAGGGCAGACGCTCTAATTCGGCAATGGAAACATCCTGAAAAATCCAGTGCCAAGCTGACTGAATATCCGGTTGGGAAAGGGTGCGTAAATGTGCGATCGCAGGTTCAAGTTCAGCTTGGTACGGCTCAATGGCTTGGGAATCGAGTACAGCATCAGCGGTCGGGCGCGAGGTGGCATCGGAGGTCGTCATAGAGGAAACCGATCTTATACAATCAGGTCAGCGGCAGCATCATCATGCCGTTATCATTCCGCATCGGTCAACTGCTTCGTCCGTTGGCTCGATTTGCTTGATGCCCGATTCGTCACACCCCTTGCCATTATGAGTTCTGGCCCCTACCAAAGTCGCTTGCTTAACTTCCTGCTGCGCCAGTCCCGCCAGCTGGCTGACAAATCAAGCGAGACTGCCCGACGACTTAAGATTGCGACGGTTTGGGGCGCTCAGGCCGTGCTCTATCCTATCTACGCGCTATTTCAAACGACGCGCGTTGCTGGCAAGCAACTTGGGCCAGTGGGGCGATTTATGACTCGTTTCCGGCTGGGATCAGCAAAAACGGCAGATACCAATCCTGATCACCCTTCAGCCAATTCAGAGCAGCCGAACGACGCTTGGCTGAATGACGACACCGAAATTCCCACGCTACCCGCACCGGATGCGCCTGTATTCAACGTGCTACAGGCCATCAAAGCCTTGTCTCTACCGAAGGTGCAGCAGCGCTCGGTCAAGCTGACGGTGCAGGCCACCCAAACGCTGGACGGACAACCCGCTGCTGGCATTTTGGATATGCCGGATTCGGCGGAACTAGCCACCCAGCGGACGCAGATTCGCGGCATCGCTAGCCAGCTTCTCAATCGGACGCTGGTGCTGATTAGCGATCGCAACGAAATTATCGACGTTCTCTCCAACGCGCAACAGCAGCAGCTCCGTACCCGCATCATTTGGGAACTGGAGCAGTACGACCACCAAATCCAGCAGGTGCGTTTACTCGGCCAAACCCAGATTCGCGCCGAAGCGCTACCGGGCAACGGCATCCGGGGACTGCTGCCAGTGCGCCGCTTCCAGCAGCTTATGGCCTGGGTACAGCAAAGTCCGCTGGCGGTTGGCCTCAACATTTTTCAAGAATCGGCCCTGCTGCCCTCGCCAATTGCATCACCCCAGACGGCGTTACCGCGCACGGTGGCTCAGTCGCTGCGACTGCCCGTTCCCGACCAGCTTGACTACACCATGGCCCGCCTAGAAGCGGCGGACATTTCCCCCATTGTCGATTCAACCACCTCCCTCTTCCAGCGCGGCAAGGCGTGGTTCCTCAAACACTTCAACCGCAGCTTGTCGTCCGAGCTAGCTGTTTCTCACGTCTCTGATGCAAATTCAAAGACCGCACCCGCCAATCCAGACCCCGCGCAAGACTGGGAACTCTATGCGCCCAAGCCGTCCATGCCGCCATCCTGGCTGGCTAAGCTAGCCCAACCGCGATCGCTGATCCGCCGCTCCCAACCCGCTGGATCTCCTGAGATGACGGAACCTAACTTAGACGAGTTATCGCAAAAAGTGCGATCACACATTGCCAACAACCGCCGCCCCAGCTCTCCCTATTCCCAATCAGCAGCTATTTTTTCGTTCGGTGCCTCGCTCACTGCGCCCACTGAAACCCAGAGCCAGTCTACGGATCGAACAACTCAAAGAACTGAAGCAGCCGCTCTTACCAATCCCCAACCCACGCCGATGCAGTCTTCATCTACGGCAACGACGACACCGTCAGCCGGGCTCAGCCACCCAGAGCAAACCTCTGTACCCGATGTCACCTGGCTAGAGGCAAAAGTCTCCTTTGTCGGCTATGTCAAGCATCCCCTCGAGCGCATTCTCGAATGGCTGGATCGAATTATGCTCTGGCTCGAAGATCGATTAATTAATTTGGGCAAATGGCTCAGGCAACTTTGGCCAGTTTAATCTACTAAATAGCTAGTGAACTGAGTTGGTTATGAACAGATAGGGCTGAATAGATGGGACTAAATTAGGACGGAATAAGTAGGACTGCGATCGCAATTCTGGTTATGCTAGTTACATCAGGGTGTTATGCCACTTCTACAGTTTTGGAAAACGATGTTACGCCAGTGGAGTTTAATAATGGCACTGATTATGCTCCTTTCGTAGTGTATGGATTCTAATTCTCATCAGCCTAAGTTCTCTCAGGAAATCAAAACCTTACTTGAGCAACTAGCGCACCATCCGCTGACGCTATCTCACGTGCTGAAAACAACGTCGGAAAGAGGATTCAGCTTAGTCATTGGGCTACTGGTTCTACCTTTTCTGTTTCCAATGCCGCCAGGATTGACGACGATTTTGGGCTCAGCCTGCCTACTGTTATCGGTACAAATGACGCTGGGACGACGTTCTCCTTGGCTACCGCGACGGGTAGCTCAATTTCAGTTTCCGTCACGGCTAGCTCAGCAAATTTTGCATAATCTCAAGCGAGTGACACGGTTTACAGAACGATTTGTCCGACCCCGGTTAACTAAGCTGGCCGAAAGCACACACATTTGGCAAATCAATGGTGCTTGCATCACCTGGCTGACGCTACTGCTGATGACGCCGATTCCATTGACCAATCCAATTCCCACAATCGGTATTCTCATTTTTGTTGTGGCCACCTTGGAAGCCGATGGACTGCTGATTTGCGTTGGCTATGTCTTAACAGGGTTAATTACGAGTATGTTTGCGCTTCTGAGCTATGGCCTGTGGCAAGCACCTGATTTGCTCCTGCGCTAGTTTCAGTGGGTGCAATCCTGGTAGCAAATTGATCGTGGCACTTTGGGTAAAATCTGGATTCTGTTTACGGAATCAGACGGTCAATGAGCATTCAGCTTTTTCAACGGTTGCACCATCAGCTTCAGCAGGGAGATGTGGTGATGGCGACCGTCATCAGCGCCACAGGTTCGGTGCCGCGTGAGGTGGGAGCCAAAATGCTGATTTGGGCCAATGGTGAAACGGCTGGCACAATTGGCGGCGGTGCAGGTGAAGCTAAAGTGATTCAAGCTGCACGAGAAACACTGCAGACGGGACACCCTCAGCGAGTCGAAATTGATTTATCAGGCGCAACTCATCGCCTTACTCAGGGAGTATGTGGTGGGTGCATGCAGGTTTGGCTTGGGCTGTGGTCTGGATCGATAGCCGTCAACCGCGTTCGCGAAATTATCACTGTTCTGTCTGACACCAGCCAATCGTTGCTCCCCTACCTGGTGACACCGCTCGTTGAGTGGGTTGGTGCCACTGCTCCATCGACTCACCCCAAGCAGGCGCTGCCGTATCTTGTTAATCACCAAGTACTGAGCCAGGTTTCAGATTTTGATGATCGTCAGCTAGCCAATCAACCCGCGATCGCAACTGTTCCCTTAACTATCCCCTCACCTATTTCCGACTCAACGCCAACCATATCAGCCTTCATTGAACCCTTGCGCCCCGACTCAATGCTGCTGATTGTAGGGGCGGGACATGTAGGAATTGCCCTCGCTCAAGCCGCTCACTTTGCAGGATTCCGCATCGCCATTCAGGATGAACGCCCCGAATGGGCCACCCCAGATCGTTTGCCGCCGAATACGCAAATCTTGCCCGGTGCGATCGCACCTGCACTTGCTCATTTTTCGCTTTCCCCGAATAGTTACGTGGCGTTGGTAACGCGGGGATATTCCTACGATGTCGCAGCGCTTACCAGTTTGCTGACGCATCATGCTCAGCTACCCGTCCGTTATCTGGGCATGATTGGCAGCCGTAAGCGATCGCAGATGGTTTTCCAATCGTTACGAGAAAAAGGAATTACCGAGTCAGTGATCAGAGCTATCCATGCACCAATCGGCCTAGATATCGGTGCGCTCACTCCAGAAGAAATCGCAATTAGCATCGTTGCAGAACTGATCCAAATACGCCGCCGCAGTGGATGATACCAGCGATTTATCAAGTTGCTTCATCGGGGAAACAATCGTTCCAGACTATCTTGCAGTTGCCGATGAGGATAAATATCGGGCTTTTTGCTCCAGGCATAGTCGAGCGCCTGCTGATAGCTCCAGTGGAGATTTTGTGAGAAACAGTAGGCCACGCCAATTGAGCCACTGCGGCCAATTCCGGCTCGGCAGTGAATCAAAATTTTGCGCTTGCCTTGCTGCCGCTGTTCTTCAATCCATGCGATCGCACGTTGAATCAGTTCATCTGCGATGGGGTGCTGAGCGCCATCGCGCGTGCCTAACTTGCAGTAAGCAATTCCCGCTTCTGGCGCAAAGGTTAGATTGAGTTCTTCCCCCATATTCAGAACGGCATCAATGCCTAGTGACTCAGCTTGGGAAGCAGCAATAAAGTTACCGACATAGACCGAAGGCAAAATTTCGGCATAGCTTGGCCCCTGTGTCCATTGGGCACCAGGTGCAGGTAAATGAATATGGAGCTGGCCATTTTGCTGGAATCCACCGCCCCACTGCCACTGATCCGGCTGAAACTTAGGCCGGACGCGGTAGGTATACTCAAACAGGCCGTCGCTAGTCGGTCGAATATCGTTCTGAAAGTGATAGATCCCTGAGGCGTCTTGCCCGTGGTAGAGCAGATCGACGGCGTGCCATTCCCCTTCGCTATGGTGCTGCGTAATCACATTCGACCAAAGCTGCACCGTTAACTCCTCTGCCGGAACTGGGCTAGCAATTTTTGCGATCGCACTTAGGTTCTCCAACATATACAAATGCATTGAAGACTCTAATGATGGATATAAGGTACAAAATGTGACGGTAGACATAATCCCCTCAGATGAATCAGAAATAATACGTAAATTCGGGTGTTTATTTAGTCTTTGAATTTCCAATAATTTACGTGAATATGATTGTTGATACGATGCTTTTTCCTTGAATTTAAAAGGCCACAAGTGATTACACGGAATTTAAATTCAAGGTGATATAGATCACTCAAAAAATGGGTATGGTCTCGCTAAACTGTTACTAAATTGGATGAGTATATCAGCTCAATTGTCATTAGGGTTTCGCTGGATTTCGGGGTTCCATGTACGCGCAAGCTTATCAACAACAACAACAATCGTCTCAGCCGGCATCTACCGCTGTGTCTGCTGTCGTTGAGCAAATTTTCAATAACCGCAGAATTACGCGCAGTGATCAGCAACGTTTAATGACGCTGTTGTTATCTAAAGATGCTTTGAGTCTTGAAGACCAAAATCAAATTAATCGAGTCTTCGATGCCCTGCGTCGCGGACTATTGCGGGTGGTTGAATAACTGATAGAGCAGGCTATGCTAGCCTGGCAAAAGTAATCTAGGTTGCTGGGAAAAGCAGCGACTAAAAAAGCTGCCATTCTGGAGCTTTAAGCCGCTTAAGTCGCTCAATTCGCAGGGAAAAATAGCTGTTATCCAAACGACTAAAGTTGTGCATTTTGGCGAAGTTAAGGCTGATTGACCAGACCCAAAAATGAGCCACTTGAGTAAAGGATTGCAGCCTATTAATTTCAAATTCTATCAGCGGGTCAATATCTTGATAACCCTCAAAAAAAGCATCGCGAATGCGACGGCTTGTACCTGTGCGGAGAGATATTTCTAAAAATTTGGCCATTTCAAAGGCACGCCAACCGTACCCACACTGGTCGAAATCAAATAGGGTAACGCGGTTATCAGGGGTAAAATGCGCGTTGCCGCTGTGGGGATCGCCCCAGCACACCACCCAGTAGGGAGATTCTTTGGGAAAGCCCTCTAGCTCCTGCTTAAGCTGAGCAATCGTGTCTTCTAAAAACTCCACGTCATGCGGGCGCTGCTGCAAAAATGGCGCGATATTTTCCAGCGCGCCATCCAGCAAATAATCCAGCGTCAGTGGCTGCCGCTGGATACTGGTTTTAAACTGGCAGGATACCTGATGCACTTTACCCAACGTTTCGCCAAGGGTATAAGCCTGAGCTGCATTAAGATCGCCAAAGGCCACTTCTCCAGGCGCATAGATAAACAGCGAAGCGAAGCGCTCACCTTCGGGAGCCGCGATCGCAACATGCAAGTCACCATTGACTGTGAGCAATGGGTATGCAATCGGTAAATGGTGCGATCGCAAAAAGTCTAGGTACTGTAGCTCAAACTCAATTTCGCTCCGAGAACGCCAGTGGTGATGGGACACCCGCAGAATATACTGTGTGGCTTCCGTTTCGACTAAGTAAACATCACTCAGCCCACGATGCCAAAAATGACAGCCTGTAATGGAGCTAACTTCGTACTGAGACAGAACTTGCTGAATTAAGGCATCAGGCGCAAGTGTTGAATAGGCAACCGGAAAGAGATCTCTAACCATGCACGGTTCCCCACAGCGTGGGGACGAACCCATTGCCTATCAATCATACCTGGGAGATTTTGTTCACAGGTCAGGTTTTCCTAGCATTTGCCAATACCAATCTCTCTAATAGACTTCATTGGAAATAAATTCTGGGGGTTGGCAATTGTTTTGTAGCGCGGCCCCGCCGCGCTACAAAACAATTTCCGATAAAGTCTAATAAATACGTACAGGCAAACATGCATCAGTGGTAGTCCTCAAAATCATTACCTGAATACCACTACCGAATAGTTACGGGTTGGTAGCAGATTGCCGTCGATAAAGCTGTCGCTGCCAGCTCAAGAAGTTGGGTTGGCTGATGCGCTGTTGGCTAGCTTGTTGGCTGAGATAGTTGAGATAGCGAGTTCGAGCCGCTTCGACTTCATCAACCGAAACGGCAATTAAACGTGCGATCGCATCCAGCGGCACAGTTTGCACAGATTCTAAGCCAAACCGACGGCAGAGGAAACTATAGAGCTGATTGGCCCGCTTGACGGCAGACGATTCAGCTACAATGCGTTCCAGAATTTGGATACTTTGAATTCGTTGCACTTTGGCAAATTGCCAAGCCGCCATTGATGTTGTCCGGCTGTATTTGACCTGACCAATGACATAGATGGTTTGACAAGCAAATGAATTGGGCGTGGCTAAACTCGCACCTGGCCAAACTAAATCATTAAAAAATCGTCCAGAGAGAATCAGGCCACCTGTGCAGTGAGGAGACAGCGCTAGCGATGGATTGGTATGTACAGCTGAAGGTGGTAGGACTGCTGATCCGGCAGTAGATACAGTTGCAAAGTACGATGAAAGCATGTGGAGATTTCGGTCTGGGGTTCTTCACTCTACGTAGGAATCCAGACGGTTCTGGAGCATCCAAATGAACTCTCCGTGAACTCAGGTAATGAAATCGTGAAGGATTGCCTTCTTATACGCTTTAGCGGTGTTGGCTTGGCCAACACCGCTAAAACTCGCACCAAAATATGCTGAAAAAACTAGAGAGCGCCTAACTCAGTTGCTGCTGGAGCCGCGCAATCCGTTGCCTCTATAGGCTGAGTTGTTACCTGCACAGTCTCAAAGCCCGCTGTCATCAATAGCTGCGTGACGGCAAGCTCCGCTTTTTGATTGGCTTCCATCAAAATTTGCTGCTGACAGGCCGCATCGACCAGTTTTGCTAACGATTCCCGTTGAGCCAGAGACTGAAGTTCTGGGGCCGCATCGGGGCCGAGGCTAAACAATCCCCGGTCATAGTCGTAGACCTGAGAGCGGTTGACATCAATTTTGCTGTCGAGAACTTGGGCAGGTGGCAGTTGCACTTGAACGCTATCGCCGCTGACCTGGATATCGGTCGCTGTAATCGCGCTCAAATCAACCCCAGCCCGCACCTCGCCATAGGCAATGTAGAGCAATGTGGTTTTGCCAATGGTGTATCCGGCAATGGTGCGATCGCGGTGGGCAGGCACAACGGATTCCATGCCAAATACCGCTGTCGTCAGCTCACTGGCTCCCCGAATTTGCTGAAGGACAACTGAGCGCACATCGGCTTTAGCCTCTGATGGTGCAGGCGACAGCATGACGCGCAACCCCTGCCAAAATCGGCCATCCCGCTGAGTAGCAACCAGCAACAGCAGCAGTAGGCAAACTGCGATCGCATTTGTACCCAATGACAAAAAGTGTTTGATAACGCGCATTGGCCCACTCAAAATACCAGGAGAATAGTGCTGTTTCATGGCTGCCCCTAATCCTGTTCTGATTGTAGGTCAAAATTCTTTGGTACAAGCTAACTCATATAAATGCCAGCAACGCGGCATCGCCGCGTTGCTGGCATTACCGATTACTGATTAAGGCGACAAGCGGGCTTTCTTGAGGCGATTGGTTTCGTACCAATCTGCGATCGCAGGTACCCAAGCTTGGAAGTGCGGCCAGATAAATTCACAGAGCTTCTGGGCTTCCAATTGGGCATCGGCTTTCCAGCGTAGGTCGAGCAGGTGCATGAGCGATCGCACATTGGCGGATAAGACCCAGTGTTGCCGCACATCGAACGGAATCAGGCCACGGGCATGCTCTTCAGCAAAACCCTGATCAATCCGCGTTTTGTAGCGGCGACAGGCTTCCAAGCACCATTCCAGATCCTGCCGCCGCAATTCTTCGGTATAGTCATAGTGCTTGCCCTGGCGGTCGGTATAGCTCCCAATGGGACGCAGGTAAAACACGTCTTCGATATCGCGTTTGCCGTTGACAACATCAACGATACGGCTCCCCGTGTACCGGAAAGAGTTGTGAACAACCAAGCCATTCGCAACGAAGTTATGCCAGGGTTCCTCGACTTCGAGGTCGTAGGTCATTTGGCAACCTAAATATTCAACCCGAATAACGCACAGGGCATGGGCTCTCAGCTTGCGTTCATTGGGTTTTGGTTTAGGACTCCATGCCTGTGGCTGGGTAATGGGTTGAAAGTCCGCTGCAAAATCAGCTTCTAAATGGTTGTGATGAATATATTCGTGGCAGTTCTTACAAAGGCTGACTAGATTCCCAAACTCATAGGCCAGTGATTCATCTGCATATACTGGGACAAGATGATGAGCGTGAAGCTGACCGCCTCGGATGCCACAGCGCTGGCAAATATAATCAAATTTTTCATGGATCTGCGGTGCAACTTGGCGAGTCCACGCGCCAATTCGCTCTCGCTCGTCGGATGTTCCTCCTTTCCAAAAATTCGATTCTGCCCCACGCTTGGTGTATTTCGCCGCGTTTTCCCGGCGGCGCTCAATACTATTTGCAGATAGATTTAACTGATATCCTGGCTTACCTTTATTCCAAGGTGTAAACCCTTTTTGGAAAGGAGTTGGTCGCTTATTCAAAGAGAATCCGTAATGGTAAACCCATTTTTTGACTGCCTCAACTGAACAGCCAGCCAGCCGAGCAATTTGATCAACATGCAAACCTTTCTGCAACTGTTCTTCAAGCCATTGCGGATTGCGATACAGAGCATTGGGATTGTAGTTCCAGGGCTTTTGACCAGGCTGAAACTGGGTATTTGGCTGATTGAGCTTTAGCTCAAAGCGCTTTGCCCAATCTTTGACCGTAGTTTCAGAACATTCGGCCAAGTTGGCGATTTCTTGGGTTGTCAATCCGCGCTCAATTTGTTGGCTCAGCCACACTCGATCGCGATACAGTCCTGTCCCAACCGCTATGACACCGTTTGCCATTACGGCACACTGGCGAGTCATACCCACAACTTCGCCGCTTGCCGTTGTTTCTAAACCGACGGCTTCACCCATCGTTTGCCAACCTTGGGTTGTCAATAGGCGATGATTGGTGGTGCAGTCCAGCGTTCTGCCATCTTCCATTGTCAAGCGGTAAACAGGTTGTACTCCGCTGCACATCACATCGCGAATATGGCTCGTTTCAAAGTAACCCGTTTCTTCATTCAGCACCCGCAGGCGCATCTTTTTGAGGCGAGTTTTGCAGTCGCGCCGATATTGACCGGGTGGTTCGCCATTGCGTCCACGAATGTTGCGATCGCGGATTGCTTTTTCACCGTTTGCCCACAAATCGTAAAGCTCTGCGATTTTGTACTTTCTCAAACCGCCAGAGGCATGAACAAACGTGATTTCAGTATCACCAGCGAGGCACTGGACATCAAAGCTCACGCCGACCCGATGAGTCCGAATTTGCTGCATGGTGGAGTGAGGAAACCAGCCGCAGTTCAGCACAATCTGGGGATGCTCTAGGGGGCCGTAGTGGCCACGTCCGCCTTTGAGCAAATTGGTGATCACAATTTCGCCGCACTTTTCTTCGTTGGGCCAGCGATCGCGTTCATTCCAAACGAACGCTTCCGAATAGTCCTGGTGCATGGCAGCGTAAATTGTCTGCTGCGGATTGGGGGTTTGAGCGATAACCTCAACGGTAAAGCGATCCATGACGGTGCGTCTAACTCGACAGGGTTTCTTAGCATACCTGCGATCGCAGTTCTGGAGTTGCGATCGCACACCAAATCTTAATAGACAACTTTTGGATGCTCATGATCAGAAGCCAAGCTTAGAGCTACTGATCTAAAAACTGGTTGAGATCTTCAATTACGCGAGTCAGTTCAGCTTCAGTGGTCAAGCGAATCCGCTCATCGCGCACAGTGATCAGCACCTTGGCGGCAAAGGGACTGGGCCAAATATTGGGATTGCAAAACACTTCTAAGAAAACATCACCCGTATGCCGATATTCCATTGGCTGCTGAGGTTCTGGCCGACTGCCGATGGAGGCGGCAGCCGCTTTCAGTTTATTCATGAGAACAGCAATCTCCTGCTTTAGCTCCTCTGCGGCGGCTTGCGTAAAGCTAAAGCTGACGGAACCTTCGACTAAGTTGAGCTGGATTGTGGAGGGCATGGGTACAACGAGTCTGATGTATTACGGGTCGTCAATAGCGGATTAAACACGGTGAATTGAGCACGTAATCAATCCGCCTACCCATACTAAGGGAAAATCTCCTGCCTAAATCCACCAAAACTCTAGAAAATCGTGTTTCAACAACCTATAGAATCTTTCGTCCAATTAGCCATTCAGCTCTCGACTGAAAGAATTTGCGTCGTATTGTTGGCAATTTGTTCTCGCAAGGGCACACAGTACTTTCGGCCTGTTTTAAATAGAGTCCAGAACGACATGCGTAAAGGCCAGAACGGAATTTCCATGACTTGGCGGATCACCTGGCGCTCAACCTCTACCGTTAACTGGCGCAAGTCATCTTGCTTAGTAAGACAGGGAACCGGAACATAATTATATTGCATCAAAATTTCGAGAGCATCTTGATGTGCTTCTAAAAGCTGATTGGGTCGAGCATTTTGTAGGCGCTGTACGTAAATACCTTCAGGTATAGGCCAATCACGACTATAAATAGACGTTGTAGAAAGGACTGAGCCATTCTCAAAAAATGTAAGAAGTTCAGAAAAGGTTAGATCTTTGACTATATGAATAAGACTCCAGTAGATTGGTCGCTGCTGCTGCTTGAAGATAATCCGTAAACCGTCAAAGCTACGCTTAATATAATGTCGATCTAACTCCTCAAATCCAAGCTGTCGCATCTGGTTCGCTTCTCCCTCAAGCTCTGCCATCTTGAAAGTGAATTTGGATGGAATTGAACGTGGTGCGCCCTCATCCACCAAAGCGTTAAACAAATTTGCATAATTGGACAATGTCACGAGTCCTAGCAAACCGACCAGTAGAATCGGATAAAACACGATAAAGGACAGGCGGAAATAGATATACGCCGCAAGCATCGAGGCAGTAAAGATGATAATGAGTGCTCCAAATCTGAGCCTTAAAAAGTAGATAGGCAAAATCGGGCGAGGAGTTTGGGAATCAAATTGGGATCTCATAAGGAAACTTAAAGAATCAATTGCCTTGTAAGTAGCTACATTTATTTATATGTGGCTACTTATCGAACTACTTTTAAGCAGTAATAGGAAAGATTTTCGTCGTATTGTTCGCAATTTGTTCGCGTAGGGGAACGCAATATTTTCGGCCCGCTTTAAATAAAACCCAAAACGTCATTTTTAGCGGCCACAGGGGCACCGTCATGACGTGGCTAACCACTTGGCGTTCGACATCTCGGCCAAAACTGCGTAGAGCGTCTTGCTCAGTTAAACAATTAACGGGAACATAACCGTACTGCATCAAAATCTCTAATGCATCTTGATGCGCTTCCAGAAGCTGAGAAGGCTGGGCGCGTTCTAAACACTGCATATAGATTCCCTCAGCCAAGGGCATATTGCCGCTACTCACCGACGTGGTAGAGAGAAACGAACCGTCTTCAAATGACGTGAACAGTTCCGAATAGGTAAGCCGCTTCACAAAATGGGTTAGGTTCCAATAAATCGGTCGCTGCTGGTGGCTCAACACAATGCGTAGGCCATCAAAGTTGCGCTTGATGTAGTGTCGATCCAACTCCTCAAAGCCAAGCTGCCGCATTTGATTGGCATCTGCTTCAAGTTCCGCCATCTTAGCCGCAAAATTGGCCGGAATTGGTCGCGGTGCGCCCTCTTCTGTGAATGAGTTCAGCAGCGTCGTGTAGTTTGAGAACGTCAGCAATCCCAACATACCCACCAGCAAAAGGGGATAGAACACATAGGCTGGCATCTGAAAATAAAACGAAGCGACAACGAGCGATATAGCAAAAACAGTCGAAAGCTGTCCAGGCTTAACCTGGAGGATTTGAGGCGGCAAGACGGAGCGAGGTTGCTGGATATTAGGTTGAGATTGCATGAAGAGTCTCGCAATGTGGTGATTGCTGTTAGCTTGCCCAAGCTGGGGGGTGAGATCACGCTGTCGCTAGCGCTGCGTTACTCTGGGTTAAAGGCTTTTCAATTCGGCATTTGACGGACAGATGACTGCATCCTCGTTTTTATCTCGCTTTAATCGGCAAAATCGGTCTGACTGGCAGTTGGTTCAGCGGCTCATACCCTATGCCAAGCAAAATAAGCGGCTGTTGATTTGGTCAATGGTGGCGCTGGTGCCCCTTGCGATCGCAGGTGCATTGCAGCCAATTTTGATTGGGCAGGCGATCTCACTGATTCGGGGAGAACCCGTTGCCGGTTTTCTGGAGGGTCGGCAGCTGCAAACCGGATTGAATATCTTAATTTTGCTGCTGCTGATTACCGTTTCTGTGCGGCTAGTGCTGACGGGTGTGCAGGGCTACCTGGTGCAGGAAGTAGGCCAGCGGATGACGGCAGATATTCGCGATGACCTGTTTAAGCATGTGACATCCCTAGCGACGCGCTTTTTTGACCGGACGCCCGTTGGTAAGCTGATCACCCGCCTGACCAGTGACGTAGATGCGCTGGGCGATGTATTTTCGACGGGAGCAATCGGCATCGTCGGCGATTTGTTTTCCATGCTTGCGATCGCAGTTGCCATGATCTTTCTCCAGTGGCAGTTGGCGATTTTGCTGATCCTGATGCTGTTTCCGGTGATGGGGCTGATTGTCTACTTCCAGCAGCAGTACCGCAGGGCCAATTACAAAGCGCGGGAGGAGCTATCGGTACTGAATGCCAACCTAACGGAAAACATTGGGGGCATCAACATTGTGCAGCTTTTTCGGCGGGAGCAGTTCAACAGCAAGCTGTTTCGCAAGATTAACCAGCGCTACGTGGATGCGGTGGATCGCACGATTTTCTACGATTCAGCGGTATCGGCCACGCTGGAGTGGGTGGCGCTAATTGCGATCGCAGCCGTCCTCTGGCTGGGTGGGGTGCTGGTACTGCGCGAGACGCTGGCAATTGGTACCTTGGCCTCCTTTATCCTGTATGCCCAGCGTTTATTTGATCCGCTGCGGCAGTTTGCCGAAAAGTTTACGGCAATTCAGGCGGGTTTAACGGCAATTGAGCGCTTAAATGATTTGCTGGCTGAGCCGATCGAAATTCGCGATCCGGGTGCCATCGATCCCGCTGCTGAGAACCGATTGTTTCAGCCTGAACTGCCGGATCATCAATCGTTCATGGATCAGGTTGAGCAGGAAAAGGAAAGCGATTTACCGGACGGTAAAGCTGGACTCGCAACCGCGATGGGTGGAGCGGGAATAGGAGGGGCAGGTGCGATCGCATCGGCCACATCTACATCTACATCTACGTCTACGTCTACATCTCAAAACACACCCGCTTCGCCATCGCTCCTGTCAGGTCGTCCCCCTGCTCCAGCCGAAATTCGGTTTGATCACGTTTGGTTTGGCTATAAGCCGGATGAGTATGTCCTGCAAGATCTCGACTTCACCATCACTCCAGGCGAAAAAGTAGCCTTGGTTGGCCCCACAGGTGCAGGCAAAAGCTCGATTATTCGGCTGCTGTGCCGTCTGTATGACATCAATCAAGGGCGTATTCTGCTGGATGGGGTAGATATCCGTGATATGCGGCAGGTTGACCTGCGGCATCGAATGGCCGTGATTCTACAAGATGGCTTTTTGTTCGCTGGTGACGTGAAAAGCAATATTAGCTTGGGCGAAAGCTATTCTGAATCTGAAATTCGCGCTGCAGCGGAACAAACTAATGTTGCCCGCTTCATTGAAGAACTACCCCAGGGCTACGAAACATCACTGCGGGAGCGGGGACTTAACTTATCAGGCGGCCAGAAACAACTGCTGGCCTTTGCCCGGGCCGCGATTCGCAATCCCAGCATTTTAGTACTCGATGAAGCAACAGCCAGCTTAGATGTCGGCACTGAGGCATTGATTCAGCAGGCGCTCGATACCCTCCTAGAAGGCCGCACAGCCATCATCATCGCCCACCGCTTATCAACCATCCGCAATGTGGATCGAATTCTGGTGCTGAAGCAGGGTCGGCTCATTGAGTCCGGTAGCCATGAACAGCTGTTAGCGAAAGAAGGGCTATACGCTAGCCTATATCGTCTGCAAATGCTAGGTACTTAATACTTTACGTGAGCAGAATCCTCAGAGAAATATAACAAAGAATACTGGTCATAGATGAAATCTATCTCAAGGTAGACCTTATCGCCTAAATTTGGGTCATCATAGTATACTTAGCTCAATTTAAATTCTTTACATCCATTTGATTGAGGAGTATTCCATGAATTCCAAGCTAATTAAGCTTCTGATGGCTCTCGGAGTAGTAGCTGCAACCACTGTTGCCTGCGGCCCTAGCGACACAGAACCAACGACAGAAGATCCCGCGACAGAAGAAGCCGCTCCAGTAGATGAAGCTGCTCCAGCAGAAGAAACAACTCCACCAGCAGAAGGCGGTGAAGGTGGTGAGGGCTAAGCAATCTACGTTGCTTGCGTAGTGCTACCTGTAAAGCCTAGCCACTGAATGGGAAGCACATAAAAAGCGAAGTCATGCTTATGTAAGCATGACTTCGCTTTTTTGTGGCTTTGACTAGCTCGCTACAGATTGCCTTAAAGCACGAGATGGCTGGTTTTAAACATAAATTGTGATGTGAGAGCACCGCTCCACATCACAATTTATAGCTAGATTGAGCAATGCCTAAAGCACTATTCCTGGCGATTTGACAGATGATGCCTCAGGCGACTCAGCACTATGGTGAATGCGCTCGATTTCAGCACCTAGCTGCTGTAGTTTCTGCTCTAGATTTTCATAGCCTCGGTCAAGATGCTGTAGGCCCTGAATAATTGTTTCCCCCTCAGCCGCTAATCCAGCCAGCACTAATGCAGCAGATGCGCGTAAATCCGTGGCTACAACTGGTGCCCCAGACAAAAAGGGAACCCCACGCACTATCGCATTGTTGCCTTTCACGCGAATATCAGCTCCCATCCGCTGTAGTTCTGCGACATGGCGCAGTCGATTCTCAAACACAGTTTCAGTGATGATACTGTTGCCTTCGCTCAGCGTCAAAAGCGCCATGAACTGAGCCTGCATATCAGTAGGAAAGCCAGGATAGGGCAGTGTTTTAATGTCGGTCGCTATCCGCTGCTCACCCGGAGTGATGCGCATGCGGTTCATTCCTTCCATTTGCACAAGTGCGCCAATCTCACGCAGTTTGGCAACTACGGCTGCAATATGGTCTGGAATGACGGGAGATAGAGAAATTTCCGACTGGGTAATAGCTCCTGCTATCAAGAACGTACCCACCTCAATTCGGTCAGGAATGATGGCATAGTCCGTACTGTGCAAGCTGGGAACACCCGAAATCACGATCGTCTTTGTGCCAGCCCCACGGATGCGCGCACCCATTGCTCGACAGAAGTTTGCCAAATCAACCACTTCTGGCTCTTGAGCGGCGTTTTCGATGATAGTTTCACCTTCAGCTAGGGTGGCGGCCATCATCAGCGTTTCGGTTGCGCCAACGCTGGGATAGTCCAGATAAATCTTCGCTCCCTGGAGGCGGCGACGATTGCCAGGAATAGCAGCGTGAACTGTGCCGTGATCGATATGCACATCTGCGCCCAGCGCCTGAAGACCTCTCACGTGCAGTTCAACCGGTCGAGCACCAATGGCACAGCCACCCGGCAGAGGAACCCGCGCCACGCCTAGACGGGCCAACAGTGGCCCAATTACGAAAAAGCTTGCCCGCAACTGGCTGACAATCTCATAGGGTGCGCGAGAATGGACAATATGGCGTGAGTCGATTTCAAGAGTATCTTGGTGACGCTTGACCTTTGCTCCTAGAGCCAACAAAACGTCACTCATGCGAGCAATGTCAACTAAATTCGGAACGTTGCGAATTCGGCATTCCTGTGAGCACAGTAAGGTGCCTGCGAGGATGACCAATGCCGAGTTCTTGGCCCCGCTGATATTGACATGTCCACTGAGCTGGCGCTTGCCGCGAATTCGCAGCGCCGCATCACCCGTTGCCGAGGATGGGGAGTTATCTGATAGACCGAGAGAGGGATTAATGGCTCTATCCTCCAGCATTAAGACTAAATCAGGTATAAATTCGTCTAGATTCTACCTGAAAGACATGGGGTGTCTACCCCGAATCTTGTTATTTATAGCGGAAGATAGGAAATTTGTCGTCAACATTTTTTGATTTTCTACCCGTTATACAGTTGACGAAATGGCAATAATGCTGAATGATTATAAATCGCGGTACATTTTGTACCGAGTAACGCTAGCGGAACTGGCGGAATTGGTAGACGCGCTAGATTCAGGTTCTAGTGTCCGCAAGGACTTCCGGGTTCAAGTCCCGGGTTCCGCATCTCAAAGGGCTGTAAAGCCGATGTGGGTTGAGCTAAGGCCCCAGATACCTACAGCCGTACTTATGCTGCTGCTAACGGTTGGGCCAATGTAGATGTAGAGTTAAGCTGCGATTGCACTTTGATCTCTGCTGCCTTACCTCAATCACATAACCCTTACGGTGTTGAAATTATGGCTCTGCTGCCTGAGGTATTGAGCTAAAAGCATCAGATGCATATTTCAGAGCCATCTGGCGAAAACTTAGATTTTCTTATGATTTTTTGCTGTTTTGCAACAAAAAACTGATCAATCCCGATCAATTTTCAATGGTTCTAATTTAGTGTTGAATTAGCTCGTGCTGAATCAGCCGTGCGCTAAACTGGGCCACCCAAGTTGATCCATATTTTTCATATCGAAATCCATGCTGCAACTAGTTTCGATATAGCACTATCCGCTTAAAACTGGACAGATAGTTTTTGAGAAGTTGCACAGAGCACAGCTTCTCAAAAACTATCTGTCTTGACCCGATGACGTAAGGCCATAACTGAATGCTGACGAGTCTCCAGAATCCCCTGATCAAAGCCATTCGTAAGCTGCACCGCACAAAGGGGCGACGACAGCAGCAGCAGTTTTTACTCGAAGGAACCCATCTTATTCAAGAAGCCTGTAGCGTTGCGTATCCTCTCCAAGTGGTGTGTCATACCGAGGAGTGGCAGCAGCGGTATCCTGCCCTATGGCAGACCGTGCAGCAGCAAGCGGAGCGGATTGAGGTAGTTAGTCCTGATGTCTTAGCCGCTCTGGCGACGACCGTGCAGCCAGATGGCGTTGTTGCCACCGCGCCCCGTCGCACTGCTATATCTGAATCTGAAAAGGATGCGTCTGGGGATCGGACACTTGGCACGTCCCAGGCATTCTTAGGGCTAATGCTGGAAACGCTACAAGATCCTGGTAATTTGGGCGGCATTATTCGGACAGCCGCAGCCACCGGAATTGACCAGCTTTGGGTCAGTGCGGACAGCGTGGATGTGGATCACCCGAAAGTGCTGCGTTCTTCGGCTGGGCAGTGGTTCCGTGCTCCGATTCTGACCTGTGCCGAGCCAGTTGCGATCGCACGACAGCTTCAGCAGCAGGGGGTGCAAATTATTGCAACGCGCCCAGATGCGGCCCAGGTTTACTGGGATGTCGATTTGCGATCGCCGACCCTGTTGCTGATGGGCAATGAAGGAGCGGGTTTATCGCCAGACTTGACGGATCTAGCGGATCTGTCGATCACTATTCCACTCAGTCCCGGCGTTGAATCGCTCAACGTGACGATTTCGGCAGCGTTAGTGCTGTATGAAGCGAAACGACAGCGGCGGGATTAATCGGGACGGGTTAAGCTTAATATCCTTCAGCTTGATAGCGCATATAGTTTTCGATGTCCTGAACAGCTTCCTCTAGCTCCTCTAGGGTGAACTGAGAGGAGCGAGGCTTTTCGCGGCTTGCTTGGGGTGATTGTTTCGCAGCCGCAGGGTTGGCGTTTTGTTCAGAGCGAACTGGAGCCACAGGCGGGTTGTCTGCTGCCTCGGATTGCAGCGTGTTCTGCAATTGAGATAGAGACTCCTCAAACGCCTGCATGGCGGCACGTCGAGCTTCAGATTGACTCATAGCCATCGTTTTGGGAAGCCTCCTCAAAACTTATGATCTATTTTCAACATGCCCAATTCTGCGGCTGAATTTGCCAAGCCGATTGTGATCCAGAACCAGATCATCATGAAAATTGTTTGATTCTTCATAATTTGGCATGGAGCAGTGCGATCGCAGCTAATCACATAATCACAATGAATCATGGGTTAACGGTTGTCTAATTTGCCCCTGCGGTCAACAATAGGTGAGGGTTAAGTGGCCGCATAGCTGGTTTTTGGAGTCTGTTTTTAGGTTTTAGGAGAAGTCCGTGAGCGAAGCATTTGATTATGATTTGATCATCATTGGCGCAGGCGTCGGTGGACATGGAGCCGCGCTGCATGCTGTTGCCAATGGATTAAAAACGGCCATTGTGGAAATGGCAGATATGGGTGGAACCTGTGTCAACCGAGGCTGCATTCCGTCAAAGGCTCTCCTTGCCGCTTCGGGTCGGGTGCGCGAATTGCGCAATGCCCATCACCTCCAGTCTCTGGGTATTCAACTGGGTGGGCTATCATTTGACCGAGCTGCGATCTCAGATCACGCCGCCAATCTGGTCGCCAAGCTACAGGGCGATTTGACCAACAGCTTGACCCGTCTAGGCGTTGATACACTGCGCGGTCGGGGCCGAATTGCAGGTACTCAGAAGATTACGGTGACGGGTGAAAACGGCGAACAGGTCTTCACCGCCCGCGACATCATCTTGGCTCCTGGTTCGATTCCCTTCGTACCGCCAGGGATTGAGGTTGATGGCAAGACTGTATTTACCAGTGACGACGCGATTAAGCTGGACTGGCTGCCGGACTGGGTGGCCATCGTCGGCAGTGGCTACATTGGCCTAGAGTTTTCCGATGTCTACACGGCACTCGGTTCAGAAGTCACCATGATTGAAGCGCTGGATCAGCTAATGCCCGGATTTGATCCCGATATCGCTAAGCTGGCGCAGCGGGTACTGATCACGCCCCGCGATGTCGAAACGCGAGTGGGACAGTTGGCCATGAAAGTGACGCCCGGTTCTCCCGTTGTGATTGAGCTGGCCGATGCCAAGACAAAGGAAGTGACTGAAGTTCTAGAAGTTGATGCCTGCCTCGTAGCAACGGGCCGGATTCCAGATACCAAAGATTTAGGTTTGGAGTCTATCGGGCTGGAAACCGACCGTCGTGGATTTATTACCGTGGACGATCACATGCGTGTCCTGCGGGATGGCCAGCCTGTCGAGCATTTGTGGGCGATTGGTGATGCGACGGGTAAGATGATGCTGGCCCATGCGGCTTCGGCTCAAGGCATCGTCGCGGTTGAAAATATCTGCGATCGCGATCGCACCGTCAACTACCGCAGCATTCCCGCCGCCGCCTTTACTCATCCCGAAATTAGCTTTGTCGGTCTGACGGAACCTGCGGCTAAAGAATTGGCCGATGCTGAGGGATTTGAGATTGCCACCACGCGCAGCTACTTCAAGGGCAACTCTAAGGCGTTGGCCGAAGGAGAAACGGACGGCATCGCTAAAGTCATTTACCGCAAGGATACGGGCGAAATCCTCGGTGCTCACATTCTGGGCCTGCACGCATCCGACCTGATTCAAGAAGCCGCAAATGCGATCGCGCAGGGACTATCAATTCAGGATCTGTCGTTTATGGTGCATACCCACCCAACCCTCTCAGAAGTACTTGATGACGCCTATAAACGGGCTGTTGCAGCACATTAAACCGACCTAAGGATTGTGGATTAAATAGCCTGTAAACCATTCCATCTGTAGGGGCACGGCAATGCCGTGTCCCTACTCCAAAGATTGCACCTTATTAAATCTACGCTCCTAAGCAAGAGCCCCTTCCCGTGACGCGGGAAGGGGCTCTTGCGGTCTTTAGATTAGGCGCTTGCCAGCACCAGATTAGCGGCTTTTGTCCAGGTGTAGGGCTGCTGGCGGGCAACGCTCTTAAACGTATCGCAGGTGATATCTACGCCCAGCCAAGTGCCTAAAATCTCTAAATCCTGATCAAAAATAACCTTTAGCCTTTCCACATTTTCCGGTGATACGGTGGGCTTTTGCTTAACCGTTAACTGTCCCCGTACCCAGGTGCGGAACGACTTTGGCACCATTTGGCGACGTAGTGCTTCCAACATCGAGTTGTGAACCACAAACTCCAGTACCGGATGATTGCGAATGCGATCGCTGGAGGCGTTTTGCTGCTGCGCCTCATCCTGCCAAATCGGCTGGTGGGGATACCCCAAGAATTCACAAACTCGCTCTAGCTCCTCTTGAGGATACGCACAGAACCGCTCGAAGAAAATCGGCAGAATACGATCTGACCCAAAGGTTTCCAAGTAGGGCCGCAACTGCATCGCGTATTGACTGTACTCAATCAGCGTTGGATAGTCATCCAGAACCGCATTGATATCAAACGTCGAAACCTGGCGCTTTGTCCACTCATGCACAAAATGGGAAACTAGCCGATCGATCGGATGGCGCATCATGTAGATGAATTTGGCCTGGGGAACGTACTGCTGTAGGCGTTCAATGGTGTGAGGGTAGGTCGGTAACTTTGTGTAATGAGTGCTCGATTCGCCGCATAAGTCGCCTGAATCAGCATTGGCAAATAAATCGGTATACCAGCTCAGACCCCGATCATATATTTCATCATTGCTAAAAAAATTCGGTTCTTTAGGCTCAGTCATAAAGAAGCCAGGTTGTGCAGCCAACTGATCATGTAGCGTACTGGTTGCACATTTCATGCCGCCAATGATGATGAAGTGGGGGAAACGAGCCATGTAGTGCTCCTCAGTCAGTAAAGTTACAAATCGACACACTTACTGTTTAACCCTACATCAGATAAATCGCCTATTCTGTAATTTCACGAGCAGGCTTTTGAACTCTTTATCAAGCGTGAAAGCAGTTGAAGAGTCAATAAATCCGAGGCCTTATCCTGCTAGAGATAGAGGATGGATTCATTAATTTACACTCGGTTATTTTGCCGCTACTGGGCGATAGCAAACAGTTTCCACCCGGTTTTGATGCTGAGTATTGAGGGTACTGATCACAGTATTTAAGCGATGGATTTGAGCGATTGTATTATTTGTAGTATAAACCTGCGGAATTGCCGACAAAAAAGCTGTAGATCCGGTCATACCTCTAAAATTCGAGGGCAGGACTCATGCGTACTACAGCACCGCAATGTACTCTAACCGAACGTACCTATCAAGATGAAACTGATTTAACTGCGATCGCAGATCTGACTAACCTCTGCTACAAAGCTGACCAAATCGATGCCTTTATGGCTGTTAGCGAACTGCTAGAAGATTTTAATGCACCTAACTTTGATGTCAACCGTGACCTGCGGCTGTGGGAAGACGAGCAAGGTCGCTTACTAGCCATTGCCGATCTGTGGCGTCCCGAGCCAGGTGATGAGCTGTCCTGCGGTTTGGGCTTTTCTATCCATCCCGATATCCGAGGCAGTGGCATTGAAGCGCAAATTGTGCAGTGGGCTGAGGCTCGGGTTCAAGAGATTGGCCAGGAATTTGAGGGAACGGTCATGCTGAACTCGGCAGCGCGATCGCACCTGCGTGACCGCTTCGCCATGCTGGAGCAGCACGGGTTTAGCTGGTGTCGCACGTTTAAGCGACTGTCGCGATCACTAGTAGAGCCGATTCCGGCAGTGTCTTTACCAGAGGGGTTCACGGTTCGCTCCGTGAATCCGGCGCAGGATGGAGCCGCTTGGGTGGAGATGTTCAATCAGACCTTTGTGGATCACTGGAACCACCATCCCGCAACTCTGGAACGGTTTGACTATTACAGGTCTTTACCGATCCATAATCCTGAATTGGATTTAGTTGCGATCGCGCCGGATGGAACGATGGCTGCGTTCTGTCTCAGCATCATTTATGCCGAAGAGAACGCCCAACTGGGGCGTCAGGAAGGCTGGGTCGGCTTGCTGGGGACTCGGCGCGGCTATCGGCGGCTGGGTTTGGGTCGAGTCATGCTGCTAGAAGGACTACGGCGGCTCCAGGCAGCGGGTATGGATACGGCACTCATCGGTGTCGATAGCCAAAATCCAAATCAAGCCTATCGGCTCTATGAAGACGTTGGATTTCAGCTTCTATTCGAGTCAATGGTTTATGCCAAGGTGATTCGAGAAGGCTGATGGAAACTGATCAGCGTAAAGCGGGGACGGCGTTGCCGTCCCCGCTTTACGCTCGTTGATTATTTGAATCTACCAAATACCCCTCGATCAAATAATCATCGCCGACGGTGCGGCAGGTGAGCTGGCTGAGCTGTAGCGCATCGGTCATTTTTTGCAGACCCATTTCACCGACGGGCGAGGGAGCCTGCTGTCCACCGATGAGTTTCGGTGCAATAAACGCCCAGATTTTTTGCACACTGCCGGAGCGAATCGCTTCCGCCGCCAGAACTCCGCCACATTCCCAGAGGACGCTGTTTAAGCCGCGCTGACAGAGATTGGCCATTAAATCGTCCGGTGTGAGCCGATCAAACTCCAGCACTTCGACACCGCGATCGCACAATTTAGCTTTCAACTCTGGATTGGCTCCCGTTTCCGTGGCCACCAGCGTCGGCGCAGTGTCCACATCCCAAAGCTTGGCATCCAACGGTAAATTTAAACGGCGACTCATGACCACGCGCAGCGGATTGCGATCGCAAATGCCGTGGCTAGTCAACAGCGGATTATCTTTGCGTAGCGTATTGCCGCCGACAATGACCGCATCGCAGATCGAGCGCAGCCGATGCACCTCCTGGCGTGCCGCTGCCCCTGTCACCCAAGCGCTGTGGCCTGTACTAGCGGCGATTTTGCCGTCCAGCGTCATGGCGTATTTCAAAATGCCAAAGGGGCGCTGATGGCGAACGCGGTGAATAAACGCTTCGTTCAATTTCTGACAAGCCGCTTCTTCCACGCCAACAAGGACTTCAATGCCGGCATCCCGTAATCGCTGAATGCCGCCGCCTGCTACGCGCGAATCGGGGTCAACCATGCCGACAACGACTTTTTTTATTCCCGCTGCAATCAGCGCTTCGCTACAGGGTGGGGTGCGGCCATAGTGATTGCAGGGTTCCAAACTGACGTAAGCCGTTGCGCCTTGAGCCCGATCGCCTGCTGCCCGTAGCGCAAACACCTCGGCATGGGGCTGTCCCGCCTGGGGATGAAAGCCTTCACCAACAATTTCGAGTTCTCCAGTCTGGCTTTCCTGGACAATGACGCAGCCGACCATTGGGTTAGGCGAAGTCCGGCCTGCCGCCTGTCGCGCCAGGTTGATACAACGCTGCATCAATGTGCGATCGCGCTCCGTTCCCACCGTTTTAACTGAATCCGTTTCAGACATGCTTAGTACTTCGTAGGATGGGCATCGCCCACCATCATCAGCTCTTAAAACACCAGCGGCCACAGCTCAGACACTCGCACCGTCCAACCCGGTAAGAGTTCTGGCACCGTTAACAGATCGCCGTCTTTGGTAATTTTTGATGTATCGCTACTGGGGCGATAAACTTCCACGGTGCGGGTTTCGGGATTCACGACCATCCCAACTTGAGTGCCCCAATCCAAAAAGCTTTGTCCTTCTGCCGCAACTGATTCAGGTTATCCATCGGTGACTTTACTTCGACCATTAGGTTAGGTGCAAGCTCAGCAAAACTGCGAGAACTCTGCCGCAATCACTCAGCTTTGCCGAAGGAGACATCTGGCGTACGAGATCAGTATAAAGATTAAAAAATCTAAACTCAATGACGCTGCACTATTAGACCTTTGGAACAATAAAGGTGTAAACACGCACGTATTCGTGTTGTTTATCACAAGTTTCAAGGTTGTCACCGTGTAATTGTTGAATTTGGATAGAATCATGTATACCCGTTGTATCGTTTGCTCCAGCTTGATTACAGCTGTGCTAGGAGCCGTGCTTGGTGTTGCGATCGCAGAAATTAGTCAACACGATCTGTATCAAGATAAAACTCATCGTAACTATGCCCTGATCGGTGCTGGCGCTGGCTTAGTCGTCGGGGCTGGACAAGAAGCCATTCGTCAGACAATTCAAGCTGATCGGGACGCTCACCCGAACTGGAACTATACCTTCGAAGAGTCAGTTCAGGATTATCGCCGCTATCTAGAGCAAAACTGGAACGATTCTTAAACAAAACCAATGCTGTTGTGTTGTCCCCGCAGCGTGGGGACAACACAACAGCATTGGTTTTAGAAGTCAACGCCTCGCTTCAAATCAACGCCTTTCTCGGCGTAGTGCTTGTGGCAGAATACCTCAGAATGCACGCTGGCCAGATTGAAATAAGCGGGGGGATTTTTGCAGCGTCCGGTCATAATCACCTCAGTGTCGCGGGGCTTTCGCAGGAGTGCCTGCACAATCGGCTCCTCCGGCAGCAGCTCCAAATCCACTGTGGGATTAATTTCATCCAGAATAATCGTTTTATAAAGACCAGATGCGATCGCAGCTCGGGCAATTTCCCAGCCCCGCTCAGCTTCTACATAGTCCAATTCTTGCTGCTGTCCCCGCCAAACGATAGCATCCCGACCACAGCGCTGATGGTCAACTAGATTGGGATAGCTCTGTCGTAAAGCTGCGATCGCGGCATCTTCGGTGTAACCTTGTCCACCCTTGAGCCACTGTACAATCAGTACCCGGTGGGAAAGGTCTTGGCTGATCCCTTTGCCGATTGCTTGTAGGGCTTTACCGAGGGCGCTAGTGGATTTGCCTTTGCCCGCACCAGTGTAGATTTCAATGCCTTCAATTCCGTGTTCTGCTGCTTCAGGATGGTGATGAGGCCGCATTTCTGAATGCAAATCGGCAATATCCAACAGGGCCTGCGGTGCGCCCCGCCCCGTGGCGATGATTTCCAGATGATCTGGCTTGCGCTTCAGCGTCCGTACCACTTCATCCACAGGCAATAACCCTAAATCCAACAGGGGATTGAGTTCATCCAGCACGACAACGGAATAGAGACCAGATGCGATCGCACCTTTGGCAATATCCCAGCCCCGCTGCGCTTCCTGCTTGTCAAATTTGGTGATGTCATCCGGCCCAAAAAATTCGGCACGTCCCGTCCGTACCTGGTCAATTAAATGGGGAAAACCTCGCTGGAGCGCATCAATAGCCGCATCTTCGCTGTAGGCTCGTCCTGGCCCTTTCAAGAATCGTAGGAGTAGCACCCGCGTTTGCACATCAGACCGAATGCCCAAGCCGATAGAGCGTAGGACAACCCCTAGCGCAACCTGGGACTTGCCCTTGCCCAAACCGTCATAAACATGGATTTGTCCCGCAACACGCTCAGATATAGCTTGGGCGGTGCGGATGCCGATACCTGTTCTCGTCATGGTACTCAATTCGGAACCTCTATGTGTAGCGCCTAAGGAGACTAACTGCCTTCATTGTCTCCATATATAGCGTGATTTGAGCTTATTAGCTGATTCATTTTGCAATTGATCATTCTTGGCAGGTCTAAATAGAGTGCTGGGTACTAGGTACTGGGTACTCGGTGTTGAGTGCTGAGGATTCGAGTTCGTCATAGTTATTTACCCCTTGAGTCCCTCGACTCCCCTTACAGCCCTTCACAGCCTTTTACAGCCTCACTCCTGAGTCCTTACTCCTTACTCTCCTCTCCCACTTCACCAATTCCTGCAAAATTGCTACCAAATTAACCAGACACGGTATAACCTTAAGCAGGATTTCGGCAGGCTGATTGAATCGTAGGTCTGAATCTCCGCAATCCGCATAAGAAATCGATGGTGAATATGACAATCGAATGCCAATTACGTTGAGCCATGATCTCCACTATCTGTTGAACGTCTGCTCAAAATCTTTGCTAACTCTTGTTTTAACTCCGCACCTCAACCGTCATGGATGACATTACCCTGACCACTGTTATACCGCTACCAATGGTCTTATTTCAGACTCTTTTTTTGCTGGTCGCCATTATTGTCGAGGCGATGGTGCTGCGGCAAAATTTGCGCTGGCCTCGCCGCATCAGTTTGGAGCGGTCTGCCACGATCAATTTATTGGCGGTAACAGTAGGCTGGATGCTGTTTTTCTTGATCGAACCGATCTTGCCACCGGGCTTACGAGAGCAGGTGATGAGCTTTATCTTTTTCGATCGCTTTTTTGCCAATGAGTGGTCCGGCAGCTTGGCGATTTGGTTGGTGGGAGCGGGGATTGTCGCCTTTTTCCTGACGTTTTTCATCAAGTTAGAGGGGTTGACGCTGCTGCTGCGTCTGCTGAAGCCACCGGATTTTCAAACCCGCGCCCAAATTTTGGCAGAGGAATCTAGCCACAAAAGCGCAACTGGACGGAGCCGATCGCGGAAGCTGCGCCAGAGTCAATTTAATTTGCAGTATCAGCAAGAGCGCGATCGCACCAATGCCGTTTTGCGAGCCAATGCCGCTAGCTTTACGGTGATTCTCATTTTGCTGCTGCTGCGTATCGTGCTTCAGGAGATTTAGCGATGGTCAACGGCATGGTTAATTTGTTCAAAAATACGTTTAAGCAGACGTCTCAGACTGTTGGCTATACGTTCAATCGGGTCAAGCCGCCGCGCTCATTCTCCTGGCAAATGCTGCTGCTGCTGAGCGTGTTTTCCTGGGTGCTGTCGCTACTGGCAGAGGCTAATTGGCTGAGCCACTTTTTAACCAATGGTGCGTGGCTGTTTCTGATTTCGGGAGTGAACTGGGCGCTACTGGAAAATCCCGTCAGGATATTTGGGTTAAATTTAGGGCCGTGGATTACCGGCGCACTGGTTGGTCTATTTCTCTTTGGACAAGGTGAAAGTATTGACCTACAGATTGTGTTAGTTCTGTGGCCGCTGATTTCAACTGCGATCGCAATTTTCCCCTATTTTCTCTCCAAAGATTTGCAGTTGACGGTGCCCAACACCAAAGCCCAACAGCAAATCGTCCTGCTGATTCTGATTAACTTGACCTTGAGCTGCTGGATTCAGTTTTATTTCAATATTCAAAGATGGCTAACCCAGTATCCCAGCCTGTTGGTGTCTAATTTTTCAGCCAGTGCCTTTGTCCTGTCGCTCGGTGATGTTGATGCCATTCCAAGGGGTGTTTCGCTGCTGGAGCAAACTGAAGCGCTGATCATCAATGAAATTGATGGTAAACCCTGGTCTTATGCGGAACGCTGGCTATTCCAGATTGATAATAATTTGCCAGAGCTCCGAGCCGATGCCTTAGACCGCTTACTAGAAGCGGAAGAAGATCACTTCTGGAACCTGCAAGAAGACGTTGACTCAGCTGGAGCAAACTATGAGCTGAACCTCCGCGCTATCTGGACTGGGCCAGGCACCCTGGATCAACCCTATGCACTCCAAGAAACCTGCGAAATCCGCCAAACTCAGTCCGTTACCGCACCTGCTGCGCCTGGTGCTGCAGCGGGTGAGATCGCATCCGGTGATAATTCCAATCTCAGCACTGCCGCCAACAATACGCCGATGACCGAAGTGGTCTGCTCCGAGATTTCTGAAGTACCAGTGGAACCAGCCGAACCGCCTGCACCTGCTGTCGCCCCGACCCCAAGTGCACCTGCCGCACCGACGACGGCTCCAATGACGCCCAACAGGGTGCCTCCTGATGCTCTGATGCCGACACCCCCGAATTCAGCCCCTACACCAACGGCTCCAGGACTGAATAATGCAGCCCCTGGAGCATCACCGTCTGCTGTGCCGCCTACAACTGCACCCGCAACCGCACCTACTACTGCACCCGCCACTGGACCTGTCAACTTTGGTGAACCCGCATCAACCCCCTGATCAACAAACGGTGGCTGCTGCAATGCCACGTATCAATCTCAATCTGATTGCTTACAGGTGCGCGTTGCACCTGTAAGCAATCAGATTGGAAGGTTAAACGAAAGAATGAGGGTTTTAGCGACTGTAACAGTCGCTAAAACCCTCATTCTTTCGTCCAAAAATCAAATAACATTCCAAGTCGTGTAAGCAACCAAAGTCGCCTTTATGAGTAGCTTGCCGCTTTATTGTGCTGGGTTTTGATAGTTAATGTGCCGCTTAAGAAGAAACGGCAGGTTTAGTAGAAGACGGGAGAGACTGCGTTGTAGTCGGCGATAGCAGCGGTAGCATTAGCCGTACCAGCGTTCCCTTACCCTGGCCATCGCTGTGCAGCGTAATATATCCCCCCATTAACTGCATCAGATTGCGTGAAATCGCTAACCCTAAACCCGTTCCCTCATGGCGACGCGTCGTAGAACCATCCACCATCACAAAGGGCTTGAATAGCTTTGACTGTTGCTCTGGCTCAATACCAATCCCCGTATCTTTAACATCAACCACAACCCACTGGTCAATCTCTCGGCTAATCGCTTTGCGATCGCGGGGCGGCAATCCGCTGACGAGTGAAGTGCGATCGCTAATCTGCACAGCCAAGGTAATGCTGCCCTGGTCAGTAAACTTAACCGCGTTGTAAATAACGTTCAGCAAAACCTGTTTTAGCTTTGAGCGATCTACCTGTACCATCGGCTTGTCTGCGCGTGCTGTATGACTAGCCGAATTATTAGATGGTGGCCGACTAGACGATGCCTTATGAAGCAGGGGCATATAAACCAACTGCAGCCCCTTTTGTTGTGCATGAACCTTTTGTAAGTGGATGACCTCACCCAATAAATCATGCAGATCAACCGTTTCTAGATGCAGGGAAAGGGCCCCCGCTTCCACCCGAGCAATATCGAGAATATCATTGATGATTTTCAGTAGATGAACCGCCGAATCGTAGGCTCGCTGTAGAAATTCCTCCTCTTCAGCCTCATCATCACAGCAGTCATCCAAAACCAGTCGAATGCAGCCAATAATGCCGTTTAGAGGCGTTCTGAGTTCGTGGGACGTAGTAGCCAAAAATTCGCTTTTCAACTGGTTGGCCAGCTCTGCTTCCCGACGTGCCTCATCTAGTTCATTGGCTCGACTCTCTAGCCGACGCATCATATCTTCTAGCGCGCTAGCGAGATAATTCAGTTCTCGAATCCGAAAATTTTTAGGTATAGGCCCGGCTCCAGCCAAACTGTTAATCCGACGAGCATAAACTCCCAGCTTTTCAATCGGCGGCGATAGGTACTGAGCAATCCACAAAGCAGCTAGCACGTATGCGCCAATCAGGCCCACCGTTAGCCCGACCAGAACCCGTTGAATCTTATGGAGTCCCTGTAGGGCTCTATCGGTTGGCGAGACGGCAAAAATAGTCCAAGTTAAAGCCTCTTCGCTATTTTCTTGATTCTTAATTTTGGCCGAACCATAGCCAGTGACCCATTCCTGTTTGCCATCGATAAGGTTAGAAAGCCGAGTGGCACCTCCTTGATCGGTGCTACCCGTATTTTCAATAATTGATGAAAATGCCTGGGGATCAGCGGCTAACGTTTGGCTCTTTTGTCCGACTTTGTTGGGATCAGGGTGGCCTACGATTGTGCCATCTTCAGCAATAACCATAATTGGCCCTTTTAAATAACCCTGAGAAGACGATTGAGCGGGTAAGAGATTCGTTTTCAGCACGAGGCGATATCGCAACTGGTCATCTGGATAGTAAATAGGCATGCCCAGCACAACATCTAGCCTGGTTGGCTGGTTGGCTAAATCCTTCGCTTGCTGTCTTGCATTTTCTAGCTGTTGCTTGGCTAGATCTGACTCTCCATCTACTTCTCCATCTTGAATGGGATTCGGTAACGATATTCCCTGCTGTGAAGAGGCATCTGCATTTGTGGTTTGCGGTGTAATCCTACTGCCCACCGATAATACCCGTACGCTAGTTCTATTGAATGCAGACGATAAGTCATTCAGCTCCATTAAGGTAAGGGCAGCATTTGCTCCCAATGTTTCGTCGCCACAGGTACTCGCTGAAATCGCTTTGGGCAACGGACGAAGGGGGCTTTCTTTGGGTTTGATTAGTTGAATGCAGATTACATCGGTGGGCAAACGAGCTTGCAGTTCCTCCAGAAAAGCAAGCGTTTCTTGCTGAGATCCGCTTTGCAGAGCACTGCTTTGGGCTGCCGTTAACAGATTGTTTTGTAGCGTCTGCATGGCTTGCTCAATTTCGCCCGCCTGACGGGCTGCGCTTTCCTGCAGGCTTTCCTCAGCAATGGTCAACAGTTCAGTGCGTGCGATGCGGAGGGCTACAAACTCTCCAATCAGCAAGATGGGAATGCTGAGCACGATTATTTGCATGAGCAAGAGCCAGCGGAATGACGCCTGGCCGACAAATCTAGCCATGAGTATGCTTTGCAATGCAATCGGTTAGAGAGTAAGCCCAGAATTCCGCCACGAGCAAACCACAGTGAGAGCTAGCTATAACGGTGGTGTGGAATGATTCTTTGGCATAATCTTTGGTCAATTTAACATTTTTGTTTACTGCCGCTCGTGGGTTAAATCTGGCTTAACATAATTGAGACACAGGCAGAAACTCTACTGGTAGCAAAATTTGTCCTGTAATCTACTAGAAATAGCGTCGTGCCACATATTTTGTCTTCACGATGATTCCGCGAAAGTTTACTGATTCTTGCGATTTACCACAGCAATCACTACCGTAATGACCGTATATCAAATTTCACCTGGGCAGTGGTCATGCCTTTATCTTTACTTCTATCCTGGTAAAGAGTGGAGAAAAGCTGGTTTTCACAAGTAGCTTTTGATATCAACCCATGCTGATAAGGAGTTTGGCACTATGCCAGGATTTGGAGAACTCGTGCAAAAGGCATTTTATCTCGGAGTTGGGGTTGCATCTTACGCCGGAGAGAAAGCGGGCAGCAAGCTAGGCGAATTTCGGACACAGGCACAAAAAATCGCGGATGAAATGGTGGCTCGCGGTGAAATGACGACGGAAGAGGCACGACGACTTGTGAATGAAGTGGTGCAGCGGGCACAACAACAGCCAGAATCGGATGGAGAAGAGACCGGACGAGAACCCAGACGGATTGAGATTTTGGACGATAGCGAAATTGTTCCCCACGGTGGCTCGACAGATGTGAATGATTTGCGCCATCAGGTTGCAGATCTGCGAGATGAGCTGCGACGGTTACGTGATCAAAATCGGTAGAAGAACAGGAGCGGTTGGCGTTATGGAAGACTGGCAGCGAGAGATGTATCGGCAGTTTGAGCAGTGGGCAGATGAGGCTGAGCAGTTTTGGACAGAGACGACTCAGGTCGTGCTGGACACAATTGATGAAGCTTGTCAGCTTTCAGAAGCGATCGCAAAAGATTTAGAAGATATTTTTTGGGACGAAATAGAACGATTAGAAGCATGGTTAGGCTCCCCCGCAGACCCAGGGTCTGTTTATCGCTACGATGCCCATATTGAGTTTAATCATGATATGGATCTGCCTGATTTCCGGCTGTGGCGAACTCCAGCCGTTTGTGCCAACTGCCGTCACTATTATGGGCAGGTGTATGGCGGCAATCTACTAGTTTGCGGTATGCATCCCTATGGCCCTGGTGAAGAGGCAACATCGTGTCCCGACCGGGAGATGTATTGAAGTGCTTTTTTGAAGTGCTGAGGACTGAGTGAAGGGGTAGATGGGTGGATGAGTGGATGGGTAATCAGGTGATTGCGCAACCAAACATGCTGCTTCATTACTCTCCTACCCTACAACTCTCCTACCCCTACAACCCCTCACTCCTCACTCCTCTCGGCTTACGACTTTTAGTGCTGAGGATCATAGTGACAAATTGGGTGAACTCAGCGCATGAGCGGAAAATAGTGCCCCACTGGGCCTTGTCCCTGGCCGATGCGTAGGCAATAGTGTAGCGCTTGAGTGACGTACTGTTTGGCAGCTTGAACAGCAGTAAACCTATCTTTTCCTTGAGCGAGATTAGCCGCGATCGCAGCCGATAGGGTGCAGCCTGTGCCGTGGGTATCGGTTGTATTGACCTGTTCTGTTTTCAAGACTTCCAAAGTATCAGCACTGGCAAACACATCCACCCCACATAGTTCATCTGGCATCGCGCCACCTTTAACCACAACGGACGTGACGCCGAGATCGAGAATGCGCTGAGCGGCAGATTTCATGTCGTCTAGGGTGTTGATTTCACGACCGCTGAGGATTTGCGCTTCGTAGCGGTTGGGGGTTAATACCTGTGCGAGCGGTAATAAAAACTGTTTGAGAGTTGCGATCGCACCGTCGTCAATTAACTGTGCTCCCGTGCGCGACACCATCACCGGATCGATGACGAGCTGAGGAATGGGATGAGCCTGTAAAAACTCCGCCACTGCCGTCATAATCTCAGCATTTAGCAACATGCCTGTTTTAGCGGCGGCAACTGTCATGTCACTGGTGACGGATTGAATTTGGGCAATCACAGCTTCCGGCGGCAGGGCATCGACTCGCTGTACGCCTTGGGTATTCTGCGCCGTAATGCAGGTTATCGCACAGGTGCCATGTACCTGATGAAAGGAAAAGGTGCGCAGGTCGGCCTGAATGCCTGCGCCGCCACCGCTATCTGAACCCGCAATCGTCAGTGCGATCTCAGGAGTTTGAGGTGATGACTGAGTGAGCATGATTCAGACGATTCCTAGAAATGCCGCTAGAAGAGTGAGTGAGGCCGAGTGAGTAAGGTCGCCTCATTTGTGGCCGTAATATGTCGAAAATTTAAAGAGTATGGCTAAAAACAGCCGTTTGTCCTGAAGACGGCTGAAATTCCAGTATGAGTGGTTAGTCCGACTCAAGAGAACTGAACACAGACAACGAACGCATAAAGCCCAAATTCAGGAACAGAGCAGTGGTAAAGCTGCTCATTCCTGACGTTCAAATTCAAACTGACCCACGCTTCTTTGTTTACCGCTCAGGCATCTTGCCGGATAGGAAACAGCCGAGCGGGCACAACTGAATCATTTCACCATTAGCGAGGTCGCCGCCGCTGGAGAAACTCGGGAATATCTAGCCCTGGACGGGTCGGCTTGGGTTCCTCGGCGGGTTGAGGTGTAGTTTGCATGGGGCGTCGCGGTGGAGGCGATGCGGGTCGGCTAATCGGTGCGACCCGTGCGGCTGGAGGAGCCTGCACTTCTCCGGTGAAGCCTGTGGCAATCACGGTAATGCGGACTTCGCCCTGGAGCCGATCGTCAATCACCGCACCAAAGATGATATTGGCGTTGGGATCAACGGCTTCATAAATAATTTCAGCCGCCGCGTTCACCTCATGCAGCGTTAAGTCGCTGCCGCCCGTGATGTTAAATACGGCTCCCCGTGCGCCATCAATGGACGATTCGAGTAGCGGTGAAGAAATAGCTGCGATCGCAGCTTCCCGTGCTCTAGATTTGCCAGAACCCTGACCAATTCCCATCAGCGCCGAACCCGCATCAGCCATCACCGCGCGAACGTCGGCAAAGTCTACGTTAACCAAACCGGGAATCGTAATAATGTCGGAAATGCCCTGCACACCCTGACGCAGAATATCATCGGCAATCCGGAACGCTTCTTGGACGGGCGTTTGCTCAGAAATTACCGTCAGCAGCTTATCGTTGGGAATCACGATCAGCGTATCAACCCGGCTTTGCAGCGCTTCAATGCCTTCTTCTGCCTGTCCTGTGCGGCGACGACCTTCAAACGTAAAAGGACGAGTGACAACGCCAACGGTCAGGGCACCCACTTCTTTGGCAACCTCGGCCACCACAGGCGCGGCTCCTGTTCCGGTACCGCCACCCATGCCTGCGGTGATAAATACCAGGTCAGACTGCTCTAGCGAACTGGCAATCTCATCTCGCGATTCCTCTGCCGCTTTTTGACCAATAGCCGGATTACCGCCTGCGCCCAATCCCCGCGTCAGCTTTTGGCCAACTTGGAGGCGATTGATGGCACTCGCATTAGTTAAAGCCTGTGCATCTGTGTTAATTGCCCAGAACTCAACTCCAGCTACGCCACTCGAAATCATGCGGTTGACTGCATTACAACCGCCGCCGCCAACACCGATTACTTTAATTCGGGCTACGCTACCTGGCACAATATCACCGTCCCTCATATCTTCTCCCATCATTAAACGCGCATCATGGGACTGACTGGAGTTAAAGCTTGAGCTTGTAAAAGGATTATTAGAATTGGATGCCATAGCCGTTTCAGCTGCGATGGGTATAGGAGATGGGTTCTCTGGCCGATCGCTTTCGTTATAAATAAAAGCGTTGTCATCTATATTGGTCATCTTATCTATCAATCAATGTTCCGGCTTTGGAATTTTTGGGGTTGTCAAAAAAATTGAGACTGAAAAATGGGTAACTTTAGGCAGGGTTGATTCTAGTCAAATATAGGGTAAGTTCCCTGAAAACCCAAGCGATTGCAAATTGATGCCGCCAGATCAAGACAATAGTCTGGATTCCCCAACTCTAGAAACAGCAACAGAGAGAAAACAGCTCAATGCATGAGCGCTATCAACACATGAGAGTCATCAAAAGTTACTATGCTCAGCCTGCATAATGCAAGATTGTTCAGGATCTCTCAATCCTTTCGGTTGAATCGCTAATTTTTCGTCATTATTTGTAACTTCGGCGCTTGGGGATTGCGCAAATCAATATAGTCAATTGTTTGGCCGTTGAGCTGCTGGGGTAACTGTCGCATCTGGTTCAACGCTTCGATTTGTTTGGGAAAGTAGCTGGATGAATAGGAACCAAAATGCACAATCCCCAGTTCTGTGTGCAGAATCAGGTTGGATGGGATGCGCCAATCGATAGCTTTGATCTGAACGGGACTAGTTTGTAGATGCTGATATAAGCTGCTCCACTCGGTTTGTTGGGCAGTTTGCTGGGCGCTGAAACCGTAGATGCGTAAGGCAGGTAATTCGTCTGCTTGATCGAGTTCAGCCAACTGACTCAGCGGCATCCACAAACCGCTGGCATCCAATAAGCCAGTTTGATTGGGGTCAAGCGCACTCAGGTCGATAGTATCTGAAATCTCGGTTTGTTTTGGTAGTGCGATCGCAACTGGATGTCGTTCTTCGACCTGCACAACCAACCGAGGTGGCAAAAGGCGACGCGTGACTTTCGCTTGAACAATCGGCGCTAATGTTTCTAGCTGCGCTTCGATGGCTTCTGGTTCGATTTCTAGTAGAGCCTTTGGATAGTCAATCGGCAGCAGCGACTGGATTTGTTCGGGTGATAGCAGTTGATTGCCCTGAACGGTGACTTGGCTGGGTTGACGAATCAGCCACACGGGTCGCGTCATTAACCAAGCGGAACCCACTGCAATGCCGCTAATCGCAGAAGCTCGCCACAGGTTTTGCAGCAGTCGCCAACGCCGCTGCCGCCGCAGCGACTGCCGCCGTTCGGTCAGTTCATTTCGAGAGGTGGGAGAAATGGGCGTCATCTAAGTCAATGAGGTGAGGAAGCAGTGATGAGGACTCCTCATCTAGCAGCCATAACAATAGCGCTAAGTTGGTGACTTGTGTTGATGAGTTCAGGAAATTCAAAGGGAGGGGGTGTAAAGGCTGTAAAGGCTGTAAAGGCTGTAAGGGGCAAAGGGCAAGGGGGCAGGGGAGCGAAGGGGGAGTCGAGGGAGTCAGGAAGAGAGAGATGAGTAATCAAGAGCTGTAGGGTGTTGAGCAAAGCGAAACGCACCAAGGGCTACAAAGGGCTGTAAGAGTCGAGTTTTGAGTTTTCAATGTTGAGTGTTGAATGCTTGACTCAATTCAAATTGAGGATGAACAGAATCAACATTTATAGGGCAAGGGGCTTAAGCCCCTTGTTCAGTTCAGTGCAGTCTTAACAAAGGATTGGTATGACTCAATTCAAAACTTAACATTCAAAACTTCTCACTCCTCTCGCCTCACTCCAACAGACCCTACGACTTCCTTTACAGCCTCTACAGCCCTTTACAGCCTTCCTGACGCCTTACCCTCCATCACCGAAGCCAGAAATTAGAGCAGATTAAAGCCGTAAACTTGGGATGCGATCGCACCCAGCAGTCCCAACAATCCCAACGTGCGGCGGAAGTAGTTGACACCTTGGAAGAGTTCTAGCCAAGACCAGGTAAAGAAGGTGCCAAATGAGATCGCGCCGAATAGATGCTCTAGGGCACTATTGGTTGAGAAGAGGTACAGGGCAGTGGCGGCAAAACTGATCAGAATTGGCAGATTGGGCGGTTGGGCAATCACAATATCGCCTTTGTCGTCGCGGAAGAAGCGGTCGAATAGGGTCGTAGCGGTCGTGTTGTTCATTGGCTTCAGCATCCGTTTTGTGAATTGGTCTGTTTTATTAAAATCATGCTGAGCGGCTAAGACCTGTTGCTAGGGAGAGATTTAGGGGCGATACGTCTGCCGCAGTTGTTCAAGCTGTTGTGCCCATTTGCCAGCGAGTTCGGCATCGGTAAAGGGGATGGATACGGTTTCCTTTGGGAGGTGAATTGCGATCGCAACTTTACGTCCTTTTTCGGGCAAATCAGATGTTTCGTCTAGCTGAATTGGAAACTCTTGACCATCCACGTTCACGCTAATCGACTCCACCTCTTTCAGTGAAACCGTTTTAAGATCCACAGGCCCTTTGCGCGATGGCGATCCCCAGGTCAGTTGGTCAGCTTTTTGACCCAGCGCAGCGTAGATATCGTATTTGGCTCGTTCAAAGTCTGCGGCCCAGGTTTTGTAGGCTTCAACTTTTTGGTATTCATTCCAACCCGCCCAAGCCAGCCAGATAAACAAACCCAGCAGCGGCAACCACATCAAACCTCGTTCCATATTGCGCGATCCCTCCAACAGCCAGCGCCACTATTGTCGCGTAATTTTGTGACGTAATCTTGCAATCTGAATTGCGATCGCAGCTCGATATTGTGCCCAAAGTCCCTGAGATTGGCGCATAACGGCGAATTCCACGAGTGGCTGATTCACTCGGTGCTGGGCTATCGTGGTGGAGCGTACTTCGCATCACACCGCAGACTGACACACCACGACCTATGAAAAAGCTGTTACTAATCGGGCTGTTTTTGGGAGCCATGCTCTGGGCACTGATGTCCTATTCTGGACTGGCCAATCAGGGCACGTATGACAGTTTGATCCTCAACTTTGCCGATGATATTCCGAATGAGCAGATTGAGCAGGAACTAAGTGCGATCGCAAAACAGTATGGCACTTCATTTCGGCTGAATAGTTCTTTTTCAACAGATGAAAATCTCTATTTAGTTGAAGGGGATCAGGCTTTACTCAAGCAGTTGCGCCGCTCAGAATTGGCCAAAGAAACGGAAGCCATTGAGCCAAATTATCAATATTCAACGCTGGCAATTCCCAATGATCCCGACTACAGCAAGCAGTGGAATCTGCGCTCAATCGGTATGGAAAAAGCCTGGGAAGAGACCCAAGGTGAGGGCGTTGTCGTCGCTGTGATCGATACGGGTGTGAGTCGCGTTCCGGATTTGAAGGACACCAAGTTTGTCAAAGGCTATGACTTTGTAAACGATCGCGAGGATGCCTCGGACGATAACGGACACGGCACCCATGTCGCCGGAACCATCGCTCAATCCACAAATAATAAATATGGTGTGGCGGGGATCGCCCACAAAGCCAGCATTATGCCACTCAAAGTCCTCTCCGGTTCCGGTGGCGGCAGCGTGGCCGACATTGCCGAAGCGATTCGCTATGCGGCAGACAATGGGGCAGACGTGATCAATATGAGTCTGGGTGGCCCTGGCGATACCGATTTGCTGCGAACAGCGACCGAGTATGCCTATCGGAAAGGGGTTGTAGTGATCGCAGCGGCAGGGAACGAGCAGCGCAACTCCGCGTCTTATCCGGCCCGATATCCGCACGTTCTGGCAGTTGCGGCATTGGATGCCACCGGACAAAAGGCTCCCTACTCAAACTTTGGCGCAGGCGTGGATATTTCCGCACCAGGGGGATCGCTGGTCAGCGGTGAAGCAGGCGGCATTCTGCAAAACACGATTAATCCCCAAACCGGAGAGTCAGTATTTTCAGCCTTTCAAGGCACCAGCATGGCCGCCCCCCACGTAGCGGGTGTAGCCGCGTTGATTAAGTCCCAAGGTGTTGAAACGCCCGACGAGGTGTACGAAATCCTGCGTGAATCATCACAGAAAGTCGAGAACGACACGTTTAACCACTTTGGCGCGGGTCAACTCAATGCATCAGAAGCGGTGCGATTTGCGGGTCACGGCAAGATTAGCCTACGCCATTTCTTCCGCTGGCTGGTGGAAAATGGCTATCTCAATCTCAAGTTCTGGTTCGACGGTGGTGTTGTCGCGCTATTACCAAAACTGGCGATGGTGATTGGCTCATATCTACTGGCTTGGCTGCTGCGGGTTTACTTACCGCTGGTCTGGACGTGGCCGCTCTCCTGGGGATTGATTATGGGCAGCACGGGATTGTTCCTGTTCCGAGGACTGTACATTTGGGATTTACCCCAGTGGCCATTCCGCGTGGCGGGTAGCGCGATCGCAGAATGGGGTAACGTCATCCAAGGCAGCAGTCTACTGAATCCGTTTTTTGCTAGCGTGTTAATTCCCTTTGTCCTGATGGCCCTATTGCTGGGACATTCTAAGTGGAAGTGGTTCATGATTGGCACGAGCCTGGGCATGGCGGTGTTCTTGGGCGTAAGTGCGATCGCAGATCCAAGTTTAATGTGGCTCGGTCAGGGCACAATCGCCCGTGGGTATCTCGCGTTTAATGCGCTGCTCTGCTATGGTTTGGCGTATCTAGCCACCAAAACGGAGGTGAAGCCTGTATGAGCTTAAAACTAGAAGGCAAAATCCAAAAAGTTGCGATGGGATCGGGCACTTGGGCACTCGCAACCGCCGATCAAACCTACGAAATACACGACATACCCGATGATCTAAAACGGGAGGATCTCAGCGTCAAGGTGACGGGCAAGGTTCGCGACGATGTGATGACCTTTGCCATGATTGGCCCCGTGTTGCAGATCGAATCCTACGAAGTCCAGTAAGTTGCAAAAACACAAAGGCGATTGGCATGGTGCCAATCGCCTTTGTGAATATTTGAATACCGCTAAGACAGCCTATAGCTTGCCCTCAAACCGCTGATACCAAATCCAATTGCCCAGGACAGTGATGAGGAACACGATACCGCCGCCAACCAAAGCCAGTGTCGGATTGTAGCCACCACGACTTAAGTTTTCCATCCAGAGGTGAGTGCGATCGGACGGCAGCAGCAGATTCATTATAAACGGCGATAGATACATCAGTGCTCCACCGACCAACAGCCAGCCCACCATTGAGGTCAGCAGAAAAATTGTTTTCGCAGTCGATTGAGTACCCATTTTTAACTATCTTCAGATGTGTCTTGCAAAATTTTTTCCAAGGTTGCCTTTAATCTTGGCAAGTCTACTTGAATGGTTACCCAGATGATCTCTAGGTCTACCTGAAAATATTCGTGAATAGCTACGTTCCTCATGCCTCGAATATCTAACCAAGGTATTTCAGGATAGGCCGCTTCCACTTCTAGTAATATAGTCGCTGTAGCCTCACCAATCACAGCGAGTCCGTACAAAACAGCTTTCAATGTGCGTCGATCCTGACAAAACTGGGCAAAAGTCATACCTTCAACAAACTGCTGAATTTCGACGACTTCATCCAACATGTCTTGGATTCTTTCGAGGAAACCTCTAGAAGGCACGCACTGCCTCCTTCAGCACTGTTTCCTTTAAAGTTGGTTTGAGAGAGGCAGGTGTGCCTAAATCCACGGAGCAGCCCAAGATGTCCTCTAAATAGCGCTTCAATCCCAGAAACGTAAATAAGCCAACAGGTTTCTCGAACTCCACCAGCAGATCTACGTCGCTTTTGGCATGAGTGGTATCTCTTGCAACTGAGCCAAATAGAAACAGTGCTTTCACTGAGTACTGCTGTAGCTGCTCCCGATGTTCGGATAACAAGTCTAAAACTGTTTGTCTACGCAGCATTGGTTAGCTCCTCCCAAGCCTGAAGTCAATTTGCGATCGCAAGCTGTATTTTTGTAGGTTGGGTTGACGAAGGAAATCCAACAGGATAGGTGAGGTGTCGGGTTTCGCGTTGCTCAACCCGACCTACAAGATTAAGCCATCACCGTTTGAGCCGCCTTTAGGTCAAAGATTTTGGCGATGGTTTCTTCGACAGCTCGATCAGGCGTAGATGCTCCAGAAGTGATGCCAACCGTGATTTTGCCAGCGGGTAGCCAGTTTTGCGTTACCGTCAAATCCTCGTGCAGTGGCTTGTGTTCAATCTGCTGATCGGCACCAATCCGGTCGGCGCTATCGATGTGGTAGGAGGAAATGCCCCGCTCCACGGCGATTTCCTGGAGGTGAGTGGTATTTGACGAGTTGTAGCCACCGATGACGACCATTACGTCGATGTCTTCTTCAATGAGCTGGAACATGGCATCCTGCCGCTCTTGGGTAGCGTCGCAGATGGTGTTGAAGCTCTGGAAGTGTTCATTGACCTCAGTTGGGCCGTACTTTTTCATCATCGTGCGCTCCAGCAGCTTGCCGATCTGCTCGGTTTCGCCCTTCAGCATGGTGGTTTGGTTGGCAATGCCGATGTAGCCCAAATCCACATCGGGATCAAAGCCTTCCGAGTGAGCATGCTTGAACTTCTGCATAAACTCGGCTTTATCACCGCCGTTCAGGATGTAGTTGGCGACATACTCGGCTTCTTTCAGGTTCAGGACGACCAGATACTTACCCGCAAAGGAACTGGTGGCAATGGTTTCTTCGTGCTTGTACTTGCCGTGGATGATTGAAGTGAAATCCTTTTTCTTGTGCTTTTCGACGGTGTTCCAGACTTTGGATACCCAGGGACAGGTGGTGTCTACGATGGTGCAACCACGGTCATTCAGCAACTGCATTTCCTGGACGCTGGCACCAAAGGCAGGCAGAATCACTACATTGCCCTGTTCCACGACGGAAAAGTCTTTTTGACCATCGCGCACTTCAATGAAGCCGACGTTCATCTCTTTGAGCCGCTGATTCACGGACGGGTTGTGAATGATCTCATTCGTGATCCAAATGCGCTCGGTGGGAAAGTGCTGTCGCGTTTCGTAGGCCATTGCCACTGCCCGCTCGACGCCCCAGCAAAATCCGAAGGCTTCGGCTAGACGAATGGTAACGTCGCCTCGGGTCAGGGTGTAGTTGTTGTTGCGAATTTCTTGGATTAGGCTGCTCTGGTACTCGGTTTGGAGCTGATCAGCAACGGCAGCTTCGTGGCCGAAGCCGCGCCGATGATAGTGTTCGGACTGCTGGAGGGAACGCTTAAAGGCTTTGGTATCCATAGGATGCATGTAAAGTTGCCGTTGATAATCAGCCTATCAAATTCAGGTCTTCAATTCATACTGAAATGAAAAACAAAAGATAATTGAAGAAAGGCATGTGTCATGTATCTTTCTTCAATCATCTTTTTGATAAGAATAAGGGGCTGCGATCGCACTCAGGCCCAAGTCCTAGACACACTAAGGCTCAGCATTCGCAACAGAAACATCCTGAGATAGTTCCAACTGGCTGTAGAGCTGAAAGGCAGTGCGCCAGACGAGATAGCCCTGTTCGTTCAGGTGTAGGCCATCGGTGCTGAGAGCGGGTTTTAGATAGCCATCACTGCCAACAAATAGGGGATAGAGATTGAGAAATTCAATTTCGTGTTCAGACGCGATCGCAGCTAACTGTTCATTCACGGCTTCAATTCGATCATTGGGCAAAGCAGCGAGTTTCGCTTTGCCTTCCCAACTGGCCGTTTCGCCTTGGTGGGGCAGAATTGACTGGAGAATGATGGGCGTATCGGGGTGTGTCCAGTTAAGGTAGCGGACAATCTTACGAATATTGCGCACCACCTGATCGGGGTCTTGGCCCTGAATCAAATCGTTGATGCCAATCATCAGCATAATGACAGCGGGATCGGTTTGGTCAAGGAAGTGAACGCGATCGAGTACGCCTTCACTAGTGTCACCGGAAATGCCTTGATTCAACCAGGTATAGCCATCGGGCAGCAAATCGGGCGGAAACCAGAGGCTAATTGAGTCGCCCAGCAAAATGGCGAGATTTTCAGGCTGCTGCTCTTGCATAGCAATGGCTTCCTGCCGCAGCAGCTCCGTCCACTGGTCATAGTCCAAATAATGCCTTGGCCCAAGCTGGGGAACAGTACTAGATAACGTGGCCGATGGATCAGCGTTTTCCTCAGCGGTGGAGAGCGATGCGATCGCAGTTTCTGGCTGAGACGCCTGCCGAATTTGGCGAGGCAGCAAGCCAGCAATGCCAGCAAAGCACAGCCCGCTGAGGATGAGCATCAATCGAATGAGTTGAGTTTGCCAACCTGAGTTAGACACACGCAGCTATCCATATTGAGAGGATTGGCTCAGATTTTATAGCAATCTTCTCCGGTTGGCATGGCCTTGTAACGGTAATCAAACCTTGAGAGAAATCTATCCCAAAAGATGTTTGGTCGTAAGTTACAAGTATCAGTGAGTTTGAGTACATGGATTCATGACTTCTGCCATATTTTTTGTTAGCCCACAAATAGGATTGGGTACTCTACGTCTATCCAACCAAAGGCAGAAAAAAGGCGGGAAGTAAATACGTAATCGAACATCCTTATTACATATTTACGTAATTTCCAGGTAACTTCATCGTTGCAGCTGTTTGCTTGGCTCCGTTACTTGAGCGGCTGAATAACCGTCCTAATACCTGTCATATGCAATCCGGTTTGAGAAGCGGATTCGGCATTGTGCGTTCTCTGTTTAAGGTTTACTCCACGATTACCCTGTCGCTATTCCCCGGTTAAGCTATGCAGTTGCGCTTTAAATCAATCACCACAAGTTTTCTCCTGGCCGTTCTGACATTTACGCTGACCCTCAGCTGTAGTCGATCTGATCCAAATCTCACCCAAACTTCCACTGGACCATCATCTACAGATAATTTTCGAGTCGCCATGATCACCAGTGGCGCGCAAGATGACGGCAGTTGGAGTGAGTCAGGTTACAACGGCTTGCAGATGATCAAAGAAGAATTTAACGCCGCAGTTGACTTCAAAGGCGAAATTAGTGATGCCGATGCAGAGCCGTTGCTTCGGCAGTATGCAGAAGAAGGCTATGACTTCATCATTGCCCACAGTGGAGGGTACATTGAGCCTACTGAGAAGATTGCGGATGAATTTCCTCGCACCAAGTTTGCGATTGTCACCACCTATCCAGGCAACAACCGCAACTTGGGAGCTGTAGCTTTCCGATCTGGCGAAGTTGGTTATCTGTCTGGTGTTTTAGCAGCAATGACCACGCAGACGAACAAGGTGGCCTATATTGTCGGTGCCGACTATCCCGTTTATGTAGAAGAAGCACAGCTTTTCCGTAAAGGCGCATTGGCGACAAATCCCAATCTGGAAGTAGCAACGGAATTTCTGCAAACCTGGACAGATGGCGAAATTGGCAAAGAGGTCGCGCTGGGATTAGCTGACCAAGGCTATGACGTGTTTGCGATTAATGCTGATGAAGCTGGGGTCGGGGCAATCAAAGCGGTTACTCAGCGGGATGGAACTCGCGTAATTGGCTGGACAACGGATCAGTACGAACTGGCTCCCGATCGCGTCATTACGAGCATGCTGCAGGATATTCCCAAGCTGGTCTTTAATTCAGCCGATTTGATGCAGCAGGGACGCTGGGAAGGCAAGCTGTACAAATTTGGGCTCAAGGAAGGCATTTATGATATTGCTCCATTCCGGGGTTCGCTCACTCCAGAACAGGAAGCAACCTTCAACGATATTCGTGAGCAGGTCATGACCGGAGAAATCGATATTTCGCCCAACTAAGCCGAACCCTGTTATGAATCAGTCAACTAAATTCAAATTCACACCGCTCAAAGTAGCGAACGGCTGGCAGCGGTTCCGCTCAATTAGCAATCAGATTCGGTTGGGGCTGATGGGTATGGTGCTGCTGAGCGTCATTCCAATTGGCAGTATCCTCATCTACTTGAGCTTTCAGGATTATGCAGACCAGCTGGTCATGCTGCAAGAAGAACGTAGTGAACTAGCGGCGGGCAAAATCGAAAACTACCTGGATGATCTCCAGCGCAAGCTGAACTATCTGGCGCGCGTGCCGGGTTTAACCAACTTTGATCCGGCACAACAGCAGCAGATCCTGGAAGGATTAGCCCGTCATAACGATGCCTATGAACTGATTGCGATCGCAAATAACCAGGGACAGGTCATAACTGCCATTTCACCCTACGGTGAAGTAGCAGCAAATAGCATAGCCGATCAACCCCTTTTCCAACGAGCCTTTCGGCAGCAGGAAGAATATGTTGATCCGGTGCAAATCGATCCTGAGACGAATATTCCAATGGTGACGCTAGCGGTTCCGATCCGCAACGCGGCGGATCGAGTTGATGGCGTTCTATTTGCCAAGATCAATCTCAATTTTCTCTGGTATGTGGTGTCTCAAACGGAGGTGGGTGAAACGGGTTCAGTCTACATTATGGATGAGCGCAGCTACATTGTTGCTCAAACCGGAGCTAATGCTGAAACCTTTAAGTTAGAAGATATGGGCCGTTCTGCTTGGGCAGAGGCTCTGGCCGATGTCCAAGAGGGGGAAGTTTGGGTATGTCAAATAGATTGTGTCAAAGGTAAAAACTCAAGTTGGAAAGCGATCGCTGAATTCAATCGCGAAGCGGTTGAGAGCGGGTTTCCAGTCGCGAATGGGCATGGTTCACTTTTTGGCAATATTTTGAATTGCCAAGTAGATAACTTTTAGGGCAGATTCATCGGTTGGAAAAGCTCGGTGGTTTTTAATCACCTTTCTAAGAGTCATATTCATCGATTCAATCGCATTGGTCGTATAGATTGCTTTACGAATCTCCGGTGAAAAAGCAAAGAAGGGAATAATCCGCTGCCAATGATGAAGCCAAGACCTGCTAATGGTTGGATATTGCTGGTCCCACTGCTCGGCAAACTCAACTAAGCGCTGCTCTGCTTCAGTCTCAGTGCTGGCCGTGTAAATCAGCTTGAGGTCTGCTGCAACCGCCTTACGGTCTTTGTAGGACACATAGCGGAGTGAATTTCGTACCATGTGAACAATGCACAACTGCACCTGGGTTTGAGCAAAGACCGCTTCAATGGCATCGGGAAAGCCAGTGAGGCCATCACAGCAAGCGATGAAGATGTCTTTGAGACCCCTATTTTGCAGCTCTGTGAGCACTTGAAGCCAAAATTTGGCAGACTCGTTCTGGGTCATCCACATCCCCAAGAGTTCTTTGGTGCCAGACAAGTTAACCCCAAGCGCCAAGTGAATCGCTTTGTTGATCACCCGCCCGTCTTGTCTGACTTTGACCACGATGGCATCAAAATAGACGATGGGATAAACCGGGTCGAGCGCGCGATTTTGCCAAATTTTACGCTCCGTTTCAACCGCATCCGTGACGTTCGAGATCAGCCCGGCTGAGACCTCAACGCCATACAGGTCTTGCAGTTGAGCCTGAATGTCACGGGTACTCATGCCCCTGGCATAGAGGGACAAGATCTTGTCATCAAAGCCCTCGAAGCGGGTCTGCCCCTTCTTGACGATGATGGGTTCAAACTCACTGTTGCGGTCACGGGGAACATTGATTTGAGCTTCTCCAAACTCCCCTTTGATGGTCTTCTTGCTGTGGCCGTTGCGGCGGTTACGAGTTGGCTTGACGTCGCTTTCAGGCTCCGCCTGTTGCTCGTCCAGATGGGTTTTCATTTCCGCATTCAAGCAGCGTTCCACCAAAGCCGCCGTGAGCTGCTTAAGAATCCCTCCATCCCCCAGCAGGTCTTCGGGATTCTGATAGCCTTTAAGCAATTCATCCAGGAGTTCAGGTCGAAAAGTCATAGTACGAGTCTCTTAGGTTCAATAGTTCATTAGATCTCATCTCTGACCTTTGACACAATCTAATTTACAATCCCGGAAGTTTATCGCTATCGGGGACTCAAGGGCAAACCTGTTTTAGGTGCTGTCAGTCCCGTTCCCAGCGTCAGCTGGCATGTGGTGGTAGAACTGCCGACGCGGGAAGCCTACGCGCCGCTGTATCAGATGTTGAGCATCCTGATTGGTTCGGCGATCCTACTGCTGCTAGTTGCGATCGCAGCCGGGCTGGTGCTGGAGCGGCGGATTACGTTGCCCCTGCGGCGGTTGACCGATGCGGCCATTGACATGAGTCAAGGTAACTACGACAGCCAGGTCAATGTGCGATCGCGCAATGAATTTGGCCTATTGGCCCAGGCGTTTAATCAAATGGCCCAGCAGGTTAAGCAAGCCTTCAATGTCCTAGAACAGGCCAATGAAGAACTTGAGCAGCGGGTGGCCGAGCGGACGGCAGAACTGCGATCGGCCAAAGAAGCCGCCGATACCGCCAACCATGCCAAGAGCGAATTCTTAGCTAATATGAACCACGAGTTACGTACACCGCTGAACGGCATTCTAGGCTATGCCCAAATTCTAGAGCGCGATCCAGCCATAACGCCGAAGCAATTAAAAGGGGTGGAAGTGATTCGTCAGTGTGGGGCCCACCTGCTGACGCTGATTAATGACATTTTGGATCTGTCCAAGATTGAAGCGCGCAAGATGGAACTCTATCCCCAGGATTTCCACTTGCCGAATTTCCTCATGGGCACGGCTGAAATTTGCCATGTCAAAGCCAAGCAGAAGGGGATTGCATTTGAATATGCTGAGCCGAGCCATCTGCCCACTGCTGTTCATGCAGACGATAAACGGCTGCGGCAGGTGCTGCTCAATTTGCTGAGTAATGCGATTAAGTTTACCGATACGGGCACCGTTACGTTTCGAGTCGATCCGAGTCCAGCGGATTCACTGGCCTCGGACACTGCTGCCGAAGATGCTTCAGTCTGTCGCTTACGCTTTACGGTGCAGGATACGGGCATCGGCATTGCCCCCGAACGCATACAGCGTGTGTTTCATGCTTTTGAGCAAGCCGGAGATCGCGATCGCAATGCAGAAGGGACGGGGCTCGGCTTAGCGATTAGTCAACAAATTATCCAAATGATGGGCGGTGAAATCGTCGTCACGAGTGAACTGGGGCAGGGGAGTACATTCTCATTTGAGATTGTCTTACCCCTAGCCAAAGATTGGGTAGACATGGCTCCTGCCGATCAGAAGCCCAAGGTTATTGGCTATCGCGGCCAGCCTTACACAATTTTGGCTGTGGACGATCATGCCGAAAATCGCTCTGTCTTGGTGAATATGCTGGAGCCGCTCGGCTTTGACCTGATCGAAGCCGAAGATGGACAGCGGGGCTATGAGCTAGCCTGTCAAATGCAGCCGGACTTGATTATTACCGACGTGATCATGCCGCGGATGACCGGGTTAGAAATGACGCAAAAGCTGCGGCTGCGGCCCGAATTCGCCAGTATCCCCATCATTGCCTCACCCGCTAGTCTGTCCCATGTTGAGCAGCAGGAAAGTTTGGATGCGGGCTGTAGCAGCTTTTTTCCCAAGCCAATTGAGTTTGATGCCCTGCTCCAGCAGCTGGAAACATTCCTCAATCTGGAATGGGTCTATGAAGGCGATCCAGAGGCTGAAACGGTCTTTTTTGACTTGACGGCATCCACCAGTCCAGAGCTGAAAGTTCCTCCAGCGGCAGAGCTGGCTGCTCTCTACGAAGCTGCGCAGGGCGGATTTATGGCCGAAATTCAGCAAGAAGCAAACCGACTGAAAGCACTCGCGCCTGAATATGAAGCATTTGCCAATCGGCTGCTGGAACTGGCCCAAGATTTTGAGGATGAGGCCATCCTCCACCTAGTAGAACAGTACGTTTAAGAATATGTCTGAGGGACAGATTGATGTATAACAAATCCCATCTCATCCAACCTACATCAGCGGAGCATCAATTAGAAACATCGTCTCCGACCCAGGAACTGTCTGCACGGGGCACCATCTTGGTGGTGGATGATAATCCCACGAATATTCAGGTGCTGTTCGATCTGTTGAACGAGTCGAACTATCGAGTTGCGATCGCAAAAAGCGGTGAAATTGCCCTCAAGCGACTCCAGGGAAATTTACCGGATTTGATCTTGCTGGACGTGATGATGCCCGGTATTGACGGGTTTGAAACCTGCCGTCGTCTAAAAGCTTCGGATATCACCAAAGACATCCCGGTAATTTTCATGACGGCCTTGTCCGATACGGTTGATAAGGTAAAAGGGCTCAAGTTGGGCGCGGTAGACTACATCACCAAGCCGATCCAGCACGAAGAGGTGCTGGCTCGCATCGATGTTCATCTCCAGTTACATCAGTTGAATCAGACGTTAGAACAGCGCGTGTGCGATCGCACTGCCGAACTCAGTCACGCCCTAGAGGAACTCCAGCAAACGCAGTTACACCTGGTGCAGAGCGAGAAAATGTCATCTCTGGGTCAACTTGTGGCCGGTGTCGCTCATGAAATCAATAATCCCGTTAATTTCATCTACGGCAACCTGTTGCCTGCTGAAAACTACGTCACCGATCTGCTCGAACTAATCCAGCAGTATCAGACCTATGTTCCCAATACGCCTACCCCAGTACAGGACTGCATTGAAGAAATTGATCTTGACTTTATTCAAGCGGACTTGCCGCGTTTGCTATCGTCGATGAAGCTGGGTGCCGACCGCATTCGCCAAATTGTGTTGTCGCTTCGTAACTTTTCCCGCTTAGACGAAGCTGAAATCAAAGCGGTCGATATCCATGAAGGTATCAATAGCACACTGCTGATTCTGCAACATCGGCTCAAGACCATGCATCCAGTCTATTCTCACATTGAAATCGTGAAGGAATATGGTGCAATCCCGGTCGTTGAATGCTACGCCAGTCAGCTCAACCAGGTATTTATGAATATCTTGGCCAATGCAGTTGATGCAATTGACGAGACACTGAACCAGCCAGCGGAACAGTCTTGTTTCTCAAGCCAGCGCCGACCTACCATTCGCATCCAGACGCAGCAAGATGGGGGCATAGTCGTAATTCGGATTCGTGACAATGGCCCTGGTATTCCTGAATCGATTCAAGCCAAAATCTTTGATACGTTTTTCACAACCAAATCTATTGGCAAAGGCACTGGGTTGGGTCTATCTATTAGCCACCAAATCGTGACTGAACGGCATGGCGGACAGTTGTTGTGCCAGTCTTCCCCTGAGCAGGGCACCGAATTCACGATTTGCATTCCGATTCATCAACAGACTAATAAAAGATCCGTTGAAGCAGCAGAACTCTCTCATCTGTGACCTCATAAACCTGGCAATCCAAAGAGATCCTGCTAAGCTTTACCGTATCCGACTTCGTTATTAAGTTTGATTAAGTTTGTCGCCGGGCTATGGCTGCTGCTGTTGGCGTTGAATTGTGCGCCGCACGGTTTGAGAACGCTGTAATACCTCAGTAAGTTCATCTAAATCCGTGTGTTTAATCGAGTCCGCTTCATGAATTTCGGCCTGCAAATCAGCCACTTGATCGGCTAGGCTCTGCTGCCGACTTGTTACCACCAGCGCCATGTCCTCAAACAGCTCAGCTAAAAGGCCTAACTCATCTGGACGCTGGGCAATATCATTTAGCTCTCCGCGCTGATAGCGGTCTTGCTTTATTTCAGAGGCAGCTTCATTCAGCCGTCGAATAGGGCGCACAATCCAGAGAGACAGCAAAATCCCTAGTAAAGTTGCGCCTGCTGTAATACTGCCACCGACAAGCAGCGTATGCTGAACCGTCTTATCAACGTGATGCATGAGTTCAGAGCGAGGCACAACTGTCACGACCCACCAATTCAGCCCAGCCCGGTCTTGCCAAGGAAAGGCTGATGCATAGTGCTGTTTACCTTCTACGGTGAAACGATGGACTCGATTCGATGACAGCAAACCAACATCCGTCTCTTCGTTTAAGAAACGCGCCGTTGCCTGAATCACTGGGTCTGCACTGTTCTCTGGCGAAATTGGCACAGCCCTGCCATTCATCAGGTTGTAGGACTGGGCACTCCCTGAATTTGCAACTAACAACCCATCATTGTCCACAATAAAAATGCGAGTCGATGCCGGTAGCTGGAGATCATTGAGATACTCGCTAATTGCGCCGAGCTTCAACTCTACACTGAGCACACCCATCAAACCGCCCGCATTGGTATAGACTGGCTGACTAGCCGAAATGACTAGAATTTCTGGGGCATCATCCCACTCATCCCGACTCCAAATTGCTCGTCTAGATTGCTCAGCAGCCCGATAGGATACCTCTGCCTTTGGATCGTAGGCGGCAGTGCCATCTTCCCCATTTGCTTGATACAGCGTGGTTCGCTCTCCCGTTGCGCTGGTGTTGTAGGAGTACAAATTTCCGGGATTATTCTCGCTATCTACAATCTCAATCAGAGCCGCATCGCGATACATTCCCGATCCGACAAAATCTCCATTGGCTGATGTCCAAGAGAGATAGGGCACGTCAAATGCCTGCATTTGCTGCCAAAAATAGGTGCCTAACGCATCTAAATCCTGAGCATCGATCAATTCGGACTGCAGGGCTTCGCCGTTAATCTGATTGAGCTGCTGTGGAAGTTGTAGATAATTGGTCAGCCGCGATTCAATATTGCTTTTGGTAGAACGCTGGAGCTGCTGCGCTAGATCACTGACCGCCCGTTGACCGTTGCGAAAGGCCAAGAAACCCGTCAGTCCAATACCACAGACAAGGGGCACAATCACCAGCACGGGCAGCGTCCAGCCAATCGACAGTAATCGATTACGAGTATCCCCGGCAGAGGATTGTTTGCCATTCGGGGGAGATGTTGAAGATAGATCAGATTCGGATAAACCAGATACGTAGGCTGATCGGGATTGGTCGTCTGTAGCGGACGAGGCAGGCTGTATCATTTCAGTTACCTGTCGTTGATGATTTGATGGGTGGGTTGACCCAAAACATCCCTGGTTTCATTACTGTATCAAGACTATCCTCTGCCTCGGTCAACTTTGCCGTTAAACTTTAATTTCTGACTAATCAATCACTGTCATCATCTACAATCGTGCCATTTTGGCCCAAAATAGAGAACAGGGAAGATTGTCAGGCAACGTCATCTAGCAATTTCGTTGGAAAGCTGTTGAATCGCTTCTGTGAAAGGTACGTTCCGCCTGCTGTTTCTGAACACTTAAAGAGGGGTTTCGCCAATGGGATCAATTTGATTCCAGCTTGATCCCGAATGATCCCTAGAGGAGAGGTACAGTGATTGATATCCCTCTATGATTTCAGAGGTTCCCTTGGTCACGCGATTTTTCGCGATCATCATAGAGCTGCCGCTCTATCCCTATCCCTGCATTCGAATCTTGCCTTTGCTACGTCGAAACGTAGATTCGCTATTTTGCGAGATGTGAAGTGTAAGATGCGAGTCAATTTAAGCCAGTCGATTCATCGAGACTATCCATGAGGATTTCAACTTCCGTTTTGGAAGCCTTGCTGCAAAGGCGGCCTGAACTGCGCCCTCAAATGTATTTCAAGTCGTCACTCACGGCTTTGTCTCACGCGATGGAAGACCAGGTGTTGGCCAGCACGTCTGAGCAACCTCTGATTATTGCCAGCTTTCAGCGCGAGCGATTTTATCGTCAAGAAGCTCATCGCTATGAACGAATTGCCAGCGTTACCAATCAGGTTTATGTGCTGGCTGCGCCTGAGACAGAATTTACGAATCGCTCAGACGAATACGAAACCATTGCGTTTGAACCTGAAGATATGCTGTCTCAAGAGTGGCATCTCGTGGTGGTGGGACAGCAGTATACGGCCTGTTTGATTTGCCGGGAGCATTATGGTGGACAGGATTCATCCCCGGAGTTAGAAACCTCGAAGTCGTCACCACTGGCAATGGATCAGGTGCGACGCTTTGATGGAGTATGGACGTCTGATCCGGCAACAAGTTATGACGCGGCGGATATTTTACTGGCGCGCATCCAAACGTATCGACCGGAATTAAAAGACAAAATTGCGATCGCACGTCAGCTCTATCTCACCTCGGAACCCCAACTGCGCGATGTTGATCCCGATCCGTTTGCTCAGCGATTGGTGACGTATCTGCAGGCGGGTCAGTATAAGCTGCTCAAGGCTTACCGTTCGATTGCTGCCCAGGAACAGCGGGAGCGGTTGATTAACTCAATTACCGCTGCGATTCGTCGGTCTCTTGATCCAGACGAAATTTTTCGAATTGCGGTGACGGAAATGGGGCAGGCGCTAGATGTTTGCCGCTGTATTTTATATCGCCATAAAGCTGGCACGACGGATACCCAAATTCAGCATGAACATTTGGGACGGGATGTGCTCTCTTTGAAGGAGCAGGTGTGGCCCTTAGAGGAGAATCCGCTGTTTCAGTATGTGATGAATCATCATGAATCTTTATCAATCAGTGATACAGCCCAGTCCCAAGCTGATTTGGATGTTGATTTAACAGCGGTTCAGGATCTGATTGAGCAGTGGCAAATTCGATCCTGGTTAATTGTGCCAATTTTGTATAAAGGGCGTGTTTTAGGAGCCATTGAGCTGCACCACTGTCGGCCTGCTCCATATTCCTGGACAAAAGATGAAGTGACGCTGGTCAATGCGATCGCAACTCAACTAGGGGTTGCCCTGATTCAGGCAGAATCCTATGCCAATTTGGAGGATTTGAATCAGCAGCTCGAAGCGCTGGATCGCACCCGCAGTAATCTGATTGCGATTACAGGCCATGAGCTGCGGACACCGCTATCAACCATTCAGGTGTGTCTGGAAAGTTTGGCCACAGAACCCGACATGTCACCCGAGTTACAGCAGGTGATGCTTAACTCGGCCCTGTCTGATGCGGAACGCATGCGCAAGCTAGTGCAAGACTTTTTGACCCTCTCTCAACTGGAGAGCGGTCGAATCGAGTGGCACTTAGAGCCGCTGTCGGTACAAGAATGTATTGATCTGGCGCTGAGCAGCGTACGGGCACGTACGTCCAGAGATGAGATTCCCAAGCTGGAAGTGGATGTACCCAACAAACTACCGCTGATTCGAGCCGATGGGGAATGGCTAGTGGAAGTGCTGACGAAACTACTTGATAACGCCTGCAAATTCACTAGCTCAGACGGCGTCATCAGGATCAAGGCAGAGCCCAATGGTGGCAAAATGCTGGAAATCACCGTGGCGGACACGGGGCGGGGAATTGAACCCCAACGACTAGAGTTTGTATTCGATCGCTTCTATCAAGAAGAGGGGGCATTACGGCGCAGCGCGGGGGGTACAGGTTTAGGACTAGCCATCTGTCGTCAAATTGTTACAGGACTCGGCGGCGAGATTTGGGCGGAATCTCCTGGTCGCGATCAGGGCAGCCAGTTCCACTTCACAGTGCCAACGGTTGAACCTAATCCCACAAAATCGACCTCTAAATCGTCCCGTTCCTCTAAATCCTCCAAAAAGACCAGTTCTCGTAAGTAGGGACAGACCCTATGCAACAACCTAAATTCTGCATCTCCAAGTTAGGCACTCCCCGACTTGGAGCAGGTTGTCCTCACGATCAATATCTCAATAGCATGACTTGGGTTGAGTTTATTTATGTCGGTCTACTAACGTCATATAAACTACTTCGATATAATATGTAAGGGTGTTTTGTAACACTGCGCAGATCAAGGCGCAAATCATCAGTTATCCATCTATCGCTCAGCGGCAGAAAGGCAGGTAGCCAGAAGCATCACAGTTTAACAAGTCATATTCTGCGTCAGTACTGTGTTCATCTAAAGCATCTTTTAGAACACGCTCTGCTGAAATATGCCACGATATCCAAACCGCTCGCAACTTGTATCTGATGATGACTCTGCTCGTCGATTGAGCACTGATAGGGTGATGAAAAAACACCAATTATTTACGAAGCAGGTCAACCAGTGGCGGCAGCAAGCTAGCCATCAGTCTCCTCGATTCTTGGGTGCTGGCAAGCTGCGTGATTCATGGGAACGGCTCCAGCGACATGGGCGAACGCTGCTGCTGGATTCGAACCAGTCTACAGCTCACTATCGGGGTAAACAGCCTCCCTCACCCAACCAAAATTTTCCTAAAAAATCGACACCCCACTCACGTCAATCATCCACATCGACGTGGGCGATGGCGACAGTAGCCGTGGTGGTTTTGACTGCGGCCATTGGCCAGCGCTTCTATAACGAACCGAAGCTGGCCATTGGCACAACTGCGCCTCAAACTTTTGTGGCTCCCAGTAGCGCCACCGTGACAGATGAAGCAGCCACCGCAGAAAAGCGTCGAGCTGCCGAAAATGGATCGCTCAAGATTCTAATGATCGATCAAGCGACGAACCAAACCATTTTGGATCAGCTACAGCGATTGCTGAATGAAGGGACTCAGCTGCGTCAGGATGCTGGAACGCTACCTTTTATCTCGACCGCCATCCTTTCGACTGAAACGCAAGAGTATTTGCGCCAAATAGAAGAATGGGACTGGCGTCGGTTGCGGGCTGCGGCCTTGCGGCAGGCCAATAGAGAAGATCCTGCGGTGATTGATGACGGCAGCGGCAACATTGAATCTCCTTCGGCTTCAGCCGCATCGCAACAGGCGCTACGAGAACTCAGCAGCTACTATCGCCGCTCGTCTGCAGCGGATATACAAGTTGTGGATGATGCCATTACGCAGGCTCGTCGCCAGTATGCTGAGGTGGTTGAGCGGCTGAAAAAACTTGATTCGGACGTTCCAACTTCCATCTACAGCTCAACGCTACTGAATCTATCGACTTCAGAGTGGCAGTTGGTTCGGACGGCTATTCGCGAAACCATGCAGCGAATGCTGGCCCAAGGCATCGCCTATGGTACCCCAGACTCCATTTTGCAGAAGGCTGTTGCACTTCAGGTTGAAGCGACGATTCCTGAGAAAGCACAGTCCTTTGCGTCAGGGCTGATTTTGAGAACACTGAAGCCGAATTTAATTGAAGATTCAGAGCAGACGCGGATGGCGGCGCAACGGGCGGCGCAAGCGGTTGATCCGGTTCAGTACACAGTGCAGGAGGGGGGCACCATCGTGGCCGTGGGTGAGGAAATCACCCAGGAAACATTTGTTGTTTTGGACTACTTTGGCCTCAGTCGTCGGGGAGTAAACTGGATTGGCTTTGTTGGCTTTGGCATTGCGATCGCAGGTTCAGTAACGCTCTTTCTTTGGGTTGAGCAAGCATTTTATTCAGGCTTACGTCGCCGCGACCACATTCTGCTCTTTCTCTTAGCGCTCAGCACACCCGTTGTAGCAGTCGTCAATAGCTCAATTGTGACTTTACCCGCTGTGGGACTCCTAACGGGTAGCTTCTATGGGTCAATCTTGAGCATTACTGTGGTTGGCCTGCTGGCGGTGCTGCTGCCGATTGGTCTCGAACTGAGCATGGTGCCCTTCATTGCAGCGGCAGCAGGTGGCATTGTGGGCGGCATAATGGCGGGGCGGTTGCGATCGCGAGAAGAACTGGCGCTGTTGGGTGGAGCCGTAGGCTTGACCCAAGCGGTTGTTTATCTGCTGCTGACGCTGATTTTCACTGGCGGCAGCAGTCCCATTTGGTATTTGCTGATTGCCAATTCCGCTTGGCATGGCTTCATTGGTCTGGCCTGGAGTGTCGTTGCCCTGGGCATTAGTCCATACCTGGAACATGTGTTTGACCTCGTCACCGCGATTCGTTTGGCTGAACTATCGAATCCCAATCGTCCCCTATTAAAGCGATTGGCCTCTGAGGCTCCGGGCACGTTTCAGCACACGATGTTTGTCGCCTCTTTAGCTGAAGCGGCAGCGCGAGCGTTGAACTGCAATGTGGAACTGGTGCGGGCGGGCACACTCTACCACGACATCGGCAAAATGCACGATCCGCTGGGCTTTATTGAGAATCAAATGGGCGGCCCTAACAAGCACGACGAAATTAATGACCCTTGGAAAAGCGCTGGCATTATCAAAAAACACGTCACCGAAGGCATCGTGATGGCAAAGAAATGCCGTCTGCCCAAAGCCGTACGCGCTTTTATTCCTGAGCATCAGGGCACAATGTTGATCACTTACTTTTATCACCAAGCCCAACAGCAGGCTGAAGCTGATTCCACCATTATTGTGAATGAACAGGTCTTCCGCTACGACGGGCCGATTCCTCAATCCCGCGAAACAGGCATCGTCATGCTGGCTGATTCTTGTGAGGCAGCATTGCGATCGCTAAAAGATGCCAGCCCTGAAGAAGCCTTGTCGATGGTCAATCGTATTCTACGTGCCCGCTGGAAAGATGATCAGCTTGTTGATTCCGGCCTGAGCCGTGATGACATGACTACCATCGCTAGCATCTTTGTCAAAGTGTGGCAGCAGTACAATCACCAGCGGATTCCTTATCCCAAATCAGTTTTGAAGAGCTAAGTCAATTACTTTTCCACATTCAGATTTATGCAACAAAGCCAGCCTAAAGTGCAAGAATTATAAAGAGTTGAGTGAGATGCTGATAACCTGCTATCAGTTCTTGATGAGATTAGAGAAAAAGCTAGGATGAAGGTTGTATCTGGAGGGAAAAACGATGGTTAGTCCAGCGCAGGTCGAATCGATGATCAAGGCCGGTTTACCCGATGCCGAAATTCAAGTCATGGATCTTACAGGTGGCGGCGATCACTATCAAGTCACCGTCGTTTCATCGGCATTTGAGGGCAAAAGTCTGATCCAGCAGCATCAAATGGTGTATCGGGCGGTGCAGCAAGCAATGTCTTCAGAAGCGATTCATGCCCTATCACTGAAAACCTATACTCCAGAAACTTGGGCGAGCGCTAGCTAAATACTACGGCAGGCTTCGTCTGTCATCGTGTTTTTCATTTGCCCGTAATTTAGTAGATGCCATTGGCGATTCGCTAAGATTGACGTATCGTACTCAATACATTCAGAGCACCGCGAAATAACTATGACTCCAGAACTCAAAGCACGTATCGATCAGCTGGTTCAAGATAATAAGATTTTGGTGTTCATGAAAGGCACCAAGCTGATGCCTCAGTGTGGATTCTCCAATAATGTTGTTCAAATACTGAACATGATGGGTGTCCCTTATGAAACAATTGACGTATTAGAAGATTACGAAATTCGCCAGGGTATTAAAGAATATTCTGCTTGGCCCACCATTCCTCAAGTTTATATTAATGGGGAATTTATTGGTGGTTCCGATATCTTGATTGAGCTCTATCAGAAGGGTGAGTTACAGCAAGTGCTAGAAATTGCGTTAGCGTCTTAGTACAAGCTCAATTCAAAGCAAAGTGTTTGTATCTCAGCTATATCAATAAAGCAAAATTAGCCGCATCTCAATAGAATCGGGATGCGGTTTTTGATTGAATTAAAACTGTTTATCGATGCATTTTTCTCGAAAAAATAGTGCGTTTTATCTCTTGATGTGCAACGAAATCCTGTGTCATTGTTAGCTATAAACTGCTATATAAGTAGGTTGGCATAGATAAACGCATTTAACGGGGGGGAGCGCCCCCGGCTTTTAGAGCGGTAGCCAGCTAAATTAGGACACGGAATTGTTGTGGCACGGTATCGCCACGTCACAACAATGTCCTAACCAATATGGCTACCGCTATAGATTAAGCATTTATTTATATGCAGCCACTTATTATTTAGTTTTATCTATTCAATTCCGGTTGCAATGTATAGTCATGCTGAAAATTCGCCAGCGACGTCGTCAACTCTGGCAGCTTTATCAGTCGCAAGGTCTCTGGGGAAGCACGATTTTTCTCCTTCAATACTTCAAGCGACATCTAATTCGCAGGGCAAATTATCAAGTTTGGATTCAGTGGAAGAATCTGGTTGACTGGCGACGGTATCGGCAGGCTGGGCAAACAATACAGCAGTTCCAGTATCGTCCTCGATTTCTAATCTTGGTGCATCCGGCGTACTCAACCGACGAGCCCTTGCAGCAAACAATTGAATCGGTGAGATCGCAACTGTATCCAGACTGGTCACTTCATATGATCCAGTCCTCAGATTCGTCAGATCCCCTAACGCTGGAGCACATCCTCACCCAGGCAGACAAAGCGCAGTGTGAATATGTGCTGATGATCTCGGCTGGCGATCGGCTAGCAGCACCTGCTTTGTTTGAAGTTCTAGCGCTGATTAACCAGCAGCCTGAAGCCGACTGGATTTATAGTGATGAAGATGTTTTAACTCAAACTGGGAAACGCTCTGCTCCGTTCTTCAAACCGGACTGGTCACCAGACTATTTTCACGAGTTTCCCTATGTCGGCAATCTCAGCGTGTATCGCGTCAGCTGCTTGCGTGAGATTGCTGATTGGCAGTTAGAAGCGGAGAACTGCGATCGCACCTCCGCACTTTCTCTCACCACACCTCTCAACCCTTATCAACTCATGCTGAGCGTCGTGGAGCATACTCAGCAGATTTATCATGTGCCGAAAGTGCTTTATCATCGCTGGCAACAGTCAGACTCCTGGCATCCAGCCACATGGGTTCAGTCCCATCCCACCGAGGCTCAAGCTGCGTTAACTGCCTACTTGCAACGAAGCGCTTCCCCTGGCTGGGCCGAGCCAATGGCTACTCCCGGCCTTTTTCAGGTGCGGCGACAGTTGACCGAACAGCCGCTGATTAGCCTGATCATTCCGAGCGCAGCTAAAACTCTAAAAACACCCACTGGCCCAATCTGCCTAGTCGAGCAGTGCATTCGCAGCGTGCAAGAGCGTAGCACCTACCGCAACTTTGAGATTGTGCTGGTAGATGGGCATGATGTGGCGGATGAGATATTAGAGAAGTTAGGTGCGATCGCAGCCGATAACCTCAAACTAGTTCGCTGTCGTGAACCGTTCAATTTTTCGCAGCGGATGAATCAAGGCATTGCCGCAGCAGCGGGTGATGTCTTGCTGATGCTCAACGACGATGTCGAAGTTTTGACCCCTAACTGGCTGGAGCTCATGCTCGAACTTGCTCAACAGCCGGAAATTGCTGCCGTTGGTGCTAAGTTGTTTTATCCCAATCAAACCATTCAGCACGCAGGTGTAATTATTCCTGCGGGTAATCCGAGCCACGCTTTTGCCGGAGTTCCCGCCGCAGATCCAGGCTACTTTTATTCCAATTGGGTGACCAGAAACTACATTGCTGTTACTGCTGCCTGTCTCATGGTTCGTCGGAATGTTTTTGAGGCTGTTGGTGGATTTGATGAGTCATTTCCACTCAACTACAACGATGTAGACCTTTGCCTCAAATTTCATCAAGCAGGATATCGCAACACATTGACTCCCCATGCGCAGCTGTTCCACTACGAATCCGCCACTCGTGATAAAGGTTTAAATCCTGGCGAACTAGAGCACTTTAATCAGCGTTGGAGCCAGTATTTTGCCCAATTTGGTACTGATCCTTATTACAATACAAACCTATATGCCTACACTCAGCATTTTGATGCCTTTCAATAAGCACGGAGATCAGTTTGGTTGACCTTATTTCAATTCACACACCCAAAACAGCTGGAACCTTGTTTTTTGAAGTCTTAAAGAGCGTTTATGGCGAAGAAAAAATATTTCGAGACTATTCAGGCCAGGCTCCACACACGCATCCAAGAATCGATGCAATAACCGACGATATTCAGGTAATTCACGGCCATTTTTGTGCTCAATGGTATGACGATTATTTCCCATCAGCAAAGCGAATCACCTGGTTGAGGCATCCAATATTTCGATTTATTTCCTTCTACTATTTTTGGATGAGCTTGCCCTATGACGAGGATGCGGCACCATTACGAAAATATGCCCAAAATAACAATCTCAGCTTGTTAGAATTAGCAGAACATCCAAAGATGAAAAACCAAATGATGTTCAACTTTATAGGAGAATCATCACTAAAATCCTATTACTTTGTTGGCATACAAGAATTTTTCGAGGAGGATCTGCTGGAGTTGGGCAAAGCTCTGAGTTGGCCTCAGAAAGTAGTACAACATTTTAGTCAGCTAACACCCAATAAAAATCCAAACTCTCGCTATCTGCAGTACGTCAATGAAATACTGTCCGATCATTGTTTGGTATCTCGGCTAGTCAAAGCGTTAGAACCAGATTGTGAACTCTATCAATCAGCTTTAGAAATTCGTGCTAATCGCCGGAACGAATCTAAATTCATGCAGCAAACATTAGCTGATTGGGAACGCTCAAGGTTCTATCTCAGTCAATATCAAAAATCCACCTCTGCCGCTCTAACCTTTAGAGCAACAGCCGAAAAAATTCGACAAACGTATTTCCGGTATAGGAATGTGAACAGGCGAAATTCATGATACAGGTCATTTGCAACATTGACCGTTGATAGGGCCTCGCATTATGCTATCTTCTCAAAGACACTCAACTGCCTACATTTCTCTCGAAGGATTCACAATTTATTTACGATCCTTTAGTAAATAGCCGGATATTCGTCTTGAACTGCTGGAGATGGTGGTGCAGTAGCCTTTTGTAATTGGTGTGGAGTAGCTCATTCTTATGTTGGCAAATCAAACAGAACAGGTTAATACCGATACATCTGAACCGCTTGTGTCGGTTGTTATGCCATGCCTAAACGAAGAGCAAGCCATTGGCATCTGTATCCAGAAAATCCAAACCACACTGGCACAGGCTAATATTCCCGGTGAGATTGTTGTTTGTGACAACGGCTCAACCGATCGCTCTGTTGAAATCGCAAAGAGCATGGGCGTTCGAGTGGTGCACCAGCCGCTCCGTGGATACGGTAACGCCTACATTAAAGGTCTAGGCAGCGCCAAAGGTCGATACATCATCATGGGAGATGCAGACGATACTTACGACTTTACGCTCATCCCCAAATTCCTAGATTTACTAATGTACAAAGGCTACGACTTCGTTACGGGTAGCCGCTACTTAACCGCAGGTGGAAAAAACATTACGCTGCTGCACCGATTCCTAGGCAATCCAGCGATCACCGGAATGCTCAACTTCCTATTCGGGACAAAGTACACCGATGTCTACTGCGGCTTCCGTGGGTTTAGCAACGAAGCATACCAACGGATCGCGCCCGTTAGCCCCGGTATGGAGTTCAACTTGGAACTAGCTATCAATGCGGGTTTAGCCAATCTCAAGATCACCGAAATTCCCATCCATCTTGCGCCTCGAATTGGCGAGTCGAAATTGAGAACGTTCCGGGATGGTTGGCGCAGCTTGCGGATGATGCTGCTGTACTGCCCCAACAAGGTATTTCTGTGGCCAGGAACGCTATTCTTTCTAATTGGGTTAATCCTGCACTTCATTACTCTGACAGGCGCTGTGCAGTACGACGGTCGTCCATTAGGCGTGGTAACGGGCATCTTCGCGACGATCTTCAGCGTTGTAGGTTTTGAAGTTTTCAGCTTGGGCTTACATGCCAAGACCTATTCGTGGAGCCGTCGATTCGAAAAGAGAAATTCTGCACTGCAAAAGTTCTATCGAATTTTCAACCTAGAAACGGGCTTGCTAGCTGGAGGGGTCACGGTATTAGCTGGTAGCGCCATCTTGGTTTGGCTGGTTGTAGGTTGGTTAAATTCGAACTTGACGCCGCTTGCTCATCCAGAATGGGCTTCGTTTGCGGCAACGTTGATCATTATTGGACTCGGCACTGTTTTCTCGTCGATCTTTATTTCGGCGATGTCTATCGATTCTCAAAACTAATGTTCAGAATTCAAAAACTGTGAACATTAGCCGTTAACAATGAGTGCTTAGTGATGTTTTTGAACGGGAGGAGGATGAGAACGTGTCTGGTCTAAAAAATGTGAAAAAGTCTCCAAGCGAGTTTTACCAAAACCAGCCTGATCCGGTCAATCTCGTGAGCCGTTTGGTTTGGTACGCACGCAAGCGCATGTATCGGACTCTCATGAGGTTTGCCAAGCTGACAGCTGAGTCTACTGTTGTCGATGTTGGTGTGACTTCAGATCGGCGTAAGGACTCCAATTTCTTCGAGCAACTTTATCCTTACTCGGATCGGGTGACAGCTGTTGGCCTAGAAGATGCCTATTTTTTAGAGCAAGAATACCCTGGGCTTAAGTATGTACAAGCGGATGGTCTTGAACTGCCCTTTGCAGACAAAACATTTGATTTAGCGACCAGTTTCGCAGTGATTGAGCATGTCGGTAGCCGTGCCAATCAAGCCAAGTTTGTGCAGGAGCTATGTCGAGTTAGCCGTGCCTGCTTTATCACCACGCCGAATCGCTGGTACCCTGTTGAAGTACATACGGTACTGCCGTTAGTTCACTGGTTACCTCCAACTTGGTTTCGCCGCATCTTAAGATGGTTGGGGCGTGATTTCTATGCTCAAGAAAAGAATTTGAATCTACTGACAGAGAAGGAGCTGCTTGCCTGCTTCCCGCCAAACTTTAAGATCTACACAGGCCACTTTCGCCTGCTGGGCTTGGTTTCAAACCTAGTGTTTTACGCGGTTGATATAGATCACGTGGCTGCTGAGTAGTTGTCGATATTACTGAATTGAGATGACGGACTTGTTGAACCAGCACTCTATGATTTTGGGCTTTTTATGAAATCAAACCGTTGGCGTGCTGCAGTTCGTGGGCTAATAGGCTTAGCGATTGGAGCCGTTTTTCTGTGGCTTTCACTGCGGCAAACGAGTCTAGATCAGGTACAAACGATTTTGATAGAAGCTAATCCTGGTCATCTCGGGTTGGCTTTATTGGCCTATTGGATTGATTTAGGTTTCAGAGTGGCGCGGTGGCGAATTTTGTTGTGGGAGATAAAACCGCTTTCCTTTCGTTCCGTCAGTCTGGGTTTAATTGTTGGTTATGCCGCCAATAATCTGCTGCCCGCTCGGTTAGGGGAGCTATTTCGGGCTGATTTTGCTGGGCGGCGACATCGTTTGTCTCGCTCAGCGGTGATTGCATCTATTTTTGTGGAACGTGTACTAGATGGTCTGGTACTGGTTTTGTGCCTCGTCCTAGGCAGCTTATTTATTCCTGGACATCCTATATTAGAGCGCTTAACTATTCTGAGTGCTTTGATGTTTCTCGGAATTTTTGGATTGTTGTGGCTCATTAATCGCGGTTTTTTGGCGGCGCAAATTCAGGCTGTACCTGCGATCTCAAATCGTTGGCAGAGCTTTCGGGCTGGCCTGGGAATTATGCGTGGACAGGGGGCACTGAAGGTTATTGGACTCTCTCTCATCATCTGGTTACTAGAAGGAACGGCAATCTGGCTGGTTTTACAAGCTGTGGGCGTATCGCTGAACGGACTACAAATGTTGCCCATTGTCGGGATTACTAGCTTGAGTACGCTGATTCCGTCTGCGCCCGGATTCGTTGGCACGTACCAATACGCGTATGCTGTAGGATTACAGTTGTTTAGTTACGGTTCAGCCTTGGGAATTGCCGCAGCAACTGCGGTTCAACTTTTTCTGCTAGGCAGCGTTACAATTACCGGATTAATTCTGTATACAAGTTTGAGCATTCTGGACACCCAACGTTTTAAAAGCTGAAGTCAGACGTATGAAGCCTCTAGGAAAATGGTTATGGATTGTTTGGGCTAAGGTACTCTCTTTCTTTCAAGCCTCTAGCCGTACCGTCGGTTTATCAAGTTTGATTGCATTGCTAATTGCGATCGCACTTTTCCCAACTTGGCATCGAATTTTTACGGTACGAGATCTGCCCGTTCAAATAAAAATGGCGGCTCCTCAAGAAGAATATGTAAGAGTATATTGGGATCATCCAGAACGCCATCCAGATGCTTTTGAACGAATTGAAGTTCGTCAAAATTTGCTTCCCAATCAAACGCTATCAAAATATAAATTTTCAGTTGTCAGAACGCCCTGGCAACGTTTACAAATTGTTGGAGAAAATGGTACAAATTTGAGAATTCCCCTAGCACAAGTTGCAGGCAAGCAGATTCAAAAGCAGGGACAAGACTTCCAGTTACCGATATCTGTTTGGAATCGGCTTAGTCGAGCGCTTGTTACTACTGGTTTAAGCTGGGGGCTGATGACATTTTTGTTTATTAGCGTCATTCATATTTGGCAACGCAAAAGTAACGGACGATTTGGTGTAGCAACCTATATCTTGACTTTATCGATTACTCTGAGTAGCTTTTGGACGCTGCTATTTTATCCGGGAGTCCTATCTTTTGACTCAGTTAATCACTGGGTACAAGGGCTGCAAAATGAGTATGATGCATGGTGGCCGCCTATCTTAGCTATGGTGATGCATGCCACTCAGTATTGGTCAAAAGATCCCAGCTTATTTACCTTTATCCAAGGTTTCTTATTTTGGGCATCATCTTTATATTTACTCTGGCAGATCGTTGGTAAGTCTCGCTTCTTTCTGATTAATGCTAGCTTATTCGTCTTTGTTCCACCGATATGGTTATATTCCAACGCTACGGTTTCCAATAGTTGGATGACAATATTTGTTTTGCTGTCAGCGAACTATCTAGTACAGTTTTGTCGACAGCAAAGAAGACGCTTCTTTTTATTATCCATTTGTTTTTTATCTATTGCAATTTGCTTTAGGCGTGAGGCTATTTTTTTAGTTGCTATTCCAATCGCTATTTATCTATATTGGTCATCGAAATCGGATAGGAGCCTATCTTCAATAGGTAGACGTGGAGCAATTATTTTATCGATATTATTATTATCCGTTATTCCAGCTGTGTTAGTTTCACTAAGTCCCAACGTCTCGGGGCAGTCTCCTACAGGTTATGTTTTTCTAAGCCAGTATGCGGGTGTTTTGAGCAGGGCAAGTAATCAAGCCGATTCAGCATATTTGATCGCGGAAAAGCAATCTATTGACGAGAAATTTGGTGAGGGCACATTTGATGTGTTGCTAACTAAATATAATTGTTTTGATTCAATATTAACAATTGGATACTTTAAAAAGAACAGCTTTCAGGGACGGACGAAACAGGCAGTTTTATTTGAAAATAATGATTTCGTCCTCGGCAAAGTACTGAGCGCTGCCGCAAAGCATCCAGTTGCTTACCTTAAACATAAAGCCTGTAATTTTTCCTACACGCTGCAGAAGTCTAAGATTACATACAATACCTGGGGGTTGATTGAGCCGGGACCGGATAAGCCAAGGGAGCGGCTTAATATTCAATTCAATAGCCAATTACCCCGTGTGAAAGCAGCCTATGTTGCGATGCTGGACAAGATGCTGAAGCATCCATTCCTGTCGCTGCTGTTTCGGCACTATATTTTTCTGGCGCTATCAGTAGTATTTTTGATAGTTGGTGCTTTGACCCGCAAGCCAGAATTCCTTGTTCCATCAGCATTCAGCGTTGTATATCCAGTTGGCTTAATTATTCCCGATTCCTTTCCACACTGGCGCTATCTCTTTGTTTGCTATGTTTTGGCCTGGATTTGTCTATTGGCCGCCGGAAATCTGTTGGCAATTTGGGGATGGCAGTGGTGGCAACGCCAGCAAGATGCATCAGTTGACGCTTAGCTTGATATTCAAATTGTGATTCAAATCATCTAAGCATTTGATGTAGGTCAAAATGGCGCTTGATGCCTATCAGGGTTTTCCCTGATATCCGTCAGCCTAAAATGGCTGGAATCTCACAAATTCAAGCGCTTCACCGTCACAAGCTAGTTTGGGTTTTCCTGGCATTCTAATAAGTGTTGATGTACTGCTTATTGGAATCCGCCATGACTACTCACCATTCGTCCAGTGCCACGGTTGATTTGCTGACTCTAACCAAAGAAGAGCAATCGATGAATCTGAGTTTGCTGATTGCCCGGAAACTCGCAGCCGTGTATTGGCGGCGACTGGTTAGGCTCGGTGTTCCGGTGGAAGATGCAATGTACATTGCGATCGCAGTTGCCAAGTTCGATGTTGCGAACAAGCAGCCGCGCCCCAAGTACCGCAATTTGATTGGCAAATACTGTTCCCATATTTGTCGGGCTGAACTCTGGCGACCGGGTCTGTTGGTATGAGAGGATACAGTCGTATGAGACGATAGCAAAAGCGCTAAACTTGGCAGCAATCCCAGTTCTCCATTTGGTTATAACTACACAACTTGGTTGTCGCTGAATTGGGGTTGATCACGGAGCCAGCTAAAATCGTCGTGCTTTTTCGAACTCGTAAAAACGCCGACTGAACTTGAAGAGATCATATAGCCACTTAGACTGTCGATGTTTCCTGGAGAAAAGGTGGGCAGACTAAGAAGACGGCAAGCGCTTTTGACCGTACCGATCGAACCTTGAGTAGGAGTTAACTGACTATATGACTGCTGTTAACACCACGTGGCAGCACCACTTTGTCGATACCAATCAAATTCGCCTCCACTGTGTTACCCAGGGAGAAGGAGAACTCGTTGTTCTTCTACACGGATTTCTGGAGTTTTGGTATTCGTGGCGGCATCAACTACCTGCACTTTCTCCTCACTTTAAGGTTGTCATTCCCGATTTGCGGGGTTACAACGACTCTGATAAACCCAGTGATGGGTATGACTTAGACACCCTGAGCCAAGATATTCGTGGTTTGATTGAGGCGCTGGGCTATCAAAAAGCACATATCGTTGGTCATGACTGGGGTGGTGCGATCGCATGGCATTTGGCCCAACAGTTTCCAGCGGTGATTGATCGGCTAGCCATATTAGGCGCACCCCATCCACATCGGTTCCGGCAGGAACTAATTAGCAATCTCGATCAGCTCCGTCGCAGTTGGTATCTGCTAGCGATGCAAATGCCAGGGCTACCGGAATGGCTGATCCGTCAGAATTTGGGTCAAATTGTGCGATCGCTGTTTCAAGATCAGGCGGTTCGCAAAGGCGCATTTACTACTCAAGACACAGAACTCTACCAAGCGGCACTGGAAAAACCCGGCGCACTCGCTGCTGCCATGCGGTACTATCGCCAGTTTCTCTCGATTCCAGACTGGCTCAAGCACTGGAACCGCACTCCTGCTCGTATTCAAAGCCCAACGTTAGTGCTGTGGGGCGAGGAAGATCCGCTGTTAAGCAAAACGCTGCTTCAGGGAGTGGAGAAGTTTGTGGCCGCACCGCTGCAGCTGAAGCTTGTACCCTATTGCGGACACTGGATTCAGCAAGAAGTCCCCAAAACGGTGAACCGAGAACTGCTCGATTTTCTCCGCTAGTTTAATAAAAATAGCCAGCCTGCCGTCGCACCACAGCGGCAAGCTGGCCGTTCTAGGTTAGGACTTACGCACAGCGAACGAAAACTTAGATCTTGAATGATTTTTGGGGCGCGGAGCACCTCAAAAATCATTCAGTTGCGTAAGCCCTATAGGTCTTAAGACAATTCAACTGCTAACTATTGCGTACCCAACCAGCGCTGATAAAGCTTACGAACAGCTTTCAGCACCGATTCATGGGCGGTGGGTGGAGTACTGCTACTTGGATCGAGATTTTGAATACGGCTGAGCAGCTTGGCTTCTTCCACAGCCATTTCGCCATCGCTGTAAACTAAAGCACTGGTCGCTTCAATCAGCTGCTGACAAGCCTGAGAACTGGGATGATCGCCTAGGTATTCTCGCACCCAGCCATAGCATTCCTCGGGTTTAACAGTGACCAATTCATACAGCAATGGGCGAATGTCTGGATCGTCGGTTAGTCCTTGTTCTGCGGCAATTCGCTGGAGATACTGTCGCTCTTCAGGCTGAATGCGACCATCAATCCAGGCCGCACCCACCAAGATTTTGAATAGTTTTTTGGTTTGGGTCGATTGAGTCATGCTGATATGCGATCGCAGATCCACGTTACGAGCATTGTGTTCTAAATCGTAGCTTGTAACGGCTGGATTACGTTGTCGAGTCTCAGCCCATCAATAGATACATGTCTGTGGGACTCAATCCTGCAAAGCGATACAGACGCGCTTCCAATCAAGCAGCGCAACAAATCTTAAAATATTAAATCTGCGTTAAGAATCTTGGGCTGCAGGTCATCATATGATGTCAAAACGATAGGACAGCACGAATCTATCCGCAGAGTCAAATCCAAATTAGATATATTAAGAAGGATAAGTGTTTTTGTTTTGGAGCGATTATGGTAGGCAACCTCGCTCAGGCTTCTGCTTTTCCCAGACCTAAAGCGCAGGGTGCTGTCAAGCTAGAGCAGTTGTTTCGGACCGTCAATGCGGAAAGTTGCCCTCGGGTCTACAACTTCCACATGCATACCGTTTGTTCAGACGGACAGCTGGAACCAGAAGCCTTGATGCAGCAAGCAGTTGATTTGAACCTGCAAGATATTGCGATTACCGATCACCACACGATCGTAGGCTATCAGCGAGCCAAGTTGTGGTGTGAAGATTGGCAATGGCGGAATCCGTCCCGCCGATTTGGTCGTGATAAATCGAGATCGCGATCGATTCCCAGACTGTGGCCTGGGGTCGAAATCAATGCTGGATTGCTGAACACCGAAGTTCACATTTTGGGCTATGCCTTTCATATTGATCATCCCAGCATTCAACCCTATCTACAACGTCATGCCCGCCACCGCAATGATCCGCTTTATGCTGCCGAAAACGTGATTGCCGGTATCCAAGAAGCGGGCGGTCTTGCCGTTTTGGCCCATCCGGTGCGGTATCGACGTTCTCCTGAAGATTTGGTGCGGGAAGCGGTGCGATTTGGCATTGATGGAGTCGAAACCTATTACGCCTACGACAATCCAGCGATTTGGCGACCGAGCCCACAGCGTACGGAGCGAATGGAGCAGCTTGCTCAGCGTTACGACCTATTGAGTACCTGTGGCACAGATACCCACGGTAAGAATTTACTGCGTCGCCTGTAAAGAAGATCTAAAGAATGAGTTCTATAGAATGTTGATCGAGTAGATCGAGTACCTCGGAAGATACTCCAAAACGGTCACACAAACAAAAACGCTCAGACCGCAAACGCTGCTCCTATCCGGGGGCAGCGCTTGACTTTTGGGTTGATTTTTTTAGATTGACTGTTGCGGTGCTAAACAACCGTAAACTTGAAATGCTTTACCCCAATAGGATTTCCAACACCAGCAGGGGACTTGATTGGGAAAACAGGAGAAGAAGGTAGAGGGCTTGTTCGACAATCTTCTCCCATAGCTTGTTCTATTTCTGTATGCTTTCCGCGTTTTTGCTGATTAGCTAAACCGCACCGGATTGAGTTGCCAAAAGGCCGATTACGCCCAAACTAGTGACAAGCAGTAGTCCACCGAATAGGAGTGACTGCCCTAGCGTTTTTTGCGTTTGAGTAACTTTCATCTCAACCTCGGTAATTTCTCGTATAGGTTGATACTAAAAATACCAATATTTATCGGAATACAACTTCATGTAACGTAAAACACATAAAACCTTACGCTGCGTTACCTTTGGCGAGAGTTGTCTCTGACGAATATGTTGCTGCATATTACAAACCGATGGGTGAGTCCAATTACCTGACTAGTTCTCGCTTGTGGTGAGTATTGGGTGTTGTGGTGAGTACTGGGTGATAGGACTACGATCGCAATTCCGTCGGCTAAGGCAAGTCATTAGACCCTAACAGCCGGAGATGGAACGACTGGCAATGGATAGAGAACCGTTTTATAAACAGTAAAGAATTGGTTAGAAGGGTGTGCGACTCAATTACTAGATCTTAGGCTGTAAAAAGTTTTCGTACATTTCCCGTCATTCATACCGCAAACGTTCATGACTCAAACGTCTTCTCGGAATTCTCGTCGTTCTCAAGGTTGGCAGCTAGCTGGTGTGCGCTGGCTCAAATGGTTGGTTCTGTTTGGCTCATCTGCGATCGCACTACCTGCGATCGCATCCTCCCTGACCTCCTCAACTGGAGAAAGCGGAATTAATGCACAACGGCTCCATGCCGAACCCTACAACCTCACAGGAGCCAAAATTGGTTTGGGGCAAGTTGAAATTGGCCGTCCAGGTTTATTTGGGCTCGATAAAGTGGTACCTGGAATGCCCGTAGTCAGCGTGAGTCGCGTCTTTTTTCGAGATAGCCGACCCGATGCCAATCAGGGTGTAGATTCTCATGCGGCTCACGTGGCTGGAGTCATGATCAGTGACGACAAGATGTTGGTGGGAGTTGCGCCAGGCGCACGCCTCTACTCTGCGGCAGTTGGTTCCCTGCGGCGCAGCGGTCAGCCGGAAGAGTGCCTGTCGTCGCAACATGTGGCAATGCAAAACGGTGGCGATGTGCGCGCCATCAACTTCAGTTTTGGTGAACCGCTCTACCGCGATCCCCGCAGCGATGCGGTTCTGGATGGTAATGCACTCTTAACTCAGTGTATTGACTGGTCTAGCCGAGTTCACGATGTTCTATATGTCATCGCGGGGAATCAAGGCCGAGGCGGAATTCCGATTCCAACGGACAACTACAACGGCTTAAATGTGGCCTATTCCGCGCGTGTGAATGGTGTGTTTAACAAAGTGGATTTTGCCAACTTAGGCAGTGAACCGGATCCGGTGCTGACCCAAGCTCCTCGTTCGGAAAGTAACGTCGGAGCGCGGCGTTCGATTGGGATTGTGGCTCCCGGTAATCAAATTGAACTGATCGATGCGGATGGCTCCGTTCGTGTGGCCAGCGGGAGCAGCTTTGCTGCGCCCCACGTTGCGGCTACAGTGGCACTGATTCAGGAATATGGCGATCGCCAGCTAGCTAGCCAAATACCGGGCTGGACGCTAGATGCTCGCGAACCACAGGTGAGTAAAGCGGTGCTGATGAATTCGGCAAATAAATTAGAAGATACAGGCGATGGTCTAAACCTGGGCATGGATCGGACAGTAAGAACCGAAAGGAACCGCGACTGGACAGTTTCAGATGCCTTTCGTGATAGCCGAATTCCGCTGCATGATGAATTGGGCACTGGGCAACTCGATGCGTTTCGCGCCTATGAACAGTTCAGTGCTGGCCAGTGGTCATCCGATACGCCAGTCCCCGTGCGGGGTTGGGACTACTCAACCGTCGGTCTAGAAGCCGATACGGCGGAGTACCAGGACTACGAAATTGAAGTGCCGCTACAGGCGAACAGCTATTTTTCAGCGACACTCACGTGGGATCGGCTAGTCGAGTTGCAGGATGACAACAACAATGGGCTGTATGATCTGGGCGAAACATTCCGCGATCGCGGTTTAAATAACCTCGATTTGTATCTCATGCGAGCGGAAGACGACGATATCGACGATGCGGTTTGGGCTTCCAATAGCAGTGTCGATAGTGCTGAGCATATCTTTTTCCAGGTTCCAGAAACCGGACGCTATAAGCTTCGTGTCGTTTACTTTACGCGGCTCAATGATTCAACCCAAGATTATGCGCTGGCTTGGTGGGGCGCAACAGAAGGAGCACGAGACGAAACTGTTGAGGAAGGAACTGTTGAGGAAGAGATAATAGAAGAAAAAACAATAGAGGAATAGAACCCTAAGCATCTCGCCCCCCCTTAGCATCAAAGCTGGGTAGAAGGAACGCTCCCAGCTTCGGCCACCAATCGACTGGGCTGGAAGACACCAGTCCTCAGCACTTACAGGGCATGAAGAGCGGGGTTAAATTTCGATTTATAGCATTAGCCACAAGTCGCCTTGGTTAGGAGATTGGGAAACTCTGAAAACGTTCAAACGTTTAAATATTGGATTTCGTAAATATCTCAATCAAAGCGGCGACGGCTACAACTCAGCCTTAGTCAACGCTCCTCACACTTCAGACGCACGCCTGATTACGCAGAACACGCTCGTAGCTATCATCTCAACTATGACTAATCCGTTTCCTGACCCCGATGATGCACCTGACATCTATCGGCTAAAGTTCTTTTTCTACCTCGTGCCGGTTTTGGGATTTTTTCCGGCTCTGTGGACGCTCTATCAAAAACAAGGAACGCGTCAAGAACGAGAGATCAGCCGCACGGCAGTGACATTGGCATTAGGCTGGGTGTTAAGTTATACCTTATTAAACACAGGGGCACAGGCTAGTGAATCCCTAACGCTGCCGCTGCTGATTACTAGCAGTTTGGTTACGTCAGGCTATTTTGTGACGAACCTTTGGTTAATGGTGCGTCTTTTGCAACATAAGCCAGTTCATTTACCTGGTCGGGGTCGGCATCGCGATCGCTGATGGGCGCTGATTAGCATCGCCAAACCAGGATTATTTACGATTGTTACAATCAACCATCACGATTGCAAAATCAAAATCATAAGCTTGCGATCTCTCAAAAGATTGCTAAGATGGCGGCTGAAATTTGCAATGTATCTGAGCCCGAAAATGCTTTACGCAAAGAATAATCGGATCCGAGCCACTTGGTTGGAAGGTGACGGCTTGCTGTTGGGTGCATGTAGGTATATGTCGGGTGCGATCGCAGATCTTGAAGATTATTGATAAATCAGTTGATTCTTTTAACCGTAGCGGATCTATTATTGTTTGACTTAGCACGTACTGAGGCGACCTGTGACTAACTCAAAGTCCAACAAAGCACGACAGTCCCCGAAAACCTCACCATCTTCGAAGTCCACACCGGCCAAAGGGAGAAAATCCCCTCAACAGTCCCCAAAAGGCCCCAAGCTCCTGCGCTGGGCGACTTTAATGGTTGGACTAGCCGGAGTAGCAGTTGTTTCTGCTACCGCTGGCGCTTTGTTGGCCGTCTCACTGTCCAGTACACCCCTGCTGCAGAGTAATCTCACCCCAGAGGAAGAAGAAGTCTTTAATCAGGGAGACGACATCGCCTCAAACTCAACACTACGTCTGCCTAAGCTGACCCGACCCGTCAATATTTTGGTGCTGGGCATTAAAGTGATCAGCTCCGAAACCGACAACCCACCACCGGAAGTTCAAAACCTCGGTTATCACGCCTTGGTGAACTCATTTGATGGACTGTCGGATACAATGCTGCTCATCCGATTTGATCCTCGTGACGAAAAGCTAACTATCCTCTCGATTCCCCGCGATACGCGCACCTGGGTTGATGGGCTCGGAACGACCAAAATCAACGAGGCAAATTACTACGGTGGCCCTGCTCTCAGCGCTCGTAGCATCAGTGAACTACTTGGTGATGTTCCCATCGATCGCTATGTGCGGATCAATGTGCAGGGCGTCGAAAAGCTGATTGATGCATTGGGCGGCGTAACTATTAATGTGCCGACAGAAATGCGCTATCAAGACGATAGTCAGCACCTTTATATTAATCTGCAGCCCGGCGAGCAAAAGCTAGATGGCGATAAGGCCATGCAGTTTTTGCGCTTTCGTTATGACGAGTATGGGGATGTCGGTCGAGTTCAGCGCCAGCAAATGCTGATGCGTGCCCTTGTGGAACAAAGCCTGAACCCCAAGACAATTGCCCGAATTCCTAAAATTCTCTCCGTCATCCAGTCTCATGTAGACACTAATCTCAGCGTAGAAGAATTGGTCGCTTTAGTCGGATTCGCTTCACAAGTGGATCATGCCGATAACCAAATGCTGATGCTACCAGGTGAGTTCAGTTCACCCAGCGAGTTTGAGCTGAGCTACTGGCTACCTAACTATCAGCGGATTGATGAAATTGTGGATCAGTATCTTCGCTACGGCTCTTCCTCTCAGATCGCCGTGAGTCCAAGCTATCTCCGCATTGCCGTTCAAGACAGCACCCGTCGTACAGCTGCTGTTGATCGGCTCATGGATAAACTTTATGACGGCGGCTACACCGGCATTGAAATCGGTGAGCGCTGGCAAGAGCGGCTTGAAACAACTCAAATCATCGCCCAGCAAGGTGACGTTGCGAGTGCTGAAATGGTGCAACGCTATTTGGGATTTGGCGAAGTTCGAGTTGAAAGCACTGGCACGCTTCAATCAGACATTACGATTAAACTGGGACAAGATTGGCTAGAGCAAAATCCCGATTTAAAGCCTTCTGATCAATACTTGGGTGATTAATCAACCTGTCGGCTCATGGCGCACCTCTCTGCTGCCAACACTGATCTGGGATAAGTTTGTCCGTCAGTATCGGCACAATCCGCGCTGATACTGACAAATCAATGTGGCAGCGGCTACTCAAAACTGACTTTTCAGACCTATCTCGCTCCAAATTTTGGTGGCTAGGCGGTATTACGGCAGTCGAATGTAAAACGTAAAAATTAGGCTTTGGCTTGAGCAGCAAATCGTGTAAGGGCACACATCTGCTTATTTATTGCGTTTCCGAAAAATTGGTCAACTCAACTGTTGGATGTAGGTTAAGCTGTGCATCACGCACATTGTTCTTTTCTCCGTCATGACTGTCCAGAGCGAAACGATTAATCAGATTGGTCGTGCCCTTAGCAAAGTGGTTGTAGGGCAATCGGTTTTGGTTCAACAACTTCTTGTGGCTTTGCTCTGTGGCGGCCATGTCATCCTTGAAGGCGTGCCGGGAACGGGAAAAACGCTCACGGTAAAAGTTTTGGCCAAGCTGATTCAGGCCGACTTTCGCCGCATTCAGCTCACGCCCGATATTTTGCCATCGGATATCTTGGGCACTAATATTTTTGACTTGAATAGCCGGACGTTTACCCTCAAGCAGGGGCCAATCTTTACGGAGGTGCTGCTGGCGGATGAGATTAACCGCACGCCGCCCAAAACTCAGGCGGCACTTCTGGAGGCAATGGAAGAACAGCAGGTGACGCTGGATGGCAAAAGTTCGCCGCTGCCGGATTTGTTCTGGGTGATTGCGACGCAGAACTCGCTGGAATTCGAAGGCACCTATCCCTTACCAGAGGCGCAGCTTGATCGGTTTCTGTTTAAGCTGATTGTGGACTATCCCGATCAGGCCGATGAAAAGCGGATGTTGCTGAATGTGCAAAAGGGATTTGAGGCCAAACGAATGAATATTGGTCGATTGGAATCCATCATCAGCGTAGAGCAAATTTTGGCGGCGCGAAAAGAAGTGCGCCAAGTGCAGGTGCAGGACAATTTGATTGACTATCTGCTGGAAATTGTGCGCCGCTCGCGCCAGCATCCTGATTTGCTGCTGGGGCCATCGCCCCGTTCAGCGGTGTCTTGGCTACAGGCTAGTAAAGCCCAAGCGTGGCTGTGCGATCGCAACTTTGTCACCCCCGACGATATCAAAGCTGTCGCGAACCCGTTACTCCGCCATCGGCTCATTCTCAATCCCGAATCCCAACTGGACGGGGTGCAAATTGAAACGGTAATTACGTCATTATTAGAACAGGTCGCCGTTCCCCGCTGATCCTTGATTATGTTGTTGGAACTGTGTGCGTTGCACACAGTTCCAACAACAAGAATGGTTTTTACAGTAGGAGAAACTGTAGGATGATTCCCGCTGCTCGACTGTACTGGTTTTTATTGCTCAGTGGTGCGATCGCAACTGCGGTTTCGGTCTTTGTGGAGTCGAGTTTGCGCCTTCAGTTTGGCATTGTGGTGCTGCTGTTCATTGATAGCATCCTACTGCTGCTGAGTTGGTGGGATAGCGTGCAGGTGCGTAGCCAGCGGGTTGAGGTTCAGCGCCAGCCTTTGCAGCGCTTATCAATTGGGCGGGACAACAAAATTGAGCTGACGATTAAAACGGCTCAGCAACCAGCAACTTTAGAAATCTATGACCTCTATCCGGCGGAGTTTCACGTTTCGGCCATGCCGCTGCGGGTAATCGTTCCGGCTAACGCGACGGAAACCGTTACCTTTACTGTTTTTCCTGACCATCGCGGCGAATATCAGTGGGGCGATATTCAGGTGCGACAGCTTGGAGCTTGGGGCTTGGGCTGGCACGCCTGGACGGTTCCGCAGGCTCAAACCGTAGCGGTTTATCCGGATCTAATTGGGTTGCGATCGCTAACTATTAAGCTAGCCATTCAGTCTACCGGATCGATTCGTCAAGCTAAACGGTTGGGCGTTGGCACCGAGTTTACCGAACTGCGCGAATATGCCATTGGCGACGATCCGCGCTTTATTGACTGGAAAGCCACCGCTCGCCGCAGCCAGCCACTAATTCGAGTGCTGGAGCCGGAGCAAGAGCAAACGCTGATTATTCTGCTGGATCGGGGCCGCTTAATGACGGCGAAGGTGAAGGAAATCTCACGGTTTGATTGGGGACTGAACGCCACGCTTTCCCTCGCTTTGGCCGGACTGCATCGGGGCGATCGGGTTGGGGTTGGGGTTTTCGATCGCCAGCTTCACACCTGGATTCCGCCCACGCGCGGACAGCAGCATTTACCCAAGCTGATTGAGCGCCTGACGCCGATTCAGCCGGAACTGGTGGAGTCGGACTATCTCAGTGCGGTGACGACGGTGGTGAACCAGCAGCATCGGCGGGCGCTGGTGGTGATTCTGACGGATCTAGTGGATAAGACCGCGTCGGCAGAACTACTCTCGGCCTTGGTACGCTTGCGTCCGCGCTACCTGCCGTTTTGCGTCACCCTGCGCGACCCGCAGGTGGATGTGCGTGCCCATGAGCTAACGGATGAGATTGAAGCCACTTACACGCGTGCGGTAGCGCTGGATCTGATTGCTCAGCGCCAGCTCGTATTTCAGCAGCTCAAGCGCAAGGGTGTGATGGTACTGGACGCCCCAGCGGATCGGATTACAGATGAATTGGTGGAGTCGTATTTGCGGATCAAGAGCCGCAGTCGGCTATAGGTCAGCGTTTAGTTTTTTCAGCGTTTAGTTTTTACTGAGTTCACCTTGTTCTGCCCGCTCTGGATAGAGTGAGTCTAAATCGAGCCTGAAATTTTCAACGGCATTCAGATTAGAGGAAACACTGATCGCCCCAATATTTTTCACTCGACTTTCAACTGAATGTATAAATCGGTTGAAATCAACATCCTGAATCGCATCCGGATTTTCAGGATCTCCTACAAACTTCTCAGTAGCTAGAACGGTGCAAATTTCATTTTCTAGGTTTACATACCCGATATATTGAATCAGGCTTTTATTATACATATCTTCGGTAGATAAAAGTGACGGGAAATTAAACAGAAAAATGTAAGTTCCACCTAAACAGATTAAAATAGTAATTAGCTTTTGATGATTGTGATCACTCCCTTTCAACACTACTCCACCCGTATAGATTAAACAAACGCTAACAGCTAGTAAGGAAAGTGCAGAACCAACGGTTAATGCTTGATTGAGGGAGTAATAGAATCTAAAAATATCATAATGGATATAGATTCTATTATGAATGTCTTCTAACTGGTTTTCGAGTCTTTTAAGTTCTGACATCGAAATCACTGGAAGCCCTATTCCACGGAGCGTATTGTCATATTGAGCGATTGCCTCGCTGGTGCTGTCGATAGCTTGCTTTCTATTTAATATTTCTGCTTTTAATTCACTGATTTGGGCATCGGTTCGCTTTGGATTATTGGTTAATGAATTTAGGCTAGCTTCAAGCCTTTCTAGCTCTTGTTGTTGCAAAAGCTTCTTTTGATATAAGTTTTGTATTGAGATATAGGATTCATGGAGTGTAACAGAGAATGAGATGTCGGTTTGATCTAGGGATTCATCGGCAGAATTAGCAGTTAAAATAGCGGATTGCCAACTGTCTTTAATACAATTCTCGGCTTGCCCCATCCCGATTTTCTCTCCCTGTTTTAGCCAACCACTCGATTTATAAAAATAAATAAAGAAGGTGGCTACTGTTACCAGTAAAATAGACGATACCGCTCCTATATTTAGCCAAATAACCCAATGCTTTACTTGTTTCGCTTGGGTGTTGTCTTGACTATCGCTGGGAGATGCTGATGTGCCACTTGCTGATGTGCCACTCATAGTAGATTCCCTTGACCTGAAAGTACTGAATATCGATTATTCCTATTCAAATTTAATTGTTGAATTCTAGAGTGGCATCACCCGCTAAGGCCATGAGCATGTGTTAATTGGCGTTTGCCGTACGGTTATATTTTCTGTTTCTGAAGCAGCAATCTGCTAGCCGATCAGAAAGCCATGCGATCGCACTTGCAACTGTTCCATATTTCTCTCTTTAGTCAGAGCTAAATATTCCTTGCTGGGATGAGGTCATTGTGTCGGTGCTCTTTGTAGTCTCTCAACAGTAGTGTTGTGCCAAATCAGTGTGAATGGTTGATGTCACGATCAACTATTCACACCACTCAAATCAAGTTGGCAGACCCGTCAGTTGGCAGTGAGGAGGATTTCATTGAGTTTTCGGATTCTCAGCATTGATGGTGGTGGCATTCGGGGAATTGTAGCCGCCCGGATGCTGGACGTGATTGAGCAGCAGTTAAACCAGCCCCTGCGCGAATATTTTGATCTCATTACTGGCACGTCAACCGGAGCGCTGATTGCCGGAAGTTTGATGGTGGGGTGCTCACCCGCTCAACTGGTGGATCTGTACCTGGCGCGAGGCAAAGAGATTTTTCGCTATCGCAGTTGGTTTAGCCTCCAGCGCCTGCCGTTACTGCTGAAATATGGCCTGTCGGCTCCCAAATTTAGCGACCAGGGACTGATTGAGGTGGTGCGATCGCAAGGTTTGGATTTTCCTATTGCCGCTGTTTCGCCCGATCCTCAGCAGTCCACCAAGTTAATGATCATCAGTTACGATACCGTTCGTCGCCTGCCCGTGTTTTTCAAGAGTTGGCGGCATGAGGAGTGGTATGCCAATGTGCCGCTCTGGCAAGCCTGCGTCTGTTCTGCAGCGGCTCCCACCTATTTTCCAGCTCAGCTTTTACAGATCCCAATTGAGAACGAAGTGCGTGAATTTTCAATGATTGACGGGGGCGTGGGGGCGAATAATCCGGTTGCCTGTGCAGTGGCGGAGGCGATTCGCCTGTTGCGATCGGGGCCAATTGCAGCACCAAAAGCTGCATCGTCAATGGATCGCATCATTGATGAAATTAAAGTGTTATCCCTCGGCACTGGTGAATTGGAACGTGGTATTCCCTGGCGGGAAGTGCGCGGCTGGGGCCAATCCAGTGGGCACCCCGAATTGTGGATGTGATTATGGATGCGCCAGCGGATATTCATCGCTACATTGCGGAGCAAATTGTCACCAAGGCTGGCACAGAGGACGTTTATGATTACCTCCGACTACAACCAGAACTAGCGCAAAAGTTCGGTGCCATCGACAATGCCAATCCAGCTTATCTGCAACAGTTGCTCATTCAAACAGATGAGTATCTGACCGCGCAAGCTGATCAGATTAAAGCTTTTTTCACCTAGAGTTCAGTTGACTCTCATCCTCCCAACCTCCTTGCGTGAGAGAACGAGAAAAGGAAGAGTAAGAGTAAGAGTAACGGACAGAGGTTGACTGAATTATTGCTATCTATGAATTAATTCGAACAATTTTGATGAATAAAATCGATAGATTTTACGGAGGTAAAATTAGACAAATAAGGCATGATGTGGGGAACCGTCTAAAAATTTGCAGGAAATCGGTTTTTACTGACAGATTCCACATCAAGACGAGTTTGGCTTGAGGACTCATGGCAAATATCGATGTGTGTCGTTTAAAAATTTCTCAACTTCGCGCCCTGGTTGCGATCGCAGATGAAGGCACCTTCGGCAAAGCTGCACTTCAGCTCGATGTATCTCAGTCAGCCGTCAGTCACGCCATTTCGACGATGGAAGAAACCTTGGGGGTGTCACTGCTGAATCGGGGTCGTCAGGGAGCCGCCTTAACTCCAGTTGGCGAAGACATCGCCGAAGAAGCCCGTCAGGTACTGGCTTCGCTAGAGCGAATTGGTAAAACGGCCACCTCAGCTCGCGGCTTGGAAACAGGGCAGGTGCGGGTTGCTTGCTTTCGCAGCGTAGCCACTCACCTGATACCGAGCATTATTGGACGGTTTCAGCAGCGCTACCCCGACATTAAGGTCATCATCACCGAGCATGTTTCTACCGATACGATTGAAGCAGATCTGCTGACGGGTCAGGCTGATATTGGTTTTGTTTTATTGCCAACCCAAAAAGATCTGCTCGAAACGCGGGCAATTCTACGCGATGAGTATGTCGTGCTACTGCCGCCGACTGAGAATCCACCGGCCAAGCTAACCTGGGAGCAGTTAGAGCAGTATCCGCTGATTTTGCCGCCGCGCCACGTTACCTGCTGCGCGATTGTGCAGGATAATTTCGAGCGCTATAATCGCCCCTTCAAGCTGGCCTACGAAATTACGGAAGATTCAACGATTCTCAGTATGGTGATGCAGGGCTTAGGCGCAACCGTGATGGCTCGCTTAGCGGCTGATCCAATTCCCAAAGAGTTACGGATTGCCTATCCGCCCGAACCAATGGAGCGTGTGATTGGCGTCGCTATTTCATCCGAGGCGCTGCATCCTCCCGCTGTTTATGCGTTCTGGGAAACTCTGCAAGCAACGTCTGACGATACAGAATCGCGGGTTGCGTAGTTCAAAGATCTCTGGCAATGGGCGGCATCACCGCTATAACTTAAAAAATCATGCCTAAAATCATGCCGATCAGGAGGAGAAAGCCCACCCAAACGTTCTGGCGAAAGATTTGACCGTAGGCGGTAGGCGGTACTTGAGTATGATTGAGGCGGCGATAGTGGCGATACCAAACTGCGATCGCACCAGCTAGCGCCATCCAAAAGGGAATCGAGAGCTGCATCACATAGCCCATACAGCCTAGCAGGATTGCTGTTCCGGCAAAGAAGAGGCCAATGGCCAAGGGCGTGCGATCACCAAAAAAGCGGGCGCTGGAGTTGACGCCGACCTGTTTGTCATACTCTCGATCGGGCATGGCGTAAACCGTGTCAAATCCCAATGTCCATAGCACTGTTGCGCCCCACAGCAGCCAGGTGGCTAACTCTAAACTAGCCGTTACCGCGCTCCAACTGATTAGGACAGCAAACCCCCAGGCAATCGACAGAACCAACTGCGGGATGGGAAAGACACGCTTGGCTAAGGGATAGAGGATAATCACGGGAACCGCTGCCACACAGAGCCAAAAACTAAGCGGATTCAGGTAGAGCGCCAAAATTAGTGCGCAGAAAAAAGCTGCGATCGCAACGCCGATTCCGGTACGTATGGAGAGAGCACGAGCAGCTAAAGGACGATTGCGGGTACGCTCCACCTGCGGATCAATATTCCGATCCCAGAGGTCATTCACGACACAGCCAGCTGCACTGGTGGTGAGGCTGCCGAGAATGATGACGCCGACTAGCGGCAGTGGCGGCAGGAGCGAGGGGGTACTTTCCGCCGCCAGAAACACGGCCCACAGTGCCGGGATCATCAAAATCAATCGTCCTTCAGGCTTGTCCCAGCGCAGGAGACGAACAATGGCTTTCCAGGTGGGTTCTGAACTGTGCGATCGCGTAACCATAGATTCAATTTTGGGCCAAGTGAACTAAAAATAAGCTGATAAGACGGTATCTGCCGCCGTTTATTAAGATATCGCTCTCCTAGGAGATTATGAAACGGGTTGGCTTCATTTAACTCGATTTAATAGAGATAAATGTTGCCGACTGCACAACGATTAGAGGCACGAGTGGCTACGAAAAATTGGGGTTCCAACTAAGATGATCGTTGGAAATAAACATCTGGTACAAGAAACCCTGCTCTTTTGAATTGAGTGGCGCGATCGCATTTACGCCACTACGACACATTCACTAACCAGAGATAAGCGAGCATACCTAGAGCCGCCACAGCTGCGATCGCATCTCGCTGCTGGCGAACAAAGTATTGCAGACTGGCCCAAACATCCCGTAGAGCTTGGCGGCGGGCATCGCCCAACTCGGTCATCAGCCGCTGCACTTCAGCATCAACTTCCTCAAGCGTCATCTCATTGCGCTTGTAGGCGGCTTCGACCTTGTCTAGCTTTTTCCAGTACTCCCGCGTTGCACTGGTCAGGTCAGTAAACATGTTGAGTAAATCACCTCGTAAACTTTTGTGAATCGCCATTGACATTCTAGCGCCACCTTAAGGTGGGGTTCTCCGTACTCAGCGGGATATTACATCTCTCTCGATCAACTGCATCGGTATCTGGATCGGCTAGGCAGCCTGTAACCTACGGCTGATTGGCCGTCACAGCCTTGTCACTATTGTCAGAGAAAATTAGCTGGGGAAGTCTTGAGAGAAGTCCTGAATCGGCTTTTTACTCAGGTTTTCCACTCAGTTAAGTGTATTGGTGCCTACTAACGTTGTAATAACTATAAATAGTATTGTGGTTGAATGTCGCTCATTTTATTTCGAGAAATACCAGTTGTTTTAGTCTTTTTAGGTACGATTACAATGCTGGTTTCAATCCGAAAGGCTCAGAAGGTATTGGGTCTTTTCGAAACTAAGCGAATTCCTAGAAACTGGAATATTTTGTATTCATTGATGATTATGTTTTTAGGAGGTTATTCGTTCGCAGCTTGGCTCATTTGGAATCAGCAATCAACCTGGATTACATTACTAACAGGAATTGTGTTCTTTGGTGGAGCCTTTTTTGTTCTGTTTAGCGTCACGACTTATCATCAAACATTGGGCCAGCTGATTTCCTCTCAACGACTCTGTGAAGATGCCAAACAGCGTGCAGAAGAATCGTTAGAACGTCTACAGCAGATACCTTCGCTAATCCAAACGGAAAAGATGGCTGGGCTAGGTCAAATGGTTGCAGGAGTTGCTCACGAGATCAATAACCCAGTCAATTTTATTCACGCCAACATTAAGCCAGCTCAAGCTTATATTGAAGATTTAATTAATCTAGTTGATTTGTATCAGATGACGTTTCCTGATCCACCAGAACAGATTCAAACCGCATTACATGAAGCTGATTATGCCTTTTTGAAGCAAGATTTACCGAAGTTGCTCAGCTCAATGAAGACTGGCTCTCAGCGCATTTCTGAAATTGTTCGCAGCTTGAAGACTTTTTCTCGGATGGATGAATCGGCGCTTAAAGAAGTCAATCTTCATGATGGTTTGGATAGTACCATCATCATTCTGGAACATCGACTGCAAGCAACAGCCAAGCGTCCGCCAATTGAAATTATTTGCTCCTATGGTGATATTCCACCCATATTTTGTTTTGCCGGGGAATTAAATCAGGTGTTTATGAATATTTTGAGCAACGCAATTGATGCGTTAGAAGATGCAGTTTATCAACACAATTTACACCAGCCTCAGATTGAAATTAAAACACGAGTCCATCAAGACTCTATCCAAATTCATATTATGGATAATGGATCAGGAATTCCTTGCTCGATTCAACCTAAACTGTTTGATCCCTTCTTTACGACTAAAGCCGTTGGCCAAGGGACTGGCTTAGGATTATCAATTAGCTATCAGATTGTGACCAAAAAACATGGAGGCAATTTGCGCTGTTATTCCAGACCCGGCCAGACTGAATTTGTGATTGAGCTGCCGCTTCGCTGTCGGCAAGTTGCCTAGCTCTCACCTGGCACTAACAATTAAGCAGGACAATTGGTAACGTGCAAGATACGGGCAGTAGGATTATTTAGGATTTTGCGTAATCTGATAAAGCCGTTGGGTCTGTTCTCGCAGAGCCTCCACATCTTCAGCGGCGATGGACTGCACATAGTTAATCTTGATTTCCTCTAGCAGCACTGTTACCAAACTTTCGAATTCCTGCACCGTGTCACCTTTACGCACCTCAGTCTGGAGATGGCGGACAATGCTATCCACCAGCGACTGCACGAGTTCGGCTCCCTTTTCGTCTTTCACCGTCGATCGCAAAATGCCCGCAATGCTTTCGTATACGCTGTGCGTCACCTGCTGGGAAAGCTGATGCGACAGTGTTTCAAAACCAGGGAAAATTTTCATGTTGCTGTAGAGCGGTGCGGAATGGAGCGATCGCTCTAAATTGTGATCCAACAGCGCCTCGACTTGAGGGCGCACTTCTGGCAGCACTTTGTAGACCAGGATGGAAACCAAGCGTCGCGTAATCGTTTCGACTTCGTTGACATCATTGAGGTCAATGTAGCGTTGTCCACTATTAGGCGTGAGCAGGATTTTGGCAACTTCGCCTTCGCGAACCAGGTTTTGAATTTGATCAATAACGCGAATAATGACAATTTCCGTCATTTCAATCGCGAAGTGAGTGACGAAAGCGCGGCGAATTCGATTACTAATCGGCTCCAGGTTAATCAGATTGGACTGGTTGATTCGAATAATCACTGGAATGATGCGGAGCCAGCGCCAAAAGGGCAAGAGCAAAATCAGGTCATACCAGCGCCATAGCACGGCATCAATCAAGTTCGTGCCTTTGTAGCGACGGCTGAGATAGATGCTGCGGAGGATGAGTTCGGCGGCAAAAATGGCAACGAACCAAATGTCGATTTTGATAAACAGATTGGTAGGATTGCCGTCTAGACCAATGCCGCGAAAGTAGTTGGTTTCAAAGAGGGGCCGAATATCTTCATTGAAGAACTGTAACTCGTCGATCCAGCCTGCCTGATTGAGATATTCAACACTCCAAAATGTTTCGAAGGCTTCTGTAGAGGATTCTTCCCCAACCCGCTCTCGCATCCGCTGTTTAATGCGCTCTAGCGTTCCCGTTTTATCGGCAATTTCAAACGGATTTTCGTCGATGATTTCCGCGCTCATCATCTGTAGCTCATTCAGCAGAACAGGTACAGATTGAACCCCAGCATCAGCTTCAACCCCATTCGTTGCAGCCTCTGAATCATCGGTATCAATGCCAGCATCCGATTCGGCTTCCGGTTCAGACCCAAAATCGGTTGGTTCATCGGCAGGTTCGTCAACCTGCGCTTCTTCCAGGCGAATGTTGCCTGCATTCGCCCCATCCACTTCTGAACTGGCGGGTAAACCGTTGGCCTCTAAGGCTTCGACTAATTCACTGACGGTATCGAGATACGCTTCCGTCGTGCGATAGGGTTCAATGCCCTTAAACTGCTCACCATACCAGGTCGTAAACTCTGGCAGATATCGCAGATAAACATCCCGCAGCGGAATGTAGCTCAGATCAAACAGAACTAAGATGTAATTGAGAAGTGCGATCGCAGCCATGATCTTCTCAAAAACATAGCTGCGGTGTCGCTTAGGAAGCTTTCCCCGCGTTCTCGGTTGAATAATCGTCATAGTTTAATTGGGTTCAACAGGAGCCAAATCGCTCTATAAGTTTTGCCGGCTAGTTCTTCATCAAAGAGTTTAAGGGGCAATCCGTCATCTATGCCCAGATAGAACCTGATTTTTCAAGAAAATTGCCAATACAGCCTCCCTACGCTTCTACCCTCCCGTACTCCCCAAAATTGCCAATACAGCCTCCCTATGCTTCTACCTTCCCTTGCTCCCCCTTTACCAGTTGTCATACAAAGTTGGGTTAAAACCCCGGTTAAAACCCAACGATTCATTTTTGTAGACGCTTGGTTCAGCGAGGCTTCTACAAAAATGAATCGGGTTCCTACAGCAATCACAAATAGGTAATGAACGAGGGAGAATAGAATAAAGAGTTATCCTCACCGAAGTAAATCAGCCATGACCTCCCTGGAAGAATTTATCCAAAGTAATCCCTCTGCCCAAGAACTGAAACGCGCCTTGGCCGTGCAACTGCACCAGAGAGGTCAAAGCTATCGGGCGATCCGAGATATCCTACAGGTTTCTCTGGGATTTATTAGTGCGAGTCACCAGCGCTATGAAGAGCGAGGAGTCGAGGGACTGAAATCCCACTACTGGGGCACCCAAGGCTATTTAAGCGCCGAGCAGAAACAGGACATCTTTGAGTGGTTGCAGCAGAAAAACTGGTGGACACTAGAGGAGCTTGTTGAGCAGATTGAAGAGCGCTATGGAGTGCTCTATCGCTCAGCCCAAAGCTATACCCAACTGCTCAAAGACGCAGGGTTTAGCTGGAAGAAATCCCACTCGGTGCATCCGGGCCAAGAGGAGGCCAAAGTCGAGGCAAAAAAGCCGAGATTCAACAGTTGCTGGTCCAGTGGCGAGCCGAGATCGCCAGTGGGCAGGTGCGAGTGATGTTTCTCGATGAGTGCCATCTGCTCTGGGGAGACCTCCGTGGATATGGATGGAGTCGGCGCAATCAGCGAGTGGACATCCCCATTGCCTCCATTCGAGAGCGGCAGACCTACTATGGAGCCTTGGACTATTTGAGCAAGAGCTTTGTTATTCATGAGTATGAGGCAGGCAATCAGCACAATACCGTGGCCTTTCTGAAGTATCTTCAATCTCAGTATGATGAGTCCACTCGCTTTTTCATCATCTGGGATGGAGCCAGCTACCACCGTTCCAAGGTGGTTCGCAACTACCTGAGTCAACAGAATCATGGTACTCGAGAGCAGCACTGGAAACTCACTTGCATTCAGCTTGCGCCTAATGCACCCGAGCAAAATCCGGTCGAAGATGTTTGGTTACAGGCCAAGCGATTTAGTCGTAAATTTGCCCGCTTGTGCCACTCCTTTCGCTCGGTCAAACTCCTCTTTTATCTGGCGACTCATCTGCAAACCTTCATCTTTGAGAAAGCCTTCATGTATGGTTACTGTTCATGTCCTGTTTGAGATTGCTGTATACACGGACTTGATATCAATCTTGCCGAGTATGTCACAGTAAAAGAGTAATTTCAGCACATCCTCACTGGAACGATTCACATCGTGGTAGCTTCTTCGATTCAAGTTCAATCTCAAACCTGGCAGTGGAACGGTTATTCCATTCGCTATCAAACGGCGGGCGAGACGGGTTCTACTCTGCTGTTAGTGCATGGCTTTGGCGCATCTAGCGATCACTGGCGCAAAAATATTCCCGTCTTGGCCGAACAGCACCGTGTCTTTGCCATTGACCTCCTCGGCTTTGGTCAGTCAGAGAAACCTTCACCTGGTATACCCAGCCGCTATACGTTTGATACTTGGGGGCAGCAGCTTTTAGACTTTTGCCAAGAGGTAATCGGTACACCCGTGTTTTTAGTGGCCAATTCCATCGGCTGTGTGGCTGCTATGCAAACCGCCGTGATAGCCCCCGATTGGGTACAAGGCGTGATTGCCCTCGACTGCTCACTGCGGCTGCTGCACGATCGCAAACGGGTAACGCTACCGTGGTACCGTCGCTACACGGCTCCACTGCTGCAGAAGGTGCTGGCTTATCGAGCCATTGGCCATCTCTTTTTTTCCCGCTTGGCTCGGGCCAAAGTGATTCGCAATATCTTGACCCAAGCCTATGGTCGTAAAGATGCCGTCACCGACGAACTGGTGGAATTGCTGCTTCAGCCCGCATTTGATGACGGTGCCGCAGATGTGTTTCTGGCCTTTACGGCTTATTCTCAAGGCCCTTTGCCGGAAGACCTGCTGCCCCAGTTGACCTGCCCTGTTTTGCTAGTCTGGGGAGAAGATGATCCCTGGGAACCCGTTGATTTGGCTCGACAGCTAGACGAGTTCGACTCGGTGGACGAGTTTATCACACTGCCGGGTGTCGGCCACTGTCCCCAAGATGAAGCCCCGGAACTTGTGAATCCTCTCATTCACGATTGGGTAACGAGAATCACCTCCCGCACCTGATCATCCTGTAGTTTTTGTCGGTTTCCCTATGCCTCTAACCGATCTTCCTCTCAATCCAACTGGGCAACAGCGCGACTGGCAATGGCGCGGCTGGAACATTCGCTATACCTATCTGCGCCCAAAGACGTTGATTTCGCAGGCGGCTCCAGTATTATGGCTGCATGGCTTTGCCTCCAGTTTGCAGCAGTGGCGCTACAACTTGGCTCCTCTGAGTGAAACCCATACGGTTTATGCGCTGGATTTGCTCGGCTTTGGCGCGTCCCAAAAGGCGGCGGCCCAATACGGCACAGAACTGTGGGTGGCGCAGGTCTATGAGTTTTGGCAAACCTGGATTGGTCAACCTGTCGTACTAGTGGGGCACTCTTTGGGGGCGTTAGTCGCGCTGCGATTGGCGACGCTCTATCCCGAAATGGTGGATCGGCTGGTGCTGATGACGCTGCCTGCGGCGCGACAGGAGTTGATGCCGGGTGCGGTCAATTCCGTGGCCATGACGATGGAGCGGCTATTTGCTTCACCACTGCTGCTGAAGCCGATGTTTCGCTTACTGCGGCGACCGCCGTTGATTCGCAAGGTGCTGCGTTCGGTTTATCATCAGCCGGATGCCGTGACGGATGAGCTGGTGGACTTGTTCTGTACGCCACCCCGCGATCGCAATGCGGAACGTGCCTTTTGTTATCTAGCAAAATCTCGTACCGATCCGGCTTTTACGCCGACAACGCGATCGCTGTTGCAGCATCTGCATGTGCCAACCCTGCTGCTTTGGGGCGAACAGGATCGGGTAATTCCCTTACAGTGGGGTCGCCAAGTAGCACCGCTGAGCGAGTGGATTGAGCTAATTGAGATTGCCGAAGCGGGGCACTGTATTTATGACGAGCATCCAGACCAGGTCAATCAACTGATTGAAGACTGGCTAATTCGGTCACACCGCAACCGTGGGGATAGCTGATTCTGGATCTGAATCGTGAACCTTTTCTTTCCTTTTCTTTAGAGAGAAGAATCGGAGCGCAATAACCAGTATTGTAGCCATACATGGACTTGATTTGCTTTTCATCCTGTATTGAGGTTATCTAACCGTGCAGTTCGGCTCGATCCTGGGCACTATTGCTCTCATCATCTCACTCTATATCTTGTGGGAAATTCAAGGTGTCATCCTATTAGGATTCGCCGCTGTTGTGTTTGCAACCGTCATTAATCGGTTGGTGCAGCCGCTTGAGCGGTTGAAATTGCCTCGGGGTGTGGCTGTCATCTTGGCGCTGTTTGCCATCTTAATTGTGGTGGCGGGTCTACTCTCCTTGGCTGCGCCACCCGTGGTTCGGCAGTTTCAGGATTTAATTCAGCAGATTCCGGTGATTGCGGATCAAGTGACAAACTGGACAGGTTGGCTACAGAGACGGCTGCCATTAGAGGTCGCTGCCTATATTCGCAATCTCGACTCAACGGCGCAAGATTTGCAGATGTGGATTGAGCGGCTGTTTGGCAATTTTTTCAGTATTTTCTTCAGCACCCTGGGCGTGATGATCAATGCAGTGCTGTTTACTTTTGTGACCATTATGCTGCTGCTAAATCCTCAGCCTTATCGTCGGGGATTTATCTTGCTGTTTCCGTCGTTTTATCGCGATCGCGTTGATCAGATTTTGGATCAGTGTGAAAGTACGCTAACGGGCTGGGCAACTGGCGTACTGTTCAATATGACGGTGATTGGCATCCTCAGCGCTACAGGGCTTTGGATTCTCGGCGTTCCACTGCCGTTAGCGAATGCTATTCTGGCTGCCACTTTGGCGCTGATTCCCAACTTGGGGCCAGTCTTAAGCGTGATCCCGCCCGCGCTGTTGGGCTTTTTGGAAGCACCGTGGCGAGGAGTTGCCGTTATTATTCTGTACATCGTTATTCAGCAAATCGAAAGCAACATTTTGACCCCCTTGGTGATGCAGCGACAGGTCTCGATCCTGCCAGCGGTGACGCTACTCTCACTAGCGGCGTTTGGCTTACTGTTTGGGGTGCTGGGCCTCTTTCTGGCGCTGCCAATTGTGGTCGTTGCCCAGGTCTGGATTACGGAAGTGCTAATTCACGATGTTTTTGACCCCTGGCAAAAAGCGCGATCGCAATCCCAAACTCCATCCCAGGCTCCGCCTGACGATGAGGTATAAGAACCAGAAGATGGTGCTACTCAGCTGGTGGTACCGTTTCAGGCTCAGCGGCGGGAGTTTCAGTTTGAGGTTCTTCAGCCGGAGGTTCTTCAGTCGCTCCTTCCACCTCTTCCGTCCCCTCAGTGGGCGACACGGCTCCGCAGTATTCATTCACCTCTTGAATACTCTGGGATTCTTGTTGCGATAGCTGCTGAATCTTTCCGACGGCTGTTGTGACTTGGGTTTGAGACTGCTCAATTTGATCGGGTAGCTCTTCTTCCGACTGCACGTTGACAATCGAACCAATGGCGGTACTCGCTTCCGTCAATGCGCTGCTATAGCCCCGGATGATGGTGATGTAGTCATCGCGGAACTGCACCAGGATTTCATCCTCTAACTCGGTGGTTTCCAGTTCGCTCGCCAAGGTGTCCCAGTTGGTGACGACTTTCTCGACCGCTGCTGTATATTCCCCAGTGGCGGCTTTAATATCGTCTAAACTTTCGACGTTAGTAATGTCTTGGCTGAAGCTTTGAATTTCGGTTTCAAACTCCCCCATAAACGACTCGGTTTGGTTCACCATTTCAGCCAAACGATTGCACTGAGCAACTTTCGATTCACCGCAGCTCACTAAACCAACTGCGATCGCACCAGTCGCAATCAAGCTACTCGAGCGATAAAACCGAGAACGAATCCAACTCAAACAGGGACGCAACGACAACAGCATTCAGTGATTCTCCTCAAACCTTCCTCAAACTCATATCGCATATCTTGCCAATCAAGAACCGGAGGACGTGATGGCATAATCGCTTTGGCAGTGAAATCAGCCTTCTGGATTGTAGTGCAAGATGCCAATGAACCTCTGCAGGACATCATAACCAAGCGGCTATGATTCGTCAGAACCTATTGATTATTTTTTGCCAATCGGCGTTCCCGCAGCCGCAGCAAAATTTCGGCATGGGTTTCGCGGGTAATAGGATAAAAATAGGCCAGTACGAGCCCTAAAATCAGCAACACCATTGGCATTAGGCCCATCATCAGCCGAATTGCCCACAGTGCTGATTCCGGCTGAGTAGCGGACCCTGCCACGAAGCCGCTAGCGCTGAGGGCAGCACTGACGAGAAATAATCCTACTCCGCGACCAATTTTTTGCAGCAGCGTCATAAAGGCGTAGAAGATTCCCTCGCGACGCTGGCCCGATCGCAGTTCGTCCAGGTCAATCGCATCCGGCAGCATCGACCAGGGGACAACGTAAGCGGTTGCCACCCCAATACTGACAATCACACACAGGATATACATCAGCAGCGTTTGCCCTGGCTGCAGGAAGAGGAGAAAAAACTGCACAGCAATCCAGGGAGCCATGCCCAGAAAATACAGCCCCCGTTTACCCGCTTTCTTACTCACCTGATTGCAGCCGTACACCATCAAAATCGATGTGCCCTGCACCAGCAGCGCGGCTAGGAAGTAATCGTCCAGCCCCATCCAAAACTCAACGTAGAACGGGATCACGGTTGCCGTCACCTGGAGCGCCAGCCAGGAAAACATATAAATGCCGATGATCATCAAAAACGGCACGTTGGTAATGAAAATTTTGATTTGATCTGCGATCGCAACTTCGTCGTCGGTTTCATCAATCTGCTGCACCGCCTGCGTCCGCTGCTTGGCCTGAGGATAGGTGCCAAAGATACACCAGTAAATCGGTATTATCGACACTAGACCACACACACCGCCCAGCACCGCATACTGCAGTTGCTGATTTTCAATCTGACTACTAATCAGCAAGCCCAAGGCTAACGCCAGCACTGCGCCAAAGAGCGAGAATGAAATTCGAAAAGTGGTCAGCTCCGTTCGTTCGTCGTAGTCTTCGGTAATCTCTGCCGTCAGCGTCGTATAAGGCAAGTTCACTGCCGTAAAGAAAATCTGGAACACCAGTGACGTGATCACGTAGTACCAAAACTTCCCCGTTGCCCCAAAATCCGGTACCAGCCAGGTGAGGAAAAAGGTAATGCCAAAGGGGATTCCCGCGAGAAACATCCAGGGATAGCGTCGTCCCCAGCGCGTCCGCGTGCGATCGCTGAGCACCCCAATCAGCGGGTCGTTAATCGCATCCCAAATATTGCCAATAAGCAGTACCGTTCCCGCCGCTAGGGGATCAACCCCAGCCACATTAGTCAGAAAGATTAAAAACGAGAACACAATCAGGTTGCTGGTTATACCAGCTCCTGCATCTCCGGCCCCATAGGCTATCTTGGTGGCTAGAGGTAGCTTGGGTTGCTCTTCGTAGGATGAAACATCAGACGAATCGTGGCGCGGATCTAGCGGATCAGGCGGAACATCATGCATGGTAACGGGTAACGTATGAAATCGGTGACGTCATCAAGTGGCCGTTGAACCCAGTTATCGACTTGGGCGCAACGTCCAGACTCGATTTGTCACTCAAGATACTAAAGAATAGGCATTGCTTACTTTAACTATTGTTGGCGGGACTGTTGGCAGAATCGCCGCATATTGATTAGAAAGTATTGAAAACCGTTAACGCCATGTAGGGGCGAACGATGTTCGCCCCTACTCAGCCCGTAGAATAGCTACCATCGTGAATGGATTAAATCGCGAGATGCTGCTGCACTGTTTGCGATAGCAAGTCTGTCCAGTGAGCTGTCATCGCTGCGTCAATCGCTTCGACCATGACCCGAATCACGGGTTCAGTACCCGATGCCCGGACTAGGACACGGCCCTGATCGCCCATTGCCAGTTCTGCTTGAGCAATGGCCTGCTGCAGCGGATCGCAATCCTGCCAGTTCAATCTGCGATCGCGATCTTCCACCCGAATATTTTTGAGCAACTGCGGATAGGTTTGGAAGCTCTGATCCACCAGATCCGCCAGCGACGTGCCGGATTGCCGCACCAGTCCGGCAATGTGCAGCGCCGTCAACACGCCATCACCCGTCAAGCTGTAGTGGTGGCACAAAATATGACCGGACTGCTCGCCGCCCAGCATCGCGCCGCGCCGCCGCATTTCAGCGTGAACATGCTGATCGCCCACGGGAGTGCGGACGAATTCGCCACCCTGAGCCTGCCACGCCCGCTCAAAGCCCAAGTTCGCCATCACGGTCGAAACAATTAGGTTCTCAGGCAGTTGGTTGGCTGATTGCAGCAGTTTGCCCCAGAAGTAGAGAATATAATCGCCATTTACTTCCCGACCCTGCGTATCAACGGCCATCACCCGATCGGCGTCGCCATCAAAGGCAAAGCCCAAATCGGCCTGATGCTCTAGCACTGCCGCCTTCAACGGTTCGAGATGAGTCGAACCGCAGTGGACGTTGATCCGATTGCCATCGGGGGTGCTGTGCAGGGCAATCACCTCGGCTCCTAAAGACTCAAAAACTGCGATCGCAGATCGAGTGGCAGAACCCCAGGCTAGATCGAGCGCAATCCGCATGCCCGCCAAATCAACGCCCATCGGTAATGACCGATGCAGAGCTTGGGCATATCGGTTCACTAGGTCAAACCGCTGTTCACAGCGTCCCCAGGGGTTCAAGCCCGTTTCGGGTAGGGCGCTGGAGATGGGAGACAAGTTGCCGCGTAGAGCCGCCTCGATTTCTTTTTGCAGCACCGTGCTGAGCTTGGTACCATCAGCAGCAAAAAACTTAATGCCGTTGTCCTGGGGCGGATTGTGGCTGGCGGAAATCATCACGCCACCCAATGCGTTCAACTGGGGCGTTAACGTGGCGACGCAGGGCGTGGAACACAACCCCAAGTTCCAAACCTCCAGCCCAGAAGCCGTCAGTCCGGCAGCCAAGGCCGCAGACAGCATATCACTGGAGTTGCGAGAATCCTGACCAATCAAGACTACACCCGTTCGCTGGGCATGGGATTGTAAAACCTGTCCAGCCCAAAAGCCCACCTGTAGCGCTAGGGGAGCGTTGAGCAACTCTCCCACCTGTCCACGAATGCCATCCGTACCAAACAACGAAGACTGGGGTAGCGATAAGGGTGCCCAGCCCGCCATCGCAGGATGCGAAACAATACCGGGTTGAGCCAAACGAGGTTGCGATCGCGCTGTCACAGCACGACGGGGGGGAGACGTAACCATAGGTATAAACACTCCTTACACACACTCACTCACAGTGGAGCATACCATCTTCACGAAAATTTGCACTGTTTACTTATGACAACTCTCCAGAAACGTCTGAAGCGTTCGCTCTTGAGTTTGCAGCGCATCAATCGAGCTAATGGAAAATGAACAGTCACATTTCGATGGTCACTTTTTGAAAGACTATCCGAAGATGACTTGACGCTCCGATTTGGTTATGCTCCAGCATAGGATAGGAGCAGATATTCAGAATGGCTCAATCGGGAGATATTTGTTCACTGAAAATAAGGAACATCGCAATTGGCGCATCCTGAATGCGGATCCACATATAGATCTACGGCTTTAGTACAAATAGTCCGGATCTTGTTTACATCAGGGCAGAAATTCAGGCAATGGTTTGAGAACTTTCAGCGTTAGCGACAAGATATTTACCGGACGCATTCAAGGGTCAAATCAAATGACGGATCAACTGCCGACCGACTTTTGGCAAGGACTGGAACAGTTCAATCGCGGCGAATATTACGCCTGCCACGATACTCTGGAAGCGATTTGGCTGGAAGCTCCCGATCCGCCCAAGAGTTTATATCAGGGCATTTTGCAAGTCGCGGTAGGAATTTATCACCTGAGCAATCAGAACTGGAAGGGATCGGTGATTTTGCTAGGCGAGGGCATCAGCCGCATTCGCCGCTATGACTCTGACTATGCGGGCGTCGATATTGATGATCTGCTCGAACAAAGCTCCGATCTGCTGATGGGTTTACAGATGGCTGGCCCCGAACAAGCCGTGGCCTGTGCGCACTACTTAGGCTTACTGCCAGAGGATTCGGTGGCGGAAATGACCCAGGAAGCAGCGGAGCAGTTGTCCGACACCCCACTGGAAGCTGCGAGTCCAAATTTAGCCGAGCCGCTGGATGCAGATCTGAAATTGCGATTGAAGTTGCCCAAAATTCGGTATCAAAAGCCTGATTGAAACTTTAGGTGCGATCGCACCGTCATTTCATCCAACACCATCGCATGAAGCAGCCCCCGACTGATCTAACGACAGACCGACTCAAACTCCGTTGCCCCTCCCTGGCGGATGCTGCTGCCATCTTTGAGTATGCTTCTGATCCAGAGGTAACGCGCTATATGGATTGGCCAACGCATACCGATATTCAAGACACCGTTCAGTTTCTTGAATGGTGCATACCTCGTTGGGAAGCAGGCCAAGAGTTTTGCTGGATGATTACAGTTCAGTCAGCAGACCAAGCAATTGGTGCCATCGCCTGTCGGATCGATGAGCATAAAGCCGACTTTGGCTATGTTCTTCATCGGCAACACTGGAGGCAAGGGTATATGACTGAAGCCACTCGTGCGGTGCTCACATGGCTGACCCGTCTCCCAACCATTTATCGAATCTGGGCGATATGTGATACTGAAAATCTGGCATCAGCTAGGGTTCTAGAGAAGGTGGGTCTGCTCCGTGAAGGCACGCTGCGCTGTGCCACGATGCGCCCCAATCTGTCATCTCGTCCCCGCGATAGTTTCATTTTTGCGAAGGTGCGCGATCCTGAATCCGGATGTTGGGCAAATTAACCTGTAAGAGAGGGTAAAGGACTCAATCATTTTGCTACATTTCTGACGTAGCCCGTTTGACCCTGTTAGATTTTTAGTAATAACCCATCCACCGCTAAATTTGCGACGCATCAAACTCTTTTACAAAACGCTGAGAACACCCGTAAAACCATGTTGCGACGATTGTTTCGTTCAAGCTTGTCATCCGCTCGCTGGCTCTTACCGTTGATGATTGCCGGAAGTGCGATCGCACCCTATTCCGGACAAATTGCCAAAGCCCAAACGGGTGGTAACCAAGCGCTCACGCTGCGTTCTGACGTGCAGGAAGCTAACTCTGTCACGGGCGTAATCACTGCACGCGGCAATGTCCAAATTAACTATCCGGCCCGTCAAATTCAGGCCACTTCTGCCCAAGCGCAGTACTACAGCCGCGAACGCCGCATCGTCCTCAGCGGTGATGTCTACGTGCTGCAAGAAGGTAATAGCTTACAAGCTGAAACGATTACCTATTTGATTGATGAGGGCCGCTTTGTTGCCTTGCCTCGCCAGCAGGAGCAGGTTGAAGCCATTTATCTGGTTGACGACCCCAATGCCCCTGCGGAACAGCCTGCGAGTTCCGGCGGTGGCGCTGTTGGTGGTACAGAAGACTTCAATCCCAAACCTGTCTTCAAAACTCCATTCAGCGATCAGTAATTTATCTCTGCTCAAAAACTGAAAGAGGCACCTTGTCGCAGCGCGGCAAGGTGCCTCTTTCAGTTTTGGGTGTGCAATGGCTTAATCGTTTTCTTGATAAATCCGGATCGCCCTGTGTTGCACAATCCAAAGTTTGCCCGTCAGATCATTGTTTTCTAATGCTCCAATCAAGGTTGCGATCTCATCCAGCTTTAATTTCATGCCACGGAATCTATTGGAATTTCAACGAATCGTTCGCGCGACATTTCTGCGCCATAGGCGATACAGGCCAAAATATCTTCCGGTTCTAGCTGCGGATATTCCTCTAAAACCTCAGGAATCGCCATGCCGCTAGCCATAAAATCCAGAATCAGCGAAACCCAGATGCGATGACCCTGAATACAGGGCTTGCCAAAGCAGATATTGGGATTTATGGAAATACGATTTAGAAGTTCCTGGCGGCTCATCATGCCTCCTGCCTGTGCGGGATTGTGATCTCAATTTTCCCACGTGTTTTTGATAGAAAGCAGGTCTGGCCTCTACCTTTTGTCTCAGATCGCAGGGTAAACCATGCCATAATGATCCGGCTAAGACGCAAGTGAACGTTTCGCCGCATGACCCAAGCTCCTTTTACCGCAGACCTTTCGACCAGCAACCCCGAAGACTTTGACCTTTCCTTTCAACTGCCCGATCCCGAAGATGACCAAATTTCCGAAGCCGAGTTTCAGCAGCAGGTGGAAACGGCATGGCTGATCTGCGATCGCTTTGATTTGCAGACCGATATTTGGCGTGGTCGCATTCTCAGAACCGTGCGCGATCGCGAAAAGCGCGGCGGCGATGGACGCGGCACGGGCTTCCTCAACTGGCTGAAGGATCGAGAAATCAGCAAGAGTCAGGCTTATGCTCTGATTGAACTGGCCAACAGCGCCGATACGCTGCTGGAAAATGGCGTGTTGGAAGCGCAGGACGTGAACCAGTTCAGCAAGCGGGCCTTTGTCGAAACCGCTCAGTCTTCACCAGAAGTGCAGCAATTGGTCAGTGAAGCCGCGCATCGGGGCGACCACATTACCCGGCGCGAAGTGCGTCAGCTCTCGGACGAATGGACGGCGATGACCTCGGATTTGCTGCCGGATGAAATTAAGGAAAAAGCGGCTAATAACACCATTCCGGCTCGCTACCTGTCGCCGCTGGTTAAGGAAATGGAAAAGCTGCCGGAACCGCATCAAAACACGCTCAAAACCGAGGTGGCGCTCAACCCTGATATCGATACCCTGAAGCAAGTCACCACTGAAGCTCGTTACTTATCGAAGTACCTCGCTGCGGCGGTGCAAGTCCAGGTGCTGAATCAGGAATCGCTTGATATTGAGCAGGCATTGGAAGAAGCGCTCCGTGTCGGCTGTCTGAATGCCACAGCGGATCTCGTCAACCAAGCCGCTCAACTGGAACAGGCGACGGTAAAGCTCTATACGGCTTGGAAAAAGATTAAAGACCTCTCCGATCGCGTTTATGTGGATAGCGGAGCCAGTACGCCCCATCTGCGATCGCTGTTATCCCATTTAACGCCGCTCACGGGTGATCTGATCCGGGTACAGCTTGGAGATCCGAATAGTCAGCTATCCCGCACAATTCGATTACAAGTCTTACCTGACGAGGAATCGCTGTATGAGGACAACCCAGTCGAAAACCTCAACTAGCCTATTTGTGTAAGTTGGGTTGAGTGATCACGAAACCTAACAAACGCCGAAAACATTGGGTTTTGTGTTGCTCAAACTAATCTACGAAACTAGCAACCGATCAGCTCTTTACGCCTGTCGAGGCGATCCCGCGTATAAACTGGCGCTGCCCAATCAAAAACAGCAGCACAATCGGCAGCGTCGCGATCACCACCGCCGCCATCAGCAGCGGCCAGTCGCTGGTGTACTGCTCTTGGAACTGGGCCAGCGCAAGCTGTACCGTCTGTAGTTCAGGCCGTGTGGTAAACACCAGCGGCTTGAACAAGTCATTCCATTCGCCGATGAACGTGAAGAGAAATAGGGTAACCAGTGCAGGACGAGCCAAGGGCAACATAATTTTCCACAGCACCTGGAGCCGATTTGCACCGTCGAGCATAGCCGCTTCCTCTAGCTCAACCGGAATCGATTGGAAATACTGCCGCATCAGGAAAATGCCAAAAGCATTCGCCGCAGTCGGTAAAATCAATGCGCCATAGGTGTTAATCAGTCCGCCCCAGCGCAGAACCAGGAAAATTGGAATCACCAAAAGCTGAAACGGAATCACCAGTGACGCGACAATGAGCAGTAAGAGTGCTCGGCGACCTCGAAACTGTAAACGTGCGATCGCATATCCCGCCAAAGCCGAGGTCACAATCTGAGCCGCTGTTACCGCTAGTGCCACGAGTGTGGAATTGGCGTAGGCCAGCAAGAAATTGCCCTGTCGCCACGCCAATCGGTAGCTGTCGAGCGATAACCCCAAAGATTGAAAAATCTCATCCGGGATCGTATTCGGTGGAGCAAAGGCGCTCAACACCACGACCACCAGCGGCAGCAAAACAATCACTGCCCCGATCGTGAGCAACACCAGATTCAAAATCCAAAACCAGCGAGTCTGATTTGCCATGCTGTTGACAATCCTTTGGCAATCCAAATGATTAAAACTTCTAATCAGATCCAATCAAGTATCGCAAGTACTAAGTACTAATGCTTATCTAAAATCTATACTTATCGGTTGCGCTTTAACCTCCCTAATCTTTCCTATGACTGCTTGTAAAGCGTAGCTTAGAAACAGTAGGGTGTAGAGAGTGGCAAGATCTAGCCAAAACAAATTATTTTATAGTTCTGGCAGTCGGAGGGGGACATTTCGCGAGTTTTCTTTACGCTAAAGTAGGGCTGGTGACATTTTTTATGTCTAGCCATGCCAGCAATGCTTGCCGCTTAGCACCATGATCGTTTGATTGTAAAGTCATCAAGCATTCTGGCGCTAACCGCAGCCAATCAACATTCTTGGCTCGTTTGATCTAGTAGAGGTGACAGTAGACCTATGCAGCAGCTTGAGGCTAATCCAGTACTTGATTACTATAGCGAGGCGTATCAAAGCGCCTACAGCCGCATCAATGCGATCGTAATCGAGGGCGAAGAGGAAGCAAACTCCAACTACCAGCAGTTGGCTGAGCTTATGCCAGAACACAAGGAGGAGTTAATCCGTCTGGCTAAGATGGAGAACCGCCACAAAAAGGGCTTCCAAGCCTGTGGCCGCAACCTATCCGTTACTCCAGACATGGAGTTTGCCAAGGCATTCTTCGATCAGCTCCATCAGAACTTTCAGGAGGCATATGCTGAAGGCCGCATTGTCACCTGTTTACTCATTCAATCGCTGATTATTGAGTGCTTTGCCATTTCGGCCTACAACATCTACATCCCTGTAGCCGACGACTTTGCGCGTAAGATTACAGAAGGAGTTGTCAAAGATGAGTATCTTCATCTGAACTTTGGCGAAGAGTGGCTCAAAGCGAATTTTGAGGCATCCAAAGAAGAGCTAGAGCAGGCCAATCGCCAAAACCTACCGCTGGTTTGGAAAATGCTCAATCAAGTTGAAGACGATGCCGCTGTGCTGGGCATGGAAAAAGAAGCCCTCGTGGAAGATTTCATGATCAGCTACGGTGAAGCGCTAGGCAACATTGGCTTCAGCAACCGCGACATCATGCGCATGTCCGCTCATGGTCTAGCCGCTGCATAGATAAGTAGATTGACATAAAACACATCTAGAAACTGGGGGAGCGCCCCGGAGGAACACCCCCAGTTTCTAGATTATGCATCTATTTGTATGCAGATTACATGCAGCTACTTATCTTCAGTTCAGCAGCTAGCTAAACGTGAAACCGATCAAGTGGTTCACAGACTGTTTGATCGGTTTTCGTCTACGAGTAGTTTGTATCAAATGAACATGACGTAAATTTCAAAATCATGTTTTTCTGAATAGGCTGCTCTAATTTGCAGATTACACAACTCCTGTCCACCCAATTCTTAACGAGCCTTTGCAGGGCTTCAGCCTGACACAACTATGTTTGGTTTAATCGGTCATCTGACGAGCTTAGAACACGCCCAATCCGTTGCTAGAGATTTAGGATATCCAGAATATGCCGACCAAGGTCTTGATTTTTGGTGTAGCGCACCGCCACAAATCGTAGATGACTTTTCGGTCGTTAGCGTAACGGGACAAACCATTGAAGGGCGCTATGTCGAATCCTGTTTCTTGCCGGAAATGCTAGCCACCCGCCGCATCAAGGCCGCAACCCGCAAGATTATCAATGCGATGGCTCACGCCCAGAAAAATGGAATTGACATTACGGCTCTGGGTGGGTTTTCATCGATTATTTTTGAGAACTTCAATCTCCAGCGGATTCAGCAGGTTCGCAACGTCAAGCTCGACTTTCGCCGCTTTACGACCGGGAATACCCACACAGCCTACGTGATCTGTCGTCAGGTTGAGCAGGCTGCAGAGCAAGTTGGCATTAAGCTAGCCGAGGCAACAGTGGCTGTTTGTGGTGCAACGGGTGACATTGGTAGTGCTGTGTGTCGCTGGCTGAATGCGCGAACGGATATCGCTGATCTGCTGCTGGTGGCTCGTAATCAAGAGCGGCTAAAGCTGCTTCAAGATGAACTGGGACGCGGCAAGATCCTGCCAATGGAAGAAGCTTTACCGCAAGCCGATATCGTTGTTTGGGTGGCCAGTATGCCGAAGGGCGTTGAGATTGATCCATCGACTCTGAAGCAGCCCTGCTTAATTGTTGACGGTGGCTATCCCAAAAATATGGGCAGCAAATTTGACCATCCTCACATTCACGTCCTGAATGGTGGCATCGTCGAGCATTCGCTGGATATCGACTGGCGAATTATGAACATCGTCAATATGGATGTGCCTGCCCGTCAGATGTTTGCCTGCTTTGCCGAATCGATGCTGTTGGAGTTCGAGAAGTGGCATACGAATTTTTCCTGGGGCCGCAATCAAATTTCCCTTGAAAAGATGGATATGATTGGTCAGGTTTCGATTAAGCATGGTTTCCGGCCATTGCTGCTGGGACGTTGATGGCTTGAGGTGTTCACCTTTCGGCCTCGTTGGAAGTGTTAGGAAGGGTTGATGGTTGATAGTTAGTGTGGTTAATGGTTAGTGTGCGATCGCACTTTCTCCGCACCTTCCTCTCCTGACGTTTTTACTCATCGTTGCTCATCTGCCGACACTTTTTGATAGGTTAATAACTAGGTTTCTATACCTAATTGCTCTTGTTCACCCTCGTTGTGATACACAATCCGCTTCATGGCTACTTCAACTCGCCGACCCATCCTTTTAGATTTTGAAAAGCCGCTGTCCGAACTGGAAGCGCGGATTAATCAGATCCGTGACTTAGCGGAAGAGAACGATGTTGATGTGACCGATCAAATTCGACAGCTAGAGGCTCGGGCTGAGCAACTGCGGGAGGAAATCTTTAGCGGGTTGTCGCCCGCTCAGCGGCTACAGGTCGCTCGTCATCCCCGACGTCCTAGCACGCTGGATTACATTCAGGCGATTACCGACGAGTGGATCGAGCTGCATGGCGATCGCAGTACGGGCAAGGATGACTCGGCCATTGTCACAGGTATTGGACGGCTGAACGGTCGCCCGGTTGTTCTACTCGGACACCAAAAAGGGCGGGATACCAAAGACAACGTGGCGCGCAACTTCGGTATGGCCTCCCCCAGTGGCTATCGCAAAGCCATGCGAATTATGAATCACGCCGATCGGTTTGGTATGCCAATCATTGCATTTATCGATACACCTGGCGCATTTCCTGGCCCGGAAGCCGAGCGGTTGGGACAGGGCGAGGCAATTGCTTACAACCTACGCGAAATGTTTCGGCTGAATGTACCGATTGTCTGTACTGTAATTGGTGAAGGCGGTTCCGGCGGTGCGTTAGGCATTGGAATTTGCGATCGCTTATTGATGTTTGAGCATTCGGTATATACCGTTGCTAGTCCAGAAGCCTGCGCCGCCATTCTCTGGAAAGATGCCGCTAAAGCACCTCGTGCGGCTGAAGCGCTCAAAATCACAGCCAAAGACTTGAAAGAACTGGGTATTCTAGATCAGCTTCTACCAGAACCGATTGGTGGAGCGCACGCCGATCCGGTGAAAGCAACTGAAACTCTCAAAACCGCTTTGATTGAGAATATCAATGAGCTGAGTCAGCTAACGAACGAAGAGCGAAAAAATCTGCGCTATCAAAAATTTCGGCAGATTGGTCGATTTACGACCGAACCCGTTGCTTAAGTAGTTTGAATAATGCAGTAAAAGAGTGATGAGAGGCGAAGTGAGCTAAGTTCACTTCGCCTCTCATCACTCTTTTGGCTAAATTGCTACAGTCATAGCCATGCAAGATAACTGCCAACGAAAATTTAAGCAACCTCTAAGGCTAATGACGAAATTCAATGTAAGCTGAAACCTATGGTAATCCTTTAGGAATCTAGTCGGAAAACCGAATTCAGCCAAACGTACCTAAAGAGAAAATCAAGTGCTAAAATGAGAGGCGAAACATAACTTAATACTTGCCGATCAGCAAACAGTAGCAACCTTGAGGCTGATCCATTTGGGTTAGCATATTCAACTTGATGAATCAAACATAGAGTTTTCTCAATTTGCCAAACTGCCAGCCTACTGTTATCAACTAGTGGTGAAGCATTTTAGATTTTAATCCTTGTTTTCTTGCTTCTTGAGCACATCAGAATCGTAGTATCAAATAATTAATTGCTTAGTTAATTACTGCGATACTATCAGCGCTGGCACAATCAATTAAGTTGATTAAATTTACCGTTTTGTTTGATTGCTAGTGTTTCTTGATATATCAAGAAACCGCATATTGCTTGAGCTACGTAGGGCAACATTAGCTGTTAGTATTGCTCTATTTGAAGCGGGCTCAACTATTTAGTTAATCTCAATGGTTATGACAAGAAACTAATTTAGTTTGAGTCAAGTAGTGATCACAGCCGCACATTCAGTAATTTCATGACTTTATCCAAGACACAGCGTGTCCTTATCACTGGAGCCAGTAGCGGAATTGGCAAAGCGACTGCGATCGCATTTGCTAAAGCCGGATTCAATGTGGTTCTAGTCAGTCGATCTACCGACAAGCTTGAAGCTGTTGCTAAAGATGTACAAGCGGCAGGGAGAACAGCCCATGTCTACTCGCTGGATTTAGCCAGCGTTGAGCAAGTCAAACCTCGCATGATGGCAATTGTTGAGGAAAGCGGCGGCATCGACATCTTGGTCAATAATGCTGGCATGGGCTACACCAACACGATTGACGACACGTCGCTAACAGATTGGCAGCAGATACTTGATCTAAACCTAACCAGCGTTTTTCAGTGTATTCAGGCCGTTCTGCCCGGCATGCGTGGCCAACAGCGCGGCATGATCATCAATGTTGCTTCGATTGCAGCAAGTAGTGCGTTTCCAGGATGGGGAGCCTACAGCGTTAGCAAAGCGGGGCTAGTGACCTTATCGAAAATCTTAGCCGCAGAAGAGCGGAGCAACGGCATCCGAGTCGTCACCATCTCTCCTGGCGCTGTGAATACACCGATTTGGGATACGGATACGGTGCAGGCTGATTTTGATCGGTCTGGTATGTTGACGCCGGAAATCGTAGCCCAGTCCATTCTTCATGCAGCCTCGCTGCCCGAGCAGGCTGTCATTGAGGATTTAACCGTGATGCCGAGTGCTGGTGCACTCTAAATCATCGGCTCGTCCAGTTCAGTTTACGTTTACTCATTTGACTTCGGAGAACTTAGGTTCCAATTTGCTATGACTATCGCTTCTAATTATTCCAATGGTACGACCTCTAATGGTGCAGGTAACAACGGCCCTCGTCTAGAAGAAGAACTGTCCTCTGCAAAAGAGGCGTTGTTGAATAAATCTGCCGAAACTCGTCCCGATCGCAACACCAGCCACGGGAAAGAGTCTCAGCCGCGTCCGACCACCGAGACGGCCAACGCAGAGATGATGGATGCCGTTCGCACCATGCTCCTGTCCGTTGGCGAAGATCCAGAACGGGAAGGTCTGCTCAAGACTCCAAAGCGGGTAGCTGAGGCGATGCGGTTCCTCACCAACGGCTACAACCAGTCACTTGAGGAACTGGTGAATGGAGCCATTTTTGATGAAGGTCACAACGAAATGGTACTGGTGCGGGACATTGATGCCTTTAGTCTCTGCGAGCACCACATGCTGCCGTTTATGGGTAAAGTGCATGTCGCCTATATTCCGAACCAAAAGGTTGTTGGCTTGAGTAAGCTGGCCCGAATTGTGGAAATGTATGCTCGCCGCCTACAGGTGCAAGAGCGTCTAACCCGTCAAATTGCCGAAGCGGTTCAAACTATCCTCGATCCGCAGGGCGTTGCGGTCGTTATGGAAGCTAGCCACATGTGTATGGTGATGCGCGGTGTCCAGAAGCCTGGCTCATGGACGGTAACTAGCGCCATGCTGGGTGTCTTCCAAGAGGATCAGAAAACGCGTGATGAATTTCTCAGCTTGATTCGTCACAAGCCCTCGTTCTAACGACTCCTGCGTAAATTGCGATGCGGCGTTTCGTACTATCTAACGCATGCGATGCAGGACATTTGAACGATAAACCCCAATAGAGAGAAGGACTAGCTCGTGGCGCGAGCTAGTCCTTCTCTCTATTGGGGTTTTCATCTGCTTGTTCGGTTAGCATTTGTAACGCATTGGCGGCGGCTTGTTTTTCTGCGTCCTGCTTGCGCTTGCCAGTCCCCGTGCCAAAGGGTTGTCCTTTTACGCTGACAACGGCTGTAAACGTCTTATCGTGGTCGGGGCCAGATTGATGGGCAATGGTATAGACTGGATTCTCGCCAAATTGAGCCAGTGCCCAGGCTTGAAAGCGACTTTTGACGTTATCAAAGGTAGGGGTCGTGTCAAGCTGTTCTACTGCTGACTGAAAGAGCGGCTGCATATAGGTTTTAACGGCCTGAATATTAGATCGAGTATCCAGCAGGTATGCACCAATCATTGCTTCAAATGCACTGCTCAGCAGATTTGAATTGGTTCGTCCACCAGTTTGTTCAGTGCCTTTGCCCAGACGCAGATAACTACCCAGATCGAGCGCGATCGCAAATTTCGTTAACTGAATCTCATCAACAAGCGCCGCCCGCATAGAGGTCAGCGTACCTTCTGGATAGTCTGGATAGCGCTGGTAGAGAAACTCGCCAGCGATGTAGGTCAACACCGCATCCCCTAAGAATTCTAACCGTTCATTATGATCGCCATCGTCTGGATATTCATTCACGTAGGAACGATGGGTCATGGCCTGCTGGAATAGGTGGGGAGATTGAAACGGGGGCAGTTGCAGCATGATCAAGCAACAAAGTTGAGTACAGGGGCAAATCGATAGTTTGGAAAAACAGGTTGGGGAAAAACTCCTGTTTTTCCAAACATAAATTCCAACATAGATTTGTTTGACTACAAGTGGCTAGATAAATTTCGTTAGCGAAACAATGCCAAAGATCATGAACAGGCTGCCGCCCAGGGCTGTGACAGTTCGTTCTGAGATGCGACCCGCAATTAAACGCCCACATAAAACTGCGATCGCAGCACAAATTGTGTGACCCAAGATTGCTCCGATAGTCACACCCAGCGGATGATAGGCCGTTGCCAGCATGACCGTGGCAATTTGAGTGCGATCGCCCCATTCGGCAACAAAGGTCAGCGTAAATGCCTTGGTCAGGATCTGCATCGCTTGCCTAGGAACGGTCTTAGACTCGGCTGCTTCTACGGTTTGAATCGCGGCTTCCTGCTCATCAACCGGAGGCTGATCAGACATTTTACTCGCATCGTAAAGTAATTTCAGACCAAAACCTAAAAAGAGTACAACCTCTGCCACCCGCACCCATGTCGTCGGTAACTGGGCAACGGCCTGCCCGAGCGCCACGGACAGCAGCGTCATCGCCACCAAGGCCAGCACCACGCCGAGCAGCACCCAGCGCCGCGCATGGCGCATGGCCAAAATAGCCGCGATAAAAAACGTTTTATCGCCCAACTCAGAAATGGTGATTAAGGTTAATCCTGCTGTAAATGCCGCTAACATAGCCTCAAGCTCCTCTAGGTCGGTGGATGAAGTGACCACGCGATTGTGAGCTTGAAGGAGGACTACGGGAAACTGGCGAACTCCACCAAGCCCACATCGATACGTGATTTGTGGTCACGATTCAAGTGAACTTAGTGAAGGTCTCGCTTTCAAACTAATCGTTGCTCATTGAGCAATGCTCAACTTAAGCTGAACGCGATTAACTTGCCACCTAAGCCAGGTTCATCACCAGCATGTTGACCTAGGCGTACTGGCTGAGCCAGCAGCTACTCCCCTTCTACATCCAAAAATATACCAGGTTGTGGGTGGTTAAGTGCGATCGCAACCCCAAATATCGGCAACTCATGAAAAAACGATGTCGGTTTGGTCAGATAACCGTTGTAGGGGCGAATGGCCATTCGCCCCTATCCTGGCCATTCGTCCCTACCCAAAATTTTGGAAATGACAAATCACGTCAGGTCAAACTCATCGAAGGAGACGGTTGGCAAATCCATTGGCAGAACGTCACGGTTAAAGCTCGCTTTCTGGCTTTGGCGCTGGGTGGCGACTTCAACCGTAACGGCCTCAATTTGCACTTCTAAGCAGCCCTTAGGCACAATTAGTGGCACCACGGTTTCTAGGTAGCCTTGACCATCCGGCTCTAAATCCGCTAGCCAGCGGGGGCCATCTAGAATAATCCGCATTTGGCGATCGCTCATCCAAAACTTGATGTAAACCCGCAGTGGATGGGACGGCAAGCGCACCTGCACATCGAGCGCTTCGCCAGCTTTGAGATCGCCTGCTGGAAGCTTCAACTGGGGCACAGGTAGAGGCGGCAGATTTGACCAGCTATCGATATCGGGTTCGATGGCGTCATTGATCGGGTTGGGATGGGTAGAGTTTGCGATCGCAGGTGAACCCGACGGGGGCACAACGTCAGCCTCAACGTCATCGACAACGATTTCATCGTCATAGATCACGACTTCATTGGCTGTCAGTTCCGCTTCTCGCGCCAGTTCCTCCGCACTTGGAGATGAATCAAAGTCGGGCAAAAGCGACTCGGCGGGTAACGAAGCGGAATCATTGCCGTTGGGCTGGCCTTCCCTATCAAACGACTGAAATTCGCTGAGCGCATCGAAATCAACTCCGTGCGGGCGATAGGCGGTCGAATCCTCGATTTGCTGCATTTGAGCCGCCTGAGCATCAAACGCTAGAGCCGAGAGCCGAGAGAAGAATCGATCCTGTAGGTTGAGCGACAAAAACGACTGTTCCAGCGGATTCGCAGGCGCGGGTTCAGCGGTTATATCGAGTTCAAACGTCGGCTCTTCACCCGCTTCATCCATTGCGTCAGCTTGATCCGCAAAATCTAGATCAACTTCGCGAACCGTTACGTCTTCGATCTCTGCATCATCACTCAGGTCATCTGCACGAACTGAATCGATCTCACTCGAGTGATTGACCTGCGGATCGGCTGGTACCTCAAATGGATCAAAACCGATATCAGTCAGTGACTCATCGCGTGACTCATCTGTTGGCTGCGGTCGATTAGAGCCAGGAACTGCGGCTGGAGCAAATTCATTCGCTTGGTCGTCCAGATCCGCTTCAGCCAATGATTCGTTATCGGCTAAATCATCTGCGCCGTTATCGACTGCGATCGCATCCTCTCCGTACAGGTTAGCAGTAACCGAATCATCACTATTCGCTGCATCAACGGGACTCACAATATCCGAAGAAGTCTCCTCTGGATTGGTCGCCACCTGATTCTCAGGCTCATCCCCATTCGCCTGTGCAGTCCCTTGAGCCTGAATCGGACGTAGAGTCGGGAGTTTGGGCAATAGCGGCTCGAATCGGTTTGAGGAATTAGCGGGAGCAGGTTCAGTTGGCTGGGGGGCTGGCTGCGCTGGAGTCAATGCACTGGATTGATCGGTTGATGGCGCACGATTAGCCGAAGCGGCACTGGGACGAATTTGGGGCGGCAGCGACATGCCCAGTTTGGGCTGAAAGAGGGAGGGCTGGAATGGAATCGCCTGTGGTGGTTGAAACTCGATTTTCGGTTTAGCCGCTGTTTCGCTAGTTGCAGTCTCGCCGCTAGCGGTCTCATCAGCATCTGCTGTAGCCGATGGCCTCTCTTCATCTGTATTGAGAAATGGTGCCGCCACATCGACAGGTGGCGCGTCAAAATTGAACAGCTCAATCGGGTCAGCCGCTTCCTCTGCCGCAAACATATCCTGATTGGCGATCGCATCCAGCAGTTCATTCAAATCCGTGGTGATCGAAAACTCCTGAGATGCCGAAACGAGTAGCTGTCCGCCAACCTCAGCACTGAGGGTCAATTCACCCAGGATGAGATGTGACCGATGGGCAGGCGGTGCGATCGCAACTTGGAAGGTCGCGGGTAAAGGCTGTGCCGGAACGGTCTGCTGAATCCGATCAATGGTCTGGGCGGTTTGCGGATCAAACAGGCGAATCGTGAGGACGCTTTCGGGCAGCTGGGGCGAGTCGACCTGATCAGCAGATGAATCGGTATTTGGATCGGCAAGTGCGATCGCGCCCGCTAACTGGACGGGCCGACCACCTTTAACAATGTAGGCATCGGTCTGGAGCTGGAGCTGAACGGGCCGATCAGCTAGCGTTAGCTTACCTGCTGCGTCAGAGGGTAAGGTGCGATCGCGATTCGCCCCCGAATGCTGAGCGACATCCCGCTGCGGATCAATGGCGGACTCGACATCTAAAAACGCCTCGTCAACTACATTCTGCGACATCTGCTCGGCCAGGGAACGCCAGTCGGCATGAGTCGGCAGCGGATCATGCGGCATCGTAGTTTCAGACGACGGCATGGCTCCATCCCAGTTGTTCGCTGGCGTAACTGTTGCCGAATCAGCCGCAGAATACTCAGCCGGATCGGAGGCAGAAGCGTCCAAATTGGGCTGCATCTGGGCTAGCTCTGATGATTCAACTTCTAGATCGACATCATCCGCTTCCGCTTCTAACGGAGGCTCTAGCGCTACATTATCTGCGGCAATTTCTTCTGGCTCATCGACACTAGCTGTCTCTGCATAGGCAGGAACATCAACCTCTTGAGCATCCCGGTCTGACAACGGTAAATCGGCTAAATCTAAATCGGGTTGGGCATTAGTAGAGAAGGAAGCATCCGGGTCTAAGTCACTGGTAACAGCAGCATTGAGAGCAATTTCATCAACGCTGATATCTGGATCAGGACGGGACGCATCAACGACTGGGCCTGACCAATCTTCGTCGGTCATCTCCTCATGTGCTACCACTTGCAGCTTGACGGCGTACAGCCAGCGCTCACCGACAAAATCAGACATTAAGTCATTGGTGCAGCGCAATTCCCACATGCCGGGGCGAAAATGAACAAACGGCACAATGGAAACTAAGCCGGAATTGTTGGTATGTCCAGAACGTTTTTTAGTACGCCAGCGGGGCGGCACGTCTTCTGGAGAGGTGTGACGGATTTGAATCTCAACTGGGGTGTCCTTGCGGCTGGAACGAGCCACAATCCGATAGCGTCCTTCTAGAATCTCCACATCGGACGATTCCAGCGGGAGCCATGAGCGATCGCCTTTCTTTTGAAGCAAAAATTCCCAGTATTCCATTTCAATCCTCAGAGGATGCGCTGCCGATGCATCTAGTGGTCTGTCAGGTCACTGTTTGGGATTAACGCAGGATTCCCCTCAACAGTCAACCGTGTGCTGTATTCGTTCGAGACTAGCAACCATAGTGTAAGCGAAGCATCCAATCTTGGATCATGCCAATAAAATTTAAGGTTTCTTTGGTATTACAGTTGCGATTCGTTTCGACTTCTTTGGGCGCAATTTAAATCGTCCGTCCACTGTGGGTGGTTTATACCAATCCTATGGGTCACAGCTACAGAGATCTTGCACTGGACGCACAACCAGACATTTTTACAGGAAACGATTTATAGGGATGGGTTTTGGCAATCAACTTTAATTGAGACCCATAAGTGGAATGCTAAACTTGCCCCTACAAGGGTTTATCTGCATCTTTGAATTTCTCTAACACCAAGTAGTAACTGGCGGTGTTGTCTCCACTAACCGCTTCCCCTTAGAAATCACGTGAGTGACCGTAGCGCGACGGCGAATTGCTTCATAGGGAGTTTCAGCATCCAGCACGATCAGGTTCGCAGGCTTACCCACTTCAATGCCGTACTGATCTTCGATTTTGAGCGTTTTGGCTCCATTCGTTGTCACCATGTTGAAGCACGCTTCAATTTCAGGCATACCCGTCATCTGCGACACATGCACCGCCATTGCCGCTACGTCGATCATGTTGCCCGTCCCTAAGCTGTACCAGGGATCTTGGATATCGTCGTGGCCAAGGCTGACGTTGAGGCCACGCTGCCACAGTTCCTTCACTCGCGTCACGCCCCGTCGTTTCGGGTAGGTATCCATCCGTCCCTGGAGCGTAATATTCACCAGCGGATTGGAAATAAAGTTCATCTGCGATCGCACTAAGTTGCTCATCAGCTTGAAGGCATAGGCATTGTTGTAGGAACCAAACGCGGTTGTATGACTGGCCGTGACCCGCGACCCCATGCCGGAGCGAATTGTACAGGCCGCCATCACTTCCACAAAGCGGGACTGCTCATCGTCAATTTCGTCGCAGTGGACATCAATTAGCTTGTCGTATTTCTCGGCCAGTTGGAAAATACGTTGAATTGAGTTAACACCATCTTCGCGGGTCAGCTCATAGTGAGGAATTCCGCCGACGACATCCGCGCCCAACTTCAGGGCTTCTTCGATTAGCTCATCATTGCGCGGACTGCCATAAATGCCGTCTTGGGGAAACGCCACCACTTGCAGCGTCATCCAGTCTTTGACCTCTTCTCGCACTTCCAGCAGCGCTTTCAGTGCCGTTAAAGTTTGCTCACTTACATCGGCATGACTACGGACAAAGAGCACACCCTGCTGAGCCTGAAGCTTTAAAGTTGCGATCGCACGTTGCTTCACGTCTTCCAGCGACAGTTCCTGCTTACGCTCTCGCCAGATTTCAATGCCCTCGAATAGAGTCCCGCTTTGATTCCAACGGGGCTGTCCGGCTGTCAGCGCTGCATCAAGATGGACATGAGACTCAACAAAGGGTGGACTGACCAGTTGACCATTGATGTCGATGACTTCGGCTGTATCGTCGGGGGAAAGGTGAGGTGCGATCGCGCTGATTTTGCCTTCTCGAATTTCAATATCTACTAAATCAGGCTGCCCCAAAACACGACAGCCACGTAAGACCAGAGCAGCCGCAGTAGACATAGCTGAACACCTCGCAAAACGATGCCCTGACTATAGCAAGAGTCGCTATGAAAAAATGTAAGTTCAGATCATATCCAAGCCTGTGTATAAGCATCCATTTTTGTAAAATGCCTGCGAAGTATTTGTTTAGCGCCGTCATACGATCCCCCGCTGTCGCCGCCCCCTTGAAAAAGGGGCTATGCCAACGCTAGCTCAAAGTCCCCCTTTATTAAGGGGATTTAGGGGGATCTGGCAGAGTGTCACGCTAAACAAATACCCTGCGAAGCAGGCATTTCACAAAAACAAACTAGTGTTTTCGACCCACCTGAACCATAAGTTTTATTCGGGAACCCAGACCGAAACTGAACCAGCCGCACAGCAAAAATCAGCCCATCCTTCATCATTCGTTGTGACTGGTTCGCTGATGTGTTCTGTGATGTCGATATAGGTGCAGTTCGGCTGACCTACTTCCATCCACTTGGTTCCCGCATCGCCGTTGCTGAGCACAACCGCCATGCCGCTGGGATGTTCTTCATCACCTAACCGCGTCCAACCAATCGTATTGGCATGGTCAAAATAGTCATACTGATCGCCATAGGCGTAGGTTTGACGAGCATGAAGGAATTTATCAATCAGCCACTGATGGCTGTCAAGCCAGATTTCGTACTCATTGCCGTCGCGTCCGGTATCGGTGTAGTGAGCACCATAGTAATCAGCATAGAAAATACAGGGGTAGCCCTCGCGCCGTAGCAGAATGAGTGCATAGGCTAGGGGTTTGAACCAGCCCTCGACCACCGACTCTAGCGCCTGCAATGGTTGAGAATCGTGATTATCAACCAGCGTAACGGCTAAGGCGGGCTGATGCTGCACCAGGGTGCCATCGAAAATTTGCCGCATGTCATAGTTGTTGCCCTGGGTGCTAGCAACCCTGAAGTTGTAGTGCAGCGGCGCATCAAACAGCATCACATCGCCACCTGTCAGCCCGATAAAGTGGTGCAAAGCCTCAACATCGTAAGACCAATATTCACCCACCGCAAAGAGGGGTCGGCCTGCTTGTTTGCGACAGTGGACTAACCACTGGGGAAAGAAACCCGCTTTGACATGCTTGACGGCATCAAACCGAAATCCGTCTACATCGGTTGTATCGACGTACCAGGCTCCCCACTGCTTTAGCTCATCCTGAACGTCAGGATCCTCCATGTCGAGATCGCAACCCATCAAATAGTCAAACGCGCCTTTTTCCAGGTCAACATTGTCATCAAATTTCTTGCCTTTAAACAGGTAAATCGCGTCTTGGCCTTCGTCATAGGCGTTGTAATCCACGGCATCGAAATGCCACCAGTGCCACTCAAAGTCGGAATATTTGCCCTCGCGACCGGGAAAGGTAAAGTGCGTCCAAACTTTAACGGTTTGCATCTCGCCAATGGGCTGATGGCGATCGTCAGGATTAAAGGGAGTCGCTTCTACCTCTTCCGCCTCATCTGCTCCTAGTTTGTGGTTGAACACGACATCGGCGTAGACACGCATACCAGCAGTTTTGGCAGCCTTGATCGCAGCGAGATATTCATCTTTGGTGCCGTACTTTGTTCGGACGGAGCCTTTTTGATCAAACTCGCCCAAATCATACAGATCGTAGACTCCGTAGCCAACATCGTATCCACCTGCTGTGCCTTTATAAGCAGGCGGTAACCAAACCGACGTGACTCCAGCATCAGCTAATTCTTGAACTCTATCTGCGAACTCATTCCAAAGACTGCCATCGGGTGGAATGTACCAATGGAAGTACTGCATCATCACGCCATTCAATTGAGCCATGTACAGCCTCGACTTTTTAGAGAGGAAAAAGAAAACGAGATGAAAAAAGACGCGAAAACGTGTAATCAGATGAAATCCAGTTAGAAACCTATTATTTGTTTTTGTGAAACGCTTGCTTAGCAAGCGTTTCACAAAAACAAACAGGGTTCTCATACACGGATTTGATATCAGATGACTATACTCTGAGAAAATCTTTTCCGTCTCTCTATCGGCGGGCAGAGCTAATACTATTTCTTGATGGTGCTACAGATCAGATCAGCGTTGGGTGCGTCGGAGCCAGGGAGCGAAGGAGCTTTCATTTGTAGCCACAACTGCGAAAATCGCTATATGAGTCATACAAATAGCAAAAGCTCCCATCGATACTGGAACAACGATGGAAGCTTTCTTAGAAATTATGAACGGGTTAGAAATTTAGGAATAATAGATTGCGATCGCAACCCACCAACCCATAAACTTAGCGACCTAACGGTCAACCGATCCCATAATCACGTCGATGCTGCCCAAGATAGCCATAATGTCGGCTACCTTCACACCCTTGAGCAGGGTTGGCAGAATTTGCAGGTTGTTGAAATCGGGTGGACGGATCTTCCAGCGCCAGGGGAAGACATTATCGTCACCAATGATGTAGATACCGAGTTCACCCTTACCCGTTTCCATGCGGACATAGTGCTCACCCGCCGGAATTTTGAACGTCGGTGCAATCTTCTTACCAATGAACTGGTAATCAAACTCGTTCCATTCCGACTTGGGCCCAGACGCCATCCGCTTGGCTTCTAGATTTTCAAATGGGCCACCCGGAATCATGTCGCAAGCTTGGCGAATGATTTTGACCGACTCGCGCATTTCGCGGATTCGCACGGCATAGCGAGCAAAGCAGTCGCCAGCGGTTTCCCACTGCACTTCCCAATCAAAATCGTCGTAGCACTCGTAGTGGTCAACCTTACGCAGATCCCACTTCACGCCCGAACCGCGCAGCATCGGGCCAGATAGTCCCCAGTTGATCGCATCTTCGCGGGTAATGGTGCCAATCCCTTCAACTCGGCGACGGAAGATGGGGTTGTCGGTAATCAGCCGCTCATACTCATCTACCTTCGGCAAGAAGTAATCGCAAAAATCGCGACACTTATCCAGCCAGCCGTAGGGCAAATCGGCAGCAACGCCACCAATCCGGAAATAGTTGTTGTTAATCAGACGCTGACCTGTTGCAGCTTCCCACAGGTCATAGATCATCTCCCGTTCGCGGAAGATATAGAAGAACGGCGTTTGAGCGCCAACGTCCGCCAAGAAGGGGCCAAGCCACAGCAGGTGATTGGCAATCCGGTTTAGCTCCAGCATAATCACTCGGATATAGCTGGCTCGTTTCGGCACTTCAATGTCGGCCAGTTGCTCCGGCGCATTGACTGTAATGGCCTCATTAAACATGCCCGCTGCGTAGTCCCACCGACTGACGTAGGGGACAAACATGACGTTGGTGCGGTTCTCAGCAATTTTCTCCATACCGCGATGGAGATAACCAATTACGGGTTCACAGTCAACCACATCTTCTCCATCCAGGGTGACGATTAGTCGTAAAACCCCGTGCATGGAGGGATGGTGAGGCCCCATGTTGAGAACCATGGGTTCAGTTCGAGTCTCAATCCTAGGCATAGGTGTTGTTGTGTATCGGCTAGGAAACGAATGAAATAGAGTTCAGTCCTAGATTAAAGTAGCTCAATCCGAGCCGCTGGTCTAATAAATACCGAATTCGCCAGAAAACCGAGATTGGTTTGATCATCAGAACTCGTATTGACACGTGAACTCTCAATTCGTATAGATTTGTTGCACTCTTTCTACTATAGGAGATCTCGGTCAAACCGTGCCGTCATCCAGTCAGCCGTCTAGCGATTTTGGCCATAGTTAATCGGATTGAAACGATGCAGAATTCTTATGGTTTGAGCAAATGATTTGAGCAAATTCGTGGAACTGGTGTTACTTAGGAAGGCGGATTTAATAAGGTGAAATCTTTGAGGTAGGGACACGGCAGTGCCGTGTCCCTACGGATGAAACGGTTTATAGGCTATTTAATCCACAATCCTTAGCTGCCTGCTGACCAAACTGCTGTTCCCAGCGATCGTGATTTTCGCGAGCCACCTGCACAACGGGCGACGCGGAAACGAGCTTGAAGGCCAGCTCATTAATCCAAGACAGCGGAGGACGCAGCGGGCGGGCAATATCCAGGAATAGCACCGCTCGGTAGCCGTTTGTCTCGTTCCAGACCTCGTGGTAGAAGGTATCGTCAAAGATTAGGCTCTTGCCTTCTTCCCAGTAAGTGATTTGTCCGTTGACGCGGATGCGGCATTTTTCTTGGGGTTCCGGTACGCGCAAACCCAGGTGATAGCGCACCAGTCCTTTGTGCTTGCCTCGGTGTTCGGGAATATGCTTACCGGGAGCCAGGATAGAAAAGAACGCCACCTTGAGGCCGGGAATGTCCTTAATTAGCTCCCAGGTTTGGGGACAGCGATCGCAGTTTCCCTTGGCCACGTAATCGAAGGCGCAGAAGAAGTAGGTTTTCCAGAGGTTATCACCCGCGATTCGCTTTTGCCGGGGTGAAATATCCTGAAAATTGGGCAGCGCATCGGCATATTCCAACACCTGATCCAGTTCTTGGCGAATCACCTGCCAGTTGTCTTCCAGTGACTGCGCCCAGGGAAATTGTTCGGTCTCAAAAAAAACGCGATCGCCCACTTTTGAGAACGAGCCGACAAATCGCTCAAACTGGCGATATAGCGCATGGTCAAAGACCGGATGCAAGGGAGTTTGGGGATCGAGCGGGGCGATGGGTATCGCTGCCTGGGGTTCAATTTGATTAACAGTTAGGCGGGTCATAGATTCGGAGAAATGCCAGATCTCGAATTAAAGCAAAATGGGAGTCGGTTGAGCAAATCGAGGTAACGTCACCGTCTGTTCAACCACAAAGTCCGCCAGCAGGTTGCGATCGCAACTAATGTGCGGAAACTTGAGCTGCGAGTTTTCCACTCCCGGTCGCAGCGGGCGCTGACGCAAAATGTCAAAGCTGCCCGCTGCCAGAATATTCAACTGCGGTGCCGGAATATCGTTATTCAGACGCTTCACCTCATAGGAGTGATTATGCTGACACATGAGTTGGTCAAACATCGCCAGAAACCGCTCCGAATGGGTCAGTATTTCACCCTCGGCTAATTCGATATTGAGGATATAGTGCGATCGCAGAATGTCCTCTGACAGCGTCACACAAAAATCTTCCAGTTGGATATCAAATTCCTGCTGGAGTAGCTTCAAAACCTGAATCACCTGATACTCAGAGGTTTTCTCGGTTGTGGCAGACAGGACACCGCCCTGCCGATAGCGAAACACAATCAAAGGGGTTTGGTTATAGAACCCTTCAACTTGCACGACATCGCCAATATCGTAGCGATAGAAGCCCGCATAGTTCGTGATCAAAATCCGGTAGCGCTCTCCTACTTGTAATTCGTGTGGCAACAGCGTTTGGGGCTGATCTATGTCCCACTGATCTTCGGGAATGAACTCAAAAAAGTTGCTGCTGAGCGCTAAAACCGTGCCATCGGTATTAAAATTGTGGTGAACGCCATAGGTCGATTCCGATGACGCATATGTGCCACCAAAAATTGGCGTATCGCCAAAATACTCAGAAAACCGCTCAAAATAAAAATCCGAGGTGCCGCCTCGGGCCGTGATGATGCAGGACAGATCCGGCCAAGCAAATTGGGGAGTCAGCCGTCCTTCTCGATTCAGCACCTGAGCCAGTTCTTTGGCTCGTTGGGGTGCCGCCCGGAACTGCCGCTGAAGTTGCGATCGCTCTTGAGGCGTCAGCGCAATATGACGTGAAATTTGGCCACTGGCTAAATCTTCAATCAGCCAGTCACCCTGACGCTCCAACTCATCACACAGTTGAAGCGCAATCAGCGGAAATGTCGCCGCAAATACACGCAGATGGGCATTCCGCAGCGCAAATAGCAGCGACATATAATTACGCGCCTGAGTATCCTTGACCAGCATGGTCTCAAACGGCTGGGCAAAAATCTGACGGTATAGACCATTGGCAAGCTGCACCGAGCCACCGCTGATATGACCGTAGTCAATACCACCGCTAGTCTTGCCAACTTTGCGCGCTGATCCCGTCAACAGCGTCTTACCTAAGGGCAAATCCCGGCGCTGAGCCGCTTCAAACAGATAGCCCATAGCGCTTTGATTCGCTCGTCCAATAAATCGCTTTGAGCGTTTCGTTACCGGAATCATCTTTTGGCTACCCGTTGAACCACTCGTCATATTGATATAAATCAGCGGATCAGGAGTGACGACGTTTTGCTCACCAGCCGCAGCCCGTTCCAGGTAAGGCTCATAGACACCGTAGGGCAAAATTGGTACTCGCTGACGAAATTCTGCCACCGTCGTAATACGATCCACGCCAAACGTTTGCCCCAGTTCGGTTCCTGACTGAATCTTGAGTAAAGACTGTAAAAATTGTGCTTGAGCCTCAATCGATCGATACGTTTGCCGCTCTAGGTTAGCCTTGGCCCGTTTAGCCGCTAACCCAATTAGCGAAAAGATTGGATTTTCCATGCGAATCAAGTCCTCACACCACCTCAAACGATGCACTTGCTACTGATTGAACTGGATTTACAGAAATACATCAATTTTTGTATCTTGTAATCCACTAACCTTATCGATACAGCGCCCAATCATCTGAGCATGAATGCATCACTCTGATAACCGATCACCGATTCGTCATTCCGGAAGTTGTCACCTTTACACCAGATGGGATTTGGGTTTTAGCGGGAACAATCTCAGCCGAAATAGCCAAGCACCGTACTTGAGCAGAATGGCGATACATTTCTTAAGCCTAGGGTGGCTTCAGATCAAATGAAACAAAACATGGGCCAGATAGTGAATCGTCTTTCGTTGGCCTGCTCTCTTTATTCGCTGCAATATTCCACCAGAACCGTTAGCTGACTCAGCTAATTTGCTCTGTATGATGAAGAAATATTGCAGATACTGCGACAGCGAGATGACAACAATGGCCACAACTCAGATTCAAGAATTTCTATTTAATGGTGCCAACTGGTTTGCTTTACCCTCTTGGACACTGATGATTTTTCTGCCAAAGTGGCAAGTCACGAGGCGGGTGATGGCTTCCTATCTGCCATTCGTGGCGCTGGCAAGCGTGTATAGCTATTTCTTCGCTACGAGTTTGGATCCACAAACCGCCGAAGCCTTTTCTGATCCTCAGCTTCAGCTCTCAACTCTAGCTCAACTGTTTTCTCAAGAATCAGTCATGGCAGCCGGTTGGGTACATTACATCGTCATGGATTTGTTTGTCGGGCGCTGGATTTATCAACAGGGTCAGGCAACAGGCGTTTGGACAATTCATTCACTGATTCTCTGTTTGTTTGCTGGCCCCTTGGGTTTGCTGTCCCACATTCTAACTCAGTGGATCACTCAAACGTTCTTCCCATCCTCTACTCAAGCAGATGCTGAACCTCAAGGAGAAGCAGCATAGCTAGGCTACTACCAAAGCAAAAGGGCAATTTATCACCATATCACGATGACAAATCGCCCTTTTGAGTTCCAAGCTCTAAATCGCAGGATGATAGAAATGGAGGTGCGGAATATGGCTAATGCTACTGACCGTCTTGCAATATCCTCTTAGGAAGGCGGATTTAACAAGGTGAAATCTTTGAGGTAGGGACACGGCAATGCCGTGTCCCTACAGATGAAACGGTTTACAGGTTATTTAATCCACAATCCTTAGACCGTGAGTAGATAAGCCGGATCAACAAGATCATCAACGTAGCGAATCTTGGATAACAGCTTCAGGCGCGAACCGACCGCCTGCACCACTTGTTCCACCTGGAAATTGATCTGGGGGACTCCCATTCGCTTGCGCAACGTTTGCACTTAAACCAACAGTCAACAAAGCAATTCCAATTCCTGTAGCCAGTAATCGACGATGACGAACGTACATTTTTCCAAACCCGGTAGATGACCACTGAATCCTGAACATTGATCTCGACGAAATTCTCCGTGAACAAGTGGAACTTATTCAGCACCATGACTCTTCTAAACAAGAGTATTCAGGGAGACATTTTCATCGAGTCATACAAAGTAGATGATGAAATGAGTCAGCATGTACTATTGAGTCTGTTTGGATAGGGCCCTATTCTTATTTAGACGCAATGCATCTGCTCCACATTTACAACTTAATAGTTGAAACTTATGGTAGTCAGCCGTGGCATCACCTAAACGAAATTAAAGCCTCGGCAAACTTTCTGTAAACTCGGCTGAGGTAAGTTGGACCCCAAGCAAGTTCAGCTCAAACACAATACATATGGCATATTACGTCCTGGGACAGAATGCCAAAATGATTTTGGGTGATTGATTTTATGATTAACCTTCGGCTAATCTTGGGCAGTTAAACTTTTGCGATCGCAAAAATCCAACTCCACAACTAACCTTAAAAATCGACCACACCAATCAATTGCAACAGCCATTCTGGGATTTTACTGAATCAAATTCCGTATATAAAAGCAATCTCAGACGACTGATAGTGCGACATTGTGAAGCTGAAATATCGTGAATGTGATGTTGTGAATATCATATTGTGAATGCCACATATAAATGCCATTCGATTTGAGCAGGTGACGCTACAGTTTCCGTCAGCATCTCAGCCTGCGGTCAAGAACTGCACAATTGATGTGGCAAAGGGGCAACTCGTTGTTGTTTTGGGGCCGTCGGGCTGCGGTAAAACTACGCTGCTCAAAATGGTTAATCGCCTCTACGAGCCAACTGAAGGTCGCATTTACATTAATGATCAGGATATTCACCAGCAATCAGCAACCGCACTACGACGACAAATTGGCTATGTGATCCAGCAATCTGGGCTTTTTCCGCACATGACGGTAGCCCAAAATGTTGCTGTTGTCCCCAAATTGCTTGGTTGGTCAGGTGTCAAAACTCAGGCACGGGTAGATGAACTGCTGATGCTGGTAGGGTTAGTGCCTAAAATCTATCGCGATCGCTATCCGGCCCAACTTTCGGGCGGACAACAGCAGCGGGTCGGAATTGCGCGAGCATTGGCTGGTGACCCGGATTTGCTGCTGATGGATGAACCGTTTGGTGCCATTGATGCGATTACCCGCACCAAGCTACAGGATGAACTGCTTGCGCTTCAGCGTCGGCTGCACAAGACGATTCTGTTTGTGTCGCACGATGTGGAAGAAGCGCTACGCCTCGCAGACAACATCTTGATTCTGCGGGCGGGAGAAGTGGTGCAGTACGATACGCCTTTCAAAATTCTGACTCAACCTGCCGATGATTTTGTGCGGCAGCTTGTAGATGCGGATGATATGGTGCGGCAGCTTAGCCTGCTACGCGTCGAAACAGCAATGATCAGTAACACTAACTATTCAGCATCTTCAAACCAACCTGCGATCGCACAAAATCAAAATTTGCGGGCGGCTCTCTCGTTGATCCTGCGGACGGGCGTTCACCAGTTAACGGTCGTTGATCCGGAGCAGGGATATCCAGTCGGTGTTCTCACACTTGAACATATCCAAGATTCGGCAGTTAATCACCATAGTTGAACGCCCTTTCCATCAGCCTTGCAATGCTTTATCTTCTACAAAATTTTGGCACCATTCTGACCCTGACCTGGCAGCATCTCCAAATGACGCTGGTGACGCTGGCAGTTGCGATCGCAGTTGCCGTACCGCTATCGCTGGTGATTGTGCGCTATCGCTGGCTGGCTGTGCCCGTCCTGGGCCTTTTGGGAACGCTGTATACGATTCCGAGCTTAGCGCTGATTATTTTACTCGTGCCGCTTTTTGGCCTCAATCGGCTATCAGTGATTATTGCAATGGTGCTCTATAGTCAGGTGATTCTCGTCCGCAATTTGACGGTGGGGTTAAACGGTATTTCCACCGCTGTTATGGAAGCGGCTCGCGGCATGGGGATGAATGGTTGGCAGCGCTGGTGGCAGGTTCAGGTACCTTTAGTCCTACCTGTTTTTCTGGCCGGAATCCGAATTGCCGCTGTTGTCAGCGTTGCGATCGCAACAATTGGGGCCAAATTTGGGGCCGGTGGCCTCGGCGTACTGCTGTTTGAAGGCATCGCCCAAGCAGGTCGCTATGACAAAATCTGGGCCGGTGCGATCGCAGTTTCCATCCTGGCGTTTGCCCTTAATACCAGCCTGCTAGCCCTAGAACATCGCGTGAATCCAGCCCGAAATACGTAGACACGTCTGCATGGCCGCGATTTTATGGAGTTCAATCATCTACTGGAGTTTAGACTAAGGCCAAATTGCACCACCTGTGACAGTGGCGCATGTTTGGAGTAACAGGAGCCGAATGGCGGGGTTAAGGGACAGATGTGGCTTGTTTTTTAGAGCGTTTTCCTCGTTTTCGGATGGTGGGGCAGTAGGGTTTGGGGGGTCGAGGGGTGCCAGTCGGCCAGCCCGGTGATTTTCCTCGGGGTTTGGGAAGTGCAGTCGGTGTGCCCAACTGAGCGAAAAGTGGAGCGATGGAATCAGCCACTCGTCCAGGAGTCAGAGCGGCTTGAGGTTTTTGCCAGGGCAAGGGTTGGTCTTGGACGAGATCACGCGCTAACCATAACTGCCAGGTGGCTAAGGGCATCAAGTCACTCCAGCGTTCCGCCGCTTTGGGGTCTGCCAGTTTCGGCAAGAGCCAATGCAGTCGCTGCTTGATGAAGCGGTACCAGTGGTCGATAGCAAAGCGTTGCAGATAGCGTTGCCAGAGGGTGTCTAAGGGCGGTGGACTCTCGCCAACCCACACCAACCAGAGGGGGCGAGCGGGGCGAGGGTGTCCGGTGGCATCAAGGCGTTGCACCTGAATCAGCCGCATGGGATGAGCAGCGGCTTGCCGAAAATGCAACTGGTGCCAACAGCGCACCCGCACTGTCCCCAACTTGGGATGCTCGAGAATTGCTGTCTCATCGGCTGACCACCAGGTGTCGGGGTCATTGAGTTTGAATTTGTCGCCGTGGACTTTGGGACGTCCTCGTCCACTGTAGGGCGGCGGTGCTCCCCAGAGGTTCAAGTTAGAGCGCAGACGCATGAGTTTATCGGCGGCAATATCAGCGGTTTCCAGCACGAAGCGAGCACAGCCATACTCACTGTCCCAGAGCGTCAAGGGACGACAGGATAACTCTTTACACACTTGCCGCAGTTGAAATGCAGCTTTGCTTAATGGGCTCTCCCAACTGGTAATTCGCTCATGCCGCAAAGGCAAGGCCCAACTGCCTGACTCGGGTGGAATCCAGGCCAACGTACTGTAGCCTTGACCGACGGTAATCGGCCCCCCTCCTCCCACACCCTGAGCCTGATGTTCATACGTCCGTTCGGGTAAGCACTTCGCGTCTGGACGGGGCCATGCCGTATGGTCGCCAGCCAACACCACTGGCTCCTCCTGGGGCAGTTGCTCCAGGTACAGCTGCATCAGTCGGCGGCGCTGCGGTCGGCTGTCATGTACAGCGCTATAGATACTCGGCCATTGGCGACGAAAGAATGGGGAGCGCGAGAGCTCGACAAAGCTGGGCGCTTGCCGTGTCGTCAACACCGCGTCAATGAGTTCAAAGGTCGCATCATGCGCTCGTCCCAAATACTGATGGGCGCGCTGGCGAAATCCGTACAGGCTATCGTAGGGCATAGTAGTCGCTGAGGTGAGTGGTATTGTCTCAGCTTCTGCTATAACGCGGTTCGTGCCTAGCACGACCGCGATTTTCTTTCGCTCTTTAGTCTAAACTCCAGTCATCTATAGTGATTCCAGTTAAGAGTGAGAGAACGAGAGAGGAGAGTGCCTCATCCTGAGGCACTCTCCTCTCTCGTTCTTATCTAGAACCGCTATATAAAATCATCTATAAAATTAACCTGCAAATTCGGAAATCAAAGCCGCGCTGCATAGAGCGACGCTCCAATCAGACCAACCTGGGGATTCAGTACCACATATACAGAAACCCGCTTGAGCAAATCCGTCATCCGTCCTTTGTGCAAAAACGAAGACAGGAAGGGGCCTTCTTTAATGAGCGGCAAATTCTTAGCTGCGATTCCTCCCGCAACGTACAGGCCACCATAGGGCAGCAGCTTCAGCGCTAAATTTCCGGCCTCTGCACCATAGGCGGCCACAAACAGTTCCATCGTTCGGCGGCAGAGCGGATCGCGATTCTCAACCGCAGCTTTAGAGATCACAGCTCCCGGATCAACGCTTTTTTCTGCCAGTCCGGCTTCCTGTTCCCAGAGGCGAATGGCTTTTGCAATGTCAGTCGATTCGCTCATGTGCTGGCGATCGCGCAAAAACTGATAAATGGCGACAATCCCCTGACCAGAGACCACTCGCTCAACGGAAACACGAGTAATTTGATGACGATCCAACAGATAGTCGAGCAACTCAAACTCAACCTGGGAACGTGGCGCAAAATCAGCATGCCCCCCTTCCGAGGGATAGACAAAATAGCGGGACTGCTGCTGAATTAAGAATCCTTGTCCTAAGCCCGTGCCCGCCCCAATAATGGCAATTGGTGCATCGGTTTTAATCACTCCAGTCTGCAAAGTGTACAGATCCTGGCTCGTTAAGCCCAATACGCCGTAGCCAACCGCCTCAAAATCGTTGATCAACTGCACCTGATTTAAGTTTAATTCCTTAGCCAGTCGGTCTGCCGATAGTGACCAGGATAGATTGGTCAAGGCTGACGTATTGTTTACCACTGGGCCTGCGATCGCAAAACAGGCCGCCTGCGGCTGTGGAGTTTGGCCCAACTGATTTGCCGCGCTTTGCAGAAAAATCTGCACCATTGGCACAAGATCAGGAAATTCTCGGCTAACATACTGCTGCTCATAAAGCGCCTGCTGTTCGAATCCAGCTTTATTCTGCGCTGGCATCGACTCCACGAGTCGAAGAATGGTCTTTGTGCCACCAATATCACCTGCAATCTGTTGGGCCATGAATCTTCATTAATCAAGTTCTGCTTGTTATCAGGATACCTTTGCGCTCCGTAATCTACGCCGAATCTCTTTCCGATGAAGGAGTAACGTAATTTGGTCTGATCAGCAAAACCCATAATTTAGTCTGTTTACGTGAGGCGCTTGACCTGCGGTGAAAGACTAAATTATGGGTTTTTCAGGTTGACGCACTGGGATCCGGCTGCAGCGTTAGCTCCGGTCTATGAGTCAGAAGACTCGCGGCGCTGGTTATCTGGAGCATCATACAGCGCATCAAGCTGGTTACGGGCATCTTCCAACGTCATAGACTTCATCACCAGCAGAGGTTCACGAATCACCGAGCCAGCATCATCTAGCATTTCTGGATGGGTCACGGTTGGCGATGCCTTACGTCGTTTGGGAGCAGCCCAATCCGATGCCGGTCGATTGACATCAGAACTAAACATCAGCAGATTGCGAATCAAATTACCAACGGCCAGAAACGCAAGTACTGTAAAAGCCAAAATATAGAGGAGCTGTAACATGGTTCTTTACTTGAGGAATGTGATGGATTTGGAGCAAGGAGCAGATCAAAATCGAGAGTTACACCCAGGAGTAGGCAAGACTTAATCCAATATCACGTTAGTCCCCGACCTCAGTTCGTCTGACTGGTCGGTTCGTCTGACTTAGAATTATTGTCTCACTGTGTATTACTGCGCGTTTAAATTGCATTTAAATTCTGCATTCAAGTTTTGTCTTATATTAATGTTTCCATTTTCTCAGATTTCTCCCTGAGATCCTAGACATCCTAATCCTCAATTCGCCGATTGGCTCGATGGCGCATGGCCACCTGCCAGCATTCTGTCACCAGATGATGCCATGAAAGCAGAACGGACGTATCAACTCCTGCCTGATTATCCATTAGTTTAACCATAGTCTGCGTCGCACGAACCAGCTCTGCCGCTGACTGCACGCGATGGAGCAAATCTGTTTGTTCTGCATCAGACAAAAACTCGATTCGCTCGCTTTCCAGTAGCGATCGCGATCGGCCAAACCAATACGTAAAGTCATCGAGCAGCGGTTCAAGCACGTTTTTTAGCAGTTCTGAAGATTCAGACGAATTGGAATTGAACATAATTAACTCTGGATGATTATCTCTGACAAACAGGAGCAAAACTGAGCAATATCTTATCTATTGTTTATATTTCTTAACGTTAGTCTAGTTGTTTTTTATCAAACTTGCGACCGGCGTTGCATCGCCCGGCAGACTGAACAGAGGAAACTCGCTCGAGTTCACCTTCCCCCGATGCTCTTACCGCTATCGCTATCGCCTTTTTGCTGAAAGAGTTGTTGAGATAGTTACAGTTACACCATCAACCGTTCAATTAATTGAACGGTTGATGGATTTCCCAATGTCCTAATCCATGCGAGTTGGGTGCTTCAACTGAGTGGCGACTGTTCTTGTTCAGAAAGTGATTGCCAACCCGCCTGCCACAGTCGTCGATTCTTTAAAAGGCTGGCATTAATCCAAAAGCGCACCTCTGGATCACAGGCCGCCACTAGTTCCGCAAAAACCCATTTCCCCTGATTTTTACGGTTCATCACCTGAAAATGACGCCAGCCCAGCATGGTTTGGCAGGCTGTCCACTTTGAACCAACAAGATGAGGAAATTTCTTCTGCTTCGGCATAACAAAAATAGATGGCTGGGCATACTACGGATGGAGTCTTCCCTTGGATAGATATTCCACTATTTCAAATTGCGATCGCACCACTGCACTGTCGCAACATCGTGTTCCCTGAGTCAACTTTGGATCAGATTGAAAGGTATGCCCGCATTTCGAGTGCCAACGTCTCGCCAGTTTTTAGAACAAGCTGCAACGCTCACGGCTTCCATAACAACGTTGCCCAGACTATTAACAGGAGCTGTGGTTGCGATTTGTATACTGCCTTTTATCCTAAACCAGCTTGGAGTTGATTTCGGCTCAACTTCGCCGAGCGTATCAAACGGATCCATTGAGGCATGGCTAGAGCAATCACCAGATCAGGTGATTGAGCAATTGCACAACACGCTATCGGGCAGCTTTATTCATACGATTTTAGAGTGGAGCGCATTTTGTGCGGCTCTATTCACAGCGACACTCGCCTTTTCTCACTTCAGCATTAAGCGAGACGCAACCACCCCAGTGATTGGGGTGGCGCTGCTATGTGCTGGGTTAATGGATGCTTTTCATACGCTAGCAGCGGATCATTTAATTACCGCCGTACCTGACCCCCAGAATCTAATTCCATTCACCTGGGCCATCTGTCGCATGGCTAACGTCTTGTTGACAATTGCGGGGATTGGTATTTTCCTCATATTCAAACCTGCACGGTGGCAGCGCAGTCTGACGTTTGTATTAATCACCTGTCTGGGCTTCGGTGCGATCGCATATAGCGTTATCTATTTTTGCGCCACGAGTGAAACTCTACCAACGACGCAATTCCCCAATTCGTTGATTACTCGTCCTTGGGATGTTGCACCCTTAGTTCTGTTTGCGTTGAGTAGCCTGTTCATTTATCCCCGCTTTTATCGGCAATATCCCAGTCTGTTCTCCCATGCGCTGATGATCAGTGCAATCCCCAATGTCGCCACACAGATCTACATGGCATTTGGATCATCCACACTGTTTGACAATGCCTTTAACATCGCCCACTTTTTAAAGATTTTGGCTTATCTGGTTCCCCTCATGGGCCTGGTGCTGGACTATTCACTAACCCACCAGCAATCCAAACTGATTACCGCTGGACTAGAGCAGGAAATCTACGAGCGCCAACAGGCCCAGCTTGCGTTGGAACACAGTGAGGCTGAAGCTCAGGAAAAATCACAGCAGCTTGAACAAGCGCTAATAGATTTGCGCCAGGCTCAAGCCCAACTGATCCACAGTGAAAAAATGTCGAGCTTAGGTCAGCTTGTGGCCGGAATTGCCCACGAAATCAACAATCCGATCAACTTCATCTACGGCAATATCATTCACGCCACCGATTATGCCGATGATCTGTTACGGCTCATGCAGGCGTATCAAGCTGAATATCCTCAGCCCAATGCAAACCTACAGCGACAAATTGACAAGGTTGATGTGGAGTTCATTGCCGAAGATTTACCGCGACTGATGGCGTCTATGCGAGTTGGCTCCGATCGAATTCGGCAGATTGTGGTGTCACTCCGCAACTTTTCGCGGCTGGATGAGGCCGATTTGAAGGCTGTGAATATCCACGATGGGCTGGACAACACGCTGATGGTGCTGAAAAGCCGGCTCAAAGCCAAGCGCGATCGCAGATCCATCCGCGTCATCACCCAATATGACGATCTGCCATCTGTGGAATGTTACCCAGGACAGCTCAATCAGGTGTTTATGAATCTGCTCAATAACGCAATCGATGCGCTGCGCAGTTGCCCCCAGTTAGAAGATCCCTGCATCAAAATCCAAACGCGACTGCTACCCGATAATCAGGTGCAGATCTCGATTCGCGACAACGGCCCAGGTATTCCCCAAAAGCTGCAAACACGCATCTTTGACCCATTTTTCACAACTAAACCTGTGGGACAGGGAACAGGACTTGGGTTGGCCGTTAGCTATCAAATTGTGGTTGACAAACACGGTGGATCGTTGATCTGCTGCTCTCAACCGAATGAAGGGGCTGAATTTATTGTGCAGATTCCGTTAGCGGTCGCTGGGGTAAGGTGAGGCAAGAGGCGAGAGGCGTAAGAAACAAAGCAAACTTCATGACAATCCGAAATCCAACATCCAACATCTAAAATCCCCCACCGTTGGATCAAACTGTTACGAGTTGCTTAAGAGAATCCTTTAATCCGCAAGCATTACAGAGCGCAGGCTGAGAATGGAGCTAGCGATCGCAGTTTTTGGTCTTTGATTAACCTGACCGAACTGAATATGAAACTGAATGTGCGATCGCATTAGCACATGATTCAAGAGGACACGATGAGCGACTTTCAAGATTTTCTACGGATTAAAACCGCTTACGTTGCTAAGGGTGAATTCAAGCCGGGTAAATTCAACGAAGCTAAGCAGCTTTATGCCGAGGCTGTTTCAACCTATGGTGCCGGATTTCAAGGAGCTTATCTCCTACAGGAACCGGGCACCGATCGCGGCATTGCCATAATTCTGTGGGAAAGCGTATCAGATATGGCAGAAAATCAGGACGATGCCCACGAAGCTGTGTTGCAAAAGATGAATCCCCTATTTGCTGGCAAACCAGAAACGGCGTTCTACGACGTTGTCTGCGATATCCAACCCAATGAAACCCATGCTGCCACTGAAGTCCGGTAGCAGGAGTGATCAAAGTTGGACGATATGACAGCCGTTTGCAGTTCGCACTCCGGAGTGTGCAGCATTTGGGAAACATCAAACGGTGTGAGTTGTGAGGAACTAATCATGCTTTGTGACACCTGTACTCGCCAACGTCTCTGCCCACCGTGGCAGCTTGCCCAGCGCGATCGCAAAATAGCAGCCATGCTTGAGCAACTGAAGCGCTGTGCATTGCGGATTCAAGTTGCATCCCATGTATCTCAACCTTCTCTTCATCCTCCTGCTCGATGAGTAGGCCAAAAGGGGCAGACTTGACTGCGAGGTTGACCAAGGGATAGACATTCAGCTCACTAAAAGCACCCATATGGAGGATGCGAAACAGGGGATCGGTTTGGGTAGGCTAAGAGCAGTATCGTTAAGCCAAAGGGTCTGAACTCCATATCTGACTCGATTTGAATTTTCTCATCACTCAGGTTCATCTCGCCTGATTTTATCTGGTGACTTCATGTGGGTGGATGCTGAAATGTTTAATCTCGTGCTAATCTCATGTTAAGAAAGGTAACAATTTTACCAGCAGGACTTGATTCCGTTGAGGATACTTGTCCGCAAGTTGTTGTGGTGAGGATCAAACACTCGTGACTTTAGCTGTACCATTCACCCAAGTTGCAGAAACTCCGCTGATTGTCAGCTTCTTCCAGCGGTCAGAAGGGAACTGGCGTTCAGAACGTCGCTATTACACCCTGCCCGATGGCGAAACCAAGGAAATGGTAAGCCACATTACGGTGGAGTTTTTAGAACAAGGATGTCCTGAACTGCGGCATCTAGCAGAACTTCATGAATTGCAAGACCTCAATGCCATGATCTGCGGCACCAAGGTCAGTTGGCAAAGTCATGAGTCAGCCACAGGACGCAAAAAGTCCAAAGGCTCAACCCTGTTTGGCGCTTTAGGCGATACGCTCTATCGCGATCGCGGTTTTGCTACCCTAAAGCCAATCACGGCTCAGTTCTATTTCAATAATCCTGAAACACTCTGTCTCCGCACCGAATATGACGGCTCGATGTTTGAGGAAGAACTGAAGCTTGTGGGCAGTCAGTATCGCACCCGCCAAACTATTATTTCCCGCGCGGGTGAACAGCAAATGATTGGTCAGTACCTAGAAAAGCGCGTAGTGTAAATCCAAACCCAAAAGAGCCGTAGGCCGCCGTAACGGCGGCCTACGGCTCTTTTGGGGTCTCGTACGAAATCTGCTCATAAAAAACCAGTTCTCATTTTGTGCGAAAGTCAGGCTGTGCCTGGCTTTCGCACAAAATGATTCGGCATTACATAGAGCCAGTTGATGAGGCAAATTCAGTCAGCGGTTTCCACATCATTACGGTGTCAAACAGCGACCGATAGCCCTCTACATTCGGATGAATCCCATCCTCGCAAAGCCGCGACTGCCACCAGTCATCTCCCTGACTCAGCCAGTGATCGAAGATATCCAGGTAGGGAACATGCAATTGGCGACAAATCTGCCGCGACGCTTCCTTATAGCGATACTGATCGCGATGGGAATAGTAAAGACAACCCGCGTAAGGCATCTTACGCTCGTCCACAGGCGGCATTCCCACCACCCAAACTGGGCAAAACTGTTTTGCCTGCTCGAGTAAGCGGGACATTTCTTGCTCAAAAACATCCAGCTCGATCATTGCCCGACCGTCAGGCCGACTCACACGCGCCGAATCATTCAGTCCAACACCCAGCAAAATACCGTCCGGTAGCCGATTACGCAACTCGCCCCGACAGCTAAATTCCGTCTCTAATCGCTGGGCAACCTGCTGCACACCATTACCTCGCACACCCAAGTTATAAACAATCACGCCTGGATCATTGGGGTTTTCAGCAAACATCCAGTAGCGGCGCAGCCGCTCTACCCAGCCACCGCCTTCCGGATCGCCATAGCCGTAGATCAAACTATCTCCTAAAGCAATCAGTTTGCGCGGATGGGCAATCACGGTCGATTGCGATCGCAATGGCACAGGACTGATAAGCGTCATAAGCGCGAATAAGTGATTTCAACGCAACATAAATTGGCTTGGCTCGATTAAGCAAACCTACCTAGCCAAAGAGAGTAACATTTCTATCGCCAACTTTGCAATTCTTGATAATCAGCTCAGTTGAATCCACATCATCACAGCCAACTGAATGAACACACTATTAACCGACCACCATCAACAACCATTGACTTACGACTCATGCCGCTCATAGGCCGCCACAATTTTCTGCACTAGCGGATGTCGCACTACGTCAGCTTGGTTCAGGTGGCAAAACGCAATTCCCTCAACGTGCTCTAGAATTCGATGCGCTACGGCCAATCCAGACTGTTGATTCAGCGGCAAATCAGTTTGGGTAACATCCCCTGTCACCACCATCTTGGATTTGAAGCCCAGCCGCGTCAGCACCATCTTCATCTGGGCTGGAGTTGTATTCTGTGCCTCATCCAGGATGACAAAGGCGTTGTTGAGCGTGCGGCCTCGCATATAGGCCAGCGGCGCAACTTCAATCACGCCCCGCTCCATCAGACTAGGAATTTTGGCCGGATCAATCAGCTCATGCAGTGCATCGTAGAGCGGTCGCAGGTAGGGATTAATTTTTTGCTGTAGGTCACCAGGTAAAAAGCCGAGCCGTTCACCCGCTTCAACGGCAGGCCGAGTCAAAATCAGCCGCTCAAATTCCCCTGCCATCAGCGCTTGCACGGCCACCATTGCCGCCAGAAACGTTTTTCCGGTTCCGGCGGGGCCAATGCAAAACGTCATATCGTAGCGACGAATCGATTGCACATAGCGACGCTGACGAAAGGTTTTGGGCCGAATGGTATCGCCACGCCGTGTACGGGCAATGACATCTCGCTGTAAATTCTGTAAATCATCTTGCCGCTGGGTATCGAGCGCTTGCTTCGCAGTCAAAATATCAGGACTGCTAACCGTTTGTCCCTGGCCCCAAATTTCCTCCAGCGACTGCACCAGCCGACGGCATAAATCAACCTGATTTTCCGTACCGGATATCAAAAGCTCCTGTCCCCTCATGACGGCAGTTGCGCCAGTCTGATGAGACAAGAGCTTCAGGTTTTCTTCTTGATATCCAGCCAGTGCGATCGCAGATTCTAAACTAGGCAGTTCTAGCGTAGTAGTGGTTGTCATGAAAGACGTCAAGCTTGTTCAAGAACATTTGAACTCATTCTAATTCAGTTATCACGAGGTTTGGGTCGCGACCTGCGCCCTGAATCAGGCCGAGGTTTCGAGCGGTGGTTGGATGAACTACGGTGCGATCGCTCCCGTGAATCACCGTCATTGCCGCTGGAAGAGCTGCCATGTACGTCTAAGTGAGCAGAATAGCCCGATAGCTGAGCTACGGCTCCCAAAATCGTTCTCACAGCCTGGATATTGCGCCCGCCTCGGCCAAACACCCGCCCCTTATCTTCACCATCGAATGCAACTCGAATTAAAACCCTGCCTCGGGTTGCTGAAGCCTCACAGTCAATCTTCAGCGAATCAGAAGATTCAACCAGAGGCTCCAGCAAAAAGCGAGTCAAGGCCGTGAAGTCAACGGGTGAAGAAGCCGCAACAACTGAATTTTCAGCCGATTCAGGCTTTGAGTTGTTCGAAGACACTAGCTTTCTCAAGAATGCTACGGACAGTATCAGTGGGCTGTGCACCCTGCTTTAGACGGCGCACAATTGCGGGCACATCCAAACGTGTTTCGTCGGTTCTGGGATTGTAGAAGCCCAGTTCTTCTAGAGGGCGACCATCGCGGCGATCGCTGCTGTTCATAGCCACAATGCGGTAGCTAACTTCCCGCTTTTTGCCGTATCGCTTGAGCCGTAACTTAATCATCCTGAATCAGACTACTCCTTAAAAATTTGCCAGTGAAGCGACAGATATTTCAGCTTCCTTCTGAATTCACAATTTTATCACAACAAACTCGACAGCTTGCCCCAATAAGCCAAGCTGTCTATTTGCCGCAATCGCATTGAGACAGAATAACCAAATATCTTAGAGGTATTCCACTATTCGGTTCTGTCTCGGTTATGTAAAGGCTCAGATGCCAGTTAGAATGACTCAGATTTTAATCTTCATGATCTTCAAAGGGATCACTGAGCTGCTTGGCCGGTGGGCCAAACGCCGTATAGACACCAATTCCGGTAATGACGACCAGAATGGCTGCGATGGAAATACTAAGAACTGTTGCAGGTTCCATAGGTTAAATGAGAAAGATAAGTGACCTTCTCCTATAATATTACGGATCATTAAAATAGATTTCAGTACAGGATAGCTATGGCACAACGGACTCGGTTGGGAGATTTGCTCAAGCCTTTGAACTCCGAATACGGTAAAGTTTCCCCTGGTTGGGGCACAACGCCGTTAATGGCTGTGTTTATGTTGCTTTTCTTAGTCTTCTTACTCATCATTTTGCAAATCTACAATTCGTCGCTGCTCCTAGAATCCTTCAACATGGATTGGAGGGGTTAAACCCAAGCAACGGGCTGCTTGTCTCCCCCTGCGGTGCGCCGCGCGGGGAGACTTTTTGTATGATGTCAGTGGCAAAAGCCCTAACATGGTTATAGTGACATTTGGTGAACTGACGCTCTGCTGGGTTCTAGTGCCCTAGATGTGAGGAGCAATACACCGTAACGAGACACAGTAGCTACAGGAGGACACAGCGTGAATATCTTTGGCATCGGTCTGCCGGAAATGGCGCTGATTTTTATCGTTGCCCTACTCGTTTTTGGCCCCAAAAAGCTACCTGAAATTGGTCGCAGCCTGGGTAAAGCCATTCGTGGATTTCAAGATGCATCCAAGGAATTTGAAAACGAGTTCAAGCGAGAGGCGCAAGAGATCGAAAAAAGCGTGCAGATGAAAGCTACGATTGAACCACCCCAACGCAAAGCTTTACAGTCTGATGCCGTGCCCTCAGCCGAAGAGGTAGATAAGGCAGCGGAGCCTACTGCTGAAACAGTGGCAACTGAATCTCAAGCAGATACGACAGAAGAGGTTGCCGCAACTCCATCAGAGCAGCCATCTAATACTTAGTATTTCTAAGCGATTTTGAGTGAAAATGATGAATGTGTCTGCTCAACCAGAATCCCAATCTATGGGCGATGCAACTGAGGCTTTAGTCATTCCTGAACTGATTGTAGGTTTGGGTAATCCAGGATCGAAATACGAAAATACCCGTCACAACGTTGGCTTTCAGGTAATTGATGCCTTGGCGAAACGGTGGCAGGTAAACTTATCCGAAAATCGTAAGTTTCAGGGCTGGTATGGCGAAACGACGGTTGGCAGTCAGCGCAGTAAAGTTCGGTTGCTGAAGCCGACCACATATATGAATCGTTCCGGGCAGTCGGTTCGAGCCGTACTGGACTGGTTCAAAGTTTCGCCTGCCAAGATCCTGGTGGTCTATGACGAGATGGATTTGCCGCTAGGTCGAATTCGGCTGCGTCTCTCGGGTTCAGCGGGGGGACACAACGGCATGAAGTCGATTATTTCCCATGTGAATACTCAGGAATTTCCCCGCCTGCGAATAGGCATTGGCTCACCCAAAGATGAGAATACAGTCACCAACGATGCAGTCGGGCATGTGCTAGGCCAATTTTCCAAAGCCGAACAGCCAATTCTGTTAGAAGTGCTCTATTTGGCGCAGGACAGCATTGAACTAAGCCTCAAGCAGGGCGTAGAAAAAAGCATGAGTCTCTACAACGGTCGAGCGGTTGAGATTTAGAGCATTCTCAAGCATCTAGAAACCCAAGTCCGCTTTGGCTGATTCCGCTGCTTTGAATACGGCAGCGGTCGGCATTTCTTCCCAAGCCGTGTCGCCAATTTCGGCATAGAAGCTTTCGTCATAGGGACGAGTCCGCACCACTACAGGCATCGGGACCGCGTGACCCAGAATCAGTGCTTGCTGTTTGGAATCTAACTTGGCCAGCACCGATCGTAAACTTTGGCTGCCTGCAACTCCGGTAAAAATTGCGTCAATATCTTTCTCGTCATTCAGCAATGCTGTGATCCGCGTGCCGACTTGGGACATCACTTCATTATCAATTCCAGAGGGACGCTGATCGACGACGAGCAGGGTGACAAAGTACTTGCGCATTTCCCGCGCAATCGTGCCGAAAATCGTTTGCCGAGCGGTCGCCGGATCGAGAAAGCGGTGGGCTTCTTCAATCGTGATCATGAGCTGACGGGGGCGATCGCAAATATTTTTGGTTTGCAGAAACTTCTCAGCTTTACGCACATAGCTGGCGTGAATTCGCCGCGCAATCACATTGGTTGCTAGCATGTAAGACAGCATGTTGGACTGAGAGCCAAATTCCACCACGACATGCTTCCCCGCATCGATCGCTTCGAGAATCTGGCCGATGTAATTATGAGGACAGGTGTTGCGGGTGTACTTCAAATCATCAAGTCGCGTCAGCTTGCGTTGAAGCGCCATAATCGATGACTTGCTGCCCATCTTCGTTTCACAGAACTCCTGAATTTCCTCGTTATTAAGGGTCAGTAGCCGCGAAATCCAAGATTTGCCAAACTCGTTACGCAGGATAATTGCATTTTCCAGGCTGGCCTCAGAAAGATTTAGTTCTCCCCGCACCAGCATCAGATCCTCCACATCAATTTGGTCATAGCTGATGTAGAGTTCTTGCGCGTCCCGGACGCCGCGCCGCTTCGTCGATTCCGGGTCGAGCGTAAAAATCTGCACCTGTCCCGGAAAGAGCTGCCGCAGTCCTTTGACCGTGCTGAACTGCTTGCCCTCACTGGCCGCTTCCCAGCCATATTCCGAGTGCATATCAAAAATCAGATTGACCGCCGCCTGTTTGCGAATCACGCCCGACAGTAGCAAGCGCGTTAGGAATGATTTGCCCGTACCGGACTTACCGAAAATGCCGTTGCTGCGCTCTACAAACCGATCCAGGTCAATACAAATCGGCACGTCCATATCAATCGGTTTGCCAATGGAAAAATTGCGCCGATGGGGGTCGTCTTCCCAGCCGAATACCACGCGGAAATCTCGCTCAGAGGCATCATAGACCTGGCTAAAGTGACTTGGGATCGTCTTGACAGGCAGCAGCTCGACAGGTTCACTACTCTGAGCTTGATATGATCCAGCCTGAGCCTGAGTCGAATGGGATTTGGATTGATTATTAGAAGAATCGCGCGACTTGTCCTGCTGGTGCTGGGTCTGAGGCGTAAACATAAGCATGGGCGACAGCGCAATCGTGCCGTAGGTGCCGGAACCGGCTAAGACTTCCTGCAAAAACAGATTACCAGGATCGGGCGGATTGGCGATAATTCGCTGGCTTGAAGTGCCGAGCGTGACGTCGGTAAGCATGCAGAAAAAGCGCGATCTCATTCCCTGCACCACCAGAAACTTGCCTACCCGCATTTCTTCCACCGAGACATCAGCGTGTAGACGTACCTCTAGACCTTGGCTGAGAGAACCTTGAATGACGGAACCCAGCGGCTTTTCTAAATCCATCGAAAACGCCCAATTAGCTCAATACATTTGATCGCTTTGGCCTATCGTAGCTCAGTTATTGTCTGTAATACGAGCGTTCTATTTGCATTTTGTAAGATATTTCCCCCTTAGCAGGCAGGTTCCGTCGCGATTTGGATTTAATACTCTGTAAATCAAGTTTTGATGGTTGATGTGCCGCGCGGAGCGCGGCACATCAACCATCAAAACTCATTAAAACTAAAGTTGACAGACCATTTAACGAGTTCACGGAACTTTTACCAGTGCTGTTCATAATGGAAGCTAGGAAAATGCGATCGCAGATTTGTAGTCAACGTCAGACAGGGGCGCACCGTTGCTACCTGTAACTACTAACTATTAGGAGGCTCAATGTTAATCACACAGCCATTTTTGGAAACTGAGCGCCTAATCATTCGCAGATGGCAGCCTGAGCAAGATGCTCATCAAGCATTTGCCATTTATAACGATGCAGAAGTGACACAGTGGCTCAGCAATCGCAGCGTAGCTGAAACAGTTGCCGATGTGAAAGAGCGGTTGCAGCGGTATGTGGAGCGATTTTATGAACGCGATCGCAATTTCGGCTGTTGGGCAGTGGTTGAAAAAACATCTCAAGACATCATTGGCAACCTACTCTTAATCCCATTGCCGGATGCGGAACACGAACCAACAGATGATTACGAAATCGGCTGGCACTTTCGCCGCCAAAGTTGGGGATATGGCTTTGCCACCGAATCGGCTCGCCGCCTGATGGATTACGGATTTCAGCAGTTACATTTACCCATGTTGTATGCCGTCACCAAGCCCAATAATCTCCGCTCAATCGGCGTTATGGAACGACTCGGCATGCAGCGAATGGGCCTAACACGACAGTACTACGGCGGTCACGAGCTGCTGCTGTATTGCACTGATATGAAATAGAAAGAGAAGGGCAGTGACTGCCCTTCTCCTTTTAGAGGCCGTATCTTGAGTGTTGTTTGATATCGGGTGTTTTTTATGTCATTCAGTGAAATCTAGCGCAGTGCAGTTGCATTGAAATCATTCCGAATTAAACGTTCTAAGCTTGCAACCTGTAGACCACGACTCCGGCGGTGACTGAGATCGCTGGGTAAATCCGGCATTTCCTGCCAGCAGTGGGAGCAAAACCAGTAAACATCAGCGCCACGTGCATGACGGAGGAGAGAGTTAGAGCAGCATGGACATGTTGTCATCTTTTATTATTTCAACCTGATACTGTTGCTTAGGTGAGTTTGGAGGTAGAGAAGTCTATCGTTCAATTGATTGTTCAGTTGACTGCTTATAGAGATTTAGAGAGAACAAATCAGACTTGAATTTCTAAAGCTTTCTTCGAAGACATTCGCGTTCTTTATATAAGGTCTCAAACTTACCCTTAAACTACAACCTGATAAATACCCGGATCAATAGGGAACTCCCCCCTTACTAAATGTAAAGCGCCTCTGTGATCATGCGGATAAACCCATTAAAAAATGTATATTGTAGCCATAAACACAATTTATTTTTAATAGTAGATTATAAGTTTTCATTCTATTCAGCCAGAAACAATAAGTACTTGTAACCCTTTAACAAAAAGAGTTTCAGCACAATCAGCGTCTCACGAATTTGTGACATTTGTTCAATCGGCTAGCTCGCATCAAGAAAATGAACCACAATTGCAATAAATATTTTTGTATCGCAGTTTACGTCTTTTGACAGATGTTTTTCTTATCTAGAAAAAGCTTTTACTAACTTTTTAGTAACTGTTGATTAGAGCTGTATTGATGGAGTTTACTTACTTATTTATTTACTTTTATGACTTTATTCGATTTAGCTTACTCATCTAGCCCAACTGCCCATCTAAGTAACCTTTGTAACCCAGCAAAAATCCTCTCTAGGAAGATGGGCGAATCTTTTCATCGCTCATCGCGAAACCTGAGTCTACGTTGGAGTTGACCTTCGATTCATACTCCACACGGCTGATGGGCTTTATTGCAGCAAACGAGATAGCTGATGTCTCAACTAACCCTTTAAGTGCAATATAAGTCCAGTGGGTAATACCGAATTTTGACCGTAATCATGTCTATCTGTGTTGTATCTAGAATTTAGTTAGATGCACAGCCCATATTCAACGAGGGTAGAAACCATATATGGCACAGCTTAAACGGTGGGAATCGCCCCGCCGCAAAGGACGGAACCGCAAAGGTCGAGGCGGTTCAGCGCGGCAGCGACAGTTAATCAAGCGACAAAAGCAGTTGCAGAAGAAGCTGAAGCAGCAAACTGACCGAGATTCATCAAACCAAGGCTCAACCCAAAATCCAAGCTCAAAGCGAAAGGCGAGAACTCGGTTCTCGCCTTTCGCTTTGAGCTTGGATTTTGAATCTGTAACTAGACTTTAGACATCGCTGGAAGATAGCCCATCTCTTCTAGTTTGGATAGTACCTTGCCCACGCTTTCTTCCAGGGTTTCTTCATGAGTTCTGCAGTTGACCTCTGGGTTGGTAGGTGGCTCGTAGGGATCATCGATACCTGTGAACTGCTTGATTTCTCCAGCCCGTGCCCGCTTATAGAGTCCCTTGACATCTCGCTCTTCACAAACTTCTAGAGGAGCACTAACGTAGACTTCCATGAAATCGCCGATTCGCGCTCGGACTTCTTCACGAATCGCACGATAGGGCGAAATCGCAGACACTAATACGATGACACCGTTGCGGGTGAGTAGATGCGAAACAAAGCCAATGCGGCGAATGTTTTCATCCCGGTCTTCTTTGCTGAACCCCAAACCTTTGGTGAGGTTGGTGCGAACGATGTCGCCGTCTAAAACCTCTAGTTTGCAATTGCGCGATCGCAACTCTTCAGCCAGTGCCTCGGTAATTGTGCTTTTGCCTGCGCCGCTAAGACCTGTGAACCAAATCGTTACGCCACGGTGTTCTTGACTCATAAATCGCGTCCTCTTGTGTAATGACGGGCCGAGAGCATTCAAATCACTCCTGAGCCACTTTACTTCCTTTTGTAAACCTACGTTAATGTTGCCCCACTGAAAAGATAAACATCAACAGAGGTTGGGCTGTGCTTCACTTAATCTTTGACTTTGAGCTACTTTAAGCTAGCTAAATTTACGTTGCCCTAAATTTGGGCAAATTTAACATGAGTCGCCTAATTGGCGTCATCTCATTGCACCAAATCCGAAAAGATGATGTTCCGCCACTATGCGCTCACAACATCACCTCTTCGAGTTCTTCGTTTACGTGATGCAAGATACTCGTGATGTCACGACCACGCCACAACTTGCACCTGCTTCAAGGATCTGCGGATAACTCTACATCTAGCGTGATCATCCTCACACCCGAATCCTGAAGTGAACTGTTAGAGTAAAAGAGAACATCAGTGAGATCTGGTGCTACAAGTCTAAGAGCATAAATGCCGCTAAAGCGTAGATTTCGATGGCAAAACTCATGCTCCTAGTACAAAAAATTACTATTAGCAATCTGCATAATTTATTGTCACTAACAGACTAAGATAAGATTGTCTCTTGCTTGAACCTATTTCAAGCTCACTTTGAGAAAGGTTGAAAGACATTGGAATTTCCTGCACTTGTTGGATACCCTTGGCGACCCTTGTGGTATCTGGATGTCAAATTGAAGCGCAAGCGGGAAAGCAATCCGGGTCTATCCTGGCTTGACCGATGCGAAGCTCCCAGTATGAGCTGATCAGTCCACGACGAATCATCCAGACTCGTTCAGTGGCGCTACACCTAGTAATCCCGTAGCGTCGAGTCAACTTTATTCACCACACGGATGACTTCAGGATTGATCAGTTTGCTTAGTTTTTAGTCTGACCTGAATCGGTAGGTAGTGCTTTTGGGTACTGCTGGGTAATTGACTGAAAAACTCTGCTTATTTTCTAAACCTAGATTGGCGCAGTTTGACTTGAAGGCTCCAGTTGCTCCCAAGCGCGTGAAGCACTCCTGAGAAGGACGTTTCATGAATGCTGAGCTGAGTTTTTATGAGTGAGTTTTCATTGACAGATTGGGTTGTTCCTGCGATTGGCACAAGCTCCACATGCTGGAGGTAGGCCAATTGGATGCTGTCTAGGTATGGGATGGGCTAATAGGGATGTTTGTGAATGTGCGATCGCACATTCGATCTAGCCCTGTGTTTTGAGTCATGACACTACCGCTTCTGCGGCATGCTGTTGCCGCCTGCACGCTATTTGTCATTCAGTTCGAAAGGATCGACCCGATGAAGAATTTATTCAGCAAAAAGATTGCACCCAACCCCATGCCCTCTGAGATCAGTGTGGTGGACTTGGTGAATCAGTATTTTACGGCATACAACTCGGCTCGGCTGCGGGAAGTGTGCCAACTGCTTAGCCAAGAGGTGTTCCAAGCGGGCGTGACCGTTGGCATGAGCCTCTCTGGCGCGATGACGCCCGCTGGTTTTGGCACATCTGCGATCGCGCCGCTGATGCGGCAGGGCTTTGTTGACTACATCATTAGCACCGGGGCCAATCTGTACCACGACATTCACTATGCGCTGGGACTAGACCTGTATGCCAGCCATCCCCTAGTAGACGACACGAAACTGCGAAAAGAAGGACGTGTGCGGATCTACGACATCGTCTTCGGCTATGACGTTCTGCTGGAGACCGATGCCTTTTTGCGTAAGATTCTCTGGGCCGAGCCGTTCCAGCGGCGCATGAGCACGGCGGAGTTTCATCACCTGCTGGGCAAGTGCATTTGGGACGTGGAGCAGCAGCTAGGGATTCAGCATTCCAGCCTCTTAGCAACGGCTTACGAGTGCGGCGTCCCCGTTTATACCTCATCCCCTGGCGATAGCTCCATCGGCATGAACGTAGCTGCGATCGCACTGGATGGTTCTAAGCTGGTGATTGATCCGTCTCTGGATGTCAATGAAACCGCTGCCATCGTATACGGCGCACGGGAGTCCGGCATTGAGGGTGTTACAGGTAAGAGCGCGGCTCTGATCCTCGGTGGCGGTAGTCCCAAGAACTTCCTGCTGCAAACGCAGCCCCAAATTCATGAGGTGCTGGGTTTGGAAGAGCGCGGCCACGATTACTTTGTGCAAATTACCGATGCTCGGCCCGATACGGGCGGTTTGTCCGGTGCAACCCCGAGTGAAGCGGTCAGTTGGGGCAAGGTTGATCCGAACGAATTGCCCAGTACGATTGTCTGCTACACCGACAGCACGATTGCGCTGCCGCTGTTAACGGCCTACACCATGAATCAAACTCCAGCTCGTCCGCTGAAGCGTCTGTACGATCGCCGAGGCGAGCTGGTGCAGCGGCTGATGAAGGATTACCAACAGCAGAAGCAACTGTCAGAATTAGCCGATTCATCCACTGAACCAGCTAAAGATTTAGTCGGTTCAGCCTCTGGATCAGCCAAGGGAGACGTGCCTCGCTATCCCTGTGGGACACCGATCTCTCCCCGCGATCGCTAATTCAAGGCTCTGTATGGGCGGGTTTTGTTCATCATTGTGGGCTTCGACCAACCATTTGACGGCTAAACCTGCCCCTACGCAACGTTTTGGTACGCCATTCATATTGAAATCCAGAAGGGGGGTTATGATGCCACATCGCGCCACAATCCCCCTTCTGAGTTTTGGTGTTACCTGAATCAATTGAACATTCGGCTCAGCAGTACAGGGCAGTTGGCGTGGTGAATTACATAGTCAGCCGTTGCCGTCAATCGCAGCAGCCGTCGTCGTCCAATTGGTGTAGACGGAGAGGATTTGCTACGTTTGGGGTTGGCATCGCTGCCAATGATGATCAGATTAGCTTGACGCTGTTCCGCCACTTGGCAAATGAGCGAACCGGGTTCTCCCGTTTGTACCAGCATTTCCAGTTCCACATCCAGATCCGATAGCGCTAATTCGGCCTGCTGCAAAATGGCTTCGCTTTGTTCACGCTGAGCAGCTTGTAGGGATTGAGTTAATTGCCAGCTTGGATTCGGGGTGGCAAAGGGGCCGAAGAGATAGTGAGATGTCAGCGGCGGTTGAACACACAGTACCGTCAACTGCTGAATGCCAATGGGGACAAGCTGACGGGTCAGCGCGATCGCACTTTGGGTAGATAGTTCTCCTGTAACCACTAGTAAGACATGCTGCCAGTTGGGTTGAGCGGGATGCTCCGGCTCCGCGCTGCGAGCAATCAGCACATGACTGTCTGCATAGCGAGCAATCTCTGCTGAAACGCTGCCGACTAGCATTTCGCGCGCGCCGCCTGTACCGTGACAGCCCAGCGCAATCAGGCCCGCTTGAGACTGACTGGCCTGTTTTAGAATCTCAGTGGCAGGTCGTCCTTGAGCAGCCACTAGGCTAGTGGAAACCTTATGGTTACTGCGCTCTAGTTCAGCCTGTAGAACCGCCAAAGCAGGCGGTAAGTCGGCAATCGCTGGCAGTGCTCCCGTGGGAGGAGTATCAGTGGCATCCACTCCAGAGGATGCTTCAGTTGGCGGTGCAGGCTCAGCAGATTCAGGAGCAGATGCGGAAGATATCGTCTCGTCAGATGAGGCTTGAGCGGGAGTACTGCTGGATGCTGCCGAGAAAGTTGTGGTCGGTTCCGGTTCACGTGAGGCGGCGGCGATTTGACTAGCGGGCTGTTCTTCTAAGTTATCAGGTATCGCTGACAATGACGTAGCTGACGAGGTCATGGCAGGCGGCTCAGGCGCTAGATCCTCTGAACTGCTCGGACTCCGCCCAGGGCGGCGAAAGCGACTGGGTTTCGGCTGCACATGGACGGCAATGAAAGCGGGTTTGGCCTCTGGTTCGTTATCTAGTTCGGCATCTGGCGTTTGGGTGGGCGATCGCAACGCTAAATGTTGCACAAGCGGCATGACCAGTTGTTGCGCTAATACGGCTGTGGGCGAACCGTCCGTCGCTAGCAGGATTGGCAAATGCAAAATAGGTGAAAAGGGTTGATTCATTGCGATCGCAGATAGCAGATGAGCAGATTAACGGGGCGTTTTGCCGAGTTCCAGTGTACAGCGATTTTCAATTGCCTCAAATTCAGCCACTTGAGCAGACTAAACTCTCTAGAACGAGGAAAAACGTTATCCCAAATCCACCAGTGAGAGTTAAGTTGAATCTTTGTGAGTGTTTGTGAATCGCGATCGGCATTTGCGCTTCACAAACATGACTACATCAAAATATTTTTGATCGGTGGATTGACAGCGCTATGCACATTGGTTCAGTACGGTGATGTGGGGCGTGTATGCCCCACATCACCGTTTTTGTACTTAATGCGGTTGCAAACCGCTATATATTTGAATCTATTTCGGCCATATTTGAGCCATATTTCGGTTTGGCGACAGATTTTGTCCCTCTCGTTCCACGTTAAGATGGCAAACTGCGCTTGGGCTACGTTGACCTCATCGCATCTCGGTGTACAAGGAGCAAATACATGCGGATTCTGGTGTTAGCTTGGGAGTTTCCCCCCCGGATTGTGGGCGGGATTTCTCGTCATGTCGCCGAACTGTATCCTGAACTGGTCAACTTGGGACATGAGGTGCATTTAATGACCGTTGAGTTTGGCACCGCTCCTCATTATGAAGTTGTGGACGGCATGCATGTGCACCGAGTGAACGTAGGGCCGAGCCACGATTTTTTCCACTGGGTCAACAACATGAACCAGAGCATGGGGCATCAGGGCGGCCAGCTTCTGCTCGATCAAGGCCCGTTTGATGTGATTCATGCCCATGATTGGCTAGTGGGTGATGCTGCGATCGCACTTAAAGAGCATTTTAAAGTACCGCTCATTTCCACGATTCACGCTACAGAATTTGGTCGCTACAATGGCCTGTTTGACCCGACGCATCACTACATTGCCAGTCGAGAAGGGATTTTAATTTACAACTCGTGGCGCGTGATTGTCTGCACTGACTACATGCGACGAGAAGTGGAACGTGCTTTAGCTTGCCCCTGGGATAAGGTAGACGTGATCTACAACGGCATCCGACCGGAGAAGAAACACACGCCACCGGACTTTGATCACGCCGCTTTTCGAAGTAAATTCGCTGGAGCCGACGAAAAAATTGTCTACTACGTGGGGCGGATGGCCTACGAGAAAGGTGTCCATGTCTTGGTGGAAGCGGCTCCGAAAATTGTGTGGGCAATGGGCGGTCAGGTCAAGTTCGTCATTATTGGCGGCGGTAATACCGATCATCTAAAGCGCATGGCCTGGGATATGGGCCTCTGGCACAAGTTTTATTTCACGGGCTTTATGCCGGATGATGTTTTGGACAAGTTTCAGGTCGTGGCCGACTGCGCGGTGTTTCCTAGTCTGTATGAACCCTTTGGCATTGTGGCCTTAGAGAGTTTTGCCGCCCGCGTGCCTGTCGTCGTCTCTGACACGGGCGGTTTACCGGAAGTGGTACAGCACGGCAAAACGGGTACGATTACTTACACGCATAATCCGGATTCGCTAGCCTGGGGCATTCTCAAGGTGCTGAAAGATCCGGACTATGCCCAACATCTCGTGGCAAATGCCTACGCTGATTTGGATCAGCGCTTTAGCTGGCCGAAAATCGCCAAACAGACAGAATCGGTTTACAAACGGGTGGTAAAAGAGCGATTGCGATCAGATTGGTAAATCATTCGACAGATAAACCCCACATTTCGATTTTCAACCCATACCCCGTAGGGGCGATGCATTTGGCCGATACGTTTATTTTTAGAAACGAAATGTTGCCCAAATGCATCGCCCCTACAGTTCTATCCTCTTTGCGTTTTAATGAGGGCAGATGCACACCGGGGGAGGTGAGCAATGGAACATGCAGAACAGGTGCAGTGGCTACGAGAAAGCACCCTTTTTCAGTCGCTATCAGACGAAGCATTAGGTGCGATCGCACATTCTTACATCGAAGAAACCATTCAGGAAAATCGGCGCTTAGTCTTGGAAGACACGCTGCCGGAAGCGCTGTATATCCTCAAAGCAGGCTATTTGGAGCAATATCGCACGACAAAAGATACTCCAGCGCAGGTGATTAACTTGCTGCCCGGATCGGTACTGTATCTCAAAGAACTGGTGCTGGATCAGGCGGCGGAGCAAACGACAGTGACGCTGACGGACTGCACGTTTTGGAAAATTCCGCGTGATGCCGTTAAAGAATTGGCGGAACAGTATCCTGCGATCGCACAAATTGTCACTCGTCAACTGGCCCAAAAATTAGATGAAGTCTCGGCGCAGCTTTCCTATGAGCAGGAGCGCCAAGCTGAGCTACGTCCATATCTGGTTCCCAAAGCGGATCGGGGCGTCGTAGGTTCTAGCCGCTACGCTAAACGGTTACGGCAGGAAATCAAGAAGGCTTCGGCTCAAGGGGAGGAACCGGGAAAGCACAACGTGCTGATTTTCGGTGAACCCGGTTTGAACAAAGATGTCCTAGCGGCGCTGATTCACTTTGGCTCGAAGCGGCGACGTGAACCGATGATCAAGCTCAACTGCGAAACGCTGCAGGCCAGTGGAGCTGAACTGTTTGGTCGCGCGGGCGGCAAACCGGGGCTGATTGAATGGCTGGGCAACGGGACGCTGCTGCTCAACAATATTCAGGAAGTGCCCAAGGAACTGCGTCCCAAACTGCTTCAGCTCTTGGAAACTGGCACCTATCAGCCTGTTGCCCGTTCCGACAGTCCACCGCCGTCAACCAAAACCTGTCAAGCCCGTATCCTGATGACGGCTGAGCGGATTCTACCGGACTTCGACTGCAAATCGCGGGTTGAGCAAACGATCAAAGTGCCGCCGCTGCGGGTACGCAAGGCCGACATTGCCATGCAGGCTCAGTATTACCTCAGTCTGTTCTGTCGCACCAAAAGCATTGCCAAACCCCGGATTACACCCGAAGCGATTCGTCGTCTGCAAAGCTATGATTTTCCCGGTAACTCTTCTGAACTCAGGAGCCTAATTGAGCGAGCCGTGATCCAGGCCGATGGCGCGACGGAGCTGACCGAAGAAGTCTTTTGGTCAACCAGTCCCAAAGGCCGCCGCTTTCGGTTTAATCTGCTCAATGGCTATCCTAAACTGCGCCAGTTTCTCCGCAGTCCCTGGTGGCCGGATCGGATCAATTACTGGTTTGTCACGGTAGCGTTCGCCCTAGTCGTCGCCATTCTGTTTCTGGGGCCGCAGACCCGCGAGACGAACATCGGCCTCAACCTGTTTTGGGCCTGGTGGTGGCCCGTGATGCTGCTGGTCTTTCCCTTTCTGGGTCGAATTTGGTGCTCAGTCTGTCCTTTCATGGTCTACGGCGAAATTGCCCAGAAGGTATCGCTCAAACTGTGGCCACGTCGGCTCAAACCCTGGCCCCGTCAGGATGCCGATCGCTGGGGCGCGTGGTTTCTGGTCAGTCTCTTCACGCTGATTTTCCTTTGGGAAGAACTGTGGAATCTGGAAAATACGGCTTACCTGTCGGCCTGCTTACTCTTACTGATCACAGCCGGAGCCATCATCTTTTCACTGCTGTTTGAACGGCGGTTTTGGTGTCGCTATCTCTGCCCTATTGGCGGCATGAATGGCCTCTACGCCAAGCTGTCGATGATCGAACTGCGGGCGCAACAGGGCATTTGCTCGGCTTCCTGCACAACTTATCAGTGCTACAAAGGTGGCCCCGAAAAAGGCGAGGGTCAGGCCACTGGCGGCTGTCCCATCTACTCCCATCCAGCGCAACTGGTGGAAAATAAGGACTGCGTTCTCTGTATGACTTGCCTGAAAGCCTGTCCCCATCGGTCAGTGGAACTGAACCTGCGACCACCAGGGATTGAGCTGTGGACAACCCACAAGCCCACCTATGCCGAAGTGGCGCTGCTGTTTTTACTCTTCGGCGGCATCTTACTACATCGCCTGCCCGAAATTGAGCAGCAGTTTGGCTGGAACCTGCATCTGCACAATTTCGCGGCTCACGCTGGGGTTTCCCTAGCCGTTTTGTTTGTCCCGGTCGCAATTGCCCTACTCGCCTACGGCCTCATGCGCGGTGTCCAATCCAGGCCCAAACCGTTTATTGAACTCGCCTACGGCTACTTGCCGCTGGTGCTCTGCGGTACGCTAGCTCATTACTTACGCTTAGGCTTATCCGAAGCTGGCCGGGTTGTTCCGGTCACTCTCGCAACGTTTGGGCTTAATGGAGCGGGAATGCCAATTGCGATCGCAGATCCGATCATTATTGCTTTTCTGCAAGGCGTGGTATTAATCGTCGGTGTTTGGCTCACGATCTTTCTCACCCAGAAGATTGCTCGGCAGTCGTTCTGGCTGATGCTACCTCAGCACATAGCTGCGATCGCGCTCGGCACAACTCTCTGGAAAATCATCGTCGGCTGGTAAACCCACATTTTGTACCAAAACCCGAAGAGAGCATTTTGCCGCCGCAATGCGGCGGCAAAATGCTCTCCTGGGTTCTTAAATTTGCAAAGTGCGCGATGTTAGTAAAACGAGCGTTATGAAGTGCTGAGTGCTGAGTAACTGCAATACGCCTTACTCCTCACGCTTCTCACCTCCCTTTCTAAGCCAACAAAAAAGGACTGGCAGCGCCAGCCCAGAAGTTAGGGGATTGAAAGGAGACTTGAGTTGTTTAGGAGCATCAAGCAGATATTAGATAATGCCAGTGCCTTTGCCGCGTTCATCATGGCCCATCGTCAATTCACCGTCTTTATCGGTGTCGTTGACTTCTTCCAGTTCTTGCGCTCGCCGAGCTTCGTCTTCCTGCTCTTCCTGGCGTAGATCACCGGGTTCATTGACATACATTTCCGGCTCAATCGCAAAGTTATCAATCAAGCCTTCTTTGTCCGTCGTGTAGCCATCGGTGGTATGAACGCTGTCATCATCGGCAGCGGGTTTATCGCCTTCGTTGGGAATATGTTTGTAATTTTGCCCTTCTCGCTCTCGTCGCGCAGCCGTTTCGGCTGGAGTAATATGGGGATCGTAATTTTCTTGTTGACGAGGCGTCGTACCTGCAGCTTTATCGGGTGTTTGGGCGTTAGACATGTATGAAACTCCTTTGGATGTTTCGTGAATTTGTTAAACAGTTGGTGGTGTCTCGGTAATGATTTTTGCTATGCAAGCTCAGCCTGTACAACGAAATCATTACCGATTAGAAACCACTAAAAAGGGAGAAATAAAAGCCATTGCAAAAAATCAGCATAAGCAGTTAGGAAAAATAACTGTATGTGAGACGCAACGTATTAAATGAGCTTTTGAAAACCAAAAGTTATTGCTTATTTCATCTTCAACAATAGGTTCTTCTACCCAAGCCATGAATCCGTGCAGCGGTAGATCCTGCCCTCTATCCTCGGATCAGATAAATTTAGATGTCTCTATGCCTAAAGACCAGTGCGATCGCACTATCCCATCATCCGATCTGATAGCGAAAACTCGAACACATTAAGGATTATAGGGATTAACTCAGTACAGGCTGTTGCGGACAGGTCAACCCTTACCGTTTGCTCTATATCCGTCCAATCTGTAGTCCCTCGGGCTGTTGAACTGCTCGTATCGGCAGCTCTCAGCAGTGGTGTCATGAGCCAATGTGCTTGAATAGGTTTATCGCCAAAGGTTGCTCCTTTACCGTAGAAAGACGGGCTGTGCTTATCGTCAATGTGTGCGATCGCAATCTTTTGGGCAAACTCCGGCCCATTTGGTAACAAATCATTCAACTTTCAGGGGTTGCTTCTTGGCACTCTAGCGAGTGTCACCAACCGCTTAAGAAATCGTCATCGCAAAAAAATTGTCCTTGCCAAAAATGCTAAAGTTGACGAAATTTCTGCCTTCCTATCTATTGCCAGTTTGAATACCACATGAATGACACTATCCTCGACGTTCGCCATCTCACGGTTGACTTCCAGACTGATGAACGCCTGGTTCGGGCGGTCGATGATGTTTCATTTCAGGTTAAACGGGGACAAACCGTTGGCATCGTGGGCGAATCCGGTTCAGGCAAATCGGTCACGTCGCTGGCGGTAATGGGGCTGGTGCCAAATCCACCGGGACGAGTAACGAGTGGCGAAATCTGGTTCAAAGGGCTGGAAGCCGAGGGCGATGCCATCGATCTGCTGAAGCTGCCGTCTGAAGATATGCAAAAGTTTCGCGGCGGTCAGATCTCCATGATTTTTCAGGAACCGATGAGTTCGCTGAATCCGGTCTATACCTGTGGTTATCAGCTCGCTGAGGCGATTCAACTGCATCAGGATGTAGGCAAATCGGAAGCTCGCCGCAAAGCGATCGCACTTTTACAAGAGGTGCAGTTAATCCAATCCGACGATGAGCTGTGGAAGCAGCACTTAATTGAGCGGAACTTAGTCAACATTGCCGATGTGGATGAAAGTTTCAGTGCTGAACCGACTGCGCCAGTGGATTCGTTCGAAACTTCCGTACAAGTTGTCGAATCCGATCGCTTACAAGTCGCAATTGATCGGTTGAGCGATCGCGATCGCACCGAAATCCAGCAAGAAATTAATCGCTACAAGCAATCGTTTCTGGATCGCTATCCCCATGAGCTATCGGGGGGACAAATTCAGCGGGTGATGATCGCCATGTCGATTTCCTGCAATCCCTCGCTGCTGATTGCCGATGAGCCAACCACGGCGCTGGATGTGACCGTGCAGGCCCGCATTTTGGATCTGATGCGAGAATTGCGCGATCGCAGAGGCATGTCCCTCATGTTCATCACTCACGACCTCAGTATTGTGGCCGAAATTGCTGACATGGTGGTGGTGATGTACCAGGGTAAAATCGTCGAGTACGGCACCGTTTGGGATATCTTCTCCAACCCTCAGCACCCCTATACCAAAGGGCTACTGGCCTGCCGCCCTCAGCCGGATAAGCGCTTGCGCTATCTGCCCACCATTGCCGACTTTATGGAAGAGGTGGAAACGCCCACGGGAGAAATCCAAATCCAAGAGCGCCAAATCTCGGTAGCCGAGGCGGAAAAACTCAACGATCCGATTTCCGAAGCCGAAACGCGCCAGCGTCTAGAAGAACTCAAAAAGCGCGAACCGCTGGTGCGAGTGGAAGATTTCAAAGTAGCCTTTCCCGTACGTGGCTTGTTTGGGCAGGCCAAGCGCCACATCATGGCCGTCGATGGCGTGTCGTTCCAGGTAAATCGCGGTGAGACGCTGGGACTGGTGGGCGAATCCGGCTGCGGCAAAACTACGCTGTCTCGCGCCTTACTAAAGCTGGTGCGACCGTCCGGTGGCCGAGTCTGGTTTGAAGGACGAGAAGTCACCAACGTCAGCGGACGGGCGCTGCGGCAACTGCGGCGCGATATGCAAATCATTTTCCAAGATCCATTTAGCTCTCTCGATCCGCGCATGACCGTTGGTGCAGCCATCATGGAGCCACTGCGGATTCACGGCGTCGGTAAAAGCAAGCGCAACCGTAAAGAACGCACTGCTTATCTACTAGAGCGGGTCGGGCTGAATCCAAACTGCATGAATCGCTATCCCCACGAGTTTTCCGGCGGTCAGCGGCAGCGAATTTGTGTGGCGCGAGCCTTGGCGCTCAATCCCAAATTTATTATCTGCGACGAATCCGTATCAGCTCTAGACGTATCGGTGCAGGCCCAGGTACTCAACTTGCTGAAAGAACTCCAGCAGGAGTTTGACCTCACCTATATCTTCATCTCTCACGATCTGAGCGTCGTCGAATTCATGAGCGATCGCATTATGGTGATGAACGATGGCAAGATTGAGGAAACTGGCCCCGCAGGCGAGATTTACTATCATCCCAGCCAGCCCTATACGCAACGGCTGATTGCCTCCATTCCAGTCGGCAGTTTAGAGCGCATCAAAGAACAGCAGATGGGCCGCATGGTGAGCTAATCGAAGTATGTGCTGCCGCGACGCGGCAGCACATACTTCGATTTTAGGTTTAAGTAGACTGGAGATACCGCAGGACGATAAGCCCTGCGACCTCCTTCACGATTGATGTCAGTCCGATTTTGACGCTTTTACCCGACTGCTCTACAGCTCAATTGGCTCTGGCAAGACAGCTAGCGAATAAAACGATCGAGCGCCGCTTTCAGTTCTTCGATTTCCGCTTCGATATTTCCTTCAGCGGCAGCGCGACCAATACACTCAGAGAGGTGCTCGTCGAGAATGATTCGCGCCACCCGATCGAGGGCACCGCGCACGGCGGCGATTTGCACCAAGATATCTGGACAGGGGCGGCTTTCTTGCACCATCGTTTTGATGCCGCGAATATGGCCTTCTACGCGCGATAGGCGATTGACGATTTGCCGCAGCGATTCCTCGCTGTGAACATGGGGATGGGTATGGGAGTGATGACCAGTCTCATCCTGCCCAGAGTCAGCATGGATGTGATCAGCAGAGACTGTGCGTTCTTGCCGATCTATAGATTTTATGGATTTTATGGATTTAGATTTAGCTGAGGATGCACCACTCCGAGTGGAGGCGATGCGCTCAGATTCGGACGATTTTGAGGTGGTCATAGAAGGCAGAAAGAGGGTAGGAAAGAATCGGCAGGCCAGATGGGGTGCTAGTTGCGCTGGATCTCGTAAGCGGTTTCAGGAATTTCGCCCGTAAAGCCAGAGAGTTCTGCCAGTTCTCCGAGCGACTTCACCCCTGGCGAGAGCTGACCGTTAACTTCCCAGGTGGGATAGCCCTGAATATTCTTGGCTTGACACAACTCGGGCTGAGCATTTTCGCCTTCTGGGTCGCACTCAACGTAGGGAATTGCATCAACGGCATTGCCAAACTGCGCCTTCTGAGTTTGGCAGTGGGGGCACCAAAATGCACCGTACATTTGGGCTCCGCTTTCGCTGAGATGGGTCGCCAACTGCATGGGGAATGAATCACCACCAGCTGTTGAGGAGCCGCTAGCGGAACAACTAGCGACTAACCCAATGGCAAAGCCAAGGCTCAAGCCCAAAAAGCGCCGCCGCGTTTGGCTTTGCCGTCTCGCAGAGAATCGCACATTCAATCCCAGTCGCGAGGGTTGATTGGGGGGTAGTGGGTTCATCTTCATCAGAACGTAGTTGGGCGTAATTGGGCGTAGTTGGACATCGACCAATGGCGGCAACAATGGCGGAAATCCGAATTGGACGGGTTGCCCATTGATTTGCTATCCAAGTCAATATGTTTATATCTTGCACCTTGTTATACCCAAGACTGCTACTTTACCGCCGCGTTGCAGCGGCAGAGCGACCCTCCTGGGTTTTAGGGCAAGATGTGAGTAGGAAGTGAATAAGTAAGCTACACATATGACCTAAGAAGCCGGGGGAGCGCCCCGGAGGAGAACTCCCCCGGTTTCTTAGATGCGTTTATTTATGCAACCTACTTAGGTTCACTTGCATTTCTTTCTTAGACTATCGTACTGAATAGTCTCGGGTTCTTACTGAATCGCAACTGAGATGACGAAGATGATAACGAAACAACGGGCTGGAACGCTGTACAGTATGGGACAACTACTAAAACTTGCAACTATGGCAACTCGGTTTCGTCGATGGGTCAGGATGAGCGTTTTGGTGCTGATGGTTGCGATCGCAACTCTATGCAGCCCTAGCACAGCACAAGCGCAGGTATTAGGCGCAGAAACAAACCCTGAGGCGGCACCGATTGTCCAAGATAGCTTTGTGGCTGCCGCCGTGCGTCGCGTTGGCCCCGCCGTTGTCCGCATCGATACAGAACGCACCATCACCCGTCAACCGAATCCGCTGTTTGACGATCCATTTTTTCGAGGCTTCTTTGGCGCGCCCGAAGGATTCAACGTTCCTCCTCAAGAGCGTACCCTGCAAGGCCAGGGTTCCGGTTTTATCGTGGATTTGAACGGTGATATCCTCACCAACGCCCACGTGGTGAATAATGCTGATAAGGTGACCGTCACACTCAAAGATGGCCGCACGTTCGAGGGCACCGTGGAAGGGGTAGATCAAGTCACTGATTTAGCTGTGATTCGCATCCAAGCCGATGATCCAGATTTACCGATTGCACCACTGGGTGATTCCGACACGATTGAAGTGGGTGACTGGGCGATCGCAGTTGGCAATCCTCTCGGTTTGGACAATACCGTTACTCTCGGCATCATCAGCACGCTCAAGCGCTCCAGTGCGACGGTTGGCATCCCCAATAAGCGCCTCGAATTTATTCAAACCGATGCGGCAATTAACCCTGGTAACTCTGGTGGCCCGCTTCTGAATGACCGAGGCGAGGTGATTGGCATCAACACCGCCATTCGCGCCGACGCGATGGGAATTGGCTTTGCGATTCCCATTAACAAGGCGAAGGAAATTTCGTCTCAACTGATTGAAGGCAAACAGGTTGACCATCCTTATCTCGGCGTCCAAATTGCCACGCTGACGCCCGATGCCGCTAAGCGCAATAATGACGATCCCAATGCGGCCATGATGCTGCCAGAAGTTGAAGGGGTTCTAGTCGTGCGCGTTTTCCCCAATACGCCTGCCGCCGAAGCCGGGATTCGTCGCGGCGATGTGCTGCAATCGATTGACGGGACACCCACTAAAAATGCTGAAGATCTGCAAAGTCTAATTGATCACAGCCGCGTGGGTCAGCGCCTCCGAGTCCAAGTGCGTCGCGGCCAGCAAACCTTACAAGTCTCGGTTCGCACTGCAGCGTTAGAAGCCGATAGTTGATGATTAGTCTCCAATCACCAAATCTGATTAGCGCATCGCCCCCCGTAGGTTGGCGTTGAGCCTGCGAAACCCAACAGTTCGTGGCTGTTGGGTTTTAGTTTATCAAAATCGCAAATGCGGTTTTTGAATATTAAAACTGCGAACTACACTAGGGCTAGTTCCTGAATGGGAAACTATAGGTATGACTTTAGAGGTTAATCAAAACCCAACAATTATTCGTACAGAGCGTGGTCTAACCGTCTCAGGAACACGTATCACTCTTTACGATGTGATGGAATATATCAAAGCGCAATATCCGCCAAAGTTTGTCCGTTCTTTGTTTGATTTAACAGAGGAGCAAATGAATACAGCTTTAGCGTATATCGAGAAGAATCAGGCTGAAGTTGAAGCAGAATATCAAGTTGTTTTGCAGCAGGCCAAGGAAACTCGGCAGTATTGGGAAGAACGCAATCGTGCTCATTTTGCTCGTATTGCAGCAATGCCTCCTAGCCCAGACAAGAACGTTCTCAGAGCCAAACTTGAGGCACAGAAGGCTCAACATGAACTAGAAGTATGATCTTCCTTGTTGATCACATTTAGGGGGACATGCAGAGATTTTACTTGGCAATATTGCTAGTCAAGGTTGGTTAGACTTACTTCCAATTCGCTTTTTGACTTTCAAGGAAATGAATCTGCCAATTGACAGCAGCGATCGCGCGGTTTGGAGAACTGCTCAGTCGAACCGAATGATTTTGCGGACAGCTAATCGCAGCATGAAAGGTGAAGAATCATTGGAACAGGTTCTGCGTGAGGAAAATACGTCAGAGTCTTGGCCGGTGATCACAATTGGCGATCCTGACCGTTTTCTGGACGCTCGCGTTTACCGTAACCATTGTGTTGACCGTATCCTAGAAATTTTGATTGATGCTGAAAATTTTATGGGAGCTGGTCGTCTTTTTGTTCCATAAGCGATCGCAGTTTAAAGTATTGACGGTAAACGAATCAAATTGCTTGTGTGGATCAAGGCGAAACAAGCTATAAGATGTCGCGTCAATAGGTTTATGTTTGAGTGATCGGAGGTGCAAGTGGTACGAGTAAACGCTACAGCCTTGGTACTGGGAACATTAGCGCTCTCTGCTTGCAGTTTATCGCCGCAAAATGAAGCGGATACTAGCCCTGTTGAAACGGTACTACCGAGTGCTGCGAATCCAACCGATACACAGGACAGCAATCAGGAGGACAGTGTATCGTTTTGGACGTTCAAAGACATTAATGGCACGACGACTGCGATCTATGGCTATGAGGCCAGTGATGCAGTCTTTTCGGTCAGTTGCGATGATTTGGCTGAAGAGTTGGTGTTTTATCGGGCGGCGAATGCACCGGAGAACAGCATTATAGCCGTAGCCATTCTCATTAGGACGCCGCTTGCTTGAGAACCGCTTCCATTGCCTGGCGTAAACTGGTTGAGGAGGGGAGACGCTTTCGAATGCGGCTTTTTAACCAAGCCCAACACTTCTCAATGCGATTGAGGTCAGGAGAATAAGGGGGAAGATAAACCAGGTGAGAGTTGGCGGCCTCAATCAGTTCGGCGATCCGTCCGCCTTTGTGAAAGGTGGCATTATCCACAATCACCCAGTCCCCTGGCTGCAAGGTCGGAATTAAGCAAGTTTCAAGCCAGGTCTCAAAGACCACTCGATTACAAGTTCCTTCAATGGTAAACGGAGCAATCAGCTCAGAGCCTCGATAGCCCGCGATCATATTGACTCGCCCGTGGCGTTGGCCAGATTTGAGGTCGTAAACTCGTTCACCGATAGGGGCATATCCATAGCCGTAGTCGTCGCGCTCATCCATGCCCGATTCATCGACATAGACTAAATGAGTCGCCTTTGGATCGCCGAGTTGAGCTTGAAACTCAGCCCGTTTCCCCTCGTCTCGTTGGCCGTAGCCATAGGTCTTTTTTTTCGCGTAAAGCCAATCTTTTGCAATGCCCGAGACATCGTTCGTTGGCTGATGGGGTCGGGCCACAAGGCGGCCATCTCCGCTTGCGTTTTGTCTTGATGCTGCTTGACAAAGCTGCGAAAGGCATCCCAGTCTTTGATTTTGGCTCTTGGATTGGCAGTTGTCCTGACGTTGGCTTTGAGATGCCCTAGTTCAGCCTTTTGCCGATACCAGCGGTTTATTGTATTGCGGCTGATGCCAAATCCTTCACTCACCTCACTTTTCTTGAGGCCGTTTAACTCAATCGCGTCGATCACTTTTTGCCGAAAATCTTCGCTGTAGGGTTGAGCCATCCAATTCCAAGCGCAAAATACTACCTCTTAACCCTAGCTTATGTCCTAACCTAAGTGGCTACAGCTATATCAATATGAATCTGTTGTTGCCGGAAGGGAACACACTGCTGCGAGCCACTGGTACCAGTTGGGAGCTGCCAGGCTACACAGGCCGCATGGTGAACACCGATCCGTGGTTAGAGCAGTTAGCTGAAGCGGATACGCTAACTGTTGATCTTCAGGGTGAAGATGCGCTGACAGTGGCCGTATCGCCTGAACTGAAGCGAGTGATTGCAAGCTGTAAGTAGAAGATCAACTACTGCTTTCATCAGTTACAGGTTAGTCTTCTAATGCTGAATTTCCAGGTTCAACACGTAGTGGCCCAGATGAAGCTGGTTAGCCCATAGCTCATACTCTAATCGCAGACGCTCTGGCAGCGGCTCACCGCTCACCGTCAGGCTACGGGTGTAGTTCCGCATACGAATCTGCTCAACGTCTTTTAGCTTGGGATGCTGGAGCCAGTAGCGGCTGAGGCCAAAAATTCCCGGCCCCCAAAGATGGCGATAGCTGAAGCGACCATTGCCCTGCATGGTCATGATGACTCGATAGGGCGAGATCTCAAACCACAGGAGCCGAGGCGTTTCAACCGTAGAAGTGAGGCCAAAAGGAGTGACTGCCGCATCGTTGAGGTGATCTTGACCGAGGCTGGCCTCTTTGATCACAGGTTCAGTTAGCAGTAGATGAAACCGCTGCTCGTCTTTTTGGTAGAGCGTGGCTGCCGTTTCAATCGTTGACCAGACGGGTAAATCAAACGACAGCAGAGACAAGCTGACGGGCCGATGGCGATGGGTTAGCATGGGCAAATTTTAGGAGTGTGAGGAGCAGAATTTGTCGCGAGAGGTGGCTCAAAAACGGGGTAGGATGGCTAGACGAATGCTTGCCTAATTTAGCCTAATGCGATCGCACAAGACTGTCACCCTCAATTCCGCTGAATCTCATCAATCTTTAGTAATTCATCCACCCACAACCGGATTGGCGCTACGGGGACGCATCCGGGTGCCGGGTGATAAGTCAATTTCCCATCGGGCACTGATGCTGGGCGCACTGGCCGAGGGCGAGACAATTATTCAAGGCTTGCTGCTAGGCGAAGATCCGCGCAGTACGGCTGAGTGCTTTCGAGCCATGGGAGCGCAGATTTCGCCGCTGAATGAAACCGAAGTGCGGGTGCAAGGGCTTGGTCTTGGCCAACTGCAAGAGCCGATAGACGTGCTGAATGCGGGCAATTCTGGCACCACGCTGCGGCTAATGCTGGGCATTTTGGCATCTCATCCCGATCGGTTCTTTACGGTGACGGGCGATGATTCGCTGCGATCGCGGCCTATGTCACGAGTCGTTAACCCGCTGCGGTTGATGGGAGCCAATATCTGGGGCCGCTGTGGCAGCACATTGGCACCGTTGGCGATTCAGGGTACGGCGCTGAAGCCGATTCACTACCAGTCGCCGATTGCGTCTGCCCAGGTGAAATCTTGTGTCTTACTGGCAGGACTGATGGCCGAGGGGGCAACGACGGTGACGGAGCCAGCGCGATCGCGGGATCACAGTGAGCGGATGCTGGCGGCGTTTGGGGCCAATATCCAGGTTGATGAGGAAACCTGTAGCTCGACAGTGATTGGGCCTGCCAAGTTAAACGGACAAACCGTTGTTGTTCCCGGTGACATCAGTTCTGCCGCATTCTGGCTGGTGGCGGCGGCAATTGTGCCGGATTCGGAGTTGGTGATTGAAAACGTTGGCGTTAATCCCACCCGCACAGGCATTCTAGAAGCCCTGGCGCAAATGGAAGCTGATATCACGCTGGAAAATCAGCGGGAAGTGGCGGGAGAACCCGTGGCCGATTTGCGGGTGCGCTACAGTCCACTGAAGCCGTGCCACATTGCTGGGGATCTGGTGCCGCGCCTGATTGATGAAATTCCAATTATTGCGGTGGCGGCGGCTTTTGCTGAAGGGACAACCGTGATTGAAGACGCAGCAGAACTGCGGGTGAAAGAGAGCGATCGCTTAGCGGTGATGGCAAAACAGCTCACGGCGATGGGTGCCAATGTGACGGAACGACACGACGGCCTAGAAATTACGGGCAAAACGTCGCTCAGCGGGGCCGCACTAGATAGCTACACCGATCACCGAATTGCGATGAGCCTTGCGATCGCAGCTCTAGTGGCCTCGGGTTCAACTACCATTGCCCGCGCTGAAGCCGCGTCCATTTCCTATCCGGATTTTGTGGCAACGCTGGAAAGTATCTGTCATTAATGCAGGTCACATAGGGGCGAATGGCCATTCGCCCCTACAGATAAGGTATATATGGATTGAATTAACGCCGATAGTGAACGCGGGCGTCCATGCCGAAGGCGCGCAGGTAGTTTTCCCAGTTTTGGGCGGTGCCGCGATCGCGGAAGGGGCCAACGCGGACGTGGGAACCCAGATGGCTACCGATTTGCACCCCGCTAGCTGGGGCATCTAGGGCTAACTGAGCGACATATTGGCTCATTGCCTCTACACTTGCGCCGTTGCTGGGTACGACTACAAAGTAGTTAGCAGAGTCCTCAGAGTCCTCGTCACTTTGATTGACGGGGATGGGCACACTCGAACTCGGCGCGACAGCAACCGTTGACTGGCCGAACTCCACCTCGCGCGGCGCAGAACCACCCGTACCCGCGAACGAATTAGTTAATGCACCGCTAGCGGCAACTTCGACCCGATCCAAACCTGCACCAATGCCGCGCGACTCAAGCTGGGCGATTTGCTGGTTGGCGTCGTCCTGCTGCTGAAACACGCCAGCATCGATCACGGTGCGCCCCTCATGCTCTCGATAGTCGGCAGACGGAACGATGGCTCGCACCTGCTGGAGCATCAGCGGACTGTCGCCATTGACAAAGACAAGATAGGCGTCCTGTGTAGCGGCTCGACTCGAAGCTGAGCTGCTGCTGCGGTAGGGAACGGGGGTGGCGGTTGGCAGCGTTTCGCCAAAGGTGACATTCGGCGGTGGCGGTAGCTGCTCCATGACTTGAGCAGAGGCTGGATTGGCTCCCGACACGCTGGCTGCGATCGCAACTCCGGCTAGCCAGCCGTAGGCAACTGGCGCATCATTCAATCGCAACGAAAATCGAGACGAACGGTTAGACAGCAGCATGGCATCAAGCTCGCGGGTAGAGGAATTCATGATGTCTCCGATGCGATCGCGATTGAAGGTTACGGTCGGGGACATTTGACAACAATATTAAGACTTTTTCATGACAAATTCCACCAGGGATAGCGCTTTACATATCGCAACATAGGCTTTATACCCTAAATGCAGATTGGGTTGTGATGACCGTAGTTACATTGGTTGAGTCTATTGGAAAACTCTGAAAACAGGCAAGCGCTGGATTTCGTAGAGGTCTCAATCAAAATGGCAAAGGCTATAATGGCGTGTTTTAGATGCAGAGCAATGGTTAAACTGGATCATAGATGCTGCAACAATTTTTCATCCTGCAGGCTTTCTGCAGGCTTTCAATACGTGGCGGATTGCGTGACCACAAGGCATGATGCTGGTCTCAATCCGTAGCACACCCCCACAACCCAACGCTATGACCGTTCCTGAATTACCGAAAGTCCGCTTCCTAACTCCCACAACGTTAAAACCCAGTCATCCCCTGTTTATCTTTTTGCCAGGGATGGATGGCACAGGCGAATTGCTGCGAACTCAGCTAGATGGACTGGAGCGCAGTTTTGATATTCGCTGTCTGTCTGTGCCTGCAGACGATTTGACGAATTGGGACGGGCTGGTTGAGCAGGTGGTGCGTTTAATTCGACAGGAAGTGCGATCGCACTTGAAGCGCCCCGTGTATCTCTGTGGAGAATCCTTCGGCGGTTGTTTAGCGCTCAAACTTGCGGTCGCCCATCCGACAATTTTTGACCGGATGATTTTAATTAACCCAGCTTCTTCCTATGGTCAACTGCCCTGGATGCACTGGGGTTCGGGTTTAACGCCGCTGATTCCGAGTCCGCTGTACCAGTTGTCTACCTACGGGCTGTTGCCGTTTCTCGCCGCCCTGGAGCGGATGGATGATCATGCACGTCAGGCGCTGCTGGAAGCCATGCAGTTTGTTTCGCAGAAAAGTTCGGCTTGGCGGCTGTCGCTGCTGCGCGATTTCCATTTGCCCAAAACGCAGTTGAAAGCGATTACGCGTCCGGTATTGCTGATTGCGGGACAGGCAGATCGACTCTTGCCATCGGTGTTAGAAGTGCAGCGCTTGGCTCGATATCTGCCCAACGCGAAAACTCGGATTCTGCCCAATAGCGGTCATGCTTGCCTGTTAGAAAAAGATGTCAATCTGCACCAAATTTTGCAGCAAGAGGCGTTTTTAGTGCGATCGCGCCAGTCACCGTCGTCAACGGCTAAATCGGCCTAGTAGGGGCGAGAATGGCCATTCACCCTACTCCTGCACAACGTACTCTGACTCGACAGGTTCAGCCTGTCCAATTTGCACCAGTCCCTGATACACCATTGCTGCAATATCGGCGCGGGTGGCGGGCTGACTCGGTTCAAACTGATTGAGATCGGGATAGTTGCTGATCAGGCCAGCCTGAGTTGCAGCTGCGATCGCACCACGGGCATAGTCTGGAATCTGATCCGCGTCGCTGTAGCGATTTAGGATGTCATCTGGATTTTCAGGGGGCTGCAAATCCAGACCATTGGCGAGGGCAACGATGGCCTCGGCTCGCGTCAAATTCGTATCAGGCCGAAACTGGTTATCGGGATAGCCCTTGAGGAATCCAGAAGAAGACGCTTCTGCGATCGCAGCTTGCGCCCAAAAATCGGCTGAAATATCGCCGTAGTTAGTGGCTGTCTGCGACTCAGACGGCTGGTCGAATGCGCCCGCCAAAATAGCGGCATATCCGGCACGGCTGACGGGCTGATCCGGCGAAAAACTGCCATCGGGGAATCCAGAAATCACATCTCGCTCAGCTAGTTCAGCGATGAACGGAGCAGCCCAGTATTCACTTGAAACATCGGGAAACGTAACGGCAACTTGGCTCGGTTCTTCAGGAGCCGTTTCGGTAGTAGCCTCACCTTCGGGAAATGCGGCGGTTCTGGCAGGTAAGACCGTTTCGGTTTCAATTTCATCTGCCTCAGAACGGGTTGGCCGAGCTCCGATTAGCGGCAGTGCTGAAGTGCGGCGCGACGTTGAAACATTTTCTTCTTCTTCCTCTGGAGCTGGAACTGGAATCAACGTTGGCAAAGCGGCTTCAGGCTCCTCAGCTTCTGCGTCCTCGTCATCTTCTGTGCTGAACGGCGCAAACAAGCCATCCTGTAGTGAGTCAGATTGCCCAGATAATGGCCCCGTAGACAGCAGCGAACCCGTCGGTCGCCCCATGCCCCACCACAAAATTGCGCCCATGATGGGAAACGTAACTGCGATCGCAATTAGCTCATCAATGCTTAAGCGACGATTAGATTGTGGATCGGGAGGAGGGGATTGGGTCATGATTAGTTTAGGGCAACTTTAAAGGGCTACGCTTAGGCATAGCGTACAGCATGATTTTCTCGATCCGGCTAAAAAAAGGCAAGATCTGGTCAGTAAGATCTGACTTCCGATAGAAAGCGCTATCATGCAAGTCGCCTTCGACAGTATCTAATCATCACTCAACCGTAAACCGATCCTATGACTTTAGAAATGGATCAAGAAACGCGCCAGTGGGCAATGGCCTGTCATCTCAGTTCCCTAATTGGCTTCGCCGGAGTTCCTTTCGGCAATATCATTGGGCCGTTAGTGATTTGGTTGATTAAGCGAGAAGAGTCGCCGTTTATCGACGCCCACGGCAAGGAATCGCTGAACTTTCAGCTCACGATGACGCTGTATGCCTTTGCCTCGATTATTTTATTTATTTGTGGCATTGGCATTTTGACGCTGATTGGCGTCATTATTGCCGGACTTGTGTATTCCATCAAGGCAGCCATTGCCGCGAATCAAGGCCGAACGTACTCCTATCCCGATTTCCTACGGTTACGTTTTATTGATTAGGTTGACTTCTTATGGATGGAACGCGCCACAAGGGCATCTTTCTAGTTTTCTAAATCCCGATTGCATCAGGAGCGGAAATCTATGACGACATCAGAACTCACGCCATCTGCCCGTATCTGGAGCATGATTTGCCACCTGAGTGCCCTGTCGCTGTACTTGGGCATTCCGTTCAGCAATATTTTGGTGCCATTTGCGATCTGGTCGCTGAAACGGGCAGAATCACCGTTTGTCGAACAGCAGGGACGCGACGTAGTGAACTTTCAGCTCACTGTTACCCTGGCGCTGTTGGCGGTTGGCATTCTCATGCTGCCGCTATTGGGATCGCCCCTATTTTTGCTGCTGGCGGCTATGCTGATCGCGGGATTAATTGGGAATTTAGTGGTCGTGATTTTAGGTGCGATCGCAGCTTTCAAAGGAGAACCGTATCAGTATCCGTTGGCGATTCGATTTATTGACTGGTAGGGGTGAATGGTTATTCACCCTCACGTCTACAGCCGATACTCCGATGCCACAATCATCGAGCCAATGCCCATGTCGGTAAAGATCTCCAGCAGCAGAGCATGGGGCACGCGACCATCAACGATGTGTGCCGCTTTGACACCTTGGGCGAGCGATCGCACGCAGCAGGTGACTTTGGGAATCATGCCACCACCGACAACGCCATCGTCAATTAACTTGCGAGCTTGCTGAATGTCCACGCGTGGAATCAGTGTTGAGGGATCTTGGTAATCTTTGAGAATGCCAGCTGTATCGGTAAGCAAAATCAGCTTTTCGGCTCCCATTGCCGCTGCAATTTCGCCAGCCACCGTATCGGCGTTAATGTTGTATGCCTGCCCCGTCTCATCGGCAGCTACGCTGGAGACAACTGGAATATAACCCGCTTCGACCAGTTCCTCTAGCAGCCGCACATTAGTGCTGGTCACTTCACCCACAAAGCCGATCCCTTCTTGCCCTTGGGGACGAGCCATAATCAGGTCGCCATCCTTGCCGCAGAGGCCAACAGCGGAGCCACCTGCCTGGTTAATTAGCGACACAATTTCTTTGTTGACGCGACCAACTAGCACCATCTCCACCACGTCCATTGTGGGGGCATCGGTGACGCGTAAACCGTTCTTAAACTGCGGTTCGATGCCTAGCTTCCCAAGCCAGGAGTTGATTTCCGGCCCGCCGCCATGCACCAAAATGGGCCGAATGCCCACACAGGCCATGAACACGACATCGCGAATCACTTTGGCCTTGAGGGACGAGTCCTTCATGGCCGCACCGCCATATTTGACGACAACGGTGCGCCCCCGAAATTGCTGAATGTAGGGTAGCGCTTCACTGAGTACCCGTACCCGTGTGGCTTCGGTTTCTTGGATGTATTCGCTCTCGCTGCTCATGAGGCCGTTCTGCTTTTAGTATCTTGAATATCTATCGTGTTGCCAAGCTGACAGCAGTGTAAGGGAGGCTACTCGCGATCGCAACGTTATCTAGACGAGAATTCAATCAATGTCAGGAAATGACTATAGATTGGAGTTGATTTTGCCTTCGGTCACTTCAGGCCGGAGAACGTGGGGCAGTTCGGTGAGGATGCGATCGCAAGTTTCGCTTGGCGATTCATGCGGCTGAATGGTTATTGTCAAATCGGCTTGGCTGTAAAGATGCTCGCGCTGTCCCAAGATGGTTTGCAGTGTCTTTTGGGGATCAGGGGTTTGTAGGAGTGGACGGGTAGCGTCATCTTGTAAACGTTCGTACAGCAAATCCACCGCAACATCGAGCCAAACGACAATGCCGTGACGCAAATAGCTCCAGTTCATGCGCTCCAAGACAATACCGCCGCCCGTGGCAATCACCAGATGCGTATAGGCGGAAAGCTGAGAAAGCACCTGAGTTTCAAGCTGGCGAAACGCGACTTCGCCCTCGGTGGCAAAAATGTCGCGAATCGGACGATGGGCGGCCTGCTCAATCACGGCATCGGTATCAAAGAACCGATAGCTGAGCTGTTCAGCTAAAAGTTGGCCAACCGTGGTTTTACCCGATCCCATCATGCCAATGAGAAAAAGGTTCACGCCTTGAAGCAAATCAGTAGTCACGCGCTTGGTCTTGAATCACTGCACCTGCCTATTGTTGCAGATTGCCTGCACCAAAACCCAATTACCTAATCCGCATGGCCTGATGACGTAGGTTGGGTTGAGCGTGCGAAACCCAACGTTCCGACTCGCTTCAGATGTTGGGTTTCGTTATCACTCAACCCAACCTACAGGAAGCTTTGAATCGATTCCGTAGGGACACGGCATGCCGTGTCCCTAATCCAGGTGTTGGGTAGGGAGAGGCTAGTTGTATAGGAACACGGAGTGCCGTGTCCTACTTGACGCGCATGGCCTTGAGCATGTGATAGGTAATCAAGAGCTGGGTTAGTGCCAGTGGATAGCTTTGCAGAATTTCGCCCGTGGTGCCGACGACTTTACCGATATCGTCATTGCCATCCAAGCTGCAAAACTGGCCCAGATAGGGAACTTCATTGCAGAGCACCTTTTCTAGCTCCTGCACCTGCTCTTTATTAGCGTGACCATCGACCTGTAAAACATCGACGGGTTTACCCATGTCGCGATCTAGTTCGAGTCGAATGGCATCACCTAAATGACTACCGCTGGCATCTAGAAAATGGGTAAAGTCGGGGTGGGGAATCGTAGGACGCAAGACCAGTCGAACGTTGAGTAATAAATCATCTTGTCCTGACCCCTCGTCGGGTGGATAGAAGGTCACAACGACGTCAGCCCACTGCCGCTGATGTCGGATATAGGCTTCTGAATCCGATTCTCGCTTGCGGAGTTGTTCCATAACTTGTTCGGGTGTGTAGCCCCGCTTGCGCGTGTCGCGCTTGATTTTCCAGTTTGCCCGTAAATCTTCGGGTGGAGCAAGGTAAACGCGTACGTCATAGGCTTCTCGCATGCCGCGTGTGGAGTAGCCCAGCAGTCCTTCCACGATCACAAACTTGGCTGGTTTGATATATTCGGGCGGATCAAACTCACCTGTACTGTGGTTATAAATCGGCTTGAGGATGGACTGTCCGGTTCGTAGCAAGCCCAAATGCTGCTGAATAATATCCAAGTAGTTACAGTCAGGATGAAGCGCAGAGATCCCCATCTCAGCTCGCTGCTTTCGATCGTAGCGATGATAGTCATCCGTGCAGATAATCGTGACGCTGTCTTCGCCGAGAATCTTGGCGATGCCTCGGGTAAGGGTCGTTTTTCCGGCTGCACTGTCACCAACAATGCCGAGAATGATGGGGCGCTGAGACATAGGTTAAAACCCAGGTGAGGAAAGGACGAAGGATTGTAGAGTGACCTCATTATCTCAGGGCGATGCTGAACATGCATCTTTTCGGGAACGAGAAATGCGATCGCGTAATTTTTCGCAATATTGACAGTCTTGTACTTGCCTTAAACGTGAAGGTCTGCCGTCACGATGCGATGACAGACCTTCACAAATTCTGAATTGTTTATTCTTTGACTTTCGGCTGAGGCTTTTCAAAATCAGCACTGCCCACCAAGTATGTCATCTGATAGGGATTATCCACTCGCTGAGAGGCTTTCCGTATTTCCAGTCCAATCACTCGCCCGTCTTCGTCATAATCCAACACGAACCCTGGAGCCATCTGCGTTGTCTCGTATGCAGCGTTGGGCGAAAACGTAATCTGGAGAATGTCTTTGTCGGGGTCGTAGATGATTTTCATGACGTGACGGACGAGGCAAGTAAATCTGCTGAATGTTAAGCATATAGTTGAGCGGCGATCATGTGCATGACCGCCGCTCAAATGTCATCGAATTATCACACCCTAAGCCTCTTTTTTGTCTTTGTCCTTGGGTCGATAGGTAGACTTCACCTCTAGCTCTCGCAGTTGCTTTTCATCAACGCTGGATGGTGCATTGGTCAGCAAGCAGCGCGCCTGCTGCGTCTTCGGAAAGGCAATGGTGTCGCGAATCGATTCCTCGCCTGACAGCAGCATGACGAGTCGGTCGAGCCCATAGGCGATACCGCCGTGGGGCGGAGTGCCATAGTCAAAGGCATCTAGCAAGAAGCCAAACTTATTACGGGCTTCCTCTTCCGAGAGACCAATCGCTTCAAACACCTGAGATTGAATATCCGGCTGATAAATCCGCAGGCTGCCGCCACCGATTTCAAAGCCGTTGTAGACCAGGTCATACGCCTGCGCCCGTGCCGTTTTGATATCGTCCATATCATCTGGATGAGGGGCGGTGAAGGGGTGGTGCAGGGCTTCCAGCCGCTGCTCGTCCGCATTCCACTCAAACATGGGGAAGTCGGTAATCCACAGCAAATTGATCTTGTCAGGATCAATCAGGTCGAATTCTTGCGCTACGAGCTGCCGTAGTCGATCCAGCGTCTTGTTGACGGTATCAGTATCGCCTGCGCCGAAGAGAAGCAAGTGACCGGGTTGGGCTTGCGTCCGGCTCAGCAGTTCCTGCTTCTGCTCGTCTGTGAGATTGTCCTTGATGGCACCGATGGTATCGATCTTGCCGTCTTCGCGCACCCGAACGTAGGCCAACCCTTTCGCGCCCATTTCAGTCGCGGCGTTAAATAGATCGCCACCGGGTTTAATCCGCACGTTGGAAATGCGATCGCCATCGGGAATGGGCAGCACTTTCACTTTGCCGCCGGACTTGACGGCACCAGAGAAGACCTTAAAGCCGGAATCCTGCACGATGTCGGACACGTTAACCAGTTCTAAACCGTAACGGGTATCCGGTCGATCTGTACCATAACGATCCACCGCCTCCGCATAGGTCAGCCGAGGAAAGGGGCGCGGTAGTTCAATGCCCTGCACAGTTTTGAAAATGTAGCTGACCAGTGACTCATTCAGCTCAATGATCTCTTCCTGAGTCATGAAGCTCATTTCCATGTCGAGCTGAGTAAATTCCGGCTGACGGTCGGCTCGCAGGTCTTCATCGCGGAAACAGCGGGCAATTTGGTAGTAGCGATCGACGCCGCTGACCATGAGCAATTGCTTAAACAGCTGAGGCGACTGGGGCAGTGCATACCACTCACTCGGATTGACTCGTGAGGGGACGAGATAATCCCGCGCACCTTCTGGCGTAGAGCGCGTCAGAATTGGCGTTTCAACCTCCATAAAGCCTTCTTGATCTTCTAAGAAGCGGCGCATGGCTTTGACCGTTTCGTGGCGGATGCGCAGATTGTGCCGCATGCGATCGCGCCTTAGATCTAAATAGCGATACTTGAGCCGCAGGTCTTCCCGCACGGATTCAGTTTCAGCGCTGGAGACTTGAAACGGTAGCTGTTTGCGAACCGGATTGAGCAGCTCAATCTGATCGGCATAGATTTCCACCTCACCCGTCGGCAGCTTGGGATTGAGGGATTCTTCGGGTCGCTGGCTGACTCGACCCGTAATTTTGACGACGTACTCATTCCGCATTTGGCCCGCAAGCTCGTAGGAGTCGGGAGTTCGCTCTGGGTCGCTGACCACTTGGGCGATGCCAGTGCGATCGCGCACGTCGAGAAAGATAACGCCCCCGTGATCACGGCGACGATCGACCCAGCCACAGAGGGTTACGATTTCTCCAATGTGATCAGAGCGAAGTTGGCCGCAATAGTGGGTTCGCATGGTTCTTCAAACTAAATTCTGTAGTAAATAAACGGGTTGACTTAAAAATCGAAAACCTCTCCATTATCGAGGATTGTTCGGCATCTTGAACATCGATTTTTGCAAATTGGTCATGATTCGATCTGATCCCATTTGAGCGCTAATGGCAGTCTGCAAATGCGCCTTTGGGGTTCTGACCAGAGGGATTGGGTCTGCCCAAAGCGTGATGTGAAAGGTTACAACCGCTACTTAGGATATCGATATTCCGTTACGGGATTGCCTTATCTGGGTATGGAGTGAGAGGTGAGGACTATGTTCTCGCGTCTAGCTTCATGCTCAGAATCCTAATCACAACTAAATATAAAGTCTGGTTGAAAACCCATGATTTATTTTTGTGAAACGCTTGCTGAGCAAGCGTTTCACAAAAATAAATCGGGTTCTTATACGCGGATTTGATATAACCACCAATTATCAACAATTACAAGTTACAGGCAGCAATTACGATGGTTTTGCCCAATCATCAACAGGCATCAACAGATTCTAAATCTCTGCTGGGGATAGTTATGCAGGCGCAAAGCCCTAGCGAAGCCCTTGGCTCTGCGTTGCCTGTTTTAGGACAACAGTTAAGCTGCGATCGCATTTTTCTATACCTGCGTCACCCCGATTTAAATCAGGGTCGCGTGCCATTCTGCTGGTGCGATCGCGCCGATGTTCCACCCATCTATGACCGGACGTGGAAAGAGGAACCCGCATCGCTGGCTGACGACGATCCGATGTTTGCAGCAGCTCTTAATGCCGAACCCAGCATTTTCGTTGCTGACGTAGAAATGGCTAGCCCCAATACGTTGAACCGCGAGTTTGAAGCACAAACCTTTGGCCATCGAGCCTTGGTACATGCTCATCTCTGCCGCGATCAGCAGCTTTGGGGCATTCTGCAACCCGAAGTCTTTGATCATCCCCGTCTCTGGAGTTCCACCGATCGCCATTTGATCAACCAAGCGGTTAATTTATTGACGCCTCTGGCTGTGGATTATGTGCGGCAAGCGCTGCGATGATGGGTTCTTTTTCACATGGATTTAATAAATCCGCGAATTGTAAGGGCGGGTTTTGCTGTCAAATCAACGACACGGTGCAGATTGGTCTGCCAAACCCGCCCTTACTTCAAATTTGATTTATTCACGCGATTGATTCGCACGACTAAACATGATCATCAATTTACAAGAAACCGGATGGGAAGTGATTTACCATCGCGCTCATGCTCTGCTGGCTGCTCAGATTGCGGGATATTGGGACTTTGGTGATGCTTCGCACCGACTGTATGAAACAATTGTTGCGATTTCGCACCACGATGACTTGGAGAAAGAGTGGGAAGGCGATCAGCTGACGGAAGCGGGTGCGCCGCTGGACTTTATGCTAGAGCGCGATCCCAAAATTGAAGACCTGCGTCGTCATGCCGATGAAGCGCTCTATCGGGGTCGCTGGGTGGCCATGTTGACCTCCATGCACCTGTCGTTTCTGAATGCGGGCAAGGCGAGTGATGATCCAGAGATGGCTGAATTTCTAGAGGAACAGCGAGAACATCAGGCCCAGTGGAGAAAAGAACTAGGCATCAGTAAAGACAAAGCTGCTTCGGTGTATGACTTTATGCGCTGGTGCGATCGCATGTCGCTGATTCTCTGCCAGCGGCAGATTCCAATGGGCGATCGGTCACTGGAAGTTACGACTGGCCCGGATGGTCGAGACTATTTTGTAAAACAGCTCGATTCTGGCGATTTAGCGGTTGAGCCTTGGCCGTTTAAGCCCGATGCGTTCACGGTGGAGGTGGAAGCCTGCATTTTGAATCAGCTCAAATTTCAGGATCAAGAAGAGTTAAGTAATGCGTTGAAAAACGCGCCCCGTCAGCAGTTGACTTGGACATTTAGGCAAAATTAAGGAGTGGATGTCGTTTTCTCTCTATTTTGAGGAGCGTAAAGATGTCAATCCTTGAGTTGCTAATTTTGCTGCTGATTGCTGCCATTTGCGGCGGCATTGGGCAGGCAATTGTGGGATACACGGTTGGTGGCTGTCTCGTTTCGATTGTGATTGGCTTAATTGGGGCGTTTCTGGGAACTTGGTTAGCTCGTGAATTGGGTCTGCCTTTGCTACTGCCTATCAGCATCGGCGGCAACACGTTTCCTGTGCTGTGGGCTGTGATTGGTTCAGCAATTTTTGCTGCGATCGCAGGTCTCATCAACAAGCTGCTGCGTACTCCTCCAAGGCGTTATTAACTTTGCGTCACGGAAGAAGTGAGGCGAGAGCGATTATCTTAAAAGTCAAGTCGAAAGGAGGTCAATTACGTCATAGCAGCCTCCGGTGGTTGCCAGTGCGTGCCGTGCTTGAGCATGGCATTGAGGATCGTCAGCAGCTTGTGCATAGCGGCAATGCGGGCGACTTTGGCTAACTTGCCACGCTGTTGCAGCCGCTCATAAAAGGCTTTGATGACAGGGTTGTAACGAACTGCAACTAGAGTGGCCATGTAGAGCATCTGCCGAACGGGTTTGCGGCCACCAAAGATCGAGCGCTGCCCTCGCTTTTGCCCACTATCGCGATTGAGCGGAGCCACCCCAACGAGAGCGGCAATTTGACGGTGTGAGAGCGTTCCTAGCTCCGGCAGCAGAGCCAACAGGGTGTTGGCAACCACCTGACCGACACCTGGAACAGAGGTCAGTTGAGCCTGGTGCTGCTGCCACTGTTGGTTGTGTTCCACTTGCTCATCAATCGCTTGGTCAAGGTCGCTGATGCGGTCTTTGAGCCAGTCGATATGGGCTTGAACGTCTTCCTGAGCGGGACCTCGCAGTCCAGCTAAACGGTTGCGCTCCATGGTGAGCATCTCCACTAATTGGCGGCGACGGGTCACCGCATCCTGTAACTGTTGGTGAGCCTCACTGGCCAACGGTCGTAGCGGAGGCTGCATCGCTTCGCCAAACCAGGCGAGGATCGCCGCATCGATTCGGTCGGTCTTAGCCAGTTGATTGGCAGCTCTGGCAAAGTTGCGAGCTTGCTTGGCGTTGATCACCGCTAGTGCATAGCCCTGCTGCTGTGCTGCAAGCGCGATGTGTCGCTCATAGCCACCTGTGGCTTCAACGATGATGCGACCCACCTGCGACGGCTTGGCCAACCGACGGGTTAAATCCTCAATTCCCTCACTGCTGTTGCTCACTCGGAAGTTCTCTCCAGACGGTCTAACATAAACATCCAGCCACCGTTTACACACATCAATGCCGACCCACTGCTTGACGGCTGATGACCTTGAGTCGGTTGATTGCGCGCACATAGTACTCTCCTTGTAGCGAATTCTAGATGGACGATACACACAACTCAGCCTTGCGTCATTCGGGATCTCTTTGTCCCTGCCGATGATCCGAGTTTGGGGTATCAAGTTGAGAGGCGACCCTGGCTCTCGCACGATGTCTCGCATCTCAGGAGGGTCGGTCTACCTCTCTTCTCTCAACATACAAGGAGTGAGGAGTATTTGCGTCTGGATTAGAGGTCTAGCGATTTTTACTGCGATCGCAGGTTTCCATCGACCTTATTAAGAACGTGATTTGTGGCGAAACTATCAGGAGCAGCAAGAGGAGTAGTTGCGAGCACGTTGAAAACTAAAAAGGATCACCGATTCGGTAATCCTTTTTTGGTTTTGATTAGGCTAAACAGCCCTCAAAGATAGAGCAGTCGGCAAACAGATAGACAGAAAGCTCCCTTACTCCCTTACTCCCTTGCTCCCCTGCCCTCTCACCCCTTCTGCTTCTTCCTCGACGAATTCGGATTATCCGGGCCAACCGCATCGGGGTCTGGAGCATTTGCCGAAGGAATATCAGTCGCTTCTGGTTCTGAACTACTCGGCACGCGGTCATCAACTGTACTGGGGATTTCAACACCGCCTGCTCCGGTCGGACTTTCTTCCGCCTCCGCATTCTGGGCTTCGTGGTCGAAAACCTCTGGATCGGTATGGATGTTTGCTTTTCGAGCTTGATCTTTACGATCAGCTTGTTGGTTTGCCATCGGTTGTATCTCCTACATATCAAGTCCGTATGTGAGAACTCAGTAATCCATTTTTTGTGAAAGGCTAACCGAGCCAGCCTTTCACGAGAAATTAAATTGGGTTTTAACCGGACTTTGTGTAACTAAGCTGCAAAGGGTTTGAGGACAACCTTGATGCAGTTTTCTTCTTTGTCGCGGAAAATGCGGTAGGCACGGGGCGCTTCTTCAATCGGTAGCGTGTGAGTGATCAAAAAGGTTGGATCAATGTCGCCCTGCTGAATGCGCTCTAGCAGTGGTCGCAGATACTTGTGGACATGGGTTTGGCCGGAGCGCATCGTCAACCCTTTATTGACGAATGAACCCATTGGCATCTTGTCGATAAATCCGCCATATACCCCCGGCACAGAGACTTTGCCGCCTTTCCGACAGGCTACAATCGCTTGACGCAGCACCATTGCCCGACCCGTTTCCATCCGAATCGCCTGCTTCACCGTGTCATACAGCGCCATTACGCCTGTCCCGTGAGCTTCCATTCCTACTGCGTCAATACAGCAGTCCGGGCCACGACCGCCCGTCATTTCCTTGAGCGCGACGCCTGCATCAAACTCTTCGTAGTTAATAGTTTCAGCGCCGCCCGCTTTAGCCAATTCCAGCCGTTCGGGGATGCGGTCAATCGCAATCACCCGCTCGGCTCCCAGCATGAAGGCGCTGCGAATGGCAAACTGTCCAACTGGGCCACAGCCCCAGACCGCGACCACTTCTCCTGGCTGGATATCGCAGTTTTCGGCGGCCATATAGCCTGTGGGGAAGATGTCGGTCAGGAAGAGAACTTGCTCGTCCGTTAGCCCTTCGGGTACCTTAATGGGGCCAACATCGGCAAAGGGCACTCGTACATACTGTGCTTGCCCACCAGCATAGCCGCCGAGTAAGTGAGAATAGCCAAACAGGCCAGATGGAGAGTGACCGTAGAATTTTTCGGCCATCCAAGCGTTTGGATTGGAATTATCGCAGAGCGACCAGAGATCTCGATTGCAGAAAAAGCAGTTACCGCAGGAAATCGTGAAGGGCACAACAACGCGATCGCCAATTTGCAGATTTTTGACTTCAGGGCCAACTTCGACCACTTCACCCATAAACTCATGGCCCAGGATATCTCCTGACTGCATGGTGGGAATATAGCCATCATAGAGGTGCAGGTCAGAGCCGCAAATGGCCGTTGAAGTGACTTTGAGAATGGCATCGCGCGGGTTCAAAATTTTGGGGTCGGGCACATTATCCACCCGCACATCCTGAGAACCATGCCAGCAAACAGCTTTCATCGTAATTCTCCCTAATTTCCTATGTCTTCATGAAGCGAGGCGCTAAGTTATCCGAAATCCGGTTAAGGCTTAATTTTTTGTGAAAAACTAGCTGAGCCAGCGTTTCACGAAAATAAGTTGGGTTCTTGGACTCGGACTTGAGATTACTGTTGCTCGTCGGTGTAGCGCAGGGTTGGATTTTTCTCAGGATTTACATCCGATGAGGATGTTCCAGAAAACGTCTCTTTGATCTGATCGGTAATCCGTTCCAGCGGCGTTCTGTCCTCTTCCGGCTGGCGAGCCTGTTGGTTTTGATGCTCATAAACCACCGAGGGATCAACACCGCCGTTGTAGTTTTCTTTGCTGATGGGATTATGAGTCTGACGCACGGGGCCGTTCTCATAGGCTTTTGCCTCAGGCGTCATAGCAGCTTGGGCAGGTTGTAGATAAGCGCTTGCGGCTCCAAACCAGAGCGCAATAGCCAATACGCTAATCCCAAACAGGCGCGTCAGTCGGCCATGTTTGAAAGCAGACAAGAATGAAGGGATAGCCTGCACAGCGTTCATGCCGGGAATTGAAAAGCGAAGACGAGAAAGTTGCATAGTAATTAGTTAATGGTTGTTGGTTGATTAATGAGGATTGAATGGGGTGGTTAGTACACGGCCTGCACCACCGACCATTAGCAACTCATCTGCATTTACGAACAGACAATGCGAACAGATTACTAATGGAATAATTTGAGGACTTAAGCGCCTTTCGGTTGGCCTTCAATAGTGGCGATTTCGCCCGCTTCCATGAGCTGCTTAAAGCGGTTCAGCTCATCGCCAATCTGCTGCTCAGGTTCTTCCCCAAACAGTTTTGCGATCGCAGCCGCTAAAACTCCACCCGGTGGCTGATATTCCATAACCACTTTGACCTCCGTGCCGCGATTGCCAGTGGTGGGTTGGAACCGGACAAAACCAGAATTTTCGATGTCGGAACCCTCTTCGGATGCCCAAGCAATCAGGTGATCTGGCTCATCGTTGACAATTACCGCATCCCATTCAATCGTTTGATTCAGCGGCGCATTGGCCACCCAGTGAGAACGATTGGCATCGATATTTCGCACTGACTGGAGATGCTTCATAAAGCGGGGCAGATTTTCGAAATCACGCCAGAAGCTGTAGAGTTCTGAGGCAGGTCGATTAATCGTGACGGTCTTTTCTACGCGAAGCGCATGATCCAGGCCGACCGCATCTTCTACCTGCTTCAGGGTGCTGTTGCCCTGTGTGCCTTGATAAACTAATCCACCACCTGCGATCGCCATCAAGATGCCACGTAGCGATCGCTGTTGCAGCCCAGTGAGGACTAATGCGCCACCGCCAATTAACGACGCCCAACGCTCCAAATCACCAGCCTTTTGTGTGACTGGAGTTTGTGTGCTCATAGAGTTTTCCATACTGGCATCTCCTGATAACAGTGCTAATAGGTCGGCTAGAAATGGGTGGTATAGCTAAGTCTCAGTGCTGTTCTTCAAGGTTGTTCTTCAAGATTGCTAAAGCAGGCTTAGCTCAGCTATTTGTTGCAGTTGTTGATGAAGCTGATCGAAATAATTTTGCAGAAGATATTGAAGAAGATTTAGCGCCTAAGTTTTGGCCACATTGCCAGGATAGAAAGCCAGCGTTTTGGCTCCTTCACTCATAAGGTAGAGAGTTAGAAATGAGCGAGATCTGCTTTAGGAAGAGATTAATAAATACGTTTTTGAGATAAAAACAAATGGATTGCCTTTGGCACTCGAAACCGCGAGTTGCAGCCCAATATGAACTGAATCAATGGCTCATCTATAGATTTGTTGCAAATGAGCAGATTACTGGCTTACTGTTCTTTGGATAGATGAGATTTCGTTCTTGGAGTTGCCACATTTAAAGGCGAAGATTTGGAATTTTTACTATGCCAACAAGTCCACAAACCCAACAAGTTGTTAGCGATTTGGAATATGATTGGCTAACTGTAATGCACAACAAAGCTGAAGCACTACAAGCTTACGATCAGTATATTGAAGATGCACGTAGTGCAAACGCTCAACCTTGTGTTGAACTGTTTTCAAAGCTGAAGCAAGCTGAAGCAGAGCATATTCAAGAAATTCGTAAGCATCTCATGGATGTTATGCAAAATAGCTAATCATCGCTATTTGAGTGCTTCAAAACATTTGAGTTCAGGACAAGTTTCTGTCCTGAACTCAAATAATATTATTTTTAGAATTAAATTTGCTTGGGCGCGATCGCATATTCAGAGGCATGTAATCATGTATGGGATGTGCGATCGCACAATCGCTACAGGATCGATATAAATTCAATAAAATTAAATTTAGACATTCTTGGGCGCTTTTCCCGTGTTTTGCCATGACTCGATCTTGTCAAACCCGCCGCAATTTCTTACTCAGGGCGCTCAGCACAATGGGCGGAGTTATTGGAGTTTCTGCCTGTCAGCAGACCATCAATCACGTGCAAATGGCTCAACCCAACGCTTCGATAACGCCATCTCCCCAATCCGCGTCTACTGCATCAACCACTGCATCAACCGAGACATCAACAAAGGCAACACCAGCGACTACTGAACAACCGCCTGCACCGACTTCGATGCCAGAACGTCTGCTGGGTAAAACGGGGCAAATGCTGCCCGTGCTGGGTTTGGGCGGTTCCGCGTCACCACTGTCGCAGCCGAGCCAAGAAGCCACAGCGCTGGCCATCATTCAGCGGGCGGTGGAGTTAGGGATTCGCTATTTTGATACAGCGGCCAACTATGGCCCCAGTGAAGATTTTCTCGGTAAGGTGTTGCCAGCCCATCGCGAGAACGTGGTGATCGCGACGAAGACCAGTAAGCGGGACTATGACGGCGCATGGCGCGAACTGGAGCGATCGCTCCAGCGACTCAAAACCGACAGCATTGACCTCTGGCAGTTCCATGCACTCACCTATGATTGGGATGTGGATACGCTCTTGCAACCGCAAACGGGAGCAATTAAAGCCGCTCAGGAAGCGCAGGAGCAGGGATTAATTCGCTATGTCGGGGTCTCAGGCCATCACGATGCCAACATTATCGCTACTGCACTGCGGCGCTATCCGTTTGACACGGCTTTAGTGCCAATCAACGCAGCCGATAAGCATACCGACCAACCCTTCATCACCACATTGCTATCTGTGGCTCAAGAGCAGAATGTAGCGGTTATTGCCATGAAGGTGCCTGCTTATGGCAAGTTATTCAAGCCAGGAGTGCTGTCCGGTATGCCGGAAGCGCTGGGCTATACGCTGTCTCAACCCGGTGTACAGCTTTGCATCATTGCCGCTGATACGGTAGCTCAGCTAGAGGAAAATGTTGCCGCTGCTCAAGCGTTTCAACCAATGGATGCAGCAACGATGGCCGATATTGAACAGCGCACAGCCAGCGTTTGGCAAGAAAACAGCTTCTTTCGCCGCTGGACATAATTAACCAAAAGGGGCGCGATATCGCGCCCCTTTTGGCTGAAACTATGAAATTGACTAGCGGGTGTGGTTGCGATCGCGGGGTTCGGTCAGCACTTCCCATGCGGCCTTGGCAGCATCGGATAGGCGATCGCCGAGGGACTGAATTTCAGTCAAGATTGAATTCCAGTTTTGCTCAGCATCTTCCTGGAGATGTCTGACGGCAGTTTCAATGCGATCGGGATCAATCAGCCGATTTTCTTCCAACGCCAAGCGGGCATTTTTAATCGCCGCGAGATAGGTTTCCCGACCTGCCGCTTCAGCGGCCTGAACCTCGGCCTGAGCGCGCTTTTTGATCGCTTCAATCAGCGCATTAGTCTCAGCCTGCATATCGGCTTCTCGGGTGCGGGTCGTTGTTTCAGGAGTCATATCTGTTTCAACTAGTGCTTTTGATTCGTCCGTTTCAACAATTGCCGAAGTTACAGGAACTTGATTTTCTTCGCTCATGATGCCTCCTTGGGAGCTAGAGTGTTCAGAATTTTGGACGTATTAAACGAGTGCTCCGGGCCGGGTAATGCCACTACCGTTGATCTGGCGATCAAGCTGGAGCAACCGCTCAACCCGCAAATCTGTAGCTGGGTGAGTGGAGAATAGACCCGACAGTCCTCCCTTCAGGTTATTCATAATCAGCAGTGGTTCAAAGGCCGGATTGGCTTCCAGCGGCATTTGTCGAGCACCTGCTTCCAGTCGCTTCAGCGCCCGAGCTAGAGCTTTGGGGTTGCCCGTAATCTGTGCTGCCCCGGCGTCAGCGGAGAATTCACGCGTTCGGGAAATACCCATTTGAATGACGCTAGCCGCTAGTGGTGCCAGAATCACGGTTGCTAGCAGGCCGATGGGGTTGGGGCCATTGTCATCTCGCCCGCCGCCACCAAACCACAGGCTATAGCTGAGGATTTGCGCCAGGAAGGAAATCGCGCCGCCAATCGTGGCTGCAACGGCTTGGGTCAACGTGTCGCGATTACGGATGTGGGTCAACTCGTGGGCAATGACGCCTTCTAACTCATCGGCTGGCAGCATCCGCATGATGCCCTGAGTGACTGCAACTGCCGCATGTTGGGGATCGCGGCCCGTTGCAAAGGCATTAGCGGATTGAGTTGGAATAATATAAACCCCCGGCATCGGCAGGTCGGCCTTTTGGCTAAGACGCTGCACCATCGCATAGAGTTCAGGGGCTTGTTGCGGGGTCACGGGTTGGGCGCGATAGGCTTTCAGGGCTATCTGATCAGAATAGAACCAGGAGCCAAAGTTCATGACTGCTGCGACTCCCACGCCGAGCAATGCTCCGCCTGTGCCGCCAAAGATCCAGTAGCAGATGGCAATTAACAGGCCACTGAGCAGTCCGAGTAATGCTGCTGTTTTGACTTGGTTCATAGGTAAATTCGTCCTTTTTATGAGGTGCAAAGTGGATAACCCGATTGCCCGTCAGGACTCCGCCTTGCAATTAATGTTTGTTTACAAACCTTGTTTAAATTTTAGGCAGACTTTTTAAAAAGCATGAGGGGAGACTGCGACGTTTGCGGTACGGATTCACGCACTCTCCAGGTTGACGACTGTCAATACTTGTGCATTATGTATAATGTATACCTTGCAACATAACTTGTCAGACCAAAGCGGTTAGGCCAACCGAATTCCACGTCTATAACCTACTGGACGGATCGGCTGATCTAAATCGTGATTTAGGTTGATTTGTCGTAGATTTATGCTGTTTCCTTGGGATTCCCATGCCATCCAGGTTATTTTTGTGAAGGCTATGTTTTAAGCGACTTTCGCCAGCGCGATCGCACTTTTCACCTAAACGAGCAATGAGGAGACAGGCTATGCGGCACCAGCAGTTCAGCCACTGGCAGACAGGACTACTTGGCAGTGCGATCGCAGTTCCCTTTGCTCTTTCAATGCTTGCTCTGCCTGGCTTCGGCCAGTCTGCTGAGCCAACTGACTCAGAGCAGGAGATTGACTCGACGATCGAACTGGACGTGGAATCGAATGGAGAGATAGAACCTGAATCTGAACCTGAACCAGATACCGCCACAGAGCCTGCTGTTGAACCGGATGCCGATCAGACGAATGCCGAACTGTTACCCGATGAACCGTTAGCCGAAGCGCCTGCCATTGTGCCCAGCGTCGCAACCATTTTGCCTGCGGACGTGGCGGGAGTGATTCTGCTCAGCACCCAGGAAGAACAGTGGCAGTCTCTGTTGCAATATCAAATGATTCGTCTATTTGAGGAAAGCTTTGGTGCTGTACCCCTGAATCCCGGCACTCTCAGCTTTGTGCCCTATCAAGTGGATTATGAAACTGCGATCTCACCTTGGATTGGCGACTACGCGGCTACGGTAATCATGCCTGCTCATCCCAATAGCGAAGCGACTATTGCCGAAAACAGCATGATGGTCGCTCCGGTAACGGATGCCAGCGCTATCCCACAGTTTCTCGATGCTATTCGGGCGACGCGGGATGAACTCCCGACGGAGATGACCTATCGCGGTATTCCCATTCTGGCCTGGGCAGAAATCGCGCCAAGCTTTCCACAGGAAGAGTTTGAGCCTATTCCATCTGAACCAAGCTCGGTGCCGCTGCCTGTAGTGCCGCCAGATCCGCAACCCTCCAGTGATTTGCCTGAGAACAACGTGCCAACTCTGGATGCTCACGACTCATCTACAAGTTGGGAAATAGCCGATGCTGATGTTGTTGAACCCGACACGAATCAACCATCCATCGTCAAAATCGAAGTAGAGATCGATGGTGAGGTAGTCACGGTCAAAACGACAGAAGCGGGAAGTCGCCCATTTGAGCTAGATTTGGGATTGTAAATTAGATTGTGTCAAAGGTCAGAGATGAGATCTAATGAACTATTGAACCTAAGAGACTCGTACTATGACTTTTCGACCTGAACTCCTGGATGAATTGCTTAAAGGCTATCAGAATCCCGAAGACCTGCTGGGGGATGGAGGGATTCTTAAGCAGCTCACGGCGGCTTTGGTGGAACGCTGCTTGAATGCGGAAATGAAAACCCATCTGGACGAGCAACAGGCGGAGCCTGAAAGCGACGTCAAGCCAACTCGTAACCGCCGCAACGGCCACAGCAAGAAGACCATCAAAGGGGAGTTTGGAGAAGCTCAAATCAATGTTCCCCGTGACCGCAACAGTGAGTTTGAACCCATCATCGTCAAGAAGGGGCAGACCCGCTTCGAGGGCTTTGATGACAAGATCTTGTCCCTCTATGCCAGGGGCATGAGTACCCGTGACATTCAGGCTCAACTGCAAGACCTGTATGGCGTTGAGGTCTCAGCCGGGCTGATCTCGAACGTCACGGATGCGGTTGAAACGGAGCGTAAAATTTGGCAAAATCGCGCGCTCGACCCGGTTTATCCCATCGTCTATTTTGATGCCATCGTGGTCAAAGTCAGACAAGACGGGCGGGTGATCAACAAAGCGATTCACTTGGCGCTTGGGGTTAACTTGTCTGGCACCAAAGAACTCTTGGGGATGTGGATGACCCAGAACGAGTCTGCCAAATTTTGGCTTCAAGTGCTCACAGAGCTGCAAAATAGGGGTCTCAAAGACATCTTCATCGCTTGCTGTGATGGCCTCACTGGCTTTCCCGATGCCATTGAAGCGGTCTTTGCTCAAACCCAGGTGCAGTTGTGCATTGTTCACATGGTACGAAATTCACTCCGCTATGTGTCCTACAAAGACCGTAAGGCGGTTGCAGCAGACCTCAAGCTGATTTACACGGCCAGCACTGAGACTGAAGCAGAGCAGCGCTTAGTTGAGTTTGCCGAGCAGTGGGACCAGCAATATCCAACCATTAGCAGGTCTTGGCTTCATCATTGGCAGCGGATTATTCCCTTCTTTGCTTTTTCACCGGAGATTCGTAAAGCAATCTATACGACCAATGCGATTGAATCGATGAATATGACTCTTAGAAAGGTGATTAAAAACCACCGAGCTTTTCCAACCGATGAATCTGCCCTAAAAGTTATCTACTTGGCAATTCAAAATATTGCCAAAAAGTGAACCATGCCCATTCGCGACTGGAAACCCGCTCTCAACCGCTTCGCGATTGAATTCAGCGATCGCTTTCCAACTTGAGTTTTTACCTTTGACACAATCTATTTGACATACCCCTAGATTTGCCCGATGGAGTGGAAACTCAAATTCAGGGATTAGACGAACTTGAATCCTCTGAAATGGAACCACCTCCAGTCGAACCGTTCGGCATAGAACCCTTTGAACCGGGTTCTCCAGAGATCGAAACAGGCGAAGATTTCCCCTTGGATGAGATCACTCTGCCGCCAATTCCGGGACTTGCGATCGCAGTTCTACCCGATTTCATCGCCCTCGCCGCCTCCCCCGAACCCATCCAGCAGTGGCTCGACAACCCCGTCACCCACGCATTCGGCGTCGAATCTGCGATCGCACCCCCAACACCAGCAAATCCGACCACAGACGCTCTAGCTCCTAACTCTACCCCCCTGCCCCCCACCTCCCCTACTCCCTCCGACTCCCTAACCCCTGACTCCCTACCCCCCGACTCCCAAACTTCCAACTCTGCACCCTCGCTTCCTATCTCCCCTCCCCCCTCTCCCTCCCCCCCGAACCCCTCGCCGACAACACCGACTTCCAGCGCGTCCTTGCCGATGACAAGTTTGAGCGCTCTTTAATCGTTAGCTACGGTAATCTCGATCAACTCTCCCGCTTTAGCGGATTTGGCGTCGAAATGCCGCCGCTTCCCCCTGGCGCACCGTTTCCAATTCCGCCCGTCCCCTCACCCTCAGAATTACCGCTCGATTCCGAAGCCAGCTTTTTCCAGGCGCTAGAGCTGGCCGCAACCGCTATTGATACCGTAGAAAATTTCGTCACGCTGGAGCCAGAAGGGATTCAGTTCCAAAGCCGCGTCCACTTCCGCTTGCCGCAGCTCAGCTATGCGCTGCTCGATGACGTGGATCAAATCTATGAGCAGATTCCTGCACCAACTTATTTTCTCGCCAGCGGTCAGGATTTGTCGAAACTGTGGCTAACGGTGAGTAGTTTACTGGAGGCCAATCCCGCGACGGCTGAATATCTCAACATGGCCCGCTTGGGCACACAATTGACGACAGGTTTAGATTTGGACGAGGATATCTTTCGCTGGATGGACGGGGAATACAGCCTATTCCTGTTTCCGAGCCGTTACAGCCTGCTGGATGATTTCTTACCTAATCTCGACTTGGGTTTAGGCGTGATGATCCAAACCCGCGATCGCAACTCTGCCGAAACCGCCCTTGCTGCCCTCAGCGATCTGGCAGCCAGCGCTCTGCAACTCGAAGTCACGCCTAGCCAGGTGAATGACCAACCGATTACAAGTCTACGCATCCCATCAGATGTCACGGTTCCCGCTAGTCTTGATCCCAATGTGTTTAGCTATGGCTGGGTGAATGACAATACTCTGGTGATGACGCTGGGCGAATCCCAAATGTCACTGCTCAATCCCGCCCCGCTCGATCCAATTTCGACCGCCTATCCGTTTTCCACCATCAATCAGCGCTTGCCTCATCCCAACTATGGTTACGCCTTTCTCAATACGGGTGCAACACTGTCCCTGATTTATCAATTGCTGCCATCAGAATGGAAAACAGCCGAATTTCGCGAAGTTCAGCGCTTTCTCGGCTCCATCCACAGCTTCAGCAGCACCCTCTCCAGCTCCGAAGACTATCTGCAAGCCGACTTCCTCTTCGGCCTCTCCCCTGCCCGACAACCATTACCTTAACTCCCTCGCTCTCCTCGACTCCCTTTACTACCCCCTTCTCCCTCAGCCCTTCTACAGCCTCTACAGCCTCTACAGCCCTCTACCTACCCACTACACCAAGCATCATATTCCTGGTCTTTGAAGGCATCTGGATATTCCGCACGGAATTGTTCAAATGCTGTTTGCTCCAGCGATTCAAATTTCTGACGTGCAAATTCGGCCTGTAGTGCATCCACCACGCTCCAAGCCTCGGCGCAGGCAGGAGAATTCGGGCCGTTCTCCTGGCAAATTTGGCGAGCCGTTGCTGACAGTTGCTGAATCTGATTCGCCAGTTCAAATTCTTGTGGCTTTTCAATGGCGCAACTGCGATGCAGGATGTCGGTCACAGACAAAATGCCCAGTAATTCGGATTGAATGACCGGAGCACAATGCAAATCATGTTGGGTTAATAACCGAGCCGCATATTCAATTCCTAAATCTGGATTGAGTACAATGCAGGGCTTGGTCATAATTTCATAAACTCGGATGCGCCTTGGATTGTGACCAAACGCAATCACTTTGCCGACAATGTCGCAATCTGTGATGATACCGTAGGCATCAAATTCATGGCTTTTCTGCACAATGATTGCCCGTATACCTCGTTCCCGCATGACTTGAGCGGCTTCGGCCACCGTCGCCGAATTCCGAATGGTCACGACATTCTGGGTCATAATGTCGGAGACTTTCATCATCATGGTCACTTTCTCCTGCTTCGCTTAACCCTGTCAAAATTATTGGATCAAAATGCCTCGTTTCGCCGATCTAATCACGCCAAGTAGTCTGTGGAGCCTCTGGGTTCCGGTGACATTATTGTTATTCATTTGTCTGGCAGCGGTTTATTTCGCCAGGTTTAGTCGTTAGTCGCTATTATCAAGGCAATTATCTATCTCTAATCTGTCTGGATTACGAAGCATCGAATGTCCTCATCCCTCGCTAAAAACGCGATCGCGTTCCTGATTGATCTGGCCGAACGAGGCGAGATCGATCCGTGGGATGTGAAAGTCATCGAAGTGATTGATCGCTTTTTGGCTGAATTGGGATCACTACAACTGCCGCAGAGCGGCCAGGGACGAACAGCCTATGAAGCGAATTTGTCCCAGTCGGGACAGGCATTTTTGTATGCGTCGATGCTGGTTCTGCTCAAGGCCGATACTCTTGCTCGGATAGAGGCCGAAGAAGAGGTCGAGGAGGAACCTTTTGCGGAAGAATGGCTAGCCGAGGGGACGAACGATGCGCCCCTGCCCCACAAGCTGGAAAAAACGCTGAAGCGGCGTACAGCAGCTACGCCACCCCCCAGTCGGCGAGTGACGCTCACTGATCTCATTGAGCAGTTGGAGCTGATGGCGGCGGCAATGGCGAATGCGACACCGAGATCGCGCCGTCCCCGTCCTCGGCCCCAATCTGCTCGACAGGCCGTTCGCGCCATCAATCAACTGGCTCACCAAGAAAATCTCTCTGAAATTGCCAGCACTCTGGAAGCGTTTCTACATCAGTATTGGCAAGACAATCTAACTAACGATCAGGAATGGATCGACTTTGAATATTTGCTGTCGCTGTGGCCTGCTGGCGCATCTGGTATTAACAGCGATAGGAATGGGAATGGTGCGATCTCAGTTTCTCCTGCCCACGATTCACATTCACAACATCATGGAGAACAGGCCACCGATCGAGTCGGCGTGTTCTGGGCGCTTCTTTTTCTATCAGCCCAGTCCAAAGTAGAACTTTCCCAAGACGAGTTCTATGGAGCACTGAAAGTCCGTCATCTATCTCCAGATAGTATTAAATCGCCATCTCAATAACTTCATGTTTTGTTAAACCATACGACAACGTTTCAGCATATCGAAGCTCAATTCTCAGCCCAATCCGTACGGTTCTTGGCTTTACAGGGTTTAGAAACCGCATTAAATTTCAGTAAGCTTCTGTAAAGACCATCCTGAAGTACTTAGGGTAAACCGTTAAATTCGGTAAATTAGACCCAGTATCTCTCAGCAGCACAGCTGCATACCGTAAAATCTCTAAATTTGATTCAGAGATTAGGTTTTCCAATATGGGTTTCTAGCATCACATCCGACATGTTATGCCAGATGTATAGGTTTGTAAGTAGCTGTACGCAACTAAGCTAAAAACCTAAAAAATGGAAAGGTGCCCCTCCGGGCACCTCCTCAAATTTTTAGATCAGCTTATTCCCATCAGCCCACTTAGTAAAATCCGTCATACATCTAATCCATAGAGAGTTCTCACCTCACTTTGAAGGCCGCTCATATAGCTTTGACCACTAAACGCGGGAATAATTATAACTAAGTACATAACGGTCACCTTCTAAGTGAGAACCATATCTCAGTCCTTCGTTTGGCATGCTGTCTGCCCCCAAATTTCTGATGTCAGTTACAGCCTTGCTTCATACAGGATCTGAATCATAAATCCAGCCACGAAACCTTAAATGGTTTCGACTTGCGGGTTTAGTACTGGGCTAGTCGGCTAGACGTCAATATACTCAATTCAAACCGAGGGAATAGCCCTCTAAGGCACACCTCCGGTTGAGATTTTTAGTTCAATTTTCGCCTGGCGACTTACTAGCTGCTTAGTGATACATCTTGAAGATTACAAAGTTGAGAGAAGTGAATCTATGAAAGCCATGATTCTGGCAGCGGGTAAAGGTACTCGTGTTCGTCCAATCACGTACACCATTCCCAAGCCAATGATTCCAATTCTGCAAAAGCCAGTAATGGAGTTCCTGCTGGAACTGTTACGTGAGCATGGGTTCGATCAAATCATGGTGAATGTCAGCCATCTCGCCAATGAAATTGAATCCTACTTCCGGGATGGACAACGATTTGGTGTAGAAATTGGATACTCCTTCGAAGGCCGAATTGCCGATGGAGAACTAATTGGTGAAGCCGTTGGTTCAGCTGGCGGCATGCGCAAAATTCAAGACTTTTATCCGTTCTTCGACGACACATTTATTGTTCTCTGCGGTGATGCCCTGATCGATCTCGATCTCACTGAAGCCGTGCGTCAGCACCGTGAAAAGGGTTCGATTGCCACAATCATTATGAAATCCGTACCTCGTGAAGAAGTCTCCAGCTATGGAGTTGTTGTCACGGATAAAGATGGCCGCATTCAATCTTTCCAAGAAAAGCCAGCTGTTAATGAGGCTCTAAGTACGAGTATCAATACCGGGATTTACATTTTCGAACCGGAAATCTTTAACTTCATTCCCTCCGGCCAACCCTTTGACATTGGTGGCGATCTGTTTCCGGCGTTGGTTCGGGCTGATGCGCCGTTCTACGGCATCACAATGGACTTCCAGTGGGTAGATATAGGTAAAGTGCCGGACTATTGGCACGCTGTTCGTGAAGTGTTGTCTGGGCATGTTCGCAATGTACCGATTCCAGGCCGCGAGGTAATGCCGGGTGTTTACACGGGGATGAACGTTAAAGTGAACTGGGATAAAGTCAATATCCGTGGGCCTGTTTACATCGGTGGCATGACCCAAATCGAAGATGGAGTCAATATTGTTGGCCCAACGATGATTGGCCCCAACTGCCGCATTTGCGCTGGGGCGGAAGTGGACAACAGCGTTATCTTCGAATACTCGCGGCTTGGCCCCGGCATTCGACTTGTCGATAAGCTGGTGTTTGGTCGCTACTGTGTAGATAAAACGGGTGCTGCAATCGACGTTCAGGCAGCGGCACTTGACTGGCTAATTACCGATGCCCGTCAGGCCGAACCCTGCATACCGCCAGATGGTCACGAGGCTCTCGTTGAGCTGTTGGGACAAGCTGTATAGACGGCTGATTACACCTATCTAGTTAAAAGGCTCTGACGTAGTTTATCAGAGCCTTTTTGATCAGACTTCGGCTAATCAAAGCTTGCTCTTTATTGATTTAAAACCCGAAAGAGCGATGTCGCCACTAATTGCAGTGGCGACATCGCTCTTTCGGGTTTAACGCAGGATATGAGACGAGGTGCTTAGTAAGCATCCTGCAACTCGTAAAAGTCAGGCGAAATATAATCTTTACGCAGCGGCCAACCTACCCAATCTTCCGGCATTAGCAAGCGCTTCAAATTGGGATGGCCCTCATATACAATGCCGAACATGTCATAGCTTTCCCGCTCTTGCCAGTCAGCAGACTTCCAGATCCAATAAACAGACGGCACTGTAGGGTTATCACGAGGCAAAAATACTTTAATTCTCACCTCTTCGGGCCGATCGGCATTATCATCTACCTTTATCAGATGGTACATGCTGACCAGTTCTCCGCCCGGCCCTGTGTCGTAAGCTGCTTGGCACTGTAAATAGTTAAATCCGTATGCATAGAGCGCCGTGGAAAATGGGATTAGATATTCAGGTTCAATCTTTAGAACCTCAACCCCCAAATGATCAGGTTCTACAACTTCATGCTCAAAGCCGTTCTCAGTTAGCCAGCGAGAAACCTTACCAGCCTCAACAATGTTTGCTGATTCTTCTGGTGCCTGAGTTTCTTCTTTGGACTTATCTTCAGCCACGCTAACGCTCCTCCTTTTCTACTTCAGCCGATTCTAAAGCTTCCGGCGCAGGCATTCCTATAGAAGCCATTAGCTCCTTCGGTGGTGCTTGCCGAGTTTCAGTCCGTAAGTACTTCCCGTCATGAATTTGAGGAACGACATTCATATTATGGGTTGTGCTGTAGTAGCGATGGGTCTGCTTCAAATAACCCCGCTCTTGCATCGATTCATTGGCAACTTTCTTCCGCAACTTGATGATGGCATCAATAATGGCCTCTGGGCGCGGAGGACAGCCTGGCATATAGACATCCACTGGAATAAGCTTGTCCACTCCTCGTACTGCTGTGGGAGAGTCTGCGCTAAACATACCGCCAGTAATCGTACAAGCTCCCATTGCAATCACATACTTTGGTTCCGGCATCTGCTCATACAGACGAACTAAAGCCGGAGCCATTTTCATTGTGATAGTTCCTGCTGTAATGATCAGATCTGCTTGTCGGGGACTTGAACGAGGCAGCAAACCAAATCGGTCAAAATCAAAGCGAGAACCAATTAAAGCTGCAAACTCAATGAAGCAACAGGCTGTACCGTACAGCAGCGGGAACAAACTAGATAGCCTCGACCAGTTGTAGAGATCATCAACGGTCGTCAGGATAACGTTCTCAGACAGATCCTGTGTAACAGTTGGTGGACTTGTCGGATTCGCTATACGTTCGTTCGGCTGCATCAACATAGAATTTTGTTTTGGTGTCGTATTAGACGTCATGACCACTCCAATGCTCCTTTTCTCCATGCGTAGACAAGGCCAACAACCAAAATTGCGATAAAGATGAGAGCCTCGACAAACGCAAGTAGTCCTAGCTTGCTAAACGCAACTGCCCATGGGTAAAGAAAAACCGTTTCCACATCAAAAATGACAAAAACCAGGGCAAACATGTAATACCGAATATTGAATTGAATCCAGGCTCCCCCAATCGGTTCCATACCCGACTCATATGTTGTTTTCCGCTCTGGGCCACGGCTATCGGGGCGCAGTAACTTGGATGCAGTGAGAGCCAAAATCGGGACTAGGCTACAGATAATCAGGAAACCCAAAAAATATTCGTATCCAGACAGAACAAACACGGCAGTACGCTCTTACTAGTTTTTCCAATGAATTCTGTTGCTTGCGCTTTACATTTCACATTATAAAGATCATTCAGGGCATATCTAATCTGGGTTTCGATAGAGATCCGTCAACCTTTCCATTAGTAACACTTAGTAACACTATGATATTGCTCAATCTGGTTCTCATTAATACGGGAATACAGTTCATTGATGCAGTTCAGTAAAGCGATGCTGAATTAGGTCAGCACATGAGCAAGTTGAATATGGATGACCCAACAACACTACAATGCTTTACTGCGTTAGTGTATAGCATCCAAAGCTTGTTCAATTTCAATCTGGTTACATGAATTTCAGAATATGGGATGTGCTACGTTCTCATTTTCATCGGCAGCTCCAGTAATTCAGATTTCACGGCGATTTCAAGCAATTTGATCGACTCAACCCTGAGATTGGGGAGCGCTGTATGTCATAATCGTTTACAGAGTTTTAATGTTGATGGGTCAGGGAGCTGTTCAGCAATGACCATAGAAGAGCCTGATGCGATCTCATCTGCATCTACAGATACTGCTGCTGAAGATGCACCTGTAGAATTCGATTGTTATGAGTGTTTAGCATGTGGCTATACCTATGAGCCCCTTAAAGGCGACAGTCGAACTCAAATTAAACCAAATACGTTATTTACAGAGCTGCCTGAGGACTGGCGCTGTCCTGTTTGTGGCGCTCGTAAATCCAGATTTACAAATATTGGTCCCAAAGGTACACCATCAGGGTTTAAGGAAAATCTGGGCTATGGGTTTGGCGTAAATACCCTAACACCCGCTCAAAAGAACATCCTGATTTTTGGTGGTCTTGCCCTTGGCCTGATCTTTTTCCTAAGCTTGTACGGTCTACAGTAAGAAAACTGGCTTAAGTAAACATCGTTTTAGTGTGACGTTGAATTAATCGTGATGCAGTCAATCTTGAGACACCTTAGAAAGGTTGTAGCGCTAGTCGCCATCGTTTTGCTGGGGACAGGTTGCAACGCCTATCTGGACTCCTTGGAATCTAACCCTTGGACTCCTGTGGCGTTAGATACTGATACAACCATGTTGGATTTAGCGTTCACAGACGATTTGAATCACGGTTGGTTGGTTGGCAAGCGTTCTACTCTGTACGAAACCCAAGATGGCGGCAAGACTTGGGAATCCCGAAAGCTAGAGTTGGGAGAACAGCCTCATACGTTTACATCGGTCAGTTTTAGTGGCGAGGAGGGCTGGATAGTGGGTCAGCCCAGTATCCTGCTGCACACCACGGACGGTGGAAAGTCGTGGTCACAGATTGCTCTGAGTGAACAGCTACCGGGCGAGCCTGAGACAATCAAAGCTTTGGGTACTAAGTCCGCAGAAATGACGACCGATGTTGGGGCGATTTACCAAACCAATGATGGTGGAGCTAACTGGAAAGCGCTGGTTCAGCAAGCCGTTGGCGTAGTCCGTAATATCTCTCGTTCAGCCGATGGTCGATATGTCGCGGTATCATCTCGGGGTAACTTCTATTCCACTTGGGAACCGGGGCAAGCTGCTTGGCAACAGCACAATCGTACCAGCTCTAAGCGCCTACAAAATATGGGCTTTGGCTCTGACGGTCAATTGTGGACTATTGCTCGGGGTGGAGAAATCCAGTTTAGTGAACCCAATTCCTACGAAGAGTGGAAAGATGCTGTCAATCCTGAATTCTCAACGAGTTGGGGTCTGTTGGATTTGGCCTATCGTACGCCGGAAGAAATCTGGGTAACAGGCGGCAGTGGCAATTTACTCTGTAGCCTAGATGGCGGACAAACCTGGCTCAAGGATCGAGCAGTTGAAAATGTTCCTGGTAATTTTTACAAGATTGTCTTTTTGAATCAGGACAAAGGATTTGTCATTGGGCAAAATGGTGTTTTGTTAAGGTATGACGCATAATCTTCACAAGCGCCTTCTGCCTAGACACATAGCGTTCAGATGATTTTCTGAATAGTTTCATTGAAGCTCTTTAGCGTGTGCTTCAGCTTAAATTATGCGGTTTAGGGACAACATATGCTTTGACTTTGTTGAAAGTAATCTTGTTACAAAACCTCTAATTCCGTATTATTGAAGAAGACTTTAGTTGCTGTCAGAGGAGAAACATAAATGGCTGGTTCGACTGGAGAAAGACCGTTTTCAGATATTGTTACCAGTATTCGTTACTGGATTATCCACAGCATTACGATTCCGGCTTTGTTTATCGCTGGCTGGTTGTTTGTAAGTACTGGTTTGGCTTACGATGCTTTTGGCACCCCACGTCCGAACGAATACTATACTCAAGATCGAATTGATTTGCCAATTCTTCAAGATCGATTTGATGCGAAGCAAGAAATCGATCAGTTTACGGCGAAGTAATTTTGTGTTTTTGAAAGAGTAAATTTAAGCTAATGACTGGAAATAGTCCTAACCAACCCACTGTATATCCCATTTTTACGGTTCGATGGCTAGCCGTACATACGTTGGCCGTTCCAACTGTATTTTTCTTGGGCGCGATCGCGGCCATGCAGTTTATTCAGCGCTAGGAGATTATTGTGGCTCAAAGACCCGGCAAAAATCCTAACAGCCAACCTGTTGAACTTAACCGAACCTCTTTATACTTAGGTTTGTTGCTAGTTTTCGTTCTTGGTTTGCTGTTTTCAAGCTACTTCTTTAACTAAACTCTTGATTTATTGCAAGAGTTAAACGGTTTCAAATCTTTGATGATACAGAATATTATTTTTGAATGGCTGTTACTTAGCCATCGTGATTAGGAGGAGATAATGGCACAGACAGGTCGTATTCCTTTGTGGATCGTTGCAACAATTGCAGGAACAGGCGTTTTAGTAGTAGTTGGCTTGTTCTTCTACGGCGCTTATGTCGGCGTCGGTTCAGCAATGTAGGGTTTAGGAATAGAAACCTAGCCCAACGAAAAAAGAAGAGGTTGTGACTGAGTCACAACCTCTTCTTTTTTAGGTAACTGAATTAAAACTTTGATTCAGATAAAGCCGAATCAGAGTTTAAGCTTGTTGCCCACGCTCAATGTACAAGAACAAGAACGCCATTGTGATTGCTGGGAAAACCAGTCCTACAACAGGAACGAGAATGGACGGTAAATAAGATGCTGCCATTTGAAAGTACCTTTCTATAAGGATCAGTTTCTTCCAAAAACTTACTGTGTTGTTTGTCCTAAATTGGAAATTGCTAAAGATTTTTAACAAAACAAGAATCTAGCAGAGGCTTTGGGCAGATTTAGCGGCCAGATGATCGATTAAAACTCAAGTTTGCTGATGTCTGCTCCTCCACTGAACGCTTTTTAGACAAATCGTTCCCGTCCTAAAAGCGCTCGATTCCTTCCATTTCTTGAAACTGGAACGACTTGGCCCCTTCACCACAGGTCTTGGGGGTGGGGAAAATCTTGCCTGGATTGGCTAGCCCTTGAGGATTAAACGTACTGCGAACCCACTGCATTGTTTCCAAATCAGCGGCGCTAAACATGTCTGGCATGTAGCAGCGCTTGTCTGCACCGATGCCATGTTCGCCGGATATACTGCCACCGACAGCGACGCAGAGCTTGAGAATGTCGCCACCCAATTCTTCAACAGCCTCCAGTTGACCGGCAATAGAGTTGTTATACAAAATTAGTGGATGAAGGTTCCCATCTCCAGCATGAAAGACGTTTGCAACCCGATAGCCATGCTTTTTTCCAAGTCGCTCAATTTCTTGTAGAACATAGGGGAGCTGAGTACGAGGGATAACGCCATCTTGCACGTAATAGTCTGGGCTTAATTTACCCATCGCGGCAAAAGCCGCTTTTCGGCCTTTCCAAAGGCGTAATCGTTCATCGGGCTGCGCTGCTACAGTAATATTGCGTGCTCCATTCTGTTTGCAGATGGCTTTTACTCGGTCGGTATTTGTTGCGACTTCGGCATTGAGACCATCGAGTTCAATCAGCAGAATGGCTTCTGCATCACGGGGATAGCACTCAGTCATCACCACATCTTCAACGGCATTGATGCTGAAGTTGTCCATCATCTCCATGCCAGCAGGAATGATGCCACTACTAATGATGTCAGAGACAGCCGAGCCAGCGGCTTCAACGCTCGTAAAATCGGCTAGGAGTACCTGGATTGCCTCAGGTGATTTGAGAATCTTTAAGGTGATTTCAGTTGCAATGCCTAATGTTCCTTCTGAACCAACAAAGATGCCGGTGAGGTCGTAGCCTGGCATCTCTGGAACGGGGCTGCCGAGATCAACGATGTCTCCTGTGGGAGTGACGACTTTGAGAGCTAGTACATGGTTCGTCGTCACGCCGTATTTGAGGCAGTGAACGCCGCCAGAATTCTCTGCCACATTGCCGCCGATTGAACATACGCTTTGGCTAGAGGGATCCGGCGCATAGTAAAAACCTGCACCGCTGACAGCCTGAGTCACCCAGTTATTAATTACACCGGGCTGAACGGTAATACGCTGGTTTTCTAGATCCAGGGAGAGAATGCGATTCATAGTTGCCGTCACAATTAGAACGCAGTCCTCTATAGGAAGCGCACCGCCTGATAAGCCGGTGCCCGCACCTCGGGCGACGAAGGGGACAGAATAGCGATCGCAGATCTGAACGGCTGCTGCCACCTCTTCCGTGGTGTGAGGTAGGACAACAACGGCTGGACGTTGCCGATAACTGGTTAATCCATCACATTCATAGACCAACAGCTCTTCTCGCCGTCGAATGACTTTCTTTTTGCCAAGGGTGGATTCAAAAGCTTTGACAATGGCAGACCAGTCATACTGAGTTGGTGTAGCGGTTTGATTACGAGTCAACATAGTTTAAGCGTAGGCGTCTGTTGATACTTAAATGCTACATCTTTAGCGTTTAGCAGGCAGACTAGAATGAAAGCCTGCCCCATGTCGTACGAAATATCTAGCAGTGGTTCTTCAACTTCAGACTCAACACCAAGAGCAGATTTCGGCTCAGGCCGAACATCTCTACCCAGAAGAATGTTGCGGATTAATGATCGGCCTGCTCGATCACAGTAGCCAGCCTGAGACACGTCGAGTGGTTGAAATTTGGCCAACTCAAAATACCTGGACAGCCGATGTCATGGAGCGTAGCGAGATTGAAAATAGTTTTTCTGAAGCGTCCGATTTTGGTAAAGAACGGCGATTTTGGATTGACCCCAAGGAACTTCTCGAGGCACAGAAATATGCACGAGCGCACAAGCTCGATATAATTGGGATCTATCATTCTCACCCTGATCATGTTGCAGTGCCATCAGAGTGCGATCGCACATTTGCTTGGCCGCAATATTCTTATCTGATTGTTTCTGTTCAGCAGGGTAAAGCTCAAGACTATCAAAGCTGGACTCTTGACGATCAGCATCAGTTTCAAGCTGAGGAGATCATAACCCCAGAGTTTCAGGTTCGAGAACAGTTTTAGGCTCGCTCTCTAACTTGAGCCATCAATCGATCAATCAACCTTTCGTGCCCATCGATTCAGCGTCTCGCCCTCGCGAAGATTCTTATGCTCAATCCCAACCTGGATGAAATCCAACTCAATAAACAAGAATACGAGCGCTACTCGCGCCACCTAATCTTGCCCGAAGTCGGCTTGGAGGGCCAAAAGCGCCTCAAAGCCGCCAGCGTGCTCTGTATTGGCACGGGTGGATTAGGTTCCCCCCTGCTGCTGTATCTGGCGGCGGCTGGCATCGGTCGGATTGGTATCGTCGATTTCGACGTTGTTGACCATTCCAACCTGCAGCGCCAAGTCATTCACGGCACGTCCTGGGTTGGTAAGCCCAAAATTGTTTCCGCCAAAGATCGCATCCTGGAAATTAATCCCTACTGCCAGGTTGATCTATATGAAACGCGGCTCAGCTCAGAAAATGCTCTTGATATCGTTGAACCCTACGACATTGTTGTAGACGGTACGGACAATTTCCCAACCCGCTATTTGGTCAACGACGCCTGCGTCCTGCTCAACAAGCCCAATGTTTACGGCTCTATCTTCCGCTTCGAGGGACAGGCCACTGTCTTCAACTATGAAGGTGGGCCAAACTATCGCGATCTCTATCCCGAACCGCCGCCGCCAGGACTGGTTCCATCCTGTGCTGAGGGAGGAGTTTTAGGCATTCTGCCTGGGGTGATTGGTGTTATTCAGGCCACTGAAACCATCAAGATTATTCTTGGTAAAGGCACTACCCTAAATGGCCGTCTGCTGCTCTACAACTCTCTCGACATGACTTTCCGGGAATTGAAGCTGCGTCCCAATCCAGAACGCCCAGTTATCGAAAAGCTGATTGACTACGAGCAGTTCTGTGGCATTCCTCAAGCCAAAGCCGCTGAGGAGAAAGAGCAAGCCGCTATCCCTGAAATGTCCGTCACGGAATTGAAAGAATTGTTGGATAGTGGTGCGAATAATTTTGTACTGTTGGATGTTCGGAATCCCAACGAGTATGAAATTGCTAAAATTCCAGGTTCTGTTTTAATTCCGTTGCCGGATATTGAAAATGGTTCTGGGGTTGACAAGGTCAAAGAGCTACTCAACGGTCATCGCCTAATTGCCCACTGTAAGATGGGTGGTCGCTCCGCTAAAGCGTTGGGTATTCTCAAGCAGTCCGGCATTGAAGGAACCAACGTCAAAGGTGGTATTACGGCCTGGAGCCGTGAGGTTGATGCATCCGTTCCAGAATACTAAGGTATTCCAACCAGGATGCTTCTTTGTTAAAAAGGAATGATGAAGCCCCAAAACCGGGAAATCGCTGGTTTTGGGGCTTTCTAGATTTAATGAAACTGAAACTGTATTAGACTTTATCGGAAATTGTTTTGTGGCGCGGCGAAGCCGCGCCACAAAACAATTTCCAACCCCAAAAACTTTATTTCCAATAAAGTCTATTGTACTGGCCCATACGATTAGTAGTTCTCAAGCCTGTCTTCGCTGCACAGAAACGATATGTCCTAACGGGGCTGACTACAGCTGCAAATTTGAGCGAGACAAAATTTTCTCATCAGAATTTAACAATGCTGCGCGCTCAAGGTCGGGATAATCTATAGACTACTAGGTTTATAGTTCTGACCTGTGGGAATATCACCAGTCATCTAGGTTTAGAGCGTTTTTCTTGCAGTGCTATTTGGGCGAAACACCCTTGAAACGCCCTTATCCCAACCAACATAGCGACTGCCATCAACAGCGACCCGATGATTGTATTAGCTTTAGTAATAGGTCTGATTTGAATCTATGTAGTGGGTTCTTGACGATAAAACAACAACAGAGTTGTTTTAATTGATAGAATAGAGTCTATCGAATGCTGTACATTGCATTGAGGTAAGTCGATTTTGATTCACGCGACCCTACATCAACTGCGAGTCTTTGAAGCCACTGCTCGCCACGGCAGCTTTACAAGAGCGGCGGAAGAGCTTTACCTAACGCAACCAACTGTGTCAATTCAAGTCAAACAATTGACAAAGGCGATCGGTTTACCTCTATTTGAGCAAATTGGCAAGCGGCTATATTTAACGGAAGCAGGCCAAGCACTGCTAGAAACATCTCAAGAGATTTTTTCACGGCTAGAGCAATTCGACATGTCGGTGGCAAATCTCAAGGGTATGAAACAGGGGCGACTAAGCTTGGCTGTCATCACAACGGCAAAATATTTTGTTCCTCGTTTGCTTGGCCCCTTTTGCGAACGCTATCCGGGCATTGACGTGGCGCTGCAAGTGACTAATCATGAAGTCATCCAAGAGCGCATGGCAAATAATGAAGATGATTTATACATCGTCAGTCAGCCACCTGAACATTTAGATCTAGACAGCCATCCATTTCTAGAAAATCCGTTGGTTGTGCTGGCTCGCAAAAACCATCCTTTAGCTGAATCGACCAATATCCCGATTGAAAAGCTAGATGGAGAGGCTTTTATTATGCGTGAACCGGGTTCTGGTACGCGAAAAGCGGTTCAGCAGCTATTTGAAAAATATAATATTGAAGTCAAAGTTCGTCTAGAACTGGGCAGTAATGAAGCAATTAAGCAAGCGATCGCAGGTGGGCTAGGCATCTCAGTTTTATCTCGCCACACGCTGATTTCAGAGGGTATTGGTGGCGAGCTGACTATTCTTGACGTCGATCATTTTCCGATTCAGCGCCAGTGGTATGTGGCTCACTTAGCGGGCAAGCAGCTCTCAATCGTGGCTGAAACATTTCTCGATTACCTGCTGAAGGAGAGCAAGACAATTGCCAACGAGATTACACCTGCACAGTTAGCAAAGATTTCGTAACTCCGATCAATTGGCTGCTGCAGTTAGTACGGCGACTCAGTTACAGCAAAAATACAAAATACAAAAGAATGCGGGGAAGGTAATTCGTCACCGCCCCCGCATTCTTTTTATTACGGTTCGGGTTCAACGGGGTTCGAAACTTCAATGCAGCTACAGATCACAGCTACAGATCAATGCAAAGCACAAGTAGAGCACTAAAAATATTTAGCGTTGCAAGCAGCTCTGGAAGCATTGATAAAAGCATTGATATGGGATGACAAACTACAACCAGGCCCAACTGACCACTTTATTTTGATTCTACTTTGGTGCTCTAAAGAATCCTTATCAATGCAGCCCGTCATTTTCCATCAAGTTGGTGATCAACAGCACTTATGTCCGTTTATTAGGGCAAAATCGAAATAAATTTAATCAGATGTATAAGCTCTGCTTTTCAGAAAGCGGATTGCAGCCTCCACGGCGGGCTAAAATCCGCCTGCACTGCACGAAAAGCCCCCGATAGCAGCTTAATTTTAATAAGAAATTTATATATTAAGTGCAATTCTACCCCTGCTTTTTAGCCGTGATTGGTCACGATCTCAACGATCCAATTTTCTCTATCCAAAATACTGCTGATTACTAGCGATCATCTACGTTTCGTGGACTAACATTCACTGCTCAGTAATGCGATCGCAGTTTGAGATCCGCAAGTATACGAATGCATAAAAAGAAGAATCAGCTTAGATTTTCGATTGGTGCATTAATTGACCTGCTGAACTGCTCAAACAACCAATAGCAAAGAATCACAAGATTCAAGATCAGGGTCATTATCCAGCGAATTTCCTTTCAAAATTTGGTAGTTAATCTTGACAAGGTTGTGTGATAGCAGGTAGAAATCCTTTTCATGGATGCATCAAGGTAGTTCCTGGGTAGAATACCTAGGGAAATAGCAAAGGCTCATCGAGTAAATGTCATTGCTGTCATAAGGCAATCAAATGCTTTGCCGCCATGCTAATGTGTCGAGTTTAATAGTTGGGTGCTTGAATTTTTTGTTAAGTAGTGTAATCTTGTCTAAATAAAAAAAGCGGAGTAATGTTACCTAGGCAGAAATTCTGTCGTAACACCGCTGCTGATAGTCAAGATTGCTATCGCAAGCTGTTCAGTGAACTGGTTTCGAATCGGTTGATTCATACACAGCAGTTGAACGCTGGTCATTAGGAGGTCGTTCCTTGAAACGAGTATTTCTGCAGGAGGCTAAGGTTGCCTCCTCTCACAACTTTGAAGCTGGTTTGGTTTCAGCCAGATCACAGAAGCAAGAGTTGTCTGGAGGCAATCGTAAGGCGCGCACTTCTGCCGCCATGCTGGGTCTTGCTTTATCGATGGGGGCATCTGGTGTCATATTCCATCGGGACAGCGAGGCCATCGCATCTGAGCCGATGACAGCCGAGCCTGCATTTTCTGCCAATCCGATGCCGCAGGCAGTTTCCTCGACTCGCCACATTGTTCGAGAGGGGCAAACGCTATGGCAAATCGCTCAGGAGCATCAAGTTGATGTCAGCGCGTTAGCCGCAATCAACGGTTTATCACCGGATGCGCTACTTCCAGTTGGCACCGCTTTGCAAGTTCCGGCGAAAACCGAAGCTGAAGTCGCCGTCCAGGTGCCTACTTCACCGGCAAAACCACAGCAGGACAGTGTAGGTAAAGCTGTAGAAAAGCTGATTCCTGAGCAGACAAATATCAGCTCTAGCCTGAATCGCTACGAGCAAGCTGATGAGAGCTTAAAGGTTGCTCAGGATGAGTCACTTGTTCGTCTCCGCCAAAGTTCAGATGAATTGAGTGCGGCTTTGGCAAGCGAGCAGACAGAAACTAGCGTAGAAGCCAACCTAGATGATTCTGCATCCAAGCCAGAATCATTAGCGCTTGATAGCTTGGATGCAGATGTAATTCAGCCCGAAGTGGAAACCAGCACAGCGGTTACCGTAGCTGCAATGCCAGAACCTGGCACATCTGCTGATATATCCACTGATGAGCTTGCCGCTAACAACAATCTGAACATTAGCAATACTGCAGAGATCGGCTCAGTACAAGCAGCTGCTTCAGACAGCGTGGCCACACCTTCTACAGAGACGACGGCAACCATTGCTGAGGTTCCAGTCAACTTCAGATCCATTCAAAACTCAGCCGATGCGGATGAGCTACCGTCTGTTTTGCCGCAGATTCAGGTTGATCAGCCGCTATTAAGCATCTCGACTGATGCCAGTGCTGTCGTGGCAACTGAATCTGTGCATGTGGCAACCAATGCAGATACTGCCGCAGAATCCCAAGTGCAAAACACAGCGGTTCAACCTGTCGATCAAAGAAGCTACCAAATCCAGCCTGGGGATACGCTGAATCGAATTGCTCGCCAATATGGAGTAACACGCGAGCAATTGATCAGTGCGAACAATATTAGTAATCCCAATGTTATTTGGGCTGGTGCGACTTTGGTGATTCCCAGTAATACTGACAATTCCGAGGAATCCTCCATTAGCCTCAAAGAGACAGAAACTCCAGTGACAGTTGCGGCCAACCGTGACGTTGTGAACTTATTGGAGCGCCGTTCACAATCTGACGCTGCAATAGAGTCGTCCACAGATCAATCGAGATCATTACTAGACTCTCGGGCTGATTCCTCTATGAGCCAGGAGATTGCGGCAATTCGTCAGCAATCATCCGAGTCCAGTGCAAATTCTTACAGCTCAGAATCGGATCGCAATATTAGTCCTTACGCGGCTCGATTGCTAGAAGAAATTCGGGAAATGCGATCGCAAAAAGCTGAACAAGCAGCCTCATCCGTTGCGCAAGAAGATGTTCAGCCGGAAGACGGTGTTCAGCAGGTTGCGGCGATTGCACCGGCTCAATCGGCAGACGCATTAGAGCAAGAACCAATCAATCCTGAATTTGAGCGCCAGAATCAATCCGAAAATCGGACTTCAGAGCAAGAAGCAGTTGCGGAAGAGCGCAATAATGCCGATTCTCAGCTCGTTGCAGCGGCTCCTGTTGGTTCTGAAAGCTATGCACCTTTAGCGCAGCCAGTGTCAGGGCAAATGGTTTCACCTGAGTTACCAGGTTTGCCTAATTCTGAAGAGTATCTCCCTGAAGCAATTTCGAATGGATACATTTGGCCGGCTCAAGGTGTCCTCACATCAGGCTATGGCTGGCGCTGGGGTCGGATGCATAAGGGAATCGACGTTGCCGCACCAGTTGGGACCCCAATTTATGCCTCTGCTTCCGGCGTAGTCGAGCGTTCAGGTTGGAACTCTGGTGGATACGGTAATCTCGTCGATATCCGTCATCCAGATGGCTCCATGACTCGCTATGCCCACAACAGCCGTTTGTTGGTTAGCGTTGGGCAGCGGGTTCGCCAAGGTGAGCAGATTGCGGAAATGGGCAGTACGGGTTATAGCACTGGTCCGCATGTTCACTTCGAGATTCATCCTCCCAATCAAGGCGCAACTAATCCAATGGCCTTTTTGCCAAGCCGCTAAGTGCTTTGACTGTGATCTGGAACAAGCAGCTATCCTTCAGCAACTTGTTCCAGATCACCTAGGCTTGGTCAGCTTAAATGCGGACTACCCTTGTTTTAATTGCCGATCCCACTCTTCAGTAAAGAATATTTTTGGGTTGCCATTGTCCCGTTTAGTGATACAATTAAAAACTGTTGAGGTTTGCGAAGCAGCCGCAACAAAGCAAGGCTCAGTAGCTCAGTTGGTTAGAGCAGGGGACTCATAAGCCTCGTGTCGCGTGTTCAAATCACGCCTGAGCCATTTTTATAAAATTGCAAAAGCCGTGGGTAAATAAACTCACGGCTCTTACAGTTTTTAATTCTGGACTCTCACCATAGAAAAAATTTTATCTAACAAAATATCTAACAAAAATTATGCAGATTCATCGAGGAGGAGAGTAAAAATACTTACCCCTATGACGATTATGATATGGTTGTAATACTGCGCGGCCAGTTGAAAGCTAGCGAATCACCAATTTTTTGTGTACTAAATCCAATCAAAGGTTAGACGACTGGATTGTTAGGGAGAAATTGTATGAATTATTCTGAGAACTGCCTCCGTGTTGGCCAGGAGGCTCCTGACTTCACTGCAACAGCCGTCGTTGATCAAGAATTTAAGACAATCAAACTTTCCGATTACAGAGGTAAATACGTCGTTCTATTTTTCTATCCGCTCGACTTTACGTTTGTTTGTCCAACTGAAATTGCAGCATTTAGCGATCGCTATTCTGAATTCAAAGAACTGGGTACGGAAGTGCTGGGTGTATCGGTTGATAGTGAGTTCTCCCACTTGGCCTGGATTCAAACCGATCGCAAAATGGGAGGCGTTGGCGACCTTAACTATCCTCTGGTGTCAGATATCAAAAAGGAAATTAGCACGGCTTATAACGTCCTCGATCCGGATGCTGGGGTTGCGTTGCGAGGTCTGTTCATCATCGATAAGGAAGGGGTTGTTCAGCACGCAACCATTAACAATCTTTCATTTGGACGGAATGTTGATGAAACGTTGCGAGTACTCCACGCGATTCAGCACGTTCAGAAATATCCAGACGAAGTCTGCCCAGCCGGTTGGCAACCAGGCGAAAAGACCATGACACCTGATCCAATTAAGTCAAAAGAGTTTTTTGCAACTGCTTAGAAGATAACCGCTGTTGGCAAGCAGTCGATCAGATCGCGCCACATCGTGGTTGACAAAAGCCCGTTTATTGTTGCAAAAGCTGCTTTTGCAACAATAAACGGGCTTTCATATGTAGGCAAATAAATGAGCAAGTCGAATTAGGGGTAGACTTTTTTATAGTTCAATTGTACTATATGCGTAGACAAATCATTGTCTAGCCTCTCATTTGGGACTGCCGTGATGCTGTTTCTCGAACCACATTGGAGATCAAGTTTGATCTTGCTCCAGCATTGGTTTTCGAGAAGCAGCATTTATTTCTTTTTCTGTAAGATTGATCGCGATCGCAAACTTATCAGTACAATGAGTCGTCAAACTGTACGAACTCGGCTGTTATTAAGCCATTGATTGCAAATCATTAGCCAAAAGGATATCCAGTTATGGAGCGACGCCAGTTTTTAAATTGGGTTGGAATTGGGTTTCTTGCTACGTCTTTACCAGTTGCGATCGCAGCCTGCGACTCCGGGTCTTCAGACTCTACGATAACTGGTACCGATGAAGAAGGAACTGCAGTTGGCACATTAGCTCAATTAGCGCAAGACGGTTCTATTCTCAACGAGAGCGGTGCTAACTCTATTCTTGTGATTGCTGATCCCAATGCTGACGGTAGCGTTGTGGCCGTGAACCCTACCTGTACTCATGCTGGATGCGCTGTGGAGTGGGATACCGACCAAACCCAGTTTATTTGTCCCTGTCATGACTCGAAATTTGACACCAGCGGAGCCGTAACTCAAGGACCTGCGACCAAGCCATTAACCGTCTATTCCACCATCATTAACGGTGAACAAATCTTAGTGCAAACTAGTTAATTTTTTGGTCAGCTTTGCGGTACGATGATTAGCATTTGTGGTGTATCTACATCGAGTCTATAACCGCTAGATATAATGCAGTGTATTGTAATGTAGCACCTGTTCAGCGCTATATCTGCATAGCATTTTCAGTTCTCCTCACACAAAATTAAGTTATGAATCGACTGTCACTCTTCCAGATTCGTAACTGGCCATCTCGTCGAAGCCAGTTGGTTATTCTCAGCCTTTTAACCGCCTTAGGATTGACACTGCTCGCAGCTAAACCTGCTGCTGTTTCTGCTATCGAGGCTAGTTCGCAACAGGCGACAGCGCCTCTATCGTGGAATCATGCCTCATTCCCGGTTGAGAATTTTCAGGACTATACCTCGCCCTTTGGCTACCGTAATTCTCCCTACGGTGGCGGAACTCGCTTCCACTACGGGCTTGATCTGGCTGCTCCACGGGGTAGCTATATCCGCAACTGGTGGGCTGGCTACGTAGCTGAAGTCTCCGATGATAGCGCCTGCGGCACGATGGTTGCCGTTCAGTCCGGTGAGTGGACACATATCTATTGCCACATGGAAGGCTGGGTTGAAACTGTGGACGGCAAACGAGCCATCGTCGATCGGGATGGTGGATTAGTCATTTCCGAAGGGCAGCGGGTGCCTACTGGAGCACGGATTGGCCGAGTGGGGATGAGCGGTCGCACGACGGGGCCTCACCTGCACTGGGGCATGAAATATTCATCGCAGTGGGTTGATCCAGGTATGGTGCTCAAGGCAATGTATGACCAACAGCAGTATTCTCAGGCTGCTCCTAGCGAGTAGTGTATTGATCCGACCTCGATGTGACACTAAAACGTCGTGTTAAACCCAGAAGAGGCGGTTTTGTTGCCATAGTCGCAGCTACAAAATCGCCTTTTAACTTACAAGGTGCAAGACGGTGTTGCTAGACCTAATGTTGTAAAGACTGTCTAACCTGTGATTGACAGTTAGCTCTGACAACCGAGCGATGCCCGATGCTAGGTTTCCTTTCTACGGTACAAAGTGGGGGGGCTGATCAGCGCTTCCGCTTTTATTGTTATAGGAAAAACTGATGAGCGATCGCTACGAAAAAAAATACACCAAGCCCGATTTGCGCCGTGAAATCAAAGACGATTTGATGCAGTCCGATAAAGGCGGTAAGCCTGGGCAGTGGTCAGCCCGTAAAAGCCAGCTGCTTGTGCAGGAGTATGAAAAGCAGGGCGGCGGCTATAAAAACGATGAAAAAGACGAGTCTGCCAAATCGCTGGAGCAGTGGTCAGAGGAAGATTGGCAAACTCAAGGCGGCAGTAGCAAAGCCCGTCAGGATGATAAAACGAAGCGCTATTTGCCAAAAGCCGTTTGGGACAAGCTGAGCGATTCTGAGAAAAAAGAAGCCGAAAAGAGTAAACGAAAAGCCTCCAAAAACGGTCAGCAGCACGTGGAATGGCCGGATGCGGTGCAAAAGGCAATGGATGAGTTCAAGCAAGAGCAATCTAGCTCTGGCTCCAGTGATTCTGACAATGAACCCACGAAGGAGGAACTGTACGAACAGGCGCAAGAGATGGAGATCAGTGGCCGCAGCTCAATGAAAAAAGATGAGCTGAAGCAAGCTGTTCAATCTGCTCAGGCCGATGCCGATGAGCTGGATGAGAAAACTTGTGAAGAACTGTATGAACAGGCGCAAGAACTGGAGATTGAAGGGCGGAGCAAGATGAATAAGGATGAACTGAAAAATGCGATCGCATCGCAAGATTAATGCCTATAAAAACAGCTTAAAAGTAACTGAATTGAGCCTAAACTAAACAACGTCATCAGAGTAACAATTGCTGGCTATCCGGCTACTGTACAATCAGACGGTTGATCCCCAGGTGTTTGACGCGAATGCTGTCTCTAGCAGCCACTTCGCCAAGACCTACTTGGGGATTTAATTATGTTGAAACCACGTCCACTGGACAAAAACCCAACTATCATTTTTAGCAAAATGCGGCCTAAGCGAGCATTTCGCCAAAAATTACTCTGAGAGAAAAATAGTGGATTTCGCATGTTCTATCGTTATGTGACGATTTATAAGGTAGTTAACGCTGCATGAGCGGTTTCACTGTTAGCCTATTGCCAAAAATCGCTAAAATTCTCAACTGCGGCCTAACTTTCATTACAATTTTGCCGATAGGAAGCCGCTTGATTCGAAATAACTATCATTAGTGCATTGACGCTCTTAACCCAACTTGGTTTAGGATGAGTTCTAATCTAAATAATTATTCATAAATAAAAGCAATTAAAAACCAGACGCTCAACGCTATGTTAAAAGCCCCTTTGAAGCAAGCCCTGTATGTCATCCGTCGCAACTCGATGGCTCGACGACATCCTCGTCGGATGAATCGATGGTTTAAATGGCTTGCTCCAGGCTTGTTTATCAAGCGATGGTTGCTGATCAGCCTAGCCGGGATGCTGCTGGCTGGATTAGGACTCGCGATCTGGCTAAAAATGACGCCCGTCTTTTACACCGCCCGCTTTGTTGGTAATGCGCTTGAAATCGTTACGACCATTGTGCCAAGTTATGTCAGCGGGCCGCTTGTGCTGCTAGGCGGAGTTGGTCTCTTACTTTGGGGGCAATCTCGCACGCTGGGCGCAATTACCGAAGTGCTGATGCCGGACAGCGATGAGGAACTAGTCGATGTATTGCTACAGCATCGGCGGCTGTATCGGGGGCCAAAAATTGTCGTTATCGGTGGCGGTACAGGGCTGTCAACTCTACTTCGGGGGCTGAAAAGCTACAGCGCTAACATCACCGCTATTGTTACAGTGGCCGATGATGGCGGGTCGTCCGGACGACTGCGGCGGGAAATCGGCGTGTTGCCGCCTGGCGATATTCGCAACTGCCTGGCGGCACTGGCTGACGAAGAGAAACTGCTCACGGAACTGTTTCAGTACCGCTTCAAAGCGGGCGCAGGACTGTCGGGTCACAGCTTTGGTAACTTGTTTTTGACCGCGATGACCGAGGTGACGGGCGATCTGGAGCAGGCGATTGCCGCTTCGTCCAAAGTTTTAGCGGTACGAGGGGAAGTGCTACCCGCGACGCTAAGCGATGTTTGCCTATGGGCTGAACTGTCCGATGGGCGGCTGATTCACGGTGAATCGAATATTACGGAAGCCAAAGGCCGGATTGTCAATATCGGCTGTCTGCCCGCTAATCCGCCTGCGCTACCGAAAGCGATTCAAGCTATTAAAGAGGCAGACTATATCGTGATTGGCCCCGGTAGCCTCTATACCAGCATTGTGCCGAATTTACTTGTTCCAGACATTGCTCATGCGATCGCACAGCGGACAGATATTCCCCGCATCTATGTCTGCAACATCATGACCCAGCCGGGCGAAACGGATAACTATACCGTTGCCGATCACCTGCGAGTGCTGGATGCCATTTGCAATCGTTCCCTTTGCGATGCGGTGTTGGTGCAGCGGCGGGTGCCCTCTGCCGGAACGCTGATCCGCTATGCCCAGAGCAATTCCCATCCGGTTTTCTTTGACCGCGAGAACATCATGCACCTGGGCCGCCGAATCGTGATGGCTAACGTGATGGAAGAAGACATGAATACGGGCTATGTGCGGCACAGTCCCGACCGTTTAGCCCGCGTCCTGCTGCGCTGGTATACCCGCGTCCATAAGACATCTTAAGCCCGCTTGGCACAAGGCGCGATAGGTTTCATTCAACTGCGCATCCGGCGGGACAAACACGATCAGGCCGTCCCGCCCGCGCGAGAGCAAGACTCGATAGCTATTCAGCCGCAACTGATACGGATCGCGGACATGGCGCTGACGGGTGTGAGTCTGCCACTGACCATCCTGCCAGCGCAAATCGCTGCCCCAGCAGACAATGGGCAAATCTAGCTCCAGTCCCTGACAGCTAAATTCCGTCGCCACCCGCTCAAAGGCACAGCAGGATAGAGGCGCATCCGGCGGATCGACGTACCAGGGACCAATCTTCATCCACTGCGTGGACTTGTAATCGTTGGGAATCCCATAATTCGGTAAGTTCCGAGCACGAGACGAAGCCAGCAGTCCGTAGCGCTTGTTAGGCGATTGAACATAGCGATCGCAACAGTACTGCTTGGCTAATTCCAAATCGCGAGTCACATAGGCATCAAATCCCTCGGCTTCCAGCCGGGGCATCCAGGCGGCGGCCTGTTCGAGTTCACCATTAAGCAGGTCGGCAATCCAGCTCTGCACATCCTGCGCCAGGTGACTGCGAAGGGACAGGCTGAGATTGAACTGTGGATCAACGTGTAGTCGTTCAGCAGCAACAGCATCGAACCATTTCGCCTGAGCGGGCGCACAGTGAACCTGCCAGTTGGCCTGAGCCGCTTGCAGCGACTGATTCCACTGCTCAATGCCGTCTTCCTCGCCCACATGAATCGTCTGCCCCTCACCAATCAGCGCCACCACGATTGACCAGTCCGGAATCCGCTCGGCAATCCGCAAAATGGCTCCGCTGGCGGCACTATTGATGCCGTACTTTTCCGACATACGATCGCAATCCCAGGCGCGTTGGGCCTCGTCGAACACGATAATGTGCTCCGGCGGCGCGGTTTGACGGCGCACTTCGTACTGCAAGTAGAAGTTACGCACCGCTTGAACAAATACCTTGCTGTTCAGCGCATACTGCAACACCTGCACCAGCGGCGCGTTACCCGTGAGGAAAACGGCTTGGGGCTGATTTGAATCCTGGTCTTTGAGCGGATTTTGATAGACGTACTGTAGCCCGACCAGCGTTTTCCCGGCTCCCGGCACGCCCGTAATCAGCACCAAATGCCGCTCTTGCTGCTGCTGCGCCTGAAGCGTCAACTTATGCAAGAAATCCAGCAGGTCGGGAATACCCACGCTCTGCGCTTGCCGAATGCTGGGCAGTGGTTCCTGCCGAAAAATCTGCTGCGCGGCTTGAACCACCGTCGGTAATGGCGCATAGTCCGACTGCACCCACTGCTCGGCGTTGATGTCTGGCTCAACGGGCTGGAGTTGATTAAGGTATTCAGCAATTTGATGAGGCGCGATCGCAGTTACCGTTCTTGTATCTCCATATTCCTGACTGGTCACAGGAGGCCCAGAGGCAAAGGACTGACTGGCGCGAGTCGGCACAATCAGCGGCATGACCGGATGATGATGAGAAGCTTGATGATAGGTGGCTAAATCGCGGGCATAAGCGGCAACTTGGTCACAGTCGGCCAGCGAAGGCTTACTCTTTTGTTTGAATTCAAATACTAAAATACGACCCGCTCCCAGCAGAACTAAATCCAGTCGGCGTCCGCCTTCGCGGGGTAGTTCATATTCAAAAATGAGCGTCCAGTTTTGCTGTTGGGATGGTTTGAGATGGGAGAGTTGCGATCGCAAAATGTCGCCGCTATCCTGCCACGCTTGTTTTTGAGTCGTTGTAGCTTGCTGCTGATAAAGCTGCTGATAGCGGGTACAAAGCTGAGCGAACCATTCGTCGGCTGGCAGAGCTAAAAACTGCTGTACGGAACCCATCCAGCCATATTGTCCTTGCGCTGTGGCACCGATATCGAAATTTAGCTCAGTAGAAATCATCTCAAGGCGATAAATATATACAGCAGCAGATGCTGTTTGAGAGTCTAAACGACATAATTACTAGAACCATCATTCGTTAGACTGACGCGGCGTGCCTAATTTCAAGGCAAGTTAATATATTGGATTTTTTGTTATGGCTAATTGGTTTGACTCAGCAGCGAAAGCAGCAGGCAAAACAGCAAATAATCTCGGTAAAAATATTAGTAAGACGACATCTGGACTAGCCGAAGCCGCAGGTGAAACAGCCAGCAGTATTGGCAAAAACGTGAGTCACGCGACATCTAGTGTCGTGACAACCGTTCGAGGCTGGTTGCCGTTTTCGAATGAAGATACCCTTGCGTTCTTTGCGATCCTTTTTGCTGTTGCCGCCGCAGACCAAAAGATTGATGAAGATGAGATGAGCTTCATTCTGTCGAGTCCTGAAGCGGACAAATTATCGGCTGAGGAGAAAGAAACGTTACAGTCATATTCTTACAATCCACCCTCATTAGAGGAATCTATCCAGAAGTTATCAAAAGCAGATCGCGAACTCAAATTTGGCTTGATGTTCTATATTCTGAGCCTAGTATGGTCTGACCAGAATATGACAGCCGAGGAGGAATCTGCGATTAAAACGGCTCAGCGAGAGTTTGAGATTAATGACGTACAGGTCAAGGCAATTGAAGACTTTATTAATGTGCTAGATCAAACCCGACATGGGCAAGATCAAGCATCAATTGATCAGGTGAAAGCCGCAACTAAACGGATGGAAAATGTTGGGATTCCGGTTCAAGCCATGACACATTCGCAGGACAGTGCAGACGAAAATATGGAATATTCCGATGAAGCTTTTTGGGACAAGATGAGAGCATTTGGCACAAAGGCCGGAAAAAGTCTCGTCGAGCAGGCTTTTGTGATGTGGAATGCCCTTCATGATCCAAAAACTCCCATTTCAGCCAAGCTAACCATTGCAGGTGCATTGGCCTACTGGATTCTCCCGGTGGATATGATTCCTGATGTGCTGCCTGCCGTCGGATTCACGGATGATTTATCGGCCATTACAGCCGCACTTGCCAGTATTGCAATGAGCATCACGCCTGAAATGAAAACGAAGGCAAAAGCACAAACGGCAGCTTTATTTAATGAGCAAGACATTCCTGAATCAGAGATTTTGTAGAGATTCGTAGAGAAGGGATGTGCGATCGCAATTTATCGCAATTTATGGCAATGTGATGCGATGCTTGATTGCCCAGTAGGGCAATTGAAACATTGGCCTCTGTTGCCTGACGCAGCGAAGCGGGAAGGCTAACATGGGGAGGCTTTTGCTTTCTCTACTGAATATCGCCAAGTATCGCTACCGATCTGCACCATGCCTATTCTGACGATTTGTGAAACGGGTCTACTTGCTGACAATGCTGGTTTTGCCGCGATGGTGAGTATTGATCATCAAACGCGGTATGAGATTAGGGTTCACGATCCGTTTGATGCGCGGAAAGAGCGGGAGCTAGAGTTCTACTTTGAGCAGTGGATTAAGTTTCCATTTGACGATTACGTAATCGCACAGCGGGCGGCGGCGAGCATTGAAACCTATGGTCACGACCTGTTTAAGCAGGTATTTGCTGATCCAGATGCCTACAGCGACTATAAGCAAGCCTGTCGCGAGGGACTGACCCAACTGCGGATTGAAATTGAGGGCAATTCACCGGATTTTCAGGCGCTGCACTGGGAGGCGCTGAAAGACCCGAAGCAGCCGCGACCGTTTGCGGTGGAGGGTATTTTTACGCGCAAGCGGTTTCAAAAAGGCATTACCCAAATTGATCTGCAATCATCGCCGACGATTAATTTGCTGGTGGTGACGGCGCGACCGGATGAGGAATCGGATGTGGGCTATCGGACGATTTCGCGACCGCTGATTGAGGCGATTCACACGGCGCAGTTGCGGGTGAATGTGGAAATTTTGCGTCCGGGGACGTATCAGGCGCTATCGGATCATTTGGAAGGGAAGGAAGGGCATTATCACATTGTCCATTTTGACGCGCATGGGGGATTGATGACTCATGAGCAGTACAAACAGGGCGTGAAGGCGGATCGCTATACGTATCAGGCGCGGTATGGCCGAGATGATCTAGAGCGCTATGACGGGGTGAAGGCGTTTTTGTTTTTGGAGGGGCAGAGCAAAGGCAAGGCCGATCCGGTGGAAGCGGAGGAATTGGCGAAATTACTGACAGGCAAAGGCATCCCCATTTGTATTTTGAACGCCTGCCAATCGGGGAAACAGTTAAAAACAGAAGGCGGAAAAAAGGCAGAAGCGGACGAAACAGAACCGGAAATCCAAAATCCAAAATCCGCAATCCAAAATTCCGAGACCAGTTTGGGCAGTCGGCTGATGGCGGCAGGTGTGCAGATGGTTGTGGCGATGGGCTATTCCGTCACCGTGACGGCGGCGGCGCTGATGATGGAGAAGCTGTATGGTCAGTTGTTTGCGCAGCAGGGGATTCCGGAGGCGATTCGGCTGGGGCGGAAGGAGCTGTATAACCAGAAGAATCGGCGGGTGTATTTTAACCAAATTGTGGAGCTGGAGGACTGGCTGCTGCCCGTGGTGTATGCCAATCGGGATGTGGATTTGAAGCTGCGGGAGTTTACGTCTCAGGAACGCACCGAATACCTGATGCAGCGGCGGCAGCGCTATCGGTTTAGCGGCGCGACCTATGGCTTTGTGGGGCGCGATCTTGAAATTCTCAAGATTGAGAAAGCGCTGCTGCAGCACAATATTTTGCTGCTGCGGGGGATGGGCGGCACGGGCAAGACGACGCTGCTCAACTATCTGCGGGAGTGGTGGCAGACGACGAATTTTGTGCGGGATGTGTTCTATTTTGGCTATGACGAAACGGCGCATACGCTCCAGCAAATTCTACGGGTGATTGGTAAAGGGCTGTATCCTGACTCTCGTAAATTTTCAGACTTTGAATCAATGCCGATTGAGGCGCAGATGGAAGATGTGGCCGATCACCTGCGGGCGAAACCCTATGGGCTGATGCTGGATAATTTGGAGTCGGTGACGGGGCAGGCGTTGGCGATTCAGAATACGCTGCCGGAGGCGGAACAGGCGCAGATTCGCGAGTTTTTGCTGCTGTTGCGGGGTGGCGAAACGAAGGTGGTGCTGGGGTCGCGGAGTGGGGAAGAGTGGTTGGCGGATGTGTATACGAAGGCGGGGAAGGCGAATGTGTATCCGCTGGCGGGGCTAGACCCGGAATCGCGGACGGTGCTGGCGGAGAAGATTTTGGATGCCCAGGTGGGGAACCCGAAGCGAATTGCGGAACTGCGGAAAGATGACGGGTTTAAGCGGCTGATGAAACTGCTGGCGGGGTATCCGCTGGCGATGGAGGTGGTGCTGGCGAATTTGGCGAACCAGTCGCCGCAGCAGATTTTGGACAGGCTACAGGCGGCGGATGTGGATCTGAATGTGGGGGGTGGGGATAAGACGAATAATATTCTCAAATGTGTGGAATATTCGCACAGTAATTTGTCACCGGATGCCCAGAAATTGTTGGTGTGTTTGGCACCGTTTAATAGTTTTATTGATCGGGCAGATTTAGAAAATTACGGCCAGCAATTGCAGGAGCGGGAGCCGTTTAAGGATTATGATTTTAGTCGGTTTGATGAAGCAATTCAGGAGGCGATTCAGTGGGGTTTGCTGTCGGGAATGAACCCGGATGGATCCCCCCTAGCCCCCCTTAAAAAAGGGGGGAAAGATTATTGAGTATTCAACCGATTTTCCCTTATTTTTTGCGGACGAAGCTGAATGACCTGGATGCCGCGACCCGCGATGCGCTCTATGACGGGTTTAAGGCACACTATCAGGGCTTGGCGGGTAGCTATCAGCAGTTGATGAAATCCAAGAATCCGCAAGAACGACAACTGGGACTTCTCTTCTGTCGTCTAGAGTATGAAAATCTCTATAGTGCATTAAAGATTAGTTTAGCTAATCGTGAAATTCCAGAGATCTTTAATTGCTTAGGATTGTATTTCAATATTTCTAATAATTCTCAAAAAGAACTAGAGATCTTGGAATTTGTATGTAATGCACTAGGTCAGTATCCTTCAAACGTTAAAGTTGATGGGTTAGGAGAAACTATTGTTCGCGCTTTTGGTCAACGTGCAAATCTTTATCTAAAGACACAGAAATATCGAAAAGCGGAGGAAGCTTATAATCAGGTTCTTGATGTTTTAGAAGAAGTTACAGATATAGATCATCAGGAAAAACAACTTCTGGCTGCAAACACTTACCACATGTTAGGTATGGTTGCCGAAGAGCTGAGGGAGTTTGAGCAGGCGCGATCTCACTATCAAAAGGCGCTCGACATCAAAATTGAATTCAATGACCGCTATAGCCAAGCTCGCACCTACCACCAGTTAGGCAGGGTTGCCCAAGAGCTAAGGGAGTTTGAGCAGGCGCGATCTCACTATCAAAAGGCGCTCGATCTCAAAATTGAATTCAACGACCGCTATAGCCAAGCTCATACCTACCACCAGTTAGGCATGGTTGCCCAAAAGCTGAGGGAGTTTGAGCAGGCGCGATCTCACTATCAAAAGGCGCTCGATATCTGCATTGAATTCAACGACCGTTACAGCCAAGCCAGCACCTACCACATGTTAGGTATGGTTGCCGAAGAGCTGAGGGAGTTTGAGCAGACGCGATTTCACTATCAGCAGGCGCTCGATATCTTCATTGAATTCAACGACCGCTATAACCAAGCGAACGTCTACCACCAGTTAGGCAGTGTTGCCCAAGAGCTGAGGGAGTTTGAGCAGGCGCGATTTCACTATCAAAAGGCGCTCGATATCTGCATTGAATTCAACGACCGCTACAGCCAAGCCAGCACCTATGGTCAATTAGGAAATCTTTGCAAGGCTCTACGTGAATATGAGCAGGCGCAACAGCATTTCCAAAATGCTCTTACGATTCACATGGATTTTAATGATCGCCACAGCCAAGCACTGGATCATCACAATTTAGGCATGGTTTCCCAAGAGCTGAGGGAGTTTGAGCAGGCGCGATCGCACTATCAAAAGGCGCTCGACATCAAAATTGAATTCAACGACCGCTACAGCCAAGCGGGCACCTACCACCAGTTAGGCAGGGTTGCCGAAGAGCTGAGGGAGTTTGAGCAGGCGCAGTCTCACTATCAAAAGGCGCTCGACATCAAAATTGAATTCAACGACCGCTACAGCCAAGCGGGCACCTACCACCAGTTAGGCAGGGTTGCCCAAGAGCTAAGGGAGTATGAGCAGGCGCAGTCTCATTACCAAAAAGCATTAGAGACATATACGGAATATGGGGATGAACATAATGGTGGAATTGTTTTCCGAAGTTTTGCCCGACTTTATCAAACCACCCAAGACCCCAACATCCTCACATCTGTCGCCCAATGCCTCAACGCCACCCCCGCAGACATGCAGCAACTCTTCGCCAATTTCAACCGCGATGAATAGAACAGTCTGAAAACCCAAACCGTTGCGTAAGGGTGGGTTTAGCCGACAAATGGTAAATTCGAGGCAAAATCGGTCAACAAAACCCGCCCCTACAACGGGCATCATCATTACCGAAACGTTACGTAGGGGCAAATGGCCATTTGCCCCTACAGGTGGGGTATTTTTAACCATTTTGACCGTTTATTCCGGTTCCGGTTCCGTGTAGTCGCAAAACGTGCGAATCCCCAACTTCAACACCCAGAGCACAACAACAGTGGCAATCGCCGGATTAATCGGCAGCGTCACCAAATCAATCACATACACAATCAGCCCCGCCAGCAGCGCCGCCTCGCCCGGTTTCTTGTTGTACTCCTCCACCTTGGCCAGAAACCCATCATCCCCACAGATCTCCCGCCGCAGATTCTTCAGAAACACCTGCCGCAGCGTCTTGCGCTCCTCCCCATAAACCGCCGTGCCCGCTTCTGCCGCGATCAGATCTTCCAGGCTGGTTTTTAGATCGCCATCATGTTCTTGCAGAGTTGCGATCGCAGGTTGGGCTTCGTCATAATCCTGAAGCAGCTCCTGGACAGTTTGCAGTTCAGTGGAAGATAGCTGGGGACTCATACATGATCTATGGGTTCAGGGCATCTGAATTTTAGAGCAAATCCTTTCGTTTCGTTTTCACTCGTTCGTAAAACTCTTCCATTGCTTCAATAAACGAGTTCTCCCGCGACCAAAAGGGTGGAAAATCACCCTGCTTCTTCACGACCACAGCCGACACCGTTGAAGGTGCAGGTACTTCAATCGTCTGTGGCAATCGCTTTTCCCCTTGCCAGAAGGCTTTGGCGCTCAGTTCTGTCGCCTCAACTAGCTGCGGTTTCGTGTAGTAGGATTCAACGGGTGTGGGCGGATGCCGCTGAGCCGAAAGTTCGGCAGATAGAGCTTGACCGAGTGGCGTTTTAGCCAATTCGGCTTTAAGTTCCTCTTTCTTGAGACCCCGCAGTTCAAAGAGCAAAAACGGATCCCGATCTAGCTCAGCCGCGATTAGATAATACACTCCGGCAACATGCTTACAGGGATTGTTCCAATCGGGGCAGGAGCAGCGGGTGTGAAAGTCTCTGTTACTTGCAGGCAGCAGATGCAGCCCCAGCGTATGGAAACTGTCTTCAATATTTTCCGGAATTTCGTTCAGCAACAGCCGCGAAATCAGACCTGCCTTAGACGCAATCAGTGCAATGACAGCCGTCCATTTAGCTTTACTAATTGGCTCAAAATCAATCAGCACATCATATCGCGGTTCGCTATAAACGCCAAAGTAGGGATTAACAGAACCCCGCACCTGCGCCGTAATCAGTCCCCGATCAATCTTAAAGCCAATCACTTTACCGTTGCTGGCATAGGAGCGCCCCCGACTCAAACGGCCTGAATCGGTCAGCTCTTCAATTGCTTCAATAAATTTTTGTCCCCACCAGGATCGACTAAATTTAGCCATAATTTTGACTCCCAGGACTACTCCAAAATGGCATTGCGATTCAGGGCAATCAGTTGCTTAAAGGCATCATTATCTAACTCCGTCAGCCAGGATTCATCGGCACCCACAATTGCTCCGGCCAGCTTTTTCTTATCTTCAATCATCTGATCAATGCGTTCTTCCAGTGTCCCCATCGTGACAAACTTATGCACGAAGACGTTCTTCTGCTGACCAATTCGGAAGGCACGGTCAGTGGCCTGATCTTCCACAGCCGGATTCCACCAGCGGTCGAAATGAAACACGTGGTTAGCTTTGGTCAAGGTAATCCCCACACCCGCTGCTTTGAGAGATAAGACAAAAATTGACGGTTCCGTTTCTGGATCTTGGAACTGGGTAATCATCTGTTCCCGCTTGTTGCGGTTGGTGCCGCCGTGGATGTAGTAGGTGTTGTAGTGGCGGGTGTGGCGCAGGTGGTTGGCGAGAGCATCGCCAATTTCGCGGAACTGGCTAAAGACAAGAGCGCTCTCCCCTTCTTCAATTACTTCGTCCAGCATTTCTAGTAACCGATCCAGCTTGTGCGATCGCTCTGCTGTAAACCCGCTTTCATCCTGCAAAAACTGGCGGGGATGGTTGCAGATTTGCTTCAGTTTCGTCAAGGTAGCCAGAATTAATCCTTTACGCTTCATCCCCTCAGCAGCTTCCAGCTGCTCGGTGACATCCTTGAGTACGGCTTCATACAGGGACGCTTGCTCTTTGGTCAGATTACAGTAAAGCTTCTGCTCTACCTTATCGGGCAGGTCTTTAATAATCGCCTGATCGGTTTTGACTCGCCGCAGGATGAACGGCTCCACCAGTTTCTTGAGCGTGGCCGAGCGAGTGGGGCTGTTGTCTTTCTGGATCGGCATTTCGAACTGCTTGCGAAATTGCGTCTGGGTGCCCAAATAGCCGGGATTAAGGAAGTTAAAGATTGACCACAAATCCAGCAGGCGGTTCTCTACGGGCGTTCCGGTCAGGGCCAGCCGATGGTGGGCATTGAGCTTCAGAATCGCCTTGGTCTGAGCCGTTTTGGGATTTTTGATATTCTGCGCTTCGTCCAGGACAATCCGGTGCCAGGTAATGCCCGTCAGCAGCTTGGCATCCTTACGAGCCAGGGTAAAGGAAGTGATAATCACGTCATGCTGGCGACAGAGGGCTTTGAATTCTTTCGTATCTTTTGTGCGATCGCTACCGTGATGCACCACCACCGTTAAATGGGGCGCAAACTTGTGCAGTTCGTGATACCAGTTGCCCACAACGGAGGTGGGCGCGATCAGCAGGGTTGGCGGCACTTGCTTGACTCCGGCCTGGGTTGCCATTTCTCGCTCTTGCACGAGACGAGCAATCACCTGCACTGTTTTGCCCAAGCCCATGTCGTCCGCCAGACAACCATTAAGGCCCAGATTTTCCAAATAGTGCAGCCAGGACAGGCCCCGCTTCTGGTAATCCCGCAGATTGCCTTGGAGCTGATCGGGATTGGGGGTTAGCTCCAAGCGGCCTTTGTCGCTGAGCTGGGTCAGCATCGTCGCCAAGACATCATTGCGATCGAAATCGACTTCTAGCTCATCATCTTCGCCAGCCGTCAGCCGCATGAAGTCAAGCAGACTCATTTCCGGATTGTCGGCCTGCTGCTGCTTCCAGAAGTCCAGCATTTGCTGCATTTTCTCCTGGTCTAGCTCCATCCACTGACCGCGAAACTTGACCAGCGGCGACTTAGCCTGCACCAGTTGCTGCCACTCCTGTTCGCTGACGGGCTGGTCACCAATGGACATCTCGTATTTGTACTGCACCAGCGTTTCAAACGAGAAGTAGCTCTTGGCCTTGTCGTTGCCGCCCAGAGATTTGCCCTTGGCCTTGAGCCGAATCTTGGCCCGCTGCCGTCCTTTTGGTGTCCACCAGGCAGGCACAATAATCTTGTAGCCAGCATCCTCCAGCACCCAAGCGGAATCCTTGAGGAAGTCAAACGCCGTATTTAGATCGACAAAGATGCCGACAGGCTCATCGGTTTCGAGTCCTTGCCAAAAATTAGGATAAATTCGCGCCGTATAGCCCAGATTCATCAGCAGATGCTGCTCAAAATCCTCGCCGAACTGCTTCCGCAGTTCCCGCTCTTGTTTGCCCCGCAGTCGCCAAAAGTCCATGAGGGCGATTTGCAGCGATGGGTCATGCTTGGGTGCAACTTGAAACAGGATTTGCCACGGATCATCTGGTTTTGCAGGTTCCTCCAGTTTGAATCCCACATGAAACGGAGCTTCGGTTTCAGAGCGAGTAATGCGATCGCGCCATCCCTGCCACTGCTGATAGCGTTCTAAATGATAAGCCGTGCCAGCCCAAGGGTATCTAAGGTTCTGAGTTAGGCAGCTTTCAACTAAGGAGCCTTCGATTTTCTTGAGGTAGGTCTGGGGTAAAGAAAAGGATGTACCTCTGACCAGATCATTCACCCAGCATTCTGAAAAATGCCGCAGGAGAGTTTTGCGGTCATAAAAGGTCGGTCGGTCTGGCTCTTTCTCAAATCCAGCTACACACAGATGCGGCATGTATTCAACATAGGCATCCAAGCTGGCTTCGTAGCGATCGCCAACGATATCCCAGGCTGGATAAATCTCAGCATCACCACCTAATCGCTGACTAGCTGCTTTCGCTTCTGCTTGAGCCTGAATTTGCGCCTTGCTAGTGTTTGCTCGGGTCGATTTCGATGAGGCTTTAGACCGAGATTTAGAGCGGCTAGATGTTTTGGCAGCAGCAGACGACGCTTGATCTAAATGACGATACTTCAGCGCAGGAATATACTGATCGCGCAGAATCACCTGCTTCAGAGATTGGGTGTAGTGATACCAAAACAGCAGGTCGGCTCCGAGCTGCACATCCGCCAGATTGTAGAGCGCCAGAAAGTGCAGGTCATTCAGCACACTGATAATTTGAGTATTCTCTCGAATTGGATAGCAGTCTATTTTCCAGAACTGCCAATCAAATGTGTCGGGGCTTTCATCTTCTAAATAACGCGATAGCTCCAAAGACGGCAGCGGCTCGTCCTCGGTTGTGGGCAACAGGAAGTAACACTGTGTAATGTAATCCTCCAGCTTGCGAGCACCCAGAACTTTAACCCCCAACTCATCCGCCAGGGTCGCTGCTAATTCCGGCGCAAACAAATGGCGAGGATGACCCGACCGACGGCGGCGGCTTTTCTCGTCGGTTTCAATCCAGAGATAAAATGTACCCGTTTGAATAAAATCGTCAGTTGGCTGGGGAATCCAAGTGCCGTGGAGAATTTTCATCATAGCGTCAACCCTTGACGCAGCTTCAGTAGGAATGATTGTGCTGATCTTACACTAACGGCTCTGACGAATTCTGTACGTTGCGTTTACTGAGCTTGTGAAATGGGTTTGGCGGCAGGAGCATCCGTTGCCCTGGGCTGAATCAGCAGAAATCCGGCGACCTCGTCCACTACCCAGTAAGAGGGCTGCGGTAGCTGAGCCTGATCCGCAGCGGGAATCAAGAAATACTGATCGGGTTGCCAAAACTGCTGTAATGTCTGTGGCCCAGCGGGTCGAATATAGCGATCGCTATAGAAATCCAGGCTGGGCCGATGATAGGAAAACGTGGTCAGGATTTTGCTTTGAGCGGGCGTATGCTCCTTAAGCATGGCGGCCACGGGCTGCACAGGGAAAGCTTCATTCAGTTCCCAGAGCCAGAAATCAGAGCTGACAAAGATTAATAGCACCACGTACAGTCCGTTGATTAGTACCGGAATAAAGTTGCGATCGCACTTCCCCAACAACCACGCTGCAATGCCCAGCGTTCCCGCCAGCACTAGACCAATGGGCATCAGCAACCACTGCTGCTCGATCCAGCCGATGACAAAACCACCGATCAAGCTAGCAACTGCGATCGCACCTAGCAGCCAGCTCCAAACCTTGTAAAACGGTCGGCGGTTCACCCAAATCTCGCCAAGCTGTGCGCCAATTGCCAGCGCCACAAACGGATACAGCGGCATGATGTACCAGGACAGCTTGGTGTCCATAACGGAAATTGTGCCCAGGTAAACCACTGTACCGACCAGTACTAACTGCGCCCAGGGTTGCGATCGCAATTTCCAGGCCAGCCACAGACTGCTCGGCCAGAACAGCAGCCACGGCCAGCCATACTCCAGCAGTTCAACGAAGTAGAACCATAACGGTTCCTGATGGTTGTCCACTGCTGCCCAAATCCGGTCAAGCGACTGGCCCATCACGTGTCCCTGCCAGAAGGTTGTGCCGTAGTGCTGAAACTGAAGCGCGTACCATGCGATCGCAGGTAGCAGCCCCAATACCAAACCAGCCCAGGCAATTGGACTTTTGAGTAAATTCCACTGCCGATTAACAAGCAGAAAGATTCCGGCTACAGCTCCCAACAGCACAGCCAGCAAGCCTTTCGTCAATGCAACCAGCCCCAGAGCCAGTCCAATGCCCAATCCCCAGCGGCGATCCTGTCGCGCTTGCAGCAAGCAGTATAGTAAAGCTAGAAACAGCGTAACGGCAACGCCATCGCGCATGGCTAAGCGTCCGTGGCGAGCGACAGGCAGGAGGGTTAGATAGACGCCTGCACTGCATACGGCAAAGGCTTTCTGGACAAACAGCTTCCGTCCTAGTAGGAAGAGTAATGGCACAGCCAAGGCACTGACAGCGGCAGGCATGAAGCGAGCTGTCCAGGTCTGGACGCCGCCAAGGCTATAGCCGATGTTAATCAGCCATTCCACCAGTGGCGGTTTATTCAAATACGGCGCACCGTAGATGGTCGGATAGAGCCAGTCGCCGGATCGATACATTTCCTTAGCGACTTGGGCAATCGTGCCTTCGTCCCAATCGCGCAGGGCAACCTGTCCCAGGTTGAGCCAATAGAGAAAGAGAGCTGCGATCGCAAACCCAACCGCGCACCAAGCATCGGACTTTTGCAGTTTTTGCCAAAGAACTGACCCGTTGAACTCGCTGAGTAGACGCTGAGCCATATAAGCTGAGCCACCTAGAGACGAAGGTATGCCATTGGCAGAATAGCAAATTGGCTGAGGTGCGATCGCGCCTTTAGCTAAGTGATCAATTATTAATAAACTTCTCGAAAACCTCGCCGAAGTCTTCGCGCATATAGTTTTGCTGAGCGTATTTCAGCCAATTGAAGGTGTATTGATTAATGGCCTTAAACTGCTCTTCAATCGAATCTGAAACGTTGAAGCGATTTCCCAAATTGGTGGCTGTTTTCAAGCTGTCTTGGGCATACTGAAACATCAAGCTATTTTCATGCTGAATCGTGCCAATTTTTGTCAACGACTTATACAGATCCTTGAGCGCTGTTAAGTAGTTTTTAGCAACAGCAATGGAATACTGAGAATTACCCATCGTAAATTTAATCTCGATATCCATATCGATGGTGCCAGCCGTTTCTAGCCGCACATCTCGAATGACATTCACTTGGTATGGATACCGATTCAGCATCCGCCGCTTGCTGGTGGCGGAGGTACCGTCGAGATGAATCAAGGCGAGATTGGTGAAACAGTATTCGTCGGTTTTTGATTTAATCAGAAAATATATCTTTTCATTTTCTTCGTGCATAACGTAGTTATCAGTTTCCACCTTGTCAAAGTCGGCGGGTTTGATAACAGCACCAATATCGCTCAATCCCAAGGCATCAGCGGCTATGTTCTTAAACATGTTGTATAAGTCTCACAAGTTGATCGGCATCAATCTAACTCATCTGATGAGGGAGTTGCCACTTTTGCCGTCCTCTAGGATATAGGGCCTTATCTTTGCCCTATATTGAAAGCCTATAAGGTATTACAATCCGTGATTTTTTGAAACATCTAGCGTTTCTGTCTCCACTTCCAGCTTGTACTTATTAATTTTGCTGACTTCTGTGAAGGTATAAATAAAAATCAAGCTAATCATCATCATCTCTCCACCATCTTCTACGACCCCTATTAAGAAATTCAGGTTTTTCCAAAACCAATGATTCATGCCAGCAGTGATTGAGTGGAATATATCTACGACTATGCCAAAGAAGGCTAAAGCGGCCACTAAACCTATAAGCCGTATAGATTTATGTCTAAATGAGCGCGAACCATATTTATAGGCCCAACCAATTACAAATAAGAAGACTAGAGCTGCCAATAACGATACGAGTATTTCTCCATAATCTTGAATTCTTAGCGACATCCACTTCATACTTGGGGTGCAAAGCCTAATTTTCTAAATATCAGATTGCCAAGATTTTCATGAAGTGAGAATGCATCATCAACCAGCAAGTAGCAGAAAAATAAGCTCCAAGTCAAATAAAATCGCTCTATCAGTAAACCGATAACAGTCAAATTAATAATAGACCACAGAAGTTTGATGTACTGAAAAAACTCTGCATAGCTGCGATCGCGTTCAATATCAAACAGTGGACTTGAGATGAAGGGAAGATACTCTCGACAGATGTGAATACCAATAAACACTGTATCAGCAAGCAATACTAGGATCAGCAGATATATGAGCAGGAAATCATATGGCCTAGAAGACCATATAAGAGGCACATCCCCACGCTTGAAGAACTTTCTCACGGCAACCACTCTGGCAAGGTTAACTTATTGCTTACCTCAGGTTAACCTAATTTTTACCAACACTCCGGCTAGTTCTTGCCAACCAACGAAAGGGTAAAAGTTTGGCTATCTTTGAGCACAGTGCGATCGCAGTCACAGTTAATTTTCTTTTGGTGTTTTCATTTTTAGGGCTGATGGTAGCATTCCGGTTTTGGAATACATCAGAATATTCTTTAAACGGAGTCAGGTGCCTTGAAATACAGCAATCTCAAATTGATTATGAACAGGCCGCCCCGGCGGGGCGGCCTGTTCATAATCAATTTAGTTCACCAGCTATTCAATAGAGCTGTAGATAACGAGATTGACTACTTTCAAGAATCAAGAGATGCGATCGCACAAACCGCTGCTTTCTTTAGCATTCAACGGGCCAATCACGCCTCTTTTAGACTGGTGCGATCGCGACCTGTAACCATTTGGCTGAGAGGTGCGATCGCATTTCTGCTGCTGGATCTCACCTTTTAATACTGGCATCGCGCTAATCACGGCATTCCATTCCTGGGGCGCTTTCATAATGCTCACCATTGTGATCCTAATCTAGATGTTTTGACTGGATTCCGCTTTTACTTTGGCAAAATGCTGTTCTCGGCGATGCTGCGGGCAGATCAGGCAGGTCTAATCGGTGCATCGCTGCCCATTTATCTGATCTACGAGCTGTTTTATCAGTCTAATACCCTATTCCATCCCAGCAATGTGCGCCTGCCCCACGCCTTAGAACGTCGGCTCAACTGGATCCTCGTCACGCCCCGGATGCACGGTATTCATCATTCCCAGGTACGCGAAGAAACTAATTCTAACTACTCAGTCATTCTGCCCTGGTGGGATCGGCTGCACAGAACGCTGCGTCTCAATGTGCCACAGTCTGAAATTATGGTTGGCATGCCAGCCTATACCGATCCGGCGGATAACAAGCTGAGCCACGTTTTGGCGCTGTCGTTTCAACCCTAGCGCGATTGTTGGCTCAAGCAGCAGCCGTTTCCGACTGCTCGCAATCCGACTGTCTTAGGCGATGACCCCACGCCAATGGTGAGTCAGGCCTAGTTAACAGTTCAAACGATCTCCAAAAAGAAAGAGCCGCAGAAGCGGCTCTTTCTTTTCTATTCCTGAACGTCTTTAATCTTGGGCATCCTTCGGTGATTGGGGATGACCTAGCAGTTGCTCAAATCGTTCTTTTGACCAGGATTCAGTTGAGTAGGCAACAGCGCTGATGTCGGCAATGCGGATTAGCCAAACCGTCCGCTGATAGGGATCTTCGTCTTCGTCATCTTGCCAATCAAGGTCAACATCGAATGAGGAGTCAGACTCATCTGGAACATAGACCGAGACAATTTCGAGAAATTCATGATCAAGATGAATTGGAATACCTGAAAAACCACTGCCCAGTGCCCGTACCCAAATCTCTTGGCCCTGCTGCAAGGCTTCTTCTAGACGTTGATACAGCAGGTTGGATTTGCGATCGCGCATGGCGGGCTGATTGGAGTCGAGCCGCAGATGTTCCATGAGCTTCTTCCTCCGAAATATCGTACTACAGAATAATACAAGTCAACTAAAGCCGTTTTAGGAAATTTCATGCTTCAGTTTCAAAATTTGGTGTAGGCTACGTGCTACACGCTCATCTCTTCGTCGATTAATTCATTGGTCTTGAATTCACCCCCAAAAATTTGTACATCTCGTTGATTATGTCGGTACTATACCCACACAAGCAACCAAATCCACCAAATTAATTGATATTGATCGGATATCGATCGATATTTGGCGTTTGTTAATGCCTATCCCTCACAAATCCCATCAGAATTTTTACATTAACTGTCACACAATCTGGCAACTTCTCCACAGATCCTAAGGTTATGCGAGGATATTTATCTCGCAACAAAATACATTGGCCATCGCTTTAACTCCGTGTTAGGCACTGAGCCACGCTTCTGACAATCATCTCACCATTTGAAATTGACGAAACGATGCAAGCAATAAATGAGCCAACCTTTGTGGGTGCAACACCAATTCGATTTGACCAGTTCTACCGTTATGAAGAGCTAAATCGATTACTCCACGATTTTGCTACTACTTATCCTAATCTAGTCCGAATTCACAGCATTGGCCGTAGCTACAAAGGTCGAGATATCTGGTTGCTGACAGTAACAAATTTTGCTAGCGGCATCGACACCGAAAAACCAGCCCTTTGGGTTGATGGCAATATTCATTCGGTGGAACTGGCTGCATCTACTGCCTGCCTGTATCTGCTGCATAGCCTGGTTAAGAGCTACGGCACTGATTCAGAGATTACCCGCTGTTTAGATAGCCGCGTTTTTTACATTTGTCCTAGAGTTAATCCGGACGGAGCCGAGTGGGCACTGGCGGATCAACCAAAGCATGTGCGCTCCAGCATTCGCCCCTATCCGGCTAGCTTCAACGATTTCCCCCCAGACGGACTGGTGCAACAGGACGTGGATGGAGACGGACGGATTCTCCACATGCGGATTCCCGATCCGAGTGGCGCTTGGAAAGTGTGCCCAGATGATCCTCGGCTGATGGTGCGCCGTGATCCGGTAGAAACCGGAGGCACCTACTACCGGATTTTTCCAGAGGGGATAGTTGAGAACTATGATGGCGCTTTGATCAATCTGCAACCCCACCGAGAACAGCTCGATTTGAATCGCAACTTTCCGGCTCAGTGGCGACCGGAACACGAACAGCCCGGTGCTGGCGACTATCCTACCTCGGAACCGGAAGCGCAAGCGCTGGTGCAGTTTGTCACCGAGCATCCCAATATCACAGGTGCGATCGCATTTCATACCTATGGTGGCTTGCTGCTGCGGCCCTTCAGCTATCGCCCAGATGAAGAACTTGATACTCAAGATCTACGGGTCTACAACCAGATTGGCCAAAAAGGCACAGAGCTGACTCAGTATCCTGCCGTTTCGATTTATCACGAGTTCCGCCCCGATAAAGATGTCGCCACGGGTGCCTTTGATGACTGGATGTATGAGCATCAGGGCGTCTTTGCCTGGACGGTAGAAATCTGGAGTCCACCTCAGCAGGCCAAACTAAACAATATTGATCTGGTGGACTGGCGACAGGATCACCCAGTGGAGGACGACCTGAAAATCATGCGCTGGGTCGATCAGGAACTAGACGGAAAGGGTTACGTAGACTGGTATCCGTTTGAACATCCCCAATTGGGCACGATTGAGCTGGGTGGCTGGGACTGGATTCGCACCTGGGCCAATCCACCCGCCTCGCATCTGGAGCGGGAGGTGGCGCTGTTTCCCAAATGGCTGGTGTGGCACCTGCTAATTTCGCCCAAGCTGGAGCTGTGGCAGGCTGAGGCCAAGTGCTTAGGCGACGATATTTATGACGTGCGGCTGGTGGTGCAAAACACGGGCTGGCTACCTAGCTACGTGACGCAGCAGGCCAAGCAGCGCAAGATTGTCCAGGGCTGCCGAGCGGAGATTCACCTGCCCGCAGCGGCTAAGCTGCTGTCGGGTAAACCTAGCGTTGATATCGGCCAACTAGAAGGCCGTGCCTATAAGCGACCGCTGCCCTATGCCGACGTGACGGACGATCGCGCCAAAGCCGAGTGGATTGTGCAGGCACCTCCTGGTACTCAAATTTCACTCACAGCTCAGCACGACCGCGCAGGCACCGTTCGCGCCACCGTGACCTGTTTGCCAGCAGACGATATTACCTGACCCAGTGAACATGACCGAGCGACATACTGACATTCTGGTGATTGGCGGCGGCACGGGCGGCACGGCAGCAGCCATCCAGGCGGCGCGGCGCGGCGCACGGGTAATCTTGGTCAGCGAATATTCTTGGCTGGGTGGTATGCTCACCGCCGCAGGGGTAGCGGCTCCCGACGGGAACGAACTAGCTGCCTTTCATACGGGCCTGTGGGGCGCGTTTTTGCGCGAACTGGAGCAGCGTCAGCCAGAAGGACTCGATCACGCCTGGGTCAGCTTCTTCACCTACGATCCCGCAGTTGGTGCCCAAATCTTTGCCGACTGGGTGGCGGAACTACCTAATCTGGAGTGGATTATAGGCTGCACACCAACCCAGATTTATCGTGAAGGAAATCGAATTCTCGGCGCACAGTTCCAAGATTTGAGCATTTACGCCCAGATCACAATAGATGGGACGGAACTCGGAGATGCGATCGCACTTTCTCACACTTCCTACCGCTGGGGCTGGGACGAGTTTGACCCACCGGAACCAACCATCCAATCCGCCATACAGCGCGATCCAGACCATCTGCATAATCTCCAGCAAACCTATCCAGTCCAGTCGCCTACCTGGGTCGTGATTATGCAGGACTACGGTGCAGGGCATGTCGCACCGCCCATTCCCGCTCCACCGGGATATTCTGCCGCTGCCTTTAAGAATGCCTGGACAGGCTATGGGGCTGCCTCATTCCTCAACTATGGCCGATTGCCGGGTAATCGATTCATGATCAACTGGCCGCAGGCTGGCAACGATTACAGTCAGCAGTTGAACCGATTAATTGAATCGAATGCCGCCCGCCAAGAATTTTGGCAGGAAGCCAAGCACTACAGCCAGGGATTTGCCCACTTCATCCAAACTGAAATTGCCCCGCGCTATGGCCTAGCCGAAAACACGTTTCCCACAGTGCCCAATTCGCCGGGTGGCGGTGCGTTTGCCCTTTATCCCTACTATCGCGAAAGTCGACGCTTGGTTGGCGTCACGACCATCCGCGAAGACGATATCCTGCCTGTACCAGGCGGACAGGCGGCGCGGTTACCCGTGAATCAGCAGGGCCAAATGAGCGCGATCGCAGTTGGTAACTACGCCAATGATCACCACTATCCCGGCGATCAGTTACCGCTGACGCCCAAATCTGTGCGCTGGGGCGGTCGCTGGACGGGAACGCCGTTCACAATTCCCTACGAGGCACTGGTGCCGCAGCAGGTGGATGGTTTGCTGGCCTGTGACAAGAACATTTCTGTTTCCCACATTGCCAACGGGGCGACGCGGCTGCAACCTGTTGTTCTGGGCATCGGCCAAGCCGCAGGCATGGCGGCAGCGCTCTGTATTGAACAGGACATTCAACCCCGCGATTTAAATGTGCGATCGCTCCAGCAGGCGTTAGTCTACGACCCAACGGCACCAGTGGCAGTGGTGCCATTGCTCAATGTATTGCCGACCGACCCCGATTGGGCCAACCAGCAGCTGTTCTACTGCCAATTCCCCGAAAAATATCCGGTAGACGGCATGGTTTCTGAGCATCACAACAATGGTAGGGACGTCGGCGATGGTAATTGTAGGGGCGAATGGCCATTCGCCCCTACAGGTGGTGTTTGGCAGATACACGGGACGTTCAAAAAACAAAACGACCAATATTGGTTAATTGATCCGAGCAACCTACAGCAACCTACGCCGTTCTCAGAATTGCCGTCCAAACTGTTGCTAGTGACGCTGTGGCCGCAGGTGAATCAGCAGTTGATCAACCTCCCAGACGGTTGCCAAGTTGCCGTACAGGGCCGTTTTAATCCGAGTGGAAACTGGTTTTTGACAGGTGCGATCGCACGTAGTTGACCTGTATCCAGACAACTCTCTCACAGCACGACGTGTGTCTATCCAGCTCATAAACAAAGCAGCATGGCGCTCTGCCATGCTGTTCGCTTGCAACGATTCAATTGGAAAAGCCGATTGCTTAAAAACTGATGCGTTCAGATACACGCCAGAGTTCACCCCAAATCGGTTGAGCAGTTCTGCAACAGCTCAAAAGCTCGTAACAGTCTCGGCTCCACTCGAAACCACTCGGAAAAAACTAGTTGTGTGAGACGCATGTGTCATGTAAACAACGTAATCTCCCATCAAAAAATAAACCACCATCATAGCGGCAGCCGCAGCTGCCACCAGGCAACCGGCCAACATGAGAGAAAATTCTTGGACTTCGATTGCTTGCTGCATGAGATGCAGTGACCAAGCAACCATGCCAATGACAGCAATGATAATAAGGAACATGCTATGAGGGAGCTTTTAAGCTAGCTTTATCATTAAGAGCTTTATTTTACATATTGTAACAACAGTTAATCTTAACTGTCGCCCGATAAATCTTAAAAGATCCCAATTTTATTGGCACAGTCCGTTCAGCTTTTTTGTTACGAAACCCACATACAAATCCAGTCTATCCCTGCTACCCCGTGAATCTAAGCCTCACACAGACTCAATCCGCCGATCACAGCCGATTGGAGACATTTTCGTAAATGTCTCACTGCATGGAACTTTTACAAGAACAGTCTGAATTTTTACAGCGCATGGGGAACAAGCTGCCGCACTGGAATCTGGTGTTGAGTCAGATGGTCTTTAATTTCGGCTACGGTTAGCTGACCGTAATGCAGTAAGGACGCCAGCAGTGCCGCTTCGGCCTTGCCTTCCGTCAGCGCTTCACGAATGTGGTCACAGTTGCCCGCGCCACCGGAGGCAATCACGGGAATTTCTACCTGTTCAGCGATGGTGCGGGTTAGCTCTAAGTCATATCCAGCCTGGGTTCCATCCGCATCCATGCTGGTGATCAGCAGTTCCCCCGCACCCCGCTGCGCCACTTCTTTGGCCCATGCGATCGCATCTAGTCCAGTATTCTCTCGTCCTCCCCGCACGTACACATCCCAGCCCGGATGCTCAGGATCAGTGCGGCGACGAGCATCGATTGCCACCACGATACACTGGCAGCCAAAGCGATCGCTGGCTTCACTAATAAAGTCCGGATTACGCACTGCAGAGGAATTAATACTGACCTTATCGGCTCCGGCTCGTAACAGTTTTTTAATCGTTTCTAAGGAACTGATGCCCCCACCCACCGTCAGCGGGATGAAAACCTGCTCGGCAGTCCGATACACTACGTCGTAAATGATGTCTCGGTCTTCGTGAGTGGCCGTAATGTCAAGAAACACCAGTTCATCTGCGCCAGCCTCGTTGTAGGCTTGAGCCAGTTCAACCGGATCGCCCGCATCCCGCAAATCAACAAAATTGACGCCCTTTACGACCCGTCCGGCCTTCACATCCAAACAGGGCAGAATTCGTTTTGCTAGCATAATCATGCTCCTCGTACATGCAACTGACTCAACATGCCATCTTTATTCTGACCAGTCGTTGACATTTGTTCGTCAAACGGGCGGGATCAGATTACAGCTTTATTAAACCTGCCGAGCTTTTGGGAGAAGAGTGACATCCTGAAGCTAGACAGTCTGAATAGAGGTAGCGGTAATTGGGTTGTAATCCCTTTAACCCCACCTAAACAGAATGACTATAACAGGTCAGTCTTATCAAATGGCTTGATAAACTGATGGATTCAGTGAGTAATAAACTGTGAGTGATAAACCCAAAATTGTCGATCTCGGCATCCTTGATACTGATTATGCTCAGATGGTTGAAGCTGAGCCAGTACCAGATGCTCTGAGACAACGGCTTGATGAAGAGAACTATGATGTGGCCTATCTCAGCAAACAGGCCCGTCTCTATCGCTATGCCAAAAATCAGGAAGACCGGGATGATCTGCTGTGCAAAATTGCTAACAAGGCGGGACTTTTTACTCTGGCCGACATGGAAGCGATTGATGATCGAACGCGCATGAACGGTATGTTTAGCCTTGAGCCAGCGGAGCGCCAACAGGTGGTTAACTGGCTATATGATGAGATGCAGATTCAGATTTAGCATCCGTTTCGTTTCAGTTCATCTTTCATTTAGTCAAGACCAGTGCTGCTGATTTTTACTGATTTAGACGGAACCCTGTTAAATCAGGACGACTATGCCTACCAAGCGGCTCTGCCCCAGCTTGAGCGCCTCAAACAGGCAAAGATTCCCGTCATTCCGGTTACCAGTAAAACCCGTGCCGAAGTTGAGCATCTACGTCAGGCAGTAGGCTTAAGCGAACCATTTATTGTCGAAAACGGCAGCGGTGTGTTTATTCCGCAGGCTGAAACGCGCTTTGATCTAGCAAAAACGGCGGATCGGGGTACATACCGACTGCTACAGCTTGGCTGTACCTACGCCGAGGCACGTGCAGCTCTAGGACTGTTGGCGCAGGCTTTAGAGCTGGAGCTGATTGGATTTGGTGATATGTCTGTAGCAGATGTGGTGGAGCGGACAGGATTACCCGCTGCCGACGCTGAACAAGCCAAAATGAGGGACTTTACCGAACCGTTTGTTACTCCTAAACAGCGTTCTGCTGAGCAGATTGAGCAAGCTGTGCAGGCCGAAGGTTTCCAGGTCGTCGTTGGCGATCGCTTTTCCCATTTGATTGGGCCAGGTGCGGGCAAAGGGAAAGCCGTGCAGCAACTTGTCGATGCCTATCAGCGATCGCAACTCGATACCCCAGTTACAACTATTGGCCTGGGCAATAGCCCCAATGATCTCGCCATGCTGGAAGTCGTCGATATCCCAGTGGTTATCCCCGGTTTGCAAGGGCCACACCCGCAGTTAGCCAATCGCGGCTGGCGGATTGCCGATGCACCGGGTTGTCAGGGCTGGGCCAGTGCGATCGCAGATCTCACCCAACATCTAGCTTGAATGCTGTGCCCCGAACGTTGGTCATACAATAAACCTGCGATCGCGCTTTTCGGGAAGCCGCGCTCCGCGCGGCTTCCCGAAAAATAGTGGTTTTACTTAAGCGCGGAGCGCTACAACGCTATTTGATAAACAGCATTTCCTGGTAAGTTGGCAGTGGCCAGAAGCTATCTGGAATCTCACCTTCTAGAGCATCGACGTATCCGCGCACTTCATCCATGAGTGGACGAATCGTGGATGCACAGTACTGCATGTTCTCTTCGGTAGATGCAAAGCTGTGTTTTTCCATAGCAGTGCTGAGTTTGCTGATTGTTGCTACCAGTGCATTGGTCAAATCAGCCACTGTCTTAGCACTTTCCTTTTCAAAATCGATGCCCAAGCCAGACAGGCTGGCAATGGTGGACGACAGCTTGGACAAGTACTCAACTGCTGCGGGGTAAACCAAGGTCTTGGCCATATTGATTACAAGCCTGGCTTCAACCTCGATCGATAGAATGTACTGCTCGGCATAGACCTCAAAGCGGCTTTCCAGTTCAACTGGCGTCAGTACCCCAGTCTTTTTAAATAAATCCTCAATATATTCTGCTTTGAGGACAGGCAGAGCATCCGCTGTGGTGGGCAGGTTCGCTAATCCCCGATCTTCAACCGCCATTTTGTGCCATGCCTCAGAATAGCCATTGCCACCAAAGATCACCGCACCATGCTCTTCCATCACTTCTTTGAGCACAGTGATGATGGCTGAGTTGAGATCTAAACCTTTCGAAAGCTCGTTTTCCAGGCGATTACCTATCCAATCCAGCGAATCGGCCAGCATGGTATTGAGTACAATCAGCGGCCCTGAGACAGACTGGTTGGAGCCAACAGCGCGGAATTCAAAGCGGTTGCCCGTGAATGCAAAGGGTGAGGTGCGGTTGCGATCGCCCGCATCCTTCGTCAACGTGGGCAAAACATCAACGCCTAAATCCAAGACTCCTTTCTGGCTAGATTCCTTAACGGTACCGGTTTTGATTTGCTCAAACACTTCTTCAAGCTGAGTCCCCAGATACACCGACATGATCGCTGGCGGTGCTTCGTTGGCTCCTAAACGGTGGTCATTACTGGCAGTTGCGATCGCAGCTCGCATCAGGGGGCCATACTTGTGAACACCGCGAATCACCGCACCGCAGAACACTAAGAATTGAGCGTTATCGTGAGGCGAATCGCCAGGATCTAACAAATTGCCTTGAGTAGAATTGCCAACTGACCAGTTGACGTGTTTACCGGAGCCGTTGATCCCCGCAAAGGGCTTTTCGTGCAGCAAACACATAAAGCCATGCTTTTTAGCCGTATGGCGCAGAACCGTCATAATCAGCTGCTGATGGTCGCTGGCAACGTTGGCCGCTTCAAAAAAAGGCGCAATTTCAAACTGTCCAGGCGCAACTTCGTTGTGGCGGGTTTTGGCCGGAATACCTAGCTTGTATAGAGTTTCTTCCACATCCTGCATGAAGACCTGCACCCGCTCTGGAATTGCTCCAAAGTAGTGGTCATCAAACTCCTGGCCCTTGGCAGGTGCTTTACCAAATAGTGTACGACCCGCTAAGAGCAAATCAGGCCGCAGGCTGGCAAAATTAGCATCTACTAAGAAATACTCCTGCTCTGCTCCACAACTGGAATTGACAGGTGCAACATTTTCATTGCCCAACAGCTTCAAAACCTTGTTAGCCGCCTTATCCATCGCGGCAATAGAGCGTAAGAGCGGGACTTTCTTATCCAGTGCTTCTCCCGTCCAAGACACGAAAACAGTGGGGATGCACAACGTAGAACCGTTATCCGTTTCCATGATGTAGGCCGGACTAGTGACATCCCAGCCCGTGTATCCCCGCGCTTCAAACGTATCCCGAATGCCGCCGTTGGGAAATGAGGAACCATCTGGCTCACCCTGGACAAGGACTTTACCAGAAAACTCTGAGATCACCTTGCCATCACCCTGCACGGAAATGAAGCCATCGTGTTTTTCCGCCGTCAAATTCGTCATTGGATAAAAGACGTGGGCGTAGTAGAGTGCGCCTTTTGCCATCGCCCAATCTCTCATAGCCGTGGCCACAGCATCGGCAACAGATAGATCGAGCTTTTCACCTGTCAAAATCGTTTTTTGGATGGATTTGAAGACGGCTTTCGGAAGGCTCGCCTGCATTTTGCTGAGATCAAAGACATTTTCAGCCCAAATTTCCTCCAAGCATTTTGGCGGTTTGGGTGGCATTAACTGCCGATTTGTGATTTGATAAACTGCTTGAACTCGAGCTTCATTTCCACTCATAATCTATCACTTGCAAAGTTTGAACTACCCGATAGTAATCAGACCTTGTTTCTTTAAAAGGACAGAAATTATACCAAAACAAAAAATTTATAATCTGTTTGTAATATTTGACTTCGAGAGAAAAGATAACGAGAGGAAGCTGGCGTTACTAAACCGAGATTTCTTTTTACTGGCTCTGAGCTACCAAGACGGTATCAAACTATCTTCTCGCTTTGCGAGACATCGTAATGTTGCTCTACGAATCAGTAACGCCTGTTAGGAGTAATTCAAGTTTGAACTTGATTAAATGCACTTATCCCACGAGCCGCAAGTTTACGTTGTGCTGCAAACTACAGATCTCACTATCACCATAGCCATTGAAAATCTGCCAATTGATGCGAATTGAGCGTAACAAAACCGCGGCGAAATACAGTTATTAGTGAAGCTAGCTAACTCCTCAAATTGTACCAAACCTAAAAGTGGGCATTGATCATCGCATTGCTACATCAAATGCCCACTTATACATTTGTCTTGGAAAAGGTTTAAAAATTAAGGCCGTGAGTCAGCTAATGGCCCAAATCTAGGCACCTCGCCGCAGAGCTAGCTCAACCTGCTGAAATTCCCGCTCTAAACGAGCTTTTAGCTTTTCAGGAACTGGGCGATTGGGATAGGAGCTGTAGTGCCCTGCTAGGGAATTCAGCGCTGTTCGTACCGTAGTGAAAGACGCCAACGTTTGTACCGAGGAGTCGCGACGGTAGCGGGCTGCGTAGTCATTAATCATCTGGCGCGCGTCGGCTTGCGCTTCAGCTTGAACATCTGACCCCTCAGGGGCATTGAGTGCCGATTTCATCGTATCAATCAAGGCCAAGGTGTCTTGGCGATAGTCACCTGAAAGCGTCGAGGCGACATTGGCAGAGCAGGCAACGGTGGTCAGGCCAATGAAGGCAACCATAACTAAACTAAGTAGGCGAGATAGAAACTTTCTCATATAAAACCTCTGTAATCTAAACGCAAACGGCAGAAAATGTCAGAGCTAAAAATCTGATGTTTTGCACGTTGACATATCCTGACAATCCTACCGTGAGATGGGATCGCTGCCGAAATCCTTCAGATAGATATAAAAAGCCAAGATCTCAAGCTAGCATCTGCATGCAAAAAAGCGAGACTTGTTGCCGCTGAGCGGCAACAAGTCTCGCTTTTAAGGGGTTATGAAATTGAAACTACTATGGTGCTAGAGCGTTACCGCGTAGCAAGCTGCCAATCGTTTTGGCGGTAATTTTCATCTGAGTGATGGGGTTAGCCGGAACTACCGTCTTGTAAAGGTAGCTGTCGAATGTCAGCTTTTGTACATCGATATCAGCACACATTTCAACAAAGGCTTCCCGTGTGGCATCAGAACGGTAGAACACCCGCTGGAGTATATCCAAAACCAAGTAGGTTATGCCATACTGCTTATCCCAACGCTTGATGTAAAGCTTTAGCTCATCCTCAGTGGGAACTCGTTGGCCATTTTGGGAGAACTCCACAATGGTTTCTGCACACATGCGGGCCGACTTAGCGGCAAAGTAAATGCCTTCGCCAGAGGACTTGGTAACGGTACCCGCAGCGTCACCCACCAGAGCCACACGACCGACCACACGACGCGGACGGGGGTGCTCAGGGATGGGGTGAGCTTCAACTTTGATAATTTCACCACCCGCTAGGCGATGAGCAGCGCGGGCCCGGATGCCTGCCTGAAGCTGCTTGATCTTGGCCTGGTTGACGCGCATGGTGCCTGTACCGACAGCCACGTGGTCATATTTCGGGAAGACCCAAGCGTAGAAGTCGGGCGAAACGTCGTCACCGACATACATTTCGGCCAAATCTTCGTAATACGCCATTTTGTCTTCGGGCAGACGGATACGCTCTTGGAATGCGATCGCATAGTTGTAATCGCCAGCGTCAATCGCCCGCGCAATCCGAGAGTTTGCGCCATCGGCACCAATCACCAGATCAACCTTGAGCGTTTTGTGCTCTCCCGTCAGGCTGCCATTGGAATGATCAGCGTAATGGAGAATATAGGGATCACGATCGTTACCCGGAATCTCCAGTTTGTGTACCGTGCCGTTGATCAGCTTGGCACCTAATTCCTTAGCGCGATCGCGCAAAAATCCATCTAGCACTTCCCGACGGCACATGCCGATGTACTCGTCGTCTTTCAGCGTGCTGCCAATATTGACTTCAACATTGGATGGTGAAATCATCTTCATCTTGCGGACGCGACGATCGATGATTTCAGGTGGCAAATCAAATTCGTCTACCATGCAGAGCGGAATCGCGCCGCCGCAGGGCTTCGCGTTATCCAACTTCCGCTCAATCAGGTAGGTTTCGATACCTGCTTTTACAAGTGTCTCGGCAGCCGAAGAGCCTGCCGGACCAGACCAACAACAGCAACCCGTAGTGTCAACGGTACTTACTCCACGTCTCTAGAAGCTACGAGTGGCATCGTATCACGGCCTTAATCCTCGCTCGGGGGATTACTCGCCACATGTGACTGAACTGAAATAGTCCGTAACAAATCGTGATTTTTTAGGGCGCTTCTCTATCGGTCAACTGCTGAATTTTTTATAAGTTAGGCTCGTCGTTGTGACGTGGCAGTTACTCATGATTTGATTCTGAAGGTTGGGCAGGTCGTGATCAATCATGGAAACAATTGCGTCCACAGTAATTTTACGAAGGAGCACGGACGGAATCATGAAGAAATCCTTCCTTTTCTCTCATCAGCGCTTTAATATTCTCGTCAACTTTTTTATACAACAGTAAAGTTGCTTAAAGATAACTTGTCGCAATTTATACCAAACGGCATAGTCAAACTATAAGCTGATTTAACTTTAACTTAACTTTTTGGCTGGAGCTGTAAGCCGTTAGGGCTGCTACCGACTGAAACCATAACAACCAAACCAAGCGCTGTGCTGACTGAACCCGACCTGCAATTTTCTTAATTTAGGTTGGTACGTTCAAGCCGTTAATGTTGCGGAACCTTGTAAATTCATTTCATCTAAACCATTTAAGCCATGTCTGTTCAAAAAGGTACGATTTTAATTTCAAAAGAGGGTCATTATTATCGAGTTCTTGAGTGCGATCGCAATGCGGTTTCGCTGATGCGGATTAACGGCTACACGATATTTGCTTGTCGCCCCGAATATATTGAGGGCCAGTTTCGTTCGCTATAGCGCAGTTGCCATCCAGGTACTATACATAACCCCGAAAAGGGCGATGCTGCTCATGGAGCAGCATCGCCCTTCTAGCTTTAATGATGAGTTGATGAGTTATTCGGTGCAAGCACCCACGGCTGCTACAGCGGCTTCAAGCGCGATCGCAACGTGTGTCCAGTGGGTGCCGCCCTGACAGAAGGCAACGTAGGGTTCTCGTAATGGCCCGTCTGCCGAAAACTCAGAGGTGCTGCCATCAATGAATGTGCCACCTGCCATCACCAGTTCGCTTTCATAACCTGGCATTCCGGCTGGTATCGGATCGAGATAGGAGCCAATTGGAGAGTGCTGTTGAATCGCACGGCAAAAGGCAATCAACTTTTTAGGTGAACCAAATTGAATGGCTTGAATTACATCCCGGCGCGGCGCGGTCGGCAGAGGATTCACGGGATAGTCCAACTGATGGAAAACCTGGGCCGTTAAGTGATTCCCTTTCAGCGCTTCGCCCACCATCTGCGGTGCCAGAAAGAGTCCTTGAAACAGCAATCGATTTTGATCAAACGTCGCGCCGCCCGCTGTACCGATCCCCGGAGCCGTGAGACGATTGGCCGCTAGCTCAACTAAATCAGCCCGTCCGGCCACATATCCGCCTGCCGTCGCAATCGTGCCACCCGGATTTTTAATCAATGAACCCGCCATCAGATCCGCCCCTACCATCGTGGGTTCCTGGGCCTCTACAAACTCGCCGTAGCAGTTATCGACGAAACATACCACTTCCGGATTCTGTCTCTTAACTGAGTCAATTATCCGCTGAATATCTACAATGGAGAGGCTAGGTCGCCAAGAGTACCCACAGGAACGTTGGATCAGCACCATACGGGTGCGATCGCGAACTGCATTGGCGAGTGTAGGCCAGTCTATGCTGCCTGCCTCGGTTAGTGCTAGCTGTCGATACGTGATGCCAAAATCCTGGAGGGAACCCTGACCTTTTCCACGAAGTCCAATCACTTCTTCGAGCGTGTCATAAGGAGAACCGGCAACGGCTAACAGTTCATCACCAGGACGCAGGACGCCAAACAAGGCGGATGCGATCGCATGGGTGCCAGACACAAACTGAACCCGTACGGCAGCAGCTTCTGCTCCCATAACATCAGCAAATACCTGATCAAGCACCTGTCGTCCCAAATCACCATGTCCATACCCTGTGACACTGGCGAAATGATGGACTCCGACACGGTGCTTCTGAAATGCTGTAAGAACTCGCCTGAGATTTTCCTTGACCTGTGCATCAATTCCGGAAAAAATCTGGAAGAGCGCCTTTTCTGCGTCTTGAATCGACGTTGAACTGTCCATAGCTTAGATTCTCAGGGAGTTTGACCGCGAAATGTGCAGATTGGGCTTCAAAATTGACGATTGAGATTATCGCATGACTGTTGCAACAACAACTAAACTTCCATATTCCTGGCCGACAATCATTTTCATGGCGGCCATTCACATTGGGGCACTGTTTGCCTTTTTACCCAGCAACTTTAGCTGGCCAGCAGTAGGAATCATGCTGTTCCTGCACTGGGTCACAGGTGGCTTGGGCATTACTCTCGGACTGCACCGTTTGGTCAGTCACCGCAGTTTCCAAACGCCCAAGTGGCTTGAGTATTTTCTCGTGTTCTGCGCCAGCTTGGCTTGTCAAGGTGGGCCGATTGAATGGGTTGGTTTACACCGCCACCATCATGCCTATTCTGATCAGGCTAACGACCATCACAATTCCAATAAGGGATTCTGGTGGAGCCACATGGCTTGGATGTTCTACGATGTGCCTGCTCGATCAGAACTACCTCGTTTTACAAAAGACATTATTGATGATCCGATTTATCAGTTCTTTGAAAAGTACTTTTTAGTTGTCCAGGCCGGACTGGGCATTGTTCTATATGCATTAGGCGAGCTGTCCGGATTTGGCGGCTGGTCGTTTGTCGTCTGGGGCATTTTTGTGCGCCTCGTTGCGGTTTACCACTGCACCTGGTTTGTGAATAGTGCAACCCACAAGTTTGGCTACCGCTCCCATGAATCTGGCGATGCGTCTACCAACTGCTGGTGGGTTGCATTACTGACCTACGGCGAAGGCTGGCACAATAATCACCATGCCTATCAATATTCAGCTCGCCACGGCTTGCAGTGGTGGGAGTTTGATATGACCTGGATAACCATCCGTACCCTAGAAACATTGGGATTAGCTAAAAAGGTTAAGCTGCCTCAAAAAGTTTAGGTATCAAATCCCTCAATGCCAATAACTAAGCAGGATCATCAAAGCCAATTAGCTTTGACCCAAGTTTGCAGAGAGACTATCAAATAATGATTTTCTCAAACCGACTAAAGCGATAGTTAAAAAACTGGAAAAGCGCGCTAACAGCGCGCTTTTCTGTTAATGGTGGTTCGTTATTAAAGTTTTATTCTCGCTGCTTGTTCTCGCTGAACGTAAACATCTGAACGTCAATAAAAGCCCTATGTTACGTGTACTATCTGCGATCGCACTTTTGCTCCAATCGTTTGCCCTCCACATTTCAGCTACCTACCAATCAGCGTTATCCGCATTATCCTCCGTACACCTCCGCCACCTCGCCATACTGCCTCTTCTCGCGGGAACGATGTTGCTCACGGCTTGTGATCTGCCCCAAGTGAGTGCGGAAGATCGGCTGTTTTTGCCCGTATCAATCGAGTTTTTAGACGAGTTTAGCTGGCCAACGGAGTTTAAATTTGAGGGCACCAGAGTCGGAGGATTATCCGGGATTGTCTATGACCGCAACCGCGATCGCTTTTATGCGGTATCAGACGACCATCAATCTGCGGCCCGGTTTTACACTCTTCGCCTACAGGTCGATCCGGAAAACTCGGCTCCTCAAATTGCATCGGTAGACGTGGAATCCGTCACGACTCTTTTATCTGAATCTGGTGAGCCTTATCCAGCCGATGTATTAGACGCCGAGGGAATTGCGCTATCACCACGCGATAGCGTTTTTATTTCGAGTGAAGGTGTGGCCTACAGTGGAGCTGTGCCGACCATTGCGGAATTCGATTTAGCCACTGGGCAATGGCTGCAAGACTTACAAATTCCGACCCGTTTCCTGCCTGAAAAAATCGAGACGGACGAAGGCATCGTTGAAACAGGTATTCAGCAAAACTTGGGATTTGAAGCACTGACGATCAACCCAGTCGGTATGGCTTCCCCAATGGTTGAGCCATTTCGCTTATTTACCGCTACTGAATCTGCTTTAATGCAGGATTTAGACCTCTCTGGTGAAAGTCTGGCTGTGCATAATCGCCTGCTGCACTACCTGATTGGCGAAGATCAAACCACGCTCATTTCTGAGCATTTATACCCGATGACGCCGGATGAACTCGGCACAGTTTACAGCGGTCTGTCAGAACTTATGGTGTTAGATCAAGCGGGGCATTTTCTGGCGCTAGAGCGTTCTCTGGGTGTCTGGGGATTTGGGGCCAAACTGTATCAGATTGCCACAGGTGCCGCTACTGATACATCTGCGATCGCATCCTTGAAGGGAGATGTTTCAGCGATTCAACCGATTCGAAAGCGGCTACTTTTAGATCTAAAAGACCTAAATATTGAACTGGATAACCTCGAAGGAATAACTTTCGGCCCTCGCCTACCTGATGGCAGTCAAAGTTTGCTGTTGCTCAGTGACAATAATTTTAGAACTGAACAAATCACTCAACTTTTATTATTTCGTATCCGATATTAGCGCTGTTTTTGTAATAGATATTGCAGTAGAATTGTGTTAAAAAAGCCAAGAGGAGCAGGACGGGCTAAGCCCGTCCTGCTCCTCTTGGCTTTTTTTTTGCTGGTTGAACCTATGTACTCTGAGCGGACGAAAATGAAATACCCCGCCGCAAGCGGACGGGGTATCAGAATCAAAAAAGAGCAAGTTGATTATCCCGATGCAATTTGAGGTAATCTTTGCCTTGGGCTTGAACATATTTGGCGATCATTCCTTCATCCCCGTGGCGGCCTACTGTACTCGCAAAATATCCATCACTCCAAAACTCGCCTCCCCAAAGTTTCTGCTTCACTTGAGGGCATCGTTTGAAGACTTCTCGTGCAGTTAAACTTTTCAGCATCGTTACCAGTTTGGTCACACTATAGGTCGGCACGGACTGCACTAGAAAATGGACATGGTCTTTGTCCACTCCAATTTCGACAAACTTCACCTCGTAGCGTTTCTCGATTTCGAGGCAGACCTCTCGCAGAACCGCATCTACTTGCTCATCAAACACAACCCGTCGATACTTTGCTGGAAACACTAAGTGGTATAGCAAAACTGTTACGTTATGACTCTTGTGGATGTACTCACTCATTCTTAGATCTTACGCCGCAGAGCGGCGGGGAATGGACCCCAAGAGATTCAATCAAAGCGTCTAACTTTCAGCGCTCATAAGGTGATTAATAAAACATTATCGTTGAATTAACTACCCCTAAAACTGCTGATCCCAATCCTTGACAGCAAGTTTTGTGTTGAGTCGGCTTTGAGCCTAGAGGGATCAATCATCCTAAAATGGGGTCATCAAGCTCCTACGGCCTGATATGCAGGGCCTGAACCGTATATTGCATCAGCGTTATGACACAAACGAACGATATCGTGCAGCTAGCTCGCCTGATGGCAGCTGACTTTAGCAATCAAGAACAAGCCTTTGAAAATCCCCCCTTCTTTGCCCACATCCGGGTCTGCATGCGGCCAATGCCGAAAGACTTTCTCTCCGGTATTAGCCTCTATGTTGAACAAGCCTATGACTACATGCTAAATCGGCCCTACCGTTCGCGCGTTCTGAATCTGATTGAGCGCAACGGCCAAATTGAAATTGAAAACTACATCATCAAAGACGCAGAAAAATTCTACGGAGCCTCGCGTGACTTAACGCTCTTAAGCCAAATGAGGGCAGACAACATGGAAAAGCTGCCAGGCTGCAACATGATTGTTGAGCCGACAGAACAAGGCTTTCATGGATACGTCGAGCCAGGAAAGCAATGCACAGTTGTTCGCAAAGGTCAAAAGACATATCTTGATAGCACCTTCGAAATCGATGCCGATAAGTTTATTAGCCATGACCGGGGACGCGATCCCGAAACAGATGAACACATTTGGGGATCTGTAGCGGGGCCGTTCTACTTTGTGCGCTGGGGTGACTATTCGCATGAAGTGCCTGTTTAATCAGCCGATTTAAATCTGACACGAATAATTTGAATAAAATCACCTCTTAAGTGGGTTCATAAGAATTGAATTAAGCGATATCCTATTGTCTTAGTTTTATTCTTTGGGATTAACGCTAACACCAGATAGCTAATTTAGTCTGTTTTGTGGAAAGCTCTCAGCATTCTGCTGGAACCCATTGCCTAAGTCCGAATTGAATGGAATAGTAAGGCAAAATAGCCAAAATAAATTTTCAACTGGATTGTTTAGATGATCCATAAACCTGGTAGATTGAGCGAGTATCAGCAAGCAAGATTGAGCACATGAAAGTCCTAGTTATTGGCGGCGATGGATATTGCGGGTGGGCGACAGCGCTTCACCTTTCGAACCACGGATATGAGGTCGGCATTCTCGATAACCTGGTGCGTCGGCACTGGGACATGCAGCTTTGCATCGATACCCTGACCCCAATTGCCCCGATTCAGCAGCGATTACAGCGCTGGAAAGATTTAACGGGCAAAACAATTGACCTGTTCGTTGGCGATATCAACGACTATCCGTTTTTGGAACAGTCCATGCTTCAGTTCCAGCCGGATGCGGTCGTTCACTTTGGAGAACAGCGTTCAGCTCCGTTCTCCATGATTGACCGTGAACATGCGGTGTTAACCCAGGCGAACAACGTGCTGGGAAATTTGAATTTGCTGTACGTACTACGCGACCACTTCCCGGACTGCCATCTCGTTAAGCTGGGCACGATGGGTGAGTACGGTACGCCTAATATCGACATTGAAGAGGGCTACATCACCATTGAACACAATGGTCGGAAAGATACCCTGCCTTATCCCAAGCAGCCAGGTTCGTTCTACCACCTCAGCAAGGTGCATGATTCCCATAACATTCACTTCGCGTGCAAGATCTGGGGCTTGCGGGCTACAGATTTGAATCAAGGGGTGGTTTATGGTGTCCTGACCGAAGAAACGGGCATGGATGAGCTGCTGATTAACCGTTTGGACTATGACGGCGTCTTTGGTACGGCGCTGAACCGCTTCTGTATTCAAGCAGCCGTTGGGCATCCGCTGACGGTTTATGGAAATGGTAGTCAAACCCGCGCCTTTTTAGACATTCGTGACACTGTGCGCTGCGTGGAACTTGCGATCGCAAATCCGGCAGATGCAGGCCAATTCCGGGTCTTCAACCAATTCACAGAAATGTTCAGCGTGGGCGACCTAGCCATGATGGTGAAGCAGGCAGGCACCACGATGGGGCTTGATGTAGAGATCGATCACCTAGAGAATCCCCGGGTTGAGGCAGAAGATCACTACTTCAACGCCAAGAATACTAATCTATTGGAATTGGGTCTCCAACCTCATCTCCTGTCTGATTCGCTGTTGGATTCACTGCTCAACTTTGCTGTGAAGTACAAGCATCGGGTTGACAAAGAGCAGATCCTACCGAAGGTGAAGTGGCGTCGTTAATTCCGTCCTCCGTCTCACCTTTACTGGTTCGGAATCAATCTTTTTAAGCAAGGGTGGGCGTTGCCCACCCGCCCTGCCAAACGGATTCCGTCCTCTGATTCGTTCTAACCAACCGTTTACTTAAGTCAGCGATCAATTAGCAAGGTTATGCGCATTGCCCTGTTCACGGAAACCTTCCTGCCGAAAGTTGATGGCATCGTTACGCGCCTCAAACATACGGTAGAGCACCTACAGCGCATGGGAGTTCAGGTGCTCGTTGTCTCTCCCGAAGGCGGTCTCACCGAATATATGGGGGCAAAAATCTACGGGGTGCCTGGGTTCCCGCTACCGCTCTATCCGGAACTGAAGCTAGCGCTGCCCCGTCCGTCCATTCGCCAAGTGCTGGAAGACTTCAATCCCGATTTAATTCACGTCGTGAATCCAGCGGTTTTGGGACTGGCTGGCCTGTATTACGCCAAAAGCCTACAGGTGCCACTGGTTGCGTCGTACCATACCCATTTGCCCAAGTACCTGGAGCACTACGGCTTGGGTATGCTGGAAGGATTTCTCTGGGAGTTGATCAAAGCAGGGCACAATCAGGCTGTTCTTAATCTCTGTACCTCAACCGCTATGCAGTCTGAACTGACGGAGCATGGCGTTGAGCGGGTAGAAGTGTGGCAGCGAGGAGTCGATACTGAGCTGTTCCGTCCCGATCAGGCCAGTGCTGACATGCGATCGCACCTCAGCCAAGGTCACCCCGACGACCCATTACTTCTATACGTGGGTCGGCTATCGGCGGAGAAAGAAATCACTAATATCAAGCCCGTGCTGGAATCGATTCCCAATGCGCGGCTGGCTCTAGTCGGTGATGGGCCATACCGACCGGAGCTGGAAAAGCATTTTGAAGATACGCCAACCTATTTTGTCGGCTACCTAGCTGGCGATGACCTAGCCTCAGCGTTTGCCTCTGCCGATGCCTTTATCTTCCCATCGCGCACGGAAACCTTGGGTTTAGTACTGCTGGAAGCAATGGCGGCAGGCTGTCCCGTGGTTGCGGCTCGCTCTGGCGGCATTCCTGATATCGTCACCGATGGCGTGAACGGGTATTTGTTCGATCCGCTGGAAGAAAATGGTGCGATCGCAGCAACGCAGAAACTATTCGCCCGCATGGATGAACGCCAACTGCTACAGCAAAATGCACGAGCGGAGGCCGAACTGTGGGGCTGGGCAGCGGCGACACGGCAACTGCAAGGGTTCTATCAAACGGTGTTGTCGGCCCGTCCGTCTTTACCGTTGGCGGCATAATCTCAAGTTCTGTATACAAGACTGCTAGCGGTTTTGGGAGTAAACCGTTAGAGTTTTAGCATCCCATTTTGTAATTTGTGATGATTTGCGATCGCGGCTCAGTCGATCCGTAAGTGCGAACGGCCTATTCCAGGAAAATAGAATATGCTGGTGTTACTATCGAACTTGCCAGTGGCAATCTAGAGATGAGCTATGGGGAACCTTAGCCGCTGAATTTGACTGTATTGACTGACCGGGTCTCTCTTGAGTGCTGTCACACTATGACTTCCTCGACTCCTAGCAGCATGTTGGCTGCGATTTCTCAGGTTAACAACTCTGCTAATCTGACTCACCGTGTTCAGGATCTGCCCACGCCTAAATTTATTGATCTGCTCGATCAGATAACCCGCGAATTTGAGCACTTCTTGCGGGCGATCGACATGATCAACAACGAAAATCTAGAGCGAATGCTGGAGCAGATCCTCGAAGCATTTACGCTCAAGATTGGTCAGATCTTGCAGGCTGAGCGCACAACGATCTTCATGGTAGATCGGGAAAAAAAGCAGCTCTGGTCAAAAATTGCTGAGAATTCCTTAGAAATTCGCATTCCCATGAATAAGGGAATTGCAGGACGAGTTGCGACGACAGGAGAATGCCTCAATATTCCAGACGCTTACAGTCATCCACTATTTAACCCAGAAGTCGATAAGAAGACGGGCTATCGGACGCGCAATATTCTCTGCCTGCCCATTTTCACCTCCAATGACGAGGTCGTAGCAGTTGTACAGCTGCTGAATAAAATCGGTGACGCGCCATTTGATCAGCAGGATGAGCGCAGCTTTAGAGAATTTGCCGCCTCGATTGGCATTATTCTAGAAAGCTGCAACAAGTTTTATATCGCCGCCCGTAACCAAAAAGGCGTGGAAGCGCTGCTGAAGGCAACGTCCTGTCTGGGCCAAACGCTGGATTTGGAGAAGACGCTGCGGGTGGTGATGGACGAAGCCCGCGACTTGATGAGTGCCGATCGCAGCACGCTTTTTTTGCTGGATCGCGAGAAGAATCAGCTTTGGTCAAAAGTTGCCAACGCCGACAACACCAGCATTATTGAATTGCGCTTTCCCGCTGATAAAGGAATTGCGGGCTACGTGGCCTCGACGGGCGAAACCGTTAACATTCCAGACGCCTATAAAGATCCGCGTTTTGACCCCAGTTCCGACAAGCGCACGGGCTATTTGACCCGCAATATTCTCTGTATGCCCGTGTTTAACTCTTCTGGGGCACTGATTGGCGTCACGCAGTTGATCAATAAGCATCAGGGTAGCTTTACCAACTCGGATGAAGAGTTCATGCGGGCGTTCAATATCCAGGCAGGGGTGGCGCTAGAGAATGCCCAACTGTTTGAAAACGTCTTAGTGGAAAAGCAGTACCAGAAAGACATGCTGCAAAGCCTGTCCGATGCGGTGATTTCTACGGATATGTCGGGTCGAATTGTCACAATTAACGATGCGGCCCTTCAGCTGCTGGGTTGTCCACTACAGGAGAAAGCTAGCAACGAGCATGACAGTGTTCAAAATTCGGCAGAGCAGCAAAAAGCCCGTAGCAAAGCTGCCAACAGCCGGGAGGCCGTCAACGGCAAGCTGCGGCAGCTTTGGGAATCGAACTTGCTGAATCGGTTTGTATGGGAAGTTGTAACGCTAGATGGACTGCAGGGGCGCTTAGTAGACAGTCTGCAAAATGCCGTGCGGCAGTACGTGCCAGAACAAGGGCTTTGCGTGGGCATTTATACGCTGTCTCCGGGCGGCGAAGAAACGGTTCAGACCTCTGCCAATCAGCGTGACGCCAATGGTTCACAGAGCACTGGAGATAGTGCTGGAAATACTGTAGACAACACAAAGCTGTCTATTTTGGCGATTCCGGCTGGGAAGAATACCGATGTTTATTTGCCCTGGAACCGCTGTTATTTAGAGCAAGTAGAGGGTGCGATCGCAACTCCATCTGAATCCGGAAGCACCAACGGCAACGGCCATGAGTCAGCACCAGCCGCTGAAGCCATGCCCTGGCCGCGCTTTATTCCCGCTGCCCAGGTTCAGCAGGTAGAGCGCAGCATTAACCTAACAGTCAATCCTCTGACGAACCCAGAAGGCGGCGTGCGGGGTGGCCTGATTGTCTTAGAAGACATTAGCCAAGAAAAGCGGATGAAGACTACCCTCTACCGCTATATGACGCCAGGTGTAGCCGAACGAGTGATGGCGTTGGGCGAAGATGCGCTGATGGAAGGCGAACGGAAAGAAGTTACTATCCTGTTCTCCGATATTCGCGGCTACACGACTCTGACCGAAAATCTGGAAGCGGCAGAAGTGGTGCGGCTGCTCAACGACTACTTTGAAACGATGGTTGAGGCCGTCTTTGACTGCGAAGGAACCCTCGATAAGTTCATCGGCGATGCTTTGATGGCCGTCTTTGGCGCACCGCTGCCGCTGGAAAATCATGCGCTAGCTGCAGTCAAATCAGCGCTCGACATGCGTCATCGACTTGTGGTGTTCAACCGCGAGCGCGCGGGGCAGTCGGAAGCCCAAATCCGAATCGGGATCGGCATTAGTTCCGGCGAAGTGGTTTCGGGCAACATCGGTTCCCAGAAGAAAATGGAATACACCGTCATCGGCGACGGGGTCAACCTCAGCTCTCGCTTGGAAAGCATCACGAAGCAATACGGCTGCGATATCGTGATCAGTGAGCACACCTACGAGATGTGTAAGCCAATGGTCTGGGTGCGCGAGCTGGATTTAATCCGTGTGAAGGGCAAGAATGAACCCGTCGGTATCTACGATGTTCTCGATTTCAAAGAGCATCCGCTATCCGCTGATTTAGAAGCCTTTTTGGAGATGTTTCGGCAGGGACGAGCGGCTTACACCAACGGTAATTTTGAGCAGGCCATTCGCACCTTTAAAGAAGCTTACGACCTCAGTCCACAGGCACTGGGCCGCCCCGATGAAGCCTGCAAGCTGTTTATCAATCGTTCCGAAGATTACAAGGCTGCACCACCACCTGATGATTGGGGTGGTGTCTTCACGATGAAGAATAAATAGGCGAGATTAATCTGGTTCCGGCCATCTCCAGCTATAGCGATTCCATTCGTAGACGCCCTGAATTTCAAATTCGCGTCCGTTTTCAAATCGGACGGTGCAGGTGGTGAATTGACGGTAGCTGTCGGGTGTCGTGAAGGCATCGTCCTCGCTCTCGCGTAGTGCGATGACAGTACATAAAATCCATTCCCGCAGGCAGGGGCCACTGTCCTGCACCCATTCCCACAGGCCATTGGAGACTTCAATTTGGTCGCCAACCTTCAGCTTCAGGTCATGGGGATCTAAATACTTGGCAAGGTGCGTGGCCTGTACACGATTGAGCCACTGCGGGCCGTAAAAATCGCGGATAAACTGAAGCTCACCGGAACTACTGCCGCTGAGCCAATCATTTAATAAGCTAGTTTTCCAATTTTCCGTTTGATGACTCTGCCGCTGAATAAAGGCCAGAAACGCACTGCGATGTTCCGGCGTCATTTCATCTAGCGGATTGTCAGCTCCATCATCGCTTCCGTCCAAATCCCGAGCTGATTCGGAATGCCCCATGTCGGGTAGAGCCGATTCTAATTTATCAATCGCTTGTTGCCTCATATTCTCGTTCGTCGAGTCAGTATCAGGCTGATCTGGAATTAAATCCGAATCAAGATGAGGCGTTGCATCTTCGGCCACCGATTGATCCGTCGTCGTTAAACTCGGATCGGGTGCGGTTGAGGTCGTCGCGCGGTGGGCAGACATCACCTGCTGCAAGACCTGACGCTGTTGGGGCGTGAGCGGACTACCCAGAAAATCGCACTGAGCAGCGGCAGCTTTTAAAACGGCTTTAATATCAGCATCGCTAAACGACATAGGACGCTAACCTCAATAATCCCCAAGGTGGGCTGAATGGGTAATGCGACGGACTTACTGATTCCGCCTTGGCATTGTGAAAGATTTGTTTACGAATTTAATAGTTAAGACTAATGAATTCGTAACGTTTCCGCAAATGCGATCGCACTTGACGGGGATCGCTACAGGTATTGATTTGGCAACAAAAAATAGCCGTCGAGGCTCAAAAATCAAGGCTTAGCGACCGTGACAATTCGGCCAGCTTTATGAATTTGAGTTTAATAAATTTAACAATTCTGCCTCGGTTAGGATGGGAATCGACAACGATTGCGCTTTTTCCAGTTTCGATCCCGCGTCTTCACCGACCACGACGTAATTAGTTTTGCGACTGACGGAACCTGTGACTTTGCCGCCTGCCTGCTCAATCAGATCTTTGGCTTCATTGCGAGAGAGCGTAGGTAACGTGCCAGTTAAGACAAAGGTTTGTCCAGCCAAGGCGGAAGCCGTTGCAAATTCCGTTCCGGCGGCAGTCGGTTCTGCCTTGAGCTGTAGGCCCTCTGTCCGGAGTCGCTCAATCAGCGCTTGATTCGCAGGCACTTGGAACCACTGGTAAACCGACTGAGCAATTTCAGGGCCAATGCCGTAGACCTGCTCAATGTCCTCTGGAGATGCCGCTGCCAGTGCTTCCACGCTAGGGAATGCCTCGGTTAGCAGCTTGGCGTTGACGCTACCCACATGACGAATACCTAGCCCGTAGAGCACTCGCGACCAAGGCCGCGCCGTGGAATCTTGAATCGCCTGCACTAACTTCTCGGCAGACTTTTGGCCCATCCGCTCCAGCGGCAGCAGGTGATCTACCGTCAAGTCATACAAATCAGCCACCGATTGGACTAACTCCTGCTCCACCCACTGCTGAATCAGCCGCTCACCCACACCATTAATATCCATCGCGTCGCGGCTGACCCAGTGACTTAGCGAGCCCCTTAGAATGGCCGGACAGGAGGTATTAATACAGCGAGTAACCGCTTCACCCTCCGGCTTCACCACGGGCTGACCACATTCGGGACAGTGGGTGGGCATGTGATATGGCTCGGCCCCCGCAGGCCGCAGTTCCGGCAGCACCCGCACCACTTCCGGAATAATTTCTCCCGCTTTCCGCACGATGACGGTATCGCCGAGGTGTAGATCCAGTTCCAAAATGCGATCGCGATTATGCAGCGTTGCTCGCGACACGGTTGTACCTGCTAACTGTACAGGTTCAAGCTCAGCCACAGGCGTCAGTGCCCCGGTGCGGCCCACCTGCACGGTCACATGCTTGAGCTTAGTCGGCAACTCTTCGGCGGGATATTTAAGTGCGATCGCCCAGCGGGGAAATTTTTGGGTGAAGCCCAGTTCCGATTGCAGGTCGTAGCTATTCAGCTTGACCACCACGCCATCGGTCAAGTAAGGCAGATCGTGGCGGCGCGTATCCCAGTCTTCAAAATAGGCCAGTACGCCCTCAAGCGAGTCTGATACCAGGCGATTGGGATTTACCTTAAACCCGATTGCCTGCAACACGCGCAGCGCTTCCCACTGAGTACGCGGCGGCATCTGGGCGGGAGCTGGCTCGTCATCCGGGACGGCCACTTCAATTGATTCCACCTGTCCGGGTAAGTGCAGCGTGTAGGCAAAAAAATCGAGCCGCCGCTGCGCCACAATCCGCGAGTCCAACTGACGTAATGTTCCCGCTGCTGCGTTGCGTGGATTAGCAAATAGCGCCTCGCCCGCCTCTTCGCGTTCTTGGTTAATCTGAGCGAACGTATCCAGCGGCAAGAAGGCTTCTCCCCGCACCTCGACCTGAGCCGGAGGAGGCTCCAAATTGAGCCGCAGTGGAATCGAGCGAATCGTCTTGATATTTTGGGTAATGTCTTCACCTTCTACGCCATCGCCGCGAGTAGCACCGCGCACCAGAACACCATTTTCATAGGTAAGCGCGATCGCAGATCCGTCAATCTTTAGCTCAGTCACATATTCAAACTGAGACACCTCTGGCGCGATTTTTTGACAGCGGGTTTGCCAATCCGCCAGTTCCTGCTCATTAAAGGCATTCTCCAAACTGTACAGCGGGATATTGTGCCGCACCGATTTGAACTGGGTTGCGGGCCGCTCTCCCACTCGCTGCGTGGGGCTGTCCGGCGTAATCCATTCCGGATGCTGCGCTTCGATATCCTGTAGTTCCCGGTAGAGACGGTCATAGACCGCGTCTTCCATAACCGGGTTATCCAGCACGTAATAGGCATAGCTAGCGGATTGTAGAGTTTGGCGCAGTTGCTCAAGCTGCTGGCGTTCGGCTGACGTCATGGTGTGCTAATGCTGACTCAGAGGTTGATCAGTTTACGGTTAAACGACTGTAACTGTAGCAGGTGCAGCGCCAAATACACCATCAACCATTTCCCTTCTTTCGGCAATCCTCAAACAATAACGACTCTTTATGTAGTAGCGCGACACGCCTAAAATGCGGGGTTGTCCCATTCCTTAAAACAGCGATCTTGTAGAGTGGGCACTGCCCACCTTACCCAGCAAATTAAGCTGGCCGCGCTAGTAGGCTGAACTCACACAGCAAAAATCATGGCCTAACTGCCACTTACCCTTATTTCGGATTCATTCAGTTCATCCAAGAATAGTGGGTTAAAGGGTGAGAATGTTTCGCCCCCGCAATAACGCTGCATATTAACGTTGTATATTCTGATGCCAAGCTCAATCTAAACGACTAAGGGCAACCAGAATAATCCATCAAAAACGAATTTTATAATACTATCTATTGCATCACCATCAGCAACGTCAGCATGCGATGCTTGAACTCGGCTAAAGAACCATCTGGATACATTTCTGTGTGACTACCATTATCCGTTACCTGCCAAACGTACTGATTTTCGCCAAACCTCAAAAGACCCAATTCTAACAGCGATGCATCACTTTTATCCTGCCGTCGCACCTGCTGATTAATATTGCGTACGGCATTAATTAATACCTGCTTTTCTGCTGCTGGCAACTGGCGTACGTAAGGAGACATACACAGTTGAACTAAGCTAAAACCTTTACGACGCAAACAATTTCCAAGCTGAACAATCGGAATCAGTTTGGGAGTTTTCGTAGCCATAAAGTAAACTTTGAATTCATTAATCGTCACCTTAAACAACAATCGTGAAGAACTCGAAAAGAGTCTTATTTTCTATACTTTCTATTTACAGCCAAAGGACTATACCCTTTATTTTTGATACCAGAAATGATCAAGATCAGTCATCTAGCAGGCTGAGATCACTACCAATCTGTGCGTAAATCACATTAGTGGGGTTGAAGTCTATTGGGTATTGCTGATTTCAGGGATAATTGGGAGCAGGAACATCACCTCTAAATCCCAATTCATCACTGATCAAGCATCCCTATCCCATCCATTGAATAGACTGGCCTTTTAGGTTGAGACAGCGTCAATGATCCACACCGAGCAAGTGCTAGCCTAAACGACTTATCAGTTCTATATCATGTTGAAACCTCATGATGTCTTGCGCGATCGCTACCAACTCCAGCGCAAGCTTGGGCAAACGGCAGGTCGGCAAACCTGGCTGGCACACGATCAGGCCAGTCAACCACCGCTTCCCGTGATTATTAAACTGCTGGCCTTTGTCGATCAGGTTAATTGGGACACGCTCAAGCTGTTCGAACGCGAGGCCAATATCCTACAGCAGCTAAGCCATCCGGCTATTCCGCAATATCGCGATTATTTTTCGATCGATGATCGCGTGCTGTGGTTTGGCCTGGTGCAGGACTATATTCCCGGTCATTCCCTCAGCGAACTAATTCAGCAGGGCCAGCGATTTTCTTTGCGACAAGTTCAGCAAATTGCAGCGGATTTGCTGCAGATTCTGTTTTATCTGCACAGTCTGACTCCGCCTGTTTTCCATCGCGATATTAAGCCGAGTAACCTGATTTTGGATGAGTGCGATCGCATTTTTCTCATCGACTTTGGGGCAGTGCAAGACCGCACCGCGATTGAAGGTTCGACGTTCACCGTTGTCGGCACCTATGGCTATGCACCAATGGAACAGTTCGGCGGACGCACGGTTGCGGCTTCTGACTTGTATTCTCTCGGCGCAACCTTGATTCACCTACTCACGGGCGTATCACCAGCCGATTTACCCCAGCGCAATTTGCAAATTCAGTTTGAAGATCAGGTCAATCTGCCGTCTAGCTTTGTTCGATGGCTGCAAGTCCTGACGCATCCTGACGTAACGCAGCGATTTGCTTCGGCTCAAGCTGCACTAGATGCACTACAGCAAACCTCGGCTGTGGCCAATACTGCGGTGAAAGTAAAACCTAAACAGTTGCCTACTCCGTCTGCCAGTCATCCATCTGGATCTTCATCTGGAATCGTAAGACGCAAACGAAGAGCAAGACGCATTGAACAGGCAATGTATTTTCAGAGCTCTCCATCTCGACCTGTCGCTGAATCTGATCTGGGTTATGTTGAAATTATCGAATCTCCAGAAACATTGATAATTGCGATTGCGAATGAAAACATTCCTGTTTCATCTTGGCTTGCTGCCAGTGGAGCAAGCATATCTTGCTTAGGGATAGTAACTTTGATGGCAGCCCAGTCTTTTCTCATATTTCCTGCCATTTTCGTTAGCTTTCTTCTCTTATGCTTTGCCTGGGAACTAGGATCTACCACGCGCGTCATTTTTCAACACAGTACATTTACGATCGTGAATGATCCACCTAGTTGGTTCAGCAAAGTGCTGGGTCGTTCCTTTGCCAAACAAATCAGCACAAGTCTATCTTCTACAGGCTCAATCAGTGCAATTCAAGCCATCATTCAGCATGATATGGAATTTGTTCATGGCAAGTCGCGGAAATCCCATCGAGTTGTGACGATTCAAACCCAGACGAAGGATTTCTCATTTGGTAAAGGATTAAAGCGGCATGAATGTGAATGGATTGTTCAAACTATTCTTCGTTGGCTGGCGTCTAGATAGCTAGACCTGCCGGATTGTATCTAACCGTTACATCTGCTCCAGCCACGTTTCAGTCGCGCAAATTCAGTCACCGTAGGTATTTAGACTACTACCGTCTCCAAGATCGCAGATTTAAAACTGAATTTCTCTACAATTTTTCGGTTCCGCTTCTAGAATGTCAGTGGAGTTTTTTGGAACGCGGCTGTGTTTGATAAGCAGAATCGCTGGTTAGTTAGTACTGTTTTAATCATTGCGGTGGTTGCCTTCGCAGGATTATCGTTTTCCTTTGTCGCACCCAGCATTAGTTCTGCTTTGCGACGAAATAATGATTCAGCGACTGATCCAAATGCCACAGCAACGACTGAAGCACAACAGTCTGAGCTAGCAACGCAGGCTCAGGGTTATGAGCTAGTTCTAGAACGAGAACCCGATAATCAAACCGCACTGCGAGGGCTGATCGATACCCGTATCCAGCTCAACGATATTGAAGGCATTGTTGAACCGCTCAAGAAACTGGTCGAGTTGAACCCTGGTCAGCCTGAATATGCAGTGCTGCTGGCTCAAGCTCAACAACAAACCGGCGACATGGAGGGAGCAGCCCAAACCTATCGCTCTGCTCTAACCGAACGCCCCGGTGATATGAACGCCCTGCGCGGACTAACCAGCCTACTGGTTAATCAGGGCCGCCCCCAAGCCGCCATCGGCCTCTTGCAGGACACGCTGCAAACCGCTGACCAGGCGAACCAGGTGCAAGCAGGTAGCGTGGATGTCACATCCGTGAAGCTGCTGCTGGGTGAAGTCTATGCTCAGCAGGGTCGCTACGACGAAGCGATCGCACTTTACGATGAAGCAATTGAGAGCAACGCGCAAGACTTTCGCCCGGTTCTCTCAAAAGCAATTGTGCTTCAGCGGCAGGGTAAAACGGAAGAAGCAAAAAGTCTATTCACGACGGCATCGGCACTGGCTCCGGCAGAGTTTAAAGACCAAATTAACCAGATGGCCGCTGGTAACTCTGTTCTTACTCCTGAAGCTCCTAATGCAGAAGGAGAAGCGACAGAAGGAGAAGCCACTGCGCCAGCAGAAACCGAAACAGAGGTCACGCCTGAATCTGACGAAGCGGCAGAAGCAGAATAAGGTTTTTTCACTTCTCTTTTCTCTACCCTCTAAAAAGAATCGCCTCTGTCCGGACAGAGGCGATTCTTTTATCTGGGAGACAGACATTTAGGAATGATGCAAACTGCTACTTGAATTCGCTGGCCGAGAGTTCATCCTGATCTGAGGTACGTTGATCCGGTATTTGCTGATCCGGCTCAGGCGCACGTGATTCAGCCACAATCGAAGAATCCGATGAAAACACGCCAAATAATGGGGCCAACAGAGCACCAAAGACAAAACCACCAGCATGGGCCCAATAGGCAATTCCTCCATTCGCCATACCGATATTAGTCTGGGCTTCGAGACTGGCAATACCGTATAGGGCCTGCTGCACAAACCAAATTCCCAGGTAAAAAATAGCGGGAATTCGAATAGTCGTAAAAATAAAGAAAATTGGCACCAGCGTCAGAATTTTGACGCCTGGGAAGCGGACAATATAGGCTCCCATCACACCTGCGATCGCACCACTGGCCCCAAGTGAGGGCACATCAGAAAGTGGAGCAAAAAACCACTGGGCCAGCACAGCTAAGATACCGCAGCCAACATAAAACAGCAGGAATTTTGCACCACCCAGCTTTTCCTCGACATTGTTGCCAAAAATCCAGAGATACAGCATGTTGCCTGCAACATGCAGAAAGCCGCCGTGCAAAAACTGCGATGACACAAGAGTCAGCATTTCTCGTATCGTTTGGCTTTCTGGCAAATAACCCTGAAAGCCCGCCGTCAATTGGACGGGTACAACGGCCCACTCGCGCATGAAGAGCTGGAGCTGCTGTGGAGACAGCGTTAGCTCATAGATAAAAACGAGAATATTGATTGCAATGAGACCATACGTAACATAGGGGGTAATCCGGATAGGATTTTCATCTCGAAGTGGGATGACCACAGGACATTCAACCTTTTAAGTATCAACTGTAGATGAGTGATGCAAATTGCTCCGGCAACAAAACCATTATCTTTGAGAACCATCAGATAAAAAGCTGTTTTTATGGCAAATTTGCAGCAAAAACCAGTAAAAAGTTTATCTACTTGTAAATGAATTAGCCTCTAGCCATCGGCAGAAGGTACAACAGACAAACACAACAAAGGCCAACCTTGAGTACAGCCTGCACGTCAAGATTGGCCTTCATGGATTGGGCATCGTCACAAAGTTTGAGCTAGCTCGACAGACGTTGAACAAATTCAGCGTTTGCGATCGCATCTTATTTTGCTTTGCTTACGCTGCCCAACCTTTCATCTTTTGCCCAAATATATGCGAATGGCTCAAATTAGCCTTCAACGGTAATCTTGCCAACCATACCAGCGCCCCGGTGAGGTGCGCAGTAGTAGGTATAAGTTCCAGCAGGCATATCGGAGGTGAAGGTTACCTCGTAGGTTTCGCCAGGGCTGAACATCAGCTGATCATGAGCTAGCTTATCAGCTAAAGACTTGTCGCCAGGAATATTAGCGGCATCAAAAACAATGTTGTGGGGAGGTAGCTTGTTGTTAACCCACTTCACTGTGTCACCAGGCTTGACTGTGACATCAGATGGCACGAACTGAAGCATGCCGTTGTCTGCCCCCATCTTTACTGTGACGGTGTCAGCAGCAGCAGGAGATGCAGCTAGCACGAGGCTACCCAGCACGACTGCAACTGTAACGAGGGCTAGACTTAAACTCCGCAAAACTCGAACAATTTGTTTCATAGAAAACCTCAGGAGATTTAAGCTGAATCCATTACACCGTTAAGATTCTAACCTGTAATGTCCTGATTCTGAAGCTGAGCCGCGAATTCGTAAGGATTTTCCTAGAGATTTTGCGGGTGCGATCGCAGGCGACTCACCACGGCCCAAGCCAGCATACCAGTCAGCTAAATATCTTCAACAAACGTTTCACTGCCCCAACCAGGAGCCACTTCAGCCGCCCGCAAAACGAACGCCCCTAATTTTTCGAGTTCCGCTCTGGGCAGCCAGTTCTCAGTCACTTGCCGACAGAGAAAGTTAATATCTGAACCGTCGTAGGTCATAGGTTCACGCATATAAGCGATAAAGCCATCTAAATTACTGCGGGGTGGATTCGCGCCGTCTAGTGCCTGCAATGACAGAGAAACCACCGGATTTGGCAGCGTCGCTCCACCAACATGACAGTTAATACAGCTCTCCTTGAATAGTTCCTTGCCCTCCGTCAGCTGCTCAGGCGTAAACTGCTTCGTTTGTCCTTGATCATTTAAGGGAATCTGAACAGGTTCCGTCGCTTTCAAAAACTCTGCCACATAGTGATCAGGAGCCGCATATCCTGCAGCCGGATGCGCCACCAGCCCAACGACAAACAGAATGCCAATCAGGAATAATCGAATAATTCGCACGGGATTTAATGAACTCTCGCAGTGTGTTGTTGTCGTCAATGAATATAACGCTTCAAACTAAACAAGCTGAAGATTAAAGCCGGACTACACCAGGGTGAGCCAGATATTAATCCTCAGCCTATTGCTTAGTAATTGGGTTGAAACGAATTTAACTGTAGGCAAAAAGCCCTTCATGGAGGCTAGTTGTAGGCCTTACCACCACCCCACATTTCGCCTTTCACCTTAGGCTGTACCAGAATGTGACCCGCAATATCAACCAAGTCGTCTTCGGTCAAATTACGCATTTTGGGAAATACATCGGCACTCTTGGTGCTGGGATGCAATTCAGCAATGTCAGTCAACCCGTCATAGGTGGTTGGCTCATGCATGTAATCGACCAGAGCCTCTAGGTTGTCACGTGCAGGCAGCGCACCTGCCAACGATTCTGGATCGAGACCAACGTTTGGATTCGTTTTGGTACCTCCACCCAAATGGCAGATGGCACAGGCATAATTAAACAGTCGCTTGCCTTCAGTTAGCTGCTTAACGCTCAGCGTCACAGTATCACCTTGTGAATTGAGCTTAACGGTGCGGGAAGCTTCGTCTAGCTCCGCAGCGACCGCATTCCCAACAAACAAATGGCAGACAAAAAACACGGTGGCGACCGCAAGCCAAATGTATTTCTTAAGCATGATTCTCCTCAAAATGTGGCTTGGTTATCCAACACTCAACACAGCAGAGCTTTGACACTCTTAGAATCTAATCAAAAAGCAGGCAGTGCCCTGCTCCAGATTAGTTGGGATGGAACTTGGAATTATAGTCAGGACAAATGTCCCCATATGAGAGCAGGTTTACTTCATGCTGCAAACCATGCACTAGCCGATCCTGTGCAACTGAGATCGGATTGAGATCGTCCGCAATCAAAGCACTCTGAAGCTAAGGGTTACCGGGATCCTGGGAGCGCTGCCTGACCATCAGAGCTTGAATAACGGCTTTCGCGTCTTCTAGCGCTAAACGAGTTTCAGCATCGCGGTAGGTAATTGCAAGTTTGTCGCAGATCTCACAAACTGCTGCAACTGAGCAGTGATGGTCTTCTGCAATTTCTGCGATCGATAAATCTGCAAATCCCATAGTTGCTACTGGTATTAGGATTGAGCGATCTCAATATGAATATCATGCCACCGAATCGGCGCTTTCCCAATAGATTGAAGCAGAGTCTGTGTATTTGTTCGACATTTATTAGATATTTTGTTGCATTCTGAGCAGTCAATTCACAGCGATTCGCTGCTCAGATGACCAACCGAAATTGGTTCAGGACGATTGTGTAAAAAGTGGCTAGCCGCAGCTTCTGGCGCTGAACGCGGCTGAGGTTGATGTAAGCGAATCAGCTGGTATAGCGTCTGCTTCATCTGGGTACGGGGGACGATCGTATCGACAAAACCGTGCTCCAGTAAATATTCGGAAGTCTGGAAATCGTCGGGTAGCTTTTCCCGTAGGGTTTGTTCAACAACGCGTCGTCCAGCGAAACCAATGGTCGCTTTGGGTTCAGCAATAATAATGTCGCCCAGCATGGCAAAACTAGCGGTAACGCCACCCGTGGTGGGATGGGTCAAAACCGGAATGTAGAGGAGTTTGGCTTCCCGGTGCCGCTCTAGAGCAGCAGAGATTTTGGCCATTTGCATCAGGCTCAACATACCTTCTTGCATACGAGCACCGCCCGAGGCGCAGACAATGATCACTGGCAACTGTTCGTGGGTCGCATGTTCGATGAGTCGGGTCAGCTTTTCACCGACAACGGAGCCCATGCTGCCGCCCATGAATCGGAAATCCATCACACCTAGGGCAACGGAGAGTCCTTCCATGCGACCAATTCCGGTTTGCACAGCGTCGGATAGCTTGGTTTTGCTTTGATACTCACGAATGCGATCGCTGTAGGGTTTGCGATCGCGAAACTGGAGTGCATCTACGGGCTTTAAATCAGTATCAAGCGGCTGCCAGGTATCGGCATCAATTAGCTGATGAATTCGCTCATCGCTAAAAATCCGCACATGGTGGCTACATTCGGGACACACCATCTGATTTGTGCGCAGGTCTTTGGTATAGGTTAAGACACCACAGGCTTCACATTTAGCCCAGAGGCCATCCGCAATTTCACGTTCTTGACGTTCTTTGCTGATAGGGCCAGACTTTTGCCGATTTGCAAACCAATCAAATAAAGACATGAAAACCGATATGTTCCTATATGCTAAGTAAAATTGTGATTCAGACGGGATTAGGTTCGGCCATTTTGTCTAAGCTGTGACCTTACTAATTGACTTTACTAATTGAGACGGGTGAGAACGCTGAGGCCACCAGAACACGCTAGATATCTTGCCACACTGTAGCGGGTCGATTATCCGCTAGGCGATTTGATCGGGGGTGTGAGGAGCAACAAGAACGCAATGGGCAAAACATCTAGGTTTATTGGCGTTTCCAGCGTATGGAGGACAGAGAGTAAATTAGTCTTCTATAGGTTCCGCAGGTTCCGCAGGTGAGCTGAGTAATAGGCGAGCTGTCCATTGATCAGAACTTTGCACCTGTAGGTCGGCCGGGCTGCTAACTCCCAAATAGGCAGCTAGTCCCTGATCGACAATCCGAGCTGGGATGTTGTGTGCCGCTAGGATTTGCTGCATGAGTTCAGCTTCCCACCGAGTATTCGTAGATTTTATTGTGATCCAGGTCACAGGATGATTTTATCAAAAAACTTCAACGTTTCTGATGACCACAGCCCCGATGGTGAGGCTCAGGCTGAGTAGTAGAGCTGGGTAATAGTGAGTGAGAGTCATTTCTGCTGTATGAGTTTCACCTAGACAGCAAAATGTTGATCTGGAGGCCTATGGTTGAATTTTATCAGGTTAAAAAGAGGGGAAAAAGATCTGGAGGTACTGCTGAATGAGAGCTGTCCCCCATAAAGCTGCGATCGCAGTTCCCAGGGCTAAGAACGGGCCAAAGGGCATTGGTTGTCGTCGTCGCCAAAGGCCAAGTGCGATCGCACCGCCGCCCACAAATGCGCCCAGCGCACAGGCTAAAAACCCTGCGGCTAAAAACAATTTCCATCCTAACCAAGCTCCCATCATCGCTGCTAGTTTGGCATCGCCTCCACCCATCGCCATCTGCCCCAACAGCATTGAGCCGACAATCGTGACAATATCCAGTAGCCAAATCCCCAGCACCGTGCCCACAATCCCACCCATCAGGTAGCTCGCTGCCGATGCCACAGGTGTTGGCTGCTGTAGTCCCAACCAAACCTGAAATCCAAGGCCAACGAATAACCCCGAACCCGTCAGCACATTGGGCAGCGTCATTGTGTCGAGATCGATCATGGACAGGGCGAGCAGCCAACTAAACAAAATCCAACAACCGACCATCGGCCAGGTTAACCCCAAAACCCAAAACGGGATCAGGAACAATAAACCTGTTAAGGCTTCAACTAAAGGATACCGACTGGGGATTGGCCATTTGCAGAAGCGACATTTTCCCCTGAGCCACAGCCAGCCCAAGACGGGCACATTGTCATAAGCTTTCAGTCGTCGGTGGCAGTTGGGGCAGCGCGAAGGCGGATGCAGCACCGACAGTCCGGCTGGTAGCCGATAAATTACAACATTCAGGAAACTGCCAACTGCGGCCCCCAACGCAAAAATAATCAAATGGGGCAGGACGAAAAATAACGCATCCATGTCGGAATACAGCGCTGTGCGCTCTGATAAAAGCAAGCTTTTGTATTTTGGCATTTACGCTCATGTAGCGACGAAAATACAAAAGCTGACTTCGTCAGCATGGGGGTTGAGGAATTTGTAAATCTTGATCTGTAAAGCGTATAGAGAAAGGGTGGGCAGCGCCCACCTTACAAGTCAAAACCAAACGTCCTGGGACAGACTGCGCGAAAACCTATCATCAAAAGATTCAGAATCTTGGCCAGGACGTTCATCAGGGTATTAATAAAGCTGCGCCTCAATTAAATCTAATGGGATGAAGGTTTCCTGTGGCAATAAAACTGGGCGCTCAGTGTAAATCAGTTTGCCCCGACGGGTTTTGCGGCTGATCGCGATGCCAAAGGGGCGACGTGTATCATCTGGATGAACTTCATAGTAAGTTTGGTAAATTTGCCGAGCAGCTTGGATGAGTTCTGGATCTAGAAGAATGTAGGAATCTCCGGGTGTTTCCATGTCCCTTCGTGAGGTGCCTTGTTGACGAGATTGTGTAACGTATACCACCACTTTTCCCCAATCGATGACTAGCACTGTACTGGATTTGACAGCAGGGAGCAACTTTAAAGGTTTTTGTTAACAGATTGACTGAGCGTTGCCACATTGCCGAATCAAAAACAGGTACGAACGCCGCTCAGTGTATAAGTCTAGCCACCTGCAAGCGCAGTTCAATCACAAATTGTTACGTGGCATTGTTACGCGGCAGGGAACTTGTGGTTTGTGTCGTGTCCCTCTAGTCCAGTGGGTACTGAATCGTTCTGAGTCTTGATTAGGAGATGAAGCGGATTTCGTATGCTAACTGACAAAGAGTAAAACCGACTCGGTATACTGTCCTGGTATTCGTGTCGTGGTCAGGAGCAGAATGGAAGATTGGTTGACGTTGGCTGGAGCTGGCGTTTTTTCAGGAATTTTAGCTGGCTTCTTGGGAATTGGGGGCGGAACGGTTCTCGTGCCTATTTTGGTGACCTTGGGTAATACCCCAGTTCAAGCGGTAGCAACCAGTAGTTTGGCGATTGTCGTGACTTCAATTTCCGGCAGCATCCAGAATTGGCGCATGGGCTATCTCGACTTTCGCAAAGTTCTACTGCTGGGGCTACCTGCGATCGCAACTGCATGGCTAGGCTCTATCATTGCGGATCGCGCTCCTTCTCATTGGCTACTGGTGGCCTTCAGCATTTTGCTGTTAGTCAACATCTACCTAGTTGGCATCAGGAAACGCCTCAAAACCGAACGAGCAGAAGGCGGACAAGCTTCTATGAATCCGACTTTTGCCCGCTTGTTGACAGGCGGACTAGCTGGCTTTTTAGCCGGAATCTTCGGCATTGGCGGCGGTGTGATTATGGTGCCACTGCAAATGCTACTGCTGGGAGAACCGATTAAAACAGCCGTGCGCACCAGCCTTGGGGTCATTATCATCACCTCAATTTCTGCCGTTGTCAGCCACGCAGTTCAAGGTAATGTGCTGTTCGCCCCCGGTTTAATTCTGGGATTCGGTGGCCTGATGGGGGTGCAGATTAGCACTCGCTTTCTACCCAAAATTCCAGATAAATGGGTCAGCCTCATGTTCCGGACACTGCTGTTCCTGCTGGCGATTTATATCCTCTGGCAAGCTTGGAATGAATATCAGAATCCGATCTCAGCCATGTGGCAACTTCACTTTGTTAGCTAGCTGGCCAGAACTATAATCATTTGCTAAACCCCAAGACTGTTGTGTAAAGACCATTGCGTAACAGCCATGCTGAGCATGGCTGTTACGCAATGGTCTTGGGGTTCAAACTAACTTTGGGATCGATTGGCAGTTTGTCCAGTTTGGATTGTGGGGGTATTCCTTGGGCAATCACCCCACAATCCAAACTGGACGCTGTACTAGTAGCCTGCTCAGGGTGGAAATGAGTGATAGGTTGAAGATATTGCGAGGCAATATCTTCAACCTATCACTCAAAACACACTTAACAAAGCACTAGAACGGAGACTGTGACGGAGATGGTTGTGTCTGGAGGTAAGCCAGGAAAGCCAATAGTTCATCATCCGTGAGCTGTTGCCGCGATTGCTTATTGTAGGTTTGCTCTAAATGCTTACGCCCATCCTGCTTTGACCAACCCAAACGGCGCATTTCCACGTCAATTTGGGCAATTTCGTCGGAACGATCAATCACTGGATTTGTCGGTGAATTTGAGGATGCAGACTTAGTTGACTTAGCGGATTTGGCAGTCTTAGCCTTAGTGGCCTTGGCTGGAACAGTCGCTTCGGTTTCAGTCGGGGGCGCAAAATCTTCATCCGGTAATTCAGGTTCTAACGGATCGTCCCCTAGGAAGGGAATGGCCTGATTGTCTTCTGGTTCGTTGCCATTCTGTCCGGCCAAGCTCGGTGATTGAAGTCGATCGGGTTCTACAGTGGATGCCTGGTTCCAAGGTTGAGCGACGCTTTCTTCGGTCGCAGCCGCATACAGATCGGCAACGGGTTTCGGTGAAGTCTGACTGGGAACAGGAGTAATTGAGAAATTCGTAGGCAAGGTGGAGTCGGGTGCTGCCGATAAATCAACCGACCAATCAGGTGATCCTGCAACCGAATCTGCAACCGATGTAGCAGTTGAGCTAGTGGGCGTGTCGGTAGGGTTAACCTTGGCCGCGGGTGCCGCTGGAGCTTGCGATTGGGACGATGCCACTACAGTCGATGGGGGATGAGACAAGCCCGTCGCACCACCATTAATCGGAGTCGGAACAACAGGTGACGGTGCGGGGCTGGGACGAGGACTGCTAGCTGCCAGATTAGCCGCTGCGATCGCACTTCCACTCCCACTGGTTTGACTTGCGGCCACGTTCGGCTGCAAATTCGGTTGCATCGACAGTCCGGGCAAGAACTGAGGCTGTAGAGGAGGCTGTAGAGCAAGTCCTTCGGTTGGGGTGATCGGATTGGACAGCTGGTTGAACATTTGTAAGGCGCGCAGACGGGCTTGATCCTCGGCAGCTTCAACCGTTGGTGCCGCCGCCATACCGGTTGCGATCGCCCGATCACCCACGTTAATTAGTGCCCTCACCACATAGTTGCCGTCATGAATAGTCAGAAGCTCGGTAATCAGACCGCCAGACGGATAGCGGGTTTGAAATTGGGCAAACAAAGATTGCATCACAGCCACTTACTCTAAACTCATCGTGCAGCTTGAGAACACATATTATGCCTCATTTCCCTAGTCTGCCACCTGCCTTTTCTGAGGCGTAACATGGTCGTATCTGCTTTGGTCTAAATTTAAATATAAAAACAATGTCTTACGCTGGGATCAGCCAGTGTTGAGAGTAAGCAAGTTATTCTAAAGAGACTGCGCTCTGTTCTTCCAAATTGAACTTGGCTCATTTTGAAACGGTTGTACGCATAACACATTAATGTTGGATTCTTTACTCAGTTATTCCTCCAACGTCGGAGTTGATACGTTGCTACTGCTGCCAGTGCTCATTGCGCTGGAGGCCGTGTTATCGGCAGATAATGCGATCGCACTAGCGGCAATTGCCCAAGGTCTAGGAAGCGGTACCATGCAGCGGCGTGCCCTCAATGTGGGTCTGGTCATTGCCTTTGTCCTCAGAGTGGTGCTGATTTTGACGGCAACTTGGGTACTGCGATTCTGGCAGTTTGAAGTTTTGGGTGCCTGCTACTTGCTGTGGCTAGTGTTTCAGCACTTCTCTGCTGAGGAAGACGATGAACACCAGCATCACGGGCCAAAATTCCAGACTATTTGGCAAGCCGTTCCGATTATTGCGCTGACCGACCTGGCTTTCTCGCTGGATAGCGTCACAACTGCGATCGCAATTTCTCGTGAAACCTGGCTGGTGATTACGGGCGGCCTAGTCGGCGTCATCACGCTGCGGTTCATGGCGGGTCTATTTATCCGCTGGTTAGATGAATACGTTCACTTAGAAGATGCCGGATTTATCACCGTCGGATTTGTTGGCGTTCGGCTCCTAGTGAGGGTCATCAATGAAAACTGGGTGCCCCCAGAATGGGTCATGGTGTCGCTAATTGCCATTCTATTTATTTGGGGCTTTTCCAAACGGGTTGATGAAGAACCTAAGATTGCTGCAGACGGCCACCACGTAAACAAACTCAACCAAAACGGTTTATCTCCAGTCGAAGTGGATGACTCAGAAACCAATGATCATGATGAAGATCGGTCTCGGCTAGCGTCCAAAATTGCCGTCAGTGAAGCCACCAGCAGCGAAAGCAACCAGCGAGAAGCAAACTCAAATCGTGCGTAGAGCTGTTGAAATCACAGCCTAATCAACAAGCTAGAAGGGATGGTTGCCAGGCAACCATCCCTTCTAGCTTGTTAAGACTTAACCTATGAGCTAACAGTGTAGCCTGCGGCTTCAATCGCCTGCTTGATTTCAGTTTCTGAGGCCGTGCTATTAATTTGGACATCCTTAGTTTTGGGATCAGCTTGAACGCTGGCTTTGCCATCAACAGCCTGCACCGCTTTGGTGATGGTTTCAGCACAGGCAGCGCAGGCCATGTTCGGAACCTTGATTGCGAGTTGAGTCATAATGATTTCCGGCTGGCAGTAAAGTTATCCGTATGAACTTTCTCAATTGCCTCAATTCTTGCACAATCATGAGGGGGTTCTGTTCTAGATCTGTGGTTGGTGGTTGTGGAGGGGCGCGAAACGCCCCTCCACAACCACCAACCACAGGTTTGAAACACTACCTCATGAGGGGATAAGGTGAACGCAATTTAGTAACGATTAAGCATGACGGAATTTATTCAACTGTTTGTGAATGGAATTGCGGTAGGCAGCATTATTGCCCTGGCAGCGGTAGGGCTGACGCTTACCTACGGGATTCTGCGACTGGCCAACTTTGCCCACGGAGACTTTCTCACCTCCGGTGCTTACTTTACGCTGCTGGCGAATGTACTTTTGGGGCTGAACATCTGGTTGTCCATGATTGTTGGGGTTGCGCTGACGATTGGAGCTGCATTAGTTAGCGAATACACCATTTGGAAACCGATGCGGCAGCAGCGAGCCACATCGACGACGCTAATCATTATTTCAATCGGTTTGGCCTTATTTATTCGTAATTTCATCATTTTTTGGTGGGGTGCGGGCAACCAAAACTACGATTTGCCCGTTGCCGCCGCCATGGATATTTTCGGTGTGCGGATTGCGTTTTACCGGGTGATTGTGATTGGATTGGCGATTTTGGCGATTCTGGGTCTGCACTATCTGCTGCAAAATACCAAGATTGGCAAAGCGATGCGGGCGGTAGCCGATGACATTGATCTGGCTCGCGTCTCCGGCATCAACGTGGAAAACGTGGTGATCTGGACGTGGGTTATTGCAGGTGGTTTAACAGCGCTCGGTGGCGGCATGTATGGCCTAATCACAGCCGTGCGACCCAATATGGGCTGGTTTTTGATTTTACCGATGTTTGCAGCGGTGATTCTGGGTGGAATCGGTAATCCCTACGGTGCGATCGCAGGTGCTCTCGTAATCGGCGTCGCTCAAGAAGTCAGCCTCTACTTTTTACCAACTGAATATAAGCTTGGCGTGGCGCTGTTCATGATGGTGCTGGTGCTGCTGTTCCGGCCCCAGGGGATTTTTAGAGGCACGATTTGACTGTTCCTGTTCCCATCATGCGAAAGCGGACGGCGTTGTCACGTCGTCCGCTTTCGCGTATTCAAGCTTTTTCGCCTGCATGGTAGGAACTGCGGACGAGGGGGCCAGAGCGCACATGAGTGAATCCCATCTCACGGGCGATATCACCCAGACGGTCAAATTCTTCCGGTGTCCAGTATTTCTGCACGGGTAAATGTTCCAGCGACGGGCGCATGTATTGACCAATGGTGATGCGATCGCAGTTCACCGCTCTAAGATCCTGCATCGTTTCAATCAGCTCGGCCTCGGTTTCGCCATGCCCCACCATCAGGCCGGATTTCGTGGGAATTGAAGAATCGCACTCTTTGACATAGCGGAGAACGTTGAGCGAGCGGTCATACTTGGCTCCTCGCCGAACCGGAGCCTGGAGATGGCGCACGGTTTCGATGTTGTGGTTAAAGCAAGCGGGCTGGGCGCGGGTAACGGTAAAAATGCGATCGCGCTGCGCCTGAGCGGCATCTTGTCCGCCCCAAAAGTCCGGCGTCAGTACTTCGATTTGAGTGTCGGGATTCTGCTGGCGGATGGCGTACATGGTTTGCACAAACCAGCCTGCGCCTTTGTCGTCGAGATCGTCACGAGCGACGGAAGTGAGCACTACGTAGCGCAGACCCAGTAGGCGCACCGACTCGGCCACCTTTTGCGGTTCGTCCGGATCGAGCGGCATCGGAGCATGGCCTTTATCTACCTGGCAAAAGCCACAGGAGCGGGTGCAGGTTGGCCCCATCAGCAAAAACGTGGCGGTTTTCTGGGCATAGCATTCGCCGCGATTGGGACAGCGACCTTCTTCGCAGATGGTGTGAATTTGCCGCTGTTTAATAATTTTCTGAACAGTAGAAATTTCGCTGGCTTTCCCAATCGAACGTCGTAGCCAAGTCGGCATCGACTGAATCTCAGCACGACGGAGCGCTTGCGGATCGGCTGGGGAACGAACAACAGAGGAATCTGACATGGACAGGTCTGAGTAAGACGGCATAAACGCTGAAGTGACACGTATTCACCTCAGATTCTAATCTAATCAACATCTCGCGTTGGCAACCCAAATCGGGAACGATGAGGATGGCACTGCAATACCACAACTGCGATACAACGATAGAATCACTGTTTTGGAGCGGAGCGTACAATTGAAGTCTATTAAAAAATGCGAAATTGCCTGATTCTCAGGTTCCAAAGGCCAAAGTCGAGCTAATATCTGGTGTACGAGTGAATCGCGAATCACTACAGCCTGTTAGTTTTCACGACAAAATAGGAATAATGGTGAAAGGATCACTGGTTATATACAGATTTTCCTGATGTGATGACCAAATTGCGTTTTTGCCGGATTCAGTTTTGAATCGCACTGTATCAACCAAGATCAATCTCAAACAGGATCACGCGAGATCGTCACTTTATCTTTTTCGTCTTATTGCAATCTATTCCTGACATTCAGTAGCAGAGGAGTTCATCGTGGCAGGGCACAAAATCCTAGTGATTGACGACAGCCGAGTCATTCGGATGCGAGTTCGGGACATGTTGCCGCAGGGTAATTTTGAAGTCATCGAAGCCAAGGATGGTGCCGAAGGACTCGAACTCATGCGTCAGGAACGTCCCAACCTAATCATGCTCGACTTCCTGCTACCGCGCATCAGCGGCTGGGAAGTGTTTCAAGAAATGCAGTCTGACCCCAAGCTCTACAATGTACCGCTGGTGCTGATGTCGGGTCGGAAGGAAGAAGTTACCGAAAAACTAACAGAGCCGTTTGAGTTCTTTGAGTTCATCGAGAAGCCGTTTGAGCAAAAAGAACTGGTCGGTGCCATTAAGGGCGCAATGGCCAAGGCCAAGAAGCCTCGGCCCAAACCTGCAGGTGCGGCGACAGAGGCTGCGGGTGCGGGTGCAAGTTCGGCTGAAGTCGAGGCCTTGAAGCAACAGGTTGCCAAGCTTCAAGCTGAGGTCAATGCCCTGAAGAAGCAAACGGCCCAAATTTTGGCCTTCGTCAAGAAAAAGCTTCAGTAGTCAGCTGATTGAATTGAGTGCGATCGCACATTCCCTGCAACCCGTTGAACGCTATGCACAGCGCAGCGTTTAACGGGTTGCAGTATTTGCAACTCGTTTTGCCATTAGAATATCGGGCTTACCGAAACCATTGGCATCGGGCAAGATGCCGACAATCTCAAAGCCAACTTTTTGGTAAAACTCAAATGGGTGTTGGCGAAGATTTTGAATAGTTAGCAGCCGCTCCAGCACGTTGGGGTAGAGATCAATGCCCGATATTGAAGTCAAATTCATCTCATCGTCGCTTCCCAAGTAGAGAGTGACACCACCCCGCCGCTGCACCTGCTGCTCCAAGTCCGCCACTAAACGACGCCCAATTCCCTGACGCTGATAAGCCGGATCGACCACAAGCGGGTGCAACTCCCAGCTTTTGCCGTGGTACTGAGAGATGCCGCCGATCCAGCCGATAACCTCACCGTTAACGGATAACATAATGCGGCTGATGCGATCGCACTCCAAAGACTCATGCACTTCTTCCAGCGCTGAGTCCACATCCGGCCACGCATGGGGAGCCATCTGCTGAAAGCCAGTGATCAGCAAACGCGCAGCCGCTTGAATATACTCCGGCTGATCAGGCGAAAGATCAATAATATTCATCTGCAAATATGAGGCCAGGGCAAAAAACTCTTGCCCCGACTATGCCTAAAATTAATCTTTTCTGCGAAACGCTTGCTTGGCAAGCGTTTCGCAGAAAATTGGGTTCTTATACGTGGACTTGATATAACTAGAAAACTCTAAAGGGTTCTGATTCTTCCGTGTAGTGAATCGGTAAAACTGACTCCAGATTTTCCGGCGGGTTAGGCACGATGTAGTAAGTTGTGACTTCGGCAAAATTGGGCATTGGCTCAACCGCTGCGATTCCGGCCTTGACGGCTCGCTCCACTTCGGCAACCTGGCCGCGAAATGCCACAAACTGCCGTCCACTTTCCGACCGTTCCTGACAGGCAATCGTGACGCGTCCGGCTTTCACTCCGGCATCGGCAGCAGCGAGAATGGCTGGAAACGTTTGGGTTTCAATCACGCCAACGGCAATCGGCATTGTGGTGGCTCCTTCAAGTAAATTCAGTGATTACGTTATCTGCTGATCCATTACTATACCTTGATTGCGCTGGGTTCGGTCATGGCGGCGATGATGCGATCGCAACCGGATTCCGGCTTAGCCCACTGATAGCGATAATCTTTGGGACTACCCCAGCAAAGCCCTAAATACAAATCAGTGCGGGCAATATCCAGTTCGGCCCATTCTGTATTGGCAATCAGATAATGCACCTGTTCAACTGCGATCGGTTTCGGCTCCATGTCGGCCAGCCAAAACTTCATACCCTGCGTAACCGCCCACCAAAACTCCAGAGCAGCAGCCTTTGACTGCATCAAAATCTCTTTATCACCGGGAATGGCAATCAGCTGATTGTGAATTTCGGGAATGCGAAGCGTATGATTCCCATAGCGACAGTCGCGCCAAACGATACCGGAGACACTATGCTCGCGCTGATACTCGTGGACTTGAGCGCGAAAATCTTGATAGGCAAAAACTTTACTGAGCTTATTGGTGCCAATAGCTTTGGCAATCACCGGATTATTGATTCGCTCATCTGAAGACAGCAGCACCCGCTCCCCGCGCCAGTTGGCTCGAAGCTCCTGATCCAAAATCTCAATCAATCGTTGGGTGGTATAGGTCATCAGTGGCTGCGGCGCGATGGAACCAGCGTAAGGCTGAAGCAAACGCTGTTAAACTTTGCGTTGTTGAACCTTGTACACCATCATAAAAGGGATATCCAGTTTCAAACCGTAAGTTTTGATCAAGTTCCGTTGAAAACCATGCTGAAAAAGCTCCAAAGTGGTCTATTCGTTGGTTTAGGCTACATGCTGTCGCCGCTGTCCTGGTGGAATGATCTGTTTTTTAATTTGCCGATCGCCTACATCTTTGGCTATGGGGTGAGCTGGATTCACGGGAGCTGGTTTATCCCAGGAACGATTATTGGCTACTGGATTTCCAACGTGCTGGGCATCGTGATGATGCAGTGGGGTGCAACGGATCTGTTGTTTGAGGATCGACCGCAGAATCTCAAGCGGGATTTATTGGTCGGCTTGGGCAGCTCAACCCTATATACGGCTGCAATTGTTGGTCTGGTCTATTTCCACATTCTGGAATTGCCGTCGTTTCTGACGAATTTATAACGAGCATAAATTACGCGAATGTGTAGGGGCGATGCACTTGGCCAATTCATTGCGATTTTGGCAGTAACATTTCGACCAAATGCATCACCCCTACTAGGGTGGAACCAATTCATCAACCCATCAAAATGACGTTGTCGATGACGTGAATCATGCCGTTATCAGCTTCAATATCGGCGGCGACAACGGTGGCATTTTTCACCTCAAAGTTTTCGCCGACCTTGACGCGGATGGGTGCACCTTCAACGGAAGTTAGGGTGTCTACCTTGGCGATGTCTTCGCGGCTGAGCTTGCCCATGACAACGTGATATTTGAGGATGCGGGCGAGTTGAGGTGGGTTTTCAACTAACGTTTGCACGGTGCTGGGTGGCAGCTTCGCAAAAGCATCATCGACGGGGGCAAAGACGGTAAAGGGGCCAGGGCTTTGCAGGACTTCAACCAAGTCAGCGGCTTGAACAGCAGCGACGAGGGTTTTGAAGGAATCGTTGCTAACGGCAATGTCTACAATGGTAGGCATATGTTTGTTCTCCTTATTTAGCGTTTAGCTCAAATGAAATTTGTTAGCCAACTTAGAAAAAAATTATGGATTGATTCTTCTCCTAATATCCTGGAATTCTGGGGAGCAGTTATATTTGCAACGCTGTTTGGCTCAATCTTGGGTTTAATTGCATCTCTTGGAGGGCCTATATGGACAGCAATTGGTTCATCAACTGGTTCGTTAGCTGGTGCAGTATTAGGCTTTTTCCTTACTAAGCGTGCATCTCAACTTAGGAATGAACATCAACTAGAACAGAATCAAAAAGAAAATATTTTCCTAAGAGCGGAACAAGCAATGAATGAAAATCAGAAACGTTACGAAGCAGCCGTTAAGGCTCGTAAGAGTCGAGCAGGAAGAGTCGAGCAATTTGAATGTGAGAATTTAGGCTACAACAACGCATTGGGTGGCTACCTTATGCGGAGAATACCTGATGGCTCAGTCTTTCTGGTTAGAGATCATCCCAAGCACTCGATCGCACTTGGTGAGAAAGTTTTTGTTGCCCAATCATCTGAACGACAGTTAGCGAAGTTTTTGTAAATATTTTGGAATACACATAATCCAAAGGCGGATGGTTGACGGGGATGGAGGCAAAGGAGATGTGGATGGCGGCGGCAATAAAGCCAGCCGTGATCAAAATATGGCAGAGCTGCTGCTGAGTGCGGCTTTGCAGGCCATCTAGGTCAGACAGTTGGACTGAATCAGAGTGCGATCGCAAAATTGCATTCAGTTCATCCATCCATCCACCCCTTACGCCTCACTCCTCACTCCTCTCGCCTCAATTCCCTATCGATAATCCTGAGTCTGAATATCCATCAGACGGGCCTCTGGTCGTTTAAACCGATCCATTTGGGCTTCAAAGAATTCGCGATTGGCTTTTAGGTGCTCAGGGTTTGGATCATCTAGCGGATAGAGCAGGGCGGTACGCAACGCTTGAATGACCGCCGAGGTCACGCAGTACATGGAGCGCTGGAAGCTGATGCCGAGCTGAATCAATATATCGTCTTTGCCACGACAGTGCTGCTGATACTCTTCGACCAGAAAATCGGGCAGGAAGTGCAGCATGTCCTGCATCAGCAGCGTAGGTGGAATCCCCGCAGAACCAACCGGGAAGACATCCGCGTAGAGAATGCCGTAGTGGAAATCATGCTGATCGTCAGGTACTTGGTTCAACTGGGCGTTGTAAGACTTGGTGCCCCGGAACGGTGCAGTGCGGTAGAACACCGCTTCCACGTAGGGCAGCGCCGCTTCATAGAGCCAGGTGAATCCGGCGGACTTGGGAATAATTTCGTAGCACTCGCCCTTGATGTAGACGTGGTGGTAGATGGGGCGACCCGCAACAGCAAAGATACCGTTCACGAGGAAATCCATTGCTTCCGGGACGCTGGCAATGGTGCCTTCCAGGTAGCGGTCGTACATCTCAAAAAAGACCGGAGCCATCACTTCCCAAAACAGACCCAGGTTGGCATAGTAGGACATCCGCCGCACCTGCTCCACAAACATATCGGGGAATAGCTTGTAGAGAGCCAGCATAACCGGATTGCCTTTGAAGTAGGCTTTGATGGCGCGATCGCAGTTTTGCCGATATTCGTCACTATCAAGAAAATCATTGAACCGACCGCCCATATCCTGATGCCAGAACATCGCATCCATACAGGCTTCGGCAAACTCCATATTGACGCGATCGTGCCACAGGTGATGCAGCAGCTTGGGCAGCTTGCGCTTCACTTCCCCTTTTTCCATAAACTCCAGCAGCTCGGGGTGCGCCTTGTCGGTGCCGCGCCAAATGCGGGGACTGCCGTTTTCGCCTGCGTATTGGTTGGGTCGATCTAGATACTCTTGGGGCAGGAAGTACTTAAAGAACGGCGTCGGATCGAGAAACACGTGCTCCGCAATGTAAAGCAAATCCCGCCAGTAGAAGTCCATTGGTACGGCATAGGCTTTGTAGATACCAATGATCTGCTTCAGATTATCCGGCGTGTCAGGCAGCATTGCGCCGCCAGCTTCGAGCCGATGGATAATTTCAGCATACTGGTGGGTGGATGGGGGGAGCTTGGTTGGAGTTTCGAGAGCAGTGTTCATGATTCGTTAGACGTTAAGGAGATCAACAATGGGAAAGAAGGCGAAGATTCGGGCCATTGCGCTGTGCGTGTTACGAAAGTGCGATCGCATTTTAGTTGCTAAGGGATTTGATCCGCAGAAGCAGGAGTCGTTCTATCGACCGTTGGGCGGCGGGATTGATTTTGGAGAAACGAGCCAGGATGCAGCCGTGCGAGAGATCAAAGAAGAATTGGATGTGGACATCTGTAAGCCGCAGTTGCTAGGGGTATTTGAGAACATCTTTGTCTATGAGGGACAGCCGGGACACGAAATTGTGTTTGTTTACGATGCCAAGCTGGTGGATGAGTCGCTGTATGAACGGTCATCGCTGCTGGCGTTGGAAGGAGCGCGTCAATTTGAGGCTCAGTGGGTGGCTTTGTCAGAGATTGCGGCGGGGGATGTGCCGCTGTACCCCACAGGGTTGTTAGAGATCTTGCAGGATACCCCCTCACCCTAGCCCTCTCCCACAGGAGAAGGAACAAGAAATCACCTCAATTTCCTCTGTCCGGCTCCCCTCTCCCAGTGGGAGAGGGGCTGGGGGTGAGGGCTTACCGCATCGACACTTCTAACACAGGTGCCTCAACTGTCTCCTCTGCAACCTGAGTTGCCGTCGGGACTGCTGCCACCATTGCCGTTGTTGTCGGTTCAGTCCAGCGGGTCAACCATTGGGGTTGAACGCCCAGGAACAGGATGAGGCCAGTCAATACCAGCGCCGGGAACGTCTCATCGAAGGTCACTTTCGGGAAATAGGCGATCTTGTTATCCAGCTTGCCGAAGCAGGTGCGGTTGAGCAGAATCACGAAGTACACCGCCGTCAGACCTGTACCAATCACCGCCAAAATTGTCTGCACTGGGAACTGAGCATAGCTGCCCTGAAAAACCATAAACTCGGCGATGAAACCAACTAGGCCCGGAATACCCGCACTGGCCATTGCACCCACAACCAGCAGCGCACTAATCAGCGGCAAGCCCCGAATCGGGTTCATCAACCCATTGAGAACATCCAGTTCTCGCGTGCCAACCTTGGCTTCAACCACACCGACCAAGTGGAACAGCAGCGCCAAAATCAAGCCATGCGCCACCATCTGCGAAACCGCTCCGACCGTGCTCAAAGCCGTTAGCGCGGCACCACCGAGCAGGATGTAACCCATGTGGCCGATGGAGCTGTAAGCCACCATTCGCTTGATATCTTTTTGTGCGATCGCAGCTGCCGCACCGTACAGAACGCTAACCACAGCCCAAACCGCTAACCAGGGCGAAATCTGGCTCCAGGCTTCGGGGAACAGGCTTAAACCGAACCGGAAGATACCGTATGCACCAAGTTTTGCCAGAACGCCACCCAGCAGAATCGCAACGGGAGTAGACGCGGCCACATAGGTATCCGGCAACCAGGTGTGGAAGGGAACCAGGGGAATCTTGATGCCAAAGCCAATGATGATTGCCGTCAGCAAGAGCGCTTGCAGACTAAGCGGTAGATCCTGCCCCATCAAGACTTCGTAGTTAAAGCTGGACGCACCGCTCAGCCAAACCAGTCCCAGAAATCCAGCCAGAATCATCGCGCCAGAGACAGCGGTATAGAGCAAGAACTTGGTTGCGGCATACCCCCGCTTTTCTTCACCCCAGATGGAAATCAGCAGGTAGAACGGCACCAGCTCAATTTCGTAGAACAGGAAGAAGAGCAGCAGGTTTTGGGCCAGAAACGCACCCGCGACGCCGCCACAAACCAGCAGCACTAGCGAGTAAAACAGACGGGGCCGGGGTGTATCTTTACGGCTGCTGTAGATGGCAATCCAGGTGAGGAAGGTGTTGAGTACGACCAGCACTAATGACAAACCATCAACGCCAAGTTTGTAGTCTAGCCCTAACCGATCCAGCCAAGGCAGGGTTTCCTGGAATTGAAACCCCGGATCGGCCACGTTGAAGTTGGTCAATACGGCGAGCGACCAGAGGAAGGTGATACCTGAGATCGCAAGTGCGGCTTGCCGAATCCGCTGAGTCGGGATGCTTTGGGGCAGAAAACCCAGAATCGCGGCTCCTATGATGGGTATCCAAATCAGTGTGCTAAGCATGGTTTTGGCTCGTTCAGGATATTATCGGTAGGGGCAAATACTATTTGCCCTATCAACAGGTGAGTCAAATCGTAGGTTGGGTTGAGGTACGAAACCCAACGTTTGGCTGGTATTTCGTTTCCTGTATTTCGTTCTCTATTAAATGGGTGTGAATCAAACCAGTTACTTTCTTGAGGACGCTTGCCCCCACCCCCCGCTGGGAGACGAGTCGCGTCCCCCAGGCCCACTCCGAAAAATAACCTGTTTGGTGATTAAGGATTGGGGTTGTGTAGGGGCGAATGGCTATTCGCCCTTGGGCTTCGTTACCGCGCAGACATGTAGGTTGGGTTTCGTACCTCAACCCAACTTGGGATTTTGGAGGTTACGGCACAACGGTGAGTAACAGTTGCAGTTGCTGAGAGAGGAATGTCCAGTTGACGGCGATGGTGATGACAGCGACCCAGAAGGTGATGGATAGGAGGTAAAACTGGGTGCGACCCGTGTTGCCGTACTTGAGGGTTTCGCCGCCAAAGAGGGAGGCTAGACCGACGAAGTTCACCAGACCATCGACGAAGTAGCGGTCAAACCAGTCCGTCAGTCGTGAAATCACGTCTACGCCCATGACAATGCTGGATCGATACAGCTTCGGCGTGTAGAAGTCGTAAGCCAGTAGATTACGCAACGGTTTCCAGACAATGCCGATTGGCTTTTCAATATTGGGATTGAAGTAGAGTAAAGCTGCGATCGCACCACCGTTAATGCTCGACCAGACCAGTACCAGTCCTAAATCCGTTGTCCAAGGGAATGAAACGTTCAAGGTGGCCAGCACCAGCGGCATGTGGAGGACAAAACCCACCAGAATCACAGTGGGAATCGTTTGCTCCCAGTTCACTTCAGTGGAGCGAATCGTCATCTGCTGGGGCTTGCCAGCAAAGATGAGGGCAAACGCGCGCACCATGCTGAACGTAGTCAAACCATTCGCGACGAGCAGGACACCTGACCAGACGGGGCTAATTTCCCACAGTCCATTTAAGAGTTCCATCATGGCCCAGAAGCCACCAAAGGGAGGCAGGGCGATCAAGCCCATTGCGCCGACAATAAACGCCAGACCCGTTACAGGACGACGGCTCCAGAGGCCGCCCAACTGAGTGATGTTCTGCGTGATGCAATTAATAATGATGTTACCGATGCTCATCACCAAGAGCGCCATTGCCACTGCATGGGAGAGCAAAAGGAGATAGGCCGCTTCCGTTTGCTGCGTACCGACCGCAACAAAGACCAGCCCCATAAAAGCGCTGACGGTATAGGACAGAATCCGCTTCACGTCCACCTGCGCGATCGCAATTAAGCTGCCGCCAATTGCCGTTACTGCACCAATTGCGATCGCAACTGTCGAGGCAACGGGAGATAAGACCAAAACTGGCTCCAATCGAATCAGGACCCACGCCCCGGTCGCAACGACCACCGAGTTCCGCAGAATCGTGCTGGGCAGTGGGCCTTCCATCGCCTCATCTAGCCAGAGGTGCAGCGGGAACTGAGCGCACTTACCCATTGGTCCTGCAATCAGCGCCAAACCAAGCAGCGTTGCTCCTGTGGCATTCAGTGTAGATGTTTGCGCCCAAATGGCCAGTTCATCAAAATTCCAGGTACCAGCTAAGGGATACAGCGCTAGTACACCCATGAGCAACAGCAAGTCACCAACCCGCTTGGTCAAAAACGCATCTCGCGCCCCCGTGACCACCTGCGACTGGTTGAACCAAAAGCCAACGAGCAGATACGTACCCAGCGTGAGGATTTCCAGCACGATGTAGCTGAAGAAGAGGGAATTGCACAAAATCAGCGCACACATCCCGGCTTCAAACAGCGCCATTAGCGTATAGAACCGTCCCCAAGCCCAATCCATCTGCAAGTAGCCCATTGCGTAAAGCTGAGCCAGACAGTTAAGCCCGGTTACGAGTGTGATTGCACCCAGCGTGATAGCTGACAGTTCAAAGGACAGATTCAAACTGAGATCTGCAACGGTCAGCCAGGTGAACTGAATAAACTGCGGCGGTTCATCCCACAGGACACCAAGGGCAATGGCACCATGAATGAACGCCACCAGCGTCATGATGAAATTAATGTATCCGGCAGGTCGTGGCCCCGTCCGGCGAATAATGGCGGGCGACCACAAGATTGATAACAGCATCCCGATAAAGGGATAGCTGGGAATCAACCAACTGGTTTGAGCAAGAAACTGCAACATGGGCTCTAAGATCTCTCGACAGAACTGCGCCTCTTCTCAAGCCAGGGTGCAAGAACCTACTTTCTCTAAAAGGCTTGCGATGCAAGCCTTTTAGAGAAAAATATAATTCTTCAACCTGACTTGATCATGTTCTCTATCCAACTGAAATTTCTGAACGTTTGTTGTGATGATAGTAGGATAAACAATGTCAACGCTTCACAACAAATTCGGTAGTTTCTCGGGATGGATTAGAACGCCATCTGCGATCGCAGATGGATAGAAATAAGTCAATACCTAGATAGGGTAGATTGAGTTTAGTCTATCTCTTTTAAAAGAGTCTAACGTCTCTTGCGGCTCATTCCAAGGGAATTACAGCGATTTTCCCTCTCATTTTTTTAATCAGTCTCTTAGGAATTGTTTATAGATTAAACTCTGGCCTCGCCATTTAATACATTGGCTTAACTCTATCCATGCTTTCACGTTCCGTATCTTAAAACGCCACTGATCCCCAATTCCCCATTCAAAATCGCCAATCCAAAATTTCCATCCGCCGTGACACTTCATTGCGTATGTTCACCGACCCTCGATCTTTACGAGACAATAGAAGTAGCGGTAACGTCACAGGAGGATAAGCCCATGCTGTCCATCATTTTGACGAGCCATGACGTTTTGTATCTTGCTACAAAGTTAGGAGCATTGGCTCTGGTCTTGTTTGCCTGTTGGTTGGTGCCTAAATTGCAGGCACATTATGCAGAACACCATCAGGCTCATTGATAAGCGGAGGCCATCATCATGTATAAGAAAATTTTGGCCGCGCTCGATAACAGTGCGGTTGGCGATCGCATTTTTGAACAAGCGCTGGCCATGGCTCAAGCCACTCAGGCTGAGTTAATGCTGGTGCACGGTCTATCGGGCGAAGAAGACGGTAGCCCGTTTCCCCTTCCCGCCGGAGTGGAAGCGATGTATTGGGCACCAGGGACGGAAATTAACCTCGAACAGTGGCGACAAGAATGGGAGCGCTACGAAACCGAAAGCCTCGATCGGCTGCGTCGTTTGGCTGCGATCGCAAATCAAGCGGGCGTCAATACGGAATTTCGCCAGGTGGTCGGCGTTCCAGCCAAAGCGATTTGTCAAGCTGCCCAACAGTGGGGCGCAGATTTGATTATCTTGGGCAACCGGGGTCGCTCTGGTCTCACCGAACTGCTGCTCGGCAGCGTCAGCAACTACGTCATGCACCATGCATCTTGTTCGGTTCTGGTCATCAAGCTGGGTTCACTGGTCAAATCCGAAGCAGAAGCGGCTGCGATCGCAGAAGCGGCAACCTTATAGGACTTTTGTAGGACTCTAGAGATGCAGAATCAAATATCTAGTAGTCCAGCCGGAGGATTGATCTGGATCTGGCCGTTTTCTAGATCCACAATCGGCACGATTTCTTTAACAAACGGAATGAGCACTGTCACCTCTGTGGATGCAGTTTTAGCCTTCTGCTGACGAGCCTTTGCAGCTCGGCCTTTGCGACGGGTGAAATCTCGCGTCGAGCTGGGGGCTGAGGGTGCAGATTCAGATGATACTTCCGCTGTCTCTGCCTGATCGACCGGAGAATCTAAACTGTCTGTCTCTGGCTGGGCTGCATGTCGCTTCACTTCCAGCAAATCATTGCCCGCAGAAATCATCGCCACCACGGTACCAATCGAGGTTTGGGTCATCTGATCAATCACCTCTAGCCCAATCAAATCGCTAACGTGAAACTCGTTTTCTGCCAAAAAGGGCCGATCATTGGCTGGCACGAACAGTTTTGCCCCCCGTAGCGCCTCCGCCTGAGCGCGATCATCGACACCTTGCAGCTTGACGACGTAAATGCCCTTACCTGCGATCGCACGTCCGCGTTCAAGTTCGATCGGCTCTGGCTGCGTTGTATTGGGCCGCAATAACCAGCGCGTTCCTGGCTGCTCAAACCGTTCAGGGAAATCAGAATCAGGATAGATACGGACTTCGCCTTTGAGTCCTTGGGCGGCGACAACGTGACCAATTTCGAGCCAGTCAGGTGCTTGGGAGGATGGGTTCATAGTAAGACTGTAGAGGGTTGTAGAGGGTTGTAGAGAGTTGTAAAGGCTGTAAAGGTAAAGGAGTTTGATGATAAGTCGCTACATATACGCCGTATTCTACTGCGTTGAATACCTGCCAGAGAAACGCTGCTTCTCAAAACCAGGCACAGGGCTTTAGTGTAGAATAGCCTTGCATTATTCAGCTGTTTTGTTGAATCCTGGAGTGGTGTGGGATGAAGGCTATTGACTACGTTCACGAGGGATATGTCCACGGGCGGCGGGTTCGAGTTCTGTCCAAAGCGATGGTTGAGCTGATCCCGCCCGGTGCTCGCGTATTAGACGTTGGGTGTGGAGATGGACTTGTTAGCAGCCTGATTCAGCTTGAGCGGCCTGACATCTCAATTGAAGGCATCGACGTGCTTGTGCGGGGAAAAACACATATTCCAGTCACTCACTTTGATGGGCAAAATTTGCCATACGCAGACAACTCCTTCGATGTCGTGATGTTCATCGATGTTCTCCACCACACAACCGATCCGACTGTTCTTCTCGGTGAAGCGGCTCGGGTTGCAAAGGACTGTGTGCTGATCAAAGACCACACCAAGAATGGGCTGCTAGCTGGCCCAACACTCTGGTTTATGGATACAGTCGGCAATGCTCGTCATGGAGTTGCGCTCCCGTGCAATTATTGGCCTAAGAAACGCTGGTATGAAGCCTTCCGGAATTTAAATTTAGAGATATCCTACTGGACAAACAAGGTCGCACTTTATCCTTGGTGGGCCATGTGGTTATTCGGTCGATCACTGCACTGCATTGTCCGCCTCAATAAGCAATATACCTAAGGGTGCTTACTGAAATAAGTTCAATGGAAAATGGCCGTAGGTGCCGTTGATGTCGTCTTGCTCAGAGCCATGACAGGTTACTAAGACGCCGCGTGCGGTGCCAACGTAAGGTTCTTGGTAGCACTTGCCGTTGCGAAGATTGTACTTCATGAAAACTGGGGTCTGTGTGGGATTGAGATCTGCTGGGGCTTGAATTTCAATGCCAGTTTTGAGCAAATCGGCATAGCCTAAGCCCGTTAGATAGCTGTGCAGTGCGGCTTCGCTGGCTTGGGCTGAATCGGCACAGACGCCAAAAGTTTGAAAGTCGGATTCATTTACTAAAAATTGCAGCGATCGCTGAACCTGCTCGACAATCGGTTCAGGGAGCGGCGGCAGGGTTTGAAAACAGACAAACTGATTGAGAAAACGGCGTACGGACTCAGCAGTAAGCTGTTCAGGATTAGCAAGCGGCTGGAGGTCGGCCATAGGTTTATTGGCAGGTTTAGCGACAAATTAATACGGACTCAACTGCGCTGCGATCGCAACAACTGGGATTAATAAGGATACGGGATTTTGGTTGATCTTGACCAATCTCTACCACCTATTACGCTAGTCGTCTTTCCATTCCAGGAGCGCTAGCTATCTCAATCTAAGGATGCATCGCATGACCTACTGTCTGAGAGTCGCGGACATTCCCACCACGGAGCGTCCCCGCGAACGATTGTTAACGCATGGGGCGAAGTCCCTGGCCACAGCGGAACTGATCGCAATTCTCTTGGGCACGGGACAAGGTGCGGGCAAGCTGTCGGCTATTGGACTGGGGCAATACATTTTGCAGGAACTGGGCCAGCACCAGCGCGATCCACTGGCGGTACTGCGTGGCGTTTCTCCCCAGGAACTCATGGATATACCGGGAATTGGCCCCGCCAAAGCCGCAACGATTTTGGCTGCGATCGAACTGGGAAAACGGGTGCTACAAACAAAGCCAGCTGAACGAACTGTCGTCGATGATCCTGCGATCGCAGCCGCTGCGTTGAGCCACGATTTGATGTGGCAATCGGAGGAGCGGTTTGCCATTTTGCTGCTGGATATCAAGCATCGCTTATTGGGAACTCAGGTGCTGACAATCGGCACGGCCACTGAAACCTTGGCGCATCCCCGCGAGATTTTTCGTTCCGTTTTGCGTCAGGGGGCAACGCGGGTAATCGTGGCCCACAATCACCCCTCTGGCAATGTGGAACCCAGTCATGAAGACTTACAGTTGACGCGCCAACTGCTGCGGGGCGCACAGTTTTTGGACATTCCGCTGCTGGATCACCTGATTTTGGGCGATGGCAATTTCAAAAGCCTGCGCCAAACCACCGCACTCTGGGATGAATGCCCTCAAGGCGATTAAAAGGATTCCATAAAAGAAGACGGCAAGGGTCAGCCCTTGCCGTCTCTTGCATGAAATGAATAACTCCGTTAGCGCAAGCGCTGAATGCGGTTGTCATAGGCAACGGTGTCTAGACCATCACCGACATCTGCGATCGCAGGATCGATTAATGCCTGTAGGCGTTCAACTCGATCGCTAGCGGCAGGGTGAGTGCTCAAGAAGGTGGGCGGAGAGGGCTGTCCGACCAGTTTCTCCATGAATGCTGGCATGGCAGAGGGCGCATATCCCGCATCAATCAGGTTGGCTAGTCCTCGCTCATCGGCTTCAAACTCGTCGCCTCGGCTGGCGGGTCGGCGCAGCGCCAGGTCAACTCCAATGGCCACTGCCACGTTACTGTCTAGACCAGCCGCGCTGGCAATGCCTTGGGCGATCATGGTTTCGCGCATTTGTTCCAGTGCGTGACGCGAAGCCACGTGGCCCACTTCGTGACCGACGACGCTGGCGAGTTGAGCTTCATTATCGGCTGCTTCCATCAGTCCTGTCGTGACATAAACGTAGCCGCCCATTGTGGCAAACGCGTTGATATTGGGATCTTCCACAATTTGGAACGTGTAGGGAATACCGGGACGACTGCTGGCAGCGGCCATCCGTTGACCAATAGCATCAACGTACTCATTCAACTCGCGATCGCGATAGAGACGAAAACTCCGGCCCACCATTTGATCATTGATCTGCTTGCCCAGACGAACTTCCTGTGAGTCCGACATATTTTCAATTTGAATAATCTGAATGCCCCGAAAAATCAAATCAAAAATGGATAGAGCGTGAGAAGGCCGAGGAGTGGCAACGCTAATGCCCACTGCCATAACAGCAGCCATAAGCCCATATAGCCAGCGGCGGCGCAGTTGATGCATAGAGAAAGAAGACATGAATTTCAGCATGGTGTGTTGTGAGGAAATGAACAGCAGGTCCGCAGGAGGCAACCGTGTCACTAAACAGTTATGACGGGAATGTCGCACAAAATGTTGCAAAAATTTTCAGGTGTGCAAATCAATCCAATGGGAAAACCAGATGGGAAGTCCGTCCGGCAAATTGCGATCGCGGTCTGGGCAAAATGCGATAGATTAGCTTGGAGCAATGAGCACTAAACTCAGCTTGCCCATAATTTGCGATGAGGCAACGGCATATAACTATGGCAATCATTGATTCGAAAGGACGCCTGTTTGGTAAGGTCAGCATCTTAGACATCGGTGCTGCCCTGATTATTTTACTGGCGATCTTCGGGATCTTCTTTTATCCAGGCGCATCCGGCACAGTGGCTCAGGTTGGCGTGACCACTAAGCCCGTTCAGGTTGACGTGATGGTGCGGGGCTTGACGGTGAGCGATCCGGCGGCTCTGCTGGAGGAACTGCAAACAGCGGAGACAACCAATATTATTATCCGCAATCAGCCCTACGGTGAAGTTGCGATCGCAGAGGTGAAATCCCTACCGCGCAGCGTTGCCGTCCCGCAGCCGGATGGGTCAGTCAGCACGGCACCTGATCCCCGGCCTGAGTTGAACTATACGGTTGATATGCTGATCACACTGCAAAGCAATGCTCAGGTGACGGGTGACGGCATTGTTTTTGGTAATAACAAGGTCAAAATTGGCACTCAAATTGAGCTAGAAGGATTTGACTACAACTTCAACACCAGCGTCGTCGGCGTTCGCCAGGTTGAAGAAGAGGAAGCATAAGTTTTAGCTTTCGCCACTTCTATCTTCATTCAAAAAGGACTGCTATTGCCGCGACGCAGCAATAGCAGTCCTTTTTTATAGAGTTATCCAATTTGGCGTAAGACCATTAGCGATCGCGCCACGACTCGAATCGGTTTGTCGCCTGTGAAGATCACGGTTTCGTCTAGAAAACGCAGCTTTTTCGTATCGAGCACTAAACCCCACTGCCGATCTTGCAGATTATCCGGAATAGTGTACTTCAACGCCTCATAGTAGGCATTGAAAAAGAGCAGAAAATTATCATCAATCACCCGCTCACCTCGATAGCCCGGTGCGGCAATCTCTTCGCCGTTTAGGAAAATGCTGATCGACTTGGCCGAGCCGTCATGCCACTGCTCTTCGCTCATCGTCGTGCCGTCAGGATTGAACCAGCCAATATCAATCACACCAGAGCCGTGAATTTCTCGACCCTGGAACCAGTGCCGTCGCCGAAAGATCGGATGCTGCATCCGAAACTGGATCAGCTGACGAGTAAATTCCAGCAGATCAGCGTTTTTCTCGCGAAGATCCCAATTGAACCAAGACAGCTCATTGTCCTGACAGTAAGTATTGTTGTTGCCGTTTTGAGAGCGGCCTATCTCATCACCACCCAGCAGCATTGGCACCCCCTGAGACAGCATCATCGTCGCCAGAAAGTTACGCTGCTGCCGCGCCCGCAGCTGTAAGACGACGGGATCATCGGTTAAGCCCTCTTCGCCACAGTTCCAGGAGCGGTTGTAGCTTTCGCCATCTCGATTCTCTTCACCGTTGGCCTCATTGTGCTTCTCGTTGTAGCTGACCAAATCGTTGAGCGTAAAGCCATCGTGAGCGGTAATGAAGTTAATGCTGGCGTGGGGTCGCCGACCGTTAATTTCATACAGGTCAGAACTGCCCGTAAACCGATAGGCAAATTCGGCCATGCCGCTGTGTTCGCTACGCCACAGATCTCGAACCGTATCGCGATATTTGCCGTTCCATTCCGACCACAGCAGCGGAAATTTGCCGACCTGATAGCCGCCCTCGCCCACGTCCCAAGGTTCAGCAATTAGCTTGATCACGCTGAGAACTGGATCTTGGTGAATGATGTCAAAGAACGCTGCCAGGCTGTCTACTTCATATAGTTCGCGCGCCAGCGCCGAAGCCAAGTCAAATCGGAAGCCATCGACGTGCATTTCCAGCACCCAATAGCGCAAGCTGTCCATAATCAGCTTCAGAATCTGGGGATGGCGCACGTTCAGCGAGTTGCCGCAGCCCGTAAAGTCCATGTAGTAGCGCGGATTGTCCTCAACCAGTCGGTAATAAGCGGCATTGTCGATGCCCCGGAAGCTGACCGTGGGGCCAAGGTGATTGCCTTCGCCCGTGTGGTTGTACACCACGTCTAGAATCACCTCAATGCCAGCTGCGTGCATGGCTTTGACCATTTCCTTAAACTCTCGCACCTGTTCGCCCATAATGCCGCTGGCGCTGTAGCCGGAGTAGGGAGCCATGAAGTTAATCGAGTCGTAGCCCCAGTAGTTGCGTAGTCCATGCTCGACTAGGTGGCCAGGACAAGCATTGAAATGGTGGACGGGCAGCAGCTCAATCGCCGTGATCCCCAGCGATTTCAAATGTGCGATCGCAGCCGGATGGGCTAGTCCTGCATAGGTGCCCCGCAGATGCTCTGGAATGTCCGGATGCAGCATCGTAAACCCTTTAACATGGGTTTCGTAGATCACCGTCTCATGCCAAGGCGTATCCAAAATGCGATCGCCGCCCCAATCAAACGAGTCATCCACGACAACGCACTTGGGGATCAAGTGGGCGCTGTCTGATTCATCCACGAATAGATCCAGCGACGGTTCAATATAGTCGTCGTCCTGCTCATCTTCCGGGGGTGAATGCGGTAGCTCCGCCTCAGTGTCATAGCCAAACAGTTCTTGGCCAAATTTGAGATCACCTGCGATCGCTTTCGCGTAGGGATCAATTAACAGCTTATTGGGGTTGAAGCGATGGCCTGCCAGCGGATTGTAGAGGCCATGTACCCGATAGCCATAGCGCTGTCCCGGCTGGATGCCTGGAACATAGCCGTGCCAAATATAGTTATCTTCTTCTACCAGTTCAATCCGGGTCTCATGTCCTGACTCATCAAATAGACATAGCTCGACTTTGGTCGCATTTTCTGAAAAAAGCGAAAAATTTGTCCCTTCTCCGTCCCACGTTGCACCGAGGGGGTGAGTTGAACCTGGCCAAACAACTGGTTGCATCGCTGTCCCTTCAATACAAGTCAATATAAGTTTGATAAAATCTTGCTGCGTCTTGTTTCTCGACTCACATCTTACACCCGAAACTTTTGAGACACGGTGGGCACATAATCTTCTTCTCTTCAACCCACGTTTCGCTAGGTGCAAAATCAAAATCGAAACAAGCTCAGAGCGTCCACCTTACCCTACTGCAAAGTTTTAGAACTGCGTCTGACTTAAGCTACATTTCTCTGACTTAAACGCTGTTTATCCTAAAAACTGCTAGGCATTTTACTCCGACCATCAGATATCCTGAGTCCTAAAATGTATCAGTGCTGGTACGTTACTGGTATGTTTGATATGTCGAAGTAGCCGACGCAATCACTCGACTAATAGACGCGAACTGACGCAAATTTGTAGACTGCTGGCCAATCTCGCTTAGCGACGATTACTCAGCAACCATGATTAAATTCAACTGCTCCGTGGAGGTATGACACCCGTGGATGAGCTAAGGGCGGGATTAGAACTCGCGACTGAAGATGAGCTAGCCGTTTTAACGGATTTGATGTTTCGTCGTCGATTGAATCCGCTGGACTATCTATACAGTCCCGAACCGATTGATATCCAGAGTCAGCACTACGATGACTGGATTACCTCTCTAGAAGATCGCTTTCGGTTTCTCGCCGCAGACGGTATGACCGTCCTGAAGGGTCAAGCGCAAACCGTTAGCTATCGCCAAGCCCTCATCCAGCTTTGTCGCTTTTTGAAAATTACCTACACACCGGATTGGAGTACGCTCGACTTAGAGTCCGAGGTTTTTCTGCATTTACTTCTGCGCACCTGGAATCGGCTCCCCAACCAGGAGAAAACGGCTTTAGCGAATAATGTCAAAGCGTCACTCAATACGGCTCAGCTTACGCCTCATCTTCCTCCGGCCCTGCGCCGCGATCCCTTACGGTTGCTGCTCAAAGGCAGTAGTGCTCTGGCGGTTTCGTCGGTGTTACGCCCCTGGTTACTGAAGCAAATTGCCCGTCAGTTCGCCGTGCAAGCAGCCACTTACCAGGCGGCAAAGCAAACGCTGGTGCGGGGTGGCACAGTCGTGGCGGCACAAGTTCAAAGCCGGGTTGCGGCTCAAATGGCCGCTCGCGGCATGGTGGTACAAACGGCTCGCTACAGCGCAGTCCGCAGCATCATGGCTTTTCTGGGCCCTGCACTATGGGCTTATTTCTTTGCTGATTTAGGTTGGCGAACAATTTCAATCAACTATGGCCGGATTCTGCCAGTGGTGTTTATTCTGGCTCAAATTCGCTTGACTCGATCCGTGGAAAACTGCGAGGCAGATCGATGGATGCAGGTGGTGGAATAAGAGGGAGTCTTGGAGTCCTCAAAACAGTAGTATTCCCCATCCTGCCTATTCTGGTTAAAATACCTGGAGACCTGTCTGAATTAATGCCGAATCCGCTATAAAGCATCCGAATTATTTTTGTGAAAATCCACGCGCAGTCTGGCTTTCACAAAAAATACAAGCGGTTCTTATGAGCGGATTTCCGATAAGGTAGCCGACTGCACTGGATCGCGGCTGAAGGCAGATCGAATGACCAGGAGGACAACGGAACAGGATTGTATTCGTGTATGGCGACCTCAAAAGCACCCACAGATACTTATTACGACCTGTTAGGATTAGCTCCTTCTGCCTCTGTTCAAGACATTCGGCGAGCCTATCGCGATCGCAGTAAGCTCTACCATCCGGACACGACCCAACTACCGCCAGAGCTAGCGAAGGCAAAGTTTCACCTGTTAAACGAAGCCTATGCCACCCTCAGCAGTCCAGAGCGGCGATTGCAATACGACCAAAAAATTGGCTATTCCCGCATTCCGGTGATTCAAGTGAGATCGGATTTGAATCGACCCGTGAATCGCGATCGCATCCAGCCGTTTCGCTCAACAAAAGATTATCTTGATCCCACGGATCGACCGCTATCGGCAGGCGAGATGTTTGCCCTATTTTTACTCGGGATCACCTTCGTCGCCTGTCTGATTCTTGTGGTCACGATTGGGCTAACGCAGGGAGAGTCGGCCTTCCAATCTCATCCGGCCCAGGTGCCGCTTGATTTCCTCAGGTCTGCTCATAAGCAAGATGCAGCGGTTTCTCAGCCCAGCAGTTCATTGTCAGATCCTCAATCTGAGTTTCCCGCTACCACACCAGAAGCTCCGCCTATTCAACCCTCTAGTTCACCTCTAGAACAGCCATCTACTCCTTCTCAGACACCGGAAACCACGATTCCTCACCTTCAAGCGCCATCAGCCGCCGTACCACCATTCTCGAATCAGCAGGAAGATACGCGGGAATCTGCTCACAAGCAGGGTACAGTTTCGGTTTCACCTTCTCGTCCTTTGAGTCCGCAATCTCTCGATTCTCAGCGATCAGCAACAACGATGGAATCCAAATCATCTGCTAAAACTGTTACTGTTCCGGATATACAAGTACCGGGGATAGATGATAAGTCTTTATAGTTAAGGTAAGGCTCATCTGAAGCTAAGGCCGCCCTTTTCATCATCAACGCAATCCAATTTCTATGAGCATGACCCTTCCTTCACCGGATACACCCCTTTACAATCATCCGCTGCCCGAAATTGAAGCCTGGTTAACCTCCAAAGGCTGTGAGCAAGACCAAGATAATTTGCACTGCTGGAGCGTGGAGCACCCAGATTGGCACGCAGACTTGATTTTAGATACTGATTCACTGCTTGTTCGCTATCGTCGCACTCAGGATGGGGCAGGAGGCGAAATTCAGCGCGGTTTCAAGTATTCCCTCAGTCGCCAAGATCTAGATGAAGCGATTTTTTCAGGCCCATAATTGCTCTCTAACAGCATAGGGGGGGCGCTGCGACGCAGCGCCCCCCCTATGCTTGGCAAGACCACCTAAACTTTGCCAAATCGGCGGTGACGCTGTTGATAGTTCGACAGTGCTTGATGAAACTCGGCGCGGTCAAAATCAGGCCACAAAGTTTCCGTGACGTAAATTTCGGCATAGGCCATTTGCCACAGCAGAAAGTTACTCAATCGCAGTTCGCCACTGGTACGAATAAGCAAATCAGGATCGCTTAAACCAACCGTATACAGATGCTGTTCAAAGGTTTGCTCGTCAATTTCGTCTGGTGAAAGCTTGCCTTGCTGCACTTGAGTTGCGATCGCACGACAGGCATTAATAATTTCCTGGCGACCACCATAGTTAGTTGCCACCGTAAACTGGATGCCCTGATTATGAGCCGTTTTGGTCATGGCTCGATCAATTTCGGACTGGAGCGAATTGGGTAACGCCGACAGATTGCCCGCAAACCGAATCCGCACATTCTCCTGCATCATTTCCTCTAACTCCCGCCGCAGGACTCGCTCAAACAGCGTCATTAAGAAATCTACTTCTTCCAGCGGACGGCCCCAATTTTCGGTCGAAAAGGCGTAGGCGGTTAACGCTTGGATGCCCCAATCTCGGCTGCACCGTAAGAGATCTTTGAGGGTGTCAACTCCTTTGCGGTGCCCCATAATCCGCGGGAGTCCCCGCTGCTTAGCCCAGCGACCATTGCCATCCATGATGACTGCAATATGTTTCGGTAGACGCTCCTGATCGAGATCTTGGGGCAAAGCCTGATACAAAGGTGACTGAGCAGTCATTTTTTCTCCCGCGAAGCCGAGAATGAACGACGAAAAATCCGTGCAACGAACGCCTGCGCTCCCCCAATAAACCGACGCCCCAGACTGAGCAGTTGGGGAGAAACCGCATCCCGTTCAACCGACTGAGAGAATTTAGCCCTCAGCAGTTCCCTCAGTTTACTGCTGGTCAGAGGCCGATTGAGCAATCCTCGCTCCGCCAGAGAAATGGATCCTGTTTCTTCAGATACCACAACGCAAATACAGTTTTCTACCCGCTCCGTGATTCCCATTGCGGCACGATGGCGGGTTCCTAACTGGCGCGAAGCTGTCCGCTCCGAAATCGGCAAAATCACGCCTGCCGAAACGAGCCGCGATCCCCGAATGAACACCGCGCCATCATGCAGCAGCGTACTGGTTTGAAAGATCGTTTGCAGAATTTCTTTGGAAACCTCGGCATTGATACGTACGCCTGGCACAGAAAAGTCTCGTTCATCAATGGGGCGATCGGTTTCGAGAATGAGCAAGGCTCCCGTACGATTTTGAGACAGTTCCTTGACCGCATCCACAATTTCATCAATCACATTTTCCGGCTTAGGGATCTGTTCCTGCGCGGGGCGGAATAGCTGCATGATTTCGCCTCGGCCAATCTGCTCCAGTAAGCGGCGAAACTCAGCCTGCAAAATAAACGCCATCGCCACAGCAGAGCCAATGACGAGTTTGTCTAGAACAAAGCTGAGTAACGTTAAACCCACTGCTCGACTCAATGCAGCGGCCAGCATCAATACAATTAGTCCCCGAACCAACCACAGCGTTCTGCGATCGCCAATAACCACCAGCACCAAGTAAGTCAGCGCCAGCACCAGTACAACATCAACCAGTGGAAGCAGCACAGACTGAGTGATTGTCAACTTTTCCAGCCATTGCTTCCAAAGATTTCCCATTGAACCGATCCAGACTAATCGTACGTATTTACCGATACGAATTCACAGCTTTAACTATTCGCCCAACCTTGCTAAGTCTATGACTAGATCCGTTTTGCCACAGTTGCCCAGCGGGGAGACAGCCTTTACTCTATCGAAACTCCTAAGTTTACTTAACATCTTGCATGAAAACCCAGAGGGTTAATCTTGCCACTGCACGGCAACAAAATAACGGCCTCAGATTTTGGATGATGCAAGATATAAATTAATTTGTGTTGCTTTAGCCAACTCAGAAACTATATTGCGATAACGAGAGACGATCCCTACAGGTGAGCCTGATTGCAGTCTAACCTTTCTCCAGTTTAGGCTTCCATCAAGGAGTCTCTTTCAGCAAAATCAAAAAAGCCAGGCTAAGCTGGCTAAGCTTTGGCGGATCTAGAGCAAAAAACACAATTGGAAGCCCTAAGCTTTTGTAACTATATGGAGCTTAGGACTGAGACTGCGATCGCATCCAATCCCGATGCCAAGCCAGCTTGAATCAAACCGTTTTAGCCTCTCAACCGTTCAGGCAGTTGATCCTGCCGAATCAAGTCTAAATAGGTTTCCCGTTGCAGGATAACGCTGGCTTCTCCTTGATTCACTAAAACCGCAGCCGGACGGGGCACACGGTTGTAGTTAGAGGCCATGCTGTAGTTATAAGCGCCAGTCGCAAATACCACGAGCGTATCACCGGGCTGAGTCGGGGGCAGGCTTGCTTCCTGAATCACGATGTCACCCGATTCACAGTGTTTGCCAGCCACCGTCACGGTTTCAGTTTGTTCTGCCGACAGCCGATTCGCCAGCGCAATCCGATAAACCGATTGGTAAGTAATCGGACGCGGATTGTCTGACATGCCGCCATCAACCGCAACATAGTTGCGGATACCGGGCACCGTTTTGTGAGAACCAACCGTGTAAGCCGTCACGCAGGCTGTCCCGATCAGTGACCGTCCCGGCTCACACATTAAACGGGGCAGTTCAACGCCTTCAGCTTCGCAAGTGGCTTGAATCTGCTCACAAATTACCTGTACCCACTGTCGAATACTCGGTGGATCGTCCGATTCGGTATAGCAAATGCCCAAGCCGCCACCAACATCCAGTTCGGTAATCGGTAAGCCCATGCTGCGGGCCTGCTTCATCCAACGCACTAGGACTCCGGCTAAATCTTGATGGGGCTGGAGTTCAAAAATCTGAGAGCCAATGTGGGCATGTAAGCCAACACAGTTCAAGACAGACTGCTCGCTAATCTGCCGAAAAATATCCTCAAGCTGGTCGGGATCAAAGCCGAATTTACTGTCCAAATGCCCGGTGCGGATGTATTCATGGGTGTGACATTCAATTCCCGGCGTCAGACGCAGCATGATCCGCACGGGCGCAAACTCAGACGCTTCATTCTGGGCCAGATGGATCAGCGTGTTTAGCTCAACTGCGTTGTCTACGACAATCGTGCAGCCTGAACTAATCCCTTCATACAGCTCATCGCGGGATTTATTGTTGCCGTGAAAGTAGATGCGGCTGGGGTCAACGCCTGCTTCCAGAGCGGTGTAGAGTTCTCCGCCAGAAACCACATCAATACCAAGCCCTTCTTGATCTGCGATCGCACATACCGCTAGACAGTTCCAAGCCTTGGATGCGTACAAAACCAACGTCTCACCCGGATAAAAATCGGCAAACGCTGCTTTGTATTGCCGACAGGTTGTCCGGAGCGTCTCTTCATCTAAGATATAGAGCGGTGAACCAAACTGCTCCACCAGTTGAGGCACATCGCAACCACCGATTTCGAGGTGATCCTGCTGATTGGCGCGAGCGGTCAACGGGGCAATCTGTTGATTGGGCGATTGCTCAGTGTTTGATGGATCCGATGGTTCAGGAAGATATTGCAGACCAGAGTTGATGGGAGTGATAGGAGTCGAAACCATTGCGATTGAAATAAGTTAAGGAGAACAGGCTGAAGAGTCTATTTTAAGAGAAAAGGATGTCACGTGAGTACCGAGTTCAATGTCAATAGACGCAGCGTCAGCAGATGCCAAGAATCCCGTCAGCCATATCACTGAAAATGCCGTCAAAGGTGACGCTGTGGATCTTGATTCCCCTTCTCAGCTTGAAACTTCTACCGCTCAGCGTATCCTGCATGTCAAAACCGTTGCTCATACAGATTTAACCGATTTAGTGGCCCTTGATCAGCGTTGTTTAGGTGGAATCTGGACGATCGACGGATACGGTCGCGAGGTCGATAGCCCCAACAGTGATTTGATTGTGCTGAGCAGCGTAGTTCGTGAGAGTAGCCTCAGCTTAAGTAATGGTATGGGGACTGCTGGCTCATCCGAATGCTCAATAGTTGCACCCCATGCTGCCGATATTTCATCGCAATTCACGGCTCAGTTCATTGGTTTAGGCTGCCTCTGGTCAATTTTAGAAGAAGCCCACATCACCTTACTGGGTGTTGATCCCACCTATCGTCGCCAGGGATTAGGCCAGCTTTTGCTCTACGTTTTATTGACGTCTGCTCAACAGCGAGGCTTAGAACGGGCTACGCTAGAGGTACGGGTATCTAATCAAAGTGCGATCGCACTTTATGAGCAGTTTGGCTTTCGTCGCGCGGGCTGTCGGAAGCATTACTATCCCGATGGTGAAGATGCTTTAATTCTTTGGCTCAACGGTATACACCGCTCTGACTTCGATCACCGTCTTCAGCATTGGTGGCACGTGATTCAAACTAAATTGCAGGCCGCAGGCTGGCTGTTGATACCAGACCCGAATCTGTCATTGGCTCTAGAAGCATAAATCTTGTGGTATCAGCTTGACATTTTCAGCAAATAGATCGATTATCGTTGACGGCGTATTTGTGCTCAGTCGCGGATATTCGTTTATCTCGCAGCGTAAGTACGTGAAATATGCGAATAAACGAGGCAGCTTCTTCTCTTCACATACTTTGCCGACCCGTTCTTGAAGCTAGCTCATAAAACTGGAATCTACCTTTGGGCTGATTTGTGTAACGGATTTAGATCTGAACTATCTACCCAGGGATCAATATTCTTTTTCGGGCTGTTTCCAACATCACAGCTATCCGGTTTGCCTGTGCTAAAATCAGCGTACCGGCACGCAGCAGGTGATGGAAATACGCCATGTTTGAACGCTTCACAGAAAAAGCCATTAAGGTCATAATGCTGGCTCAGGAAGAGGCCCGTCGCTTAGGGCACAACTTCGTGGGCACAGAGCAAATTCTATTGGGTCTAATTGGAGAAGGAACCGGCGTCGCCGCCAAGGTACTGAAATCCATGGGCGTCAATCTCAAAGACGCTCGGATTGAAGTCGAAAAAATCATTGGTCGAGGCTCTGGTTTCGTCGCGGTAGAAATCCCATTTACGCCGCGAGCCAAGCGAGTCCTAGAGCTTTCCCTAGAGGAGGCTCGCCAGCTCGGCCACAACTATATTGGTACAGAGCATCTGCTTCTGGGCCTGATCCGCGAAGGAGAAGGCGTCGCAGCTCGTGTCCTGGAAAATCTGGGCGTTGATTTGTCCAAGGTGCGAACCCAAGTGATTCGCATGCTGGGCGAAACCGCCGAGGTTTCGACGGGAAGCAGCCAAGGACGTACCAAAACGCCGACGCTGGATGAGTTTGGTGCCAATCTGACTCAGATGGCAGCGGATGGCAAGCTCGATCCCGTTGTGGGTCGCCAAAAAGAAATTGAGCGGGTCATCCAGATCCTCGGTCGCCGTACTAAGAACAATCCGGTTCTGATTGGTGAACCCGGTGTGGGTAAAACTGCGATCGCAGAAGGCCTAGCCCAGCGCATCGCCAATAATGATGTCCCCGACATCTTGGAAGACAAGCGCGTCGTCACGCTCGATATTGGCTTGCTGGTTGCAGGCACCAAATATCGAGGTGAATTCGAAGAGCGTTTGAAGAAGATCATGGATGAAATTCGCTCAGCCGCGAACGTCATTCTGGTGATCGACGAGGTGCATACCCTGATCGGTGCAGGTGCAGCGGAAGGCGCAATTGACGCAGCCAATATACTGAAGCCAGCCCTAGCACGGGGCGAACTCCAGTGCATCGGTGCGACCACGCTAGATGAGTATCGCAAGCACATCGAGCGGGATGCGGCTCTAGAGCGCCGTTTCCAGCCCGTTATGGTGGGTGAACCAACCGTACCGGAAACCATTGAGATTCTGCATGGCTTGCGTGAGCGCTATGAACAGCATCACAAGCTAAAGATCTCCGATGATGCGCTAGAGGCCGCCGCTAAGCTGTCCGACCGCTATATCTCTGACCGCTATTTGCCGGACAAGGCGATTGACCTGATTGATGAAGCGGGTTCTCGAGTTCGCTTGATCAACTCTCAGTTGCCGCCTGCAGCGAAAGAACTGGATAAGGAACTGCGTCAAGTCCTTAAAGACAAGGATAATGCGGTTCGCTCTCAGGACTTTGATCGGGCAGGTGAATTGCGCGATCGCGAAATGGAAATCAAGGCTGAAATCCGCGCGATCGCACAGAGCAAAAAGACCGAATCTTCTGGTGAAGGCGATGATTCTCCCGTTGTAGACGAGGAAGACATCGCGCAAATCGTCGCTTCTTGGACGGGCGTTCCGGTGAACAAACTCACCGAGTCCGAGTCCGAAAAGCTACTGCACATGGAAGATACGCTGCACCAGCGAATTATCGGCCAGGATGAGGCAGTGAAGGCGATTTCCCGCGCCATTCGGCGGGCCAGAGTCGGTCTCAAGAACCCCAACCGTCCGATTGCTAGCTTCGTCTTCTCTGGCCCCACGGGTGTTGGTAAGACTGAGCTTGCCAAGGCACTGGCGTCCTACTTCTTCGGTTCGGAAGAAGCCATGATCCGACTCGACATGTCGGAATTTATGGAGCGCCACACAGTTTCTAAACTAATCGGCTCGCCTCCGGGCTACGTTGGCTACAACGAAGGGGGTCAGCTTACGGAAGCAGTACGTCGTCGGCCTTACACAGTTGTGCTCTTTGACGAGATCGAGAAGGCACACCCCGACGTCTTCAATATGCTGCTGCAAATCTTGGAAGATGGTCGCCTGACCGATGCCAAGGGCCGCACCGTTGACTTCAAGAACACGCTGCTGATCATGACCTCCAATATTGGTTCTAAGGTCATCGAGAAGGGTGGCGGCGGTCTTGGCTTCGACTTCGAAGAGGACAAAGCCGAGTCGCAGTATAACCGCATCCGCTCGCTGGTGAACGAAGAGCTGAAACAGTACTTCCGACCTGAGTTCCTCAACCGTCTGGACGAAATCATCGTCTTCCGTCAGCTCACCAAGGATGAAGTCAAGGAAATTGGCGATATCCTGCTGAAGGAAGTCTTTGGTCGCCTAGATGAGCAGGGCATCAAGCTGGAGGTGACTGATAAGTTCAAAGAGCGCTTGGTAGAAGAGGGCTACAACCCCAGCTACGGTGCTCGTCCCCTACGTCGCGCCATTATGCGCCTGCTTGAGGACAGCCTCGCAGAAGAGATTCTGTCAGGCCGGATTAAGGATGGCGATGTGGCGGTAGTGGATGTTGATGAGAACGGCCAAGTAAAGGTTATTCCTAGCGAAAAACCGCGTGAGCTACTGCCCCAGGGTGCCGAATAGTTCATCTGGATCTGAACGATTTAGCCTTTGGCTAAATCTATAACGCTAAATCTATAACAAAAAGGCTGAATCTACACTGATGTAGATTCAGCCTTTTTACTTGCTCAGCTTATGCTGCACTGGCACCATCTGGCGCTATCCCAGTACCACTTTGGGCCGGAGATGTAGTTTTTGATCGATGAGCTGCGTTTCACTTACACCCAAAAATTGATTTGCGTCACTATAAATTCGGTAGATTTCGTCTGAACTTAGATCTAAATCTGCAACATATATTTTTTGTCCTTGGCACCAGCGTTGTGAGCTCGCAGATGACAAGGTAACACTTGGCAAATGCTTAACACCTTCATCAGCAGCAATGGGCAACCAGGTATTGGCTTCGAGCTGCGCAGCTAGTTGTTCGAGGGAAAGACTATCATCCAGCTTGAATCCGCTACTAAGCCTGCGATCCAGCGTAGCGAGAGTCGCGCCTGTACCCAGTATTTCACCCAGATCACGTGCGATCGCACGAATATAAGTTCCCGCACCGCAGGCAATCTCTAACTCCAGTTCGGGTTGAGAGCCTGGACGCCAGTTCCTAATTTGAATGTCGTAAACTGTGACCGTACGACGTGGCACATCTACATCCTTGCCCGCCCGCGCTAGGTCGTAAAGGCGCTTACCGTCAACCTGAATGGCGCTGTAGCGCGGTGGAATTTGCTCAATCGTGCCTAAAAATTGTGGCAAAACAGATTTAATCTGCTCTAGCTTCAAATGATCAGCTGATTGCTGAGTCAGAATATCGCCCTCTAAATCATCGGTAGCCGTCGTCAGACCGAATCGTACTGTCGCCCAGTAAGCCTTGTTTGATGGCAGATACTGCAGTAGACGCGTTGCTCTGCCAATGGCAATCGGCAAAACGCCCGTGGCTGCTGGATCGAGCGTGCCAGCATGACCTATTTTTCTGATGTGAAGTATACGCCGCAGCTTGGCGACACAGTCATGGGATGTCCAGCCAAGGGGTTTATTGAGATTGAGAAATCCCTGCACACTCATTATCCTGATGAATGATTAGTCTATTGCAACAGCCGCGATGATTAACGTTCGCTGATTAGAGTTCAGCTGGTTTTAGGGTGGTTACAAGTCACACGGCTTTGCTACTTTACCAAACCGTCCGGCGTACTCCACAACGTTCAATTCTCCTAACCCATTTTCCCAACCATGACAGATTCTTCGCTAGATGGAGTCAAGTTATCTCAACTGCGGGCACTGGTGGCAGTGGCTAATGATCAGAATTTTAGCGAGGCTGCTTTGAAGCTGGGAATTTCGCAGTCAGCCGTCAGTCATGCGATCGCAAGTTTAGAAGACGAACTCGGGGTTGTGCTGCTAAACCGAGGCCGACATGGTGCTCGACCAACCCCCGTCGGGGAACAGATTATTCAACAGTCGCGCCAGATCCTAGACATGCTTCAAGAAATCGGCAAAACAGCCAATCTAGCTAAAGGACTGGAGCGAGGTCAGGTGCGGGTCGGCTCTTTTCGCAGTGTCGCGACTTATCTATTGCCAGAGGTGATTGCGCTGCTTCAGCAACGGTTACCCGGTATCAAGCTGGACATTCTAGAGTACGAAGAGTACAGCGAGGTTGAACAAGCACTACGCGATGGTCGGATTGATGCTGGCTTCACTCATTTACCCACTCCGCCAGATTTAGAATCGTGGGAACTGCTGCGGGATGAATATCTCGTGTTGCTGCCGCCCAATGCTGACATCACAACACCTGAATTAACCTGGGAACAGATTGAGCAGTTTGATCTAATTCTGTACCCCGAACTGGATAGTAGCCACCGTATGCTGATGGATCACTGTCGCCAGCGGGGACATCGGCTCTCGATTACCTATCCTGTCCGCGAAGATTCGACGATTGTTCGTATGGTGCAGCGAGGATTAGGGATTTCAATCATGCCCCGTCTTGCTGCTGAACCACTACCCAATGAAATTAAAACCTATCGGTTACCGTCTCCCTTGGAACGCGTCATTGGCATTGCAATTTCCGCGAAAACGCTCCACCCACCAGCCGTCTTTGCCTTTATTGAATTACTCAGAGAGCAAAGCCAGCAAACGTTTCCCAAACTTAAGCACCGTGATGTTTCTGATGGTGCGATCGCAACTGACCGCTGTATCATTACAGACTCATAAATGCAGACTCAAAATAAGGAACCCGGCACAGGCCGGGACCGGAGATATGAAACGCCTTTCCGGTATGGGTTTACCTTACCGGATCAACCCAGGCTTGACCTGATATCTACGCTACAACTTGCAGAAATCTCTTTACAAAGCACCCTCTTTTGCTGAGCATAGAAAAGGTTTACTTAATGCGCATTAGGAGCGAGTGTCTGTGGAACGTACGTTTATCATGATCAAGCCCGACGGAGTTCAGCGCGGACTCGTAGGCAACATCATTAGCCGATTTGAAGCTAAAGGCTTTACTCTTGTCGGCCTCAAAGCCCTCAATGTTAGCCGTGAGCTAGCTGAAGAACATTACGCTGTACATAAAGAACGCCCCTTCTTCTCGGGTCTAATCGAATTCATCACCTCTGGCCCTGTTGTCGCAATGGTGTGGGAAGGCGAAGGCGTCGTTGCTGGTGCTCGTAAGTTAATCGGTGCAACCAATCCCTTAACTGCCGAACCAGGCACCATTCGCGGTGACTACGGTGTTAGCGTTGGCCGCAATATTATCCACGGTTCAGACGCGATTGAAACCGGACAAACCGAAATTGCCCTTTGGTTCAAGGAAGAAGAACTGATGAACTGGGAACCCAGTTTGACAAGCTGGATCTACGAATAAGTACAAGTCCCACAGGACTGCTTTTTTCGTAAGTCATACGAAGTCCGCTTAAAACCTGATGACTTATTTTTGTGAAAGCTTGGCTAGGCCAAGCTTTCACAAAAATAAATCGGGTTCTCATGCACGGACTTAATCTCACTAAGCATGGAGGGGGCCGTGCTAAACACGGCCCCCTCCATGCTTGACTTGGATCGGGGACGCTTTGTCAACGCCTCCTTAGCTTTTTTAGCTATCGGCAGCTTCTTTGCGACCGACAAGAACCTCACCCTTTAGCATCCGCTTGGCTGCATCCAAAAGTGCTTCTTCTAAGTAAGGCTTTGTGAAGTAGCCACTGGCACCGAGGTCAACCGCCATCTGCCGATGTCGATCCGCCCCCCGTGATGTCAGCATTGCGATCGGCAGTTTTTGTAAGGCTGGATCTTTCTGCATGCGTGAGAGCAGCTCTAAACCGTCCATACGCGGCATCTCAATGTCGCAGAAGACCAAATCACAGGGTAGACCGGAACGTAGTTTTTCCCACGCTTCTTGGCCATCACGCGCCTGCTCAACCCGGTAGCCAACTTTGTTAAAGCTCATGGACAAGAGTTCGCGTACTGTGATGGAATCGTCCACAATCAGTACAGTTGGCTCAGCATGGGTTTCTTCCTCTTCCACAGGCGGCTGCGCCATTTGCTCCCATATCGAGCTGCCCGCATCACGACGAATCCGTCCCATTGACAAGTCGATTAACTCTAGTACGTCGGCGATCGGCATAATCCGACCATCCCCAAGTACCGTCGCTCCAGCTACACCCAACGGTTTGGGTACTGGGCCTTCAAGCTGTTTGATTACAATCTCCTGCTCACCCAGCACCTGATCAACTTGCAGTGCGATATGGGTACCGGCACTACGCAACACGATAATCGAGATCACTTCTTCATCGCCACTACCGCCATAGACACTACCTCGGCCTAGCACGCGATTATATTTCAATAGGTCGGCCAGCGGCTGGAAGGGCAGCAGCGTGTCGCGCCATAGAATGCAAGTCCGCCCCTGATCATCGGTTTGAATCCGCTCCTTGGGCACGTCGAGCATATCTTCTACCCCGTCCATCGGGAAGGCAATCCGTGCCCGGTTGCTGACGCAGGAGAGCGCCTTGGAAATACTCAGGGTGAGCGGGAGACGGATTGTAAAGCTGGTGCCTTTGCCAATATTCGACTCGACATTGATCACACCACGCATTTCCGCTAAGCGAGTACGAACGACATCCATACCCACACCCCGACCAGCAAAGTCATCTGCCTGGTCACGGGTACTAAATCCAGCGTGGAACAGCAGGTCGTAAACGTCCAAATCGGTCATGCCCTGGGCTTCCTGAGCCGAGATTAGACCTTTTTTAATCGCTTTCTCTTTCACAAACGCAGGATCAATACCACCGCCATCATCAGAGACGATGATGACCGTTTGGTTGCCTTGATGGAAGGTGCGAACCAGAATACGACCTTTTTCCGACTTCCCAACAGCACGTCGCTCATCAGGCGTTTCAATCCCGTGGGTGATGGCGTTGTTGACTAAGTGGGTCATGGGGTCATAGAGCTGCTCCAGGATCATCTTGTCGATCAGAGTGTCGCGTCCCTCAACAATCAGCTCCGCTTGCTTGCCGCATTTAATCGAGATGTCACGCACCGCTCGTGGTAACCGATCGGCAATTTGCGCGAAGGGAACCATGCGCGATCGCATTAGCCCTTCTTGCAGTTGCGTCGTCACCTGCCGGAAGTTGCGGGTCACCTGATCCGTTTCTTCGACGATGAACTCAATGTCAGATGATGCCTCTCGCACCCGCACGATGAGTTCAATCATCTCCTGCGACAACGTATGGAAGCCCGTAAAGCGATCCATCTCCAGCGCGTCGAAGCTGGCTCCAGTTGCGTGTTCAGACTGGTCTTGCGGGAGCTTAAAGGCTGATCCGTTGCCGGACTGCCGTCCAGACAGTAGTGAATTTTCCAACAGCGATCGCTCATACAGATCCCGCATCCGCTGACCCACATCGCTGAGCTGCTGTACTTGGTACAGCAGGTTGTCAAGGAATTGCCGCAGGCGCTCCTCGTCTTGCTCCAGCGTATTCCGGTTGACAACTAGTTCTCCCACCAGATTATTCAAGTTGTCCAGGTGCTTAACCGACACCCGCATACTCTGCTCACTAATCGAGTTGGAGCGACGGCCCGACATTCGCCGCCCCGTTGTGCTGGATGTACGAGAGCGAATCCCTTTGACCGTTGGCGAGCCGCCTAGAGTGTTATCGGCATCTTCAAGTAGCTTTTCCAGATCTTCGAACTCATCACCATCATCTGCAGCAATATCACCGGAGGATCCGTCGGTATCGTCGTCTAGCAGTGCTTCGAGATCGGCGAAACTATCGCCAGCGGCTGCCATCCCAGAGTCCGCTGATGCCGTTTCGAGTTCCTCGTCATCTAGCAGATTTTCGAGGTCAGCAAATTCATCATCGGGAGGTTGAGCTGCGATCGCATCTTCAGTTTCATCCAGCAGGTCGTCCAGATCCGCCATGTCATTGTCAACAGCCCCTGTATCGGCTAGAGCCAGACCTTCTAGCTCAGACAGGTCGCTATCTGACTCGGCTGAGGCTTCTGACTCAACCTCAGCTTCACTGGACAAATCTAAATCGAGATCGTCGGACAGTGATTCTTCCTCTAAATCATCCATCAGCCCCAAGCCAAGATCATCCTCAGCCTGGTCATCAAGACCACCAAAGTCGGCATCAAACGAATCGTCTAGGGCAGATAGGTCATCAGACTCATCTCCGCCCAAATCTAAGTCAAAGTCAGCAGCGGCTGAATCATCAGACTCATCGGCTAAACCATCCAGATCCAGCCCATCCATTGCCATCTCATCATCCGCTTCCGCCTCAAAGCCGAGATCTAAATCGTCTGCTGCGCTATCTTCAGTAATCTCATCACCGAAATCTAAATCAAGATCGCTATCGAGTGCTAAACCGTCTTCAGCATCGGTTTCACCAAAGCCTAGATCAAGTTCATCTGTAGAGTCTGATGATTCGTGCGCCAGCCCCAAATCTAAATCTGCGGATTCAGCCGCCAAATCCAGCCCATCGAGATCTAATTCACTATCCTCTGCGCTGTCATCACTGAAATCAAGCGCGAAGTCATCATCACTCTGCTCAGCCTCAGCAACACCAGCAGTATCTGCTGCTAGATCAAAGTCATCGGCAAAGTTCAGCTCATCTGCATCATCGGTGGCTTCAAAACCCAGATCAGTTGCACCTTCTAGCGCAAAATCGAAGTCATCACTGGCCTGATCGCCAGCATCAAAGTCAAGCTCCAGATCATCCGTCTCAGAACCATCCAGTCCTAGGTCATCCAAGTCACTGGTGGCCTCCAATCCCAGATCATCTAGCCCTAGTTCCTCTAAATCGTCGGATGCTAATCCCTCGATATCAGGCGATTCATCTGATTCATCGGCGGCAAAATCAAGAGACAAATCTTCACCTGATTCATCTAAGGACTCGTCGCCAAACAAATCGGCAGCATCCACGTCCTCTTCTGTTCCAAAATCGAGGTCAAGACTATCTTCCGTATCGGCAACTCCCTCATCCGGCGCTGCACCTAGGTCTAAAGTCAGCGTCGCCTCGGCATCTATATCAGTATCTTCTACGTCCATGTCGCCTAGATCTAGATCTGCCGCCGAGTCATCTGCCAATGCATCGCCAAAATCTAAATCAAGATCGTCGGTTATGGCTTCGGATTCATCCGTAGCACCTGACTCATTGTCAAAATCTAGATCGAGGTCACCAGTTACTGATGCAGCTTCTTCTAAACCTAAATCCAAACCATCTTCAGCATCGAAATCTAGACCAAGATCCGCTTCGTCCAGGCTACCTTCATCGAGATTGTCCTCTAAGCCAAGATTGCTTTCGTCCAAATCGCTCGTTAAGTCGTCTGCGCCTAGGTCAAGATCGAATTCACTATCATCATTTGCGGACGCCTCGCTCAGGTCAAAATCAGCCGCATCTTCAGCTATATCTTCGCCAAACAGCGCATCATCCAGACCTTCACCGAGATCCTCATCACCAAAATCGAGATCCAGATCCGTAGAACTTCCTGTTTCGTCACTGTCGTCTAAATCCAAGCCGAGATCGAAGGATGCATCACCTGCTTCATCTTCGGTATCTTCAGCTAACGAAGACAGGTCAAAATTAGCGCCAGCATCCATTGACTCATCAGGATCGAAACTGAATTCTTCCAAGTCCGCAGCCTGATCATCGGTTGCCTCAAATGGCAAATCAGTCAGCACAGACGCATCATCTAGTGCAGGCTCGCTGTCATCGGCACCGAATAGTGAATCATCCAAACTCTCTGACTCTTCATTACTAAGATCCTCAAGCCCTAGATCTTCAACGCCTAAATCCTCAATGGCTAGGTTGTCGCCACCTAACTCCTCAAGTCTCAAATCGTCAGCGCCCGAATCGTTAGTTTCTAGATCGTCTAAATCGGCTAAATCACCTAAATCGCTTAGATCATCATCAGCTAGATCCAAAGATGCAGCATTATCCTCAACCTCTAATTCCTCCAGGCCAAGCTCCTCGATCGCGGCATCCGCATTCGTATCGGCATCTGTGTCCGCCAGCGTTTCTAGCGTCATCGCTGCAGCCGCAGCCGTATCGATCTCTTCGTAGGCATCGAAGAAGGCATCCGGATCATCTGCATTGGTTGCTTCAGAGGTGCTGGATGTTGTGGTATCAGAACCCAAATCCTCAAACTCTGACCAGGGATCTGCGATCGCAAATTTCTGTGCTGCAGCTTCAACTGCTTGTTCGGTTTGCTCAGCAGATAGCTCATCCTCAGCTTTGGCATCTGACCACAAGTCAGCTTCCAGATCGCTATCTAGCGCTAGGTTATCATCACTAATGCTGTCTGCTACGGCTGCTTCTGACAGCAGGTTAACTTCTGAATCTGTCTCACCATCAGCCAACAAATCCGTCATGTCATCAGCCAAATCAAGCGAATCGGGGAGGCCTATATCAGACACATCATCCGCCGCCGAATCATCTGCTAGGTCAGCAAAATTCAGATTATCCGAGAAATCGTCAGTGGCTGAGCCGTCCTCAGACAACTCAAAGTCAAAGGAGGCTTCGGTCTCGTCTGCCGTTTCATCTAGACCAGACAAGTCAAAATCATCGCTGCCTAGATTGAGTCCATCGAGTCCATCAGTTGAGTCATCAGATAATTCAGATTCCTCAAAAGTTAGCGAATCAGTCAGTGAATCAGCGGCCTCAGCTTCGCCTAAACCCTCTTCGTCAAAATCGAGACCACTTAAGTCATCTAATTCATCAAGACCTAGATCGGCTAAATCTTCATCGCCAGCCAGTAACTCTAGATCGGCGGGGGCTTCCGACTCTGTATCCTCGGCTGCATCAACGTCAAACAACTCAGACATCTCATCGTCTGAGCCACTATTGGTCAAATCATCCGAGAACAGATCAGCGTCGTCTGCGGCTAAATCCAGTTCTAAATCAGAGGCTTCTTCTGCACCAAAGAGCGCTGACATGTCGTCGTCAGGTTCAGTTGCGGCATCTGAGCCGAAGAGCCCTGACATATCATCGTCAGCTTCATCGCCCAAATCAAAATCAGCTTCATCTGTAGACGCTAGATCATCCAGATCCAAGTCATCATCAGCATCTGATGCATCTGAGCCATCATCCGCAAACGACAGACCTAGATCGACATCGCTGATTTCATTATCCTCATCTGTCACAGGTTGATCGGCAAAGATGTCTTGATTCAAGAAGCCCGATAAGTCGTCATCAACCTCAAAATCACTGGCACTTACACTATCTTGGGTTAATAAATCAGAAAAATCTTCAGAAATATCGATGTCGGTCGAGTCTTCCTGATCAACGTCAGCCATATCTGTGGCCGAACCTTGCCAAGCGTCACCGAATTCAATTGATTCTCCTTCAAATAAATCGGCTAAGCTATTGAGCTCAGCAGTGCCAACTTCTGGTCCATTCTTATCGTCATCAAACCAACCATCGACATCATCCATGCCGCTAATTTGATCAATCTGGTCGAAGTTCAGGTCTCCAGTCGCATCGCTTGCGCCAGATTCTGATGCAAAGTCCAGACCTAGCCCGTCATCATCTGCCGCAGAACCCAGATCCAAATCATCGGCTGATTCCGCACCAGCTTCTAACCAGCTTAAATCGGCTTCGGCCTCCGATTCCGCCTCGGACAGCATGTCTAAATCGGAGAAGTCTAAGTCCTCTTCAATTCCTGCCCCTGTATCGAATAGGCTAGCCAAACCTGCATCTGCCTCATCCTTATCCAGATCCCGCAGCAGGTCATCAACGGATTCACTCGTTGCCGCCAGCGGCACCATAGTCTGGAGAGCATCGCTAATGCAAATGTCTTGAAAGCGACCCACTAAAACATGCTCTTGCCCCTGCTTCAAATCTCTGATGATGACTGGTGCGAGACTGCGATAGGTATTGTCGCTGTTTGTAACCGCCCCACGCGCTGCTCGCGCCAGATTACACCAGTCAATTAAGTCAAACTGCTCCCCGGCCTGAATTAGGGTGTTACAGATGGACTGAAGTTGCGATCGCGTTCCAGCATTATCCTCCTGCTTAAAGATCTGGAGCATGTCTCGCAAATAGCCAGGGACATCGCTCTTGAACACCAGCAAGAGGGCGCTTTCTTCGACCTGAGGTGACGATGCTGGCTTGGATTGCGCTCTAGGCGTAGGTGCGGGAGCAAATTCGGGTAGATCCGCATCAGGAGGCAGACCGCCCGCCTGCTCAACCAAGGCATTGATATGAGAATTCAGCTCAACCAGAGTTGGCTCTAACGATGCGGTTGCCTCTTCTGCTTTGTCGTCGGTCAGACCAAATGGCCCCTGTAGTTCTTCTAGCAGTTCCTGCAAAATATCAAACACATTGAGCAGCAGCGACTCTAGGGTTTGATCAATGGTGATGTTGGGACATTCTTTCAGCAGCTTGAAATAGTCTTCTAAGCGGTGGGATGTATGCTGAATGGCCGTCACGCCCAGCATAGCTGCGCCGCCTTTGATCGAGTGGGCGGCCCGGAACATTTCATTGACCATTTCTGGATCTGCGATCGCGCTTTGCAGATTCAGTAATCCTTGCTCAATGGTATTGAGATGATCCTTCGCTTCTTCAATGAAATAACCCAGGATTCGCTGCTGTTGTTCCGACTGCATCGTCAGTATTCCTCTCGGTGCTCAATGGCATTAGCTGGTTCAGTGGTTGAAGGCTATTCAAAGGCTCTAGGGGCAGGCAATTCAAGAGCCAAATTGTAAACTGTCAGCTTCCAAATTCAAAACCAAAAGATGGCTCTACTCTAGCTAATCCCGCTGCTGTTTAACTACGCCTGCCTACTGTTTATAGTCTTTCCCGTTTTCAGCCCAATTCTTTCGTCTTTGGTCTACAAAGTCTAGAGAATTTAATACAAATTGCAAATTATTGTTACGAATAGATAATGGCTCTACTCAAAGTAAAGGCAATTTTGCAAGTTTTTAGCATCTCAATGCACAAGTTTAATCGGGAAAGTAAAATGCGAATCATTTCTTCCCCGCTTTGTTACAGAACGATGAATGATGAATGTTGAATTAATACCGAAACATTGAGGGCGCAGGGTTTGCGGTGCAAACTCTGCGCCCTCAATGTTTGGATTCTAGACAACCAGAACGCTTACTCTGATTTTTCAACGCGGAATCGTTCTACCGAGGTCAACAGGTCACGTGCAACGCCTACTAGATTTTGCAGAGAACCCGACACCCGCTGCGCTTCTTGGGAGGTTTCCTGAGCGGTTAATTCAACTGACTGCATAACCTGAGCGACTGCTCGTGACGTTTCGGTCTGTTCAACCGTGTCGGCAGTGATGGAACGCACCAGTACGTCAATCCGGTTCGATACCTGAATAATGTCTTCCAGCGATCGCTTGGCTTGTTCGGCTAGGCGGGTACCCTCGATAACCTGCTGCGTACCTTCCTCCATCGCGGTCATAACTGAACCTGTTTCACTTTGAATCTGTAAAACGATCTGTTCAATTTCCTTCGATGCTTTGGCCGCTCGGTCTGCCAGTTGTCGAACTTCATCCGCTACGATCGCAAATCCACGACCGGCTTCACCCGCTCGGGCGGCTTCAATACTGGCGTTCAATGCCAGCAAGTTGGTTCGAGAAGCAATCTGCGAAATCAAGGCCACAATCTTGGAAATCTCCTGGGACGATTCGGCGAGACGCTTCACCTTGCGAGTCGTTTCCGCCACCGTTTCCCGGATTTCCAGAATACCCGCTACCGTCCGTTCTACCGCTTCACCACCCTTCAACGCCGTGGTCGATGCGGAACGCGCCACTTCCTCAGCTTCGCGGGCGCTCTCGGCCACCCGCTGAATCGAGTCCGTCATCACCTGCACCGAATTGAGCGTAACGGCTAGCTCCTCAGCCTGACGTAGTGCGTCTGAAGACAAACTGCGGGCAAACATTTCGTTTTCGGTTGAACCCTTGGCCACTTGGCGGGCCGCTACTTTCACCTGTTCAACGATTTCGCGCAGGTTCTGAATGGTCAGGTTGAAGGAATCAGCGACCGCACCTAGCACGTCTGCCGTCACCTCCGCCTGCACCGTCAAGTCACCTCGCGCCGCACCTTCTACGTCATCCAGTAAACGAATCACCTGGCGCTGGAGATCCTCTTTGGCTTGCTCTTGCTCTTGCGCTTTGCGCTGAGCTTCGCTGGTGGTAGTTAGAATCACCCGCGACATCTGATTGAATCCCGTCGCTAATTGACCAAATTCATCTTCGGAATAAACCGTCGCGTGGGCATTTAGATGTCCACTTGAGACAGACTTAAATTGAGACTGCAAGTCGTTGACTGAACGGCGAATTTGCTTGTTAGCCAAGTGGCTGAGGGCAAAGGTGGTGCCGAAACCAACTGCTCCTCCCGCAAGAGCCATAACCAAACCTGCCCGCTGAACGTAGCCAATCTCCTCTTGGTCATAACTGCTAGGAACGAGCCGTGTTGCACCAAAACTAACGGCTGCCACAGCAATCATGGCTGCGATACCAGTTGTCCCAGCCATAATCCAGCGCTTCATATCCAGGGAAGCATTTTCAAACGGAGCCAGCATACCCTGCTCTGTGCTGACGCTCGGCGTTTCGTTTTCGTCCGCTTGGGTAAACGTAGGCAGTGAATCTGTAGCACCCGCAATGCTGAAGATTTCGTCTTCGCGAATGACAGATTGATCACCCGCATCCGTTAAATCGAATTCAGCATCGCTCATGGAACGATCCATTGCGCCTGGCATGCCGCCCCCGGCACTAACGGAGGGACTGGTGAAGCCAGCCGAGCTATCAGACAAGTCAAATTCAGGCAAACTGCCTAAATCATCAAAATCATCAAACTCATCTAGATAGTCCGCATTACTCTGCTCTGGGCCGCTGTGATCCAGTTCAACTGAGGCAAAATCGCTTTCTTCCGAGACAAAAGCGAAGTCTGATTCATCCACATCGCCGAGGCCATGACCATTAAAGTCACTCATGTCATCCACGGGAGAGGATGAGACGAAGGTCATATCTTCGTTGAAATGGTTGTCAACCGCTGACGGTGCGGAGGCTGAGTGATTACTGCTTTCATCAGCAGCAAAATCGCTAGCTGCAAAATCATCAAATTCACTGGCAGCAAAGTCATCAAATTCACCTGCACCAAAGTCATCCGCCGCAAAGTCGTTAGACAGCTCATCCGTTCCGGCGGCTTCATCTTCTTCTAGACTGGTGCCCATGAAGAATGTTTGTTCCCCCGAGTCAGAGATATCATTGGCCGATGGGGCAAAAGCGTCAGGCTGGTCTGGCAGCGACTCAAAATCGGATGGAGCACTATCTGGCGAGGACGGCTGTCCAAATGCATCGTCAAAGTCGTCATAGGCCGCAAAGCCTTCAGGCACGTCCTCTAGCCCTGCACCTGAATCAGCAAAGCCGGCATCGGGTGCAGTCGCAAAATCATCTGTAAAATCACCACTGGCAAAATCACCATTGCCGAAATCACCACCCGCAAAGTCATCGCTGGTAAAGCTACCACCCACTTCACCCGTTTCGAAGTCAGTAAAATCATCCTCGACAAATGGATTATCGGCGGCGGGTGCAGCAAGGTCACCCTCTCCCATCGCGAACGCATCTGAACCGTAATCATCGGCAGCAAAGGGGTTGGCTGCATCAGCCGAACCACCAAAATCATCGGCAACTAGCTCTTCATCAAGCCCTTCCAAGTGGAACGGATCGTCGGCAACGGGAGCAGGTTCATCAGCGGTGGCAAAATCGTCTTCGTCAAACGGATTAAAGGCCAGATCCTCAATGCCGTTGCCGGATTCAGCATCAGCAAAATCAGAGATCGCCTGATCGCTGGCGGCTCCGGTTCCATCATCTAGCTCGAAATCGGAAAAGTTCACGTCGTTGAAGTCTTCGCCGCTGCCGAAATCAGGCGTGTCAGCGGCATCATCTGCGATCGCAAAATCCGAATCGTCGTGCTGGGCAAACGCATCCGGCCCATAAGCCTCTAGGTCATTATTGAAGAACTCTTCAGAACCGTTACCAAAATCATCGGCCCCAAAGTCATCGGTTCCAAAGTCATCCGCACCAAAATCATCATCAGATCCACTGGCAGAACCATTGCCGATATCACCAACTTGATCAGCTTGGGCTAACCCCTGATTCGCATATTCGACATATTGCGGATCAGACGTTAGCGACAGTACAGCTTGATACTGTTCCCGTGCAATCTCTGGCTGTTGAAGGCCATAGCAATAAATGTGGCCTCGCAGCAGCATTACATCCGGCTTATCCGAATGCGATGCTGCCAAATCATCAATCAGAGAGGCCGCCTCTTCATAACTTCCCTGCATGTAGGCGGTCATCGCCTTTTGATATGCTTGGGCGTAATCCGTCCCTGGTGCCATTTGCCTTCTCCTGCCAGTGCAAGTATCCCAACGAGTCTGTCTAAATCAATCTAAATCGGACAAATCAGAATCAATCAAATCGGGTCAATCATGTTGGTTTGAGCTCAGTGGATCTAAACCAAATTGTGTGGATTTTACGGACGGCTGAAACGCTTTCAATCTCAACTTTACTCACATTTACTTACTCAATCTACGCACTTGACTTGCACTTAACCTCGTTCATTCAAACCTGGTTATGCCGCCCAGCGTGCAGATCGAAGAATTGCCACTTGATCCAACAGCCGCAGCTTGCGATCGCGCTCTGGATCAGTTATCCATTCTCCCCTTAAAAAAGGAGCCATGCTGTCTGGAACATTGATTGGCATCTGAATATCATCAACATCTAGCCAGTATGTCCCAACAACCTGATGAACAGCTAACCCTAGCATAGCTTCCTGATCTTCAACCGCAATTACTGGAATTTCAGAGCGATCAGTATTTAATATGACCGGATCTCCCAAAAACTGACCCAGATCTGCGACCCAGATCACCTGTCCCCGTATGTTGAGCGTACCCAAAAGCAAGGGAGAAACATTCGGAATCGGCGTAATTCGATCCAATGGAGATTCGATCACTTCCTTGATACCCGTCGCCGGTAAGGCGAACTCTTCCCCTGATGCAATATAAAACCGTAAGTGTAACTCACCTTCCGGCGTTTCAAGCTCCTGAAATTCGGGCGCTTGATCTTGACCGCGACCAGTTAGAAAATCAGGATTACCTACCATGACCTCAACTTACTACCCTCGCAACAATTGTTTAACTGTGCCAATCAGTTCAGTGGGTTGAAACGGCTTCGCAATGTAAGCATCTGCGCCCTGTTTCATTCCCCAGTACCGATCAAATTCTTCCCCTTTCGAGGAGCACATTACCACTGGCACATTTTGAGTGGCTGGATCGGACTTCAATTTGCGGCACACTTCATACCCGTTCATCCTTGGCAGCACAATATCTAAAACAACTAAATCGGGCCGCTGCGACTGGATACTGGCCATCGCCTCAACCCCGTCGGCAGCCACAACCACTGTCATCCCACTACGCTGCAAAAGATCGGTAATCATTTTCTGTTGTGGCACACTGTCTTCGACGACTAAGACAACGCTCATGAACTCTACCTGCTAACTGCAACTGTGGACAATTTAAGATCTTGCAGCGTTTCGTCAATGTTTTAACGTGATTTTGCGGATTCGCTCCTATTTTTAGATCAAGTCGTTATAGGAATTTATATATTGAGCTCGCTTGATGACTGATAAAAGGCAAAACAGGTGGTGTTCGCTCTACCTTTCATAAAATCTTAAGGATTTTGTTTAAGGATTGTGTTTATGACTCATGAGCTGAGTTTTGAGTTCAAATACGACAGATTTTTGAGAGTCTGGGTTCAACGTTGTAAAAGGGTACGTTTTGGCAAGATCACAAATGCAGGGAGGAAGGCTCAGATAAATCAATTTCGAGCTCATCTTCCAAGGCTTCGGCCAACAGTCGCTCTGGCTGAGGCGAATCCGGATCGCCAAGCCCAACATACCGTTCAACCAGGGTCAGCAATTCATGCTCACCAAAGGGTTTGGTGAGATAGTCGTTGGCTCCCACCATGCGAGCCCGAACCCGATCGATAAAACCGTCTTTGCCTGTGAGCATCACAATCGGGATTTGGCGAAACGCCGTCGAGCGCCGCAGCATGGCGCACAGCTCATACCCGTCTAGCTCAGGCATGGTGATATCACACAGGATTAAGTCCGGCTTGAGCTGAAAGACGAGGCTGAGCGCCTTAAGCGGATTGCTGATGGCTGTCACTTCGTACCCATGCTGATCCAGAATGTGCTCAACCGCTTTGCGGACGGTTGCCCCATCGTCAATACAGACCACGCGCGGCACTTTCTCGCCAGCTTGTAAATCAAAAGCTCGTTTACTTGCGATCGCAAGATCAGAATGAGGGTACGTCAAATGCACTAGTCCCTGCTGGACGTAGGGTAAAATCGCTCGTCCGATGGTGACAATATCGCGATTGATGAAGCGAGCAATTTGCCGAATTGTCGTGCGACCATCAGCCCAGCGCACGAGAGATTCAAAGGCTCCCTGCGGCAAATCCGCCTGTAGCATGGCTGCATCTTGAATGATGGGGCACTGATCCGGCGACTGAATATGGGGATGAAACTGCTTCCATTGCTGGACCTGCTTCATGATTTTGACCACCAGCGGCGCAATTTCCAGCGTCGTTAGCTGGGGAGACAACGCCGGACTCAGCTCAAATACAAACGCGCCGTGATGCAGACCCAGCAGGTCAAATAGCGTTTCGCTAACCATGCTGTAAATAATCGAGCGTCCCTGAGCTGCAGTAAGCGTGTGGTCTTCCAGCAGTCGCCACAGATAGCCATATTCCGGGGCATTGAAACTTGCGATCGCATGGGCCGCCTCGGTATCCTTCAATGCAGATTCCAGATGATAGCGACGTAGATGATCGCGCAAGCGCGACAAATTGGCGTTGCCCGTTCCCGCATAGACAATCTGGCCGTTGAGAAAGAACATGAACCAGGACTGCCCCACGGTGCCGTGAATGCGATCGCTACTCACGGCACCAGACGGGGAGCTGTACGCTTCGACAAATAGCTCTCCTGTCCGCTGACCCAATTCAATCAGCTGCAAGATACTCCGAATGTCAATTTCACTCAGTTTGCCTTGCATGAAGTAAAACGCGTACGAAAGAGCAATCTGGAGGGGCGAACTTTAGCCAACAACTTTGAGCCAATTTGGCCAACAAATTGGAAACGTATATGCGATCGCGCCAAAAATTAGGTGGAATGCAGACGAATTCAGACAGTTTCGATGTTCTACACTAACATCCTAGTGCAATCCCTTCGTTTTAGTTTCATCTTCTTGTAACTTCAGGCAGACGCCGAAAATCACGTTGGTTTAGACCGTTGGTCACTTTGAAAACGTTTAGAACGTTTGAACGTTAAACGTTAGATTGTGTAAATCTCTCAACCAGTCTCAACCCCAATGCTCTACATCACACTTAAACACGACGGCGACGGCTATATACGTCTACATGATGGCTATATGTAAGTTGCAAGATAAGAGATCTGCGATCCCCAAAATTGGCAACTTCCAGAGAGTTAGGGGTAACATTGTGAGTGCCAGCCAGAATTGTGGAATATTAAATTTGGGAGCCGTCTGCGTTGCGATCGCAAACGTTAAGCGGAACGATCCAGGCGATAACCTGACTGACAATCTTCTAAACGACTATCGATGTCGTAGGCTAGATGGGCACTATCTAGATGGGCACTACTCAGAACAAGCACCAAGCGAATCTGCCTGGGCGTTCTGCATAGGCGTGTTAAGTGTAGTGTTGTCAGCACAGGCAATTCGGTATGAACGGTATCTACCATTCACGCTGAATCGCAGTAACATGGGTGGCTGCAACCCGATTGCAGCAATTGATAACCGGGCATAAACACGGAAGAGGGCGTTCGACGTGTTGTATCTAGCGGAAGTACAGAAGAAAGCAGGACTACTTGGTGGAGGGAAAGCAGAGTTAAAGCTGCTCGCCTGCCAGCGATCGGAGCAAAACTGGAGTGCGGTATCGGGCGACGAGATTGTCAGCTCAGATGATGCCAATAATTACAATCCCGGCGCGCTGGTCATGGTAGACATTGGCGGCAATCGGCAGGTGCAGCGGATTCAAGATGCAGGTCGCCAACTGGTTGGCATTCTGCAAAACTTTTCCAAGCTGCAAGAGCGATTTAAGGGGCAAGAAGATGAAATTGAGCAGTGGAAGCAATCACTGACATATCAAAGTCAGGAGCTGAACCGCCGCGAAATGGAAATGGAATCTCGACAAGCCCAGCTTGAAGAGATGGAGCAAGACATCGAACAGTTTGAGCAGCAGCGCCAGGAAATTGCGGCCTCACGGGAAGAAGTGGAAACGCTCCGAGCAGAAATTGAGCGTAAAAATCAGGAGCTAGAAGGCGCTTGGGCCCATCTACGAGGCGAGATGCAGAAGCTGGAAGATCGCCAAGGTGAAATGCAGTCAGCCCAAGGGTTGGATGCAGCCGAAGCCCAACGTATTCAAGCCTCCCTCGAACAACTGTCCGGATTACTGAACGCCGCTGATGTTCTGCCCGCTGAGTTTGAAGCGCTATTTAGCTTGATCGGTCAGCAACAGGAGATCCTCAATCAGCACTGGCAGAATTTGGAGCAGCAGCAAGCTTCCGTTAGCCAACTCCAGGCCGAAGTCGAACAGCGATCGCAGTCTCTGCAAGAAGGTTGGCAAGCGCTCCAGCAGTCCGTGGATGCCCTGGTAGAAGCAAAGGCCAATTTGGTGGCGCAGCAAACCACACTTTCTCTTAAAGAAGCCCAGCTCGCGGTGATTACGGAACGCTGCAAAACTGGCATATCCGTTGCAGATCGTCTGCAAGAGCTAGCTCAACTGGCAGGGCAAAGCCGCAGCAACGTCAAGGTCGATACTCAAGCTCTAGAAGACATGCCGGTTGATAAATTACAAGCGGTTGTCCAGGATCTAGAGAAAGATTTGGAAAAGGTTGTTCGCTTTGTCAACGACCAGGAAGAAGAGTTAGCGTTTGAACTACAGGCCATTGAGGAACTACAGCAAAAAATTGCGGCTGCCAATGACTATGACCGCCTGAGCTTGGAAAATGAGCTGACCGAAGAGCGCGATCGCTATCAGATGCTGAATGAAACCCTAGTAGGGCAGCGACGCAACCTGCAAGAACGGGAAGAGATCTTGATTCAGCACCAATCCATTCTCAATCGACGCCAGGGATTACCTATGCCCGAAGGGGCTGATGCGGCTAGCCTGATTGATATCACACCTGTTCTGAGCGAGTTAGACGTGCTGCGCCAGCAGCAGGATTCAGAACGGCAGCAGCTCGAAGCTGAACTGGACAGTCTGCGACAGAGCGTAGCCGCTGCCCAAACCGCTGTGGATCAGCAGATCACAGAACAGGGGCAACAGCGCCAGTCTCTAGAAGAACAGCAGCGGGAACTGCAAGTGCAGCAGGCTAATATTTCTGAGATACAGGGCAAAATCCGCCTTTACGAAGAAGCACTGCAGCCGATTCAAAATACGCTGGACGGTCTACGGCAAAAGCTAGAGGAAACCCAATCTGCGATCGCACAATTGCAGGAAAGCCGCGCCACCCAAACTCAGATTGTCACCGATATCCAGCAGGCCATTCAATCGGCTTCGGCGCAGCAATCTCCAGAGCTAGCGGCGTCCTAAACTCGGTAACATCATTATCACCAGCGACACCAGCGACAATTAGTAGCAGCGACAAAGGGCACGCTAGCGTGCCCTTTGTCGTCAAAACTGGATTTTTACGCGATATTAACGGGTATTGGCGCTAAGATAGCAGGCGTTCGCTGCATAGATAACGATAAAGACGAGATTGTTATGATGAGCCAATCTGATTTAGTCATTTGGGTTAATGAACAACTTGATCCATCGGGTTTAGTCTATTCCTGCATTGCCTGCCGCGACGCAAACCAAGCCCAGGCTTGCCATGAATCTTTTCAAGAAAACCTGTCAGAAGCCCAACGATCGGCAGGGTGGATTGCCCGAATTCGCACCGTCAGCTCCTGGGAAGAGGTGCCGGTGAATGCGTTGAAGTTGGATTAGGGGATGAGGGGGATTGAGGCTGTAGAGGGCTTTAGTAGGGATGGGAGTAGGAGAGTGAGGCTGTAACGGCTTTGCGAGCGAGAAATAGCATTTAGCGCATATTGCCATTAATTTCGCCTTGGAGAACGGGGCAGATTGGGGTTAATTGGGCTGAGAAGCTGATTGAGTCGTCGGAGTTCTTCGGCGGTACCCATGCCGATAATCAGGTCGCCTGCTTCGAGGATGGTTTCGGCAGTCGGGCCAACAGTGAGGGAGCCATTGACGCGGCGGATGGCAATGATCAAGGCACCAGACTGCGCCCGCAGGCGAGCTTCTTTCAGACTTTGGCCGACCCAGGGGCAGGTGTCGGGTGAAATGAGAAATTCTTCCATGTAAAAAGTGCGATCGGAACCGGTCAGGATACCATCAACAAAATCGACCACTTGAGGCCGCAATGCGGCAGCGGCCATCCGTTTGCCGCCTGTAATGTAGGGCGAGACGACGACATCTGCGCCACCCCGCTGGAGCTTGAGCACAGCTTCTTCGCTGCTGGCGCGGGCAATAGTGCGGAGACGGGGGTTAAGGGTTTTGGCCGACAGAACGGTATAGAGATTTTCGGCATCGGAGGGCAAGGCGGCGACTAGACAGGCGGCTCGCTCAATGCCGACTTTGTGCAACATCTGATCTTGGGTGGCATCGCCCTGGACGGCGAAATAATTGAGCTGCTGAGCATCCAGAATTGAATCTTCATCGGAATCGATCACGACAAACGAAATCCGCTCAGCCTTGAACTCAAGCGCGATTTGGCGACCTGTGCGACCAAACCCGCATAAAATATAGTGATTTGAGAGAGCATCCATAAGTCTTTGTCGTTGCTGTAAACGAAAACCGGCTTGAAACGAACCCTGAATGAGGGCTTCGGTAAATCGGTTGGCGATGTAAGTGATCACCACGATTCCCATCAAAATCAGCAGGATGGTGAAGACACGTCCACTGTCATCCAAGGGGCGAACTTCAGAAAAACCGACCGTGGCCAGGGTGATCACCGACATGTAGGTTCCTTCCAGCCAGGACCACCCTTCTACGAAGCGATACCAGAGTGTGCCAATCAGGACGAGGCACATGAGCGCCACGACACCGCCCAGAAGTTCACGGCGAATGCGACGATAGCGTTCTTCAACAACAGTCTGAGATCTTCTAGCCAAGCCGATTACAGTACCTAGAGTGAGGAGCCATCAGGAAATAGGGGGTTGGGGATATTTGAGATACTCAGAGTCTAAAAATTGGCTCAAAATTAGCTCAAAATCTGCGATCGCAGATGACTCAAGTCATTAATCATCAAATAGTTATCAAATGTCGTCCCAACAACCGTTTGCCTCAAGTTTCTAAAAATAATGTGAAAAGGTCTGTCTCACAACTTGTTTGAGATAGTCCACGCTTCAAACCGAACACCTTACCGCATTAAAGTTTTCGGTAGCGGTGTTCAGAGCACCCAAAAATCATTACCTTTTGAGGACTACTAAGTTTTCAATCCCCTATGACTGTAAAGCATCCATTCAAATTTATGTCAGGGCTTGTCTGAAAATAGCCATAGAAACCATTGAAAAACTCGTTTAAGATCATGAACGGTTAGCAATCTGAATACTAGTGGGCTCAGCATTGTGAATCTAGGAAGAGTCATTCCGACTCATTTCTACGACTTCAAATCACGGTAGTTCTCAAGCGGCAATGATGGTATTTCGTATGGTCTAGGCTCACACGACGAAGATCACTGCCGATTATCACTATCCCAATCGCGATTCTGACTAGCCGCGTTATTGAGATTACATTTGCTAATCTGTCTGCATACAAGATCCGTCCATCCTGTCGTTACCCAGTTATAGAGACTACCCTATGGCGAGTTTGAAGAGTCTGGTTCAAAATCCACTGAAAGCGTTTAGTCAAACCTCATCAAGCCCTGACTTTCAGATTGAGGATTTTAATGCGCATGTCATGACCACCTATGGTCGATTTCCTATTGCGCTGGAACGAGGAAAAGGCTGTCGCGTTTGGGACTCGGACGGAAACGAGTATTTAGACTTCGTGGCTGGAATCGCCACCTGCACATTGGGTCATGCCCATCCCGTGATGGTGGAAGCGGTGAATCAGCAGATTCAAACTCTGCACCACGTTTCCAATCTGTACTACATTCCCCAACAGGGTGAGCTGGCCGCTTGGCTGACCGCTCATTCCTGTGCTGATCGGGCCTTTTTCTGTAACTCCGGGGCAGAAGCCAATGAAGGAGCGATTAAGCTAGCGCGGAAGTATGCCCACACCAAGCTGGGCATTGAAAATCCGATGATCATCACGGCCAACGCCAGCTTCCACGGACGCACCCTGGCAACGATTACGGCGACTGGACAGCCCAAATATCAGAAGAATTTCAATCCGCTGATGCCGGGATTTTACTACGTGCCGTATAACGATGCGGCTGCGCTGGAAACCGCGATCGCAGAATTGGATCAGGATCAGCGTCAGGTGGCGGCAATTCTGCTGGAACCGCTCCAGGGCGAGGGCGGCGTGCGTCCTGGCGATATGGCCTACTTCAAGCGGGTGCGGGAACTCTGTGATGAGAAGGGCATTTTGCTGATTCTGGACGAAGTACAGGTGGGCATGGGCCGCAGCGGCAAGCTGTGGGGCTATGAGAACCTGGGTATTGAACCTGATATCTTCACCTCGGCCAAGGGACTGGGCGGCGGCATCCCCATCGGTGCCATGCTGTGTAAGTCGTCTTGCGATGTGTTTGAACCCGGCGATCACGCCAGCACTTTTGGCGGCAACCCCTTCGCCTGCGGTGTCGCGCTAGCCGTTTGCCAAACGCTGGAAAAAGAAAATATTCTCGCCAACGTCCAGGCACGCGGTGAGCAGCTCCGGGCTGGCCTAACTGCGATCGCACAGGCTTATCCCCAGTTAGTTGCAGAGGTACGAGGCTGGGGCTTAATCAACGGTCTAGAACTCAAAGCCGATATCGCTTTCAAGTCAATTGATGTCGTCAAAGCGGCAATGGATAATGGTCTGCTGCTCGTCCCCGCTGGGCCGCAGGTCGTTCGCCTGGTGCCGCCGCTAATCGTCAGTGCCGAAGAAATTGATCAGGCACTCGAAAAACTGCGAGTTGCGATCGCGGGTTTAGCCACAGAAGCTTAGAAATTTTTCTAAGTGAATAAAATATTGCAAATAACGACGTAGGTCAGGTTTAACTGTCTCATTTCAGGCAGGATGCCTGACCTACAGTTTTATGACAGATTTTGAATATCAGGCTTCTGCTACCAGTTCTATAGCTGTAGCCAGCTAAGTCAGGACGTTGTTGTGGTGCGGCAATGCCGCGCCACAACAACGTCCTGAGCACTATATAGGATTCCAGTTAAGAGTGAGAAAACGAAAGAGCAGAGTGCCTCAGGATGAGGCACTCTGCTCTTTCGTTCTTAATCTAGAACCGCTATAAATAGCTATCGCTATCCAAGCCAGCGCTACAGATGAGGTTGATGCTGAGCGCTGAGAACTGAGGATTTGCAAAAAATATTTAGATTGCGAAACTTCAATATAAGCTTGCAAATTTTAGCGAACTCGATACACTGATCCGGCAACTGCATACCAGGAAATTACGTCTTTGAGGGTTAGTCATCCCGAATCCACTCGTGAATCCTGATTTGAGCATCTTCCTAACAGCTGCTGGCTAAAGGTTCACAGCATCGACCTTTCGCAGAAGCACACCGGGATTTACAGACTGGATTTTGTGTCAATTTTTCGCAGGTAAAACCAATTTTTATGAACAGGTTGAAGTGGCGGAGTTCCGGTCAGGCACGATTACAGCAATGGTCACGATTACAGCAATGGTCAAAATGGTGGTTAAGCAGCTCGCGAAAGCGGCGATGGCGATTATTAGCTGTAGCGTTAATTATGACCTGGCTGACGAGCTTACTTCATCCGGCTCTCGTGCATCCCGCGCAGGCGCAGTCTGCTAATGCTTACTGTCACCTACCCGCCAGCGCGATTACCCAGAAAGAACAGCTCCGCCAGCAGGCCGCCAACGGTAACAACCAAGCGGCTAGCCAATATACCAACGTCTTGAAACAGCACGCTCAAATGATGCAGACCTGTCGCCAGCAACATTGGCCGCAGCGGCAGGCCGTGTGGGTGCGGCTCTATCCCTGCGATACGCTGCCGGGCGTGCTAGAAGCGCTGCTTGACCGAATTGTGAACCGGGGCTATAGCCACGTCTATGTAGAAACGTTCTATAACGGGCAAGTGCTGCTGCCTTCCGCGCAGAATCCCACCGTATGGCCATCGGTGGTGCGGACGCCGGGAACCGAAAATTATGACCTGCTAGCGGCTGCGATCGCAAAAGGGCATGAACGAGGATTAAAAGTTTATGCCTGGATGTTCACGATGAATTTTGGCTACTCCTACGGCCAAAATTCGACCCGCCAACAAGCCCTAGCGCTGAACGGCGCAGGTTACAACACGCTGTCAGTCACTAATCAGGTCAATGCAGCGGGAGAACCGATCTCGGACGAACTATTTATCGACCCCTACAGCAATCAGGCCCAGGTTGACTATTATCGCCTGGTTCAAGCCGTCGTACAGCGCAAACCAGACGGTATTTTATTCGACTATATTCGCTATGCCAGGGGGCACGGTTCCGCCTCTTTGGCCAGCCGGGTAAAGGATTTATGGATTTACGGCCCGTCATCTCAACAGGCACTCTATAACCGTGCGCTCAACAACAAAGGCCAAGCACTGATTCGTCGATTTGTGGCTCAGGGCTACATTACAGCAGGCGATATTCAAGCCGTAGATGAGCAGTTCCCCAATGAAGGCGAGCCGATGTGGCAAGGGCGCACCACGCCCGAAGTATTTGATCCGCCGCTCACGCCTGAAGAGCGGCAGGCCGGATTGCAGCGAGAACTGTGGTATCTCACGGTCGCTCATGCCTATCAGGGAGTAGTGGATTTTCTGATGATGGCAGCGTTGCCTGCCCAGCAACAAAATATTGCCACTGGTGTGGTCTTTTTCCCTGGCGGCAATCGACGAATCGGAGAAGGGTTTGATTCGCGTCTTCAACCCTGGAACCAGTTCCCGCACTTAATGGAGTGGCATCCAATGGTCTACGGGATCTGTGGCAACACAGGCTGCATTACCGACGAAGTTCAAGAAGTGCTCAATCAAGCATCGGACAGTACGCTCATTGAACCGGTACTGGCAGGCAGTTGGGGCAATTCTAGCGGTCGCCCATCACTCGAATCACAAATGCAAGCCATTCGACAAACCACCCCACAAATTGCAGGGCTAAGCCATTTTGCTTACTCCTGGCAAGACCCAGAGTTCGATCGCGTTCGAAAATACTGCCGCAACTAATGTCATCTTAACGGTGGGATTAAGGAAATAATCTTTGTGGCGTGGGCTAAATCTGCACAAAATTTCTTTTAAAGAGAATAGCCCACGCCAAACTAATTGACCTGGGAAACTCTGCACAGATTCAACCTTTTGAACATTACTTTTTATAAAAATCTCAGCCCAAATAGTGCTGCATCATTTCCTCTATTCAGCATAAAAAGAGCCAAGAAAGATTGGCTAAATTTCCCCTTGGTATAAATTTTTTATTCTTATCTCTTCATGTGTGACTAAGTTAAAAAGGTTACCTTGTTTCACAAGGGCATACGTTTAAGTCTCACCCAAGAACTTATATCTTGAACTCAATTAACAATGAGCATTTTGTCACTGCAGTGCAGGAGCGAAAGGCTTGCTTTGGGTTTTCAACTTTTGTGTCAAATATGTGGATAAATGCTAAGTACTGCTACACCAGTTCTACCTATTGGTGTGCGATCGCATTTTTTAGAACTCTCATATCTTGTAGCCAACTGTAGCCGACAAGATCATTTTTAGGAATTTTAGTTTAGCCACGTTGAGCAACGATTTTAAGCCAGCGTGAATTAGAGAAAACGGGAATCGATGCAAAAGTATAATTTTTATGGTCCAACTTTTGGGACTATTGATAGAGTTAATGGATTGTTTGTCAAACCTGAAAATACCTTGGTCATCAACGGTTTTTGGCGAAGTGGTACAACTTGGTTGCAGGAGTGTATAGCAGAAGCGTTACAGGCAAAAAGCATATTTGAGCCTTTTCAAGCACGTGCCAAATATATTTTCAAATGCCTGCCGGAAATCTCTCCTTCACGTCGAGATTATGCATTTCACAATGGTCTAATGCCCTATGCGGCAGAGGCTTTGGAGCCAGACACTCAACTATTTCATCTAATCAATCAGGCACAACGAGGACAGCTTACGCAGAAATTTGTATTACGCAATCAAAAACTGAATCTTGAACGCTGTCTCAATCAACAAGTAGTTGTTAAATATACGCGCGGTGCTCTAATTTTAAGAGCGATCGCAAATACCTTTTCTTGCCCAGTCATCCATGTCTACCGCGATCCTAGGGCTGTCATTGCGTCGATTAAGAAATCTAAGCCAAACTGGGGAGAAGGAGCATTTAACAATTTTTCTTTGTCCTCGCATCTCCTAGAGATTGATGACGGTCGTTATGATTACTTTAGTCAATGGAAAGATGAAATCAGCGATATAGAGAAAACAAATGACTATGGCAGAATCGCTGCTTATTATTGTCTGACGGAACGCTATCTTGCTGATAGTTTCGCCAATGGGCCTCAGAACCAGTTTGCGTTGATCAGATATGAAGATTTGATTGAGACTGGCTTGCCAATGTTACTCGACACGTTACATCAGCTTGACATTCAAGTGCAAAATCCCCACATCAAGGCGTTTGTCAAACCGTCATCGACTCAGTATGCAAATAAGCAGACCCATCTAACTCGGGCAGATCGTTTATCTCGTTGGCGCACCCGATTGAGTCAGGATGAAGCTCACATCATTGAATCCGTGGTCACGACGTTTGGGATGCAAAGCTATCTTGCATCTGAGCAAGTGAAAAGCAGTTGAGTCACTCCCTTAAACGTTAAACGGCCCCGAACGCTTCCCAGTCTTTCGGATCACATTCCGCTTGGCTTAAGCCCTAATTCGAAATTCGTAGTCGAAGAGAGAGGCGTGGATTGCGATCGCAATCCACGCCTCTCTCTTCAAGATCTCCTACATGTGCGCGTTTCTAAAAACAGGTGATGCCACCTCTTAAGCAAGCACAAGAGGCCTGTGCAGATCGTTTTGCGGCTCTATCCTTGAACCCGAAACTGCACCTATGGAGTAATTTCCCTCGGCAACAAAGTTAATCCCTCTGCGTCAATCATTTGGTCAGCATTTGTCAAGCTGCGTCAGCATCGTCTATAAAACGACTACAGATTTAACAGGGTCAATTTATGATCTTCCCTAACTCTGCTATCAGGATTAGCTAAAATTGATAAAGTGTTTAGCAACCTGAAATAATTCAGCGCTATTTCCAGGCAGACCACTGCCTGTAGTACTTAAATCAACGTAAACCGCAGTCATTATTGATTGTAAGGATTAAGCCGACATGAGTCGTCCAGACACTCCTCACTCCGATTTACCTGAGAATCTAACGCCTATGCCGCAAGAGGAAGACAAATCTATTGCTCAATCTACCAAGAAACCTCGTGTGGAGCATGAGGAAAATCCTTGGTTGGAGATTGTCAAAACGATTGGCCTTGCGGCTGTGATGGCAATTGGGATTCGCAGCTTCGTGGCGGAGGCTCGCTATATTCCATCTGGTTCAATGGAGCCAACCTTACAAATTAACGACCGTCTGTTCATCGAAAAAATTTCCTATCGCTTTAATCCACCCGAACGCGGCGACATCATCGTTTTTCGTCCAACAGATACTCTGAAGCAGGAAAATCCAGAACTTAAAGATGCCTTCATTAAGCGTGTAATCGGCACACCAGGCGACGTGGTTGAAGTTCGGAACGAAAAGGTCTTCATTAACGGTGAAGTGATCGAGGAAGACTATATTGCGGCTCCCCCGGAATATGAATGGGGGCCAGAAGAAGTCCCCGAAGATTCCTATCTTGTCTTGGGTGACAACCGCAACAACAGCTACGACAGCCACTATTGGGGCTTTGTCCCTCGCGAAAACATCATTGGTCGCGCTGCCGTCCGGTTCTGGCCGCCCGAGCGTATTGGTGAGGTTGATTAGTAGATTTCTTGGTTGGATGTCTTGAAAAAGTAAGGGCTAGCAGGTGTACCTGCTAGCCCTTACTTTATTTGAATAGGTCGGCTAAAATCTGGGATTCATCTCGCTTGCTGCTGCGATCGCAAACTTCATCAACCACCAACCAACTATGAGCCATTCTGTACTTAATGATAGCCATGCTCAGCTAAGAAATCGGGGGTAAGCCAGCCGGGGAGGTCACTTGTTTCGGAACCGTTATGACTGATAGCGGGGGCGGCAGAAGCTGTTTGACCCTGCATTCCTGGGCGCAGCAAAAACTTCTCAACGTATTTCCCTAGCACATCCCCTTCCAAATTCACGGGGCTACCGGGCTGGAGATACTGCAAATTGGTTTCTGCGTAGGTGACTGGAATAACCGCAACTATAAACCAGTCGCCCGTTTCGCTACAGTCTGCCACCGTCAGGCTAATACCGTTTACCGCCACGCTGCCTTTAGAAACGATATAGCGAGCCATCTTGGCATCAGCGACTTTGAAGCTAATTTCCCAAGCATTGGCAGTCTGTACGGCTGCATCGAGATAGCCGCGTCCGTCTACGTGTCCAGTGACAAAATGGCCGCCGATTTTGCTGCCGACGCGCAGTGATGTTTCGACATTGACCAGGCTACCCGGTTGCAGATCGCCCAGTGTGGAGCGCCGCAGCGTTTCCGGAGAAGCAGCGGCCACAAACCCCTGGGGTAAAATTTCGGCCACGGTCAAGCAGACGCCATCGACCGCAATGCTGTCACCCAGTTCCATACCCACTAAAATGCGATCGCGATTAGCACCCGTGCAGAGAATTTTGAGCTGATCATCGCGGATTCGATAGATGGAACCCAATGTTTGAATCAGGCCAGTAAACAAAGCAGCGGCTCTCCTTGAGGTGAACGACGAGACAACTTCAAATCAATACAAAACAATGCAATGCAATGCAATTGATGTAGATCCGATTTTAGGGGCGGGTTTCGCTGCTCAATGTTGATTTCCAAGTCGCAATTTGACGACCAAACCCGCCCCTACAGGGTTTTCATGCATTGCCTTCACAGTCTATCATTCGGTTTTTTGCTGCGCGAGATTTGGTTGTCAAACTCTCCAAATCGCAAAAGGCACGCGCTGCGTGCCTTTTGTGATTAATTATTTAAGGTGTGACCTATACCGCAGCACCAGACTTGGGTTCAGCGCCCATTGGTAGAACAGCATTCCGTAGGATGGTGATTTGCAATTCAAAGTCCATCGTTTCAAGAGCGGCGAGCAGTTCTTGACCTTGCTCAGAGAATTCATAGTCGTCCGGCATGGGGATGATTGTGCCTTCATCCATACCCTGAGCCAAGAAATACCAGAAGGCCAATTTTGTATCAGGGCCTAAAGAGCCATACTCGCGGCTGATCTGACTGCTCTGATCTTTCCGGGCGATCTGGCGCATGGTTTCAAGCTGCTCAGGGTGAGACTGCTGCTTCACTTGCTCAAGCAAACCACCTGCGATTTCAGGAGAGGCGGAGCCAGGTGCGGCAGGGGTGATCCGGTCGCCCATCTCTTCATAGACATACCACAAGAACGCAAGCTGATCATCGACACCAAGCTGCTTGAATACCTGAATGGCAGCGTCAGGATTATTGATTGATTTAGTATAGGTTGTCATAAAGACTCCTTTTAAGTGCTGCAATAGTAAGCAAGTTGACTTGGGGGATAAGGCTTTAGCTTTGCCTGTGAACCAGCAAATATCTGCTTACCATCTATGCTTAACTTAATTTAACAATCCGGTTGATCCCATCCATCAATGGCTGGAATCTGCCTGATTGCAACTCATGTCAAAAGGACTATGTTACTTCCTGCTAAGGCAGCTATCGCTGGTAGAGCAAGGAAATAAGGAGAGAAGGGACAAGGGCGTAAATTTAAGGTACTTATCAATGTCCATTAACGATTGCAGCGCTCAATTCGTGGATGGCACTTGTCACAGGATCGGAATTTTTATGCACCAATAACACCAATTAAAAAGAGCTATCTATGTCGCAAACTGTAGAACCGCGTCAGTCTATTCCGATTGCGCCAGACTTCTTCTGTGATGGGCATTACTATGTCCTAACCTCAAGCAGTTTAGGCGGCAGTGGCTTAGAACCCTCTGCGATCGCAGATGCATTGGGTTACGGAAATGAAGCAGCCATTACCGAATTTTTGCAGCAAGGAATATGTATCCCGGTCTGTTTTGATGGTGACTGCGCCCTTGATGGAGAAACGCTCTTTGCCCTTGGCGACCTAACCGAGCAAGAAGAAAATGACTGGATCGGGCGACTGGCTGGCCAATTAAATATTCCCTGTGGCAAGCTGGTGATTCTTTGTGGGGGTGGTGATGCAGAGGAGCTAGCCTACGCCATTTCGGGTCAGCCACCCAAGCCGCACTACCGGATTTTCCAGGTGATCAACGTTTCTCCTGGAGCATACTTGGTTGAGATTTATGCTTATCTTTCCAGCATGACCGTCCAGCAATCGTTGGAGGAGTATGACGAAGACTGGAACTGTTATGAAAATGAGCCACTCAAGCAGTGGTATCAGTTAAATCGGCCTGGGACAACGGGTACAAGCTACATCATTCGGCTCTCAACCCTCACCACGGCACCACCGTTACCGGAACGGGTGCCAGACATTGGCTGGTGCGGTGAGTTTGAATTTCGCAAACCAGAGCTTTGATTCAATATCAAGTCCGCATATTATAAGAACCCAATTTATTTTTGGGCAATGCTTGCTCCGCAAGCGTTGCCCAAAAATAAATCACGGGTTTTCAAAGCGTCAATACCCCTTTATGTGCGCTGAGCAGCCGCTTTTTGGAACAGCCCCGTGTACTCTTGATAGCCGCCGGGGAAGACGATGCTGAGGCTGAGCGGATCGTCTACGTCGCGGGCGTCGCCGGGGCCTTCCAGGACTTTAGGTGGTTCAGAGCTGTGGTCAATTGGCAACCTCTTGCGGTTTTTGACTTCGCCGCCGCTGCTATCTACGTAGGTGACAATATTGCCGATATCAAGGGCGAGGCCGATGTCTTGAATGAGCTGGAGGAAGTTGCGATCGCTGCCGCCGCGCCGAAATTCTAAGCTGCCATCTTCGAGCTCAACGCCTTTGCTGGTGACGGTGTCGCCTACGCCAATCATGACGGGCATGTGAGCCGGATCGAAACTGGATTTCACCAGTTCAATCAGCTCCGCGTGATCGGCTGGAGCCTGCCGCGCGTTGAAGTCTTCGCCCAGGGGATACTTCCCAGTGCGCTGGTAGTAGTAGCGATTTAGAATAGCCGGAACGCCCGCTTCTTTGACCGCACCCCGCAGCATAAACTGAAAATCCGTCGTGCCAGAATCGTCGCCATTGCTGGGCCAGAGAATTTCCAACCCGTCTGCATCACGGCCCAAATTCGGCGCATAGTGGACAAAAAAGGATTCAGATAATCCCTTTGCTTCAGCTTCCTGTAGCAGTTGATCCATGAGCTGCTGCATGTCGTATTGCAGCTTAGTGTACAAGTTCGGCGTATCCCGTAGCTGGTCGTAGAACGTGTTGAGATTGGCGGTCGGAGAAGCCTGATTGTCTAGAGCAGAAGCGTCGATGCAGGCTTGTAAGGTGCTGTCAGACAGGGGACAGGCATGGGTGGTGAAAAATTGATGAATGCGATCGCGAATCCGATCGGGCACAGCAGACAGAAAATCTAGCTCGGCCTGGCTGACACCGGGATAGTCCAAATTACCAAAGCGATCCTGCCATTGCACGCCACCTGCGGCTAGTCCCGGCAGATACCAGCCCTCTTGCTGAACGGTTTTGGCATCCCCCACGGCGCGTTCAATAATGCCATTTACGCCCCGTTGCCCAATATGTTCTCCATTGGTCAACACAAAAAAGTGGCCGTCAAACGCTCGCGTTGCCTGCACATAGTCTACGGCTACGACGCGAGTCAGGGGATCTTTCACCAATCCCATACAGACGCCATCTAAATCCTGAATGATCAACAGATTGTCATGCTCAGTTAAAAGTTGCAGGAATTTGTCATGTCGCAGGGATAAGGGTGGTTCTTGCAGGAGGGGGTGAATCGTATAGGGCATCACTATTTAAGAACTATCTGCTCCCGAAAAGTCTACCATCCGAGGGTTTTAAGAACGTTAAGTCAGAAGGTAGATCTCGCCTAACAACTTTCCCAACTGAATTTAGAATCTTGTGTCAACGCAAGAAGGGGATGTGCATCTGCACATCCCCTTCTCTCTGAAAATATGGAGCTGACGGGAGTCGAACCCGTGTCCGCTCTGGGTAGTAACACATCATTCGTTCACAGGTTTAGCCTATCTAATCCTCAAGGCGGGAACCGTCACTTATCCCTGACGGTGGGATTCTCTAGTAAAGTCTTAACCAGCTTGATGACCAGAGGCATCAAGCTAGAGCATCCGTTGGGGTTAAACCCATAGCCCTTAACGGAGTCAAGCTATAGGCGCTCGCAAAAGAGTTTTTTTACGCGATAGCTAGAGCTTCGCGGCGAGCAAAAGGAACGATGTTGTTCGCATTTACGTTTGTTTTGAGCCTTGATTTACGAGAGTTGACTCACTCTCGACCTGCATCACAACGTGACTTTCACCAAAACGTCGAAACCGTTACAGCCCCTCGTTTTGTAGCCTCGCTTTGTAGCTCGAACTATCGTTCCTGATATTTTTTGTCTTCTTAACCTTATTATAAGGTGGATAAAACCCACGCATCATCAGTCTAGAGGGTAGATAACCGACCATTCAGTAATGCCGCGTTTTATCACTAGATCAATGCTAGCCTGCGATCGCAAAAATAAGTGTTCGGCAAACCGATTCTTAATGTTTTCAATCTAAGACCAGCCTGATTCAACATCTAGCTGTGGATCTCCAGCGGGATTCGCGAAAGCCATAGCTATGGTTTTTGCGAATCCGATTACTCGCGAATCCGAAACTATCACGGGCACTACTCGTCGGCGTCTTCTTTAACTTTGGGCACAATGTCAGGACGTTCCTTATCTTCCCAACCCACAGGGCGCTTCGAGTTGTACCACGCAATCGAACCCAGGACGACCGCTGCCACAAATCCAACCACGTAAACGGCTGTAAACGAAAAGGGCAGACCCATATCTGCTGCAATCACAAAGCTCATGCCACACCTCACCAAGTAGACGAATTTTGCACATCGCGGATGCTATAGCTTGTGCAATAGATTTATTACCCACCTTAGAGGAAAACTGGCGGTTAGGGAACTCTGAGCTGCTTGTTAAAGAGAGAGAAGTGCGATCGCAACTTTAACTTGAGTTAGCTGGAGCTGGGTAAATAGCGCTGCAGCATGGTCTGCCAATCGGGTTCGCTCAGCTCTTGTAAAATCTGCTGATTTAGAGGTTCCCGCAACGGCGAATTATCCGGTAAAGCAAAGGTATACTGGCTGACTTGAATACCTGTGTCATCAATTCGAAGCCGCTGTTGAAAATCGTCTTGATTCAGAGTTTGGAGGGGAGCCGTGCTGTAAACAAAGGCATCAATCCGGTCTTCATTGACTGCGGTCAGTCCCGCTTCCGGAGTGGAAAATGTCTGAAACTGAATTTGCTCCTGTTCAAGATAGCTAGCCGCATTCGTATTGGCCATGCTGCCAACTTCCATAGTTTGCAGTTGCTGTACCCGGAGCGGCTGAACACCCTGATCGAGGACTAAAACTGACGTAATCGAAGCCGTCAGGCTGGCCGTAATCCCCATCGCCACCAGCATCCATACCAGTGCCAGGATGCGACCTCCGACTGTCTTTGGCGCTTTGTCGCCGTAGCCAATCGTGGTCATCGTCACGCCAGCCCACCAAAAGCCGTCCCAAATACCTTTTCGCGGCGACTTATGGAACATATCTTCATTCGCACCACGTTCAACGAACCAGCAAAGTAGGCCAACAATCATCAGAATTAAAGACAACCAGAGACAGATCCGCAAAAACTGAGGCGACAGTACAGATTTAACCACGTTCCAGAACCGCTGTCGTCGCTGTGTCGCGATGCCCAAAGTGGCAGCAAAATAGCTCTGGGTAAAGTCTACCTGCTGCTCGCGGGAAGCCGTAGCGGTTGCAAGCGCCACATCCAGATTGCCGGATTCAAGCTGTGCGATCGCAGAATCAGGCTGAACTTCCTGCCACTCATAATCCAGATTCAGCTCATACGCCACCTCCCGCCACAGATGCACACCAATCCCGTCCCAATCGCTCTCACCGTCTGCACTGCCGGACTGTATCACCAGGGGAGGCACAGGACTAAGGCCAACGATCAGGGGTTGGTCGGTTGTTACCGCTGGGCTAGCCGATGGATTTTCCGATGGATTTTCGGATGCATCTGGAGATTGCGCAACTGCGAATGATCCGTACAGGGTAATGATTAGGCACGCTAAAAATGCGCCAAATAGACGCAACCAGCGTTTTACTCTGCAAGGAACCGTCAGTTGTCTTTGCGATCGCATGAAATCAAAAATGCTCAAGGTACGGCTTCACTGTGCCGGATGGAGGCACAGGTCTTCCACTCCCTGAGGAGAGAAACAGCCCAATCCAAATGGACTAGCACTACAGCAGTTAAAGCGGTAGGGTGGGCATCGCCCACCAGCCGCAATTTCTAATGAGCTCGGGCTTACAGCAACTGAAGCGTTTCAAAGCAGCGACGCGTTAGCTCTAACCTAGCCTGAGCGTCATCGTCGTCCCGAATATCAATATTGGTGGCAAAAAAGTAGACATTGCCAGCCTGCTCCACATAGCCAACGTACCAGCCAATTTGCTCCTGATCCGGTTCACCAAAGCCAAACCAGCCCGTCTTGGCCCGAATTGTATAAGCGGGCGTTTGCTCCACAATCATGATGTCTTTGACGGTGGCCATGACCTCCGCTGAAAACGGTAGCTCGTTGCTGTACAGGCGACGCAAAAACTGAATCTGTTCCTCCGGTGTAATTCGCAGATCGCCATTCAGCCAAAAAGTATCAATATCTGCCGCCTCACCGATGGTTTGATTACCATAATCCGCCGCCGCCACCCACTGCTGCATCCGCTCATGCCCCACCCGCCGGGCAATCACCTGATAAAACCAGACGGCTGACTGCTTGAATGCAAGACGCATATTGAAATCTCGATTCCAAGCCGGAACCATGCGCTCCACTCCATCCCAGGTCAAAATCGCGAGGTCATCCTGAATCACGCCCGTTTCCAGCGCAATCAGGGAATTCAGAATCTTGAACGTTGATGCGGGTAAAAATGCTGTCCTGTTGCGGCTGGGATTATGCTGATAGGTGCGATCGCGATTGAGGTCATAGATCAGGATCGAGCCTTCGACACCCAAGTCTTGAAAATGCTGAGTAAATTCAGCCTGTACCTCATCGGCTGATGGATCAAGCTCTGCCTGAGCCAAGTGCGGCATAGCAGACTCAACCACAGGTGTCGCCCAAGTCGGTTGGACTAAAAGCACTACGATACTGCTTGCCATAGTGCTTGCAATAGTGCTTGCGATCGCACAGCCGAACCATCGAGAAGTCAAATTCATGCGTCTAAGTTCCTCACACACAACGTTTTGACAGAACTTAGGGCACTACACCATGATTAGACCCAATTCCAGACAACGTTCAGGAATCAGTAGACCAGCCAGTTATGACACTGACAGATATTGGTGACCGAGTTCAATAAAGGCCTGGGCTTGAGCAATAAGCATTTCGGCATCTTGTTGTTTCAAGTTTGGCTGAAGATCATAATCAGCACGGGTGCGTTGAGCTTGAGCATCAATTAGATAACGGTGGAATTCAACAGGTACTTTGCCAGGATGAGCAAGAGTTTGCCCAAAGGCGCTAATAACAGCCGCATAGCTAGTGCTTTGTCAAGTGTGTTTTGAGGGGTAGAAGAATTTTGAAAATATTGCTCCGCAATATTTTCAAAATTCTTCTACCCCTCATCTTTACTTTGACAGACTACTAGAGAACGACAAACCTTCTTGATCAAGGAGAGCTTCGGCAACATAAAACATTGCGTAGTAGGCACGGGAAACAGCGAAGTCATGGAATCCTTGCTGCATGAGCTGGTTTGCAGCTTCTAAACTACGTTCAGCTTTGGTGATCAAGAACTGTTGCTCTGGAGTCATAGAGCAATGCCTTCTTGACGGATGTTACGGAGCAGAGGGGAATTTTCGGATTCGTAACGTGATGCGGATAAAAATAGGCGAGAGATTAGCAAATTATGTTCAAGACAAAGCTGAGCAACAAATGCGCTGGTGCGACTAATTTCCGCACTGGCATCTACCGGATCATCTAGCACAATCAAAACATCGACATCTGAACCTGCTGTCGCTTGTTCACGAGCATGAGAGCCAAATAAAATGACCCGATAAAGGCGATCGCAATATTGCTCTTGCAGATACTGTTTAAGTGTCTTGAGTACAGGACTAAGTGTAGAGTTGAATCCTCTTTTTTCCATCATGTGGCTTTTACTCAACAGGTTCGGTTCAGGAAAGGTTCGTTATCGCTCCAACACTGTTATATCGTTTGCACAAGACAAACACAGTCAGAGTAGCGCAATAAGCGCTCCCATTAGCGCTATATTGAACGAGATGAGTAACCCCTCGTGTGGGTGAGAGCTAAGGGAAAATTATGGCTGTATTTGAAGGAAGTTTTGCCGATACCAAGTCGCTGCGCTTCGCGATTGTCATTGGTCGATTTAATGACTTAGTGACGGGCAAGCTTCTCGAAGGGTGTCAAGACTGCCTCAAGCGACATGGCGTAGACGTTGATCCACAAGGGGAACAGGTTGATTATGCCTGGGTGCCGGGTAGTTTTGAGGTGCCGCTCGTGGCGCGACAGTTGGCGCTTTCGGGTCGATACAATGCCATTATTTGCCTCGGTGCCGTGATTCGTGGCCATACGCCCCATTTTGACTACGTGGCCGCAGAAGTTTCTAAGGGCGTTGCTGCTGCTGGGTTCCAGACAGGCGTACCGATTGTGTTTGGTGTGTTGACAACCGATACGATGCAACAGGCACTCGAACGAGCGGGTATCAAGAGCAATCTGGGCTGGAGCTATGCCATGAGTGCCCTAGAGATGGCTAGCCTGATGAAGCAGATTCACGGGATTTTGCCGGAAGAAATGCAAAATGGTTTAACGAGCAGTACAAAACAGAGCCTGCCTGCCTCCATGAAAAGTGCCGCGATTAATGAAGGCTAAATGCCCATCCATCAAAGCGTAAGAATTCACGATGATAACGCCAAGCTTGCTATGCAAGCTTGGCGTTAATCACAATCAGGGATTGTCAACCAGATTTGGTAGAAGATCATAATCGTTTGCGGCTTCCACTGGGATATCTGGAAGATGGTGCAGCATGTCGTCCCAGGTTGTTTGCGATCGCAGTGCTTCGACAACAATTGGCAGGGGTTCCGCCAGAATGGATGGAAAATCGGCCTCTTCAGGAAACTGAATTTGAAACGCCAAATTTTCCTGCGGAGGAGAAAACTGGGCGTTCACGCCGTCTTTGTTGCCTCTCGCATCCACTCGATACCAGCCTATTTCAGGCAAATAGATGGCGTTGAATCCGTGCAGGCTGTACGGCGCACCGTTGTCGTTAATGCTCAGTCGCTGGTAGCAAAATCCGGCTGGAATCTGGTTGGCCCGCAGCAGGGCTGCCAGCAAATGACTTTTGGCATAGCAGTAGCCAGTTTTATATCGCAAGACATCAGAAGCGCGGCAGGTTACCGGATTTATCTGATAGTCAACGCTGTGATGAATTTCGTCTCGCACCCACTCGAAACAGGCTTGTGCGATCGCAGTTGGCGTCTCACACTCCGCTGTAATTTGTTTGGCACAGACCAGAATATCTGGATGTTGCCAATCGATGACTTCACTAACCTGCAAATACTGTTCCATAAGAGAATATTTTATGAGTAGGCTGCGATCTCAATAATAACCTGTCTAAAAAGATAGTGGGTCGTTTGACTAGGATTAAATCGATTGAATTCACTCCTGGATTGCCTATCTTTAATGATAGAGATACAGGTTTTGTAACTGTAGATACGAGACAGAATAACTCAGCCTTTTAAGGTGCAGTAAAGAAACAAACATTCCATGCCTTACGTTTGTTTTATTGCGGAGATATTTTATGCCTGAAGTTACAACCCCTGCTTACCAAACAGGTGATTTTCTGGTTGATTATGAGGAAAAAGTTTTTCCTGATGTAAAAGCAGATCCGGGTGAAAAAGCATTAGTTGCTTTTCATACGGTTGCATTTGAAGGTTCAATTGGTCTAGTTAATTTACTACAGGCTACTCGTCTACTTCGGAAAGGTTTCGAGACATCTGTATTGCTATACGGGCCTGGTGTGACGTTAGGGGTGCAGCGCGGTTTTCCAAAGCTGGGAGACGAAGCATTTCCAGGACATCTGGCCATGAACAATCAAATTGTCAAATTCATGGAAGAGGGCGGAAAGGTTTATGCTTGTCGCTTTGCACTACAAGCGCTTTACGGTCATGGTGAACCGTCTCTGATTCCCGGAATTACGCCAATCAACCCTTTAGATGTGCTGGATATTATTCTGCTTCATCGCAAAGAAGGCGCGTTCGTTCTTGATACTTGGACAATGTAATTGTTGATTCTGCTGGATAAGAGCTTGCGATATTAGTTGATTTTTCCTACATGTAAAAACTTAAGGAGCATGGATTTAATAAGACCGCAAACTGTAGGGGCGGGTTTAGTAGATCAATCTACTACTTATCATAGATTTAACAGCAAAACCCGCCCCTACAAAATGTGAACTTATTTAATTTATGATTCTAAGTCCTGAATAACTTGCATGTTCTTGTCGTCGTAAAACGAATGCGATCGCAGCTAATCATCTTGTTAGTTGATCCTGATTCTGTTGTAATTCATCACGCAGTTTGTTGAGTTATAAAGCTAGTTCGCTAGGAGACATCATGGTTCGCGCCGCTGCTGTTCAGTTGAGTCCGGTTTTACATAGCAAAGATGGCACAACCGAAAAAGTTTTAGCTGCGATCGCGCAGGCTGCCAAGGAAGGGGTGCAGTTGATTGTGTTCCCTGAAACGTTCGTTCCCTATTACCCCTACTTCTCCTTTGTGCGGCCTCCCGTTTTGATGGGCAAAGAGCACATGAAGCTCTACGAGGAAGCGGTGGTGGTTCCTGGCCCAGTTGTGGATGCGGTGAGCCGAGCGGCGCGATCGCATGGCATGGTGGTGGTGCTGGGGGTGAACGAGCGGGACAATGGTTCGCTGTACAACACGCAGCTCATTTTCGATGCCGACGGCACGCTGCTGCTGAAGCGGCGCAAGATTACGCCCACCTTTCACGAGCGGATGGTGTGGGGGCAGGGTGATGGTGCTGGCCTGAAAGTCATCGATACGGCAGTGGGTCGAATCGGGGCGCTGGCCTGCTGGGAGCATTACAACCCTCTGGCGCGGTTTGCGCTGATGGCGCAGCATGAGCAGATTCACTGTGCTCAATTTCCGGGTTCGATGGTGGGCAATATCTTCACTGACCAGATGGAGGTGACGGTACGCCACCATGCGCTGGAGTCCGGCTGTTTCGTGATCAACTCAACGGGTTGGCTGACGCCGGAGCAGAAGCAGCAAATTATTGCCGATGAAAAGATGCACAAAGCGCTCAGCGGTGGCTGCTATACCGCCATTATCAGTCCGGAAGGAGTGCCGCTCTGTGAACCGATTACTGAGGGCGAAGGACTTGCGATCGCAGATCTGGATTTCTCCCTCATCACCAAGCGCAAGCGGATGATGGACAGCGTCGGCCACTATTCCCGCCCCGATTTGCTCCAGCTTCAAATGAATGCTCAAGCATGGTCAGTGGTGCAGCCCAAGACAGCTCAGCCTGATCTGGATGTACCGACAGAAACTGAATCAGCATTGATGACGACCGAAACGAATGGTCACAACAGCCATCATTCAGCCTTTGCGAGTGATGCCAAATAGGTCAAGGACAGACATGAACAAACAACGCCTCATTACTGAACTGCAATCCAAGGGGTTGAAGCTGGTTGATCCGCAGATGGGTGTGGCGGGTCGCAAGGGAGGCGCTGGCCCGTCTGACCACAAAGCGGTCACAATTGAGGGCACGACGGTAATGGTGCCGATCTATACGGGTAGTGCGAATCAATCGCCTTACACCGCTCAGATTCAGCCCTCTGCACAGTCTCAAACTCAACTGTCAGACATGCAAACGTCGCAGTCTCTGATCCTAGAGGAAGCCGGATCTGAGATCGCGCCCATCAGTTTTCCCCGTCAGCCGCAGTTCTATAGCCTTACCACCGCTGATGGGATTCCCTACTGGAAAATCGCGCTACTGCACAGTCACGACGTGCTGGCGACAACGGTACAGCAAACCTGCATGCGCTATCGCGACTCGTCTACGGTTTGTCAGTTTTGCGCGATTGAAAAGTCTTTAGACGCTGATCGCACGATTGCGCGAAAGACCCCGGCGCAGTTAGCTGAGGTCGCTGAGGCCGCTGTGCAACTCGATGGCGTGAAGCATATGGTGATGACGACGGGTACGCCCAACAGCCGCGATCGCGGTACGGCTTACCTGGCAGAATGCGCCCAGGCAATCAAGGCGCGGGTGAATTTACCGATTCAAGCCCAGTGCGAACCGCCCGATGATTTTGTCTGGTTTCAGCGGATGAAGGACGCGGGCATCGACAGCCTGGGTATGCATTTGGAAGCCGTTGATCCGGTTGTGCGAGCCAAAATCATGCCCGGAAAAGCTGAAGTCCCTGTGGGCTACTACTTCCAATCATTTGAGGCAGCAGTGCAAGTCTTCGGTTGGGGCCAGGTCAGTACTTACCTGCTGGCGGGTTTGGGTGATTCGCTGGAAACGCTATTGGAAGCTTGCGATCGCTTAATCAATATCGGTGTCTATCCCTTTGTGGTGCCGTTTGTGCCGATTACCGATACGCCGCTGGCCAACTATCCCGCCCCCGATACCGATTTCATGTTCACGCTTTATCAAAAGGTGGGCGCGATGCTGAAACAGGCCAATCTGCGATCGCAAGATATCAAAGCGGGCTGTGCCAAATGCGGTGCCTGTTCCGCCCTGTCCACATTTGAATCGTAGACGCATGTAGGGGCGGGTTTCGCATTCCCGTATGAGGCTCAATCAAAACGGATCAGCTAATAACCCGCCCTTACGCAGGTTGGATTGTGTTGGATAACTGCTCAGAATACTACCTATGCGATATCAATTCAAATTAGCGACGACGGTTGACGAAATTAGTGCCTATTTTGACCTGCGGCAGCAGATTTTCTGTGAGGAACAGGGTTTATTCACTGGGCACGATGAGGATGCGATTGATGCCTACGCATATCCAATTGTGGCCGTGGATCAGGAGCAAAACAATCAGGTTGTGGGCGTTGTGCGGATCTACGAAGCGGAGCCGCGATTGTGGTACGGCGGGCGATTGGGCGTTCATGCCGATTATCGGCGCGTGGGCCGCATTGGCAAAGGACTGATTCAAAAAGCCGTGACGACCGCCAATACTTGGGGATGCGATCGCTTTTTGGCGACGGTGCAACTGCAAAACGTACGCTTTTTTCAGCGGCTGCACTGGGATTCGCTGACGGAAATCTCCGTTTGTGAGTTGCCGCACCACCTGATGGAGGCTGATTTACTGCACTATCCGCCCACGGATCAAGTTCGTCCCGTTATTCCACGGGTATCGCGTCAGGTATCTTAATGCTGGCGGAACGGGCGGAGCGACTGCGGCAATCGCTGGGCATTCAGCAGAAGAAAGATATTCAACTGGCGGCGCAAATGCTGGGGCAGCGGGTCGGTCAGGAAGGTGCGATCGCACTGGGTGATGACTGCGCCGCGATTCCCGATGGTGACGGTTATTTGCTGCTAGCCGCAGAAGGCATGTGGCCCGTACTGGTTAACGCGGAACCCTGGTTTGCGGGCTGGTGCGCAGTGTTGGTCAACGTCAGCGATATCTATGCAATGGGTGGGCGACCGCTGGCGGTGGTGGATGCCCTGTGGAGCGAGTCGAATGCTCACAGCAAGCTGATTTGGCAGGGAATGCAGGCGGCCTCCCGTGCGTTTAATGTGCCGATTGTCGGCGGTCATACCAACTGTCAGAGTCCCTATAATGCGCTCTCAGTAGCGATTCTAGGACGGGCGCAGTCGCTGATCACCAGCTTTAACGCTCAACCGGGAGACGCTTTACTGTTGGCGACAGACTTTCGCGGTCAAGCCCATCCCCAGTATCCGTTTTGGGATGCAGCAACCCAGGCCGAACCAGAGCAATTACAGGCTGACTTGTCAATCCTGCCCATGCTGGCAGAATCGGGCTTATGCGATACAGGAAAGGATGTCAGCATGGGCGGCATTGTTGGCACGTTGCTAATGCTGATGGAAGCCTCTGGCTGTGGGGCGGTGCTGGACTTGGAGCAAGTGCCCTGTCCAGCCGGACTCGATCTGGAAAAATGGTTGGTCAGCTTTCCCAGCTATGGCTTTTTGCTGAGTGTGCGATCGCAACACGTTGCCGCTGTGCAGCAGCTTTTTCGGCAACGGGAGCTAATTTGTGAAAGGATTGGAACAGTCACCTGCGATCGCAGCTTGATCCTGAAGCAGCAAACCGAATCCGTTTGCTTTTGGAATATGGCCCAGCAGCCGCTGACCGGATTTACCCAATCTGGATTGACCAACGCCTAGACTATACCCAGCCGCCGAACCATGATCACGATTGACCATACCTGGTATGAACGTCTGCCCAATCTGCCGGAAACCGTATCGGCTGGGGGTGTGATCGTGCGGCTGGCGGGCAACACGCCTTATATTGCTGTGGTGCAAGAGGGCAAGCTGCCCAAGTATGTATTACCCAAAGGTACTGTTGAACCCGGTGAAAGCTTGGAAGTGACTGCCCAGCGGGAAATCGCTGAAGAAGCCGGACTGACTGATTTGACACTGATTACCAAACTAGGCAAACGGCAGCGGCTGGCTTACTCAAAAGACTGCTGGAAAATCACTCACTATTTTCTGTTTACGACCGAGCAAACCCAAGGCAAACCTACCGATACGGAACGTGAATATCACCTGTTTTGGTTTCCGCTCAATGACCTGCCCGACCTCTTCTGGCCGGAGCAAACGGGGCTGATTCACGAAAACCGCGATCGCATTTATCGCTTAATCACGTCCTAATCCTACGCTGTATATATCCTGTAACGCCACAGCGTATAGATGCGGCCATGACTGTCAGCAGCACGACACCCAGTATGCCAGCCAGCGGATTGCCGCCAAACCCCGTCAACCAAGCGGGAACTCGCTCCGTCGGCACAATTAAATCGCTGACATCAACGATGTAATAGCTCCAAACGAGGCCACCGTGTAGACCCATCGGCAAGCTCAGTCGGCCCCCTTGCCTTTGGCCCGACAACTTTGATGATGAGGCCCGTTTGGCCCAAACCAAGGTTAACCCCAGGATGACCAACCCAAAAAACTGCGGCCAAGTGGCTAGAATTGCCTCTAGTGGCCGCAAAAAATGCGCGATCGCAAATATTAGACTACTCGCCCACAGTGCGATCGCAGGTGAATAGTCAGCTTCCAGTTCTGTCAGCAACCAGCCGCGAAACAGCAGTTCTTCTGCAAAGCCAACGGCCAGGCCAACCAGCGCACCTTCCAGAATCCAACGTCCGCTAAACTGGCTCCAATCCAAAGTCGCCCAGCCCAGCAGAACTTGTAAGCCAAATAAGATAGCTAAACCAGGCAGTGCGATCGCAAGACCAATCAGTCCCAACTGCATATCTTGTCGCTGTCGTCGTAAGCCACAGCTCTTGAATGGCGTCGAATCGTCATAGAGATGCCGTCGCCACTGCCAGAGCAGCACCAAAAATTCGATATATAGAATCGACATGGCGGCAATCGAAGCCGCATTGGGATCAATACGATTGCCGATGCCGTAGATGGGAATAGCGAACGGTGCCCAGCAGAGAGCGAGTGTAAGTAGGAATACAAAAATTCGCATCGGAGTCGCCAACCGTGCGATCGCAGATCGACGAGTCAACAGTGAGCGGAAACGCTTAGCCATACCTCATCCGCTCATGAAAGCAAACCATAACGTGCATAAATGAACGTGCATAAATGCAGGTAAACGACAGGCATGGCCTGCCGTCTACCCACTTTGCGGAGGAAATTCCTACTCATTCATCCGGCTCAATGGTGCTGGACAGCCCGTGAGCACAAAGCTGCTCGCTGTAAAACTCTGCATGTTCCTGCGCACAGGTAATCACCAGCGCCACACCGCTATTGTGCGCCTGCATCATAATGCTGACGGCTTGGGGCTGCGTCAAACTCGGCACGGTTTGGATCAGCACCTGCACAACATATTCCATGGGATTGAAGTCATCGTTGTGCAACAGTACGCGATACCGGGGTGCCAGCTTACGAACTGTTGAACGCTTTTCGATGGTTTCAACAGACACGGCAATTCTCTCCTAGTCTTTAGTCTTAAAGGTGGATAAGTGTTAAAAGATTGAAGTAGTGACCGCAAGCCACGGATAATGCAGTCAACCAGCTTGACTGCACGATCGATTCCTTAGCCAGAATAGCGACAAAACTTCAAAAAGATCAATTTGAGTCCTCACAAAATCGAGATTGGATCGAGATTAGTACCAGCCCCAGCGGAATCGATCGCCGCCTCGGTCATAGAAATGCAAGCGCCCGTAGCCCAGAAATTGACCGTAGGCTTTTTCGCCGGACGGATACGCAGTGACGCCAAACAGGTAAACACCACTGCGACGCGGATTTCGCTCGGGTTCCAGCGCAATCGTGACGATATTGCCAGGTGCCACAGGCGGATTAAACGTCAGCGTAACACTTTGCTGCTCTTCGTCAATTGCCACATCCTGAATGGCGATTTCCTGTTCGCGATCGCGCCTTGTGCCCATGAATGCCTCTGCCGATCGCAGATCTTCAATTACATCACCAAATGCGCCGTAGCTGGTTTCCTGAGCAATCATCACCTGCCCCAGCGGTTCCCCAGCGTCCTCAGCGACCTCAAGCGTGAAGTAATAGCGAGGTCGAGAAGCATAAACATCACTCCGTGTTGTGGTTGCTCCCGCTAAACTGGGTGGCCGATTAAAATAAACCGTTCCGTCTGCCATCTGCACAGCAGCCAGCGGATTGATCCCGCTAAGGGCAAATGTTGTGCTGCCAAGTGCGAGTGCGATCGCAGTTTGCCATCGTCCTATCCTGTTCATACCAATATCCTCAACCCGCTTTTTCGGGTTCTGGTACATATATCTCAGGATAACCAATCCGTCCGGACTAAAATCCCCAGACGCGCCTAGGGCCAGTATCCAGATGAACGATATCTGGAATATTGCTGTAAATGCCCACTCCACCGGGCCACCACAGCATCACCGCATTAGCGACCCGACGACCGCTATAGCCGGAAACCTGAATATCTGCCGCTTTGCCGTAGAGATGCTGACTGTATCTGGCCCCTCCCACTGCCGCATTCACCGCTGGCGGACGATACCAGGAATTGATTTGAAACGGTCGGCCAATTTGCTGCCGTGCCTTTTGCAGCTCGCGAGCAAGGCCGATGATATTATTCACAATTGTGGCCGTTTCAGGGATACGCGTGGCATTCATCGTGGCCTCGCCCCAGGTAAAATTGCCGCCAGGAATAATGGGCTGGTCGGTATAAAACGTGCTGGTGTTACCGGGTAGTTTAAACGGAATGCCGCTGTAAGCCGTTCCACCTCCGCCTGTTCCAGCGCTGACCGTCCCGCTACTGCCAGCCGTCACCGCAGCACTCGATGATTTAGGTTGGGGATAGACGACTTTGCCCTGAATTTCAACCTGAGCATGTCCCTCGTAGACATACCAGGTGCTGAGATAGCGAATGTAGTCTTTCTCATACTTCAAAGCAATTTTGATATGACTCTTGAAGCTACCGGCGGCATCTTTATAGGCATAGGAATGCAGCTTCCAGGTCATGCCTTGACTAACGGGATAAACTGCATCCGCTGAAAGCTGGGAAGACTGCAGCGGTTGGCGCTTCAACAGCGTATTTTGGGTTATCCGCAGGACAGGCGTATTGGGATCTTCGGGGGGATAAACAACCGTTCCATCTAGCTCCACATGAGCGTGTTGATCGTAGATGAACCACGTGCTGAGGTCTTTAACGAAATCCTTGGGGTAGCGAATGGCAAACTTAATGTGGCTGCTAAAGTCGCCCCGCGAATCGGCATAGGCATAGGAATGCAGTAAAAAGCTGTCGCCGCTGGCAACAGAATGCTTTTCGCCTTCTGGCAAAACGGAGGATTGCACGGGCCGCTGTTTGAGGATAGTGTCTCGGTTGACGCGCAACACTGCGATCGCTTCTTCGTCTTCTTGGGGATAGACAACTGCGCCGTCAAATTCAACCTGGGCATGGAGCCCGTAAATGAACCAGGTGTTGAAGCCTTTGAAGTCAAGGCCTTTAAAGGCAACTTTAATATGTCCGGCGAAGTCACCATTGATGTCTGCGTAGGCGTAGGAGTGAATTTCGAAGGTTGATCCGGCCGAGACGGGCTGAAGTTCTGCGCTAGTGAGCTGAGATGATTGCTCTGGTCGCAGTTTGAGCAGCGTATTCGCCGTGATCCTCAGTATCTTTTCAACCATAAGAAATCCCCACAAAAATCCCCAGTGTAGACGCTGTGGCTCATTATGCGGATATTTCCCGCGCGTGCAGCGAAAAATAAATATAAATAAGCAATCTATCCCAGTTTCAGGGGATTGTGAGGGATACGTTAGTGCAACTCTCACGACTTAAGAGATTTGCGATAGAGATTTGCGATTTGAGCAATGTGCTGGGGAATTGAGATCGCACTATTCAGCTTGAGCAAACAACAGCTCAATGTAGTTGCGATAGTGGGCGAGCTGTTGGCCAATTTGCTGCGGCTCTTGCAGGACGCGCATCATCACAAATGCCCCCTCAAAGGTGGACACGATGCCATCCGCTAATTCTTGCGGCTGGACGGGCAGCCGGGGCGGAAATTTGGCAATGACTGCGGCAAATTTTTCGCCCAATCGCTGTCGCCACAGGAGAAACGCTTGGGCTGAAATAGTGCGAATTGCCGGATCCAGGTCTTCAAACTGATAGATATAGGACGCAATTAAACAGCCCGCGCCCGGATCAGTGAGCTGTTCGACTTCTTCCTGTAGCAGCCCTAGAAAGATTAGAACTTGCTGAAGCGGATCACGGCTCAGTTTTTCGGCCCGAGTTAGCTGCGCCTCCAGATGAGCGGCATCCTGCTCGGCATAGCGCAGCACAAGTGCCTGGGCCAGTTCAGCCTTGGTTTTGAAGTGATAGAAGAAGGCTCCTTTGGTAATCTCAGCCTGCTGCAGCACCATATCAATTGAGGTGCCCGCCAGTCCATGACCCATGACTAACGCATGAGCCGCATCTAAAATCCGCTCTTTTGTTTTTGCTCCACTCCGTGGCATTCTGTTCTCCACAACTCGTCTAACTGACACTGAAACCAGTTGCCAAACTACCTTCAGCTTATGCAGAAAGCCAGCGCTGCCAGCCTTCCACACAATACTTTGAGAAAAATAGGCTGAGATTTGATTGCCGAATCCCGCATGAAATTGTGCATCATTCTGCATCAACTGCAAAAGCACAGACATATATCTGCAACACAGGCAACACAAGCAACACAGCAGTAGATTCTGCCTCTTTAGCGTTAGCGCTCTGCTTTACATCTGCAAAAACTGTGGCTCATCACTATTTTACAGACCAAATAGTTTGTTTCAAATTTATTGTCTGCTGAGTTGTGGCGATTCGAAATAGAGAAATCAGCTTAGGGCGGTTTGGGTATTGGATTCTAGCTTTTGGGTATTGAGTTCTAAGTTTTAGCCTCAAGAGGCGTTTAGGAGGAAACGGAGCAATCGAAATAAAGCTTAACTGGAAATCATTGACGCTGACTGATGCACTGGCTAACATACAAACTAGTTGGTATAAAAACAAATCACAAACAAATCACGTATCGGCAGTATCAATCCAAAATCGATACAAGGAGCCCCCTCTTATGACTGCGCAACTCACTCATTCAACCTTTGACACATCCAAAGCCGAAGCGTTTGCGGGCAATCTGTTGGCCTTGCTGAACCAAGGTGCGATCGCAACTATGATGTCCATCGGTCATCGCACGCATTTGTTTGATGTGCTGGCGGATTTGCCCCCTGCCACCAGCCAGCACATTGCAAAAGCAGCCGGTTTACAAGAGCGCTATGTGCGAGAGTGGCTAAACGCCATGACGGTCAGCCAAATCGTAGACTATGACCCGGCGGAGCAGACGTATCGTTTGCCCGCTGAACATGCGGCTTTTTTGACCCGTGCGGCTGAGCCAGACAATATGGCGACGTTTTTCCAGCATGTGTCCGGTTTGGCGGCGGTTGAAGATCAGATTGTTGATTGCTTTAGGCAGGGCGGTGGAGTGCCCTACTCTCAGTTCAAACGCTTCCATGAGGTAATGGCCGAAGACAGTGGCCAAACCATCGTAGCGGCGCTAGAAGATCACATTTTGCCGCTGGTGCCGGGGCTAGTGGATCGGCTGATGGCGGGCATTGACGTGCTGGATGTGGGCTGTGGCAGTGGTCGCGCTATGAATAAGCTAGCTCAACTGTTTCCCGCTAGCCGATTCAAGGGATATGACTTCTCGCCAGTTGCGATCGCAACGGCTACGGCGGAAGCTCAGGCGCAGAACTTAACCAATGTGCAGTTTGAGGTAAAAGACACTGCCACGATGAATGAGCTGGAGCAGTATGACCTGATCACCACGTTTGACGCCATTCATGATCAGGCTCGTCCCGATATTGTGCTGAGCAACATTTGTCGGGCTCTACGCAGCGATGGTGTCTACTTGATGCAAGAGATTCGGGCCGCCAGTGAAGTCAGCGGCAACTTGGATCATCCGCTTGCCCCATTCCTCTATACCGTGTCCTGTATGCACTGTATGACCGTATCACTAGCCGAAGGCGGCATGGGATTGGGAACCATGTGGGGCCGCGAACAGGCCGAATCGATGCTCAATGCTGCCGGATTTCAGCAGATTGATCGCCAGGAATTGCCGCACGACATCATGAATGACTACTACATCATCCGCAAACAGTAATGCGTGACTCGCAGTAACTAACCGTACAGTGATGAACCGCGATGAGCCATATACATAACCATCACGGTTCATCCTGCCAAGATCATTCACCAGGAAAAGCATCATGTGCCAACTCTGTAATTTAGTTGCGATCGCAAATCGGCGAACCCAACCGGATTCGCAACCTCAAACACTTTCGAGCTGGGGTTCTCTGGCTCTTCAATCAACATCATCTTTAGCTGTCAAGACTCCCACAGCGTCATCATCTGCTGCTGCATCAGTTGGTTTACCAACTCATTCTTTGGCTGTTTAATTAACCGAATTTGACTAAAAAAGCTGAGTGATTTTTGTAGAAGTCAAGCTATGCCTGGCTTCTACAAAAATAAATCTGTTGATTGTGCTGATTCTTAAATAAACTTAAACTGTAGAGACAAGTCTATCTATTAGCCGAAACAAGAGTAATGACTGGATTTATCAAGGGCCTTTTCAATCGCAAGAAGTCAGACGATCAGCCGGAAGCTCCCAAACCCAAGGCCCAAAAGCCTCCCAAGCCTAAGCAGGAAAAGCCTCCTAAACCTCAAAAGGAAGAAAAAGCATTTTTCCTTGATCCGGATGACGCTAAAACGTTTGGCGACATCGACTACATGCGGACAGCCAAAACCATCAAGCGCACATTCCCGAAAACCAAGAGTAATCCTAACTCCAGTAAACCTCGGATTGAGCAGGTGTCGGCAATGGGCAGCTCAAAAGTCTCGGATGCCTATGCACCCGACTATATGAAAGCCACTCCCGCCAAGGGTTCAGTCGTCAATTCGTCCACGCCTGATTACATGCAGGCAACTCCTTATCAGACCGATGAGGGCATCAAGTCAGATCGCACCTCCATAGATGAGCGTCGCCGCTCAGATACCAACATGGAAATGTTCCGTAATATGGCCAAGGACATGAAGCGCTAGGCTGTTAGGCTCAATGCAAGTCTATGTGCAAAACTGAGGACGCAAATTTTGCAGGCATGGCCACACGCGGTCATGCCTGCGTTTTGGATGCAAGATACCAATCTAGTTGTCTAGTCCTGCTTGTCGTTCGCACTGAACATCTTGGCTGTCCCAATTACTGACATCAACCTGTGACAGTGGGAGCACATCATCGCACTGAGCCTGATAAAACAAACTCGCAATCGCCCAAAATCCACCCCGACTTACATCCAAGATCGTTTTCCACCACGCTTCCTGATTGCCAGGCACCCCCATCTCTTCTACTAAGTTAGGCGTTACCCAGATACCGTGGCTGCTGAGCATTACTCGGGCTAGCCACAGTGCCCGTGGTAAATGGGTAGGAGATGTCACGAGCTGAACGTGACGAACGCCCCACGACTGAAGAATCGGTAGACCAAAGTAAAAATTGCCAAAGGTTGAATCTGCACATTGCTCCAGCCAAACTCGATGCACAGGGGTTTGATCGCGCTCAAAAATTTTGCGGATACAGGGTGGCTCAGACCCTTTAGAAATCAAAATGGGTAACTCAGGGTGCAGAGTGCTGAGTTCCGCAGCGTAAATCTCTCGGCGAATACTCCCACCGAGTACCAAGATGCCATCGGTCGGCTGCATCGCCGCTTGTGCCAGTGCGATCGCACTGACAATCAACCAGCCCACGCCGATCAACACCAGTCCCTGCCCGACCCGTCGCATCACGGGTCGATGCAGCAGTTGATTGAAAAGCCGATTGAAAGCCTGATTGCGAAACTGGAGAACTTGCTGAAAAAACTGGTGGATCAATTGGATCAATGTGCGATCGCGCCTCATCTTCAATCGTTAATCTCGAAATTTGTATGCCGAATATCAATTCTTTTGTAGGCAGATCAGGCAGATTCAGTGCATCTGCGGTTTTCAATCGGTCAAATACTTTGGCAACATAGCACCAATATTAATGGCATCTTCTCACCAAGATTTTGATTGCGTGAACTTTTACAACGGCTTACCCGAGTTCACACTGTTCTTTCACGAGATCCGCTAGATTAGTTGGCAATCGGCTGACTAGTCTTTCACTCGGAGAGACCTTTCACTCTGAGATATAGTGAAGTCAGCATCTACCTTCTGATCAACTGAGTTAAATTTAAGCAGCCTCATCCCTACCCAGAACTCCAGTTCGCTATCAATAAGTTAGGGTTTAGCTGCATATAGTTTAGACTTATGTCATTATTCCCGTTGAGTGTGTGGCTCTGTTATAACTCTCTCAAGCCGAAGGGGACACCAATTGAACTGGCACAGCTTATGGAACCCAGTTCAGCTAAGCTGGCTAACTTAGTAGCGAATATATAGTGAGTACGTGCCGATATCCGGCATCGTTTTACTGTAGTTATTCCTATTGGGTTGTTTGTACAGGAGGCTTACCGGATGGCGCTTGCTCCAGCTAGCCCAAATCTGTTGCCAGCAAAAAGGTTAGGTGTTTCGAATTTAAGCTTCTGGTTCAATCAAACTGGCTACTGCTTAGGAGCGTGAATGTGACAGAGCTTTGTGATAGAGCTTTAAAGCTGAAACCACTAGCCTTCTCTCCTTCACACTCTTCAACGAGTTGAGTTGATCGTCCGATCTTATTTTTTTGTCTACGCTACTGCCATATCTATGAACCGATCCCGCCGCTCCCGTTTACCTCGCCTGTTTTTAGCTGGAAGCGTTGTTGCCACCTCAACGCTACTGTCGATTTTGTCGCCAGCCCTGAGCCCATCGGTTAATGCCGCTCTACAGGACAGCCCAAAAGTTGTTATCGACGAAGCTTGGCAAATCGTTAATCGAGAATATGTTGATGAGACCTTTAATCAGCAAGATTGGATCGCAGTTCGTCAAGAGTTACTAAGCCGCAACTACGGCAGCCAAGAAGAAGCGTATGAAGCCCTCCGGGAAGCATTGGAAGCCCTGGATGATCCCTACACTCGCTTCATGGATCCAGAACAGTATCAGCAGTTGACGGCTCAAACATCGGGTGAGCTGTCGGGTATTGGTATTCGCTTAAAGCTAGACCGCCCGACCCAAACGCTGATTGTAGAAGAAGCGTTAGAAGGCTCACCCGCTATACAGGCTGGAGTTCGGACTGGCGATCGCGTGTTAGCGATTGATGGGCAGTCCACAGAAGGCATGAGCGTTGAGCAAGCGTCGGAGCTAATTCGCGGCGAAGTAGGTACAGAAGTTTCCCTACAGGTTTCCCGAAATGGCCTGCATGAGCAGACAATTGCGATTGTTCGCGATTTGATTCAAGTTCCTACCGTTCATTACGCGCTGAAGCAAGAATCCGCCAACAACGTCGGCTATATTCGTCTAAATGAATTTAGTGCCCATGCTGCCGAGCAGATGCAGCATGCTATCCAAACCCTGAAGCAGCAAGGCGCAGAAGGATTTGTGCTGGACTTGCGTGGGAATCCGGGTGGGCTGCTCCGCTCCAGTATTGAGATTAGCCGCATGTGGCTCCAGGATGGCGCAATCGTCAAGACTGTTGACCGTGAGGGCGACAGCGAAGAAATTAAGGCTGATGGTTCCGCACTAACCAACCTGCCGCTCGCGGTTTTAGTCGATGGCGATTCGGCTAGCTCCAGCGAAATCCTGACGGGCGCACTGCAGGATAACGGTCGAGCCACGATTGTTGGCAGTCGCACCTTCGGGAAAGCGCTTGTCCAGTCGGTTCATTCGCTCTCTGATGGTTCTGGGCTGGCGGTCACGGTAGCGCACTACTATACGCCCAACGGCACCGATATCAGTCAGCATGGGATTGATCCCGACATTGAGGTTGATCTGACGGGTACTGAGCGACGGCTTTTGGCCTCACAACCAACCTTGATTGGTTCGTCTGATGCCGATCCTCAGTATCGGCAGGCTATTTCAGCCCTGAGTTCCACGATTGTGGCCAATCGGCAAAATGCGGCTCCCAGTGTGCCAGCAATTACGCCGCGCTTGGCTGAGTTAGGTAGCGTCGGCACAAATAGCGAACGATACTAGCTTCTTCTCTTAATCTCAATAAAAAAAGGCCAGCGATGCTGGCCTTTTTTTATTGAGATAAGACTGACTTAAACCGTTGCGATCGCAAATTTTTCGCCTCGGTTATGGGGCTGATCAAAATCGATGATCGGGCCTTTGGGGACGATACCGTAGGGATTCACGTTGGGATGGCTGGTGTAGTAGTGAGTCTTGATGTGATCTAGATTGCAGGTCTGCTTAACGTCTGGATGCTGATACAAGTCCCGCAGGTAGTTCCACAGGTTGGGATACTCGGCAATGCGGCGCAGATTGCACTTGAAGTGAACGTAGTAAACGGCATCAAACCGAAATAGGGTTGTGAACATGCAGATGTCAGCCTCAGTCATCTGGTCGCCGCAAAGGTAGCGCTGCTTGCTCAACACCTCTTCCCAATGATCGAGCGCTTCAAACAGATCCGTCACCGCTTCCTCGTAAGCCGCTTGTTTAGTAGCGAATCCGGCCCGATAAACCCCATTATTAATCGGTTGGTAAATGGCATCCATCACTTCATCCACTTGCGGCTGAAGCTTGGCGGGACAGAAGTTAACTGAAGAATTATTTGCGATCGCATTGCATTCGTGGTCAAACATGCGAATGATGTCGCGGGATTCGTTGTTAACGATCGTTTGGGTCTGCTTATCCCACAGCACAGGTACCGTGACCCGTCCAGTAAAGTCGGGTTCAGCTTTTACATAAATATCGCACAGAAACTGAGTGTGATTCACGGTATCCGGAACCGCACCAGGATAGTCATCGCTGAAGAACCAGCCGTCATCGCCCATATGGGGATGCACAATCGACAGACCAATGGCATCTTCCAATCCTTTTAGCGATCGCATGATTAACGTGCGGTGCGCCCAGGGACAGGCCAGTGAAACGTACAGGTGATAGCGTCCCGCTTCGGCTGGATAACCGCTGCTACCATCGGCAGTAAAGCGATCGCGGAATGTCGTCGATGGCCGCACGAACTTACCGTCTTTATCTTCTTGGTCACGGCTGGTTTTCCATTCACCGTCCACTAACATGCCCAGACCCATTTATTCCTCCCTTATTTGCACAAAAATCAAGATAAATCTTTCTATTGTGTGACTAGGAGGCTTGTAGCCCAGTCTCCTAGTCACACATAAATTAAGCCAACCGCTGTCGTAACCACAGCGCAAACAGCGGTAGGGCAATCCGATAGCCCTGCTGAGGGCCATACAAAAGTCCTTTTTGCTCCAGGCTAGCAAGTGCTCCCTGTAGGCCGCCTCCTCTAGAAAGCTGATGTTTTTGCGTGTAGTCACGGCTATGGGGGCTATCTGTGGGATCAATGGCTAAGCTTTCCAGCACTCGAATTTGACTAGGCGGCAGCAGCAAAATCAGCGATTCAAACGTTGGTGCCAGGTCTTCAATTAGGGAATGAATACTGCGATGCACCTGATGGGCTTGAATATACAGCCCAGCATGTTCTTGATTCCAATCCGGCTCCAAGGCGCGACAGTCTAGCCAAATGCGGCGGGCAATTGCGATCGCATCTCCTAAATGTCCCTGCACCGAATCGAGAAAGAACTGGAGGGCGGCTCCGCTGGGTTCAAATTTCAATCCTTCGGCTGCCATTGCTGACTGAATCCACTCCCCAAGGATCTGGTCAGACAGGGGGTCTAGCGACATGATGTGAAAATTGGGCTGTGTGGCCCAATTTTCGGCAACAGTGGTCAAAATGGCATAGCTAACGTGGCTCTGCTGCTGAATTTCTTGGCGCAAATAGGTTTCCCACTGCTGAGATCGATCCCACGAACGAATATGAGGAAAATTCTCTAATACAATCACGAAGCGATAACTGAACCGTTCAGCTAACTGTTGAGGCAGAGCCAGAAATGATTGCAGCTCCGTCCAGCCCTGCTGGGGGGCCAGGTGCCAGCGGAGTCGAAATCGGCCTGCTGGTAATTTTTCTAACGTGACGGGTTGATTCAGGCTCCAGCGCTGAATGAGGCTGATCTCCTCGGGTGTGGTCAGCACGGCCAGTAAACCATCGGACAAAAGCTGCAAAAATCGCGCCTGATTGGTTGCTCGCAGACAATCGATGGTGATTACCTTCGCGCCAATCTTCTGCGCGGCGAGATGAATCAGAGTTTGGCGTCCGCTACCCGGCACGCCTGTCATCAACAGGTCTCCATCGGCTTGCAGGATCGTCTGAATGGTGTGCAATTCAGTTTGACGTCCAATGAGCTGATAAGGATGAGGTTCAAACGGATTGGCAACCATTGATTCCAAAAATCCAGATATCTAAATGATTTGAAAATGAATGATTTAAAGGTGATCCAAAACAGGGATGTTAATTTACCTGAAGCGAACGCTGATCCCCATAATTCGATTTAATTCATACTATTTAATAGTGCCACCGTATTATAGCTGGCACTATGATTAAGTACTAGACGATTTTTCGTGATCCCCACTCGTATCGATATAGGGCTGTATGACTCTTAATTCTCTGGCTTCGTCTTCTCCTGCTACTGTTAAGTCGCCTTGGCACACCATTGAGCCAGAGAAAGCGCTGGCCCAGTTAGAGAGCAATGCGCAATCAGGTCTATCTGCGGATCAGGTGCGCGATCGCATTCAGCATTACGGATTGAATGAGCTGGAAGAAACAGGTGGCCGCAGCAACTGGCAGATTTTGCTCGATCAGTTCACCAACATCATGCTGCTGATGCTGATTGCGGTGGCCGTTGTGTCGGCAGTGCTGGATTTACGGGATGGATCGGTACCGAAAGATGCGATCGCAATTTTTCTGATCGTGATCCTGAACGGCGTTTTGGGCTATTTTCAGGAGAGCCGAGCTGAGCAAGCGCTGGCAGCCCTGAAGCAAATGGCATCGCCGCTGGTGCGGTTAGTGCGAAACGGTCGGGTGATTGAGGTGGCGGCCAAGGAAATTGTGCCCGGTGATATTTTGCTGCTGGAGGCCGGAGTTCAGATCGCTGCCGATGGCCGAATCTTGGAAGAAGCGAATCTTCAGGTGCGAGAGTCGGCTCTGACTGGGGAAGCCCAGGCAGTGAGCAAAGATGCACCCATCGTTCTGCCAGCAGAAACAGCGCTTGGTGATCGGATTAACCTAGTTTTTCAAGGCACAGAGGTCGTTCAAGGTCGCGCCAAAGTTTTGGTTACGAATACTGGCATGTCCACCGAACTGGGCCGCATCGCCTCTATGATTCAGTCAGTGGAGTCTGAGCCGACTCCCCTACAAGAGCGAATGACGCAGCTCGGCAACGTGTTGGTCAGTGGTTCGTTGGCCTTAGTGGCACTGGTCGTGATCGGTGGTGTCCTAGCGGCAGGCTGGTCAGCCTTCGAAGATTTGCTGGAAGTCTCACTCAGTATGGCGGTGGCCGTTGTGCCAGAGGGCCTACCCGCTGTTATCACCGTAACGCTGGCTCTGGGAACGCAGCGGATGGTGCGACGCCATGCCCTGATCCGGAAACTGCCAGCGGTGGAAACACTCGGTTCAGTGACAACGATTTGTTCAGACAAAACAGGCACACTGACCCAAAACAAAATGGTGGTGCAAACGGTGGTCACCGCTCAGCACACTGTCCAGGTGAGTGGAGAGGGCTATGAACCCGTTGGCGAATTCCGCCAGCAGGACAGCACCGTTGATATTCAAAATCAGCGCGAGGTGCAGCTTTTGCTGCTCTGTGGACTGATTTGTAATGATTCCGTCTTGCAGAAAGAGCAGGGTGAATGGGCCATTCTGGGCGATCCCACCGAAGGAGCATTGGTCGTTTTAGCTGGAAAGTCTGATCTGAACCAGCCACACTGGTCTAATTTACTCGCTCGCCAGGTAGAATTTCCCTTCACCTCCGAACGGAAACGGATGAGCATTGTTGTGGCCGCTCAAGAGACAGATTTGACGCCGCAAACACCGATTGAGCGACTGGTGCGATCGCAACTGGGTCACGACTGGTCAGACTACCTGATGTTCAGTAAGGGATCGCCGGAACTGCTGCTGGAGCGCTGCACTCAAATTCAGCAGGATGATCACATCGATCCGTTGACCGATGAGTTGCGATCGCAGATTCTCTCCCAAAACGAATCTCTCGCCAGCCACGGTCTCCGAGTCTTGGGCTTTGCCTATCGTCTGCTAGATTACGTCCCTGATGAAGAATCGAGCGAAACCGCTGAGCAAAACATGGTGTGGCTCGGTTTAGTCGGCATGTTAGACGCGCCCCGACCGGAAGTGCGGCTGGCTGTAGCTCGCTGTCGGCAAGCTGGCATTCGACCCGTCATGATCACCGGAGATCATCAGCTTACCGCTCAGGCTCTAGCCGAAGATTTAGGCATCATCCGTGCTGGAGAACGCACCATCAGCGGTCAAGAGCTAGAACATCTATCGGTAGATGACTTGGCAACTGTGGTTCGGGACGTAGGCGTTTATGCTCGTGTCGCCCCTGAACATAAGCTGCGGATTGTGCAAGCGCTTCAGCAGCAGCACCACATTGTGGCGATGACAGGCGATGGCGTAAATGATGCACCCGCGCTGAAGCAAGCTGATATCGGCATTGCAATGGGCATTACGGGCACTGACGTGAGTAAGGAAGCCAGCGACATGGTGCTGCTGGACGATAACTTTGCTACCATCGTCGCCGCCACGGAAGAGGGACGAGTAGTTTACGGCAATATTCGCCGCTTTGTGAAATACATCCTGGGTTCGAACATTGGTGAAGTGCTGACAATCGCGGCCTCGCCTATTCTGATCCCAATCGGTGTGGGTGGCGTACCGCTGACGCCACTGCAAATTCTGTGGATGAATCTAGTAACGGATGGATTCCCCGCCTTGGCACTGGCCGTGGAACCGCCAGAACCGGATGTTATGAATCGTCCACCCCACAGTCCGCACGAAAGTATCTTTGCGCGGGGTCTGGGTTCTTACATGGTGCGAATCGGGATTATCTTTGCCATCATCACAATCATTCTGATGCGCTGGTCATACACATATACGCATGATGTGCAAAGCGATATCTTATCGCCGGAACGCTGGAAAACGATGGTGTTTACCACACTCTGTGTGGCCCAGATGGGACATGCGATCGCAGTTCGTTCCAGTACTCGCCTAACGATTGAGATGAATCCGTTCTCCAATCCGTTTGTGCTGATTTCGGTGGTGATCACCACGATTTTGCAACTGATGCTGATTTATGTGGAACCGCTACGGAACTTCTTCGGCACCCATTTGCTCAGTCCCACGGAACTGCTGATTTGCTTCGGTTTCAGTACGCTGATGTTTGTTTGGGTTGAGCTAGAAAAAATTGTGATTCGGATTTATAAGCGATGGAAGGGCGTTGGCACGGCAGAATAGGGAGGGTGATGCCGCGTCTTCCACACTTTCGTTTACATGTATCTGAAAACTCTGCATCTGCGCCAGTTTCGTAATTATCCCGATCAGCGGGTGGATTTTCACGCGCCGAAGACGATTTTGGTGGGAGATAACGCCCAAGGTAAGTCCAACCTACTAGAAGCGGTTGAGCTGCTGGCGACCCTAAAATCGCATAGGGTATCCCGCGATCGCGATTTGGTTATGGATGGCTACGATGCTGGCCAAATCAGCGCTGTGGCCGATCGCGACATTGGCGTGATGGATATGACGCTGACAGTACGCAGCAGCGGTCGCCGCACGGCGGTGCTGAACCAGGAAACGCTGCGGCGGCAGATTGATTTTCTGGGAACGCTGAATGCCGTTCAGTTTTCCAGCCTGGATATGGACTTGGTGCGGGGTGGCCCCAGTCAGCGGCGCGACTGGCTGGACACACTCTTGATGCAGCTTGAACCGCTCTACGCCTATATCTTGCAGCAGTACAACCAAGTTCTGCGCCAGCGCAACGCCATCCTGCGCCAGCAGCGACGAGCCGAGGAGGAAGGCTCTACCCCACCCTCACTTGATCCAACCCAACTGGCGATCTGGGATGCTCAACTGGCAACGACCGGAACGCGAGTAATCCGCCGCCGCCTGCGCGTATTGGAACGACTCACCCCCATTGCCCAAGACTGGCACCAAGCGATCAGCAACAGCACAGAAGAACTGCAAATCGGCTATCTGCCGAGCGTACCGTTTGCCGATGAAGAGCAGTCGGTGGTGCAGCAAGCCTTTCTGGATAAGATTGGCCAACGTGCGATCGCAGAACGACATCAAGGCACAACCCTTGTCGGCCCCCACCGCGACGAGGTGGAGTTCACGATTAATGAAACGCCTGCCCGCCAGTATGGTTCGCAGGGACAGCAGCGGACGCTGGTGCTGGCGCTGAAGCTGGCTGAGCTGAAGCTAATTGAGGAAGTCGTGGGTGAACCGCCGCTGTTATTGCTAGATGATGTATTGGCAGAGTTGGATCTGCATCGCCAAGATCAACTTTTAGACGCGATTGAAGATCATTTTCAAACGCTGATTACAACAACGCATTTAGGCTCGTTTGATGCCCAATGGCTTAAATCCTCGCAAATTCTCTCCGTAAAAGCTGGAGAGATTATTGTGCCAGATAGTTAAACCCCTACTGGCGCTCGATACAATGAAAACCAATGTGCGAATTGGGATGGTTGCTCATGGTCAAGCTGCCGACAACTGCACTGACGCTGACAGAGTTTCTAGAACTGCCGGAAACTAAACCTGCCAGCGAGTATATCAATGGCCAAATTGTTCAGAAACCAATGCCCCAAGGTCAACATAGCCGCATTCAGCAGAAGCTCACGAACTCGATTAATGCGGTGACGGAGGATGAACGGGTTGCCTTGGCGCTGCCGGAGTTGCGTTGTACGTTTGGCGGGCGCTCAATTGTGCCAGATATTGCGGTGTTTGCCTGGGATCGACTACCAATCGATGAAAATGGCTTGATTGCCAATCAATTCAACGTGGCTCCCAACTGGATGATTGAAATTCTCAGTCCAGATCAGTCGGCAACTCGTGTGGCGAGTAATATTCTGCACTGTTTGCAGCATGAAGCGGAGATGGGCTGGCTGATTAATCCGGCGGAGCAGTTAGTGTTGGTGTATGAGTCGGGACAGTTGGCAGTTGCACTGGAGTTGACAGATAAGGTTGTGCCAGTACCCAAGTTAGCGCAGGGATTGCAGTGGACGGTAGCGCAGATGTTTGGCTGGTTGCGGTTATGGTGACTTTTCAAATAGATAACATGAAAGCTGCTGCCTGCTTCTACTATCTGAAGATCATTAATTAGCGATAGAATCCTGCATGATGTTATACCCTTTCACATAATGGGAATCATATCCTCAGTTGACTTGAGGATATGTTATGAAGCATCTTATGACATCAGCTACGATTGTTTGCCTAACGATGGTTAACGGTTGCAGTTTTATAAAGAATTCCGACTCACTTACAGGGAAAAAGTATCAACACCTAGAAAGTAATGTCTTAGGTATTGAACTAGCTGTAGGTATTGAATTTGTAGATGAAGATAATTTGATAGTCAAAATTCGCGGTTCTCGTGACTCATTAGAGATTCCAGGAAAATATGAAATTATTGAAGATAGTTCAGAGTTAGACTTGTATTTTGAAGATGAACAGTGGGAAGAGGCAGAGGAAGGTGGTTTTATTCGAATATCTAGGAATGAAAACTCTATCCTGTTTACTCTTGATCCTGATACTTACGCCTTACAACAGGTTGATAGTCTCACTGTAGATAGTGTTCCTATTGTAGGAGCATTAGTGGCTCTTCAATCTGAAGCAAAAACTTATGTTGGCTCAATGAATCGTGCCCAACAAGCAATTTATCTAGATGAGTCCAGATTTGCTTCAACAATGGAAGATCTGCAACAAGGAATTCCAGAAGAAACTGAATACTATTCCTATCGTGTTGAATCTAGCGACCTGCTAGCTATGAGTGCTGCTATCTCAAAAGAACCAGAATTAAATAGTTACTTAAGCATAACCGCTAAAAACAGAAATCGATTAGAATCAGTCATGTGTGAAGTTGATGGAATTCTTAATCCTCTTCCAAATTTGTCGTCTATTCAATTAAACAACGGCAGTCTTGAATGTCCTATTGGTGAAGAGATGTAATGCGTGTTGTGCAATAGTGAATCTACTTTTTGCCGATAAGGTTGTGAAAAATCTATGGTGACCCAAAACCTCACGAAAAATTCTACTGAATCAGGCACTCAATTATATAGTAATTCAGCCCGCGTAAAGCTCAAAGGCAAATTCATACGAGCTCTACGCTCTAAAGAGTATTCAATGACTAAACTATCTGCTTCAGGTACTTCCAAAGGAACTGAGATAAGTTGCTGGTTTGTCCCATAGATACATTGACCTGACCAAATTGGTTTCCCGTCAGCAGAAATCTCTACTTGATACGTTAAATCTACATCTCCACTTGATATATCTTCAATTCCAAATTGAAGTAAAATCCCTGATTGCTGGCCATTTAGCTTAAAGGCAACTCTTTCAACCGTTGTACCATATGGATTCACCGTGAAAATCGGCCTATAAATTCTCCCCAGTATAAGTATCTCTGAATTGCTAAAATCGGCATTTCCTGATACCAACAGATCACGAGTAAATAGATCTGCGCCTTCAAATTCTTCTAACTTTGCAGGCTCAACATTAAATCCTTGTTCTGGGAAAAAACCAGGTAGCTCTTCATTTTGATATTCTGGGTCTTCAGCTCTAATTATTACATCACGCCCAGCAGTAATAATCCCAACGCTTGTCCCTAAAGAAATATCTTCACCGTTGATAGGATTGTTTGTTTCACTTATGGGGCTACCATTACCTTCTGTTTCTTGTGTTCCATCCCCAATATCAACTTCATTCTCATTCCCTTCTATCGATGGACTACCATCTCCTGTTGTCGCGACATTTAGACCATTATCCCCACTAGAAATGACAATAGAGGACTTGCTAACTCTGACATATAAATATGCAAGTCCTCCAGCAATACCTGCTGTGAGTAAAGATCCAATAATTAAACCAACTACAAATACAGTAAGAAATAAACGACCTTTACGACGCGCCTTTGGATCATCCATTTTTATCAGTGTGACAGCCTTCGGGCAATATTATGGCTTATGAAATTTGATAATGCTTGTATTGTTAGCGTTTGTTCACTCAACAGCATTATAAGACAGTGCTACGGGCTGTCGATGAATTCTGGTGCAACGACGTGACGGTATTAGATCGTATGTCTCATATAGTCGATTGTTCCCCTTCATGTTCAATATAGCGGCGCAAAACCGAATTGATTAAAACACTGTAATCCTTATCCTGAGCCTGAAACCACTTCAGAATATCCGGATCAATTTTGACCAGCCGTTGCGCTTGCGGTGCAGGAATTCGCAACGTCGCATTTTCAAAGAATTTTTCCGTCAACGGTGGAATGTCAGAATAGTCAATTCTTTCATCATCCATCGACTCCAATGCTTCCCAATTAGTACGAGAGATATTGTTCAAATCTTTGTCGTTCATATCGATTTGCCCGTCGTGCTGAAATAATCCGAATTACTTCGTTTCGTCGCTCTGTCCAAACAACAACCGCTACGCCATTTCCCAGAAACCCAATCCCAAACCAGCGGTCTTCACCATAGTCAAATCGAGTATCTAGCTCAGTTAGCATTGGGCCATCAAACATTTCAGGGACATCAGCGAAATCAATCTCATGCTTGCGAATATTTTCTAAATTCTTCGCTTCATCCCACTCAAACTCCATGCAACTCCAGCCACACCCATCAAGCTAAATCAATTATTACCTGTCTGATTTTAGTGCGATCGCACTTTTCCAGTGGGTGTAGATGCGATATGGAAACTTGCGATCGCAGTTCACTATGCGATCGCATATCCCGTATGCTCACGTATATATGGTGGATGAAATGCCAGCACAATCTTGTCTTTCGGAATCCCCTCAGCCACGAGATCTTCCGTAATGCTGCCTTCTATACCGTCATAGTGAATCCAAATTTTGCTATCTCGGATTTCCGCATGAACCACCATGCCGTGAATCCGACGATGCTCCTGCCAGCCCTCATGCATCAGCATAAAGTGGTTGCCATCCCGACTCACTAACACATAGGTTTGAACGTTTTCATAGGGATAAGGCAACTCAGCATAGTGTTGAAGAATCTGCTCTAGAATTTCTCGCCATTGATTTAGGGTTTCCATTGCACAATTTCCTCAGTAGTCGGATTAAATACAATTAGCCGAAAACCAGGTTCCTCCAGCAAGAGCTGTCCAGCCTCTTCTGCAAATAAGGTTTGAAAAACAGTTTCATTCACAGCTAGATATAAAAGACGCTCCGGCTCTTGTTTTTGTAGGGTCCTAGCGTATAGGAAAAACTGCCCCCAAGCATTTTCCAAATCACTAATCGGCGAAGGACTGAGAAAACTTTTCACCTCTACAGCTATTTTCTCTAAACCCCGTTCCGCTGCAATCAGCTTTTCCGCACCCAGATCAACAAACACTGAACGCAAACCAATCGTCAAAATCAGCGGATCAGCCGTAATCGTCCAACCCTCTTTCTCAAGAGCATGACGAACGGCATCGTGAAAAAGGTCTTTAGCAGGCATACTTTTTTAGCTAGCCCTGTTCATCCACTGTTGCCGTCGTTTCAATTGCTTTCATTCAATCACCATCCACATAGGCGCGATCGCAGATCTTGCCTGAATTATAGCTTTCCTAAAAAGTGAGATCGCACTCTGACCGTTGCCAGAGATGCATTAAACTCCTATTGATTGTCATGTTGTTCGTTTGCCTTCACCATGCCGTCCCAGGGACTATTTATCGGGTTAATTACGCTCGACTTGATTTATCAGGTTGAGCATCTGCCCCAGGCCAACGAAAAGATGGTTGCCAACGCCCAAGTGATTGCCGCTGGTGGCCCCGCAACCAATGCCGCCGTCACCTATCAACAACTTGGCTCTAGCGCTCAAATTCTGGGAGTTCTGGGCACCCATCCGCTTTGTACGCTGATTAACGCCGATCTTCAGCAGCAGCAGGCCAAGCTGATTGACCTCCAGCCTGAGCTGAGCACGCCGCCGCCCATGTCGTCGATTTTTGTTACCGCCGCAACAGGCGATCGCGCAGTGGTGTCTCGCAATGCCGAAAAGCGACAGGCCACGTTTGACCAAATTCCCAAAGACATTTTGCAAGGCGTTGATCTAGTGCTGATTGATGGACATCAGATGGCAGTCGGATATGCGATCGCACGTCACGCTCAGGCGCAAAATATTTCCGTTATTATCGACGGCGGCAGTTGGAAACCCGGCTTTGAGGAAGTCTTGCCGCTAGCCGATTATGTGATTGCGTCCGCCAACTTTTTGCCGCCGCGCTGTGAAACAACTGAGCAGGTATTGGATTATCTGGCCCAACTGGAAATCCCCTATGCGGCTGTAACCCACGGCGAGAAGCCAATTCAGTATCAGGTTGTGGACGGGAAAAGGTGCGATCGCAACTCCCTCCCCGTTCCCCACATCCAGCCTGTCGATACCCTCGGCGCAGGCGACATCTTTCACGGCGCATTTTGCCATTTCATTCAACAGCAATCATTTCCCGAAGCACTGCAATCTGCGGCGGAAATAGCTGCACTAGCTTGTCAATCCTTTGGAACACGGGAGTGGATAGGCGAAATAAGAAGTGAGGCGAGAGGAGTGAGGCGTAAAGTAACCTAAATTCACTCAACACTCAGCACTCACTCCTTTTACTTCTCCTGCTGCTCCTGCTTCAACAAAAACAAAAACGCCTCCACCTCTGACCGGATTGGCTGAGCTGCGATCGCACCTGGTCGAGTTGTAGTCAAACCACCAACCGCATTGCCATAGGTGACAATCTGCCGCGCATGGTCGGGATGGTCGATTTTAACTAGCCCATGAGTGGCAAGCTGGTGCACTACTCCGGCCAAAAAGCCGTCGCCTGCGCCCGTCGTGTCCTCCACTTCCACTGGCAAGGCGGGAACGCGACCTTCATTACCTAATATATAGTAGGCGCAGCCCTTGGCTCCCTGAGTGACAAAAACCGCTTCAATATCTTCAAGCTGACGTGCGATCGCACCTGGATCAGTCGTACCAAACAGCCATTCCCCTTCTTCTTCCGACAGTTTAAGAAAGTCGATACGCGGCAGAATATCCCGAATCAGGGGCAGAGCCGCATCAGGATCAGGCCAGAAAACGGGTCGCCAGTTAACGTCTAGCGCGACTTTCAAATAGCGCTGTTCGGCTAAATCCAGTGCCGCTGCGATCGCAGCTCGCGTATCCGGATAGGCCAGTTCCAGCGTACCCAGTACCAGAAAGTCAGCTTCATCAAAAAGCTGTACATCAAGCTGATCTGCTTGTAAACGGGTATCCGCAAATGCAGTCGTTTCGTATTGCTTGAACCCGGCAAATTCGCGATCGCCTGTTTGCGATCGCACTACATAAATCTCACGCGTCGGTGCGGTGGCATGTCGCTGCACCCCTTGAGTATTAACGCCAATCTCATTCAGTAGGTTCACAAGCGTCTCACCCGGTGCATCTTGACCTACGCAGCCAATAAAAGCCGCAGGCGTCCCCAGTTTGACGAGCGCACAGGCTACATTGGCCGGAGCCCCGCCAGGATAGGCTGTCCAAGATGAAACCGACTCCAACGGCTGTCCGGCTTGATCCGCCAGTAAATCAAACAGCACTTCTCCTAAACACAAAACACGGGGGCTGGTCACGACGAAATTCCTCAGACGAGAAGGCAACTCACAGAATGAAGCACCTGCCATAGATTAGCAAAGGCTTCCCCTGTTCTAGATCGGCCATTTCTCTTCTTTAAGCATTTAAAAAGGTTCGCCTGCTTCTGGCTTAGGGTTGAGCACGGAGGATTGGGTGCTAGGTGTTGGGATGCTAGGTACTGGGTGTTGGGTATTGGGTCTTAAGGTTCCTGGCTGCTATAGCCGTAGCCACATCAGTTAGGACAGTAGAAAATTCTGAAAACGTTCCAACGTTCCAACGTTCCAACGTTCCAACGTTCAAATGCTGAACATGAGCCAACTTAATTTGCCTTCTCCTCACTTTTCACGCCTCACTTCCTACGGTTTAATCTCTTCAAGCTGAGTTGCAATCCGTTCGCCGAACTCTGGGTCGATATTTGCCAATCCCAAAAGCTGTAGATACTCTTGCTGGCTGAGCCCCGTTTCCTCAATTTGGCTAAATGCTTCCGCTACGATGTCATGCTGAATCCGCAGCGATTCGGATTCAGTTTCCGCTTGCTGGAGTTCGGCTTCTCGCTGATCAATGAGTTCAACCACTTGAACATATGCCTGCACAAACTGGCTAATCTTCTCGGATGAAATGTCGTCAACTTGGATATCAGACGTGTTGAATGTGGGCGTTGCTGGCACGATATCGAAATCCGGCTGTTCCTCCGCATAGGCGAAGTGATGGCCTGGGCTACTTAGGTTAGGAGATAGGCCAATGCTGAACCAGCACATGAGTAGGAGACAAAAGGTGCTGAAGATTTTTAGCGCATGTTGAAGGGTGGGGTAAGGTGCGATCGCAGATTTCCTTGCTTGATGCAGTCCACAGTGCCTGAATTTCAACATGAGTTTTATCCTGACTAAATCTCTGCATTTTCTAACGTAACAATGAAAAAGTTTGAGGAAATCATAAATCTGAGTTATAAGATGAAACACTTTACCCGCTGAATGTCGGCCCGCTGAATGGTTACGTCCAAATTCGGGCAATTGGAAAATTTCTTCCGGGGTGAGGGTTTCAAAATGTCATAAATCCCCTCCTCTTTCAGCGAGAACCCTTTAGAATCTAGGGTAGATGAGTACATATACACAGGTAGGAATGACTATGGCGAGCGGTGAGTCTCACATGCACAGTGCCCTTTCTGAGCGAGAAATCCAAATCGTGGAAATGGTTGCGAAAGGCTTAACCAATCAAGAGATCGCCGAAGAACTCGATATCAGTAAGCGGACTGTGGACAACCATATCAGCAATATTTTGACCAAAACGGCGACTGGTAATCGCGTTGCTCTGTTTCGCTGGGCGCTAGAATCCGGTAAGGTTTGTCTAGATAATGTCAACTGCTGCGTTTTGCCTCCATTTGACGAGAAAACGGTTCACAATGGTTCTCTGGAAAATTCTGATGTTCAAGGTAAGAGCATTGCTTAATTGCGGTTAGTACTACGACAAACCTAAATGAGGGCATTACCGTAGGGTACATTCGCGCAGCAATGAACCACTCCAATAGGGTTGTAAACTGACATCAACTGACGAAACAACCGACGAAAATCATCCAAATATCTAAACAACACGATTAAGCAGCAGTCCAATGGCTAAATCGCCAACGTTTGAATTTCCGTCTGAATATCAATTGTGCTGTCCTCATCTACCGCTGGCGGTTTATCGGGAAGTGGCTGCGCATTTGCAGCAGGTTGATGGAGTTGAGGTACAGCTTTTGCGGCAGCAGTCTCAAATCTTTGACTACCAGCAAAGCCAAATCGGCGGCATCCGCATCCGACATAAAACTGATGATGAAGCGTCCTATCATCGTGCGGAGCAAATTCTGGCCTACTATGGGCAACGCTTCGGTGCATGGGAAACGCTGCGTTCCTAACTGTGACTGGGTATCATGCGGCTTTATTGTTCTGCTCAGTTTAGTTCCGGCAAGCTAACTTGATAGGATAGGAACGCATTAAGTTTTCATACAGTTTGGCAGTGCTGCACCCAATGTAGCACTCGCATTTTGCATTAAAAGGAAAGAGAATCTTGTCGCCGCTGTGCGGCGGCAAGCCTTTTGTTTTGAGCTCTTATTCTAAACAGCAGCAGAGTCGATAGGACTGTAATCAATCATGAGTGCGATTAAGGCGTTACGAGGAACGCGGGATATTCTGCCCGACGAGGTGAAAAGCTGGCAGATGGTGGAAGCGGAGGCCCGCAAAATTTTGCATCGGGCGGCCTATCAGGAAATTCGTACGCCGATTTTTGAACAAACAGCGCTGTTTGAACGAGGCATCGGTGAAGCGACTGATGTTGTCGGCAAGGAAATGTATACGTTTCAGGATCGCGGCGATCGCTCCGTGACACTGCGGCCAGAGGGTACGGCAGGCGTCGTCCGCTCCTACATTGAGAATAAGCTGCATGCTCAGGGTGGTGTGCAGCGGCTTTGGTATACCGGCCCCATGTTCCGCTATGAGCGTCCACAAGCGGGACGGCAGCGCCAATTTCATCAGATTGGTGTGGAGGTACTGGGCAGTGCTGATCCCAGAGCCGATGTGGAGGTAATTGCGATCGCAACCGATTTTCTGCGATCATTGGGGCTGCAAAATCTGCACCTTGCCCTCAACTCCGTCGGCACCAGCGACGATCGACAGCGCTACCGCGATGCGCTGGTGGAATATCTAACCCCTTACAAAGCTGACCTAGATGCGGATTCGCAAGATCGACTGACCCGCAATCCGCTGCGGATTCTCGACAGCAAAGACCCCAAAACCCAGGAAATTGCCAAAGCGGCCCCCAGCATTCTGGACTATCTGGCACCAGATTCGAAGCGCCATTTTGATCAGGTGCAGCAGTTGCTGACGGATCTAGACATCACCTATGAGCTGAATCCCTGTTTGGTGCGCGGTTTGGATTACTACACCCACACGGCGTTTGAAATTCAGTCAGATGATTTGGGAGCTCAGGCAACGGTCTGCGGCGGTGGCCGCTATGACGGCTTAGTTGCGGAACTGGGCGGCCCGGATACCCCAGCAGTAGGCTGGGCAATTGGCCTGGAGCGTTTGGCACTTCTACTGCAACAGCGGCAAATGTCAACGGCACAAACCGTTGATCTTTATGTGGTGTCTCGTGGCGAGCAGGCAGAAGCTCAAGCTCTGCTGGTGGCGCAGCGTCTGCGGCAGGCGGGATACACAGCGGAACTCGATCTCAGTGGCAGTGCTTTCGGCAAACAATTTAAGCGCGCCGATCGCAGTGGAGCCAAAGCCTGCATCATCATCGGTGACGATGAAGCGGCCAACAAGACTGTACAGGTGAAGTGGCTTGAATCGGGTGAGCAGGAGCAGTTTCTTCAGGCCGATTTGCCCCAAAAGTTAGAGGCAAGACTGCGATAGTTTTTTGTTTTTGAACGACAGAATTAGGCGTTAGCGGCATAATTCTGCTAACGACTAATTCTGTCGTTTTATTAGACTTTATCGGAAATTGTTTTGTAGCGCAGCTCCACCGCGCTACAAAACAATTTCCACCCCCCAAAAACTTTATTTCCAATAAAGTCTATTCTTCCAATCGTGTAACTTGGAGTTTTTTGAAATATCTGGCGATTGGAAATAGCTCGAAGCCAGCTTTTTCATAGACGTAATGGGCTGGGGCATGACCGGGATCGCCACCGATTTCGACCATCGCAATTGACATTCCGGCCTCTGTCATCCAATCAAGTGCAAATCGAATCAGAGCGCTACCGATGCCGCGTCCTTTAACTGTTCTAACGTTTCAACGTTGCGTTGCGTAAATATCTCAACCAAAATAGCGACGGATAACAGGGCGATCAAACTCACCAGCGTAATCATCAACTTGCGATCAATCGAGTAAATGTAGTACCGAGTTGGCAAAAATAGCGGCTTGGGTGCGATCGCGAAAATTTAAGCGGCTCAGAATGTGGGTGACATGATTTTTGACGGTGCCTTCAGATATGTAGAGTGCCTGAGCAATTTCGCGATTGCTGGCACCTGTCGCCAAGTGGCGCAGTACCTCCTTTTCGCGCGGCGTTAGCTCCGTAAAGCCATCTGGGAGTTCTGGCTTCTGTTCCGGTGACGGGTTAACCTGTGCCGCCATTAGCTTCTGCAGAATCCCTGGCCCAAACTGGGTGTAGCCCCGGTGAACGGCCCGAATCGCGTCGGCTAGCTCTTCCGAGGGCGTGTCCTTGAGCAAGTAGCCGACTGCGCCCCGCTGCATCGCGGCAGCCACTAACTCATCCTCATCAAATGTCGTCAGCACCAACACTTTCAGATTGGGATACTGAGTGTGAATTGCCTCAGTTGCCGCCACGCCATCCATGACGGGCATACGAATATCCATCAGCACCACGTCCGGGAGCTGGGTTTGAGCCTCAAGTTCTGCCAGTTTTTGCAGGGCTAAATGCCCATTCTCGGCTTCCCCGACAATGTCTAAATCGGGTTCCAAATCCAGTAAAGCTTGCAGTCCCTGGCGCAGAATGCTTTGGTCATCCACCAGCAGAACTCGAATTTGAGGGTCATCGATTTCTTTCATGAATGTGATAGATAAACGGCTTTGATTCTACCTTCAGCCTCTCGCTATGTTAGATGCATTCCAGAGACATCCATCTTTACCGCCACACCGGAGGCTACTTCTCATGGTAAATCCAGCCAATTGCCCCGACCGGGAACAGCTTGAAACCCTCTATCAAAGTTCTGCTGCCCCCTCATTTCGTCAGCGGACGCTCTCCTCCATTCAAACCGCGCTCAAATCAGTCAGCATTGCCATATTTGAAGCACTGACTCGCGATCGCACCGAGCCGATTATCCGGCGACGGATTAACTATGACGGCACGCCGATTTGGTCAGTCTATGATCCAGTGACGCGTCAAACGTTCGTAGCAACATCGCAAAATGAAATTCGCGCTTGGCTAGAGCAGCGATATTACCAGTAGTAGAGTCAGAGGCACGCGTTGCGTGCCTTTTTGCTTGATGGCATGAGACTAATCCTTCGAGCGCCAGATGGTAAATTGAGCTGCACTGCCTACAATAAGCTGGCTTGGCGGTCATGCCAAATCCGATTTTGTAGGAGAAGCAAACATGATATTCAATAACTGGTCATCGCTTTATCAAACACTTGTAGTGGGGGTGCTTGGCTATCTTGGAGTTATCGTTTTGCTGCAAATTTCCGGTAAGCGAACGCTAGCCAAATGGAATGCCTTTGATTTTGTTGTCACCATTGCCTTTGGTTCCATCTTGGCTGCCATGGTGCTCAACAGCAGTACTTCGCTGATTCAAGGCTTGTTTGGATTTGGCTTACTGGTGACGTTACAAGTTTTCGTTAGCTGGTTGTCAGTACATTCTTCTAAAGTTCAAAGCTTAGTGAAAGCAGAACCGACGCTGCTGCTTTATCGAGGCGAATTTAAGCAGTCTGCCCTACAGCGAGAGCGCGTCACCAAACGAGAAGTACTGGCTTCTATTCGCTCCAATGGTATTGCGGCAGTAGAAGAGGTAGAAGCAGTGGTGCTTGAAACAAACGGCACGTTTAGCGTCATTCCCATGAGCGATCAAAATTCAGCTTCAGCATTGGCTGATGTCAAAGGATATCCCCGCGATATCGCTCCGGTTTAGATGCAGAATTAGGGTCGAGGCTTGACGAACACTTGCCAAAATTCTCCGGCAGCCAGAGTGGCACCACCCACAATGAGTAAGCAAGCCAAAATGACGCTCCAGGTTGGCTCCGCTAAACCACATAGAATCAGCAACAGAGTCGATAGCAAAGGGGCGGTGTAGGATAACGCGCCGAGTAGCTTGATATCGCCATGCTTGACGCCGTAGTCCCAGGTAAAAAAGGCCAGCCCGACTGGGCCAAGTCCCATACAACCGACTGCTAGCCACTGGCTGCCGACAGGCCAAACGGTCGGTTCAAATAATGCGTGGCAAATCCAGGCCAGGATTGCCGTTGCGCCGCAAAAGCCGCCGACCGCATTGGTTGGGATTTTGCCTAATCGGCGAGACAGTAACGAATAGCTCGACCAGGTGAGGGCACAGATCAGCGCCGCTAGGTAGCCCAGGCTGTACTGCTGCTCAAAGGCAAACGATTGGCCTTTGGTCACCAACAATCCTGCGCCAATAAAACCTGCGATCGCACCTGCAATATGGAACCAGCGCAGCCGTTCACCGGGTAGTAATGCCGCCAGCACCACAATCAGCAGCGGCCACAGGTAAGAAATCAAGCTGGCTTCCACTGCGGGTGCTCGATCCAGCGCCACGAAGTAGAAAAGGTGGTAGCCAAATAAGCCGAATATGCCCAACAGCCAAACCTGGGGCGGCAGTCGCAGATGATGCAGTATGTTGCCACCCTGACGTATCCACAGCGCGAGGCCAATACAAAACGCAATGGTAAACGACATCGCCGTGAGCTGAAACGGCGGCACTTCGCCGCTCAGCGTTGTCAGCAGCGCCAGAGTAGACCACATCAAAATGGCCGTGAAGCCAATCAGCGTCGGATAGCGGGCCAGGGCAAAGCGGGAATGATTAGGGCGGCGAGGGTCAGACATCGGGGGTACTGTTTCTCGTTGATTGATCGATGAATGTGAATGGGACAGGATGGGCAGGGAAGCAGGGAAACAGGGGGCAAGCAAGAGGGAATTTTCAGCCAATTGATAAGGTGGGTCTCTATCGTCCGGTACTGGGATTGAACCTGCGATCGCAGGTTAGCTAGACCTATGTAATCCACAATCCAAAATATTTTAGTTCCAGATATGACAACTCCAATTCAAGGCATTATTTTTGATATCGACGGTACATTAGTTGATTCGGTTGGTTTTCATGCCCAGGCGTGGGAACGCGCATTCAAAAAGCATGGTTATGAAGTGCCCTATCTAGAGGTCAAAAAGCACATTGGCAAAGGCGGCGAATATATCGTCGAGTCGTTTGTGCCTGAGGATGAAGTTGAGCAGGTCGTTGATGCCATTTCTAGCGATCGCAAAAATTATTACCAGTCTGAGCTGCTGCCCAAGGTAAAGCCGTTTCCAGAGGTTAAAGCGCTGTTTCATCGCTTACGGGCAGACGGCATTCGAATTGTGCTAGCGTCTTCTGGCCGACCCGCTTCAATCCAGCACTACATTGAAATGCTGGATATTGGCTCGCTGATCGATGATGCCACGTCCACTGAAGACGTGGAATGCTCCAAACCAGAACCGGACATTTTTGAGGCCGCACTGGAAAAGCTGAGTCCACTGAAGAAGGAGCAAGTCTTGGTGGTGGGAGATAGCCCCTATGATGCGGAAGCTGCAAGCCGCATCGGTCTGACCACGATTGGCGTTCTCTGCGGTGGATTTCCAGAGCAGCGGCTCAGAGAAGCGGGTTGTTCCGCCGTCTACAAAGATCCTGCCGATCTGCTGAATCACTACTCTGAGTGGTTACCCGCGCTAGTCGCTTAGGAACATGGATTTGATAAGGTGAAATCTTTGGATAGGGACACGGCAATGCCATGTCCCTACTTCCTAAATGACTTGATACACAAAGCTCAGGGTTGCCCAGGCGTTGGTATGCATCGCATAGGTTTCCGACGGCACATCATCTGGATTGACCAGCGGCATGCTGGCCTGGTGAATATCTTGCAAAACGGCTCGCGCGACATTTAGCGGCTGGGACAGCATACTGACGCGGCGGGCACTGCTAATCGAGCGCATCGACTCCGACAGCGCATTATAGGTTTGCGTCAGCGGTGAAGGACTAAAAATCAGATGAGTCTCGGCAAATCCTTTCGGTTCATGGACGACCCACTCCGATGAAACCGAAGCTTGTGGAATCACCAGCGTTTCACCTGCATGAATAATGCTGTCACTCGGAACAGGCTTGGCTTTCGATTCTTCACTGGATGCGGTCGGGGCTGGATAAAGTGCGATCGCACTACCGCTGCTGTCTAGTCCTAGCAAAATGAAATACAGTGGGCGATCGCTGAAATTTTCTAGCCGATACTGAATGCGGCTATCCACCGGGATCATCGGCACTTCTCCTTCACCTGCCAGTAGAGGAGCAACTTGACTTTCAACTGGGGGATTGGCCGAGCGAGAAACCTGCTGCTGCATAATAATACGCTCTTGCGGCGACACCATTTCCAGCGTCGCCCGCACCCCGACGCGGGACGATCCAGCGTTGGCGGTTAACCGCAGCAGTTTAAGCGCGAGAAGCGTCTGCAATTGGGGCGTTAAGCGCGTAATCGCCGTCTTGACCGCCTCTTCTCCATCCGCAAGCGTATTGGGAATAGCAGCACGTCCGACCCAAAACAATCCGTAACCGCTCTGGGGCGCATCGCTGCCGTTCTGAGCCAATAAGTCTTCAATCTCTTCTGACGACAGCGATTCATCCGAAGATGCCGCATAGGCGGCCTGGACAATACCCTGCGCCTTGCCAAAGAAGCAGTCAGCGGGCTGATCGCCTGTAATCACTGAGGAAACACTCGGTACACTCGAAAAGGCGCTGGTTGCATCCACCCGCTCAATCCGCTCCAGCGTCGAATCTAGCGCCACCGTCAAGCCAAGTCCTTTGGGCAACAGACGCAGCACTTCCCAAATTTGATTCCCGACCACTACCGCCTGCGGTAAGGGTCTACTCGCACCGTAGGGTTTGGCGCGAACTACGAGACCATTGCGGCTGCGAATCTGTAGCAGCGGTGCCTGAGACTGGAGAATTTCGCCCTCGCCCGCTTCTGCTGCGGGAAGTTCTGCGGCAGGTTCAGTACCGGACGCTGCGGCAGAATCGTCTGTGGCACTAATGGCTGACACGACCTGCACAATCGCTCCAGTCGTATAGTTTTCCACAATTGACGGAGGGAGGCCACCCAGCCACAGCTTGAAGCTGTTGCCGTTGTCTTCAACCGCTGTCACTACCCCATCGGCTGAGCTGGAGAAAGCAGGCGACAGAAAGTAAAGCGGCAGACCAGGATCACGGCTCGCTTGTCCGAGCAGTTGTGGCTGTTGTTCCTGACCAAGATGCTGCTCCACTTGACCAGCGGCTCGTCCCAAGGCAATCCGTAAGGTAGTGGCAGGAGTGGCCCACCAAAGCTGCTGAGTTAGAGCGTAGGTAAACAACCCTGCACTGAAGCTATTCCACTGGCTCTCTGCTGCAATGCCCTGGGTCTGAGCCGCAGCCAACAAAATGCCGGGAGCTTGACCCGCTCTCTGCTGCGCCCTAATTTGCTGTGGTGTGACTTTAACCTCAGCCAGCAGCTTTTCCTGCAGCGCTTGCTCTGCGTCGCTGATTTGACCTATTGGCATCAAGGGTCGCGATCGCAAATGCAAACTGCTCTGCAACACCCGTCCAGGGCTGTTGTAACTGAGATCGAGAACCGTCGTCACCTTCTGCGTTTTTAGCGATCGCAACAGCAGCCACAGTGTGTCCTCCATCAAGTCATGGATAATTGGCTGCTCATTGGTGGGCAGGTAGCCATCTACAGGTACCAAACTGTTATAAATCGTACCCGTTGAATCATTCAGTTTGACCTGGCTGCCGTAGCCGCTAAAGTGCAAGACCACCACATCTCCCGATCGCGCTTGGTTCACCAAATGATCAAGAAACGCCGTCTCAATGGCCTCGCGAGTGGCACGTTCGTTGGTCAACGTAAACACATCGTTGGGCTGAAACCCAAATCGATGCACTAACAGCTCACGCTGTAGCTCCACGTCTGTCACGCAGCCAGTCAGCGCTGATCCCATCGCCTTCACAGACTGATAGGTGCTTTCTGGATATTGATTAATTCCAATCAGCAAGGCCAATTTGCGTCGCGTAGGTTCAGCAAGCGCCTGCTGATAGCGAGTAGCCCAAGACAATAGGCTGGTTTGACTCACACCTAGGGTGGTGAGAACAAAGCCAGCCTGTTGTAAAAATGCGCGTCGATTAAACAGCACAGAGATTCCTATACTTCTGCCGGAACTTTCATTGCTTTCGCAAGTTCTGCAGCTACTTCCGGACGAGAAAACTCTGGCGGGGGCAGTTCACCCCGGCGCAGCATTTCGCGTACTTTGGTGCCGGAGAGGTGAACCCGCTCCTCTGGCAAGCTCGGACTCGTCTTGGTCGTAGCCATCGTCTGAGTCCGAGTGCAGTAGAAAGCATGCTCGAACTTCATCGGAATGATACCAAGTTCTTCAGGTTTAAACTCATCAAAAATGTGCTGAGCGTCATACGTGCCGTAGTAATCGCCTACACCCGCATGATCACGACCCACGATGAAATGGGTACAGCCATAGTTCTTGCGAATCAATGCGTGGAAGATTGCTTCCCGAGGGCCAGCATAGCGCATTGCCGATGGATTAATCGCCAAAATTACCCGATCGTGGGGGAAATAGCGATCCATCATAATTTCGTAGCAACGCATCCGCACGTCTGCCGGGATGTCATCGCTCTTGGTTGCACCAACCAGCGGATGGAGGAATAAGCCATCTACCGTTTCTAGCGCACACTTTTGGATATATTCGTGAGCACGGTGAATGGGATTACGGGTTTGGAAGCCAACTACCGTTTTCCAGCCCCGCTCCCGGAACAGGGCGCGGGATTCAACCGGATCAATCTGATACTTCGGGAACAGCGGATGGGGATCACGCTCTAGCAGCCATACTGGGCCCGCCAGATTGACTTCGCCTTGGTCATAAATCACCTTCACACCAGGATGCTTATCTTCGCTGGTGCGATACACATGAATTGCCTCATGGACTTTGTCATAGGTGTATTTTTGAGTCAGTTCCAATACACCGACAAAGCGACCTGTTGCATCATCTAGACGAACTAGGCTCCCTTCTTTGAGCGGCTCAGCAACTTCTGTGGTTACAGACAGAGTGACGGGCACTGACCAAACCGTTCCATCAGCCATTCGCATATCGGTAACGACTGGCTCGTAGTCTTCTTGGGTCATGAAGCCAGAAATGGGACTAAAGCCACCGATTGCAATCATAGCCAAATCAGATAGCGCCCGCTCATCGAGCGTAATCCGAGGCAGCGCATCTGCCTGGGCGAGAAATTCTTGCTTTTGTTCGGGGGTGGCAATCCGATCAATCAGAGTGCCGCCGTGGGGTGCGATCGTATCTTTGACGCTCAACGTTTTTACCTCCTAACGATCCATCCAGTTGTGCCAACAGGTCAATGCAATCGCATTTGAATTGCTTTCACTTTCAATCTGTATCCTATTACGCAATGGTTCATAATCCGCAACAAATACAGATAGCCTCATCCATTCTTCAAAGAGTTAAGAAACCGAGCCGGAATCAGCTTAAATTTCCGGAACGGCTGGTTTGGACAGGATGAGGTTGAAATAGCGACAATTCTTGTGTGCCCAATTAATCAATGCAAATTGACATTGACGATGCATCTTGAGCCGAAGCCCAGCAGGCTGATTTTGCCGATACACAAGTCAAGATCACCTCTTTGAGGGCGCATAGGCAAGAGACAACATGTCAATTAATCACTCGATTGATCTTCAGCAGTGGAAGCAATCGGCTCAGGCTGAGGCTGAGACACTTCTAGGATGCCACCGCCCAGCAGAACGTCCCCATCGTACCAAACCGCTGCTTGTCCAGGCGTAATCCCAAACTGCGGTTCGTCAAAAATCAGTCGGACTTGACCGTTCTCCTCCGTCTGATCCATTGGCACAATCGTGACCGGAGCAGGTTGAGAACGATAGCGAACCTGTGCTGTTGCCCGGATTGGCGCAGTCGGTGGGGCAATCGACACCCAGTTGACGCGACTCACGGTACAGTCAGCATCCAGCACGCTATCCCGCTCGGCTACAATCACCTGATTTTTACCCGCGTCAATGCCCACCACATACAGCGGCTGCGGCGCAGCAATGCCCAGTCCCTTGCGCTGACCAATCGTATAGTGATGAATGCCTGTATGCTGACCAAGGACACGACCAGAACGGTCTACGATGTCGCCGGGTTTGGGCGCTAGATATTTATCTAAAAACGCCTGCATGGAACCGTGACTTTCAATCAGGCATAAATCCTGGCTTTCCGGCTTGTCAGCGGTATGCAGATCAAATTCAGTAGCGATCCGGCGAGTTTCATCTTTCGTTTGCTCCCCTAAGGGAAATACCGACCCGGCGAGTAGTTCTTGAGTTAAGTCGTACAGAAAATAGGACTGATCTTTGTGCCGATCAACAGCTCGGAGGAGCTGATAGCGATCGCACTTCTCGTCGTAACGAATTCGAGCATAATGCCCCGTCGCAATTTTGTCGGCTTTCAATTCCTCACAGGCATAGCGCAGCATCGGCCCAAACTTCACCGCCCGGTTGCACTGGGAACAGGGCAGGGGCGTAATCCCGGCTTCATAGCCGGATACGAGGTAGTCCACAATGTAGGACTGAAAGGTTTCGCGACTATCGACGATGTGGTGAGGGATCTTCAACTCTTCGCACAGTCGCGCCGCGTCCACCATGCCTTCTGAGCAGCACTGACCTTTACCCTTCATCAGCCAGAGGGTGAGGCCAATAACCTCATAGCCTTGGTGATGCAGGGCAGCAGCAGCAACTGAACTATCGACGCCTCCAGAAAGGCCAACAACGATCTTGGTCATGGCAGATTACGGCTTAGTCGTGTGCATGTATTGAAAGGATTAGTTTTTCTAGGCTAGCATTTTGCACTCAAACCAGAAGAGGGCATTTTGCTGACGCGATGTGGCAGCAAAATGCCCTCGAATCTGATTCTAGAGCCAGGATCTTTAACGCTTTGGTCCTAAACCAACGGCACCTGCATAGATAGCCTGATCACCTAGTTGATCTTCAATTCGCAGCAAGCGATTGTATTTTGCGACCCGTTCGCTGCGGCAGAGAGAACCCGTTTTGATTTGCCCCGCCCGAGTCGCAACGGCTAAATCTGCGATCGTCGTATCTTCTGTTTCACCAGAACGGTGACTAATTACCGAGGTCATGCCGCTGCGGGTCGCGAGTTCAATGGCCTGTAGGGTTTCAGTCAAGGAGCCAATCTGGTTGAGCTTAATCAGAATTGAGTTGGCTGCTTTTTGGTCAATGCCTTTCTGCAAGCGGGTGATGTTAGTAACAAACAGGTCATCACCGACCAACTGAACGCGATCGCCCAGTTTCTCGGTCAGCAGTTGCCAGTGCTGCCAGTCTTCTTCATGGAGACCGTCTTCAATCGACACGATGGGATACTGATCCACCAGCTTGCTGAGGTAGTCCACCATTTCAGCGGGCGAATGAGTGGCACCATCGTAGGTGTACTGACCGTCCTTATAGAGTTCGCTGGCGGCTACGTCTAGCGCTAGTGAAACCTGTTCACCCGGCTTATAGCCTGCTTTTTCGATAGCCGCAATCAGCATATCCAAAGCCGCTTGGTTGGAGGGCAGGTTAGGCGCATATCCGCCTTCATCCCCGACACCGGAGAGTAAGCCTTCTTTGTCCAATACTTTGCTGAGGCTAGCAAAAACCTCGGCTCCCCAGCGGAGGGCGTCTTTGAAGTTGGACGCGCCGTGGGGCACAATCATGAACTCTTGAATGTCCACATTGTTATTGGCATGGGCACCACCGTTGATCACGTTCATCAGCGGTACGGGCAGCACATTGGACAGCGGCCCACCCAGATAGCGATAGAGCGGAATACCAAGTGCTTCAGCAGCGGCTTTGGATGTTGCCAGTGAAACAGCCAGAATCGCATTTGCACCGAGATTCGACTTGTTTTCAGAACCATCGAGTTCGATCATGGCCTGGTCAATAGCGCTTTGATCGATGGCGTTCATGCCGACGAGCTTGGGCTCGATGGAGTCGTAAACGTTTTCAACCGCTTGCAGAACTCCCTTACCGCCATAGCGAGCGGGATCGTCATCTCGCAACTCATGCGCTTCAAATGTTCCGGTTGAGGCTCCGCTGGGCACTTGGGCTATACCCTGCGCTCCACCTGCGAGATAGACCTCTGCTTCGACCGTGGGTCGGCCACGGGAATCGAGAATTTCACGTGCTTCAATTGACTCGATTGTGGTGTCCAATGCGTCAATCACCCTCTCACCTCTTTAACTCTGACTAATTACAGGCTTACCTAATGACAGGCTTTTAGAATTTACACTTAAGCCTGCTTATACGACTACTTTTATTACACGGACTGGTTTTGCTAGCCTTCCGAAAGTCATAACTATTGGGCCATTCATGACACGGTCAAGGTCATGCTAACGGGGTTCGTCTGGAAATTGTCCTAAAACTTTCTAAAACCCAACCTCATCGATTCACAGTCCTCAGCTAGGATATGCTGTGCCAGCGTCGTTTGAACAGACGCGATCGCAGATTTCGCTATTTTTCCGTGTCAGCATTTGCTGAAATGCAAAGTCAATGCACAGTTCAATTCATGCATTTCACCTGATGCATTTCAGCAAAAAAGCCGCTCATGCGGCCTTAGTTAGAATGTCGGCTTAACAGTCGGAAGCAAGCACTACGACTGAGGCTGCACCAGATTTTCTGCACCGTCAATTACCTTGGCGTACTCAATGCGATCGCTGGTGGTCAAGTCTTTCAAAATTTCTGGATTTTCAACCACGTAGCCAAAGGCTGCATAGCGACCATCTAGCATATTCCGGCCAGCAGGTGTCACTTCGGGATCATAGAGCTGGAAGAAAATCTGGGATGAACCACCATTGGGATCATCAACCGGACGTGCGATCGCAACCGCACCCAGGGCGGAAAACGGCAGCGCGGGTTCATCTAAATAGCGACCAATCGACTCTAGCGTAAAGCTGTAAATCGGCTCTTCATCACCGCGTACCATGATTTCTAGGGGAACTGCCCGATATTCGCCCGTGTTGGGATCAATAAAGCCCGCTGCGTCTCCGTCTGGGTCGCCCGTTTGGACAATGAAATTATCCATGACGCGAATAATCGGCAGGCCATCATAAAAGCCCCGCTGCACTAAATCCAAAAAGTTACCTGCAGAAACGGGCGCATTGTAACCATCTAGCACAATGGTCATCACGCCTTTAGTCGTACCCATTTCGACCGTGGCGCGACCTTTGAGCTGCGGCAGATTACTAAATTCTTCGGGCACCTCAAACGGGAAGCCGTCCACCATGTCTTCTTCGACTTTACCCACTAAAGTCAGAACGGCCCGCCGCTTCAGCCAGATCGTTCCCTTATCTTGAGTTTCGAGCGCTGCATCCAGATCATCAAGACTGGTTTCAATCTGATCCAGCAAGTTCGCAGCTTCAGTCTTATTCCGTTCCGGCACCGATGCCAAAATGCGATCGCGCTTGCGCTGTATAACTCGTCGCGCGTTGCTAATCTCTTTGGAAATGGAACTCCACCGCTTGGCCCGCAACTCTTCAGCAATATTTTCCAGGCTCTTTTGAACTTGCCGAATCTCATCGTTGTCAATCGGCAGAGCATAGCGCAACAGGTCTTCCCCATTGGTGACGGCATTGCCGGGCGGAAGGGCACTAATCAGCGTTCCGTTGCCAAGCTCACTGTAGGTTAAATTAACCGTGCCGGTATCTGACCAGCGCGCGGCGCTTAACCCAATTGAGAAGGTAAATAGCAGGATTGCTAAAAACCCCGTTTTAATCCAGCGTTGAATCACAGCCATGAGTCCTGTTGCTTAATCCTCCGTCTAATTGAAACTAAGTCGATTGGCACAAACTAACTCTCAAAGCTCCAAACCTGGGGGAACGTCCGCTAGGTTTGGGTTTTCAAAAGAATAATGTTTAGCTACTGCATCAAATCACCTAGATCTTGCCATAGGTTGGGGGCAGGTTCTGGATATCGAACGGAGGAATTCAGCGAAACGCTTGCTAATGTCAACGATTACGCCCGGATCAGTGGAGAGAACGACAGGGCTATTTGCGATCGCACACCAATCACAAAACCAATTTTCCCAAGGGACTGTACGGGAATATCCCACTGAACGGTAAAATAAATTGCCGATTGTTCCACAGCAGCAAGCATCATGATCTCCAGTAATGATTTTCGTCCCGGCGTTAGTATCGAACTCGAAGGTTCCGTTTGGCGCGTTGTCGAATTCTTGCACGTCAAACCCGGTAAAGGTTCCGCCTTCGTTCGCACCAAATTAAAGAACGTCCAAACCGGCAGCACAGTTGAAAAAACCTTCCGCGCTGGCGAAACCGTTCCCCAGGCCACCCTGGAGAAAAAGGTCATGCAGCACACCTACCGGGAAGCTGAGCAGTTTGTCTTCATGGATATGGAAACTTATGAAGAAAACCGCCTGACAGAAGATCAGATCGGTAGCGGCGTCAAATACCTGTACGAAGGCATGGAAGTCAACGTCATTCGCTGGAATGATCAGGTGCTAGAGGTTGAACTACCCAACTCTGTCGTTCTAGAAGTAACCCAGACCGATCCGGGTGTGAAAGGCGATACCGCGACAGGCGGCACCAAGCCTGCCATCGTTTCAACTGGAGCGCAGGTGATGGTTCCTCTGTTCATCTCCATTGGGGAAAGAATCAAAATTGACACCCGCAACGACTCCTATCTAGGACGTGAATCCTAAGTCGTGAATCCTAGGAGGAGTGAACCTGTGGCTCGGTGCGTTATGAATGAGGTCGAATAAGTGGAATTGGATTTTAACGAGATTCGTGAACTGCTGGCGGTTTTAAGCCAATCAGACATTTCAGAGCTATCGATAAAAAGCGAAGAGTTTGAACTGACTGTCCGCAAAGATCGCCCAACAGCGGCAACTCCCGTCGTCTCTGTTGATGCACCGCCACCTGCTCCCCTACCAACAACTGCTGCATCCCCTGCACCGACTCCTGCGGCAGCGGCTCCAGCTCCACAAGCGTCTCAGCCGACGGCTCCTCCTTCTGCGGACAGCAACGTTGTGGACATCACGTCGCCGATGGTCGGCACGTTCTACCGCGCCCCATCCCCCGACGATGACCCGTTCGTCAATGTAGGCGATCGGATTAAAACGGGGCAAGTTGTCTGCATTCTAGAAGCGATGAAGCTGATGAATGAGCTGGAGGCGGAAGTTTCTGGCGAAGTTGTCGAAATCCTAGTCGAAAACGCTGATCCTGTGGAATATGGCCAAGTTTTGATGCGGGTTCGCCCTTAATTAATTGCTCTCTGTCGAAACAAGCAGCGGGCAGCTAGCAATCAGCTAGCTGCCCGCTGCTTGTTTCAACGCTTTGGCTTTTAACCGGCTGAAACAGGTGTGCGTCCGTCAATTTCAGTAATCAGCTCATCTGCTGCTTGACACAGTTGGTCATGACAGTGGCCATGACTGGCGAGCAAACCGCCCCACTGGGCCACATCTTCTTGGTTGTAGAGTAATGGCGAACCATCAAAGCGTGTCCACTTGCCGCCTGCTTCCGACAGCACCAGTTCCGGCGCGGCAATATCCCAATCCTTGGGAGCCGACTTGCCCGAAAGACCAATGTAGACCTCGGCTTCTTGCTCTAGAATCGTGGCGATTTTGCAACCGACACTACCCACCGTGCGCTGTTTTTGTACCGGATAGCGCTGGAGCAGTTCAACCAGTCGTGCATCCCGATGGCTGCCGCTGGCAACTACAGTTAAATCATCCAGGTTTGTGCGATCGGAGACCTGAATTTTTTGCTGCTGGAATTCGCCGTTCTCACGAGTTTCGCAGTAGGTGCCGTGGCCTTTTGCGGCATAGTAGAGCTTGCCTAGTTCTGGACAGGCAACAACGGCTAATACAGGCCGACCTTCATTAACCAGGGCAATATGAACCGCAAATGTGCCCGTCCGCTCAATGAAATCGCGGGTGCCATCTAGCGGATCGATGATCCATACCCAGGGATGATTGAAGCGCTCAGACGTGGGATCAGCTTTGTAGGTTTCTTCACTGAGATAGTAAAAGTCTTCTTTGCCGAGCTTGGAGTAAAACAGTTCCAGGATGTAATGATTAACCGCTAAGTCAGCCTTCGTAACGGGGCCATCTTTTTTATCTTTAATTTCCAAAGAATCACTGTCAGTTTCGTCCTTGGGATAGTAGTAGGACAGTAAAATGTCTGCGGCTCCCCAGCCCGCCTCGCGAGCAATTGCTAAGACATCTTCGACGGAATGGCCCGCGATCGTTTGTAAGTCAGCCACGCTTTAAATCCTCCAACTGTTCTTCGCTACGTTAGCAAGTTTTGTAAAGCAGCGGCTAGATACCGCTATACGTTTCACCATCAGATTTACAAATAATTCACGCAGCATCCTGTAAATTTGCGATCGCTTCTTTAAGAACGTAAGGCAAGAGGAGTAAACGATGAAGATAGCAGCCACATTGGTTAAGGCATGGGTAAATTCTAAAAACGTTCAAACGCTTGAATGCTGCATCGTGTAACTGCCGCAACCAAAACAGGAAATATCTGGCAGTTCGGCCAATTTGATCGCCCATCTCGTGAAGTAACGCAAAATCTTGCACTCTACCGAGTTCCAGCCGATGTAGAGGATCTGCTGCGGATTTTATAGTGATTCCAGTTAAGAGTGAGAAAACGAGAGAGGAGAGTGCCTCATCCTGAGGCACTCTCCTCTCTCGTTCTTATCTAGAACCCCTATAGTGGGTAGTTTGGAAGCTTCATCAGGTGAAGCATGAGCATCCGGTCGGGGGGCACTGCCCGCCAAATCTTTGGATAACTGCAAGCATCCGGTAAGTATTGTTCACCAAATCTGAACTATCACAAGCGTACAAGCATCATTCAATTCTGCCGTAGCGTGCTGTGAGCTGAACGTTCGGATTGGCTTGCTGTTGCTGCCAGGCCCACATTTGGTCGCCATAGGAAAAATGCCACCACTCGTTGGGATGCTGGCAGAATCCAGCTTCGCACATCACACGGCGTAAAAGCTGACGGTTGCGATGATAGGTCTGCTCAAGGGATTGCTGACTGTTAGCAAAATGGTTGGGATACGAACGAGGTGAGGGTTCATCAATCGGCGAACCCATTGCGATCGCAGTGCCAGTCTCGTCAACTACTGTAACATCTACGGCAGCTCCAGTACTGTGAGGTGGCGGATAGGCCGGGTCAGGATTGGGGGCAGCCCAAAATTCATAAACCTGCTCAAACACCTGCTGGCGTTCGGTCTCCGTCATCGTTTCAACGGCCAATCCCTGAGCAGCAGCAATCTCGTGAAACGTGTGATAGACCATAAACTTCTGCACAGCCACGGGACGATAGGCATCAAAAATTTGAATTCGCCAATTGGGGTACTGCTGTTGGAGAACGGCTTGCGCATGTTGAAGACGGTTGCAGACTCCCTGCCGCACAAAGAAGGGAGAGCGATCGCCATAGGGAGCACCCAGCTTAGCGTAGGGATGAGGCTGCACCAGGGCAAACTGTTCTGCCGACAGAGGCACTAGTGGTTCACGGCAGTCTTGAACGGGAATTGTTTGGTAGGGCTTCATGGCTAATAGAGATGACCGCAGCGGGAGCCTGTTACCTTGATTACGGGGGGCAACGCTCATTTTCCGATAGGCTACACATAGGTTGTGTTGCAAAACCTGTGGTTGGAGCACCAACTACAGATCTAAAACAACACCACAACTATCATTACTTACAGCATATTCATGATTCAGGCGATTCTATACGACCTTGACGGCACTCTGGCTGACACCGACCCGATTCACTTTCAAACCTGGCAGCAGGTGCTGAAGGATCACCAGTTTGAAATTGACCATGCGTTTTATCGCCAGCACTTCAGCGGTCGGCTCAATCCAGATATTGTGCGCGACCTGCTGCCCCATCTAAGCGATAAGGCTGGCAAAGAATTGTGCGATCGCAAAGAGGCCTTATTTCGAGAATGGGCTGAACAGCAGCTTCAGCCGCTGGCCGGACTGCTGGATTTAATTGCCTGGGGCAAGACAAACCATATTAGGCAGGCGGTCGTGACCAATGCGCCGCGCCTGAATGCTGAATTTACCCTCAGCCTCTTGAATCTGACCGATGTCTTTGAGTTTGTTGTGCTGGCGGAAGATTTACCCAAAGGCAAACCCGATCCGCTGCCCTATCAAACGGCCTTGAATCGGCTGGGCCTGGAGCCGACAGAAGCGTTGACGTTTGAGGATTCTCCCTCTGGTATTCGCTCCTCGGTGGCAGCGGGCATTCCAACCATCGGCGTGGCTACGACCCACGCTCCGGAGGATATGCAAGCCCTCGGTGCTGTGATAATTGTTGACGATTTTACCGATGAGCGGATTCAAACCTTGTTCCAAGCATCGGAGACGCCTGGCGTTTTGCCATAGGGCATGCCAAACCGTTGTCTTTTTAAGCGCTACGTGGTTAGAAGCCGATAGTTTTGAGCAGCCGCGCGGAGGCGCGGCTGCTCAAAACTATCGGCTTCTAACCTGATTACGTTCAGTACAAGAGTGACAACGAGGCTGGATATTAACCAAAGATGCTGCCGAAGAAGTCCACCGCTTCTTTGAGTGCCACGATAAACGTATCAATCTCTTCCTTGGTGTTGTAGAAATAGAGGCTAGCCCGCGCTGTGGACTGGGCACCCACAACTCGGTGCAGCGGCTGTGTACAGTGGTGGCCAGCACGAATGGCGACGCCCGCCTGATCCAAAATTGTGGAAATATCGTGGGGATGAACCGCTCCGGTCGTAAATGACGCCAGCGCTGCATGACCTTTACCACCGGACTGAGGCTTCGGCCCGTAAATTGTTACGTCGGGCACTTGCTCCAGCTCTTGGAACAGATAGCTAGTCAGCTCATTCTCGTAGGCATAAATTTTGTCCATGCCGATGCCATTGAGATAATCAACGGCGGCACCGAGAGCAATCGCTTCTGCGATCGCAGGTGTGCCCGCTTCAAACTTGTGCGGCACATCGGCATAGGTGGAGTGATCCAGGAACACATCGGCAATCATCTCGCCACCACCGAGAAACGGCGGCATTTGGCGCAAAATTTCGCGCTTGCCGTAGAGGAAACCGATACCCGTGGGCGCACACATTTTGTGGCCAGAGGCAACCAGCCAATCACAGTCAATGGCCTGCACATCCAGCTTCATATGGGGGGCGCTTTGGCAGGCATCAATCAGCACTTTCGCGCCGTGCTGATGGGCCATCTCGGCGATTTGTTGGACGGGATTGACGCAGCCCAGGGTATTGGAAACGTGAACGACAGAGACTAGCTTGGTGCGATCGCACAACAGATCTTCGTACTGATTCAGATCAAACGCCTGATGCTCGTCTAGTTCGACGAACTTGAGTACTGCACCCGTTTTCTGAGCCACGATCTGCCAGGGCACCAGGTTGCTGTGGTGCTCCATGACCGTCAGAATCACTTCGTCACCCTGCTTCAGGTTGTTCATGCCCCAAGCGTAGGCCACTAGGTTAATCGCTTCAGTGGCATTGCGCGTGTAGACGATTTCTTCGCGATGGGCCGCATTGACGAAGGTCGCCACCTTATCCCGTGCTCCCTCGTAGGCATCGGTTGCCCGCGCACTCAGGGTATGGACGCCGCGATGCACATTGGCGTTGTCTTGCTCGTAGTAGTTCCGCAAGGCATCCAGTACCGCCACTGGCTTTTGGGAAGTGGCGGCATTGTCTAGGTAGACAAGCGGCTTGCCGTGAATCTGCTGATTCAAAATTGGGAAGTCCGCACGCACCTTGGTAGCGAGAGTGATGTCTTGAGCAAGGGTCATAGTGGTTGGCTTGGGTTCTAGCGAATAAAGAAACGAGCGTTACGTGAGCAGTCTAGTCGGGGTGGATCTGGAGAACGGAAAACATGAAGTCGTTAGTGAGTTTGTTCAGTCACATACTGAGTCAAGGTTTGCCGCAGTTCCGCGATCGGAATGCGATTGATAATGTCTTGGGCAAAGGCGTAAATCAGCAGGCGCTGAGCGTTGTCCTGGCTAATGCCGCGGCTCTGTAGATAGAAAACCTCATCCGCTTCCAGCTGGCTGATCGTGGCTCCGTGAGCACACTTGACGTTATCGGCCACAATTTCAAGCTGCGGCTTGGTATCAACTCGCGCCTTGTCCGACAGTAACAGGTTGCGGTTGAGCTGGCTCGCGTTAGTCAACTGAGCATTTTGTGGCACAAAAATCTTGCCGTTGAATACGGCATGGGCCTGATCATCGACAATGTTTTTCTGAATTTGATCAGCCGTGCCGTGGGGCTGACTGTAGTGAATCGCGCTGTGGGTATCTGCGACTTGCTTCCCAGTCAGCAGTGATAGCCCATACAAATTAGTTTCCGTTTGCGGCCCCGTTTGGAAGATATCGATATTGTGCCGAGACACCTGACCGCCAAGTGCGATCGCATTTAACGTATATCGACTATCACGAGCCTGAGATACTGCTGTTTTACCGATATGAAATGTTTGGTTAGTATCCCGCTGAACGCGCGTATGGTTGACCTGCGCGTTTTCATCGAGCCAAACTTCAGTCACAGCATTGGTGAACTGAGCGGTATCGCCAAAGCCGATGTAGTCTTCGACTAGCGTGACGGCACTGCTGGATTCAGCAACGACGAGAGTGCGAGGTTGAGCGAGCTGATTCGCTGTAGCTGTATTAACGAACAGCAGATGCAGAGGGGATTCAACTACCTGATTGCGCGGAATCCAGACAATCGCTGCATCTTGGAACCCTGCCGCATTCAGAGCGGTAAAGACCTCATTGCCGCCTTTTTGCTGCCCCAGATAGGTCGAGAGTTTGTCTCCCTCTAGCGCATCTAGATTGCCGACAACGACTCCATTGGGTAGATCCGCTGTTGTGGATAGTTCTGACACATAGCGACCATCGACAAACACTAGCCGCGTCTGGGATTCAGTTAGGGCGTAGCTTTCAATCTGTTTGGTATCCACTGAGCCAGAAGCGGCAACAGGATGAAACTCCGTGCCCAGCATGGCCGACAGATCAGTGAACTTCCACTCCTCATCGCGAGTCGAGGGAAAGGTTTGTTCATGGACAAGAGCAGAAGTGCGATCGCGCAGTTCATCGAGCCAATTACCCTGATCGGCGCGAACGGAACGCTCCAGAAGTCCCTTTAAGTAAGCTTGCCGCTCAGCGGCAGCTTTGCTCTGGGGTGGAGCTTGCGTTTCGGGAGAGACTTGGATGGTCATACGGCAGCCACCTCTACTTGGTTCTCTGCCAAAATCCAGTCATAGCCACGGGATTCAAGCTCTTCGGCCAGCTCCTTGCCGCCCGTGCGGAGAATGCGACCTTGCGCCATGACGTGAACGAAATCAGGCTGGATATAGTTCAGCAGCCGCTGGTAGTGGGTAATCAGCAGAACGCTGTTTTCGGGCGTTGTGATCTGATTGACGCCACCCGCTACGGTTTTGAGCGCGTCAATGTCGAGACCGGAATCGGTTTCGTCCAGAATGGCCAGCTTCGGCTCTAGCAGAGCCATCTGCAGGATTTCATTGCGCTTCTTCTCACCACCGGAGAAGCCCTCATTTACGCTGCGGCTCAAGAAGCTAGGATCCATCTTGACGACATCCAGCTTTTCTTGAATTAGTTCATCAAAGTCAAAGGAATCTAGTTCCTCTAGACCTTGCTGCTGCCGATGGGCGTTGTAAGAAACGCGCAAAAAGTCGAGGTTGCTGACGCCTGGGATTTCAATCGGGTACTGAAACGCCAGAAAAATGCCAGCCCAAGCCCGCTCTTCCGCTTCCAGCTCAGAGAGATCCTGCCCCCGGAACAAGATTTCGCCACCCGTCACCGTATAGTCGGGATGACCCGCCAAAATCTTGGAGAAGGTACTTTTACCGGAACCGTTTGGCCCCATAATGGCGTGGATTTCGCCTGCCTTAATTTCTAAATTCAAGCCTTTCAGAATTTGCACGCCATCGACCTCGGCTGTGAGGTCTTTGACTGAAAGAATGACTTCTGCGTTCTCGTTAATCACGGCTCAATCTACGTCCTAACTCGTCCTAATGGTGTCCTAAATCGTTCCTAATAGTTACTGTATGCCTTTATGCACATCAAGCGATAGCATTGACCAGCATTGAGCAATACCCAATTAACCGACTGAATTTTCTAGCTTCAGCGCTAGCAAACGATCCGCTTCGACCGCAAACTCCATCGGCAGTTCGTTAAACACGTCCTTACAGAAGCCGCTGATAATCATTGAGACAGCGTCTTCTTCCGAAATGCCGCGCTGAGCAAAGTAGAAGAGCTGATCCTCGCCAATTTTGGAGGTTGACGCTTCGTGCTCCACCTTGGATCGATTATTTTGCACCTGGATGTAGGGGAAGGTATTGGCCGAGGAGGTGTCGCCAATCAGCATCGAGTCGCACTGAGAGTAATTGCGCGCCCCTGCTGCCTTCGGGCCAATTTTGACCAGACCTCGGTAGCTGTTCTTGGATTTTCCAGCCGAGATACCCTTAGAAATAATGGTGCTGCGGGTGTTCTTGCCGATGTGGATCATCTTGGTGCCCGTGTCGGCCTGCTGATAGTTATTGGTCAGTGCTACCGAGTAGAACTCACCCACGGAGTTGTCACCTTTGAGGACGCAACTGGGGTACTTCCAGGTAATCGCAGAACCTGTCTCCACCTGGGTCCAGGAAATCTTGGAGTTAATGCCCGCACAAAGACCGCGCTTAGTAACAAAGTTGTAAATGCCGCCTTTGCCTTCCTCATTGCCAGCGTACCAGTTTTGGACGGTGGAATACTTGATTTCAGCGTTATCCAGTGCCACCAGTTCAACCACGGCTGCATGAAGCTGGTTGGTGTCGAACATGGGAGCTGTGCAGCCTTCTAGGTACGTTACCGAGCTGCCTTCGTCGGCCACAATCAGCGTCCGCTCAAACTGGCCAGACTCGCCGTTGTTAATCCGGAAGTAGGTAGACAAGTCCATTGGGCACTTGACGCCTTTAGGAATGTAGACAAATGAGCCATCACTAAAGACAGCGGAGTTGAGCGCGGCATAGTAGTTGTCGCCCGTGGGAACAACGCTGCCCAAATACTTCTCAATGAGTTCCGGATAGTCTTTCACGGCTTCTGAAACGGAGCAGAAGATAACACCTGCCTCAGCCAGCTTTTCCCGGAAGGTCGTGGCAACGGAAACGCTGTCAAAAATCGCGTCAACCGCGACGTTTACGTTAGCCAAACGCTTCTGCTCGGACAACGGAATACCGAGTTTCTCAAAAGTTTCCAGTAGAGCGGGATCAACTTCATCTAGGCTACCCAGCTTCTCTTTCTTCTTGGGCGCTGAGTAGTAAACAATTTTTTGATAATCAATCGGCGGATATTGCACATTGGGCCAGGTTGGTTCCTGCATCTTGAGCCACTGACGATAGGCTTTCAGCCGGAAGTTAAGCATGAACTCCGGCTCACCTTTCTTGGCTGAAATGGCGCGTACAACCTCTTCACTGAGTCCAGGGGGTAGAGAGTCGGACTCAATGTCGGTGATAAACCCGTACTTATACGGTTGATTAACAAGCGTTTTAACAGATGTACTCATGGGTGATTTAATGCTCTCGACTCTCTCTACGGATCTCTTGGGCTGATGATGGTTGTGGCCATCGTGGGGGGAATGTGCGATCGCACTTGATATATCGTGCTCAATTCATGAAATCTGACATATCATCACGTCGCACATCTCTTGCAAGTACTCCAAGTTAAGTAACTTATTAGTACTTGCTCGTCTCGGCCCGGATTTGTTCAAATGTAATCTCCTGGCTTTCACCCGCAAAGTCATTATCTGGGGTCAGGAACAACATACAGTGGCATTCTTTCCGCTCGCGCATGGGAACACAAGGGCAGTTCCAGAAGGCTGCGGCAACCTCAGCTTCCTTATCTTCATAATGACGGCAGGGACACAGCGGAGCACCTAGCTCCTCTTTGTGCTTGGCTAATCCCTCAATCACCACAGCCGTTACGCCTGGATCTACACAAAAGTAGGTGCCCGTGCGCTTGGCATAGGTTTCTGAGAAGTTGCGCATCGCCTCAAGATTTTTATCGGATGCTTGCTTTGCTTCTGTCGGTACTGAATTCATTTCGATCAGGTGCAGGACAACCAGTTAATTTTATAATTAAAGCAACAACTCTATTGCTTATATCTATTGTAGGCTACTTTAGAAACATAAAAGTTGTCAAAGTCCAGCCGAACCTTTTTTGAGGCGGTACCCCGTACTTGGTCTGTGTGAATTGCTCAGTTATTCATGAGGCAATGCCTGCTGTATCGGCTTTGCACCAAGGTTTACAGCGAGTAGTCACAGTTCAGTACGATTCGCCTCAATTACCGTAAATCGCGCAGATTAAATTGCGGCAGGCCAGTCGGTACGCACATCAGTACGCACACATATGGGGAAGACAATGTCAACGACCCAGTCTACTTCGACAAAGCATGACATTCTGGAATATTTGCTGAAACACGGAGAGGCGAATGCCCATGATTTAGCGGAGCATCTGGATATCAGTCCGCAAGCGGTGCGCCGCCACTTGAAAGATTTGGAATCGGAATCCCTGATTCAGCACCACGCAATTCAAGAAGGCATGGGGCGACCCAATCATAAGTATTCTTTGAGCCAAGAGGGACGCGATTGCTTTCCGGCTCAGTACGATGAATTTGCGATTTCGCTGCTGGATACGCTAACGGAAACCGTTGGCCAAGAGCAGGTTGGCACCATTCTGCAAAAGCAGTGGGAGCGCAAAGCCAAGGAGTATCGCGAGCACCTGGGTCAGCAGCCGTTAGCCGAACGAGTGGCGGCACTGGTGGAACTGCGGCGCGCCGAAGGCTACATGGCCGAGTGGTATCGGGTGGAAGAAGATGAATCTGAGGCATCTGAGCCGTCTGAACCGTCTGAGTCGTCTGAACCCAAATTCATCATCACAGAATATAACTGCGCTATTTCGCAAATTGCGGAATCGTTCCCAAACGTCTGCGACCACGAACTGGATATGTTTCGGGTTGCTCTAGATGGCTGTTTTGTCGAGCGAACTCACTGGATCGTCAACGGCGAACACCGCTGCGGCTATTTGATTAAGGCAAAAAATGATCAGTAAGGGCGAATGGCGTAGAGGGCGAATGGCCATTCGCCCCTACAAGGTTATGTCGGTCTTGTAGCCCTTCTTTGTAGGTCGGGTTGAGGTACGAAACCCGATGAATTCAGTGATTTTTTGAGAATGTCACCTTGTGCTGTTGGGTTTCCTTCGTCAACCCAACCTACGAATTATGACTAATGTGGTCAGGCTTGTGAGTTAATGGGCTTATGGCAAAACGGCTTCAGAGCCGACACATTTGAGGGATCGAGGAAAACTGTGCATTTGTTAATTCCAGCGGCGGGCATGGGGCGACGGATGAAGAGCGATCGCAACAAGCTGCTGCTGTCGCTGCTTGGCCGACCACTGATTGAATGGAACCTGCGGGCGATTGATCAGGCTGAATCGATTACCTGGATTGGCATTATTGGCCAACCGACGGATCAGCCGGATTTAAATGCGATCGCAACCAGTTTGAACCTGAGTAAACCTGTTGAGTTTATTATTGGCGGCGCGACTCGGCAGGAATCGGTCTATAACGGGTTGCAAGCGCTGCCGGATGATGCGACGCACGTGCTGATTCACGATGGCGCTCGCTGTTTGGCCACGCCGGATTTGCTCAACCGCTGTGCGGCAGCGTTAGCAACTTGTCCCGGACTGATTGCCGCTGTGCCCGTTAAGGACACGATCAAAGTGGTAGACGATCAGCACCGGATTAAAGACACGCCCGATCGCAGCTATTTGTGGGCAGCGCAAACGCCCCAGGGCTTTGAAGTACGGACGCTGAAGGATTGTCACGAAAAAGGTCGTCAACTGGGCTGGGAAGTGACCGACGATGCGGCATTGTTTGAAAAATGCGGCTTGCCCGTGCAGATTGTCGAAGGCGAAGAGACAAACTTGAAAGTGACCACGCCCGTTGATCTTGCGATCGCAGAATTTATCCTCCGCCATCGCCAGGACTCGGTCTAAGACAGGTAAGTGTCATTGAGCCTTGCCATACCAAATCTGCTCCGCCTGACCCGCAAGCTGACGTGCCCGATCCCAGTTGGGCTGATCGAGCAGAATCGTGACGTGGCCCAGTTTGCGTCCGGGTCGGGAATCTGCCTTGCCGTACCAGTGGACGGCTGCGCCCGGAATTTGGGCAAGCTGCTGCCGCCGTTCCGCGTAATCGGATTGGGAATATTCAAAACCGAGTAAATTGACCATCACTGCCGCTTGGCAGTTTTTGAAGGCAACGCTGCCCAAAGGATAGCCACCAACGGCGCGGAGCTGCTGCTCAAACTGGGAGGTTTCGCTGGCATCCAGCGTGTAGTGGCCGGAATTGTGGGTGCGGGGGGCAATCTCGTTGACTAAAACGCGATGATCAGGTGTCAAAAAAAGTTCAATGCCGAAGATGCCCACCACGTCTAGCTGCGTCAAAAGTTTTTTTGCCATGTCTTGTACCTGATCTGCGATCGCAGATTCAACATGGGCCGGAGCAAAGACGCGATGACAAACCTGATTTTCCTGCTCGGTAACCACGACCGGATAAACGGCAATTTCGCCAGACCGCGATCGCGCCGCCATGACCGCCAGTTCAGCCTGGAACGGCACAAATTCTTCCAGCAGCACCGGGGCATAATTCAGCTTTTGCCAAAGTTGAGCGAGGTCGTCCAGCGTTTTCAGAATGAACGTGCCCTGACCGTCATAGCCGTGCCGTCTGGTTTTCAGCACGACTGGAAAGCCCAGTTCCGTCAGCCGATCCGCATCGTCCTCATCTTCCAGCGTGATAAATCGCGGCGTTGGTAGCCCAATCGACTGGAGATAGCAGCGCTGGTCATACTTATCCAGCAACGGACGCAGCGCATCTAGCCGAGGACAAAACAGCGTGCCCGCCTCTTCTATCGGCGCTAACCGATGCAGATCAATAAATTCATTCTCAAACGTAATTACATCACAGCGCTGGGCTAAATTTGCCGTTGCTTTGGCATCCGCTACCGGAGCCAAAATCGTTTCGGTTGCGATCGCAACTGCTGGATCGCTCGCACTTGGTGTTTGAATAATCAAATCGAGCTGAAGTGCTGCGGCCCCATCTGCCATCATCCAGGCCAACTGCCCACCGCCAATCACTCCGACTCGACGCGCGGGAGCAGTGCTAGAGAACGTTTGAGCAACAGAGTCAGGTCGCAGAGAAGTCATAAGTCGGATGCAAAAGTGAGGCTAGCAAGGTCGGTATTATAGCAATTGCTTGGGGAAATCTGAGGAAGGGAGATGGGCTGACGCATCACGTCAGCCCATCTCCCTTCCTTAAGTGTTTATGGATTCGACGACGTTAGCTCTGAGTCATCAACGACGACGTGGCGGGGCAGCTCAATCCGAAAGGTAGAGCCCTGTCCTAACGTACTTTCAACTTCAATCTGACCGTTCATAATCCGCACCAGCCAGTCAGAAATGGCCAGCCCCAGCCCCGTACCTGAATAGTGACGGGTCATAGTCTGATCGGCCTGACGAAACTCGTGAAAAATCGCTTCTAAATCTTTTTGATCAATGCCGATGCCGGTATCTTTAACGGTGATGATAATCGTATCGGTGGCCTCATTGTGGGCGAGATGAATATTAACTTCACCCACTTCAGTGAATTTGATGGCATTGGAAATGAGATTGACCACAATCTGGCGTAGCCGCTTGCGATCATTGACCACATAGGGGTTATTGAGATGAGTCTGGGTAATCAGCTTGAGCTGTTTTTGGGCAGCTAGCGATCGCAATTCAGCAACCGTGCTTTTGACCAAGCTGCTGAGATTAAATTCTTCTAAATTCAGCTTTAATCGTCCCGCTTCAATCTTGGACAGATCCAAAATGTCATTAATCAAAGACAGCAAATTTTTGCCGTTATTCAAAATGCGCTGCACCATATCGAGCTGGGCCGGCTGAAGCGGGTGCTGGCGCTGGCGCAGCAGCAGTTGCGAGAAGCCAATTACGGCATTCATGGGGGTTCGCAGTTCGTGGGACATGGTGGCGAGAAACTGGGATTTCAGTCGCGAGACTTCCTGGAGCTGTTCATTCTGCTCCTGAATTTGCTGGCGATGCTGTTCGAGCTGGGCATTTTGCTGGGCCAGTAGCTCGTTTTGGTGAGCCAGTTGGATTTCGCGTTCTTCAAGCGCCTGAATCAAACGGGCATTGCTCAGTGCGATCGCAGCTTGTTCCCCAAACGCCATCAGCAGCTTCTGATCTTCCGGCTTAAAGACCCGATCGTTTTGCCAGTTGCCCACGGCCAGCACGCCTAAGCGCCCTTCATGGGACGACTCAATGGGCACCGCACACAGCGCCGACGGCACCTGTACATCTTCTGACACATCCACCGCCGCCGCCACCTGGATCAATAGCGGTTCGCCCGTGCTGTAAACCTGACCCAACCAGCCCTGGCCAACATCAAACCCCTGCTCGGCATCAATTCTCTCCACGTTATGGCCTGTAGCTGCCGTAATTTCCAGCTGTTGAGTTTGCTCGTTGTGCAGCACAATCAGACCAAATTCGGCCACTGGCAGCGCTTCTTGAATCGAGCGCACCATCACCTGCAGGAGTTCGGGTAAGTCTGCCAGCCGTTGATTCAGCAAATTGGTCAACTGCTGCAGCGTCTGCATTTGCTGCTGCTGTTCGCCCAGAACGACAATGGCGCGACGCAAGCGATCGCTAGCGTCTTGGGCCTGACGATAGAGGCGAGCGTTTTCGACAGCCAGTGCCGCGCGCCGCGCCAAATCTTTCGCTGGCACCAGATCGAGCTCGTCATAGGTGTGGTTGGGCTGCGTAGTAATCAGCGACAGCGCCCCTAGGATACGCCCTTGAACCATCAGCGGTGCAACAATGACCGACTGAAAGCCAAGCTGCTTCAAAATCTGGAAATGCTCATCATTTTGCGCAATGGTTCGCTGAACATCGTCGGAGATAGACGAGATGAGCTGCGTTTCCCCCGTTTGAAGCGCCGTGCGAATCGCCTGATGGCGTTCGAGCGTGGGCGGATAATCTCGCAGTTTTTCAATCAGATTGACATTAAGATTAGGGCCAGAGTGAGCCGTGGCTACCCGTTCAAACATGCCGTCTTCGCGGACAACATCAATGACACAGAGATCAGCCAGATAGTCCACGGACAGTTGAGCAATACGCTGAAGCGTGGTTTCGTAATTGAGCGAGGTGGCAAATAGCGTACTGGATTCCGACATCAGTCGTCGATACTGCTCAATCCGGCGCTGCTCTTGGATATTACGTGCGATCGCAACAAAGCGTGGCTGTTCACCTGATGGAGCCACAAACTGAATAAACAGCTCCACGGGCAGTAGCTGCTTTTCATGGGTGTAAAAAACCGTCTCAATCGTGTAGGAGGAGAGATTGCCCTGGCGCAGCGTTTCCAGAATCGGGTTGAGTCGTCCCTGCTCCAGCGTCGGAATCAAGTCCAAAAGCCGCATTTGAAAAAACTGATCTTCCCCATAGCCCAACTGCCGAATTGCACCCTGATTCACGTAGAAAAACTGCAGGCTCACTGGCTCGAACATGAAAATGCTGTCCGCACTGAGATCGAGCGTGGTTTTGAACTGGCTCAGCGCGATATTGGCTCGCCGCAGCCGTTCGCGAGCCTGGTTCTGTTCCGTTACCTCAACGGCATGCACAAAAATGCCGTCCACCTGTCCCTGGTGGTCATAGGTTGGCAAGTGAACAAAGTTAAAATAGGCTGTCCGCGCACCAAAACGACCTGTACTAAATTCAACTTTGACATTGTTGCCCACCAGCGGTTTATTCGTGCGATAAACCTGGTGCAATTGATCCAAAAAGCCGTGATCCACAGCTTCCGGCCATACTTCAGCAATGGGGCGACCAATTACGTCATCCATACCCACAAACTGCCGATAGTAGGTATTGGCAAACTGGTGAATAAAGTCGGTTCCTTTCAGCCAGCAGATAATCGCTGGAGCCTCCATCAGAACTGATTGAAACGATGTCGGTGCTGATGTGGACGCTACATTTTGGGTCGGACTCTGGATGAACTGCTCTGAAGGAAGGGGTTGGGAAAAGGGCTGAGAAGCTGCGATCGCAGTTGACTCCAGTTCTGGCTCCAGCCCTGCGGGCATCTCCGCTGGCGTCTGGACACACTCCGTTGGCCCAGCCCCATCTGCGTAGCTATCAATGTAACCATCAGCTTGATGTCCATCAGGATAAGTGACATCACGAGTGTAGGAAGCTGACTCAGCCGCCACAGAGTGAGAAGCCTGAGAAATTTGAGGCGTTTGAGATGTTAAGGAAGAAGTTGCGATCGCATTCTGAAACCGCTGCTTGAGGCGCTCAATATTGGTAAAGGTGCCAACCCACTCGACGACCCGACCATCAGTATCATAGACAGGCACCATCTGCATCCAAAACCACTGATAGCAGCCATCGAATCGTTGCAGCCGCAGCTCAAGACCTTGGGACGGATCACCATTAGCGTTAGCCCCATCACCTACAGCAGACGCATCTACTCGGGGAGGACAGCATTGTCTCACCCGCTCAACGTCATCAGCGTGAATCCGCCGCAGTACAGACTCAACGTCATAAGATTGTCTAGATTCTCCGCGCCCATCCCCGCACTCAGACGAATGCTCCTCAGCATTGCCCTCCAGATAAAATTGCCAAGCTGCATTCCAGTCTTGAGCCTGGCCGTGATTGTCTACAATCCACACAAGCTGTGAGAGAGCCTGTAGCCGCTGTTGATACTGTCCCGGCCTATCTTGTTCCATCTCTACTCATTTACTCAATACTGGGGCTGAATTCTGCGATCGCTTAGCTTGGTGGCTGAATCCTGATGTTGATGCTGCTGTTAGTTTTGATACGAACCAAGGCTAAATATTTGGTCTGACGACTAAATACGACAACTAAATACTAGTACTGGCCCAATAACAGCGGTTAACAGTAGATCTACTCATCATTCTGTACCTTGTATCTGGCTAAACTAACACCAGAAGAAATAACTTGCTATCCACTTGTGGTAGCAAATTAGCTCTTAGAACTGTTTGGCGTCGGTCAGCATGATAAGCCTATCTATAGTCCGTATCCACCTTATCCATATGGTGCTTATCTATAAAAATGCTTGTCCGTACTTATTCAGTGATCTAAAACTAAACATCTAAACGGGCTTTATGCTTCTGATTTGATACTGAGTTTGATAACAGGTCAACGACTTCGGAGTTTATTACCAGCATAGTTGAACCCGCTCCGACTGCGTTAGAGCCGAAAGTCTGAGATATAAATCTGATCTTAGATAGATTACGGTGCGCTTCAAACTTGTTTATGATCAGCCCGTTGAGATGAATACTCATTGTTATTCAGACCAAACAGTGCTGCAATATTTTTCCTACAATGTTTTTGCCCTGGTGAGGATACTGATTAGATTGTGGTGGAGGTCAAGATTAGAATAGCTGCTGAGTTCGTATCTTGAAACACATCTTTCAAGTCGAGAATTAGCAAGAAATTGGCAAAGCTTTGAGGAGCTCCCAATCCAGCTAATGTTTTTTCAGGTTAAGATGTCAATCTAAACTGACTCATTTTCTCACTAATGGTTCATGCTGGTTAGTGAAACTGGATAATAGAAATTGATGGGTAGAAAGTGAACTGAGCCTATCTCAATCATAACTTCTGCTTTTTGATACAAACCTAGGCTACAGGCGAGCTGAGCCTAGTTAAGCAAAGGGTCATGAAGTAAAAGCTACCGCACCGCAATAGCGGCGATGGAGATTAGCGCATCAAGATCGACGATCCTCACTGGCTCCCACTAGCATAGAAAAAATTTTGGGGTTACTGTTTTTTCGTTACGCAAAGGCACAGATAAGGCTATGGATGACATTCGCGTTGTTCTCGTTGAAGATCACGATTTGACCCGTGTAGGTATGCGGACTGCGTTACAGCAAAAAAATGGCATCATCGTGACAGGTGAGGCTCCCGACGGACGGCGGGGACTCGACTTGCTGAGAACAGCTCGGCCAGATGTAGCGATTGTTGACATTGGCCTACCCGATATGGATGGTGTTGAGCTAACGCGACAGTTCAAGCAGTTGGCAGAAGAGCATGAAGAGATCAAAACTCGAATTTTAATATTGACGCTGCAAGATAATGACGAAATCGTGCTGGCAGCTTTTGCGGCTGGAGCGGATTCCTACTGCATGAAAGATGTCAGCTTGGAGCGTCTTGTAGAAGCGATCAAGATTACTAATCAAGGAAATAGCTGGATTGATCCCGGCATTGCCAAGGTGATCTTGAAGCAAACGAAGCAGGCTCAGCCGGAATCCGCAGATATCGGTACTGTAGCAATTGACGCCGCTCAACCTGAGTATGCTCAGATGCTAGAAGCCTATCCGCTGACAGAGCGGGAGCTGGAAGTCCTGGAGCTAATCGTAGAGGGCTGTAGCAATGCTGCGATCGCAGAAAAGCTCTATATTACCGTTGGTACCGTTAAAACCCACGTTCGTAATATCCTCAACAAGCTCTGCGCCGATGACCGGACGCAAGCAGCTGTTCGAGCCTTACGTGCAGGTTTAGTTGGCTAAATGTTAATTCAACAAAATAAAGTGGGCATTCTTGAAGTTACGACGATAGAATGCTCACTTTTTTTTGGATATTACTTTGGATATTGCCTAGACATCGAATGATATTAGATTTGTTCAACCGACTTGAGTAGCTGCATTTGTATCCTCACAGCTTGCCGCCAAACCCAGAATGAACACTTTGTCATCTGGATAGGATAGCCAGTTTTTACTGTGGATTCAGCATTACAGATGTAGCAAGTGAGGAGAACGTCTTAACATAGGTGGCGAATGTCATAAAGTTTGGGGAGTTGTAACCGTCTCTCTGGCGAATGTCCCCCTTGATTCCAAGCCCCAACATCCCAGCAGAGGGAAAATGCATGAGTAGAGACTCTGACTGCAAGCTAAAGTTAATGGTTGTCGATGACGAACCGGATAACCTGGACTTGCTTTACCGCACGTTTCGCCGTAACTTCAAGGTCTACAAAGCGGACAGTGGACCAAACGCACTGGCGACCTTAGAGCAAGAAGGAGAGATGGCGATTATCATCTCTGACCAGCGGATGCCTCGAATGAACGGCACCGAATTCCTCAGCCGCACAGTTGAAGCTTATCCCGACACCATTCGGATTGTGCTGACGGGCTACACGGATGTCGAAGATCTGGTGGAAGCCATTAACTCCGGCAAAGTTTTCAAATACATCACCAAACCCTGGAGTCCGGAAGAACTGAAAAACGTCGTTCATCAGGCCGGGGAAACGTATCGGGTCTTAAAGCAGCGCACCAATGAACTGAACCGCGCCCTCAGGCGTGAATCTCTGTTCAATGCTGTGATCTCGGCAATTCGCGAATCGCTCGATTACCACAGCATGCTGCAAACTGTAGTGAATACGCTAGGGCAAACGTTTGAAGCCGAACAGGCCATCCTCTTTCCCATTGATGCACCACGGTTAACAGATAAAGCCTTTTTCTATCCTGGCAGTACTACCGAGGATGTTCTACAGCAGACACGGTCTGAGCTGACGGAAACTTTAGCCACATTTCTCAGTCAGTCTGCTGATCAGTCAAAGCAAATTCACATTTTGGCACAGGACAGCAGTGAGGCGAATGCAAAGCTAGCGGTCTTAATTGCCGATCAGCAGGAGTGGCTAGCGCTGCTCGATCTACAGCGACCGTCTGGTCAAGACTGGTCGGATGAAGATGTCAATCTCATTCGCGAAGTGGCCGAACAAGCAGCACTGGCGATTTCTCAGGCCAAGCTTTACCAAACTATTCAGATCCAAACGCAGCAGATGCAGGCTGAACTGGAGGTAGCCCGCCAAATTCAGAGCAATTTACTGCATCAAAGCTGGCCCGAATTTGAGCAGATCAAGGTGCAAGCCTGCTGCCATCCGGCACGAGCCGTTGGCGGTGACTTTTTTGAGGTTTATCCCCATTCTCAGGAAGATATCTGGCTAGCGGTTGGTGATGTCTCTGGCAAGGGCGTTCCGGCAGCATTATTTATGGCGAGCGCACTGTCGGTGCTGCGGCGAGAACTGTCTCAGGAGGTTTCACCGGAGCCGGATATAGTAATGCGCAACCTCAATCAAGGCCTGTCGAATGACCTGATTAGCAATAACTGCTTCATTACGATGGTGCTAGCTCGCTATCGACCTTCACAGCAGCAGCTGGTATATGCCAATGCAGGGCACATTTATCCCATGGTTTGGCCTCATCAGAAGCTGAAAGCGCAACCTCCAGAGGAGAGAAAGACAATTGAACCGACTTATTTGAAAGAAAGAGGGATTCCTTTGGGCATTCTACCTGTATGGCAAGCGAAGTCTGGAACAATCTCGATGTCTCCTGGTGATGTTGTGTTGCTCACAAGTGATGGAATTACTGAAGCAACCGTTGATGGACATCAGAACCACTCCGCTTCTGGCATGTTGCAGCAAGAAGGGTTGTGGCAAATTATTCTCCAGCATCCGGATGCTTTGAATTTAGATAAACTCTTGTCCATCATTCAATCCAACACGTCCATGCAAGAAGATGATCAAACCATTTTGTCACTGGAGGTCCTGTAGTCCATGAGAACTGAGCTCCACGTTCCAAGTGATTTGAAATTTCTTTCAATTGTTGAAAATTGGCTGCTAGGTTCGTTAGAAGCCGAACTAGGAGAACAGGTTGACTGGCCGAAGCAGTCGAATCGACTCCGACTCGTTTTGGTGGAAGCTTATTCCAACGTAGTGCGCCACGCCCATCGTGACCAGCCCAACTTGCCTGTATTAATGCGATTAGAGCTGCATGGACGGGATCTGTCGCTGGAAATCTGGGATTACGGCGGCGGATTTGATATTTCAACCTACCTGCCACCTAGCCCCGAAGATCGGCAGGAAAATGGCTATGGCTGGCTGATTCTAAATCGGCTGATGGACAAAGTGGAGTATCGGTTACAGGTCAATGGTCAAAACTGCCTGAAGCTAGAAGCCAGTTTGGCCCAATCCGAATAGTATATTCATCATGGCTGGTTGTCATGCTGAAATTAGTTGAAATGTTGAAATAAGCGGTTTTAACCGTATGTTGAGGTCATGGGACGCGATGCAAAATTAAGGAGACAGCGGCGGGAACAGCGACACGACCAGCCCACTGGCGATTTAGATCAAGCCAATGCGCCTACGACAGAGCGCTCCCCATTTCAGAATTTGGAAGAGTTCAACCAGGTAGAAGTGCCTGCGATCGCACCTGCCACTTCAGCGTCTGAATCCTCCTCGCCATCTTGGCTGGAACGTTTATTACCCTTTAAGCGTGCAGCTAATAGTACGCTTTATCAGTCTGGTCAGGAAATAGGCGAATTTTTTGACACCTATCAAACAACCTTAGGTGCGATCGCATGGCATGGTTACAAAACTCAGGGGCGCGGCTTTGTGTTGGCAACTCCGACCCAGCACGATACAGTACAACTGCGCTATGTGAGTCGTAAGACGCTCAAGCAATTTATCCAGCCAGAAAAACGGGCCATCTGTCGCCAAACGATGGAAAGCTACGATCCGCAGGCTGAGGTGATTCTTGTGCTTTTTGCGTCTATGGGTGATATGATGCTGCATTCACCTGAGGCAACCGAGCCGTCACCTCAGGTATGCTACCAGCAGTGGCGAGAGCAAGAGGCAGACTGATTCCAGCGCTACTTTTTTAGCCATTTTTCTGCAAGTTGTCGGAAACTTCAGCTTCCGAATTGAAGTCTTAATTGAAGAGAACCCTAATGTTTAACCTCAATTCACTTGGATTGAGGTTTTTTGCTTGAGTAGATTATAAATTCTTCTCACCTCCGACCCCTCTCCCGGCGGGAGAGGGGAGCAAAAAACAAGCTATCAAGCAGCAGGCTCGTCAACGTAGTACAGCAAATAACCGTGCTTGCTTAGACCTTGCCAGGTGCGATCGCCAACAATACCATCGGCAGCCAAACCGCTATTTTGCTGGAAGGCTTTCACCGCATTTTCAGTTGTTGCACCGTAGAAACCATCAATCGCGCCGCTGTAGTAGGTCGAAAACTGAGTATGGTTTTCAACTATAGCGGTTTGCAAAATTATGCAGTACGCTCGTTTGTACTGCTTTGGTCATGCCTATGCGTCCCCACTCCGCTGATTTACGTCACCGTATCGTCACCCTTTACGAGCAAGGTGAAGGATCCATTCGACAATTAGCCAAGCGCTTTCAAGTGAGTCAAGATAGCGTCCGTCTGCTTGTGAAACAGTATCGAGCTACCGGAAGCATCGCCCCCAAACCCTATGTCGGCGGTCCTCAACCCACGCTTCAAGCCAGTCACCATGAGGTGTTACGGGAGCTAGTAGAAGCGGATAATGATGCCACGTTGGCCCAACTGGCTGAGCGCTTAGCCGCCCGAACCGGCATCCAGGTGAGCGGTAGCACCATCAGTCGCACCCTCAGCAAACTGGGCATCACGCGAAAAAAAAAGTCTCAAGGCCAGTGAGGTCTATAGCGAAGCAAAACAGCAGCAACGCTATGACTACTGGCAAAGCATTCGGAATGTAGCCGTCGAAGATTTGGTGTTTCTTGACGAAACGGGAGTTAACTTGGCCATGGTGTTGCTGTATGCGCGCGCTCAACGAGGTCAACGGGCCTATGCCCAGCAACCGAAAGGCCGTGGCAAAAACCTCACGATCCTCGGTGCCATGAGCCTCAAGGCTGGGTTCCTTGAGGGCCTCAGCTTTACGGGTGGCACGACAGGCGATGTGTTTTTGTGGTTCATCGAAACGCTTCTCTGTCCACTCCTATGGCCGGGAGCGGTCGTGGTGATGGATAATTTGCCTGCCCATAAAGTGGACGGCGTCAGGCAAGCCATTGAGGCCGTGGGGGCACGAGTGATTTATCTGGCTCCTTATTCCCCAGATTTCAATCCGATTGAAAACCTGTGGTCAAAGTTGAAAGGGTATTTGAGAGCCGTTGAGGCACGAACTCCGCAAGCCTTGCATGAGGCGATCGCTCAGGGGCTTTCTCTGATCACCTTAGAAGATGTGCGTCACTGGTTCACCCACGGGTGCTACTGTGCTTAATCAATCTGCACACCGCTATAAGTACGTCAAAATCGTTTGCACAATTCGGACTTCTTCCTGACGACTACCCCGACGCAGCACAGGCATATCAACTGGCGCACCGGAATACAGCGCTCGCCAGGTCTTATTACCCACGATGCCATCATTTTTCAGAAAATGGGTGAGCTGGTAATCCTTCACACAGCCTTCTGTCCAGGCACCGAAGATGCCATCTACGGGCAAACTGTAGTTGTAGTGATTAAGTAAGCGCTGGAGTTCTTCAACGTCCCGGCCACGAGAACCCAAGCGGAGCGTCGGTTTTTGAATAGTTGTTGCAGTCATGGTTTCAAACCCGAATGTTTAATGATTGACATGCAATAACCTCAGCTCACTGCGATCGCATTTCGTAGGGTGATCCTCCCCCACAAGGGTAGGATTTTGGATCGCACCCATTTCTATTTTGATCTATAGCGGTTCTAGATCAGAACGAGAAAGGAGAGCGCCTCAGGCTGAGGCAATCTCCTCTCTCGTTTTCTCACTCTTAACTGGAATTACTACATAGCTGTAGCCAGCTAAGTTAGGACATGGACGTTGTTGTGGTACGGCAATGCCGCGCCACAACAACGTCCTGACCCATATCGCTATAACTAGCCCCATAAAGCAGGAAGGAGAGATAGGTTTGCCCTATCTCTCCTTCCTGTTCAGCAATTGCTACGGTAGAAGCAAGATGTACGGTCTTAGTTAGCAATCACTCAGTAATCACTTAGCAACCACATTGTTGGTAATACAACAAATAACCGTGTTTGCAGAGACCATACCAAGTGCGATCGCCAACAACACCGTCAGCGACTAAACCACTACGGCGCTGGAATTCTTTGACGGAACTTTCTGTAATCGAGCCATAAATGCTGTCAATCTGCCCCATATAATAAACAGAAAAATCTGTATCATCTTTAATCAAATTAGCCAAAATCGTCTGAACAATCTTGACTTCTTCTTGACAGCATCCTAGACGCAACATTGGCATATCAACTGGCGCACCAGAATAAAGCGATCGCCACGTTTTATTGCCAACAGTCCCATCATTTTTCAAGAAGTGAGTAAATTGGAAATCTTTTACACAGCCTTCTGTCCAAGGCCCGAAGATACCGTCAACAGGTAAGCAATACTCGTAGTGATTGAGCAAACGCTGAAGTTCTTTAACATCGTCACCACGCGAACCTAAACACAATGTTGGTTTTTGAAGAGTTGTTGCTGTCATGACTGCAACCTCCAATATTTGATGGTTGACATCTATAACTTCAACAATTGACTCCAACATTATAAATAGGAGTTAAACAACTATATTTATTGTGATATTCCGCATTGTAAACATGAACAAGCTCAGCGTTTATACGTACAATCTACTCGCCGCCAACTTAGGCTATTTTTCAACTTGTACGCCCCGCCAAAAAGCAACATAGCCTTTAATATTTTGAGCGGCACTTTTTGGATCTGGATAGTACCAAGCGGCGTCCTTATTTTCCTGACCATCAACGACGATTGTGTAGTAGCTGGCTATCCCTTTCCACGGACAGGTGGTGTGGGTATCACTCGGTTGAAAATAGTCTTGATTGATCGCATCAGGCGGAAAATACTGGTTGCCTTCGACGACTTCACACTGGTCGCTCTCAGCTAAAACCGCTCCGTTCCACATTGCTTTAGGCACGATAAACCTCCAAATCGAAGACAAATTTGAGAAAATTGGTTCTAACCAATTCGCAATCCTAAGACAGATGAAGTTCTGTCCCGCTTTTTGCGCTACTCATACTGTAGCTGGATAGGATAAAACCGTGTCAGATTAATTGACTCATCAAAATTGCTTGTTTACCATAAATCTCTTTCTATACAAAGTCAGAGATAAACCCTTATTTGGATTTCAGCCCCTAGGAGTACCACCATGATTCAGGCCGCTGGTTCAACCCCACTGCGAGGTCGCAGCATCACAGAGATCAAAAATCTCACGAATTACCGTGAGATTCAATCCATTCCGGAAATGTGGCCGATTGCTGCCAGCCAATATGGCAACATCACGGCCCTACACGACCCGCACAGCGAACCTGAAATCAAGTTTTCCTACGCTGAACTCAGCCAAGCTATTCAGCAGTTTGCTGCTGCGCTACAAGCACTGGGCATTCAGGCCAATGACCATATTTCCCTATTCTCTGAAAATTGTCCCCACTGGATGGTGGCCGATCAGGGCATTATGACTGCTGGTGCTGCTGATGCGGTGCGGGGTGCTCTAGCGGATCGGGATGAACTGCTCTATATCTATTCTCACAGCGACAGTGTGGCGTTGGTTGTGCAGGACAAGGCTACGCTGGACAAGCTACAACCCCAACTGACGGAGCTATCGCCTCGGTTTGTTGTGCTGCTGACGGATGAAGCAGTTGAACCCGATACCCCTTTCAAGCTGCTAAATTTCACTCAGTTTATGGAGCTGGGAGCGAATCAATCCGTAAAACTAGCTCCTCGTCAGCCCAGTGATTTAGCCACGCTCATGTATACCTCTGGCACGTCTGGACAGCCGAAAGGGGTGATGTTGACCCACGGTAATTTGCTGTCGCAGGTGTTTGGTGCAAGTGAAGTTGTCCAGCCGAATAAAAGCGATCGCATTTTGAGCATTCTGCCTATCTGGCACTCCTACGAGCGCTCGTTTGAATACTTCACCCTATCTTGGGGCATCACTCAGATTTACACCAACATTCGCCACGTCAAGAAGGATCTGCAAACCTTCAAACCACGCTATATGGTTGGCGTGCCGCGTCTTTGGGAATCGATTTACGAAGGGGTGCAAAAACAATTTCGTGAGCAACCGGCCAAAAAGCAAAAGCTGATTCATTTCTTCCTCAATGCCAGTCAGCAGTACATTGAGGCCCGGCGAACAGCCAATAACGTCAACCTCAATCGGCTCCATCCATCCCAGACGGAGCGCATGATGGCAGGGTTAAAAGCGAGCTTTCTGGGTATAGTGCATGGTCTGGGCGACAAAATGGTCTACCAAAAAGTTCGCAATGCAACGGGTGGCAATATTGACTTTCTGGTCAGCGGCGGTGGCTCATTGGCTGAACACCTAGAAGACTTTTTTGAAATTATTAATGTGACGATCCTGGGCGGATACGGTCTGACTGAAACCTCCCCGATTACAAACGTGCGGCGACCTTGGCGCAATCTCCGCAGCGCAGATGGTCAACCGTTACCGAATACGGAAATTTTGATTGTCGATCCGGAAACCCGTAAACCAGTACCCAATGAGCAGCAAGGACTGGTGCTGATTCGGGGGCCACAGGTGATGAAGGGCTACTACAAAAATCCAGAGGCGACCCAAAAAGTCCTCGACCCAGACGGCTGGTTTGATAGCGGCGATTTGGGCTGGGTGACGGATCAGCAAGATTTAATCATCACGGGTCGAGCTAAGGACACGATTGTCTTGACGAATGGCGAAAATATTGAACCACAGCCGATTGAAAATGCCTGTGCCCGTAGTGCTTATATTGACCAGATTATGCTGGTGGGACAAGATCAGCGATCGCTTGGAGCATTGGTTGTCCCCAATCTGGAAGCGCTCCAGCAGTGGGCTCATCAGCAAAATCTACATGTCAACCTGCCCGAACAGCCTGCCAGCGATGCACCAGCGGGGATGCAGGTGATTGAGCTAGACAGTAAGCCCGTACGGGATTTGATCCGCCAAGAACTGACGCACCAAGTCAAGAATCGACCTGGCTATCGGCCTGACGATCGGATTGGGCCATTCTGCCTGCTGGCTGAGCCATTTTCCATCGAAAACGGCATGTTGACCCGGACGCTAAAAGTCCGTCGTCAGGTCGTGAATGAACGGTATCGCGGTATGATTGACGGGATGTTCTCTTAGATGTTGAGGTGCGATCGCACAGTCACTTTGGTTGACCCAAACCTGAATATAGTGAACTGTTCGATACCACCTAAATTCATTTCATATACGTAAAGGAACCAACAAATCTCATTTTGGTTCTCGTATATGTGTGTGATTTTTAGATAAAAGCTGCTCATACATTGTCACGCAAAGGTACTCATGGAAGGTTCTCAGTCTCAACTGCTCTTAAAGCGGGCCGTTAACGTTAAAGCCATCGTCACTCCCCTCTGGAAAGAAGAAGTTCAAAAGCAACTTCAGAACCAACTGAATCAAATTGACAATCAGTTACAGCAGTTGGAAATGCAAGGACAGCGCGTTGCGGCTGAACTGCAAAAGCAAACCCCCCAGGGCGGCGAAGCGGCGGTACAACAGCAAATTTCCAACGTTCAAAACCAGGTTAATCAAAAGAAGAGTGGCCTGCTTGAACAGAAGAATAAAATTCTGCAACAGCTCCAGCAGGTACAAATGCTGGAAATGGATAAGGAAGTTTCTCAAGGCCAAATCGAGAGCTTTTTCCGAGTTGAAAAAGGCGATAACCTGATCAAGAAACTCCAGGTTGAAATTTTGCTCCGGGACGGCGTCATCGAAGATATTCGGGGCGAATTGTAAGTCTTTTCCTCACCTTAGCCCTCTCCCAGTGGGAGAGGGTTAAGGTGAGGAAATTCCGAGATATGAGAAGATATAGAATCTAGGCGCATCGCGCTATTTTTTGAATCTTAAGCACTGCTGTCCCATAAAGTCGTGCGTCAAGATACAATGCTTTCTTGGCGGTTTTGCCATGCTGTCGTTTGTAGGAAGGGATTCGGAAGCCACCCCATGATTCACGAAGTTTTCATGCCCGCACTTAGTTCAACCATGACCGAAGGCAAGATTGTCTCTTGGGTCAAATCGCCAGGAGATAAGGTTGAACGAGGCGAAACTGTGGTCGTTGTTGAGTCAGACAAGGCCGATATGGATGTCGAATCCTTTCATGAGGGCTATTTGGCGGCGATTGTTGTCGAAGCGGGTGAGACGGCGGGTGTCGGAAATGCGATCGCATTTCTAGCCGAAACCGAAGCCGAAATGGAAGAAGCCAAACAGCGGGCAGCGGGTGGCGGATCGGGTGCTTCGGCTAGCGCCAGTGCTTCTGCGGGAGAATCTGCGGCTCCGGCGGCTACTCAGACTGCGGCCACTGAAACTCAGGTCGCAGCCCAAGACGTAGCCCCTCAAAATGGCAACGGTGCAGCACCTAGCGGACGATTGATCGTCTCTCCTCGCGCCCGCAAATTGGCAAAGGAATTGAAAGTTGACCTAGATTCTCTCGCGGGCAAAGGCAGCGGGCCGCACGGTCGCATCGTGGCGCAGGATGTCGAAACCGCTGCAGGCCGAGCGCCGACAGCAGCACCAACAACCACGACTCCGGCAGCTGCAACCAGTATTCCTACTCCCAAACCACCCAGTACCCCGGCTCTCGCCCCAGCCGCAGCTGCTCCATCGCCAGCCGCCACTCCGGGTCAGGTCGTGCCGTTCAACACGCTCCAGCAGGCAGTTGTTCGCAACATGAACGCTAGCCTGACGGTGCCCACGTTCCATGTAGGCTACACAATCATCACTGATGAGCTGGATGCACTCTACAAGAAGATTAAGTCTAAAGGCGTGACCATGACGGCGCTACTGGCAAAAGCCGTGGCAATGGCGGTACAGAAGCATCCTCTGGTGAATGCAAGCTACACCGATCAAGGCATTCAGTACAATGCCGATATTAATATTTCTGTTGCCGTAGCAATGGAAGGCGGCGGCCTGATTACCCCCGTTTTGCGCAACGCGGATCAGATTGATATCTACTCTCTGTCTCGCACCTGGAAGGATTTGGTCGCTCGTTCTCGAACAAAGCAACTCCAGCCGGATGAATACAGCACCGGAACGTTTACGCTGTCGAACCTGGGTATGTTTGGCGTGGATCGCTTTGATGCCATTCTGCCAACGGGTCAGGGATCTATCTTGGCAATCGGTGCGTCTCAACCTCAGCTAACGGCTACGCCGGACGGCATGATGGCGGTGAAGCGACAAATGCAGGTGAACATTACCTGCGATCATCGCATCATCTACGGTGCAGACGCAGCGGCCTTCTTGCAAGATTTAGCGAAGATTATCGAAACGGATACTCATTCGTTGACGCTGTAACAAGTAGCCGATCGTCTGAAATACAAAACTAAGCGCCAGCCAAATGAGACAGTTCATTTGGCTGGCGCTTAGTTTTATGAGTGTAGTTTTTGGGGCAGTCTTAAACTTATGAGCTACTGATTGGGTAGTTGATCATGAGTAAATCATGCAACGTAAGTTAACGATTTATGGACTTAGAATTTATGAAATTTAGAGATATTCCATTGAAGGGGGTGGGGAAGTCCTTTGGGGAGATGCAGGTGTAGGTAACTTCCACATCATGAAAGCAGCATTGAGAAACCCAACACCTGAAACCCAACATCCAGAACCAGAACCTAACCTACGCACCCTTAGCCAATTCACCATACAAGTCATAGCCCCCTGACCAGACCAAAGTCAGCAGCCGTAAACCATGCTCTGACAATACGGCTTCGCCGCCTTCAATGGCGACATCTTGGGGAGAACCGCCTGCCGCCTGCACCAAGTCACTAATCCATTCGCCGCAAGGTTCAAGCTGAGTCTCTGGATGCAGCAGGCATTCTAAGCGGGCTCGTAGGGATAGCCGCAGCCGATTGTTTAACTGCGTGTAAAGCGAAATACCCGTGCGTTTCTCAACACCCGTTAAAACCTGTCGCGCATACCAGGCCGCTTGGCGCATTGGCAGTTCGCGAATGCGCCAACTGAGGGAATCTAAAATCCGATCGACAAAGTTAGTCCCTAGTCGTTTATGGAGCGCTGCGATCGCATCGTTAAAATTTGCCTCATGGATCTCAAACAGGCTGTCCCAATCCAGGTCTGGATAGCGCTGTTTGAGTAACTGGTATCCTTGCTCAGTCACCATACAGACATCTTGCTCGGCATCAAACGAAAAGTCCTTACCTGGCGTCGCGCCTGCCTGAACTAAAAGTTGAAATAGATTGACTGCTTCTTCACGCATACCACGCTCCACAAATTCTAAATATTTTGTAAAACGTAACATTGCGTCTTGCTGTATGCCATCACACCAAAGGGTAAGTGCGATCGCACCTAAATATAGAGGATTAACCACTCAGCTCAACATCCGTAATGAACCAATTACAGGCCACATTCTGCGCACTCACGCCTTGCCCCTCCCTCTACTTAAAATAAATCAACAAATTCAAACCCGGAATCGTCCGCGATAGCGTCCACAGCAGCAGCGCAAAATACAGCAGTCCCAGTGCCCACTGATACCAAACCAGGGCCGTAATCAGTCCCGGCATCTGTTCATCGCGCATGCGGATGTCGTTGAAGCCAAACTTTAGTAAGTTATTCAAGCTCAGGTCGAAGTAGTTTAGCCAGCCCCAGCGTCGCTCCCAGAGAATCGGCTGATAGCGTTCGCGAAAGAACGGCGTGTAGCGCGGCATAATCGGCAGGCGACCAATCAGAATCCGCAACTGGCGCAGGCTGCTGTCCTCCACAAAGTAGCTGCGATCGGGTTCTTCCGAGGGCTGTCGATAACGGCCAATAATCAGGCTGGCCGGGATGGGGATAATCAGTAGACTCAGGCTCAGCAGAGCTAACCAGGGATAGTCTGAATTGCGAACAATGGCGCTGATGCCGCCAATCACCAATCCGCCAAAGCTGGTCAACACCCAAGTCGCTTCCGGCAGCGTAATGCCCTCGGCGAATCGGTGTTCCCGCACCCGATCCACCAGCCAGAACAGCAGGCCAAAGCAGGCCAGCGACACCATGCCCACCCCAAACGTCAAACCAAAGCTGGTGCCATAGCGGCTGAGCAGAATCAGCAGGCTTAACTCGGCCCAGTGCAAGGCTGTCGCAATCCAGCTAATCGGCGTCAATGGGCGACCCGCCACAATGCGATCGCGCATTTTGACATAGGTGGCCAAATCCACTTCATCCAGCTTGAGCAAGTCAGACGTGCTGGTAAACTGCTGCTCTTCGCGCTGTTGGACAATGGCAGCGGCTTGTTCATCAGAGAAACCTGCTTGCACAAGCCGCTCCACCGAGGCGCGATTCACGTTGATGCCCAGCAGGCGCTGCTGCAGCGACTGTCGCCGCAGGGTTTCGGTCATGTATTCAATTTGGTTGGCGTCGGCAATTTGCTCCAGGTTGCGAAAATTGCGGACTAAATTGCGCAGCAGCGTTTCATTACCTTGCAGCGTTGGCACCGACAAGCGGCGGCTGACTTTGCCGGGGTTGCCGAGAATTTCGGTTTCTTCGGGATTAAATTTGAGGTTGGCAATATTCAGATAGGCACCTTGAGCAAAGGAGGTATCGCCAAAATCGGCCTGCTTGAAAATCTGGACGCTGCGTAAGTTGGCGGGCTGCTCAAATCGGCTTTCCCGCAGGCTCAGCGGCGCGTCGAAGCGAGCCTCGGTCAAAAAGAGGGACTGCGAAAACTGGTTGCGAGTTAAATTAGCCAGTTCATGCCAGGTGGTTTTGGCAAAGTCGGCGTTTTCGCTCCAGCTCACTCTGCTGAAGTCGGTAGTTTCGCTAAAGTCTGCGCGATTGAAGTTGGCCGTTTTTTCAAACTCGCTGCCCTGAAACGTGACGTAGCCTTGAAATTGAGTTTGGCTAAAGCGCGCGGCGCTGAAGAAAATGGCGTTGCGAAACCGCGTCGTTTCACAGAACACCGTGCCCGTAAAATTGACCGCGCCGCTGAAGCGCGCTTCATTCCAGGTGGTGTCCCCGCAGAAAACGGCACCCTGAGCTTCAATCCGATTCAGAAAAAACATGTCAGATGCTTGCAGGCCGCCCTGAAACTGAGTCTGCAATAGCTTCAGTGGCCCTCGAAAAACAGTGATCTGGGACGTAATCGGCTGGCTTTGAATCAGCAGCGATCGCGAAAGCTGGCTAAGTTGATTCAGCCGTTTGCGATCGCGATTCAACTGCTCTTTTTCTTGATCGGAAAAGATTGGGTCTAATGCTTTGCCGTAAAGCGGTGCCCGCAGGCCCAGTTCGCGCAGATCCAGCGTGCCCTTGATTTTGGCGTAGCTCAAGTCCAAACCGTAGGCGAAACCCTGGCCTTGGAGTTGGCCCTGCAGCAGCTTGTAAAACGAGTCAGCAATATCACTCTGACCGGGGCGCAGGTCAATCAGCGTGCGGCGTAAATCGATGGTGCGCGTGCCATCGGACTGACTGGGATTCTGAATTCGCTCTTTCAGCAGTTCCAGCGTCAGCGGCGTCAGTTCCGATGATGCAGATGATGGATTGGAAGCGGCTTGAGCAGGTAGAGGAAAAAGTGCGATCGCGCTGACCCAAAATACTAGGCTCAGCCCAACAACCAGCCAACGTCGCAAATTCAGCCTTGGCAGCAACAGCAGCAGCCAATCACCTTGCCTATCATCAAACCCCAATTTCAACGCAACACTACTCATCCACCCACTCACTCTCCCACCCATTCAGACTCTCACCCACTCATTCTCTTACCCACTAACCCATCCCCCCTCTGACCCATCTACCCATCCATCCTCCAACCCATCCCCCCTCTGACCCATCTACCCATCCATCCTCCAACCCATCCACCCTCCAACCCTCTCTCAATTAATCAATCAGCAACACAATTTTCCCCACCATTGAACCAGACTCCAGCAGCCGATGCGCCTCGGCAGCCTGTCGCAGCGATAGCTGGTGTTCCACATGAATCGTCAGCCGCCCTGCATCAATCCAGTCCGCACACTGCTTGAGAATATTGGCTTGGTGCTGCTGTGCTGCCACCAACCCCTGCATCATCGGCGTCAGCATCAGCTCAAAGTTGATGCGCAGATTCTGCGTCCGGGCCGTCTTCCAATCCATCTCATCGGCAGGAGCCAGCAGCGATACGGCTTTGCCATAGGGCTTGATCGCCGAAAATGTGCGCGAGAAGTTCTCACCGCCGACTGTATCAAAGCCGACATCCACACCCTCGCCGTTTGTCCAGTCCCGCACGGCCTGCACAAAGTCCGTTTGTTTGTAGAAAATCACCTGATCAGCGCCCAACTGCCGTACAAAATCCGCTTTTTCGTCAGAACCGACGGTTGTACAGACGCTCGCGCCCTTGATCTTGGCCAGTTGAATCGCCACATGGCCCACACCACCAGCTCCGGCATGGATCAGCGCAGTTTGCCCCGCCTGCAACTCTGCCCGATCAAACAGCGCTTCGTAGGCCGTAATCAGCACCAGCGGAGCCGCTGCCGCCGTAGCAAAATCCACCGACTTCGGTTTGCCAGCTACAAAACGCTCATCCACGACGGCATATTCCGCGTAGTTACCGGGCTGTGCGCCTAATCCCCCGTTGCAGAAGTAAACCTGATCGCCCACCTGAAACTGCTGCACACCAGCTCCAACCGCTTCCACAATTCCGGCCCCGTCACAGCCCAGCACCGCAGGCATCTGATCGGGATAGAACGTGCCGCGCTGCCGCAGTTTAGTGTCAATCGGGTTCACCCCTGCTGCTTTTAGCTTGACCAGCAGTTCTCGATCTGATCGAATCTCTGGAGTCGGCACATCGCCCATTTGCAGCACATTTGGCGCACCCGCACTGGTCATCAAAGCCGCTTTCATGATGCTCCTTCCGTCTTTGCTAGCAACCTGTCAAGAACCCGATTTATTTTTGAGAAACGCTTGCTCCGCAAGCGTTTCTCAAAAATAAATCATGGGTTTTCAACCGAACTTCATATTATTGCAGCATGGAAGGCGGGGGAATTCAATTTTAGGGTGAGGGGATGGATGGGAGGAGGGTGGATGGGTGGATGAGTAGGAGGGAGGAGGGTGAATGGGTAGCAGGGTAGATGAAGTAAGGGGCAGCGGAGTAGGGGGGGCAGGGGAGTCTATGGTACAAACTGGTTGAGTTTGTGGCGTGTGAGGGCGGCGACAGCTTGGACTAAGCGTTCTGGATCAAGGGGTTTGGTGAGGTGTCGTTGATATCCACTTGCGATCGCATGTTTGCGATCGCTGTTTCTGGCATAGGCCGTCAGGGCAATGGCTGGCGTCTGACCACCTTCCGTCGGTGGCAAAGCACGCACCTGCTGGATGAGCTGATAGCCATCCACATCCGGCATGCCGATATCGCTGACCAGCACATCCGGTTGAAAAGAGGCCAAATTGGCTAGCACCTCTGAGGCCGAGACCACTGCTCGCACCTCTGCGCCATACTGAGTAAGCGATGCCGCCAGTAGCTCTCGGGCATCGGCATCATCATCAACGGCCAGCACCCGCAGACCCGTCAGGTCAAGGTTCGTTTGCGGCAACTCAACGGGCGGTTCATTTGCGGGTTCAAGATTCAGCAGGGGCAACTGAACAGTGAACGTCGCGCCCAATCCTTCACCAGGACTCTCGGCGTGAATGGTGCCACCATGCACCTCAACCAGTTCTCGCACGATGGCCAAGCCCAAACCCAAACCGCCATACTGGCGGGTGATGGAAGCGTCTTCCTGGCGGAACGATTCAAAGATGTGGGGCAGAAACTCGGGGTTGATGCCTTTGCCTGTGTCAGAGACGGTGATGCGAGCATAGGCGGGTGAATGGGTAGGAGGGTTGGTGGGTTGGTGGGTAGATGGGGGGACGAGTTGGTGGGTAGATGGGTGGATGGGTGGGTGGGTAGATGAGAATTCTCCCACTCTCCCACGTACCCGCTCCAGCCTCACCTCTACCCATCCCCCACTGGGCGTAAACTTAACAGCATTGGACAGTAGATTCCAAACAATCTGTTGAATGCGGGCGGCATCGCCGGAGACTTGGCCGATGTTGGGTAGGACAGAATGCAGTGAGACGGATTTGGTTGCGGCGGATGACTTCACGGTTTCAATCGCCGCTTTGACTGTTGAAGAGAGATTGATGGGGGCAATATTCAGACTGAGTTTGCCGCGCAGGATTTTGGCAATGTCCAGCAGGTCGTCAATCAGTTGGGTTTGCAGCTTGGCATTGCGCTCAATTGTGGCCAAGGCTTCAGCCGTTTTGGCTTCATCAAACCGACGCATTTGCAGCAGTCTGGCCCAACCCAGGATCGGGTTCAGGGGCGATCGCAACTCGTGAGACAGCACAGCCAAAAACTCATCTTTGATCCGGTTGGCTCGTTCAGCTTCGGTGCGGGCGGCTTGCTCAAGCTGGAGCAGTTTTTCGCGCTCGGCCTCCGCGCATTTCTGGTCGGTAATGTTCAGAACCGTGCCGACAAAGCGAGTCACCTCACCGGCTGGGTTGAAAAAGGCTTTGCCCTTAGCGGCAATCCATCGTTCAATACCGTCTTCCAGCCCCACAGTGCGATACTCAATGTCGTAATCACCGCTGCCTGCCGGATCAAAGGACTGCAGCACCACCTGATGGGTGCGATCGCGGTCGTCGGGATGCAGGCCAGCCAGAAAAACGTCCCAGGTAATCTCAGCGGTGGGCGGCAGGCCAAACATGGCTTTGCACTGATTGTCCCACTCCAAGACGTTGGTGGCGGGGTTGAAGTCCCAGGTGCCTAGCTCCGCCGATGCTAGGGTGAGGCGCAAGCGATCCTCCGAGAGGCGTAACGCTTCTTCAGCTTGTTTGCGCTCGGTCACATCGCTATGAACACCAACCCATTCTCGAATCGCGCCATTGTCCTCAAACACGGGCACGGCTCGCACCGCCATGTGGCGATACACCCCATCGTGCCGCCGCACGCGATGCTCAAATTCATACAGGGCACGATTTTCTAAGGCAATTAACCAAGCTTGAGTGGTGGGGGCGCGATCGTCGGGATGCACCGCATTGAGCCAGCCCCAGCCTTTTAATTCATCAAACGTTTGCCCGGTGAAGGCACTCCAAGCGGGTTGCGGGCTCATAAACTCGCCGCGATCGCCTAGCTCATTCCAGATGATGTGAGCGGTGGCTTCGACCAGCGATCGATAGCGCTCTTCACTGACTTGTAAGGCGACTTCGGTTTGTTTCCGCTGACTAATATCCTCAAATAAAATGGCAACTTTTCGGCTTTCGGGTTGCCCAATGCGGAAGGCGGACACATCAAACCATCGACCTAACGCTTCAGAGTAGTTTTCATAACGGGCAGGTTCACCGGTCAGGACAACGTTGCCATAGAGGTCAATCCAATCCTGTTCCAGTTCCGGGTGCAACTCGCGGGCGGTTTTGCCCTGAGCATCTTTCAGACCGGAGTGCTTTTCAAAGACGGAGTTGGTTTCCAGCAAGCGATAATCGATTGGCTGATTGTCTGCGTCAAACAGCACTTCAGCCAGGCAAAAGCCTTCATTCATGTTCTCAAACAGGGTGCGATAGCGCTCTTCAGAAATCCGCAAGGCTTCCTCGGCTTGTTTGCGATCGCTAATGTCAATTACCGAGCCGATGTACCCCTTAAACTCGCCATCCTCACTAAAGCAAGGGTTAGCTGCATCAATTGCCCAGCAGTATGTTCCATCCCTACGGCGTAAGCGATACTCTAACCGAAACGCCTGGTGCTGCTTGTTAGCCTGTAAAAACACATCCTTGGAGCGTTCGCTGTCTTCTGGATGCACGACCCTCAGCCAGCCAAATCCTAGCCCCGTCTCTTCCGTCTGTCCCGTGAAGTCGTACCAGCCCTGGTTGAGATAGGTGCAGTAGCCCGTAGCGTCCGTCACCCAAATCATCGCGGGCGCATTGTCTGCCATGTTGCGAAAGCGCTGTTCACTCTGGCGGAGCGCTGCTTCGACCTGAATGCGTTCGGTGATTTCTTCACAAACAGTGCTGATACCAACCACCTGATTGCCCGATTTTAAGGGGAAGAAGTGTTCGAGCCAGGTGCGCTGTACGCCCGGTTGAGCAGGGAGTTCACCGTGGATTTCAACGTTCAGCAGCGGTTCCCCCGTTGCCAGAACAGGTTGCAGCAGATTTTCAAGCGTATTCGCCAAATCGGGAAACAGTTCCCAAACGCTCCGCCCAAGATGCGCCTCAATCGGCAAGCCGTTAATATCGGCGAGTCGCTGATTGATCCGCACGAAACGCAGATCGGTATCCAAGATGTTCAGACCAATGGGAGCCGTCTCATAAATGGCTTCAATCTCGGCTAACTGCCGCTGTACCAGCGCTTTGCTGCGCTTGATGTCGTCAATATTGGTAATCGTGCCGATCCAACCTGTGATCTGGTTATGACCATCGCGCGTCGGCACAGCGCGACAGATAAACCACTGATACTCCCCGTCCCAGCGGCGGAAGCGACACTCTGTTTCAAAGGTTTCGCCAGTTGCGATCGCAATCCTCCATTCAGTCAACGCGCGATCGCGATCCTCAGGATGAACCGCATTGGCTCTGGCGACGCCAATCGACTCGGCTTCACTAAACCCTGTGTATTCATACCAGCGCTGATTGCGGTAGTTGATCACTCCCATAGCGTCCGCTGTCCAAATCATCTGGGGCATCGCTTCGGCCAGCTCGCGGTAGCGCTGTTGACTCTCCTTCAGCGCGGCAGCATCCTGGTTGCGCTGGGTGATATCCAAAAAGGCTCCGACCACGCCGCGAATTTGATCCTGGTCATCTCGCAGCGGCGTCGCGTAGGACAACAACTGATGGACCGTCCCGTCCGGCAAAACAATATCAAACTCCTCATCGCGCACATCCATGCCCTGCTTGACAGCCCGCTGCATGGGCAGCGTATCGACTGGCATTTCCTGCCCATTCTGGAGCACCCGGAAAACAGGCTGCTCATCAGCGGGAGCACTCTTGGAAATATTGTTGCCAGGCGGAACGCCCAGCAGTTGCCGCAGATAAGCATTGTGATGCATGCGAGCACAGGTTGGATCATTTGCGATCGCAATGCCGACGGGAAGAATATCTAACAGGCTTTGCAGCTCAGCTACACGATTGATTAAATCTCGGTTCAACTGCTGAATGGCGGCTTCTTGACTCTGCAAATTGGCGATGGTGTTGCTCAATTCCATCTCCAACTGCTTGCGCTCCGTCATATCTCGCCACGACGCGACAAAGCCATCGTTCAGCTTGCTGACTCGAATATCAAAGGCTCGCAGAAGCTGCTGTTCATCACAGGTCTCTTCGTAGATTAATGAATCTTTAATTAACGGTTTTGCCGTTTCCACCACTTGGCAATAGTCATCAAACAGCCCCAAGCGACAATGGACAGGCATGACCTCGCATAATCTTCGACCAACCTGCATGTCTCGGGTCATCCGGTTGTTTTCACAGGCGGCCTCGTTGAGGTAATCAATCCGAAAATCGACAATCTGTCCCGCGTCATCCCGAATAGCTGAAAAGATGCCAAAGCAGTCCAGCATATTCTCAACCGACGTTTGAAACTGCTCCTGGCTGTGCTGGAGTTGCTGCCGCAGCTTGGCATTCTCAATGGCACTGCGCATGGCCAGACGCAAATCCTCCGGCGTCATGCGGTTGTTTACCAAATAGTCCGCAGCCCCATTCTTAAGTACCTGCACCGCTCTGGCCGCATCGTCACCGTCAATCACGACGATGGGTGGACAGCGATCGCCCATCTGTTCCTTCAGTTGACGCAGCAGCCGAACGCTATCGGCACAGGGTTGATGAAATCCCAGTAGGATGCCATCAACGTGTTGCGACGAGGATAGCGATAAGGCTGAATTAATTACTCGCGCCGATAAAATTCGGTACGCAACGCTCTCATCCTGCTGTAACTGCTGCCGATAGGCCCGATCACCTTCATCTGAGTCAGCGATGACGAGGAGAGTCCGTCGATGAATTGTCATGTTTTAGACCTATTAAGACCCAAGTTTCAAGGTTGAAGCGGTGCGATCGCAGCTACAGATATTTGAAGCAAATAAGGCAAAAATAATTTTTAACGAAAGCTAATCAATATCTTTAATAGAAGCTTATTAAGCATAGCAATTTGGGAGGGTTATTTGCTGGATTACGTTGGACGAGAAGAGATGCGAAATGGTGGGGGGTAGGTGTTGGGGACTGAGAGCTGGGAACTGAGTATGAGGTTTTGGGTTTTGAGTCTTTACAGGCTTTGCGACTCACGCTTCATGCTCTTGATGTGGCAATTTGCGATCGCTAAAGCGTGAAGAGCCAGCGGCGGCTACTGTGACCAGCACAATTGCGATGCCGGAGCGGAAGTTGAGCGTTTCGCCCAGGATGACAAAGCCTGCGATCGCAGCCATCATTGGTTCCAGGCTAAGCAGAATGCCGAAGACGCGTACGGGTAGAATGCGCAGCGCTTCCAGTTCCAGAGAATAGGGAATCGCTGAGGAGAGCATGGCGACGCCGAAGCCCAGCAGCAGCAGGTACGGTCGATCAAAAGCCTGGTAAACTGCGCTGCCGCCAATCGGCAGCAAGATCAGCGTGCCGAGGGTCATTGCGATCGCAAGTCCGCCACCACCGGGTAAAGCTTTCCCCGTACGAGCCGAGAGGATAATATAGGCGGCCCAAAAGGCTCCGGCGAGTAAAGCAAAGCCAATGCCGACCAGATCCAGATTGAAACCGCCAATTGGCGTGACGAGTAGAATGCCTAAACCTGCCAGCACCACCCACAGCACATCGAGCGGTTTACGAGAATTGCAAACGGCAACTCCTAGCGGCCCGATAAACTCCAGCGCTACGCCAATGCCGATGGGAATCCGGGCAATCGCTTCATAAAAGCTCAGGTTCATCAGCGCCAGCGATCCACCAAAGAACAAGACCAGCCAACCTCTAGCTCGCAAGGTCTGCCGCACAGATGGACGCCACAAGAGCAACAGCAGCCCCGCCGCAAAGCCAACCCGCAGCAGCACCATGCCCGCAGGTGTAATCTGATCGAGCAGCGATTTTGCGATCGCAGATCCAATCTGAGTAGAGGCAATCGACAGTAAAACGAGTCCGGTTGGCGGCAGAGCCAGCCGTCGCAGTAGTTGATGAATCAACGATCTCACCTCAATGTGAGTAGTGTACGAAACTGATATCGCGTGTCAAAACCAGAGTTCGTTTTGTAAAACGCTGGCAGCGCCAGCGTTTTACAAAACGAACTCTGGTTCTTCAAACCGCTTTGAATATTATTTGAACATTATCCGTTAGTGCCGGATGCCAACTCTGATCCGTTAAAGATTTCCATGATGCTGCGGCACAAATACTTTAAGCGATCGCGCCCTTCGTCACCCGGACAGGTTTCGCCCACAAAATCCCAGTTTTCAATGGTTGAGAAGCGCCACTGTTTGCCAGCGTGGGTGAAACCAATCGCTTCAATTCCAACTGCCCGGTAGGTTTTCACCAGCGGATCTTCGTGGAAGCGAATCTGAATTAAAATGCTACGGCTTTGAAATGAGCGGCTATAGCCCGGAAAGTGAAATCCAATATCAATCGAGTCTGGATCAACGAGATCTAGAGTTTCACGGTCGTTCATCCACGGCTTGAGGTCAGCACGAATTGGCGGAAACTCGGCCTTGAACAGATTGACGATAGCCGCAATTTTTCCGGCAACCTCAAAGTTTGTCGCTTTTTCGGCTGCATTCACTTGCTGTTCTCCTCTCTAGCCGACTACTGAATATCTAGCTGTAAACAGTTAGATTGCGGTAGTTTTTAGAGCGGCGAAAGCTACCCCAAAAACTACCTTGCCGCAATCCTACTGGCTAGCACTATAACTAACCATAATTATTTTGAATAATCTTATCAACAGACTTGTCAGGATAAACAGTTACCCCATAAGTATGTCTTGATTCGGCGATATGGGCGTGAGGCATAAGGCGCGAGGAGCACAAGGGAGAAAGCAGGCAAGGGAGCGACAGGGGTATATAGGGTGCTGTTACGCGAAGCGCAACGCACCGATCTGGGCGTGAGGAGTAAGGAGTGAGGCGTGAGGAGCAAAAGGGCTGTAGAAGCTGTAAAGGGCTATAAAGACCCAAAACTCAATACTTCAGCACTCAGTTACTCATTCCTCCGTTTTCGCATTAACTTAAAATGAGTTTCATTCTAAGCCGCGATTGGTAACTGAATGCGGAATTCGCTGCCTTGGCCAAGTTTGGACTGTACGTCTAGCTTGCCACCGTGGGTTTCGGTGACGATTTGATGTGCAATCGCAAGTCCCAAACCAGTCCCTTTGCCAACGGCTTTCGTCGTAAACAGATGGTTAAAGATTTTGGTTTTCACCGCTTCGGTCATGCCCATGCCGTTGTCGCGGATGCAGATTTCTACATGGTTGGCTTCAACTAACAGCATCGTTTGAATCGTAATCACTTGTGGATTGGCCTGGAGTTCGGCAAACGAGGCCTGCTGTGCTACTTCGTCTAGAACATCGATTGCATTGGCCAGAATGTTCATGAACACCTGATTGAGCTGTCCCGGAAAGCAGTCAATCGGCGGCAATTGTTCGTCGTACTGTTTGACGACTTCAATGGCAGGTCGAACCTCATTGGCTTTCAGTCGATACTTCAAAATCAGCAGTGTGCTGTCTAACCCTTCGTGCAGATTGGCGCTAACTTTATGCTCGGTATCGGCACGGGAAAATGTGCGCAGGCTATTACTAATTGACTTGATTCGATCGGTCGCTCCCTGCATCGAGTCGAGCAACTTGGGCAAATCTTCGGTGACAAACGCTAGATCAATCTCGGCGGCATGAGCTTGAATCGGTTCAGCCGTGTGAGGATACTGCTGCTGATAGAAGGCAAGATGCTCCAGTAGGTCCTGCACGTAGTCTTTGGCATTTTTGGTACTGCCGTTGAGGAAGCCAATCGGATTGTTGATTTCGTGAGCAACTCCCGCAACCAGGTTTCCCAGCGAGGCCATCTTTTCATTTTGTACCATTTGCAGTTGAGACTGGCTCAGCTCCGACAGCGCCTGCTTTAGCTTCTTCTCCTTCTGGCGGCGCTGATTTGACTCCAGCGCTAGGGCAATCAAGTTGGCAACAGAGCGGATAAAGTTCTGCTCCGCTTGGTTCCACACCCGTTTTTCTCCCACCTGCTCACAGCAAATCACACCGCTGACGTTGCCGTTGAGCTGCACGCTAGAGTCCAGCATGGATGCAATGTTGTACACATCCAGATAGCCATTGACGAACTCACGGGTGCAGGGATCTGTCCAGGCATCGTCAATTGGCAGGATAGGCTGCGACACCATCGCCGCAAAATAGGCTGGATAGTCTACAACCTTGAGTTCAAAGCCCTCTAGATGTTGCTGATCGGACTGGAGAAACAGGTCAACGCACTGAATTTTGGTGCGCTGGTCGTCAAATAGCCAAATGCTGACCCGCTCAACTTGCAAGATTTGGGCAGTGACCGTCGTGAGTTCCTGAAAGGCAGCGTTCAGATCACCCTGAGTAATTGCTTTACTTTCCGAAAGCTGCACCAGGGCCAGCGCCTGTTCCTGCATGATCTGTTCATCAGCCACCAGTTTAGTTTGAGCGGACTGTAGCTGCTGTAGCGATCGCTCTAGCTGGTCGGCATAGGCTTGAGCGGCCTGGTAGCGTTGGGCATTCTCCAGCGCGATGGCAGCTTGAGTGCAGATCAGGTTCAGGAGAAAAATGCGATCGCAGGTGAAAATCCCCTGAGCAGACTGGCTGGCGACATATACAACTCCTGTCAGTTGATCCGGTTGATGCGGATTGACTAGGGGCAGGCACAGAAAGCTCTTGAGCCGATATTGGCTCAAATCAGCCTTTAACTCCAAATTGTTGATAACAGACTTGTCAGTTGCCAAATCGTCAACTACGACCGTCTCGCCTGTATCTATTACCTGCTGAATCAGCTTGCTCGGCAGGTCAGCAGTTTCCGCCAGCAAATCAGCACACAGCTCTGTACCGCCAGTCGTTGACACCGCTCGAACCTGCCACTGTCCATCACCATGCGGCAGAATCAGGACACTGCGATCGCAACCCGACTGCTGCAACATAATTTGGCTACACTGGCGCAGCCATTCTTCGAGGTGAATAATACTGGAAATAGCCTGAGATGCTTTGAAAACAGAGACAACTTCGAGCGGAGAGATGTGATCCGGTAAACGGCTGGGATTGTTGCTGGCTACCAAAGTCATAAATTTGGAGTCGTACTGCAAGTAAACAATATTTACTCAAGAAATAAATATTTTGTTTAGGGTTCCCCAAATCTCCCCTCACTTGCACAGGTGCAATCGCGCTTCATCACACCTTTCTCAACCCCTTCAAACCTACTTCGCCAACCACCAACTCCTCAAAGTCCCAACTACACCCAAATCACCACCCATCCACCCTCCTACTCATCTACCCACCCACACCTCCTACACCCTCGCTCAAACCACCAACCTCTCCCCCCGAATCGACAAATCAAGCAGCTGCATCGGATGCTTCAGCAGAATTACCTGCCCCTGCTGTTCGAGATATTTCAAAATTTGCAGCGAACAGCCAGGATTCGCAGAGGCAATCAGCTTTGCACCCGTATTGGCTAAATTCATCGCCTTTTGCTGGCCCAGTTCTGCTGCAATTTCCGGTTGCAGCATGTTGTATACTCCTGCGCTACCGCAGCACAGCGCGGCATCAATCGGTTCCCGCAGTTGCACACCCGGAATCTGTTGCAAAAGTTGGCGAGGCTGAACGCTAATTTTTTGTCCGTGCAGGAGATGGCAAGCATCCTGGTACACCATTGGTAAGCCACCATTGGTCAGCGGGTTGAGCGTTGCAGTTAGGCCCACTTCAGCCAGGAATTCTTGAGCATCCCGCACTTTTGCGACAAACGCTTTAGCCTGCTCAGCGTAGGCTGGATCATTGGCCAGAATGTGGTGATACTCCTTCAGCGTGTGTCCACAGCCAGCCGCGTTGATGATAATGTAGTCTACTCCCGTATCGGCAAAGCTGTCGATCATTTGTCGGGCTAAGAATTGAGCCTGATTCTCTTGGCCTTGGTGGGCGGGTAGGGCCGAACAGCAGCCCTGCGACTTGGGAATCACCACTTCGCAGCCATTGGCAGATAACACCCGCGCCGTGGCTTCATTCACATCCGAGAAAAACAGCCGCTGCACGCAGCCCAGAATCATGCCCACCCGATAGCGCTGCTCGCCTTGAGCTGGAATGACGTCCGGTAAATTATCTTGAAATGATTTCGCCGTAATCGTGGGTAACAAGGACTCCATTGAGGCTAACCTGGGCGAAATGCGCTCCAGCAGGCCCGTTGACTGCACGAATCGCGATAAGCCTGAATGCTGATATAGCGCCAAGGGAGCGAGCAGGATGCGGAGCCGATCCGGATATGGAAACAGCAAAAAGAGCAGTTTGCGGAATAGCGTATCGCCGAGGTTGCGGCGATGATTGCGCTCAATCTGCGGTCGCGTAGCCGCAATTAGCTGATCATATTTCACCCCCGATGGGCAGGCGGTGGTGCAGGCCAGACAGCCCAAGCAGGTGTCAAAATGCTCCACCGATGCATCGGACAGCGGCGCGTCGCCTTTATTAATCGCATCCATCAGATAGATGCGGCCTCGGGGTGAATCCGTTTCTTTGCCAATTACGCGATAGCTGGGGCAGGTGGTGAGGCAAAAGCCGCAGTGGACACAGGCATCAATCAGGCTCTGTTCCGGCGGATGGCTGTCGTCGAACTGGGGAAAGTAGTTGCTTTCGAGGCGGGTATCGAGCTTCTGGGCCGGGATACTGGTGGATTGACTGGTAGGTTGATCAGACGTTTGCATACAAATGGGGGGTTAGCAGTTTCTAAATCGCTCTTTGGATAAACGCAATCCCTACATTGGGGATGAGCACGCTGAACTGTTGTCCTTATTACAGTGTAGAGAAAAGTCATTCGGGTTCGCGCCGGAATCTTAATGATCTCCATTGCGCCTCACCTCAATACCGCAATACCAACTCGGTTCAACATTGAAACTGTATGTCCTATCCCAAACAACCCAATCGTAATTTACGCAAACTCGGCCTCACCATTGCCCTAGGACTTGCGATCGCAGCTTTTATTTCAGGTTACTGGTCATTCTCTATCAGCGGTACCGGAAATGCTATGCGCTGGTGGGTCGGTTGGCTACAGGATGTCGGGACTGAGATGCTCGGCGCAGCGGTCACAATTTTGCTAGTAGAGTTAGTGATTTACCAGAAGCGGGATGAGGTGGATCGGCTCGACCGGGAACGGATGCGCCGCCGCGATCAGTTTGCCGATCGGCTCAAGCTAACCACTCGGCCCGCTATTCGACAAAAAATCTTAGACCAGATGCGTCGCCAAAATCTGCTGGCCGGAGCATGGCTCTACGAAGTGCATCTAGAGGAAGCTGACCTCAGTGAAGCTGATATGCAAGAGGTTGATCTGTTTGAGGCACAGTTGGTTGACGCTAATTTAAGTCATACCAATTTACAAAATGGCGTGCTGCGACGAGCCAACTTGAAAACGGCAAATCTGCAAAACGCTAATTTACAGGGTGCTGACCTGCAAGAAGCAGATTTAAGGGGAGCGGATTTGACCGAGGCCAATTTGTTACAGGCAGAACTGCATCGGGCCAAATTTAATGATCAAACGATTCTGCCGGATGGATCCCGTTGGCATCCTGATATCGATTTCGCTTGTTTTGTAGATGCCGACAATCCCAAGTTTTGGCAAGCGGCTGAGTTGATCCCGCTTAGCGTCGTTGCCTCAAGCTTGCTGAATACCTTAAAGACCTAGAGTCCCCGTGCGGGTACACTTTCCGTAGATGTGCGGATCGATAAGTTGAACCTCTGTAGGACTTCATATCACCACTTGATACGGAGTCCGGTTTGAGTACGGCTATACAAGTGAGGATGCTCCACGAACCACTACCATCAGAGCGCTAGACCTATGGCTTATTCTCACCGTCTCTCCTCTACCGATTTATCAACAGCTCGGGCCAAGCGCAACGTCAGTCGGCTCTCGGCCCAAATACAGGATTTAGAAAGCCGCGTCGATAGCTTGTCGCTGATCTGTCAGGCCATGTGGGAACTGCTGCAAGAGCGCACGAATGTGACCGAGGATATGCTGATCGAAAAGGTGAACGAAATTGACTTGGAAGACGGCAAGCTTGACGGCAAGCGTAATAAGCAGGTCAGCTACTGCCTCGAATGCCATCGTCCGCTGAGTAAGCGCCATCATCGCTGCATGTATTGCGATCGCGGTCATCCATTGGACAGCGCATTTGATTCAATCTAGTCTTAACCCAAGACTCTAAAGAAATACCGTAAAGTCCTCACCTCTAAACAAGGCGCGTTCCGCTTTACGTCGCCGTTCTAAACCCGGCAAAACCCGCCCGCCCGCATTTATCCAGCGTAAAAACTCATTGGAGGCCCCTGCACGATCGCCCTGGTTAAGTTTCCTCAGCAGCGTGGAATTTGCCAGTGCGCCCTCGCCCACGTTGTAGGCAAACGAAACCAGTGCCGAAAATTCATCTGCGTCCAGCGGCACCGTCACCAACTGCCGCACTGCCGCTTCAAACCGTTGTACATCGTTGCGCAACAACTGCTCCGCCTGAGCCTCAGTAATTTGCATACCGGGATAAACCCCTCGGGTCGTGCCGTAGCCAATCGTCCAAATCCCAACTGGATCGCGATAGGCGGTCAGTCTCAGCCCTTCAAAGGCCTTGATCAGCCGCAATCCTTTAGCATTAATCGATGTGGTTGCATCAAACGACTGGTTATTGTGCAACACCTCAACCGTTGGCTCATACACATACCAGGTATTGCGCCCGTTGAACTCAACTTGCTCACCTTGGGCATTTTGACCAAATGTCACCTTGAGATGCAGAAACTGCGGCTCAAAAGCCGCCAGCGGCAGAATTGTACCACCTTCAATAAACTGCTTTTGACTATCCGATAGGCTGGCAGCTTGAGTCGTACTTTGCTTCAGCCAGGTGTCGGTTTTGAACTTAAGTCCGTAATCAAACAGCGGCACATCATTGCGCAGCACATCAACATGCAGCTCGTAGGCGTACCAGGTATTGCGACCTTTCAGGAAGACCTGCTGGCCGACTTGGTCTTTGCCCAAAGTGAACTTGACGTGGTTTTGCTCAAACGCGAAGGCCGCAATCGGGAAGGTTGAGCCAGATTCTACATAAACCTTCTGGCTATCCGCCAAAGTCGATGCCTGAGCGACAGTTTGCTTAAACCAGGTGTTCGCCGTGACCAGAATGGAATAGGGATCGACAGTGGCAACGCGGAAGATCTCGACCGCAGGCTGATAGACGTACCAGGTGTTGCGCCCCTTGTAGAAAATCTGCTGTCCCTGGGCATTCGTTCCCAGAGTGATTTTGTAGTGATTGTTGCCCGCATCACTGTAGGCCGCCAGCGGCAAAACCGTGCGAGCCTCAATGAACTGGCGCTGATCGTCAGGTAGAGCAGACCCCTGAGCAGTACTGGTTTTTAACCAGGTGTCAATGTTGAACTTAATCGCATCCATGAACTTCAAACCGAATCAGCAGAGCAGGCGACCATAGTTATAGTTAAGGATTCCAGGTGCGATCGCAGCTTGAGATATATTTCGTAACGTAGCCACACTCCAATCAACCACCAACCATTAACTATTTACCCACCAACCATCAAACCTCACCGAATCCCCGTCCCATACGCAATCACCTCAATCGAAACGATCCCATTCTGCGACTCTGTATTCATGCATGAAGTTTCCAGGCGCACATTCAAGACCTGCTTAGCACCCCATGCGATCGCATCTTCTTTCATGCGGAGAATGGCTTCCCGGCGGGCGCGATCCACTAAGGTTTCGTAGCCAGATAGTCGGCCACCAAACAAGCTCATCAGCCAGCCAGCAAAGGTTTTGAAGTAGTCACTAGAAATGACGACGCTGCCGACGAATAGCTCTGACTCTTGAGCGTGTGGCAGCATATGACTGGCAGATAGATTAAAAACAGGCACGCTCTGAGTTTGATGCTCTCGGGCGTGGATTTCCTGATAGTGCTGCTGCTCAAAATAGCGTCCGGCAAAGAATCCCAGGGCAAGCAGACCGAGAAAGACAAGGTATTCCATAGCACGACTACTCCACTCGCACCGCTGTGCCATAGGCAAACAGTTCAGCCGCGCCCTGCGCCACAGAAGAGGTAGCAAAACGCACGTTCACGACAGCGTTTGCCCCCATTTGGGTCGCCTGCTGCACCATCCGATCGGTGGCTTCCTGGCGCGCTTCTTGCAGGAGTTCGGTATAGCTTTTCAGCTCACCGCCGACCATATTTTTGAATCCGGCCAAAATATCTTTACCAATGTGTTTAGCGCGGACGGTGCTGCCCTGTACCAGGCCCAAATGCTGGATTGTCTGCCGTCCGGGAACACCTTCTAACGTGGTTAGAATGATGCGTTGGTTCATGTTGATTTACCTACGGGCAAAAGGATAAAAGGATAGCTGTAGAATGCCCGCTTTAAGAGGTAAATCGCTAAACCACTATGATTCTTAAAGAAACTGCATGATTCTGCACAATTTAGTTTCTAATCCCTAAAAAAGGCGAATATCGCCGCAATGCGGCGATATCCTTCTGTTTGAAGAGTTAATCAAGTTAATTCAAGTCCGCTGCTGCTGGCTGCGATAGCGGACATATTCGGCGATAAACGCGACTAGGCCCGACACGATAATCAGCAGAACGCTCAGGGCATTGATATCTGGTTTAACGCCTGTGCGAATGCGGCTGAAGATTTCAATTGGTAGCGGATTGGCTCCGCCCCCTGCCGTAAAGCTGGAAATCAGCAGATCGTCCATGCTGAGGACAAACGACAGCAAGCAGCCTGAAACAATGGCGGGTAATAACTGGGGCAGCAGGACTTTGATAAATGCCTGCGCTGGTGTGGCACCTAAATCAAGCGCTGCTTCTTCCAAGTTGGGATCGAGGCCCGCAAGCCGAGATGAGACGACAACGGCAGTGTAGGCAATGCAAAACACCATATGCGCGGCAATAATCGTCCAAATGCTGAGGGGAATGGCAATCGAGGCCAGGAAAACCAGCGTCGCAACTGCGATCGCAATATCAGGAATAATCAGCGGTAGATAGGAAATGCCCTGGTAGAGCTTTTTGCCAGGGAAGCGGTAACGGGCTAAGCCAACGGCCATCAGAGTGCCCAGTACTGCCGAGGCGGCTACGGCTGTAAACGCAACCGTGAGGCTATCTTGCAGGGCCGAGAGTAAACGGGTATCGCTGAACAGCTTGGTGTACCAGCGCAGGCTCAGTCCTTCCCAGTTGGCGCTGTAGCGGGACTCGTTGAAGCTGTAAACCGCCAGCACCAGAATGGGAATATACATGAAGCCAAACATCAGCAGCGTAAAGGCCGCTTGCCAGGCGGGTAGCTGCCGGGTAGAAGCAGACTTAATCGGTTTTGCAGGGGAGTGTGATGTATTCATAGGGTTACTGGTAAACAGCGCTGGGTAGGGGCGAATGGCCATATAGCCCTTTTGGCATGGCTTCGCTAACGCCCCTACGTAACGTCGTGCTTTTAGATATTTTTTCAATAAACATAAAATAACCCTGCACTATGACAGAGCTTCGGGATCGCGACTGCCGTACTTGAGCAGAAGTGCAATCGCAATACTAACGGCAAAAATTAACACCATACTTAGGGATGAGCCGAAGCCCCAGTTGCGGGTTTGGCCGAGGAATTGGTTGTAGATCAGGCGCGAAATGGTCATGCTGGAGGCACCGCCCAGCAGTTCCGGCACGACAAAATCACTGAGGCTGGTGATGAAAACGAGCAAGCTGCCTGCCGCAATTCCCGGTAGCGTTTGCGGAATCGTGACCTTACGAAAGGTTTGAGTTGGCGTTGCGCCTAGGTCAGCAGCGGCTTCCAGCAAGCGGCGATCCAGCTTCTCTAGCGAAGCGTACAGAATCAGCACCATATAGGGCAAAAAGCTGTAGGTCATGCCGATGAATACTGCAGCTTCTCGGTTGAGCAAATCCTGAGTCGGTAGATGAAGCGTACTCAAGACCATATTCAACACGCCGCTCGGTCGCAGAATGCTAATCCAGGCGTAGGCTCGCAGCAGCGACGATGTCCAGAGCGGCAGGATAAAGCCAACTAGCAGCAGGTTTTGCCAGCGCTTGGGAGCCATAATTGCAATCCAGTAGGCCACCGGAAATCCCAAAAGCAGGCAAATCAGCGTGGTACCCACTGCAAAATAGAGCGATCGCACAATTACCCGCATGTAGACGGGCTGCAAAATTTGCAGGTAGTTGCCGATGCCGTAGCCATTGGTGGGTAATCCAGGCCGTAAACCAGGCACTAGGCTGATGTCTAAAATCAGCACCGTGGGCAGCACCAGCAGCAGAAACAGCCACAGTCCCGCCGGAGCGAGTAGCACCAGTGGTTGAATTAGCTTTGATAAGCGATATTTTGCGATCGCAACCCAGCTTTCGGTTTGAGAACTCGGCGGCGGAGAACTTGAAACGGCCATAGATTCACCTATGCAATGGAAGATGCAGTTATATCAGTTCTGCAATTTGGCACGACAGACGGGGTTAGTTTTGAGTTTTGAGTGGCCGGAAACGCCTTACGCCTCACTCTTCACTCCCACGTCACCAAGAATGCCCGTAAGGGCAGGTTTGGCAATCAAGCCTGACTCAGTCCCGTGCATTGAATGCTAAACCTGCCCCTACAGCAGCGCTCGATTGTAGCCCAATCTACCTAGGCGCTCGTAATCTCTGTCCAGTACTGATCGTACAGCTCTGCCGCATCGCCCACGGGCGCAATGCCTTCACAATTAGCCAGTACTTCTTCAGATGGGAACAGCTTGTTATTCTGCTTCAATTCCTCTGGCAGCAGCTCAAAAGCAGGCTTGAGCGGTGTCGCAAACGTCAGTCGCTCAACCGCTAGAGCAGAAATCTCAGGCTGGAGCATAAAGTTGATCCAGGCATAGGCTGCCTCTGGATTCGGCGCATTCTTAGGAATCACCATCGTATCCGTCCAGACCGATGAGCCACTGCTGGGCACAATATAGTTCAACTGCGGATTCTCCAGCGACGCCGCGATCGCATCTACCGAGTAGGCCATCGCCACAATCAGGTCGCCACCAATTAGCTGATCTTCATAACCGAAAGACTGGAACGATGCGATCGCAGGTTTCAATGTTCTCAACCGCTCATAGGCTTCCTCAATCTCAGCCGGATCGGTTGAGTTATAGGAATAGCCTAGGGAGCGCAGCACCGCACCCATTGTTTCCCGCGCATCATCCAGCAGCGACATCCGGCGGGATAAAGCCTCTTGATTTTCCCAGAGATACGTCCAGTCTTCTGGTTCGCTAGTCACTAACTCAGTGTTGTAGAGCAAACCCGTCGTCCCCCAGCTAATTGGCACGCTGTGGGTATTGTTGGGGTCATAAACCGGACTTTGCCACTTCTCGTTTAGCTGATCCAAGCCTTTGATTTGCGACTTATCCAGCTCCGTGAGCATGTCATGCTCATCCCGCATAATTTCAACGGTGTAGTCAGACGGATAGATAATGCTGTAGGCATTGCCGCCGCCAGCTAGCATCTTGGCCAGCATCGTCTCGTTGGAATCATAGATATCGATGACAACGGGATAGCCGGTAGCCTCAGTAAAGCGTTTGGCCAATTCATCATCGGTATAGTCTGCCCAGGTATAGACATGCAGCGTTTCTGCATCGCCACCAGCAGAACCATTGGCCGATGTTGCGTCTGATTCAGTATCTCCCGACTGCACATCCGAAACTCCGCGCTGGCAATTAGACAGCAGCACGGCTGTCAGGGCCGCTGCTGAACCCTGCAAAAAATGCCGTCGCGTGGAGGCAAAGCGACGAGCCTGACCACCATAGAACTGTTTGTTGGGATAGTTTGAACGCACCATTTCCTCCCGGAATCTTTATAGGACAGTGCTTTGACAATATGCGATCGCGGGTTGGATCAATTAGGGGCAAATCACCGATTAGCCTATTAGGCCAGCTTGTTGATCAACAAAAGCTAAAGCCAATACTAGGTCACCAAGTTGCAAAAAACTCCGCAACTCCTTACAAAACTGCGGCACACCAGCCATGCAGCACCTAGAAAGCAACAAATTTCTGTATAGTCTACCGGGGTGATTTGCCAACTCGACACGTTTTTTATACAATTCAGCCCAATCCGAGGACAAGATTTGGTTTTCAAATCTAATTATGCACTAATGCTCAGCTCTACTAATGCATAGCGAGTAGATAACGATCAAGTACTACGCCGGAGAGCTAAGGGCGCGACAGTCTGCCGCATCCCAGTAGGCATAGACAGACCGATGAGTTTCTAGAAGTGCCCCCACCTTATTCGGCTGCAGCACCGTAATATGATCGCCCGATGCGAGCTGTACCAGACAGTGCATGTGAGTCCCCAGGTACATCACATGCTTCAACTGTCCTTCAAAGCAGTTATCCATCTGCTGAGTCGGCGGATCCAGGCTGAGCTGAATCTTTTCGGGTCGGACGCTGACCACCACTGACCCAGTTGTCCCTAGCGTGATTCCCTGCCCAAGTAGTTTCACCATCACATCCAAGCCATTTTGAGTTTTGACTTTGAGCATGGCGGCATCGGTATGGGCTACCTCACCGCTCATCAGGTTAGTATCCCCAATAAAGTCAGCTACGAACGGCGTCTTGGGATAGTCGTAAATTTCGCTCGGCGTGCCAATTTGCTCAATGTGACCGTTATGCATCACGGCAATGCGATCGGACAAACAGAGTGCTTCTTCCTGATCGTGCGTCACCATCACAAACGTGACGCCAAGCTGCTGATGCAGGTTGGACAATTCGACCTGCATTTCCTTGCGCAGCTTTAAGTCTAAAGCTCCCAACGGCTCATCCAACAACACAACCGCAGGTCGATTCACCAGTGCCCGCGCTAAGGCCACCCGCTGCTGCTGACCACCGGATAGATTGCGAGGATACCGTCGAGCAAAAGAATCCATTTTCACAAGCTGGAGCGCTTCTCCAACTCGTTCTCGGATTTCTGAGCGAGTCTGTCCCTTAATCCGCAAGCCAAAGGCTACGTTATCCCATACCGTCATGTGGTTAAACAGGGCATAGCTTTGAAACACAGTGTTGACCGGACGCCGATAGGCTGGCACCCGATTCATCGCCTGTCCCTGAATCATCAAGTTTCCACTTGAGGGATCTTCAAATCCAGCAATCAGGCGCAGGGTCGTGGTCTTACCACAGCCGGATGGGCCGAGAATACTGAAAAATTCACCTTTGCGAATATCCAGGTCAATGGATTCGACGGCATACTCACCATTGAAAACCTTTGATACCTGACGTAGCTGGACATCAAGACGATCGTGGGTTTGTTCAAGTGATGAATGAAGCGCGGCAGTTTGGGACATAGTTGGGGTAGGTGCGATAGTGCCCGGTTGGATGACTCCAATCCGCGCGACGACTTAACAGTATGGTTTATACATAACCAGAGCAGTACTTATTGCTCGGTCTGCATAATTAGCTCCTTAAGGCAGATTTTTATTGATTTTTACAGGGGTTGCTCAAATGATGCAATAGATCGCAAGAAATCACTGAAAATTGTGGCCTTTAGTCGAGCGGACATGACCCAACCCGTCAGAACTATTTGAGCTTAATCACCGTCATCACGGATGGTCAGGATAGTTTAGTGATTTTAGAATACCCACTTTGCTCTATGGGTAAAACTAATTGGCGTTTTATTTGCGTCTTGGTAAGAGACGCAGCCTACGGATGCATAGGTTACGAATAGGTATATAGCGCTTCTTGCGCTAATAAAGGGAGAGTTATTTTTGGGAAGCCGTGCTCCGCACGGCTTCCCAAAAATAACTTGTCCCTCAGTAGCCCAAAAAAGGCTATATGGAGGTTCTGCTGCAAGCAGATTGCTAGATATTCGGTCTAGACAGGATGGCTCCCCCAGAATTCCAGATGGAACGCTATTCTAGAAAGAATGTTTCGTTGCTGTTACAAAAGACGGAATAATTATGTAACAGTTCTGTAACGGTGTCTGTAATAGGTCCGTTTCATCATCCACTTTAAGTCCCCGGCTACACAATAACCGGATACTCAGCTAGCTGTACGACAAATCTATGGCTTCTTCCTCCTTTGATGCAAAATCAACCAAGACAGTTGGACGACCTTATCAGTCTGTCATTGTCATGTTGCTGGTGAGTCTAGCTCTATTCCTTGGCATGGGCACCCGTTTGTTCTATCTACAGCTTGTGGAAGGACAGCGAAATCGGGAACTAGCGGAGGAAAATCGCATCCGTTTGATGCCGCGTCGGCCAGAGCGGGGCAAAATTATGGATCGAAATGGCGAGATCCTGGCGGGTAGCCGACTGTCCTATGCGGTGTTCTTGTGGCCAGTTGAGCGAAAAGAGGAAGAATGGCCGATTATTGTGGCACGACTTTCCAAAATTCTAGAAATCCCGGAGGATGAAATTCGGGACAAGCTGGAACAGGCGGGTTATACTTCGCCATCGCTCGTGCCGATTGCCCGAGGAATCAGTCCAGCACAAGCAACTGCGATCGCAGAATTTAGTCGTGAACTGCCTGGTGTCGGAGTTGAAGCGGAAGCAGTGCGCAACTATCCCTATGGCGACACGGCAGCCCACGTCTTAGGCTACACAGGTGAACTCACCGACGAAGAACTGATTAAGCTAGAAGACCAAGGTTATCGGCTAGGAGACGTTGTTGGCCAAATGGGCATCGAGTCTGCCTTCGAGCCACAGTTGCGTGGCGAGTGGGGCGGACGTCAAGTTGAAGTCGATGGTGCGGGTCAGGTGATTCGAATCATTGGTGAAAAGCCCTCTCAATCCGGCAACGATGTACAGCTGACCATCGATCTCAAACTACAGCGAGCGGCTGAAAAGGCTCTAGGCAACCGCATCGGGGCTATCGTCGCAATGGATCCTAATACGGGCGGTATCTTGGCAATGGTGAGCCGTCCCACATTTGATCCCAATCTGTTCTCGACCTACATCACAGATGAGCAGTGGGCACAGCTCCAAAGTGCCGAATTTCCTTTTGTTAATCGTGCACTACAGGCATACCCACCTGCCAGTACCTACAAAATCATCACCACGACAGCAGCCATTGAATCAGGCAGCTTTTCTCCATCTACAGTGTTGCCCACCTATCCCTACATTACCGCTGGCGGCATTCAATTCTGGGACTGGAATAATGCTGGATTTGGCCCGCTTGGATTTCCTGGGGCAATGGCATGGAGTAGTGATACCTTCTTTTACCAGGTTGCCCGCCGTATGGGAGAACAGCCGCTCATTCAGTGGACGCGCCGTTACGGCTTTGGCTCCAAAACTGGAGTTGAACTTGCGAGTGAAGAATCGGCTGGACTGGTACCCGATGAAGCGTGGAAGCATGAGAATATCGGTGAAGGTTGGTACTTGGGCGACACCATTAACATGTCCATTGGCCAAGGCTATTTACAATCAACGCCGCTGCAGGTTGCCGTGATGTTCGCAGTAGCAGCCAATGGTGGCTACAAAGTAACGCCCCACTTTATGAAAACGGATGAAGTGGCGGACGATTGGCGCGAATCCCTCAACATGAGTCCAGAAACGATCCGTATTCTGGAGCAGGGATTACGCCGCGTTGTCACGGGCGGTACGGGTACCGTGCTCAACTCATCAACGTTGCCACCCGTCTCTGGTAAAAGCGGTACAGCAGAAGCGCCACCGAATGAAAGCCATACCTGGTTTGGGGGCTACGGGCCAACGGATGATCCTGAAATTGTTGTTGTAGCCTTTGGTGAACATTCTGGAGGTGGGGGCGGCTCCGTTGCAGGACCAATGGTGAAGCAAGTTTTAGAAGCTTACTTTAACGGTACGGACGGTACAGATTCGAGTGAGACTCAAGAATAACCATCCTACTGTTCGCTTCTCTCGCTACACTAAAACAACAGTGGCTTGCTTTAAGATCAAACTGCTTTGTGGGATGAGTCGCCTTGTCTAATATTATGAAGTCGCCTATCTCTGTTTGCCCGGTGCCATTCGAGCAGCAGCCCGTCAATGAATATCAAGGTTTGAAAGAGTCTTGGTTTTATGGATGGGCTACTCGGAATGTGAGCGGCTACATTAAGCCTATTGTCATTCTGTGGTTCATCGGCTGTATTATCACGGCTCCCATTGCAACCGTTAGTTTTCCATGGGAAAAACTACCGATTCACTTCAGCCTCAGTACATTGACCGGAGCCTCATTTTTGCCGAGCCTGGCGCTGGTGCAGCTCTATTTGGGCTGGCGCTATGTCCGCAGCCGCTTGTTTCAGGATGTTATTCCCTATGAAGAGTCAGGCTGGTACGATGGGCAAACCTGGGTCAAACCGAAAGAAGTTTTAACCCGCGATCGCTTAATTGTCAGTTACGAAATTGAGCCCATTTTTCAGCGTTTGCGCCGCACATTCGGGGGAGTCGCTGCCTTTTGGTTAGCGAGTATTGCAATTTGGAGCTGCATTTAAGCCGGAACGGGGGCACTAGGCTTACAATTGCCAACGATTTTAGAACAAGTTATTGCAGATCAAATCGCAGTATGTCAGAGTCTTAGCCATGACAAGGGGAAAACGGACGCAGACCCACGATCTGCAAGTGCAACTATTACGAGAAGGCATTGTTGAATCAGTTCATCATGTCGAAGCGGTTGTCTGTGACGACCGAGGCCGAGTGCTATCGGTGGCGGGTAATCCAGAAACGGGCACGTTTATTCGCTCAGCGCTGAAGCCATTTCAAGCATTGGCCGTCGCGTCTACCGGAGCGCTAGAGCGGTTTCAGCTCTCCGATCGTGATTTAGCGATTATGTGTAGCTCCCACCGAGGACATATTGAGCAGGCGCGACAGGCGTTTCATGTCCTGTGGCGAGCTAATGTCGATGCATCGGAACTACAGTGCCCCATTCCGCCAGATAAGCGAAGCCCCCTCCAGCACAACTGCTCTGGTAAACACGCGGGCATGCTAGCGGTCTGTCAAATGCAGGGCTGGCCCCTGAATTCCTATTTGGATCGCAACCATCCGGTGCAGCAGCTTATTCTGTCGCGGATTTCAGATTTGCTGAAGATGCCAGCGGATGAGTTTATCTGTGCTCATGATGACTGTGGTGCGCCAACGTATTTCATGCAGCTAGGCCAAATGGCGACGCTATATGCCCAGTTGTCTTCTGGTAGCAGCCTGGAAATGGAGCGGATTATTCGGGCCATGACCCATCATCCGGAGATGATTTCAGGCGAAGGAGAGTTTGACACGGAACTCATGCGCAAGAGTGAAGGAGAGCTGGTTAGTAAAGCAGGTGCAGAAGGAATTCAGTGCATTGGCAAAGTAGGTCAAGGGTTAGGACTTGCAATCAAGGTGCTAGACGGTTCCAAGCGAGCCAAACATGCAGTAGCGCTGCACCTGCTGCGTCAAATGGGCTGGATCTCTCCCGAAGCATCTGAGGCGCTGGCTGAGCAGTATATGGTATTGAGTAACTTCAAACGATTGGATGTAATGGGCGACACGGTCATGCTTTAGACATACGGCTGTGAGCAACCTAGAGTTGAGTAATTTAGAGTAAAACGATTGAGCTTGCGTATCTACGCAGGCTCAATCGCTATTTATGAGTTTGGGGCAAGATAGAAGTTGAACCCTTCAAGGCGCGGTAGCGATCGCATATGAGTTCATCGTTTCAGTGGCAAGTTTATTCCGTCCCCGATTATCCAGACGACTGGATTGATACCGTTCAGCAGATTCATCCAGATGCGGGGCGCTACACTGCTCAGCTACTATGGCAGCGAGGAATCCGCGATCGCACTCACCTGAGCGGTTTTCTCGATCCGGCTCAATATCAACCCACCAGCCCGTGGGAATTTGGCGATGAAATGCGCTGGGCGGTTCAGCGACTAATACAAGCACTTGAAAATCAGGAGCGAGCCGCGATTTGGGGCGATTTTGATGCTGATGGCGTCACGGCAACTTCAGTTCTATGGGATGGACTGGGTGAGTTTTTCCCACAGCATCAGCGGCTAATTTATTACATTCCCAATCGCTTTACCGAATCTCACGGTTTATCCCGCTTGGGGATTGAGCAACTGGCCCAGCAAAACTGCCATGTGATTGTCACCTGCGACACGGGTAGCACCAATCAGGCGGAAATTGAATATGCGATCGCACTGGGCATGGATGTGATTGTCACCGACCACCATACGCTGCCGGAGCAGCGTCCACCTGTGACGGCGATTCTCAATCCCCGCACGTTTCCGCCGCTGCATCCGTTAGCAACGCTATCTGGCGTTGCCGTTGCCTACAAGCTGGTTGAAGCGCTTTACTTAGAAGCTCCTGAAATTCCCCAGCGTCCATTGAGCGACTTATTGGATCTAGTGGCGATTGGTTTGATTGCCGATTTGGTGGAGCTACGAGGCGACTGCCGCTATTTGGCGCAGTTGGGCATTGAGCAGCTCCAGCGCAACCTCACTGGCCAAGTGGCCCACCGACCCGGTGTAGCGAGGCTCCTAGAACTCTGCAGGCGCAATGGGGATCGCCCGACTGACATTTCGTTTGGCCTAGGGCCACGAATTAACGCTGTCAGCCGCGTGCATGGCGATGCCCGGTTCTGTGTTGAGTTACTGACCAGTCAAGACTCACCGCGCTGTCGGCAACTGGCAGAAGAGACTGAGTTGGCCAACGCACGCCGCAAAGAACTGCAGCGTACTGTTATGCGCCAGGTAGAGCAGCAGCTGGCTCAGATTGATTTGTCTACGACTGAAGTTGTTGTACTGGTGGGAGAACAGTGGCCGGTTGGCATTCTCGGCTTAGCGGCAGGGCAAGTCGCTCAGACAACGGGGAAGCCAGCGATTTTGCTGAATCAAGAGGCCCTGGCACCGGATAACTTGGTGGAAGAATCTGCACTGTCAACACCTCGTATGGCCTGGGGTTCAGCTCGATCGGTCAACGGCATCGATCTATACGAACTGGTGAAGGGGCAAGAGCATTTACTGACTCGCTTTGGCGGCCATCCCTTCGCCGCAGGTCTGTCGCTACCCGTCAACAATGTCCCCCTGTTTGCCGACAGCATTAACCAACAGCTGCGTCATCATCCTGAGCAGTTTAAGGTGAGGACTGTACCCGTGCTGCAAGCGGATTTACAGGTCACGGTTGCGGAACTTGGTAAAGATCTGTTTCGCGAGTTAAAGCTGCTGGAACCCTATGGCATGGGCAATCCGGTTCCTCGACTCCTGATCACAAACTGCTGGTTTGCAGGAGAAGGAAACACCAAGATCAAAGACCTGCGGGGGCAAAAACTAGAGTATCTCAAAACCAGATTCACCCTTTATGACGATTCCAGTACTGTGGGTTTTCCGGGTATTTGGTGGGATCACTATCAAGATGATTTGCCCCCAGGCCGCTGTGATGCGATCGCAGAACTCGACTTCAATGCCTACAGCAAGAAATACGAAATTCGCCTGATCGATGTTCAACCCAGCCGTACCAGCCACACACCGACTTCATCCTTAGAATTTAATTGGATCGTCGATCAGCGAAATGGCAGACAAACGATCGAGCAGACCGTGCCCTTAACCAGTTCCCCACTATCTCATTCTGCTGATCCATCAATTGTGATCACCGACTGTCCCAGCAGTTGGGACGACCTGATGCCTTGGGTTCAAAAGGCTGCCAAATCTCAGCAAACGCTGGCGATGGCCTATGCGCCACCCAACTTGATCCCACCGAATCAGATCTGGCAACAGCTCGTCGGTATTGTCAAATATTTAAGTCGCACTCAGCAGCCCATTTTGCGATCGCAACTGAAACAGCGGTTTCAAATCTGCGATCGCACTCTGCAGCTTGGCTTAGATACCTTAGCTGTAGCTGGCTTTCAAGTGAGTGAACAGGACGATCAGATCCAAATTGAACAGACACCCTCCACTGCTGAAATTTGGGCGACTCAGCAATTTGAGGATACCTTACAGATATTTTTAGCTGCGATCGCAGAAGATCAGTTTCAACAGCGCTACTTTGCAGAAGTGCCCCTACCGACAATTCAATCAACCGCGCAGCAAATTGCCCTCACACGGTAACCCCCCACTCGGTAACTAATGTGGCAGACAAGCTTTGAGCAGATTCGATATAAAATCTGCATCACCCTTCAAATTCATACATTTGTGAACCGACTGTCACCTGGTCTCCTGGTAGCAGCTTACGCCCTCTACGAGTTTCAACTTCGCCATTCACCTGCACATCTCCGCTTTGGATCATCATCTTGGCGATTCCACCCGTCGGAGCAATACCTATTAACTTGAGAAACTGATCGAGTTTAATCGTTACGTCTGTTGTCATCGTTTTAACTCTCATCTTCAAGAGTCTTAGAAAGTCTTTATCTCACAATGCCTGAAGCAAGGCTACGATCAATCTAGGCAAGGGAATTATCCACGTTCAATGAGGCATCTCCATGAAGCCAACCGACTCTGGATTGCTACGAGAACTTCAATCCAAACTTGCATCTCTCAAGCAATTCAAAGCATCGCTTGATCCATCGCTCCAATCTGTTCTAGATGAGTACGAATGGAGCATTATTCCTGGGGAAGGTCAGGGAGGAGTTCCTTTACTTTCAATTCGACTAGCAACCCGCATTCATTTAGATGATCCGTTCCTCGAACGCCTAGCAGAGCAAGCAGAACGATACTTCGGCCCAGTTGATTTTTCACTATTTTCAGGAGAAACGCCTGATCCACTGCGGGTACTCAGCCGCACCATTCTAGATGCCCGCTGGCGCTGGCGTTAGAGTCGATCACGGCAGCGTGGATAACTGGATAACTGATAGCGAGTAACAAGTATCAATCGTTTACCGTCCTGATTTGGAGGCCAACTCCGGTTCCGGGGGAGTTTCCGTAGAGGCTGGTGTTGCACTTTGTGATCGCGGAGTTTTGACCGCAGTGGGATCCCGCAGATCTTCAAGTACCTCAATAAAGTCACGAATACCCTGAAACTGCCGATAAACCGAAGCAAAGCGGACATAGGCAACTTCGTTAATCGACTGCAAATGTTGGAGAACAAGCTGACCGATCTCTTCGCTCCGCACTTCCCGATCGGCTCTCTGCTGCAACTCAGCTTCGATGTCATCCACTATTCGTTCTATAACCGCGACTTCAACGCCCGTTTTTTCACACGCACGGGCAATTCCTTTGTGGAGCTTCGAACGATCAAACGATTCTCGTTCTTCGTTGCGCTTAATGACTGTAACTGGAACAAATTCAATGCGCTCATAGGTTGTAAACCGACGATTGCACTGTAAACACTCGCGTCGCCGTCGGACACTTTGGCCAGATTCAGCAGAACGCGACTCTAAGACGCGATTATCGGGATGCTGACAAAAAGGGCAACGCATGGCTAGTATCCTCTAAGTGAACCTGCCTTGCTCAACAACTGCAAAATAGAGGCGGGTCGAACAAAAACAGAACAAAAAATTAGTTACCTAAGTCATTACTCAACGCTTTGATCAAGCTCAGACAACGCTTGATTCGGTTAAATCCTGTATTCACTAGTAAAAATCAACTTTATCCTTCACCAACTTTATCCCTTACAAAAAGGTTGCAATGCAAACCTTTTATAAGGCTAGATAAGGACTTAAGCACCGGATTTTGTATCAGCCAGCGTTGAGACTTACAAATGCTGAAGTGGAAAAAGCCAACCCAAACTCAAAAGCGTTTAAGTAACTTTGAACTAACTTTGAACTCGTTAAACCAATTCATCTTAGAAATCCGGATTTTTCTATTGAAAAATGGCTTTCAAGATGAAGTGAGTTTAGTCTGTATCACTTTGCATTATACGGTTTAACCCAAGTAATGCCTAGCACCGATGGATGTCTTAAGCATTACTTGGGTTAACCAAGATATTTTTTTGTCGTGAAGTTGAGCTGTTTGTCTCTCGCCAAGTCTTATTAAGTAAATGCTAAAGCGATAAGACAGTCGCCAACTTGGCGCGACACCTAGTCTTTGTTGATCCGGGGAGGTTCCCGAAATGCGATCGCAAAGAAAAGAGTGCCAATGATGCAGGTGAAAATGAAAATATATGCAACGCTTTCCATAGCAAGCTTTTCCTCAGAGCTTTCTCTTATTTCCAGTGTATCGGTTCTAAGAACCAATCCGGGTGATTTCGTTCAGAATTACCGGGAAAAAGTAATCCAGCGATGCATCTCATAGATGAAGTGCGATCGCTGGATGTCTAACTCATGCCAATCTGATTCGCTTAAGCTTCCTTGCGGGTTGTCTTGTCACCCACTTTCTGGAAGAAGCCCCACTCCACTTGCTCTTCAGACAGCTCAGGGTCAACCCCAGCAAACACGTCTCGGTACAAGGTCCGAGAACCGTGCCAGATGTGACCAAAGAAGAAGATGAGAGCAAACACAGCATGGCCGTAAGTAAACCAGCCACGCGGACTCGTCCGGAATACACCGTCTGAATCCAACGTTTCGCGGTCAAATTCGAACGGCTCGCCCAGCTGAGATTTCCGCGCAAAGCGCTTCACAACCGCCGGATCGGTGAAGGTTTGACCATCTAGATCACCACCGTAGAAGCTGACCGTGACGCCAGTCTGCTCAAAGCTATACTTCGATTCAGCCCGACGGAACGGAATGTCAGCGCGAACGATACCATCTTTGTCCGTGAGAACAACGGGGAAGTTCTCAAAGAAGTTAGGAATCCGACGGACGAAAAGCTCGCGCCCTTCGCTGTCCTTGAAGACGGGATGGCCTAACCAGCTACGAGCAATGCCATCACCATTGACCATCGCGCCTGTCCGGAACAAACCGCCTTTAGCAGGGTTGTTGCCAACGTAATCGTAGAAAGCTAGCTTTTCAGGAACGGTTTCCCAGGCCTCTTCTAGAGAAGCTCCGCTTGCTAACTCGGTTTGAACTCGGCGATCAATTTCCTGCTTAAAGTAGCCACTATCCCACTGATAGCGGGTAGGGCCAAACAGCTCGATGGGCGTGGTTGCACTGCCGTACCACATGGTGCCAGCCACTACGAATGCAGCAAAGAAAACCGCAGCAATACTGCTGGATAGAACGGTTTCAATGTTACCCATACGCAGCGCTTTGTAGAGTCGCTGAGGCGGACGAACGCTGAGGTGGAATAGACCAGCAATTACCCCAACAACACCTGCTGCAATATGGTGGGCTGCAACGCCACCTGGATTAAATGGGTTGAACCCAGCAGGCCCCCATTCGGGTGCAACGGGTTGAATACTACCCGTTAAGCCGTAGGGGTCAGATACCCACATGCCTGGCCCCCAGAGACCAGTCAGGTGGAATGCGCCAAAACCGAAGCAAAGTAGTCCTGACAAGAACAAATGAATGCCAAACATTTTAGGCAAGTCTAGGGCTGGTTCGCCTGTCCGTGCATCACGGAACAGATCCAAATCCCAATAGACCCAGTGCCAGCAAGCTGCTAGGAACAGCAAGCCAGACAGAACGATGTGGGCAGCAGCAACGCCCTCGAAGGACCAAAATCCAGGATCTACTGCGCTTCCACCCGTGATGCTCCAGCCGCCCCAGGATTCCGTTACACCCAAGCGGGCCATAAAGGGCAGTACGAACATGCCCTGACGCCACATTGGGTTCAAAACGGGATCACTAGGGTCGAAAATAGCTAATTCATAAAGGGCCATGGAGCCAGCCCAGCCTGCGACCAGTGCAGTATGCATCAGGTGAACCGCAATCAGTCGACCTGGATCATTCAAGACGACTGTATGTACTCGGTACCAAGGTAGTCCCATTGACTACGCTCCTCCTCTATACGGATTTCAACGATTCTTTCAGCCTTTTATTAAGGTGCTAATACTGGAATTAAGACTACCAGATCAGAACCGCCTAAGTACTGCCAAATACTACATTTAGCTGAGGTTCTTACCCAGAGAGGGAAGTAGCCTTGTGCCTAGATAGTTAAATGGACGTTTGGCAATACTTTTGTAAAAATGAAAGTGTATAAAGAAGTGTAACCAGTGCCAACCCCCTATTGCAAGCGGGTTTTGAATGCTGTTACCGTCACTTTGTTCACACTGAACGGTGTTGGACAGACGCAGGAATTCAGACTAGACGAAGATTGTAGACGCAGAAGCAGTCATGAAACTGCTAGGAGGGCACAGCCGTATGGCAAATATTAAGTTTATTGAAGAAGAGAAAGAAGTGATTGCTGCCGACGGAGCAAATTTGCGGCTCAAGGCTCTGGAAAATGAGGTGGATATTTACACCTTGTTTGGCAAGATGATGAACTGCGGTGGTTATGGGCAGTGTGGTACCTGCGCGGTGGAAATTGTAGAGGGCATGGAAAATCTATCGCCCAAAACTGAGGCAGAGGAGCGAAAGCTACGCAAAAAGCCCGATAGCTATCGTCTTGCCTGCCAAACCATCGTAAATGGGCCAGTGACGGTTCGAACGAAACCTCAGACGCGCTCAAACAAGTCGGAGAAGGTAGAGGAGGCGAAGGCTTAATTACCCACGGATTTTCAGGGGCTAGAACAAGCAGACATGCTCTTGGGTAAGCCCCTGATGATGACCGCAAATTTATGTAGATGGGATCATGTCAGAACAGTTGAGCTGAGATGATATTCTGGACAGTAGTTATTTTGCTCGACCTGCTTAGCGTTTTAATAGAGGCTCGATCCCATGGAAGTTAATAATCTAGGATTTGTGGCTAGCATTTTGTTTGTGCTAGTACCAACGGTTTTTCTGTTGATTCTGTACATTCAGACTGCCAGTAGCCAAGCAAACAAGTAAGTGGTTGACTCTGGGTAGAGGTGTAGCAACGCTATGCCTCTCCAGAAGACAGGCAAGGTGTCTAGAACACGATCCAATCTGATTGAGAGTAATTCTTTGACAGCGAGAGAGCATTCAGTTGAATGCTCTCTCGCTTTTTAGTTGCTTAACTAATTTTGCTCGAACAAAGAAAGCTATTTGGCTAGCACTGTTGTGCGCCCAGGCTGTTGCGTTCCCAGAAAATGCGATCGCAGTATCCCTGAATCCGCACGTCCGTCTCGGCTAAGGCTAAACGCTTTTCGGCCAGACAGGCATAATATTCGTCCATTTCAATCCCGACAAACTGCCGCCCCAGCTTTTTAGCCACCACTGAAGTCGTACCCGATCCTAAAAACGGGTCAAACACAACGCTATCAGCAGGACAGCTTGCCAGGATCACCTTAGCGAGCAGCTTTTCAGGTTTTTGGGTAGGATGTTCAGTGTTTTCCGGCATCGACCAGAACGGCACGGTTAAATCCGTCCAAAGGTTAGAGGCCGCCGTCAGGCGAAAGTTACCCCGACGAGTGGGTTGCCAATCTTTTGGGGTGCCTTGGGAATCTCGGTAGGGAGCGCGAACCTGGCGCTTGAGGCGCACAGCCTGAGCATCGAAATAATAGTCGTCGGCAACCGTACAGAACCAAATATCTTCGGCACAATTTTTCCAATTGCTCTTAGCGGCTCGTCCCTTTTCCCGCTCCCAAGTGATGCGATTACGGATTTTAAACAACTGTTCAACCACGGCATAAACCGCAGCAGAGGAGTGCCAGTCGCAGCAAAAATAGACTGAAGCCGTCGGTTTCAAAACGCGGGTTAGCGGTTTTAACCAGGTGAAGATCCAGTCGGCATAATCCTGATTGGACTGCTGCTGGACTTTGAACTGGCGAAACTGCTTGTTGAGGTTGTAGGGCGGATCGAGAAACAGCAGGTCTACGAAGCTGCTAGGCAAATAATCAAGCACTTCAAACAGATCTTGGCAGACTGTGCGATTCAAAATGGTCTCAACAGTAGCGGGTTGGGACAATTTGAGCAGGTTTGATTGAAAGTGCGATCGCTCTTCGTCAGATAGTCGCAGTGTACGATTGCGGGGAGCGGGAATGTCCTGAGCCATGATTTAAGGGGCTGACAGGGAATTATGTTGAGACCTAGGCCAAAATCCTTTGAATCAATAAAGTTTAATCGAGCTTTATAAATAGGTTGGCATAAGTAAACGCATCTAAGAACCGGGGAAACCCCGGCGGGGCTTCCCCGGTTCTTTAGATTATGCATCTTGCTCACATCTTACATCTGGCAAACCTAAAAGCTGGGCCAGGGATTTCGCTGCCGCGATGCGACGACAAAATCACCCGCCTGAGATTGGTGCAAGATGTAAACAAGAATCGCCTACACCGTGGGCTGGCGTACTAGCATGACTGGACAATTGGCGTAGACGCGAATGAAATCTGAGAGAGACCGTCCCAGCAGGCGATCCAAATCGGGTAAGCTCTTGGCAATTGAAGGACGCCGTTCGGGTGAACCGAGCATCAGCAAGTCTACGCTCTTTTCTTCAGCGAGTTGGCAAATGCGGCGTCCCGGTTCTCCGGCTGGTGCTTCACACTTGTACTTGATGCCGTACTTCTTCGCCTCAGCAACGGCATTTTTCAGTACCGGATCGTCTTCGGGATGGCCTGCAAACAGCTCTTGGGGATTGCTCTTTAAATCTGGTGTGGTGTGAACAAAGATTAGTTCACTGCCGCTAACATCGCGGGCAAATGCGATCGCTAAATCGAGGCACTGTTTCGCCATATCGGATTTGTCGAGCGCGACTAAGATTTTCCTAATCTTTTTCACGTAGATATCGTCTTTAACCAGCAGCATTGGGCGGGCCGCTAACTGGAAGACATACTGGCTGACTGAATTCTCTAGGATGGACTGGAGGCGCTTGAGCCCTCGTGAACCCATCACAATTAGATCCGTGTCAATTTCTTCGGCAACCTGACAGACTACATCTTTGGGTTCACCCTCACGCAAAATCGCGTTGGTTTTACCTGGATCAAGCTGGAGACGCTGCACGGCGGCGGCAAGCAGCTTACCGCCCTCTTCCCATTTCTCCGTCATCGTATCGGAAGAGACTTGGGGTGGGACAACGTGTAAGACGGTCACTGAGGCATTTTTGATGGACGGGATATCCATCAGCGCTTGGAGCATTTCTTCGGAATGACCCGTGCCGGAATCGGCTAGTAAAATCTTTTCAATCATTGCTATTACAACAGATCAATTGCTCAGCATCATTCGGTTGACTAAATTCATGTCGGGAGCCAATGTTTCCTAGCAGAAAAATCTGCCGCTGGAACAATTCTGTTTCCCAACACAAACGGAGATTTATAAGGAGGACGGAGTTTTTAGTGAAGCAATCTTTTGCGATCGCATCTTCCAGCTAGAACAGCGGAAAATACTCCACCTCTCACAATATCGAATGATTGCGGCGGCTGTTCTTAACTGAAGAGAACTGAAATATAACAAAGTTCATATTGTGTCTCATTTATGACATTAGTCTATGAGGTGAGGTGGTGTAGTGGGATGGTAATTGCCTCAAACGGCCATATTTCGACCCAAGGGTAGTTCTGTCTCTTTTTAGTGGAATTGAAACTCATCGTTATCTTGATCGTTATCTTTTGTGTAACATCGGCACTGTAAATCGTTCACAAAAAAGAAGGGGACGCATTGCGCCCCCGTTAACTCACCTGCATTCGGCCTCAAATCATTAGCTCCCAGCACCCAGGATATCTAGCACATCCTGGAGGACCCCGAGAGCTGGCTGAACACGCTCAATCACAGCTAAAGCCTCGCTGTAAACCTGTTCTAAATTACTGAGATTGACGACGATATTGTCTTCGGGATACTCCTCAATAATCTCAACTAGCGAAACCACTTGATCGTCTGCATAAGCAGCCAAGATGGCTGACTGAATAGGTTCAGTATTATCCTGCCCAGTGGCGTCATCTAGCAGTTTGTCAAGCTGTTCTAGCACCGCAGAGCCAATGATTGTGCTACCAATTTCTTTTTCAACTTTGCCTTCTAGGGCAACGCTCTGATTAAGGACTAAGCGAGCCTTGTCAGCAATCTCAGGATATTGACGAGAGGCCAAGCGGATAAGCGGTGAGGTGATTTCACCCGTTTCAGCAAAGACGCGCAGCTCTGGTGTTGAAACCCCAAATTCCAGCTCATTGTATCTGAACGTTACGGTTTCAGCCGCGATCGCAGATCCCGACCAGAACAGACCTATCCCCATGCCCAACGCCCAAGCTTGACCTAGACGTGGAGCGCGACGTTTAACCAGCGAATTGAGTAGCTTGTTCATAAGGAGATGTGAATGAGATCAGCAGGAAAAAACCAACAGCCCACGAAGCTACACGACGATACAGCCGCATTAAAGTTCCACGGTAAAAATCCCACTGAGTTAATTGTCAGCATTAATTGCCAGCGTCATTAATTATCAGCGTCATCTGATGGCAAACTGCTGGGATTGGAGGGAGTCAGCAAACCAGAGCCGTCATTGTCCAAAGAACCAGAACCACCCGGCGCTAGCGGGTTAAGCGGGTCGCTACCGAGCGGATCGGACAAACCCGGTGACCCGTCACCGGAACCCGGAGTACCAAATGGATCAGCCGGCAGCAGCAGGTCGTCTTGGGAGGGATTATCCAGTCCTGGATCGTTGGGATTGAGTGGAGTGGCTGTGTCTGGTAGCGTAGCCAGCGCCACCCGATCGCCACCGACCGAGCGGAGCAGATCTAAGACCTCCACAACCTCTGCATAGCGAGCATTCCGTGAGGCGTAGAGAACAAGCAGTCCTTCTGGAACTGCCTGCTCATACTGGCCTAGCACATCGGTCAGTTGCTGAAAGGTGACTGGTTGCTGCTCGACGTAAATTTGACCAATGGAATCGATACTGACCAGCAGCATATCCTGCATCTGCGGCGCACCTGTACTGGCCTGGGGCAGATCAACATTAATGGCCTGCTGTCGGGTCAAGCTCACTGCCGCCAGGATAAAGAACGTCAAGATGCAGAAGATCACATCAATCAGCGGCACGATCTCGATCCGGACTTCTTCGGTTTGGGAGTCAAAGTTGACGTTCATAAAAGTTGATCCGTTTGCGTGATTTTACCTGGGGGTTCAAATTGCAGACTGTTGACTGTCGGTTGGAATGGGATGTGGATGGGGTTGCGAATTAGGGTTGCAGATGGGGGTTGCGATCGCAATCCGCCCTCCTATCCCTGCTCTTAAAATATTCTTCAACATTCTTCAGCATTCGGCTTATAAAGCCGGACTTTCCTGGTGATCGGTGGGTAGCTCTTTCATCGGCATACCGCCAGTATTTGCCCAGTCTTGCCGATACAGCAGTTCCAGTTCACTACCTGCGCGATTGAAGGTTTTAGCTTGATTAAAGGCAAACGATTGAAAAATGCGATAAAACACGAGCGCAATAATTGCCACAACGAGTCCAGCCGCCGTACTGATCAGCGATTCACCAATCCCCAGGGTGACACCGGAAGTCGCATCTGTGCCAAGTTCACCCAAACGGATGGAACCAAGTGAATTAATCAAGCCGAGTACGGTACCAAGTAATCCCAACAGCGGTGCCAGAGCAATCGTTGCCTCCAACAGCTTTTCCCCGCGTCGCATGGCGGCAATCTCTTCGTTTGCAGCCGTTTCGAGCGCCAGCCGAAACACTTCAGGCTCCGGATTGACGAGATGTAACGCCCTGTAAAGGACTCGACCCATTGGTAAGGCACGGGCCTGACGAGACACATCGGTGGCCGCCAGCCAACTGTCACGAGCCGCATTGAGCACTCGATCGGCAACTTCCCGCTCTTTGTTGAGAATTTTTGACCAGAACCAAATGCGCTCAATGATGGTGCCGACGGCCAAAATCGACAGAATCAGCAGCGGCCACATGGCGAATCCGCCACGGCTAAATATTTCGAAAATGTTCACGTTCTATCTTCCCTCCGTATCGTCCTCACACCATCACAAATTGGTTGGGGCTACGCATTTAAGACTTTTGCATAGGACGGACGCAAAATCTACAGTCACGAGACCCAGATCTGCACCGTGGCATCTTTTACTAAAATCTTGATTCTGATGGCATCCTTTATCGGGATCTTAATAGAAGTTGCCAGGATCGTTGTCGTTTAGTTTGAGGCTTTTGGTACTGAGTTGAAATCTATTCGGCATGATGCCTCTGCACGACGCCGAATCAAGCCAACTAAATCAAACCAACTCAATCAAGCCAACTAATCGGACAAGCCAGAATCAATGGGTTGACCGAGCTGTGCTAAATCTAAGGCATAACCGCCTGTCACCAAGTAAACGGCATCTGCGATCGCACCCAGTTGTCGCGTCAGCATCCCCATGCGATCGCGGAATAAGCGGCCCAAGGGATACGCTGGCACAACGCTCCAGCCCGTCTCTTCCGCCACAAAAATTAGGTGGTGACGCGACTGCTGACGAATTTGCTGCACCGTATGTAACAAATCCTGTTGAGTTTGATGCCATTCGGCATCGGCTTGTTCCAAACAGTTGGCCAACCAGGTGCCGAGCGAGTCAATCAGCAAACAGCGTGGCGAAGACGGCGAAGATACGAACGTTTGGGTTTGCAGGGTTTTAACCAAATCTATCGGGGCTTCTACCGTTTGCCAAGTTTGCGATCGCCGCTGGCGATGCGCCTCAATCCGCTGTTGCCATTCGGGATCGGTAGGATCAGTCTGGGCGGTCGCAATGTAAATAACGGGCAAATGGGTCTGAGTCGCCAATCGCTCGGCCCATTCACTTTTACCGGAGCGAGCTGGGCCAGTTACTAAAATGGTGGATGAAATGGTCGATGGCTCGGTCATTACGAATAATTTTTCATGTACTAAGCGTCGTTTTGGAAAAACTGTGATTTAATTTGGGCAACTCCTTTCCCACTGGCAAATCCCTACTGACGAACGCAAGGAAGAACAGGTCATGATGAAGCAGGATCTCCAGCGCATAGAAGCCACGTTGCGGCGTCTAAACACGGCTGCCACATCGACTGTTTCGCATGTCTCGCAAACTGCGGCGTCAGTGACTTCATCTGGCCAGTCCTCATCCCGCAGCCGATCAGCCCAGGGAGTGTCATTTGCGATCGCAAAATCAGCCCGTTCATCCCAAGCAGGAACCAAATCAAACGCCACTTCAGCCCAGACTGTTCCAGCCCAAACGGCAACGATTCAATCTCCCCCCCAACCCAGCAAAAAGGTGATGGGCACGCCACCTCCTACCGTACAGCCTTTTCCCGCCCAGCACAGCGCGGCTCAACCCTTGTCGCTACCCAAGTTTAAGTTGCCGAGCTTCAGCAATCATCGCCACAGCTTTAACACAGAATTACCACTCAGCCTAGCCCGAGAAATCAGTTTAACCGTTGAACGCTGGCAAGCGGAATTACGGCAGGTCATTGTGCAAATTCAGGATTTGTATGCTGAAGGCCCCATTGTCAACGGTTGGCTCGAACAAGAAAAGGAATCATCTTCAGCCCAGGTTGATATTGACACCGCCATTTTGCGCAATGCAGAAGGAGAAGAGCTTCTCCAATACGTTGAAAAAATTTGTGAATCTACAGCAGCTAGCGAATCGGCTGATGCCAGCAATGAACCAACCGAAACACTGCCAGCATCCGCTAGCTATCCATCTTTTAATGCCGACAGCCGCTATCAGCTTTGTGGTCTAGACGCTGATGGCCGCTTATGGTGTCGCCCTTGCCCCTCAGAGCAACTGCCGACTGTAAGCATGGCAATTGCCCGCTATCGCAAACTGCGGGTGTTGCTCAATCGCAAAGAACAGCTCGAAGTTCATTTGCGCCATGCCGCTGAGGCCTTAGTAGAGGTACAGTCCTATCTCCAGCGCATGGTACAGCCGGTTTAAGCCAACGCTCAACCCCGTCTGGCGGTTCTGGCAACTTCTGGACGTCTTTTGGCGAAACCACAAACAGCAAACAGCTAGGGGGAATTCGGTCTGCCTGCTTTCGAACGGCTTCCATTGGGCGTCGGCAGGAACCGATCAGGTTCAGCCAAATAACTGGCACTCTAACTATTCACCAACGTGGTAGTATCCGAGTTGCCTATCCGCTCTAGGATAAAGATTCTAGTACGGTTCTGTTTTAAACTGCTGCCTCTCCTATGCAACTGCGACAAGCTCTACGGCGAACCAAAATTGTAGCCACAATCGGCCCTGCAACTAGCCATGCCGATGTATTACGGGATTTGATTGAAGCCGGAGCCACGACGTTACGGCTTAACTTTTCTCACGGAACCCATGAGGATCACCAGCGCAGCATTCGGCTGATTCGTCAGGTATCCTTTGAACTGAATCAGCCTGTAGGCATTCTTCAGGACTTGCAGGGGCCCAAAATTCGCTTAGGCAAATTTGAACAGGGTTCAATCACCCTAGAGCGAGGTGATCCGTTCATCTTGACCAGTGAGCCAGTGGTTGGGACAAAGCAAATTAGCTCTGTCACCTATGATTTACTGGCTGATGAAGTGCCAGCGGGATCAACGATTTTGCTAGACGATGGCCGGGTTGAAATGCGGGTTGAGCGGGTCGATCAAGAAAACAGAGAACTTCACTGTCGCGTAGTGGTTGGCGGCGTGCTGTCCAACAGTAAAGGCGTAAACTTCCCAGGCGTTTACCTTTCAATTAAAGCGCTGACTGATAAAGATCGACGCGATCTCGTTTTTGGGTTGGATCAAGGCGTCGATTGGGTGGCGCTGAGTTTTGTCCGCAACCCCCAGGACGTACTAGAAATAAAAGAGCTGATTTCCAACGCGGGTAAGCAGACCCCTGTCGTGGTCAAAATCGAGAAACACGAAGCCATCGAGCAGATGGAGGCTATTCTCTCGATTAGCGATGGCGTGATGGTGGCGCGGGGTGACCTGGGTGTTGAACTCCCAGCAGAAGATGTACCCGTACTGCAAAAGCGGTTAATCATTACGGCCAATCGCTTAGGCATTCCTGTCATTACCGCTACCCAAATGCTTGACAGCATGGTGCATAGTCCCCGTCCGACGCGGGCCGAAATTTCAGATGTGGCGAATGCCATTCTTGATGGCACGGATGCTGTGATGCTATCCAACGAGACGGCAGTTGGAAGTCATCCGGTAGAAGCGGTGGCCACAATGGCTCGAATTGCCCGCCGGATCGAGAAAGAGCAGATTGTCTGCAACGTCGAAAGCACACCAGGGCGTTCTGTACCTAATGCAATCAGCCACGCGGTTGCGCGAATCGCGACCCAGCTAGATGCGTCAGCAATTATGACGCTAACTAAAACAGGGGCAACAGCTCGTAACGTTTCGAAGTTCCGACCCGAGAAACCCATCCTGGCCGTGACGCCCCATGTAGACGTGGCCCGACAGCTTCAGCTCGTTTGGGGTGTAAAGCCGCTGCTAGTACTGGATTTGCCTTCAACTGGGCAAACGTTCAAGGCGGCACTGAATGTCGCACAGGAGAAACACTTACTGGATGAAGGCGATCTGGTGGTCATGACCGCAGGTACGCTCCAGGGTGTAGCGGGTTCTACTGACCTGATTAAAGTAGAAGTCGTAACGGCTGTGCTGGGTCGCGGTGTTGGCATTGGTCAAGGCACGGTCAGCGGTCGAGCGAGAGTCTCCGCTACGGCAATGGATATCAGCCGCTTCAACCCCGGAGAAATCTTGGTTGTACCGTCTACGAGTTCTGACTATGTGGAAGCCATTCGTAAGGCAGGCGGCATTGTCACGGAAGAAGACAGCCTGACCAGTCATGCGGCTGTGATTGGCCTGAGGCTGGGAATTCCGGTCATTGTTGGTGTGAAAGATGCCACCCATGTGATTCGGGATGGGGCGATTTTGACCCTGGATATGCAGCGGGGGCTGGTTTACTCTGGGGCCATGAGTTCCGGTGCAGTTGATGTGGCGCTACCTGTATAGTGTTCCAAGATTGTCGTAGAACGAAACGCTAGGTAGGGGCGGATTTTGTTGACCAGTTTGGATCTGTGATGATCGCTGATCGGCTAGACCCGCCCCTACAGTTATGACTGATGGAGAATCAGCCGATTGCCATCGGGATCGGTGACGTAGATTTCTCGACCGTGGGATGCGGTAATAATGGGCTGCGTGGGTGGATAGCCCATATGAGTTAAATGCGCGATCGCACTTTCCAAGCTTTCCACTTCCACACATAGGCTCATGCCACCGCTGGAGGGGGCGCTAAATTTGGCAGCGTGATCGGCTCTAGGCTGAAAGATCGCTAGCCGCAGCCCAGGGAGATGAAACTCAGCGTAGGACTGGGGAATGTGGGGCTGGGGTGGCTGTTCGAAAAGCTGCTGATAAAACGCCACAAGTGGCTCAAACTTTACAGTTGCTAAGGTTAGAAATACGTCACGGCAGTGTAAAACCATAGAATTTCTTTAGGAATATCTGTCAATAAATAGACCTTTCAATCCGGCAAGGTGAGATAGCCTTGGGGGAGAAAAGAGCATTTTATAGTCGTCATCATTTGGGTTGAGACAGTTACACAATCCGACGTTCAAACCTTCGACCGTTTTCAGAGTTTCCCGATGTCTTAACCGATACGGCTACTGCTATAAGTAGGTTGGCATAAATAAACGCATATAAAAACCGGGGGGAGACGCCCCGGAGCGGCGAGCCCTCAGTTTTTAAGTTGTGCATTTGTTTGTGTACAGCTACTTATCACACCCAGACTGAACGTCAATTCTCTTTTCTCATTGTTGAATTTAGGATTACTGCCGTGGTTGCAACACTTTCTTCGCCACAGTCGATTGAGTCACTCCTGGGCGATGAGGCCGAAAATCTGCTGATGTACCAGGCAAAGGTCTCGAAGGACTTACTGCATTTGCCAAGCCCCGACTGGGTCGATCGTATTTTTAGCCACAGCGATCGCAATCCACAGGTGCTGCGTAGTTTACAGCAGCTTTATGGCACTGGACGGTTGGCCAATACAGGATATATGTCAATTCTGCCCGTTGACCAGGGAATTGAACATTCAGCCGCCGCATCGTTTGCGCCCAACCCGATTTACTTTGATCCCGAAAATATTCTCAAACTGGCGATTGAAGGTGGCTGCAATGCCGTCGCGACCACGCTCGGCGTGTTGGGCAGCGTTTCTCGCAAGTACGCCCACAAGATTCCGTTCATCGTCAAATTGAACCACAGCGAGCTGCTGACCTACCCCAACGAATATGACCAAATCATGTTCTCGTCGGTAGAGCAGGCTTGGAATTTGGGTGCTGTGGCCGTGGGTGCGACCGTGTACTTCGGCTCACCGGAATCAAACCGCCAGATTATTGAGGTGCGAGAAGCCTTTGCTCGTGCTCATGAACTGGGTATGGCCACGATTCTCTGGTGCTACATCCGCAATAACGTCTTTAAACAGGATAAGGATTATCATCTTGCCGCCGATCTGACCGGACAGGCGAATCACATCGGCGCAACGATTGAGGCCGATATCATCAAGCAAAAGCTGCCCAATGTGAATAACGGCTATGGTGCAGTGGCACAGGCTACGGGCAAGAGCTACGGCAAGACGAGTGACTTAGTCTACGACGAACTCTCTAGCGATCACCCGATTGACCTGACCCGCTATCAGGTGCTGAACTGCTACGCCGGACGGGCGGGATTGATTAATTCCGGTGGCGCATCGGGCAAGGACGACTTTGCCGAGGCGATTCGCACTGCGGTAGTCAATAAGCGGGCTGGTGGCTGCGGTTTGATCTCGGGCCGCAAGACGTTCCAGCGACCAATGGAAGAAGGCGTCAAGCTGTTCCACATGATTCAGGACGTGTATTTATCGCCTGAAATTACGATCGCATAGATGATTTACAAGACGCGAATGTGTCGCCGTATTCACGGCGACACATTCGTTTTTTGGGACTTTACCGCAAGAAATGGGTGGTTGATTAGCACCGCAGTCGATACAGTGGTTGATACTGATTTTGGATTTTGGATTGGCGATTTTAGATTGGTGATTTTAGTGTGTATGTGCAGTCGGCTTTGCCGTGTCGTAGAGGATCAAACGCATACAAACTACCGAGCGAAATCCAATTTATAGCCTCCAAAAGCGAAACGGTATCGTACACAATCACGTTTGAATGAGCTGTCCTCATGAAATCTCAATCAGACATCACGGTTCCGAACAGTGATACCTATGAGCGGATGGCACGTGCGATCGCATTTATGCGGCAGCACCATCTCGATCAGCCGGACTTGAAAACCGTTGCCCAACAGATTCACCTCAGTGAGTACCATTTTCAGCGGCTGTTTACCCAGTGGGCCGGGATCAGTCCGAAGCGGTTTTCGCAGTATCTGACGGTTGAATATGCCAAGTCGAAAATTGCAGAAACGAAGAGCATGCTGGAACTAACGGCAGACGCAGGTTTATCCAGTCCGGGGCGACTGCATGATCTGTTCGTGAACTTGGAAGCCATGTCACCCGGTGAATTCAAAGCCAATGGCGCAGGCTTACAGATTCGCTATGGGATTCACGGCACCCCCTTTGGTCACTGTCTGATTGCAACCACTCCACGAGGCATCTGCAATCTACACTTTCTCGATCAGCCGGACGTAAGGTTAGCCGAGCAACATTTACAAGCTGAATGGGCCAATGCGGAGATTGTGCAGGATCAACAAATCAGTGGAGAACTATGCGATCGCATCTTTTCCGTAATTCAATATAATTCACCTGTAGTACTCCACGTTAAAGGCACTAACTTTCAAATTCAGGTTTGGCGGGCGCTACTCAATGTTCCCTTTGCAGGCATGACCACCTATCAGGATTTAGCGGCATCAATTGGGCGACCCACAGCAGCGAGAGCGATTGGTAACGCGATTGGCCGCAATCCGATTGGCTACTTGATCCCCTGTCACCGGGTGATTCGGGCTTCAGGTGAACTGGGTGGTTATCGCTGGGGACTAGAGCGGAAGACGACGATGTTGAGTTGGGAAGCAGTGCAAGGAGTGAGGGGTGAGGAGTAAAGGCTGTAAAGGGCTGTAAAGAGAGTCAGAGTAATAGGTGCATTATGAAAATTTCGAATGTTGTAGAGCTGCTGTTGCTGGCATCGCTTTGGGGTGGATCGTTTTTGTTTATGCGGGTGGCGGCTCCCGTACTTGGCCCAGTGTGGCTGATTGAATTTCGCGTGTTACTTGCAGGTTTGACTTTGCTGCCGCTGCTGATCCGGCTGGATCTGCTGCGTGAGGTGCGTCACCACTGGCTGCCGCTGCTGGTTGTGGGTGCATTGAATACTGCACTACCCTTTGTCCTGTTTGCGTTTGCCACGGTTTCACTACCGGCGGGATTCACCGCGATTTTGAATGCGACTGTGCCGCTGTTTGGTACCGTTGTGGCGCTCGTTTGGCTGCATGAAAAACCCACGCTACTGGGATCGATTGGTTTTGCCCTGGGGTTTACAGGCGTTGTCGTCCTGGTGGGTTGGGAGGCCATTAATGCGACGCCTGCTTTTTTAACTGCGGTCGTGGCTGGTCTGTCGGCGGCATTGATGTATGCGATCGCAGCTCCTTATATCAAGAAAACACTGGCTGGCGTTCCGTCACTGGTGATCGCTTCGGGTAGCCAACTGAGTGCAGCCTGTCTGCTTGTGCCTGTGCTGCCGTTTACTGTGCCGCTCTCCCGACCAACGACTGGCGTTGTGGCCGCAGTGATCGCGCTGGCTCTGCTATCAACGGCAGTGGCCTATGTGCTGTACTTTCGACTGATTGAAAATATTGGCCCTACTAAAACCCTGACGGTGGCCTATCTGATTCCGCTGTTTGCGATGATCTGGGGTGCGATCGCACTGGGCGAAGCAATTACAATTCCGATGATTTTAGGCTGTGGGTTGGTGTTATTAGGAACTGCGATCGCAAATGGCTTGCTGACACCCAAAGCACTGAAATTATTCGGCGAACCCAAAATATAGTAGATCCAGGGTACAGCATTCCTGAAAGCATATAAGGCTGTCAGCTACAAACTATTACGATCTCAAGTTTTTAGTGCTTTATGCAAAAGCCGTTTATCAAAATCTCAGCTCTTCTATTATCAGGTTTGCTCTCTGGCTGCCTCAGTACCACAGGTCTTGAGAGCAATTTTTGTCGTGCAGATCCCGACAATGAAATCTTGGCGAAACAGCAACAAGAAGATGAATTATTCCCCATCGCTGAAGCTGGTGCTTGGGGTTTCATTGATGTTAATGGTTATACAGCCATCACTCCACAATTCAAGGCAGTTTCTCGCTTCTCTGAAGGATTAGCAGCTTTCAAAGCTACAGATGAACGTTGGGGCTACATCAATACCAAAGGTGAAATAGTCATCGATCCAGTTTTTGATGCTGCATTTCCTTTTCATGAAAAACGAGCAGTGGTTACTGTTGACGGGAAACAGGGTTTCATTGATAAAAATGGAGCGTTTATCCTTCACCCTTTCTATACACAAGTTACACGATTTTCACAAGGTAGAGCTTTTGTTCTCATAGGAGGAAGCTGGAAGCTTATAAATCAAGATGGGGACTACGTTACAGATGACTCTTTTAAGCAAGTCAACATCTTTCGGGAAGGCTTGGCATCCTTTGTTGGATTTAATTCAGACTACGATAAAAGAGGCTATATCAACAGAGACGGAGAGATTGAGATTTTATTAGATAATGAACTTTTCGTCGATATTGAAGGGCTTGGATTTTCATATAGACGAGCACCTATATTTAGGTTGGAATCCTTTTCGCTTGCCCATATATTTTCGTCAAATACACAAAGAGAACGGGTCTATGGCTTAATAGATCAATTTGGTGAGCTGATTGTTATACCTCAATATAATTTTATAGATATCGGCTCTGAATGTATGGCCATCGTAAGTAGCAAAGACCAATATGGAGCGATTGATTTAAATGGCAATACAGTCATTCCTATGCGATACAGCTATCTTGAAGAATTTTCTGAGGGTTTAGCTCTTGCACAAAGACGGCAAGGTCAAAAATACGGCTACATTAACCTAAAAGGACAATTTGTTATTGAGCCTATTCAGGAAATCAACTCTTCGGTTTCAGCAAATCCAAATCCGAATCAAGAAACTACTCACCGGATAGACTTGCCAAGTGATAGAAATTTTTATCGTGGCAGGGCGCTCTTTAAAGACGCTAGTGGAAAATATGGCTATATCGATATGTCTGGAGAGCTTGTAATAGATCCTATTTTTGATACAGCGTTTCCATTTAGAGATGCTGATTTAGCAAAGTTTGAAAACAGAAGAGAATGGGGCTACGTCAATACTGATGGAACCATTGTCTGGCGTTCTGAAAAGAATATAGGTGCCCGTCAAGTCAACAATGAGAATGAGTAATCAGCGTTTCTTCAACGCCCGTTCCATCGCTTCCGTTACCGTTTGTACGACCTGCACGCGGGCGTGATACTTGTGATTGCCAGCGACGATATGCCAGGACGCTTGCGGGGTACTCGTGCGCTGCACCATTTGGTTGACGGCAACGTAGTATAAATCCCACTGATCGCGGTTGCGCCAGTCTTCTTCCGTCAGCTTATGCTGCTTGAACGGATCGTCGCCGCGAGACTCGAAACGCGCAAGCTGTTCTTCTTGGCTAATGTGCAGCCAGAATTTCACTAAAACATAGCCTGCGCTGGTGAGCTGGAGTTCAAACTCGTTGATTTCCTGATAAGCCCGTCGCCATTCGGTTTCAGTGGCAAATCCTTCCACCCGTTCGACCAGCACCCGACCATACCAACTGCGATCGAAGATACCAATTTGGCCCGCCCGAGGTAAGCGTCGCCAGAAGCGCCAGAGGTAGTGGTGCGCCTTTTCTTCATCCGTTGGTGCGGCAAAGGGATGCACTTTGTAGCTGCGCGGATCGAGCGTTGCCGTTAGCCGCTTGATTGCACCTCCCTTACCCGCCGCATCCCAACCTTCAAAGATGGCCAGGACAGGCACCTGCTGCTCAAAAATCCGCAACTGGAGTTCCCGCAGCTTAATTTGCGCCTCACGCAACTGCTGCTTATAGTCTTCCGGCGATAGGTTTTGCTTTAGATCCACCTGAGCTAGCAAATCTGGTTCCGCTGGCGTGAGATGAGTTTGGGGTTCTAGCTTTGGCGCAACACAGGTGATCTTTTGCCGATCGAGTGCTGTCGTCAGCGTGGCCGCCACCTGCGTCCAGACTTTCAGTTCCGCCCAGCGACTGCAATCTCCTTCCACCAGCGTCCAAGGCGCAGGGCCAGTGCTGGTATAGGTGAGCATTTCCTCGGCATATTCGGTGTACTGCTTGTAGTTTTTCTGCTGCTGCCAGTCCTCCGGGCGCACCCGCCACGCTTCCAGCGGATCGTCGGCGTATTTTTTCAGCCGCTTCTTCATCTCCTTCTTACTGAGATGAACCCAAAATTTTGCGATCGCAACTCCTTCATCGGCCAACTGGCGTTCAAAAGCATTAATATGACGCATCGCCGTCGGCACATCCTCTGCAGGCACCCGATCAAACAGCCGATCCTCCAGCACATGGGTATACCAACTGTGGTAGAACAGCGCTACGCTGCCCTTCCCCGGCAGCTTTTGCCAAAACCGCCAGAGAAACGGATACTGCTTTTCCTCCGCCGTTGGCGGCCAGATGGGATGCACCTGAAAGCCGCGTGGATCCATGCAGTCTGCGCCAATTTTGACGATATTGCCCTTACCCGCTGCCGCCCAACCTTCCAACACAATCACAAACGGCAATCCCGATTCCCAACACATTTTCTGAAGCTGCCGCAACTGCTGCATCAGCGACTTCATCTGGGTTTTATAGGTGTCTTTGTCCAGCGACAGGGACAGATCTAAGGTTTCTAACATAGTTGCTCACACCACCTACAGATGTTTGTGTTTGCGTTTGTGGGGATATTTGCGATCGCGCACCTACCCGCTACAGCCTCTCCCATCACCGTCCCATAAATCTAATACAAAGTTCCGGGCAGCACAGTTGTAGGATCTTAAAGTGATATGACAATTTGGGCATGACAGCATATTCAGCATTAGGAGGAGAACCACTGTGACAGATGCAAAACCCCTTGTTTTGGTAACTGGTGGAGCCGGATATATTGGCTCCCACGCTGTTCTAGCCCTCAAACAGGCTGGTTATGATGTCCTGATTTTGGACAACCTCGTGTATGGTCACCAAGATCTGGTCGAACAAGTCCTACAGGTTGAAATGATCGCAGGCGACACCGCCGATCGAACGCTGCTCGATCAGCTATTTGCTTCCTATAAGGTTGCCGCAGTCATGCACTTTGCTGCCTATGCCTATGTGGGTGAATCCGTCAGCGATCCGGGCAAGTACTACCAAAATAACGTTACAGGCACCCTCACCCTGCTGGAAGCCATGAATGCCGCTGGCGTGAAGAACTTCGTCTTCTCCTCCACCTGCGCCAGCTACGGCGTCCCCAAAACCAATCCCATCCCAGAAGATCATCCCCAGGATCCGATTAATCCCTACGGTCGCAGCAAATATATGGTGGAGCAAATCCTAGATGACTTTGACCATGCCTATAACCTGCGTTCCGTCCGCTTCCGCTACTTCAACGCCTGCGGAGCCGATCCGGAAGGTCGCCTCGGCGAAGACCACAACCCCGAAACTCACCTGATTCCACTCGTCCTGCAAACCGCCCTCGGCAAACGAGAGTCTATCTCCATCTTCGGCACCGACTACCCCACCCCCGACGGCACCTGCATCCGCGACTATATTCATGTAACGGATTTAGCTGACGCTCATGTGTTGGGACTCAAGTATCTGTTGAATAGTGGTGAGACAGCCATTTTCAACCTCGGCAACGGTAACGGTTTTTCCGTGCGCGAAGTGATCGACGTGGCGCGGCAGGTAACGGGACGAAACATTCCTGCGGTGGAGTGCGATCGCAGACCCGGCGATCCACCAGCTCTAGTTGGCAGCAGCGAAAAAGCCCGCTCAATTCTGGGCTGGCAGCCCCAATATGCGGATCTGCCAACGATTATTCGTCATGCGTGGAACTGGCATCAGAAGCGACATGGTTAGAAGGCTGCGCCTTTTAGTCGTTTTAGGGCGAAGTAGCGAAAATTCTGATTTGCTTGCTTAACGTTTTGGCGAAGTAGCGAAAACCCTGACTTGCTTAACGTTTTGATGGAGTAGCGAAAACCCCGTTTGTGGGGGCGGCTTGCCCCCACACCCCCGCTGGGAGACGGTTGCGTCCCCCAGCCCCCCTCCAAAAAAGCTAACGTGTTGAGTGGCAACAGATACCTGTTGGGGGTAATAGGTTTGGCGTTCCGCCAAACCCAAGAGAGTTTATGACAGGTAACGCCAGATCCTCCCCAGCAAAGCGAAGCGATTTAGTTCCACTCACCGATCACCTCGTCCGGGGGGGCCTGGGGCGTCGGAACGCACCAGTGGGGGAGCCTGAGGGGGCTAGTCCCCTCAGAAGCAGCCCTTCCTTACCCAACAAACAACCCCAACCCAATAAACATTTCCCAAAAGCCTTGAGTGAAGTGAAAGGTTGCTGAGCAACCTTTCACTTCACTCAAGGCTTTAATCCTGATAACCCAGTTTTCAATAACTCCAAAAACGCAAAAATTGCCGGCGGATGCAACGCATCCAGCCGAATAATCGCCCCCACAATCCGCTCCAGCCGATCCGGCAACTGCACCACCCTCACCCCATCCGGCAGCGTATACGCCGAAAGCTGCGGCAAAATCGCCACCCCCAACCCCTGCGCCACCATATTCAAAATCGTCGAAGTCTCCCGAAACTGATGGCGCGGCTTCAGCGTGTATCCTGCCTGCCGAAAGAACCGCTGCACATCCATATAGCAACTGTTGTCATCGGGGTAGAGAATCAGCGGCAGTTGGTTGATCTGGTTCCAGGTTAGGTTGCTGGTTGTTGATAGCGCCGTGGGATTTGACTCAATCGTTTGGGCAGCAGCAGGATCGGCACTCTCATCCCCATCAGCCTCAACTACAAAACTGGTTGGCAGCACCACCACATACTGCTCCCGCAGCATTTCAATTGTGTCGAACTCACTCGCTGTCGGCAAAAACGTAATCCCAATATCTGCCTTGCCCTCGCGCACCTCCTGCTCCACGTAGGTATAGTCATAATGCTCCGTGATCGTCACCTCAATGGCCGGAAACTGCGCCTGGAACTGAGCCACCAGCTTGGGTAATAAATGCGCTGCCGCACTGCGAAACGTAGCAATCCGCACCTCACCGCCATCTAAACCCCGATGCTGCCCCGCCCGCTGCACCACATCGTCCACCAGCGACAGGATCTGCTGAACAGGTTCCAAAATCTGCTGACCCGCCGCCGTGAGATGTGCCCCGTGCCGACCGCGCGTGACCAAAACGACACCGAGTTCTTCTTCTAAAGTTGCGATCGCATGACTGACCGACGGCTGAGTTAGCCCCAGCTGCCAAGCCGCCTCACCAAAATTGCCGCAGTCCGCCACTGCAGCCAAGGCGCGGAGTTGCGAGAGTTTAATGCCGGGATGGGTAGGCTTACTCATCAACGTTGCTGTCACCGAATTAGCCGAAAGGTGCCATTGTTCTAATCACTATAGCAATCCTATATTGGGCGCTTTATATTAGACGCTTTACGACGATGCAGCTAAACCCGAATTGGACAAGCAGCATAGGCTGGGGTCGCAGACTTCGGCGACATTGTCTGAACCGCATTCGGAACCGAAGCATGATGCACCTGGATTGGGAGCTGAATGATAAACGACGTCCCCTTACCCAGTTCCGATACGCACAGTAGCTGACCATCATGTCGTTCGGTCATAATCTGGTGGCTAATTGCCAGTCCCAACCCCGTTCCTTTACCAATTTCCTTCGTAGTGAAAAACGGATCGAACAGCTTGCGCTGCGTTTCAGGCGTCATGCCTGGCCCGTTATCCTGAATTTCAATCACAGCCTGTGCCCCTTCCACCCGAGTCACAATCGTAATACAGGCGGGTTCAGCGTGAGCCAGTTCATCCTTGGAAGATGTACGATCCATCTGCTCTTCCAAAGCGTCAACGGCATTGGTGAGAATATTCATAAACACCTGATTGAGCTGACCCACATGGCATTCCACCAAGGGCAGCGTATCGTAGGACTTAACTATTTTAATTTCAGGCCGATCTGATTTTGCTTTGAGGCGATTCCGCAAAATCATCAGCGTACTCTCTAATCCCTCGTGAATATTCACCGCCTTCAGTTCGTCATCCATACGCGAGAAGTTCCGCAGCGATTGGACAATTTTGCAGATCCGCTCCGTACCCATCCGCATAGATGCCAGCATTTTCGGCATATCTTCTTCAATGAACTCTAGGTCGCGTTCTGCGATCGCATCTGTAATCTCAGGCGCAGGTTGAGGATAAGCAGTTCGATAGAGCCGCAAAATATCGAGCAAATCCCTAGCATACTCTTCCACATAGCTGATATTGCCGTGAATAAAATTGACCGGATTATTAATTTCATGGGCAATTCCTGCCACCATTTGGCCCAAGCTTGACATCTTTTCGTTCTGCACAAGCTGGGTTTGGGTTGCCTTTAGCTGATTCAGTGTCGTCGCGAGTTCTAAATTAGCCGCTTCTAGCTGGGCCGGACTCGGCAACGATAATGCTTGTGGAATCAGATTCACGAGCTGCACCGCTGTATACACCAATACTGCCGCAGTGACCGCCCGAATCACACCCGCTAGCCAATAAGCCGGGTGCCACAGCGTCCAGATATCCATCAAGTGCCCAACACCGCAGGCAATGATAAACGCACCAAACAGCAGAAAAACACCACCAAATGCCACATCTTTTCGTTTTGAAACGAAATAAATGAGCATTACCGGAATCGAAAAATAGGCGGCAGCAATCAGAAGGTTGGCAACAACATGCAGCGTAACGAGAGCTGGTTGCCACAAGTAACACATTCCATGCGGCATGTACTGATCGGGACTAAAAACAGCATTGAAGAGTTCTAGCATGCGGATCTTTGAGAATAGGTAATTGGCGGATAACGCTCTGCGTTTTTATTCTTGGGTAGAAATCAACACAGATGGAAATCACAGTTAATGTTCCCACTTACCCCATCTCAATCAATAATTTGTCAATCAACTTATGGGCTTAAACCCAAACGACAGCTAGATTTTTCATCTATAGAGCTTTTGGCGGATTAATGAAGAAAAAATTAGCTAAACATGATTTCTTGCCCCAAAAACTCAATATTGCTTGCGGTTAATTCATCAATGAATGCAATCCAATTAAATTGTGAAAAGCGATTAATTCATATTTCTTACAATTTCTTTTGAGCGGCATACTCAAACTACATGCGTCTCAAAAGACGGAGGTCAATTACTTGTTGAAGCATAAAAGACCAAACTCAATTTGCTGGGGCCTAATCTATCGTCGTCGCCGCTAAAGTGCTGGCGGCATTGCCCAAAGCTGAACCGTTTCTCAATGCCAGCACCACCTGATCTTGCACAGCTGAGTGATTCATCATAAACGTATGCCAAACCGGCAGGTGCACGATGCGGTCATGGGGCGACAAGCGGGTTTCGCTGAGCGCGACAATGCCATCATTCACTTCATCCCCAAAGGGGCTGAGTAACCCGCGCGGGCCATTCGTACCCGCCACAATGGTGTAAGGGCTTTGTAGACCCGGTAGAGCTTTATAGAACTCTGGGCAGCTTAAATTAAAGCCGCATTGTCCGGTGTACCAGCGAAATGGAGGTAAATACCAAGCCATAGGAGCCAAGCGCGGCAACTGGTTTGGCGGGCCTAACATCACCACATGCTCTGGCTGAGGAACACCGCTTGAGCCCAGTGCAGCGCGGCTGAGGATGCCGCCTAATGAATGGGCCACGATACTATATGGGCCTTGTGCTGCGATCGCGTGTAATCGCTGCTGGAGTCGAGTTGCGATCGCATCAAATGAATCTAAAAACGCGAAGTAGCTAAAGTGCTGGGTCTGGTAACCTGCCTGCCGCAGCCGTGCTTCAAGATTCAGTAAGGATAAAGATGTACGGGCAAGACCATGAATGAGCAGTACTTGCATAAGCATCAGAATGACTTTAGTACTAAACCAAATCCAGGTTGAAAAGTAGAGTTTTCCCTGAGGGAAAACTCTACTTTTCAACCCTGTTGGGGTTTGAATATGCAGCGCCAGATCTGCAGCGTCCAAACAGCGCAAAAATATTTCAAAAACAAATAGAGAGTAATGAACTGGGTTCATTACTCTCTATTCTGCGCTTTTCTTAACTAGATGGTCAGGGAGGATTGCCGTCTGTTCTGTATTGATCGACAAGATTAATTGTCAGGCACCAACTCGGTATTCACTTCATTCACCGGGCGACGCTTGAGTTCAACGGATTCAGCACGCGGCAGTAGGTTAAACACTTCTCGCATCACATCATCAATCGGTTCAAACGCAATATTGCCAATTTCATTGAAAACCACATCCCCGGACTGATCAAAAACAAGGGTATGCGGCACCATGCCCTTGTAGTAATAACCTGGTTCTGTCTTGTCGTAGCTGGATTTTGCGGGAACAGCATCGGCAATCACAGGAATAAAATTAGCCGCTCGTCCATAGAACCCTTCTAGCTGCGAAACAACAGTGGAAAACTGCTTGCAGTCTTTGCTATCGTCCACATAAAACACTACAACAGCAGGCCTGCCTTGTTTAATGGAGGATTCTAGCGTGACGCGGGGAGGCACAAGCGCGCCATTGCCGGCATACAGCGGATAAATATTGCCATCGTAGTTATCGTCATTCAGGCCAGCCAGAGCAGGCACAGGATGCCAGCCAGCACTGAAAAGAATCAGCAGCAGACTCAGGCAAATCATCGTCACTCGGCGTCGATAGGACAACACTAAATCGAAACATGAGGCAACGGAGTGGGCCAAGGAAGCAAAAACCAATTTCATGAATGTCAAGTCAACCCAAAACTCTAAGGCAGTAAACGCAAAGACGGACTCAACCCCATGTTACAACAGCAACTTCGCCATATTAGGGGATGGACAAAGACCCCATCATTTATATCATCACTCTGGCATGATCTCATCTCTTGCCCACATCATGACTAGAGTCTGGTTCCAGCAATGACTATTATTTAGGTACTTTAGAATGTCAGGGTTGACCCTAAGCATGACTTGTTTGATGGATAAACCCCGATTCACAAGCAATCGCGCTGATCCGAACCAGTTTCAATGGTGCAGTAAGACCGTAACCAGTAAGGAGGATGTATGAGAGCAGTTCTAATGGCGGGAGGGTCTGGAACACGGCTAAGACCGCTGACCTGCGACCTACCTAAGCCGATGGTGCCGATTCTCAATCGCCCGATCGCAGAGCATATTGTTAATTTGCTTAAGCGACACGGCATCAATGAAATCATCGCAACGCTATACTACCTGCCCGATGTCATGCGGGATTATTTCCAAGACGGCAGCGATTTTGGCGTGCAGATGACCTATGCGGTTGAGGAAGATCAGCCCCTTGGTACGGCTGGCTGCGTCAAAAACATTGCAGAACTGCTAGATGATACGTTCTTAGTCATCAGCGGCGATAGTATTACGGACTTTGATCTCACTCAGGCAATTCGATTCCACAAGGAGAAAGGCTCAAAGGCAACGCTCATCCTCAAGCGGGTGCCCAATCCCATCGAATTTGGCGTCGTGATCACAGATGAGGAAAACCGTATTCGCCGCTTTTTGGAGAAACCCTCCACCAGCGAAATCTTCTCCGATACGGTCAATACCGGAGCCTATATTCTAGAGCCAGAAGTATTAGACTATCTGCCGGATAACCAAGAATCTGATTTTTCAAAAGATTTATTCCCCACTCTGCTGGCAAAAGGGGAACCCATGTTTGGCTACATCGCCGAGGGCTACTGGTGCGATGTCGGTCACTTGGATGCTTATCGGGAAGCTCAGTATGATGCCCTGCATCGTAAGGTAAAAGTAGACTTTGCCTATGAGGAGCAGTCTCCTAGTATTTGGGTGGGCGAGAACACTTATATTGATCCGACGGCTGAAGTCGAACCGCCTGTTTTAGTGGGCAGCAACTGCCGCATTGGCCCCCGTGTCCGCCTAGAAGCTGGCACGGTGATTGGCGACAATGCCACGATTGGCAACGATGCCGATTTGAAGCGTCCGATTATTTGGAATGGCGCAATTATCGGGGAAGAAACTCATCTGCGCGCCTGTGTGATTTCTCGCGGTACCCGCGTGGATCGGCGTGCTCACATTCTTGAAGGAGCAGTGATTGGTTCCCTCTCAACCGTGGGAGAAGAAGCCCAGATTAGTCCGGGTGTTCGTGTATGGCCGAGTAAAAAGATTGAGTCGGGTGCCACCCTCAATATCAATTTAATTTGGGGCAACACGGCCAAGCGCAACTTGTTCAGTCAGCGAGGTGTTGTGGGTCTTGCTAACATTGACATCACGCCAGAATTTGCGGTCAAGCTGGGTGCGGCCTATGGTTCAACCCTAAAGCCAGGAACCAGCGTAACGGTTTCCCGCGATCAGCGCAGTATTTCTCGCATGGTTTCGCGATCGCTAATTTCCGGCTTAATGTCTGTTGGCATTCATGTGCAAAATTTAGAAGCTACGGCTATTCCTGCCGCGCGGACGGTTGTGCCGACCATGACCAATGTGGAAGGTGGCGTACATGTCCGCATTCATCCCGATCGCCCGGATCAGCTCTTGATCGAATTTTTTGATAGTAAAGGGATTAATCTCTCGAAGGGCAAAGAGAAAAAGATTGAAGGGGCGTACTTTAAAGAAGATCTGCGCCGTGCCCAAATCGAAGAAATCGGCAATGTGATCTATCCCAGCCAAATTATTGACAAATACAGCACGGCCTTCGAGGGCCATCTAACGGTCAATGCGGTGCGGGATAGTAACTCCAAGGTCGTGATTGACTACGCCTATGCGGTATCGGGCGCAATTCTGCCGCAGTTGTTAGGAAAATTTGGCTGTGACGCTGTTGTGCTCAACGCGAGTCTGAGTCAAACGGCACCGACAAATGAGGATCGCGAAGAGTTGCTCACTCAACTCGGCCATGTCGTTGAGGCGCTAAAGGCGACGTTTGGCGTCCAGGTTTCAGCCAATGGTGAACAGCTTATCCTAGTGGACGAAGCGGGTAGCCAAATTCGGGGTGAAGCACTGACCGCACTGATGACCCATATGATTCTGACGGCTCATCCCCGCAGCACGATTGTGGTGCCCGTATACACCTCCAGTTCGGTTGAACAGATTGCTCGTCGTCATGATGGTCGCGTGATTCGTACCAAGGCTAATCCGACGGCGCTAATGGAAGCATGCCATACCAGTGCCAATGTTGTACTAGGCGGCAGCGGCGACATGGGCTTTATCTTCCCGCAGCTTCATCCCGGTTTTGATGCCATGTTCTGCATCGCCAAGCTAATTGAGATGCTGTCGGTGCAGAATCGCTCCTTGGCTCAAATTCGGCAAGATCTGCCGGGTGTATGCCACCGGACACAGACGGTGCGCTGTCCTTGGACGGTAAAGGGGGCACTGATGCGTCACTTGGTTGAAACTCATCCAGCGGAGAATCTGGAACTCATTGACGGAGTGAAGATCGTCAATCCATACGATGATAGCTGGGTGCTAATTCTGCCGGATGCGGGCGAACCGCTGGTGCATATCTATTCCAACAGCGAGGATGTGGAATGGATGGATACAAATTTGCGGGAATATCGTGCTCGGGTTCAGGAGTTTATTGACCAGGAACAAGGGGTCGAAGAAGGCCGAGTAGCGTAAACAAGCCTTCCGAAATCAATTGTAAAAATCGCTAACGCAAAGAAGAGGACACTTGGTGTCCTCTTCTTTGCGTTGATAGAACAAATTATACGAAGCTCGGTCAAAACCCAGTAATTTATTTTTTGTGAAAGCTTGGCTAAGCCAAGCTTTCACAAAAAATAAATTGAGTTCTCATACACGGACTTGATCCTACATATCGGCAGAGCCTTCATTCTTTAATCGTTCAATTTCGGCTCGCATGGCAGCAATTTGAGCCGTGAGTTCCTGCAAATCGGCTTGTACGGCGGGATCAGGAACAACGGTTGCAGTTGTATTGACAATTGGGTTGGGTGGTGTGCCAGAAGCTGCCGTGCTGTTAGACATGGAGCCATTCACTTGGGCAAACATTGATTCCACCATTCTGCGCGCTTCTTGCTCGGTGATTTCGCCTTTCACAGCGAGATCTTCAACTAGGCCGTCAAAGTCAGATGAGAGCTTTGACATATTCTCATCGCGCTTTTGAGCATCTTGCAGTGACTCAACCAAGGCGGTTGTTGCTCCGAGGGTAACGTGAACCCCTTTCTGGAAAAACTGGGTGATAGTATCTGGATTCATAGAGTTAAAAATCAGAACTTTCTATCGGTCTCGATACGTCTGGATGGCGAGAATGTGCGATCGCACTTTTAGCAGCATTTCGCCTTTCATTGTAGGAGGTATTTGGGAAAGGAACTGTTAGATAAGTGGCGCAATCTGAGATTGGTAGTTAGTCGCACTCAATCCTGCACCAGTGGATGCAGTTTCTGAATCGATTTGCTCTCGTAGCGCCTCAATTCGGTTTTCAGTGGTTGGATGCGTTCGCAAAAACTCTGGCGTGCCGTCCTGCTCCATCAAATTCTCAAAGAAGTTAATGGCCGCAATCGGGGCATAATCACTGGCTTGCAGAATGTCGAGGCCTACTTCATCCGCTTCATATTCAAACTCGCGCGTGTAGGGCAGTTCAACCGCAAGCTGATAGCCGATTTGAGCCAATGTACTGGAATCAATGCCAGCCGTATCGGCAATGCCCTGAGCCAGCACCTGGCGCTTGAGCTGTTCAACACTATGGCGCTCATTCACGTGGGCAATTTCGTGCGCCAAAACGGACGCAAGCTGAGCTTCATTCTCTGCGGTTCTTAACAGCCCAGTGGTGACATAAATGTAGCCACCTGGAATCGCAAAGGCATTGACTTGGTCGCTTTCCACGACTTGAAACCGATAGGGAATATCGCGGCGATCGCTTTGAGCCACAAGCCGCTCACCTATTTGCTGCACGTACTGATTCACCTGCGGATTTTCGTATGGCTGATACTGCTGCTCTAGCAACAGCCCATTAATTTGCGAACCAATTCTGACCTCTTGCTCATCCGAAATATTAGAAACCTGGATATAGCGAATGGTATTGATAATCAGATCGCCCAGACTAAAGCCCAGTACCGGATGAGCAGCAGGTGCTAGCGTCGCTTCTTGTAGCGTCACGGCGGCTGCGGGTGCAGCCACTGTGCTACTTATCAAACCAAAGGCCGCTGCTGTTGCCATCATCCAGCGCTGTAGGGGATAAGCCAGTTTGGATGACTGGGGTTCAATTGCGCAGGTTGTGGCTACCGCTTGAGCGGAAGGCTCGGGTCGAGCGGAGCGGAGATGATGTTGGGGTTGGAGATGTTGAGACTGAGACATGGGCTTTGAGGATAATTCGGGATTTAAGCAGCTCTGTACTTAGTTCTGTACTTAGGGTTAATAATTTCTAAACACCTCTATGGTGATAGGAATATGTCGCAGAATCATCCAACCGACGATTGAGCACAGCCCTCTCCTAGCGTTAGAAATTGGGGTCTGGAGTGAGGGGTACTGGGTTCTAGGTTTTAGGTTTTGGGTGGTAGGTGCTGAGTCTTTACAGCCTTCTACCTACTAGACCTTATCGGAAATTGTTTTGTAGCGCGGCTGAGTCGCGCTACAAAACAATTTCCAACCTCAAAAACTTTATTTCCAATAAAGTCTACTGACGCTGACTCCTCAGCACGTTGCTTTCAAAATAAGACCGCGTAAGGATGCGATGCTCCCTTACGCGGTCAAATGTTTGTTAATTCTACTGATATAGACTTTTAGAACCGGAACTGGGTTTGTAAGTTGCCTACAAAAATAGTCGGGTTGTCGTCGAAGTTGTTGGGATTTGCGATCGCATAAAAGGACGGAATCAAACTAATGTTGCTGGTCAGCGGATAGAAGTAGGACAGTTCAAATTCATATTGAACTCCGCCATCACCACCACCAGAGACCAGGTAGTTGCGGCCTTCCAGAGTGGCAAACGGCTTCAGGTAAGAAAATGTCATCAGGGCTCCTTCCCTGAATAGATCCGGGAAGGCAACGCCGAGTTGGACAGATTGGCCAGATACGATGCCATCGGGGCGCAGTGGGCTGACGATGACGGGATTTACATCAATCTCGCCATAGGTGTAGCGGCCAAAGAGTCCCACCCAGTCCGTGACTAGCCAGTCGAAGTTGACCAAGAACGTATTGGCATAGGCATCATGAACAGGGCCACCAAAGCCATCGTCGATGAAGCCATAAATCGGTTCACCTAGGGAACCACCGACGAAGCCGTTAACGGCATTCATCCGCGATCGCGTATACATGCCGCGCAGGGTAAAGTCACCAATCGAGAAATCCAGTTCTGCAGTGATGGTATATGTCCCGCCAAACAAGCCTTCACCGGGATCATTGGCGGTATTAAATAGCGGGGCGGATAGAAATTCGGTGCTTTCACCCAGGTAGCCCAGCGTCAGCTCAAAATTGTCGTTAATCAACCACTCTAAAACGGCACCTGCGCCTCGATCTACAGTGTTCACCAAAGAGCCACCACTGGAGTTGAAGCTGTTGGCACCCGTGAGGAAGAAGGTGAAGCGGTTGTTGTCGAAATGGCGATACCAGTTGATGCGGGGGCCAACCGTTAGCTGGATATCACTGGTAACCGGGAATGAGTAGAACGCTTCCCGTAGGATGACCTGATCGCCGCTGTCTTGCAGCGTAAACGGTACGCCAAAGGTATTAAATAAACCCGCCGAAGCAAAGGTGTTGGCGGGTGCGACACCGCCACCGACAGCCAACTGTAGATTGAGCAGATCGCGCCCAGTAAATGAGGTATTCAGATTCAGCCAGACCAAATGGTTGAAGATAATCTCCGGATCATCTGTAATCAGACGTGTGACTGGCTCCCCTGTGAGTGGATCGCGAGCAGGTGTGAAGACACTCGTTCCTTCCGCTAAAACGTCGCCGTCAGCCCAGGCCCCATTGACATGAAAAAAGGTCAAGCCATTTAGCTTAGTCGTGGTTGAAAACTGATTGTCTTCCAGGAAAATAACGCGGCTTTCTAGCGCATCCACCCGACCCCGTACTTCAACTAGCTCGGCAGCAAACTCATCCTGAAGCTGACGAATAGTAGCGAGATCCTCTTCTGTTAAGCCCCCTAGGCCCGCAATTTCCAGAACCCGATCTAAGCAAGCATTCAAGCCTGCGGCAAACTCGTAGCGGGTCAGGGAACGATTACCGCGAAATGTACCGTCGGGATAGCCTGCAATACAGCCGTAGCGTTCCACCAAAGATTGCAGCGCCTGAAACGCCCAGTCGGTCGGCTGTACGTCAGATAGCTGGGAAACCGATGTCACCTGATTCATTGATCCGGCTAGACCAATCCCCATTGGCTCCAGCAGTACCTCCTCCCCCTGCTGGATTTGCGTCGCGTCAAACTCCATGGAGCCTAGAGCTTCTGGCTCTAATTCAGCTAAATCAATTGAGGGAACTGCGTCTAATCCGTCTCCACCTACTGTATTTGCAGAATTTACCGATGCGTTTACCGATGCGTTGATCGGCGCGGTTTCCACATTCGATATATCCGTGTTGGCCTCTGTGTCTGGGCTGAGCACGTCTAGGTTGAATACATCGGAGCTGGATACATCAGACACATCAGATAGCGCAGCGCCCGCCGAATTCACGGTCGAATTCACGGTCGAAACGGTGGCGTCATCTGCCACTATCGCCTCTGCCTCAACGAGAGAATTAACTGGGGCATCAATCGGCTGAATTGGCTTCAATGCCTCGATATTAGCGGCATCTGTCTGAGTTGAAGCGGCGGGTTCAGTTGCGATCGCAGTTGACTGACCCAGGGATAAAACCAAACTGAACGCTAGCGCTTGAGTCCACCAGGGAAGTGGAAAAAACTTCGGCAAATTTGCCTGCATTGTTATCTTCCTCACACCATCGATACTTAAAAGTTGAATTTTAAGCTATCAGAGCCAAATTTCAGAAAGTGTAGTGTGTGAAACAGCATTGAAAGGAATGAATTTATATGTTCACGGTTAAATCACATTTCTAAACCCTGATGAACCACACTGTGTTCAATCGTAGGTAGCCGTCATCAAATCGCGATTTTTGCTGTGTCGGTATTGCCTCCACGACAGAAATCACGGCCTTTTGAGAGCTATCCAACCGTGTTTGTTGCTCCTAAATTGATTAAATTTTATTGAGGAATTTACTTGCTAATTTGCTTGTCAATTTATCTACCAACTTGTTGATCAACGCGGAGGCATCAGCGCCGATTAATTATCTAACTAGCTTTAATTTGCTCCTTGCAATCGTGGAGGGTTTTGGAGCGAATCAAATCACGTGTTTAAAGCCATTCAGTCTGAGTTCATTCAGGTGTTTGATTTACATCAGGATAGTTATCACATGACAAGCGAACAAGAAATCCAAATGATCGAGGAAGCGGAAGCAGATGCGATCGCGGCTGCGGGTTCAGCCGATTTAATTTACGGCCTCGAAGACAGACCGCCAGTCCGTGATGCCATCTTCGCAGCCGTTCAGCACGTGCTCGCGATGTTTGTCGGCATTATTACCCCACCGCTGATCATCAGCGGCGCATTAGGGCTGGAGCCAGTGGCTGCGACCTATATTGTCAGCATGTCGCTGTTTATTTCGGGCGTCGCCAGTTTCATTCAAGCGCGTCGGTTTGGCCCACTTGGATCAGGACTACTCAGCATTCAGGGCACCAGTTTCACCTTTCTTGGCCCCATCATTGCTACTGGTCTAGCAGCCATTGAGGGTGGTACAACACCAGAGGCCGCATTGGCTACCATTTTCGGTGTATGCTTCGTCGGTGCATTTATCGAGATGGCGCTGAGCCGTTTCCTCGATTTAGCTCAGCGGATCATTACTCCATTGGTTACGGGAACCGTGGTAACACTGATTGGCCTAACGCTGATTAACACAGGCATGATCAGCATTGCAGGTGGCGTACCGGCTCAAGGTACGGATGCCTTTGGCAGTCCCACCAACCTGGGTTTAGCCGCAATGGTACTGGTGATTATCATCGTGCTCAACATTGCCCGCAATCCGTTTCTCCGGATGGCCTCAGTTGCGATCGGTCTCATCGCAGGCTACGTCGTCTCTATCCCCTTGGGCTTAGTCAATTTCAGCAACTTAAGCGGTTTGCCCTTGTTTTCGTTCCCGATTCCATTCCGATTTGGGTTCGGGTTCAACTTCGGCTCCTTTATTCCCTTTATCTTTCTGTACCTGATCACCACCATTGAATCGATTGGCGACATGACGGCGACTTCAGTGCTAACCAATCAGCCAATCCGAGGGCCGCTTTATTTCCGCCGCATCAAAGGCGGCGTTTTGGGCGATGGCTTCAATTCCGCGTTGGCAGCAGTGTTCAACACTTTTCCAAACACCACGTTTAGCCAAAATAACGGAGTGATTCAACTTACAGGTGTGGGTAGCCGCTATGTTGGCTACTATGTTGCAGCCATTTTGGCGCTGTTGGGACTGTTTCCCATTGTCGGCGGTGTATTTCAGGCGATTCCGCAGCCCGTTTTGGGCGGTGCCACCATTATCATGTTTGGCTCAGTCGCAGTGGCAGGCTTGCGGATTATCTCTACCGTTGAAATCGATCGGCGAGCAGCGATTATCCTGGCGGTTTCACTCGGTTTGGGTCTTGGCGTCACGTTTGTTCCTGAAGCGCTCGATCAGACGCCAAGCTTGGTCAAGAGTATCTTCGCGTCGGGTATCACCACGGGCGGCATGTCGGCACTGATCTTAAATCTGATTTTGCCTGGACGAAATTAATTCTTGGATCTTGCACAACACAGCAAAAAAAGAGCGCTGAAACCTAGGGTTTTAGCGCCTTTCTTTATGAGATCTAGCTCTCAGTCTGATTCCTAGCGGTTTAGGCCACAAGATAGTTGAGTCCACCGACCAGGATCACCAAACCAGCCCAAGCAAATGAACCCAACAAAATAAGACGCTTGGATTGTTCCCAGTTTGAAGGGGAGGCGTAGGCCACTGGCACACCGACTACCATTACGAAGGACAAAATGACCAGAGCCGTTAATGCGAGTTGAAACAGAATTGTTAACATCGTTTCCCTTTCCAATACACAGCAGAGCAGTGAACCTGCATTTTTCAATTGAGACAGTTGGCAGGGAACTTAGCTGGATACAGTCCCGGCTAAATTATCCCTAAAGATTCTTGCTTCTAATAATCTACCCTGAAGCGGATCAATCGCATAGATGTTGGGTGGGTTGGAAGGTAGGGAACGGAGAGCAGGGAGTGGGGAGTGAGAGGTTGTAAAGGGAGTCGAGGGTGGAAGGGCTGTGTAGGAAATGCATGCCGTAGGGTGCATTCGCGCAATAATGCACCACGCCCAAAGGTGAGAAAGCGAGAGATACAGCAATAAAGGAAGTGCCGCAGTTCTCAGGGGTTCAGGAGATTAGAGTCTTGGGGCTGTTGGGAGGTTATAGAATCTTGGGATTGCTCGAATGTGCCGTTGAGCCAGTTTTGCTGGTCGATGCTGTTTTGGGCGATGACGACATAGCCCTTGGTGTGGCGTTCGATGACGAGGACTTTTGCGCCGCGTCGAAGAGAAATTTGAGCCCAGGTAGGTAAAACAGCGCTGACGGTAACGAGGTTGTGAGCAGCGTCGTACACATCAATTTGGCCAATTTTGCCGGAGTCACTGAAGGGAATAGAGGCCGAGATGACGGTGCCGAGGCAGCCAATTAAGCGATCGCAACTGGAGTCTTCTGTAAAGGAAGCAAAAATGCGGCCAATGGGGCGAGCAATCAGGCCACCGACATTGAGCGCAATGATTAAAGACAGGATGAGAATGCCAATTTCTGCGATCGCACCGCCAATTTCGCCCATCAGGCCAGCAATAACGACATTCAGCGTCCAGCCAGCCAACCCCCAGAGGCAGAGGTCAAGGGCGATCAGCAGAATCAGCGGCGCTTTGCCAATGCCGAACCAGCCGAGCACTTGGGCGGTGCCGAAGTCACCGTTGCTATCAACATCGCCATCGGCATCCAAATCTAGGAGCTGACTGCCGCCCGCATCCACCTCGGCATCTAGATCAAAATCGGCATCAATATCCGCATCCACGTCCATATCGGCGTCTAAGTCATCGTCGCCGCCACCGGACAAGATGACAAAGAGAAACAAAACGACACCGGAACCGAGAAAAATCCAATAGGGCAAATTCGCCAGCGCAAAGAGCATAAACAGTCTGTCCTAGTAAGTTGTAACCTGTAGCGCTTAATCTCCCAGCATCCCCAAAATAGCCAGATCAATGCTAAATGTCGGCAAGCTGATATGGTTTGTAACGTGCCTAAATGAGAATCAAAAGAGATATTTCGCTGCGGTCAGACCGTGAATACCTAACTCTTTTGGCTGACTAGAATGTCTATCCTAATCACTATCTCTGTTTCGATAACTATTGCGAAAGCTTTACGGAATAAGGGCTTCAGGAACCAGGAGGACTAACAACACGTTCCTCAATGCCATATATCAACATTCATTGCAGTGCGTGAATGATGTCTAAGTATTTCGACTTAACCAGATACAATAATTGATAATGAAATTGAGTCAGGAAATCACTACATTCAATTCCATTTGATTTTGTTTACAACCTAAAACTGGCTCAGTGTCACTCATCTTGTGGGTTCTGTATTTGTTGTTTTGTCGAAGTGTTTGATTAATCTGTGATCTGCGATCGCACCGCTTGATTGCAAAACCAAATATTCCAGCGTCATCAGCAACGATTCTAAGCAACTACCCTACAGAACAGGCGATTCGGCTCTCGGGCCTGCGCGTACGTCTATCTAATCGATTTTGTCACCATTGATCTGTTATTGATGGGCTCTGCAAGCAATCGGTTGAGGTAGAGGTCGATCCTGCGATCGCAGCTTTTAAGCCAATGATGACCAACAGCCGAACCGTCAATCTGCTAGCAATCCGCTGTCAGGAGACACGCCAGTATGAACTTTACATCATTATTTTCTGCTACGCCCACCGTTATACCTGCATCAACGACAACTACATCCGTTGCAAATATAGCCACCGCTAAAGCTAAACGGCCAACAACGACCGCTCAGCCGGACAGTGTGGAATGCTCTAGAGTCCGCTACTCCATTGACATGATCCGCGATGAAGTACGCCACCTGGTGCAGCAGGGCAAGCTCAGTCGCTATCAGCCGCTTTACGCGCTGTGCCAATACGTTCCGGCACGAGAATGGGTCTGCATTGAGCAAACCCTGGAGGAGCATGAGTTCTTGCTGCGGGAGCAAATTTTGGATTTAATCGGTCGTGAAGATTGGGAAAATGACTAGCATCTTCCCGTAGGATCTTCACTGATAGTTGGGTAACAAACGGATATGGAATTTTTGAGCGTTTTGTTGTCGGTGCTGCTGGGCATTTTGTCACCGGGCGGCTTTGCTGTGGATCAAATCGTGGAGGATGCGATTCGCGCAAACGTCAACCAGATCGAAACCTTGGATGTCCGTATCGACAACACGCCCAGCTTTCAACTGGTTCAGGGCAAAGTCAACAAAATTCGAATTGCCGGATCCGGAATCTATCCCATACCGAATCTGCGAATTGCCACAGTCGAAGTGGAAACCGATCCGATTGACGTTAATATTCGCAGCGTCCGACAGGGGCACATTCAGTTTGACCAACCGTTTCAATCGGCAGCACGGGTAACACTGACGGCTGAGGACATCAACCAGCTTCTTCGGTCGCCTCGCTTTACTGAAACTGTGCGTAGTTTTAGTCTGCGGTTTTTGAGCGCGCCACAAGCGATTCGGGCACAGCAGTATGAGTTCTTAAACCCCAGCGTGACGTTTTTGCCCAATGGCCGCATCTTAGGCGAAGTCTCGATTCGAGATACGCGATCACAAGAGCAGCTTGATATTGAACTGGAAACGGGACTGAACATTGTGGAAGGCCGACAGCTCCAGCTCGTTGATCCACGCATTGTGGCCAATGGGGAAGCGGTTCCCCAGCAGTTTATTAATGCGCTTTCAGAGGGAATCAGCCGTCGTCTGGATCTGCGATCGCTACAGGAGCAGGGCATTACTGTTCGCATTTTGCAGTTGAACATTCAGCCAGAACAGATTGAAGCAATCGCCTTTGTTCGAGTTGAGCCTGAAACGACTCTTTCCGGAAAATAAGTCACTGAGCGTGTAGATCAAGATCTAAAGATCTATAAGAGGAAGCTCCCATGGAAAGCCGTCATCGCACACATCGCATTCCCTTGGGCGTCGTGGCTGGGCTTTCAGCGGTTGTCGTTGCCGTGGGTGGCAGCACAGCCTGGTTGACTTGGCATTCGCTCACCTCAGTTGAGTCAAATTCGACCGTTACCGCAACTGATCCAACCTCAAATGCTCCCGATACTCCAATTGCAGCGGTTGAACAAACGGTACAGCTCTACTGGCTAGAGGATACCGGCCAAAGCTTAACCCTCAGTCCCGCCGACATCACCATCCAGGGCGAAAGCCAGCCTGAAGATCTACTAACGACTGCGTTCAATGCCCTTCTAACCGGGCCGGATTCCACCAACGCATTCTCCACAATTCCGCCCGGAACTCAGCTACTGGACTTACGGGTTGAACCAGACGGAATTCATGTCGATTTATCGAATGAATTTGGACTCGGTGGTGGCAGTGCAGCCATGTCTGGTCGATTAGGGCAAGTTCTCTACACAGCGACTGCGCTGGATGCCGATGCGCCCGTCTGGATTTCGGTAGAAGGTCAACCGCTAAAAGTACTCGGTGGCGAAGGTCTGATTGTTGAACAGCCGATGACCCGCAGCGATTTTGAGCGGGAATTTCAGCTCTAGGGTGTGGCAATTACATCAAGTCCGCCTATAAGAACCCAATTTATTATTTGTGAGACGCCTGCTGACAAGCGTCTCACAAACAACGAATCATAGGGGTTAGTCTACTGCTTGCTGGCCAGGCTAAAGGCGCGGAAGTGCTGGGCCTGTTGCTCAATGCGGGTCGCTAAGCGATCGCAAACCAGATTACACAGTTCAAAAATCAAATCGTCAGAAACGCTGTAGTAGGCAGATGTGCCTTCGCTTCGGCGGCTGAGGATGCCAGCTTGCAGCATCACTTTCAAGTGCTTTGAAACATTAGCCTGACTCGTTTCAGTGGCTTCAACGAGTTCTTGTACGCATTTTTCACCATCGCGCAGCAGGTTTAGTAACCGTAAACGCATGGGTTCGCCCAACACACTAAAGTATTCAGCAACCTGTTGTACAACCTCGGCTGAAACGGGTTCCTTTGGAGTCATGCCAATTTACCCTTAAACACGATCCTTTTATCGTAGCAGTTTAATAGTTAATGCCAATACAGTGATGATTGGCTCACACAAATCAAATCATGAAACTAGGGGACAATCTCACCGATTGGAACGGTAAGATTGCCCCCTGAGTTTTGATCAACGAGATTGGTTAGACTAAGTCTCTACTCGCTTTCAACTTGCAGTCGCTGCATCATGAAGCGAACAGAGTTTTCATAACCTTCGTCTTCCATTGCCATAGGTGAGAGACGGCCAGATTCGACACCTGCTGCAATCAGGTCTTCTGCATCCGTATCACCAAGTTCAATGTTTTGCAGCAGCGTGCTGTAGCTTTCAATGCCCTGGTCTTCCAGATAGCCGCTGTAAGCAAGGTAGGTTAGCTCAAACGGGCTGGTGCGATAGCCAGACATGTCGTTTGCCTCGTCACGACGAGAGAAATCATCGTAGACGCTGGGCGTATTAGAATCCATCTCGTAGTTGTTGTCACCCGTGTTGGCATCATCTACGTTGGGGGTGTCATAGGTATAACCTGGGCCACCATCAGATGGATCACCATAAACTTGGGTATCCTGTTCTGCTTTAACTGCTGTCGCAGTACCTGCTACAGCAATCTCAAACAGGACATGAACAGTAACCATACATGAAGGCTTTCTCAAAGATGAAGGTTTGCAGATGAGTCGCCAGATAAAAGAGGAGTTTGACCGAGCGAAAGGAGTGGCACAAGCGGGCAAATTTACGACTAAATCGCTTGGCCTGTAACCAAACATCTTCGACCGGATTTTGCTCGGGTGCATTAGGCGCAAGCTGAATGCAAGTGAGTTTCCAGTGCTGCTCTCGAGTACCATGATTCTGTTGACTCAGGTAGTTGCGAACCACCTTGGAACGGTGGTAGCTGGCTCCATCCCAGATGATGAAAAAGCGAGTGGACTCATCATACTGAGATTGAAGATACTTCAGAAAGGCCACGGTATTGTGCTGATTGCCTGCCTCATACTCATGAATAACAAAGCTCTTGCTCAAATAGTCCAAGGCTCCATAGTAGGTCTGCCGCTCTCGAATGGAGGCAATGGGGATGTCCACTCGCTGATTGCGCCGACTCCATCCATATCCACGGAGGTCTCCCCAGAGCAGATGGCACTCATCGAGAAACATCACTCGCACCTGCCCACTGGCAATCTCGGCTCGCCACTGGACCAGCAACTGTTGAATCTCGGCTTTTTTGCCTCGACTTTGGCCTCCTCTTGGCCCGGATGCACCGAGTGGGATTTCTTCCAGCTAAACCCTGCGTCTTTGAGCAGTTGGGTATAGCTTTGGGCTGAGCGATAGAGCACTCCATAGCGCTCTTCAATCTGCTCAACAAGCTCCTCTAGTGTCCACCAGTTTTTCTGCTGCAACCACTCAAAGATGTCCTGTTTCTGCTCGGCGCTTAAATAGCCTTGGGTGCCCCAGTAGTGGGATTTCAGTCCCTCGACTCCTCGCTCTTCATAGCGCTGGTGACTCGCACTAATAAATCCCAGAGAAACCTGTAGGATATCTCGGATCGCCCGATAGCTTTGACCTCTCTGGTGCAGTTGCACGGCCAAGGCGCGTTTCAGTTCTTGGGCAGAGGGATTACTTTGGATAAATTCTTCCAGGGAGGTCATGGCTGATTTACTTCGGTGAGGATAACTCTTTATTCTATTCTCCCTCGTTCATTACCTATTTGTGATTGCTGTACAGCAAGTACAGAAAGTATTCCGATAAATAGGCGTTTCATATGTAGTCTCCTAATCTGCGTCGTTTAGTTGGCCTGAACTGCTCATGACTAGACATTTCGAGCAATGTGTAATGCAGTCAGTACTCAGAATTTTCCACTCAAACTTCTCTGCTCAAACCTGATGGAAAAACACCAGCATTTGTCCAAGCTAGGTGCAACCAGTCTCAAGATCGAAAAGAAGGATATAGAAAAATCTGAACACTGCCACAACCTTGTCATTCGCTTGTTTGCAGCAACCGAACACTCTTATCGTGACAAATAGCGTCTAAAACGTTATCTCCCGCACTAAGTAACCTGCTTCGCTGTTAGTTCGGTCAATAGTCACAGCAATGAATCATTCTATTGGGCATGGTTAATCATGCGCATTCGATATTACACGCTATATCTAGTAGTCTGTCAGCTTTGTTTTGATAGTTCCCAGGGTTGAGGAGTCGCGCAAGGCGCGACTCCTCAACCCTCAATCCAAACCTGACACAGCACTAGTGCGGGTTGGGGTACTGGTTTGGCAAGATGTCAAGTGAGAACCAGTATGAGATGATTCGTTCGGGCAAGGATCAAAATACCAGTTGCAGATGGGCACTCTATGGAAGATGTGAACAGATGGGCTGAAGGATAGCAAACGTGGCAGTTTCAAATGCGGCTTTAACTCAAGTGCAGGCTTCCGTCATCATTCCCATTTACAACGGAGAAGCGGATTTACCCGATCTGCTAGCAGGGCTGCGATCTCAATCCTATCCGCAATCAGCGGTTGAATATTGCCTGGTCGATAACGGCAGTTGCGATCGCACCTTGGAACAGCTCAAAATTGCCCAATCCCAATTCCAGGAATTGGGCTGGACGCTACACGTTTTGAGCGAACCTAATATTCAAAGTTCTTACGCCGCCCGCAATGCGGGCATCCGCGCCGCAGCGGGTGAAATTCTAATTTTTACCGATGCCGACTGTCGGCCTCAGCCCGATTGGGTTGAGCGCATGGTGCAGCCGTTTGCCGATCCACAAGTTGGGTTGGTCGCAGGCGAAATTAAAGCCCTACCGGGCCAAACCTGGCTGGAGCACCATGCTGAGCAGCAGGAAACGCTGTCGCAGAAGCATACGCTGGCCCATTCATTTTTGCCCTATGGTCAAACGGCCAATCTAGCTGTGCGTCGGGCCGCATTCGAGCAAGCAGGGCTATTTCGGCCCTATTTAACGACGGGTGGCGACGCTGATCTATGCTGGCGGGTGCTGCAAACAGGAGACTGGCGAATTGAATTCCAGCCAGATGCGGTTGTGCGCCATCGCCATCGCTCTAATTTGTCTGACCTAGTGAGCCAATGGCGGCGCTATGGACGCTCCAATCGCTATCTGCATGAACTGCACGAGGTTGATCTGATGCGGGATTTAACTCAGCAGGAATATCTACATAGTGTGGGCCGTTGGCTGCTCAAAGAACTACCCAAAGGTTTGCTCAAGAGCACTACAGGCCGAGCGACCCGAGCGGACTGGCTGGGTACTCCGGTATCGCTCCTATGTGCCAATGCGCGATCGCAGGGGCAGCGACAGGCTAAGCTACCCGAAAAAGCGGCTCAAATTGAGTGGCTTGAGCCTTAATCATTGGAGTCCTAACCCTTAACGATGGCAAGTACTAATTCAAAAATGCCGCCATTGTTGCCTCATCGAACCAGCCGCGAGCGACCAGGATTTCTTCGATCGCCATGCCGGTTGCGGCTTGATCATACTGCACTACCTCTTTCTGCACAGCACTCAGTAAACCCGCCTGCACCAGTTGTTCAATGGCATTTGCAGGACTTTGAGTTTGACTTTCAGGTTGATGATGAACTTGATAATTCAACTGTGATTGAGAGCCGGGAGCTGGTTGAGCCAGTGATGCTGTCTGAATGGGTACTGTCTGAACGGGTACTATCTGAGTGGGGGTTGTGTGAGCAGGGATAGCTAACTGGGCGGGTGAAGTTGAAGAAGCGGGTGACGGCGATTCTGTCTTAGGCTGCGACTCACGATGTTCACTGGGAACCTGACCACGTTTAACTTGAGCATTTCCACTGGGGAAAACATAGATGACGGTTTGACCCGTTTTACCCAAAATCTCGACATCTGGCTGTTCTGCCTGATGGGCTGGATCATGCCGCCTTGCCGCCGTATATTCTTTATTTTTCATACCTTCTAGCCGTCCATTCCGGGAATCTCTCTATCTACCATCTTAGGTAGCCTGCCGAATTTTGAAGTATTTATTCAATTAAGATAGCTTTCTGGCATGTAAATTTTCGGTTTTTCGCATTCGTATTAAATGCTACATCAGAAGAATAAATCAGGTCATAGCAGATAGTGAGTAAAATCTGCTTCAGGAAAAACCCGGATTTTTGGGGTGCGATCTCAGAACGAATTCTACCCTCAGCGTGATTTAGATGAGAAAAGTTTAAATTTCATGAAAATATTTGGTAGAAGTGAGAATAAGTCTTTTATCCGTGTAAGTTCACCTGTGTAAATCATTATGGCTATTGGTGCTGCTGCCGAAATCGATATTGCTCCATTTATTGACCATGCCCTGCTGATTCCGACAGCAACGCCGGAGCAAGTCGAGCAGTGCTGCGCCGAAAGCGAGCGGTTTCGGTTTGCTGCCGTGTGCGTCTTACCCGCCCACGTCCAGCGGGCCGCCACGCTATTGCACGGTAAAGCGCCTAAAGTATGCACCGTCATTGGGTTTCCGCTAGGGGCCTCAACGTCAGCTACTAAGCTATATGAAGCGCAGGAAGCCGTTGAGTATGGCGCAGCCGAGCTGGATGTGGTGATTAACTTAGGCTGGGTGAAAGCCGGACTAGCCGATAAAGTGCATCGCGAAATTGCAGAAATCTGTGATGCGACGGGCGTTGTGGTCAAGGCTATTTTGGAAACGACCCTATTGACACCTCCAGAGAAGCAGCTGGCCGCAGAATTGTGCTTGGACGCAGGCGTCAGCTTTTTGAAGACCAGCACGGGTTGGTATGGTGGGGCCACCATTGCTGATGTTCGTTTTCTGCACGATTTGACGAAAGGTCGCATTGGCATCAAAGCATCGGGCGGCATCCGCACCTATCAGCAGGCCACCGATTTAATTTTGGCCGGAGCCACTCGACTGGGCACATCCCGTGGCCCCGACTTGATTCGTTCGCGCGATAATGTAAAAGAAGAACGCGAGGAACAGTAACAGTAAAAGTTAAGCCCCTCTCCATCTATTCATGAGTCGAACATACAAAGCAACTGGTATCAATCTGAGAAGCATACCCTTTGGTGAGTATGATCGATTGCTGACGGTACTGACACTAGAACACGGGCTGCTGCGTGCGATCGCACCTGGCTCCCGCAAGCACAATTCCCGCCTCAGTGCCCGCAGTGGGCTCTTTGTAGTCAATCAGCTTCTAATTGTTAAAGGTAAGAGCCTCGATAAAATCATTCAGGCTGAGACGGTGACCTCCTATCCAGGGTTAAGTCAGGATTTGTGCAAGCTGACGGCCAGCCAGTACTTGGCTGAGCTGGTGCTGTATCAGGCGCTAAGTGATCAGCCACAAGAAGACCTGTTTGATCAGCTTCAACGCTATTTGCAGCAGATTGAGCAGGCCTCTTCAGCAACCAGCCTGGTGTACTTGGTACACGGCGTTTTTCACTTGCTGCTGATGGCTGGGGTGGAGCCACAGATTTTTGACTGCTGCATGACGCAGGAACCGATTGTGCCCAATTTCGATATTGCAGATTGGCAAACGGGATTCAGCGTCGCTGCGGGCGGCGTATTGAGTCTGCCTGCCTTGGAGCAGCTTGAAGCTGAGCGATATCAGCACATGCAGGCAGAAGGCATAAGCAATCCGGTAGGGGCAAGTAATCCGGTAGGGGCAAATAGAGTGGCCCATCGCGATCGCACATCCATCCCAGCCACTCAAGCCGTTACCAGATCCACAGCGTCTGCCATGCCATCTGCGATCGCAAATGAAGAAACAGGGCGGTATCAAACTGAGCATCACGCTCAGCCGCTCGCCGACGTTGATTATCGTCTCAATGCGCGCGAACTCAAAATCTTGCAGGAAATGGCCCAAACCGAGCTAAGCGAATCTGTTTCTTTAGCGGCAGTGGCAACTGAACTGCGCGATCGCTTTAGCTGTCGCGGCCCAGACTGGCTCAAAATGGAGCAGCTTTTGCGCAAATACGCTCAGTATCACTTTGAGCAGCCGATTCGTTCCGCTGCGCTCGTTGAAACTTGTTTCTTACCCTATGTCACAAAGTCCGTGAATCCCCCATAATCATGGAAGAGGATAAATTTCTTTCAATGATTTGATTTTCTAAAAAGTATTGTCAGTCATGGCGCTGTCTACAGGTCATGCTGGCAGGCAATCATTAACTCATCTGTCGCATATTTATATTTCGGTGATGCAATTGTTTGATTCAGAGTCTAAACAGACCCGTTCAACCCGTGGAGCAGTCTCCAATCGGCGGGGTGAGCTAGATTCGTCGCCAGACTTCGAATCCGACCGCTTTTCTGATCATTCGTTCTCAACAACCAAACCATCCTCGCCCAGCCGTTTTGCATCACCGCCCCAATCCCCTCGTTCAAATACCAACCCCAATCGATCGCCGAGCAAGTCCGATCATTCAAAATCAGCCACGCCAGATTCCAAGACTGTATCAGCGGCAGCTTCTGCCAAATCTAAAGCGACTGCAGAGGTTCAACCTACCCATAAAAAACAGCAGCCAGCTGTCGCTCAGAATAGAGACGACGGCAACGGCCATCACCCTTCAGCCCCCCCGACAGAACCGGCTTCGGAAGTTGTAACCAACTTAACGGAATCCAGTGGCTTTCTGGCTGTCTTAAAAAATCGCAATTTTTTAGCCCTTTGGAGCGGCCAGGTTTTCTCGCAATTAGCCGATAAGGTTTACCTGGTGCTGATGATTGCGCTGATTTCCACTCGATTCCAGGCCGCTGACCAGACGATTAGCGGTTGGGTTTCGGCGATTATGATTGCGTTTACGATTCCAGCCGTGCTGTTTGGCTCCATTGCGGGGGTGTACGTTGACCGCTGGCCTAAGAAAGGGGTACTCGTAGCCACCAACTTAGTGCGAGGCGTACTCGTGCTGGCACTGCCGTTCCTGCTGTGGCTGTCCCAGGACTGGGGTGCGATCGCAGGTTTGCCCATCGGTTTTTGCCTGATGCTGGTGATTACGTTCTTGGTATCCACCCTGACCCAGTTTTTTGCCCCCGCTGAGCAGTCGGCCATTCCCCTGATCGTCAAGCGCCAGAATTTACTCTCGGCCAATTCGCTCTATACGACGACAATGATGGCGTCAGTGATCATCGGTTTTGCCATTGGCGAACCGCTGTTAGAAGTGGCCGATCTGTGGCTGGATAAGCTGGATGGCGGTAGCGGCATTGGTAAAGAACTGCTGGTGGGCGGCAGCTATGCGATCGCAGGTTTAATCTTAGTTGTGATCAACACAGGCGAGAAGGCTCAACACCGCGATCAAGAGCAACCCCACGTTTGGGCCGATATTCGCGATGGCTTGCGCTATCTCGGCAAGCAACCCCTGGTGCGTAACGCGATTATTCAGCTCGTTTTGCTGTTCTCCGTGTTTGCGGCATTGGCGGTATTGGCGGTGCGCTTAGCGGAAGTGATACCGGAAATCAGCTCGTCTCAATTTGGTTTCCTGCTGGCCGCTGCGGGCGCAGGTATGGCCGTAGGTGCAGGTGTTATTGGCCAGTTCGGCCAGAAATTTTCGCGATCGCAGCTTAGCCTCTACGGTTCGATTGGCATGGCTGCATCATTAAGTGGATTGGCCTACTACACTGAACGACTCTGGCCTGCACTGATTCTGATTGGCATCCTGGGCACCTTCGCCGCCATTATTGGCATTCCCATGCAGACCACCATTCAGGAAGAAACGCCGGAAGCAATGCGGGGTAAAATCTTTGGCCTGCAAAATAATGCCGTGAATATCGCGCTGAGTCTGCCGCTCGCGCTGGCAGGTGTAGCCGAAACCCTTTGGGGATTAGAACCCGTTTTGCTGGGATTAGCCACCATCGTGCTCACAGGCGGACTGCTAACTTGGTATATTTCCGATACAAGGACTTCTACCTTGTAAGTGAGTCGTCATAAAAAACTCAAATTAAATGCCGGGAAGCGCTTTGGACAAACGTTTCCCCGGTTTTGAGTGGGCCGCGGGCAGCGACTAATCCCTTTTGCAGGAGTCGTTCCTCCTCTAATATATTTAGCAATCCTACAGTGATCCCTGAATGCACATTGCATGGCTCGGTAAAAAATCCCCGTTTTGCGGCAATGTTACCTACGGTCGAGAGATAACCAATGCTTTGCTAGAACGCGGACATCAAGTGAGTTTTCTTCATTTTGCCCAGGAAAGCGATAATTCCCAGTCGCATTCTGAGTTCAATGAGGTATCCATCCCATTTCTCTACAAGTCGCAGATTTATACCATTCCATCCCTAAAATCTAGTAAGGTTTTAGCCCAGTCTCTCAAAAACCTGAAGCCGGATCTGGTTCACGCCTCCTTAACGCTTTCTCCGCTGGACTTTCTGCTGCCAGAAATCTGTGAGGAACTCAATATTCCTCTGGTAGCGACCTTTCATCCGCCGTTTGATCACAAGCGTCGCAATTTGACGTCAGGAACTCAGCACCTGACATATCAGGTGTATGCGCCCTTCTTGGCTCGCTATCAGCGCGTAATTGTGTTTTCCAAAATTCAGCAAGACCTGCTGGTGCGACTGGGAGTCCCCATCGAGAAAGTAGCGGTGATTCCCAATGGCGTGGAGCCAATGAAGTATATGCCCGGCCCTTCTACGCTCAAACACGAACTCAATGCCGATCGCGTTTTTGTTTACCAGGGACGCTTGGCACCCGAAAAAAATGTGGAAGCGATGCTGAAGGCTTGGCGACAGGCGGAGATGCGTCCTGGCAGCAAACTCGTGATTGTTGGCAACGGCATTCTCGCCGCTTCTTTAATGTCCCTCTATGGTGCCGAAGATGGCATCGTGTGGCTGGGGTTTGTGGCCGACGAACAGCGGCGGATTGAGATTTTGCAGGCGGCAGATGTGTTTATTTTGCCGTCACTTGTAGAAGGGCTATCCCTCTCGTTACTAGAAGCGATGTCCTGTGGAGCGGCCTGTCTGGCGACCGATGTCGGAGCCGATGGTGAAGTGCTGGAAGATGGCGCAGGCATCATCCTGAATCCGCAGCGAGTCACGTCTCAGCTCCATACCCTGTTTCCAGTTCTGCAAGATCATCCTGAAATTACGACTCTGCTGGGTCAGAAAGCCCGTCAGCGCGTCTTGGAGCGGTACACCCTAAGCGACAACATTCGCCAAGTCGAGGCTATGTATTATCAACTGCTTGACCGCCCACAATTGTCTCTAACTCAAACTTGATGTTGATCAGCGACAAATCGCTTTTAGCACTTGAACAAGTGAGGTGAGAGGAGTGAGGGCGTTGCTTAATCTGGATGTGAATGTGATGTGGGGGCGGTGCTCCCACATCACAATTCATACTTAAAATCAGCAATCCCGAGTGAGAGGGTAAGAACCAAAAAGGGCTGTAAAGGATTTCCCAGAGCGCAAACTCAGGATGCGTTCTGAGCAGGTTGCCAATTCTGCCGCAGGTGCTCAATTGCCAATTCCTTTTGTTTTGCTTCTACCTCAATCCAAGGCACAAACTGAAACGATTGCGGCATATCCCAAATTAGATCACTGTGGCGTGGGTCGTGGAGTGAATCGCGTCCGTTCGAAATATGCACCAGTTGCCAAGCCGGATCAGGCCAGGTGTCACGCGCTAATGCCAAAGCCTGTCCTACACTGGCATCGTCGTAGCTATCAAGCTGCTCATGTACCAGGTGATGGTGAGCGTCAAACACCATCGACACGCCAGCCGCCTGACAAATTTGCGCGATCGCAGTTGCACTGTAGGTGTACTCGTCATTTTCCAGCGTCAGCCGAGAGCGAACTGAATCCGGTAACTCATGAATGGACGCAATCAGCCGCTCCGCCCGATCGCCCTTGCCGCCGTGGATGTTAATCGCCGCCCAAGGCGTTTGCGGCAGTCCCATCCGGTCAAACACCTGCGCGTGAGTACTCAAAATTTTGACGCTGTTCTGAATCACCGTAGGCTTATCAGAGTTCAACACCACAAACTGGTCGGGATGCAGCACCAACCGAATTTCCAGCGCCTGCGCCTGCTTGCCAATTTCTCGGAGCTGATCCTGACGTGATTCCAGTACGGGCTGACCAACCTCCGTATCCGCGAAGGGAAACAGATTGGAAATCATCCGATACAGATGGATCTGGTTGCGATCGCAAAATTCAACCGCTCCCCGCAGCCGCCTCAGATTTTCGTCATACAGCACCGTCAGCGCCTCCACCTGCTGGGCCGGACTCATCGTCAACAGCCGCTTCCGGGTCAAGGTCTTAAACCGCACATCCGGAGACGTGGTAATGCAGACCAAGCCGAGTTGAGGCTGAATCGCCGCCTCATCGAACGGAGGAGTTTGAATAACGGGTGTTTGGGAAGGAATCGTTGAAATCATATTTGGGTGGATGGATGATGGGGTAGATGGAGTGTCTTCACGTCCAGTACAAAATCTCGGCTTTGGGAAAACGATTTGCGATCGCAGTTTCAAAGAACGACCGTAAAACTTTCATCGTGTCTTTGTCGTAGACATACTTGGTGCCGCCGAATTTGTTGCGCTTGACGGTGCGGGTGGATTCGTCTAAATCCAGCTTGCTGTTGGGATACCACTCCTGCAAAACGCCTTTCGAGCCGGGAGTGAAGCGGTGTGAAATCAGCTCGAACGTCAGGTCGCAGTCAAAATCGAGTGCAGCAGCGGCCATGTCCAGAAGCTGGCTGTATTCGTCTTGCCAGTTTTCAATCGGCATGATGGGTGCAACCACGAAGCCAATTGGATAGCCGCCGCCACCTTGGTTTGTAGGTAGTGCTAGCTTACGCGCTGCTTGCAGTCGCTCTACCACTGAAGCCGTTCCACCCTCCAACGTGCGGGAAATCGGTAGGGCATTAATGCTAAACCGACAGCGGGTGTGGCCGTTATGGTCGAGATTGAGCAGATCATCTATCGCATCGAACTTGGAAACCCAGCGTAATCGGGCGCGATCGCGGGTGCCAAAATAGCGAATGCATTCCGCCAAACTGCCCGTCAAATGTTCAATGCCCAACGGATCGGTGTAGCAGCTTACTTCGTAAGTCGTGATTGGCTTTTCGGGATCTTCGTAATCCTTTAGGTTCTCCAAAACCTGCGGCAGGTTGGCATAGACCCGAATCACGGGTGGCCCCTGCAAGCTGCCAGCTAGATAGCAATATTGGCAGTGAGCCGGACAGCCCTGAGCTAGGTGAAACTGCCAATCGGCAGAGGGCGGAATGGGACTGAGTTTGAGCTGGCTAGCAGGAGCCGTAACAACCGCTAGCGTTCGCTTGGCATTTGCATATGTCTCGCGCTCTGTTTCGCCCCGCAAACCCGTAATTCGATTCTGCTCCAGCTTCTGCACAGGTAAGCCTAGCGTCTCTACTCGTTCTAAAATTTGCTGTCCCCAAGCCTCATCCAGTGCTGCTGGAGTAAACAGTACCTGCTCTGGCATCCAGCGGCGACGCCGATAGGCCGTATTCATCACAGCGGACTGCGTTGCAGGCAGGGTTGGCGCATAGGGCACATTTTGCAAGTTGGCAGCGCCAGAAGTATTTGCGATCGCAGATTCAGACAAAGCGGATTCAGACAAAACAGTATAGGGAAATAACAACGATGGAACTTGTTCTTTCAATGTGCCGATTCTCAGCGTTCCACCCATCCATAACTTGAAAGAAACTCTCTTCGTCCAAAGAGGGAGTTTCCTAACAGCACAAGTTAGAGACGCAAATTTTGTAGTACTGTCTGAATTTGGGCAATCTAATCTGAGCTATTAATCAGCCGCTACGCTATGAAACCTGTCCTGAATCAAGGCATTCTCATCACCTGGAAAGACGAAAAAGGCTTTGGATTTATTCGCCCTAAAAATGGCGGCGAAGATATTTTTCTGCATATCTATGAGCTAAAAGACGCAACTCGTCGGCCCCAAGAAGGCGACACTATTTATTACTACGTCACAACGCAAGATGGCAAAACGCGAGCTTGTAATGCTTTCATCGCAGGTGCCCGACGTAAGCAAACTGAGTCCGCTGCAAACAAAAGCTCAAATCAAGGCAGTGGGGCTTATGTCTTACAGAAAGCTCCTTTCCCAATCCTCGAAGTATCTCTACTTTCAATTTTTCCAATAGTTAGTTCAGTCATCCTTTTAATTACGACAGCTAATCCGCTCCCGCTAGTTCTGTACCCTGTAATGAGCGTTGCAGCCTTTTATATTTATGCAAATGATAAGCGGCGAGCCAAAACCAACCAGCGTCGAATCGCAGAAAAAACTTTGCATTCCTACGAAATTCTAGGTGGGTGGATTGGTGGGTTTGCCGCTCAGCGCTGCTTTCGGCACAAGAATAAAAAGAAATCCTATCAATTAGCGTTTTGGATCATTGTGGTCGCCCACTATATAGCTTGGATCTATTGGTGGTTATGGTTCTTATTTGCTAGTTAATCGGCATGACTGACAACTGCGATCGCATCCAAATCGAGCATCGCCAAGAACTACGCGCTTGGTTCGTGGCAAACTATGATCGCGTGGACGGTCTCTGGGTGGTCACGTTCAAGAAACACTGTGGCGAGAAATATGTGTCCTACGATGACGTGGTTGAAGAAGCGCTTTGCTTCGGCTGGATCGATAGTCTACCGCGTAAGCTAGATTGCGATCGCACAATGCTGTGGCTCGCGCCGCGCAAACCGGGTAGCGGCTGGTCAAAGTTGAACAAAGAGCGGGTAGAAAAACTGCTGGAGGCTGAGCAAATGACGCCTGCGGGGATGTTGAAGCCGCGAAACAAGACGGATCGTGGTCTGCGCTGGATGAGATTGAAGCACTTGTCATTCCAGATGATCTAGACGCGGCGTTTGCCACCTATGATGCCGCACGCCAAAACTTTGAAGCGTTTCCTCGCTCAGCTAAACGCGGCATTCTAGAGTGGATTGCCAATGCCAAACGTCCGGCAACTCGCGCCAAGCGCATCGAAGAAACGGCCCGCCTTGCTCAGGACAATATTCGTGCCAATCAGTGGCGTTACTAGAAGTTTGTTTAGTATGATCATCAAGGCTTGATTCTATTTAATTTTATTTCTTACAGCATATGGATGAAGAGTTTATTAGACGCTTATGCGAAAAAACCAGTCGATTAAATAATCTTACTTTTAGAAAAATCCACAACTCTCTACAAGAGAATCCTAGTCTTAGATCTATCCTGAATCCAGCCTTTCCTTTTCCTAAGAAAATTCGTTTCGGTTTACTAAGAGGTTATCTAACTGTTGAATATATTGGGCCAAATCAACCAGAAAGCGCTTATTTTACCGTGACGGCTGATTTCCATGATAATCTGCTTGACTTCTTAGACATCAGTATTTCTCATCTCCCATATAGAACCATTCCAAAAGGTATTCCAAAATTAGACAGATTTTGGGATCTTGATAACAGAGTAGAAAATATAAATTTCTTCTTGGGCAATTCGATTGATAGACTATGTGACTATTCATACAAGTTTTTTCACGAGAATGAAAGCGCTGTATTTGAGGGTATACCCGATTTTAGGACAGCGGAGAACCCTTTTTATATTTCCAACTCTACTTTTTTCTGGACAGATGAATTAGGAAATCTAAAAGTAACAACAGTCCGGACAGTTTTTGGGAGAGTGCGAAGAAAGCTATCCACCGTGTAGAGTGCGAATGTACCTAACATGTCGCACCAATGGATAGCCTCAATCGGATTCTAACCGGTTTGCTGGAGACAGCAGGCCATTTGGTAAACCCCAACAACAGTTTTTGTTGACCTTGATGACCACAATTTTCGTGGTCTGTGGCAAGGTGAACTACGCCAACCTCAGTCGTTACAGTGACTTAAGCGAGCGAAGTTACCGTCGACACTTCGAACGGGGTATTGGCTTCGAAGGACTCAATCAAGCACTGATAGAACCATTAAGACGAGACGAGGCGGTTCAGGTCGCAGTGGTCGATTGCACCTTTATGGAAAAAAGTGGACGGCACACCTACGGTCTAGACCAGTTCTACAACGGTAAAACCCAGCGTCCAGAACGGGGCTTAGAACTGTCAGTGGTGGCGATTGTCGATCTGGAGCAGAATACAGGGTACACGCTGTCTGCCCAGCAAACCGAGGCAGACTTACCTCATTTGAGAGCGTCTTCGAAACAGGGAAAGGGCGCGAAGGGCAACCGGATTGACTTCTATCTGGGGCATCTGGCCTACTGCCTGACGTTCTTCCCCACTTGGATTCGCTACATTGTCGCCGACGGGTTTTACAGCAAGTACAAGTGGGTCACTGGCGTGGTGCAACTCGGGTTTCATGCGATTGGCAAACTGCGCTGTGATGCCAACCTCAAGTTCCTCTATGAGGGGCCATACCAAGGGCGAGGTGCTCCTCGACGCTTTGACGGCAAGGTCAACCTGCAAGACCACCGACGATTTCAGTTGGTCAAACGCTTGGACGATGGAGTTTATCTTTATACCGCCATCGTTTGGTCGGTCAGCCTCAAGCGCAACATCCGGTTGGCCTATCTGCTCAAAGAGCATCGGGGTCGCCGCAGTTATGTCGTGCTGTTTTCTACCGACCTCAACATTGACCCGTTCCTCCTTTACCGGTGCTACACGGCCCGATTTCAGATTGAATTTATTTTCCGTGATGCTCGTCAGTTTACCGGGTTAGTGGACTGTCAAGCTCGCTCTGCCGAAGCGATAGACACCCATGTCAATGCCAGTTTGATGGCACTGAACCTGGCTAAAGTCGCGTTGCAAAACAACCAGAAAGACGATGATTCGCTGAGCTTCTCGCTCGCCTCTTTCAAACGACTGGCCCTCAACCAACATCTTTTAGACCGATTTATTGACCAGTTTGACTTGGAGCCGACTTTAATTAAATCCCATCCTAATTACCAAAAGCTGCTTGATTACGGGGCGATAGTCTCCTAAATCTGTCCGGAGTGTTGAAGTAAGGCGTGTTGATTTTTTGGAAGCATGGCCTTTAGAAAATGGGTACTGGGTTTATCCTACTAGACCAGAGAAGCTAGCTGATCTCATATTAGCTTGTACTTTGCCTAAGTATGACATAGAACTTCATGGAAAACTCAATCAATTTATTGAACTTGTTGGTGATACAAGCAATAGTGAAACACAACTAACAAAATTCATCGAAAAGAATCCAGAAATATTACAGCTTGGGCTTGGTGTGCGTGAAATCAACCCACAGATTTTGCTTAAGTGGCAGTATCCTAACGGAAAACCTAACCTCAAGCCAGATTTTATGCCTACTGATAGCGATGGATATGCAAATATTTTAGATTTCAAGCTACCTAAACTCCAATCTAGACCTTTGGTTGGAAATAATATACGTTCACATCCATCGTTCGAGGTTGATCATGCATTAGCGCAAATTGATGAATATGAACAATGGTGCTCTCAAGAAATCAATCAGAAATGGCTTTTTGAGACAAAAGGCATCAGAGTTAAACATCCAAGAAAGTATCTAGTAATTGGGCATAGCAGCGACTTTCCTCCTGAGGAAAGACAAAATTTGCGAAGGACAAGAGATGCATCAATTATCACTTATGATGAATTAATTTCTATGGCTAGGTTTCAGTTATACCGTATCAAATAAAAATATTGATAAAGTGCATACTAATCATTTTTGACCTTTTGATTGATTTTGATTAGCATATTGGGCACTCTAAAGCTGTTAGCAGTTCACTCATCTCACGTAGGACGCTCATGATGGCGCAACTCAAACAGTTGATTCCGGTTGCATTGAAAGATCGGGCCCGCGAGTTTTACTGGCATCTCAAATCTGATCCAGCCTCAGTCGATTACATCTTTGTTCATATCAACAAAAACGGTGGCACCAGCATCGAACGCGCCATCCGTCTCCCCCAACGCCATCGCACCGTACAGGAACTGAAGGCCGAAATCAGCGAAGACCGCTGGCAGAAAGCGTTTAAGTTCACCATCGTCCGTAATCCCTGGGGGCGGGTTGTGTCGCTTTACCATTACCGGATGCGCAATAACCAAACGGGCTTAGGAGAAGAGAACGTCAGCTTTGAGAATTGGCTCAAGCGTACCCTGGTTGAGCAAGATCCGCAGTATTACGACAAGCCCAAGATGTTTCTGCCCCAGGTAGACTGGCTCGTCAATGAGAACGACCAAATCGACGTGGATTTCATTGGTCGCTTCGAGCGCTTAAATGAAGACTTTGATGTGATTGCCCAACGGATCGGCACCAAGGCCAAACTCCCCCACGTCAACGCCTCCCAGCACAAGCACTACAGCGCCTACTATTCCGACGAAGCAGTAGAAATCGTCCGCAACTGGTACGCCAAAGATATCGCCGAATTTGGCTATCAGTTCGAGCGAGCATGACACTTGCGGTCAGTCGTGATTAGAGCTTGAACTGTTATAGCGGTAGATACAGTACAATCCCCTGCCACTCTGCCTGCTCACTACAGTCGATTAGCAGCAGCAATTCATCTATTGCCTGTCGAATTGGCATTCGATCATTGACGACAAACATCCCTGCCATTGCCTCCCCTCCAACCAAACGGTTGTAGGCAAAATCTGGCATTGTTGCTCGGTCATGTGTCAGAAGAATACGCTCGTTGTCTGCTGCCCAAGCTAAAATTGCCGGATCATCGATTTTTCGCAAACCAACATCTTGAACTCGCAATAGATCTAGATCAGGTTGGCGCAGAAACAATCCTCGAACGATATCACCATTGAAGTTCTCATCGCTCAACAATTTCAGCATACCCCTACTGCTGTTTTTGCCGAGAGAGTAGACGAGCACGGATCGACGTTAAATCTGGCTGAATACTAGATAGACGTTGCTGCACTGCTTCAGCCATCTGTTCTCTCTGGTTTAAATACACTTCGACAGAATCCTGATGTCGCAGATAATAACCAATAGTGTTATAAACATCTGCTAAAGAAAGAGTTGAGTACCGATGAACAATCGATTCAGGTGATGCACCATCCTGAAACGCTCGCACGACAGTCTCCAGCAGCACTCTGGAAGTTCCGACTCGAATGGCTCCGGTTTCATCCTCACGCAGCGGTGGTGTTTCGCGTTCCAAAATGAGACTCATAAATCAAGCTTCCTGATTTCTGATACTTTTACTCAAGCACGATTAAGTCATTGCTGCGCGATTTTCTAGCCATCGTTGAAATGATTTTTGACTTTCTCCTGATAGTTGTCCAAGAATAAGATTTTTGATGCTGATATCTTCGTCGAGTTCTGCCCAGTGAATGCCTTCACCGTTGCCAATCAAACGCCATTGGCTGCGTTCTTCCACGGAACCATGCAGAAGACGTGGATACCATGCTAGTGGAACAGATATCGTACGCCCATCAGACAAATCGGCAGATAGCGTGTCCTCTGTAATCGTCACGCTTTGAATTTGAGGTATTTCGAGCAGTTCAATCGTTAAAGAGTTCATCACGGTCGCCCGCGTAACAGAAGAAGCGATAGGGGCCGACTATTAACAGAGTTGGCATTCAAAACAAGTGATTGGGATGTTTCAAATATAGCTGACACAGCAGATGTCAACTGTTCTCGATTGAATGGCTAGAACTTAAAACTTCAATGCTTCTGTTCCGGCGAAGTGCCCGAAGATACGTTCGGAATAGTCCCAGAGTTTTGGGTGCTGGAAGAGCTGACGGTAGCGTTCATCGTCTAGAAAATGCTTCCAGCGGTTGGTGACATCCATTTGGTGGGCGCGAATGTAGTGTTTCAGGATAATCATCGCATCCCAAGATCAAACGCTGATTTCGTTCATTCATGCTCCAAGACCAGCTTCCATCATTCAAAGTAGAAATTAGAGGCAAGTGCGATCGCACTTCCTTTTTTATCGATGTTGAATCAGGAGGCAGTCATGGCAATAGATAACGGACTGGTGATAGCGCTATTTATTGCGATCTCAACTAGCATCGCCATTGGTTATGGCTACGGCGTTAAAACGCAACGGCTGCCCTTTTCCGCCGAAATTGGCTTCAACGACAAACAGGGGGCATTTCTGAAAGCTTGGGTCAAGCTGGCGTCGGTTTTGGGAGTTTTAGTCCCACTGGCCTTGTGGATTCAAGCTCGGCAGCAACCTGCCGCTTTGTCATTCTGGAGTAGCTATGTTCTAGTCGTAGTCGTACAGCTCCTCTCAGAGTCAACGTTCAGCCGCTGGCTCGTTGCTAGCGTCGTCGTGCCCATCGGCTTTTGCTATACCGCGTTTCGACTGTGGCAGTTATTTGATGGCTTCAACCAGCTCTCGCTCTCCCATTTAGAGTTGCTTGGCTTTACCAGCATCGTGCTGTTCTGGCTCGCCAACCTGATGATGTTGCTAACAATAGCCATTCCGACCATCTATCAAAAACAGACGGTTCAAAATTAGTATGCTCACATCTTGCACCAACCAAGGGTGATTACCCTCACCTCCGTATTCGACTTTTGGCGAATAGGAACCCAGAAACCAGATGGCTAAGCTGGCGGCAGTCAGTGGTATAGGTGGCCGTCAGCAATGCCGAATTTTGCCGAGTCTACACAACCCGATGCCCATCTGGGGCGTGGCTGGTGTTTCCCCATGCGGATAAGCGTCCAGGGTGATTTACAGCTCAGCGCAGGTCGCACAAATATCGAAGAATCGATTCAGATTATTCTGCGAACGCGGATTGGCGAACGAGTTTATCGGCCCGACTTCGGCTGTCGGCTGTCCGAACTCACCTTCATGCCCATGAGCACCGAAACCCTGCTGCTAGTAAGGCTCCACGTCCAAGAAGCTCTCGAAAAATGGGAACCGCGCATCATCCTTGACCAAATCACCACCGAACCCGATCCGCTACGCGGTCGCGTGGACATCATCATCCAGTACCACCCCAAAAACAACCCTGTCCGCCGCAGCATTGTTTACCCCTTTTATCTCATGTCTCCTGAGTGAAGGGGTGAGGAGTAAGGCGAGAGGAGTGAGGCTTAAGAAGTCTGGTGCGTTACGGCTAACGCCTAACACACCCTACACAACTCCTACCCATCTACCTTCCCACCCATATACCCCCCTCTCCCTTAGTCTCCCACCCATCTACCCCCTCACCCATCCACCCTCCCACTCCTTGTATGTTGAGAGAAGAGAGGTAGACCGACCCTCCTGAGATGCGAGACATCGTGCGAGAGCCAGGGTCGCCTCTCAACTTGATACCCCAAACTCGGATCATCGGCAGGGACAAAGAGATCCCGAATGACGCAAGGCTGAGTTGTGTGTATCGTCCATCTAGAATTCGCTACAAGGAGAGTACTATGTGCGCGCAATCAACCGACTCAAGGTCATCAGCCGTCAAGCAGTGGGTCGGCATTGATGTGTGTAAACGGTGGCTGGATGTTTATGTTAGACCGTCTGGAGAGAACTTCCGAGTGAGCAACAGCAGTGAGGGAATTGAGGATTTAACCCGTCGGTTGGCCAAGCCGTCGCAGGTGGGTCGCATCATCGTTGAAGCCACAGGTGGCTATGAGCGACACATCGCGCTTGCAGCACAGCAGCAGGGCTATGCACTAGCGGTGATCAACGCCAAGCAAGCTCGCAACTTTGCCTATTAGACGACAATGACATAGGCGGGTGAGACCTGCCGACGACAGTTACACAGCCGGGTAGAGAGCACCATTTTTTATCACCTGTTCCAGTTGTCGTCATAGAAAAAGACACTAGAGGCATCTCCCAAGAATGTGGGGAAGCCACCAGTGCCCAAACAAACTATTCAAAGTTATCAAATCAAAGTGTATAAGAAAGCGCGAGAGCTCGGCCTAACGCAGAGTGATGCAGCTGCGATTGCCGACTTTTCAGACCGAACCGGTCAACGAATTGAAGCAGGGACGCATCAACCCAATCGAGGTCGCTTGCGGGATTGGCGCACCAGCGCCGACCCGTTAGCTGGGGTATGGGAAGACGAGTTGGAACCGATGTTGCGGCGTGAGCCAAGACTGAAGCCAATGACGTTGTTCGAGTACTTACAAGAGCGCTATCCCGGTCAATATCCGCAAGTGCTGCGCACCCTGCAACGGCGAGTGAAAACGTGGAAAGCATTGTATGGTGAAGCACCGGAAGTGATGTTTGAACTACGCCACGAGCCTGGGGTGATGGGCATCTCCGACTTCACGGAACTCAAAGGCGTTGAGATTACGATTAACGGTCAACCGTTTGAGCATCTGCTCTACCACTACCGCTTGGCCTATAGCGGTTGGCGCTATGCCCAAGTGATTCAAGGGGGCGAGAGCTTTATCGCTTTATCGGAAGGGTTGCAGAATGCGCTGTTTGCCAGTGGTGGAGCCCCCAAGGAGCATCGCACCGATAGCCTGAGCGCCGCCTATCGCAATACCGGTGGCACAGGTCGCAAACCGTTGACTCGCCTGTATGATGACCTGTGCCACCACTACCGTCTAGAACCGACGCGCAATAACAAAGGGATTGCTCACGAGAATGGCGCGATTGAGTCTCCGCATGGCCATCTGAAAAACCGCATCACCCAAGCGTTGTATCTGCGGGGCAGCCATGACTTTGAGAATGTGGCCGCCTATCAAGCGTTCATTGCGGCTTCGGTTGATAAGCTCAATCAGCAGCACCAAGCCAAGTTTACCGAAGAGCAGAAGCATTTACAGCCCCTGCCCAATCATCGGGTGGCTGATTATGAAGTCCTCACCGCCCGCGTGAGCACGCGCAGCACCATTGACGTGCGCTGCATCCTCTACACGGTGCCCTCCCGGTTAATTGGTCGTCAGCTCGAACTGCATCTGTATCATGACCGCATCTGTGGCTACCTGGAGCGCCAGTTGGTGGTGGAACTGCCACGGGTGCGCGTGACGGCCAACGATAAACGGCGCGCCCGGTGCGTCAACTATCGCCATGTTATCGAAGGTCTCAGGCGCAAACCCCGCGCCTTCCTCTACTGCACATGGCAGCACGACTTATTGCCCAATGACCACTATCGCTCTCTATGGCACCAACTGGAGACGTCTTTTGACCGCGATTCTGCCGCTCGGTTAATGGTTGAAGCACTCTACATTGCGGCCACGCAAAACCGAGAAGCGGCAGTGGCTCAGTATCTAGACGCGCAATTAGCCGCTGGCACAGTAACGCTGAGCGCGCTGCGTCAACACTTTCAACTCCTGAGCGAGTCCGTCCTGCCGAACATCCAGGTGCAACAACATAACCTCCAAGACTATGACCAACTCCTCCGAGCCGACGCCACCGATCAGTCCTTACCAGAGCCTGAGTCTGCACCTCAAACAACTGCGGCTTTCTCACATGCTCCAGCATTGGGAAAGCCTCGAACATCAAGCCATGCAAGACCAGTGGTCTTACGCTCAATTCTTGCTGGCACTGTGCGAATTGGAGGTGGAGCGGCGCTGGAGCCTGCGCCTCCAACGCGCCCTACAAGAGGCCCAACTGCCCCCGGCCAAAACGGTTTCCAACTTTGAGTGGGACCATCTTCCCCAGCTCAATCCGGCTCCTTTGATGCAACTGACCACCGACACCCGCTGGTTGGAGCGAGCCGAAAACTGTTTGATCTTTGGCCCCTCTGGCGTGGGTAAAACCCATCTAGCAACTGCGATCGCTCGCGCCATTGTGGAACTGGGCAAGCGGGCTAAGTTCTTTGCCGCAACCACCTTGGTTCAGCAGTTGCAGCAGGCTAAATTACAACTGCAACTGCCCGCTTTGCTCAAGAAACTCGACCGCTTTGACTTGCTGGTGATTGATGATCTCGGCTATGTCAAAAAGTCAGAAGCCGAAACTTCTGTCCTCTTTGAGTTGATTGCTCATCGCTATGAGCGGCGTAGTCTGCTCATTACCGCGAACCAGCCCTTCAGTCAGTGGGACGCTGTCTTTGCCGACACCATGATGACCGTTGCCGCTGTCGACCGGCTGGTTCATCATGCTCTGATTGTTGAAATGCAGGCCGATAGCTATCGCAAACGGTCGGCCGCGACGCGCTCCGCTCACGCTTCATCTCAGGCTTAATCCTCATTTGGTCAGCGATCATAGCTGTCGTGACAGCTATGATCGATTATTCATTCCGTTATTCATCGGCAACGGTTCAACTGACGGATTCGCCTATCTAGCTGTCGCGTCACGCCAAAAGCTTGACATTTGATATTTGCCAGAGCTGCCAATCAACTGGCTAAGACCGACCGAATCGATGCGGCGATCCTCGCCTGGTTTGGCGAAGCGATGCAGCCTCCGCTACGACCGTTGGCCAGTGAGGCTCACCAACAGTTACAGGATGCGGTGACCCGTCGCCGCCAATTAGTGGAGATGCTCACCATGGAGCGCAACCGTTTAGCTGGACTGCGAGGTCCCGCTCAGGAAGACGTTCAAGCCCATATCGACTGGCTCAAAGACCGCATCAGCGACCTTGACCAAGCGATTGATGAGCAAGTGGAACACAACCAACAGTGGCAGCAGCACCAGGCTCAACTGACCTCTGTTCCAGGTGTCGGTCAGGTGGTTGCCAACACCCTGTTGGCTCTGCTGCCGGAGCTAGGAACGCTCTCACACCGTCAAATTGCCGCTCTCGTTGGGGTGGCTCCGCTCAATCGCGATAGTGGGCAAAAGCGAGGGCAGCGCTCGATCTTTGGTGGCCGCAAACCCGTTCGGCAGATGCTCTACATGGCCACTCTAGTTGCAGTTCGTTACAACCCTGTCATCAAAGCCTTTTATGAGCGGCTGCAACAGCGTGGCAAGTTAGCCAAAGTCGCCCGCATTGCCGCTATGCACAAGCTGCTGACGATCCTCAATGCCATGCTCAAGCACGGCACGCACTGGCAACCACCGGAGGCTGCTATGACGTAATTGACCTCCTTTCGACTTGACTTTTAAGATAATCGCTCTCGCCTTCCTCCTCACTCCTCACCCAACATGGACTTCGACTTCCTGCCCAATCTGCCCAAATCCGACCTCGACGACCGCGCCTTTAAAGACCTGGTCGAAGAGTGCATTCTACGGATTCCGCGTTACTGTCCCGAATGGACAAACTATAATCCGGGCGACCCAGGCGTAACAATGATTGAGCTGTTTGCCTGGTTGACTGACCAGATGCTGATGCGGTTCAACCAGATTCCGCGCCGCAACTATGTGGTTTTTTTAGAACTGTTGGGGGTTCGGCTCCAGCCACCTGCGCCCGCGTTTACCGAAGCAACGTTTTACTTAACCGCTAGCCTACCGACGGTGTATCAGATTCCGGTAGGCGTGGAAGTGGCAACCGAGCGGACGGAAACCGAAGAGGCAATTATCTTCAGCACCGAGCGAACACTGACGATTGGGCTACCGGAAATCAATCACCTGCTGACGTCGGAACTACTGGAGACGCAGCCAACGATTTTGCGCGATCGCTTTGCTAACCTGTGGTCGCGCCAGTCCGATGGCACCTGGTCGGGGCGAGAGCAGATGATTTTCAGTGAGCGCCCGCAGCCAGGAAACTGTCTATATATTGTGTTTGATCCCGATCAGCCAATTGAGGGGAATGTGTTGGCGCTAGCGCTGTCTGGGGAAGCGGCTACCTCCACGGGTATTAATCCCGACCGTCCGCCCCGCCGCTGGGAGGCCTGGGACGGGGGACGCTGGGTGCCGATTTTGCTGCGGGAAGCGGATGACCATACGAAGGGATTTAGCTTCCATGAGATCGGTGACGGGACAACGCCTGTGCAGGAAGCAGAGGTGGTGCTGCACCTGCCGCAGCAGTTTCCAGTCACGTCGTTCGCCACCTATCAGGGCCGCTGGGTGCGCTGTGTGTATACGCCACCGCAAGCAAATCAGAATCAGACGGGGTACAGTAGTTCGCCGCGCTTGCTGCGGGTGTCGGTGCGCTCGATTGGCGGCACGATTGATGCCAGTCAGTGTACGGTGGTTCGGGATGAGCTGCTGGGTGAGAGTAACGGGCTAGCAGGGCAGAAATTCCAGATTCAGGGAGCGCCGATTCTGCCGCGTCGGGAGGGGGAACATCTGATCGTGACGCCACCGGACGGGCTGCCACAGATTTGGGCAGAGGTGAACGATTTTGCTGATTCAGGGCCAGAGGATCGCCACTATACGCTAGATTCCTTGACGGGAGAACTGCAGTTTGGGCCACTAATTCGAGAGCCGAGCCAGTTGAAGGAGCAAACCCAGATTCGGGCGATTACCCAGATGGATCAAGGCTCGCCGCTGAATCAGATGTCGTCTTTAAGAGCGCAAGGAAGTGCGATCGCAACTTTGATGGAGCGCCAGTATGGTGCGGCACCTCCACGCGGAGCCATTCTGCGCATGTCTCGCTACCGGACAGGCGGTGGACGCAAGGGCAATGTCCAGAGCCACAGTTTGCGGATCGTGAAATCAGCGGTGCCCTACGTGTCGGCAGTGACCAACCACACTCCGGCCCGCAACGGAGCCGATGCCGAATCGCTGGAAGATGCCGTGCTGCGCGTGCCCCGGATGTTGCGAACTCGCGATCGCGCGGTGACACCAGAGGATTTTGAGGCGCTGACGCTCCAGGGGGGGCAGGGCGCGGTGGCTCGCTGTCGCTGTCCCAAGCAGAGTCCTAAACCAGGTGTGGTGGATGTCTATGTGGTGCCGCAGACCAACATTATGGGGATCGAGCGGGGCGTGGGCATTCCGCCCGATCAGTTTTTGATGACGCCGCAGTTGCGCCAGCAGATTGAGGGGTATCTGAACGAGCGGCGACTGTTGGGGATTGAGGTGCAGCTCAAGGAGCCGGAATATGTCGGAGTAGGGGTGCAAACAGAGGTAGGCATCGACCCGGAATATGCCAATCCCCAGGCGCAGCAGGCGATTTTGCAGCAGATTCAGGTGTCGCTCTATCGGTTTTTGAATCCGCTGACGGGGGGACGAGACGGCAACGGCTGGCCGTTTGGGGCACCCGTTTACCCTTCGGACATTATTTCTCTGATTCAGGGCACTGCTGGGGTGCGCTACTTGGGAGCCGTGCTGCTGTTTGAGTTCCGGCGGCATCAGGATCAGTGGCGACGCTCGCCTGCGCCGGATAATATCGTGCGGCCCGGCAGCTTGGGGCTGATTTGCTCGTGGGCCGATAATCAACTGCGCTCAACCCACACCATTAGTCTGATTAGTTAAAGGTTAGTTAAGGGTACCTGGATGACACAAGCTCGCTCCGGTCAAACCTATCGCCTATTGCTGACGCCGATGCAGGTGCCAGATGCGGTGCCGTCGTCTGAATTGGCGGTGGCACTGGCAGACGATACGTTTTTCCAAGCGCCAGATCTGGCGCATCCACTCAGCTTGCTGATTCGTCCAGGAGAGCCAAGCGAACTAATTGTCCAGGTGCAAAACTATGGAGCCAATCCACTTCAGATCAACTTGCAGGTGAATGGCGATTTTCCCGCCGAGTGGTGCCGGATTGGTGGAGTTGAAGGATCAGAACTGCCGCCGGATCATCAACTGGATGCGGTTCTATATTTTGCGATCGCAACTGACTTTTTTGAGCAGTCTTACTCTGGTCAGCAGGTGCCGCTCAAGTTAGACTACCAAGGACAGCTCACATTAACCCTTCGGGATGGGGAAGCGGGACAGCCCCAGCGAGAAACGCGACCGTTTCAGCTTCACATTCGGCCTCGCAGTCTGTACCTGAATTTCCTGCCCGATTTGTACCGCGATATTGATTTTGTGGGTCGTTTTCTCAAGCTGTTTGAGGAAACGTTTGAGCCGTCGGTGAACACCCTGGAAACCATGTGGGCGCATCTTGATCCGCTCACTGCACCGACGGCTTTTTTGCCTTTTCTGTCTCACTGGGTCGGCTGGTCGTTCCAAGCTCCGATTTCCATAGAGCGCCAACGGTTTCTCATCCGCCACGCTATGCAAATCTATCGCTGGCGCGGCACTCGGCGTGGTCTGCGCTTTTTCCTGCATTTAGCGACGGGCTTGCCGCTGGACGAACATCTGCGGGATGAGGCGAGCAAACACATCAGCATTACCGAAAACTTTAGCCAGGGCTTTGTGCTAGGCGTCGCCCACATTGGTCAAGATGCCACCCTGGGCGGCAGTCGGCCTTTTCACTTTTCAATTTGTTTACGTCCAGAAGGAGATTACCCAATTGATGAAACCTTAGTCCGCTCCATTATTGAGCAAGAAAAACCCGCCTTTTGCTCCTACGATTTGCAGGTCGAACGGCTCCCTGCTCCCGTGATGACCATCACGAACGTTCTTTCTATAGGTGAAAACTAACTTAATTTCAATTAATTTCAGCCATTTTGATGATGTCATTAGGTTACGCTAGCGCTAAACCTATCCCGATCTTCTCGGTTGAACGGGTGGACAACGCCCATCCGACAACACTTTAATCGAATGGCACTGACATAAGCTGTATCAAGCTAGCAACCTGGCTTTCAAGACGGAGCGAGGTTCCTGCATTCTTGGGAACGGTTTGGGACGGCGCTTTACAACTCGGGGTTCTGAACGGTTGGGTCGAAACGGAATCACCAACTCTCGCACCACGTTTAACAAGGCCTGGTAGCCTCGCCGTCGTTCGGATGGAGCTAGATGCAGCAACTCAGGCCGGAAGTGATTGAACTGTTGCCGAGCACCTTGTAGAGAGACTCGCAACACCCCGACCTCGCCGTCGGCTGTCGCCTCCCACATCAGGGTGCGAAGCAGATTGTAGGCCAACAGATGCACCCAAATACTTTTGCTCACCATGGTGGGTGTTTTGGCAGCAATCATCTCCATGGCTAAGGTGGTTTTGAGATGCCGGAGATTAACTTCGGCGGCCTGCCAGCGGAGCTGATAGAGTTCGGCAAGTTTAGCTTTGGGATAGCGGTTGGGATCGAGTAGCGTCGTTACCACCACAAAGTTGGTCGGGCGAAACCCAGGAACCTGAATGAAGAGATACACTTCCCGCACCTCAATGGATGCCGCCAGAGCCTCGAACTCCTGCGGCTTGAGGGCTTGAGGGCATTGCTTCGGGCGCTGCCAGCGGACGATGTGATCGCCAATGCCCAGTTTTTTGCCCCGTCTGAAATCGCAGCGGCGCTGATGATGCTTGCGAAAGACAGCATCGGCTCCCATCCGGGCGACCCAGGCCAAATCTACATAGGTGCCATAGGCTGAATCGGCCACCACCACATCCTCGGGGCGCAGTTTCTGATAGAGTTGGCGGGCTAGACGCCATTCACTCACCCGCAACGGAGCCATCGCCACGGCCATAACCGCTCCCGTGGTGACACAAAACCACACTTGGAGTTTGAGAATCGGAAAGCCGCAGCCCTCTTTCTGATTGCTGTGTTGAGGATACTCGGCTTGGTTGGCCTGCGTGTCACTCATCAAGACCGTCGTCGCATCAAAGGCTTTAACCGGACGGCCACACCAGCGTTGCTCTGGGGAGACTTGGCGCTGCAACGCCCTCACCACCCGCTCGAACAGGGGCGGAAATATCGACTCGGGAAGGCGTTTTCGTGCTTTACTATAGCCCCCGGTATCGGCTGAGGGCACCTCCAATCCCGACACGCTCATCCAGGTCACCACTCGCTTGACTGCATGGCTGAGACTGCTGTCGGCATCCAGCACTTGGGAGAGCCAACTCCACAGGACGACCATGGGAGTGTAGAGGACTTGTCGATATCGGATTCCCTGCTCGCTCAGCACAGTTTCAATCTCTGCTTCCGGCAGCATCTCAGCAAAGGGTAGACCGATGCTGCTCTGATAGTTGGCCTTGAGAACGTCCGCACGATTCGGCATCATAGAGGCAAGGTTATGGGCTTCAACGGTTTGATTCTGACAAATCAGGCGCTTGAAGCCTTTTTTGCTCTCTTATGTCAGTGCCATTCCACTTTAATCATCCTTTGTTTAACAACACCATCAGTCATCATCATGTCTACGCCTCCGATTCAGCCACTCGAACGCCTCCAGGTTAGCGACGGTCTGCTGCTCACCGCCGATCGCTGGCAGGTGGCCCACGCCTATCATCGGCAGCGACAGAACCTGCATTTTCAGGCGCTGAACCAACCCGGTATTGTCTGCGGCCTGCATGTGCAGGTGATTCCTGCGCCCAGTGAAATCAGCTCCCAGTATCGCGATGGGCGTTGGCTCCAAGTACAGCCGGGGATGGCAATTGATGCCAAGGGTAATCCAATTGTTGTGCCGTCACCTGTCACCTATCGGATTGCAGCCACGCCAGTTTCATCAACGATTACGGTTTATCTTGTCCTCAGCTATGTTGACCCGGATCAGCTAAAGGCAATCACCAGCGAAACGACGGTTGTGCAAGAAACATTCCGGCTGGATGAGCGTAATTCGCCACCGGATGAATTAGACGTGGAGCTGTGCCGCATTGAGCTACAGCCGGGTGTCGTGGAACTGCAAATGCCAACGGACTGCTTTTTCCCAACCGCCAATCAGGTGGATCTGCGCTTTCGGCAAATTGTGCGATCGCGACCTCAAGGTTTAATCTCTGTGGGTCTAATTCCCCGTGGCTTGCCACGTTAGTGGTAGCGCGGGAGTGCGTCCCGAAGGGCAAATTCCGTAATGCCCCGTCCGCTTGCGGCGGGGATAGGAATTTGAGCGCCCCGCGAGATTTACTCAAGGTCGCCCAACTGGAAACTAACGAGAGTGAGACCTGGAAGACGGAGCTGGATTTTGCGGGGTTGTTTGAGTCGCTAGAGGTGCTGTATCCCCAATTGCAGAGCGGTGGCTCAGTGACCAATCTATCACTGGAAACGCTCTCCCTTGGCGGATTAGAACCAACCAATCCTGGACAAGTGACGACCGCCGCCGCCCAAGCGCTCCTCGCCAACCATGATCTGCTGTATATGCGCCATAGCCAGCTAGCAGGTTTAACGGCTGTCCAAGCGCAACCGATTGGCCAGTATCTTCAGCACGGCGGCACACTGATCATTGAAGTACCTGCCTATCAAACCAATTTGGATGAGCTAATGCAGGTGCAGTATGACGTGCGCAGCGCCCTCGCGGCCATCCGCACGGAATCGGCTCAGCTGCCCCATCTGGAGCGCGAATTTGTAGCGGAGCTGGGCGAAATTCACACTTGTGTGGCCGAAGAGGTTGAGACATTGGTGAGTTCCATCACCACCTTTGCGGAACAGGTGGGCATTCAGCTTTCGGGAACGGGACAGCTCAACGGTCAGCATCCACTACGCAGTCGTCCGTTCCGCTTTGTCCGCTATCCGGTGCTGAATCAAACCACGATTGAAGTGCTGAACTGGGGCGGCATTATTCTGGTCATCGGCAGCTTATCCAGCGGCTGGGGCTATGACGAAAATCTGGCCCTGACCCGCGACCAAATTCGCGGTGCTCAAGAATTGGGAATTAATATTCTCCACTTTGCTTGGCGGCGGCGCATGATGATGCAAAACAGTAAACCTTATCGGAAATTGAGCCGATAGAATTGGTATTAGGAGCATCGACCCAGGTGAGCCAATGAGAATGACCTATGCCGAGTTGCGGACAAACCCCCGAACCTTGTGTAGCTTGACGGGACTGAGGGTGCAGGAGTTTGAGGCGTTGTTACCCAGCTTTGCTCAGGCATGGGAGAGCTTTGTGAAAGCCACCTTTGAGCGTGAGGGACGCAAACGGGGGATAGGAGCAGGTCGTAAAGCTCATTTGAGGGAGCTAGAAGATAAGTTGCTGTTCATCCTGGTGTACTTCCGCCTCTATCCGACACAGGAGGTTCAAGGCTTTCTCTTTGGGATGAGCCAAGCGCAGGCCAATGAATGGATTCATCGACTGACGGGAGTGCTCAACCAAGCATTAGGATATGAACAACAGTTACCCGAACGTGAACCCGCGAAACTGGAGGCGCTCTTGAGCGCCTGTCCCAGTTTAGAGTTCATCATCGATGGCACTGAACGTCGGATTAACCGACCAAAAGATAAAGCCGACCGCAAGAGGTATTACAGCGGCAAGCGCAAGGCCCACACCGTCAGGAATCTAGTTATCCAGGAGCGTGGGGGCAAGGTGCGCTATTTGAGTGACACCTATGAAGGCAAGAAACATGACAAAGCGATTGCCGATGAGGAGAACCTATCGTTTCCGGACGGGAGTACGCTCTGGCAGGATAGCGGGTTTCAAGGCTTTGCCCCAGACGGGGTGAGCCTTCAGCAACCGAAGAAGAAACCGCGCAACGGGTCGCTCACCGCGATTGAGAAGATGAACAACCGCAGTATTTCCAGCGTTCGCGTCGAAGTGGAGCACCACATTGGCGGCATCAAGCGGTGTCAAATTTTGGTGCATCCGTTTCGTAATTGGGTTGACCATTACATCGATGATGTGATGGAAACCGCCTGCGGATTGCACAATTTCCGCTTGACCCATCGGGCACAGCAACGGAGTTCTCTGAACCAAGCCGCTTAATGCCAAACAACCACGGGTGAAGTTGGTTCGCAGCGACTGCTCTCCTATTTCCGATAAAGTCTAGTTAAAACCCCAACTTATTTTTTGTCAGCAGCTTGCTGAGCAAGCTGCTGACAAAAAATAAGTTGGGGTTGCCCATGCGATTCTCTTCGAGACGGCACAGCCGAACCCACCTCACCCATTCAGAGGTTTAACCTGGTCTTCAACCATGTCTAAATTGCTCACTACTGATTTATCTACGCAAACGCTGCGGTTTCAGCCAGGGGGCCAGCCGCAGGGGTTTGAGGTGGCCGTGTCGAATCTCAGTTCGTCGTTTGCCACCTTTCAGCTTGAGCTGCTGGCCTCCGGCGTCGATATCAACGCCACCGATCACTGGTATCGGCTCGCCCCTGACCTGTCGGCCAAAATTCCAGCGGGCGATCGCACCCAGTTCTCAATTTCGATTCTGGACGTGCCGCCCGTTCCCGGCGGATTCGTCGGCAAGATGACGCTGACCGTGCGCGTCTTTTCGCTGGAGCTGCGTGAAGAAGATCGGCGGGTGGTAACGCTGATTATCGAAGGCAGCGGCGTTTTTCCACCCCAGCTCGAACTGGCTGCACCCCAGCTAAGCGGCTTACCGGGACACAGCGTTGAAATTCCAGTGCGCTTGCTGAATCCGAACCGGACGATGGGTAACGTGCTGCTGCGGCTGAAGGGCTTACCCAGCGACTGGCTGGTGGAGGGCAGCGAACGACGGCTGCAAATTCCACCCCAGAGCGAATCGCGTATGCTGTTTGTCTGCCAGATTCCGGCCTCTACGGAAGCGATTAGTCAAACCTACGCCTTTCAGGTGGAGGCACTCCAGTCGCTCTCATCCTCGGTGCAGGTGGGCGGTACGCTGTATGTGCAGCCTTGGGGCGTGATGGAGCTGGATGTGGAGCCGATTCAGTCCATCATTCCGGCGGCAGCAGTGGCATCAGACGACATCACCATTGATGCTGAACTGGACGAGAGAGCCAACCGCGATCGCACTCAGCAGGGCATTTACACCGTTCAGCTCAACAACCAAAGCAACTGGGCGCAACCAGCCAGTCTGCGGATTATACCGCCCCCGATTCCAGCTTGGCGACGCTGGCTAAAGCGAGATCGCACCGCGTCCGATTTTTGCGATCGCATCACAGTCATGCCAGCCCGGATTGATTTGAAGCCCGGATCGGTCAGCACGGCTCAGGTTTACATCCAGGCCAAACGACCGCTGCTGGGCTGGCCGCACCAGTATCAGTTTCGCGTCACGCCCGATCTCGATCCGGACGGACGATTTGCTCCAGCCGCTAGTTCTCTCGCGAGCAATGATCCCCGGCTTGCCCCTTCTGCGCCGATGGCTAGTCCGCCGCCCAATCCGCTAGAGGCCAATCCTGCCGAGGAAAACAGCGTTAACTTACTGAGCAATATTGAGCGTCGCCCTGTTTCTGAAACCCTGACGCTAACGGCTCGCCCCCACGTGGCGTTTTGGCTCCAGCTTTTGGCCTTGGTGGCGCTGGTAGGACTCTTCTTCATCCCGCCACTGCTGCGCAACCAGCATCGCGGCCCAGTCAACTCGGTGCGCTTCGATGGTCAGGCCAATGAATTAGTCAGCGCCTCCGATGATCAGACCGTGCGGCGCTGGCTGCGAACAGGCCGGATGAAGCGCAGGCTGGGCAATCCACTTAAGTTTGATAAGGCGGTGCGAGTTGCCAGTTATCGGCCCATTAATAATGATGCGATCGCACTGGGATTTGAAAACGGCGAGGTGGAAATTTGGGATTTGCTGCGCGATCAGCAGGAATTTGAGCTCCAGTTCCGTCCCGGTGGCGAACCGCAGGCGGATGACCGCGTGTTTGCGCTCCAGTTCAGCCCCGATGCCCGCTACTTATTCAGCGGCCACGGCAGCGGGGCCGTGGTGCAGTGGGATTTAGGTGCTGGTAATCGGCTCAATCGAGCTAATCCAAATCAGGCTGATCCGGTTGTCCTGCAATCCGTGGCTGAAAAGTCGCTGAACTTTGCGGTGCAGGCGATTGCGCTGGTGGGCAGTGAGCAGGAGACACTTGCGATCGCAGGTCGATTCAACCGCCTTGTTCTGTGGCAGACTACCGAACCCAGCTCCAACCCCATCTCCCTCAGCTATCCGGCTGGCGACGCGAATGACTACATCGTTAGCCTATCCAGCGCCACCCGTCGGCCTAGTCATCTAGCCACCGCTGACACCCAGGGCCGCATTACCCTCTGGGATCTCAACGACTGTCTAGAAAATCAAGGACGCTGTACGAATTTAGATAGCTGGTCGGACGGTCATGATGGCCAAGCAGTGCGTTCGGTCGCGCTGAGCGATGATGCCTGCTATCTGGCCAGCGGTGGCGAAGATGGCACAGTGATGCTGTGGTCACTGGATGCCGATGGTAGGGTTCTGAAAGGAAAACGCCTGGGTCGCTCCCGTGAACCGATCAACAGCGTCGATATCATTCGCCTGCCCAATCGAGTGTTAGTAACCAGCGGAGGAGATAATCATCGGGTCAATTTGTATTCAAGTGCTGACAAATCTAGTAGCTGTCCATAAATCTGTGGGGTTGGGCAGTGCCCACCGTGTTAATCCCCTAAAAAGCACTCCAACGTCGCGTTTTGAGATCGCTTAACCCACCTAGTTTAAGCTCAATGTACCAGGACAATAGGCACTGCCTACCGTGTGATACAAATAAAGACCTGAATCGAAATCCTGAAACTTGAACTCACCAATCCGCTTGTACCCATGCTTGTAAGATGACCGGACGCCAATTCGATTCCGATCCCTCCCAATCTGCTGTCGGCCAGGATCGCTCTACTGACATGAGCGTTGCTGATCTATTTGCGCTACCCGAATCTCATCGACAGGTTGTCTTGTGCCTGGTGCGGCAGGGAGCAGCAAGTGCCCAACAAATTGAGGCCGCGTTGGGAGTTGATGACTACACCGATCTTCGATTACCGACTGTTTTAGACGATCTCGTCCAGCAGGGCTATGTCAAGATCGTCACCTCTTCAGATCCAGGCAATCCACTATATTACGTCGATGCCGAGCTACTGAATCGCGACACCAGCAGCAGCATTGTCTCGACCAACGCGGCCCCCGAACAGCCCATCACTGTCATCCTCAACTCCTCCGGCGAAGATGTGGTGACCCCCGGTGCCAGCCTCGATCTCAGCGCCACGATTACGAATAAAGGCAATCAGAGCGCGATTATTGACATCTTTATCGATGATTTGCCACCCGCGCTTTACGCCTGGTGTGAATCCACCCAAGAACGGCTGGCCCTCAGTCCCGGTCAAAGCGGCGAAGTCCTCTTCCGGTTCCAAATCCCCGTTGATGCACTGCCCGATACCCATCGCTACTGGCTGACCGTTGACGCCCCGCGCCACTATCCCAACTATCCGCCGCTGCGCTACGCCCAGATTTTGCAGGTGCTGCCGCCCGTCGAAAGTGAAATCCAGGTCAGCGATCCCACCTTTGCTCTCCAGCCCACCACAACCACCGCTCAGCCCGCCAGCTTATTACCCGGCACCGTCCTCCAATTTCAGGTGATGGTCTATAACCGGGGCGATCGGGTTGATCGATTTCGGTTGCGGTGTAGTGACTTACCGACCAACTGGTTTTCCATTACCTATCCAGAAGGGGCACAAGATATTGGCCTATCGCTGCCAGAGGACTATTTAGACCTCAACCCAGGAGCGCGCGGCATCATTCTGCTGATGATCACCCCTCCGGCTGAAGCTCTGGCTGGCAGCTACATCGCGACGTTGCGCCTCCTGTCGGAAAACAATCCCAATTTAGCGCTGCTCGATCTGCTCTATTTGGAAATCCAGCCGATTTACCAGGTGGATCTGAGCTTTCGCACCCTCATCAGTCGCGTACAGACCAATGCCGGACTGTTTGCCGTTCAGGCCACCAACCAGGGCAACATCCCCCGTCATCTGCTAATTGCCGTCATGCACCTCGATGGCGGCGACCAGTGTGAATACAGGCTGGAACCGTCAGAGCTGCATTTATCGCCGCGTCAAACCTTGACGAGCGAGATCTATGTACAGCCCAAGAATCAGTGGAAGCGCCCGCTAATTGGTGGTGGGCGGTTGCTCAACTTTGGCGTCCAGGTGACTGATGCCGATGGTCGTGCCCTCCCCGATATTCCCATGCAGGGCTACATCGTCTGGGAGTCCCGCCCCTGGTGGCAAATTCTACCGCTGATTCTGCTAGCGATTTTAGGTTTGGCGACGTTTGTCTGGCTGATCTGGTGGTTTCTGCTGCGACCGCCCCCGTCCCCTGCAATTGTTCGCTTTGCGCCGGAGGATACCGAATATGCTGTCGCCGATGGCGATGCGGTGCGGCTCGGCTTTCAGGTCAGCTATCCCAAACGCATTCAGTCACTCGAAATCATCGGCCAATCGGCAGAAGGCGAAGTGATCAGTGGCCCCTTAACCTATGAGTTTGCTGGCAACCAAATACCTGAAGATCTGGAGCCATTTTGCAGCATTCAGGCGCAACTGCTCACCTGCCGCAACTTGCGCACCGATGCGCGTCGCGCCGGCAACTACACCTTTGTCCTGACGCTAATTCCAGAACCCAGTCGGCGGGGAGGTCAGCCGCTCCAGCAGCAAACCCCAGTAGTAACAGTTACGCCCGAACCGCTACCAGAAATTCTGGTGTTTGAGTCCACCCAACCTAGCTATCCGGCGGCCCCTCCAGTTGCGATCGCAACCACTACCACCACTAATTCAGCTAACGCTCAAGCACCCGCAGCTAGACCCACCAACGACGCCAATCCATTTACCCCCGAAAAGCTCAGCGTTAATCCCGCCGCCGATCCTTATACGGTGCGCTTAAACTGGGCGCTGTCTCAACCGGAGCAAATTCGCGCCATTCAGATTGTGGGCAAAAACGCTGAAGGAGCAGTGGTTCTGCCGCCTGTCCAGATTGACCTGCGCGAGGGACTGCCAGAGATCCTGGAGCCGTTTTGCGTGGTGGAAGTGAATCTGATCTGCCGCAACATTCCCACTGCTGCCCGACAGGCTGGGAACTACATCTTTGAGCTGACGGTGATTCCCAAATCGGGGATGCCGGAAGAACCGATTGCTGGCACGACCGATCCGGTCAAAATCGTGCCCCGTCCCCCCCGGATTCTCACGTTTCAACTAAATGGCGAAACAGCCCGCACCAAATATGTGATTCCAGTCGATCAAGGCCGACCGTTACCCAATTTGGTGCTGTCTTGGGCGATTGAGCCGAACCCCGGCACCACCGCTCAGCTCCAGCCTGCACCCGGCACTGTCCCGCTTCAGGGAGCCATTCCGCTACCGCTGAGTCCTCAGCCAAACACCACCGTGGTCAGCCTCCAGGTAAGCAATAGCGCAGGCGAACAGGTGGTGCGCTCGGTGACGATTGAGACCTTTGACCCAACACCGGAAGAACCCGATACAGTCGTTGTAGGTGGCGAAGAAGATGCCGCTGGTGGAGCCAATGGCGGCGCGGCTGGAGCCAATGGGGCAGCAGCAGGGGCTAATGGCGGTGCTGGTGGTCTAGATGCACCTCGCCCCTCAGTTGAAGATCAGTTGTCCCCCCAGGAAGTACCACCTCAGTTCGACTAGTGATATTAGCTTAAGCCCAAGTCGAGACATGCTCGATAACTGCGATCGCACTTTTCAGCAGTAAATCTAATAACAGATTGTTATTGTTTCAAGCTTGGCTTTGGCCAAGGCATCGTGGCTTGGTAACAATGGATTTGCGATATGCCTGCGGGTAGATAAAAATCTCTTCTAGGGTAAGTATTGCCCTAAACACTGTGATAATTTCACCGTACATTTGTCGATTAAAGCTTCAATGAAGTATCAACACATTCTTACCTTTAGTTCTCGAAATCTTAAACCGCTTCAGATAAAGCACTAACGAACATATTTCATTTAGAAATAAATAGAAAATCAATTTAGCAGCCTCCGCCGCATTGTGACGTTGATCACAGGCAAAAAAGCAACCTATCACACCTATTGCATTCAACTATCACACAAAAAGGCAATATCAATCACTCTATATTTTCAGCGCTTAAAATCAAGGACGGCGGCTGATCAATATCACTCAAAAGGGTAATAAATCTGTCGGGAACAAGAATGTAAATGCTTGATGTATTTAGCATCAAGTATTCATCAAGCAACAATCAACGAGATATAAACTCAGTTGCGCTTGCCCCCCAAACACCATGTAATTGACAGATTTCAGCCATGAAAAGAATCGCCCCCATCTCCCAAAAAGCTGCTTATACCTTTTCAACTTTATTGCTTGTTTCAATAGGAATCAACTGCCCTCAAGCCGTTAATGCTCAAACCACTTCTGATGTATTTATCAATCAGGATGGTTCAATTCAAGTTAATCGAAACGCTTTTGATATCATCACAGGTTCTGATAGGAACTCCTCTGGCATTCCTTTGCCTCAAGAACCAATCTTTAATATTCAAGAACGGCATAATCAATCTGTTATTGAAGGCCAATTGGCTCCTAATAGCATTGAAATTCAAGCCGATACTGACAATATTAATGAGCAAGTTAATGAGGAATTACAGCAGGTTGCACCTGGCTTTGAACTGCAAACTGAAACTCTACGAATGAGAACCCGGTTCGCTATTCAGCACAGTGCAGGCAACCATCATTATGGTGAAGGCATTGAAGTTAACGTGTATCGTCCCGATGGCACCTTGCAGAGTTCTGAAAAGGTTTTTGTCAGCGGCGATCGCGTTCGAATTGATCCAAATGGTCAATCCTTGCCCCAGAACGCTCATGTTGACGCGGTTTACGGTGCAGAAGATACAGTCGAACTGCGCGTGCTCAACTTAAGACCAGGGAAGAATGGTGGACAATCCACTGAACATGAATCTGCCATCTACATCGTGAATGATGGGGATTTGGCTGTCGAAGATGGATTTGACCACGACTTTAACGATGGCGATTATCTTCTGTTTCCAGAAGGTGATGGTGAAGCTCACATCATCAAGAAGACGCAAGAGATTAGTAGCAGGATTAGCTACTACACTGAAGTCATCGAAACGACGCTTAACCCATTCGTTCGGCAAGAGCAAACCGTCGATGAAACGACAACGGTTTCGACACAGCAATTCACTGAGGTTGAGGAAAGCCGTGATTATGGAGAAATAGAGCTATCTACAACAAACTCGAATACGCTATTCCATGCCGCAGGCGTTAGGACACCCGAAGACGAGCAGCTGATCTACAGTCAGTATTCTGCCGCTGCCCAACTTCGGCTCGGAACCGATGGGGCCAGCCTGACAGGTCAGTTGGCTCCCCTCAATGACAATCCGGATGCAGCTCCTACGTTGCTCACAGGCTCTGTCAGCGTTAACCCCTCGGCTGGCAACAATCAGGCTGGTTTAGTTATGAGCGTCAGCCTCACACAGTTTTTCAACTCTACCCATCAGGATGCGATCGACATGTATGGCAATCCCATTGTCAATCCTGATCCAGATGGCCCTCGCTTGCTGCAGCCAACTGGGCTCAACCACAATACTCGCATCGTTGGCTATGTACCTGCTATACCCGATGAAGTAGTTCCGGGTGAGCAACTGTCGCCTATCAACGGCGTGTTGGAGCTGCCCACAGACAAAGATGTCATCATTGCCCCTCCGAATCCAAACTTAGTGGGCCGGGGAGATTCTGCCTATGCCGACAACGTGGGCGGCCTGATTATTGAATGGAGCGATGGCCGGATTGAATTTATGCCGCAATGGAATCAGGATGGTTATGTAACAAATGCCCTAACCATCGAAGCGGGTCAAGCTCAGCGTGTGATCTATGCGCTCGTTCCCCAACAGGATGGCCAAGCGCTGCAATTGAATCAGGCTTATGCCGTCAATCTAGATAAAGCAGCAGGCTATTTAATTGCAGATGGTGGATTCCGAGTCATTTCTGCCACTCATCATCCTGGCAACTTTGTGCCCGAAACAACCGAAGTCTATGCCGTAGAAGATACACTGCCAAGCAATAATGCCGTTACCAACAATTTCAATGGCATTCAAGGCAGCTATGTCCAGACTCCGGGTGGTGACCCTGTTGCAACCGTAGACAATAGGAACCCTGGCGACGCTGATGCGCGGGTTGGCACTATTCTCTCTACCCCAGACGAGTTGATTCCGGGTGCTCCTGGACAATCAGGTTACTATGCCACGACTGTAGCGGGAGGACTGTATGCGCGGGGTTCTCTGACGCTGGGCTTGGGCAATCAGGAAGATGTGATTACGACAACCACATCGTTTTATGAAGCACAAGTCGAAACCCTGACTCGGACGATCACAACCGATACCTTCCATACCCCGGTTACTCAGGTTGATACCATCACGACCGAAACCACAGAAACCACCTTTACAACGACCCAGCAAGAGGGAATTGCGAGCTTCGATGTTAATTCTGACGGCATACTGTCTAATTTGAAAGTGACCTTAGACCCTGAACAAGTCTTTGAAGAAGTTGTAACCGACAGATCACAGGAGCATAGTACTGAAATCCTGCATGGTACTGAGTTCTTGTATGACTCCACGATTGATGCTCAATCGACTAGCACGGTTGGAGATCCGGTGCTAGTGAATCGCCAAGCTGAAGCGAGCACTGACACGTATCCCAATTTTTCACCCCTAATGGGAGAACTGGCGCTTGGCTATGTCCTCAACTTTGGTAACACCCCTTGGACTGCTGCGGCCAATACAATACGGGCTGAACTCTTTGCCAGAGGGGTCGTTCTTGGTCAACAGAGTGATGGTGGCGACGTCGGTTTACGCGCCGAGCTGGTTGTGAATCCCTTTGGTGAGCAACAGCGTCCTGCTTATGGATATGATGCAGACGGCAACCTCTTTCCCATTTATAAGACAGCGCCCCAGCTTGATGAGAATGGCGATGCGATGTTCACGTTGATTGAAGATGTGAACGGCAATCCGGTACAGGTGGCCCTCAACCAGTTCATCTATGACGAAAACAGCGATCGCATTCAAGAGACGGTTGGGACTGGCGATCCTGTAGAGCCTGGTATCTTCCTACGCGTAGAAGAGGTTCTAACTGATGATGATGGCCCGCTTGTCTCTGGTGGTTTGCAGTTTACCTTCTAAAAAGTTGAAACGTGAAACCCAATGATTTACAGACACTGGGCTTTAGTAAACCACAAAAAGCGGCAATTGCTATTGGGTTTCACGTTGCTCTACCCACCTACAGGACTGGTTGTGAGGATTGTTCAATCACCAGTCCTCGTTGAGCCATTGTTGCTTCAAACTGCTCTGTTGTCAGTGCTTGCTCCACGGGCCAAACCCCCGGTTTATCGAGTTGGCCCGACAGAATGAGCTCCGCTATGCTGCCCGTTCCGTAGCCAGCCGACGTTGCCGTATCCTCATGGACAACGGTGCTGACATGGCGCATCGGTTGACCGTCCTTCGTGCCCTGAGTTTCAATTCGCATTGCCACGCCAATCCCGGTAAACCGATCGGTTGCTTCCGTCATCCGGTAGCTGACTTTGGCCAGAAACTCAACCGTGCTGGGACGCTGCAAAACGGGCTTCGGTAGCCAGTGCGCCATCATCCAGGTCAGGTGGTTATAAAAATCGGGCGCAGAGCCGAACTTGGTAATCACCGTTTGCAGCGGAAACGACATTGGTAGCGTTAGCGCTTCCACCGTGTTGAACCATTACACTCCACAGCGACCATAGGGATCTGGCAGATCAACCACTTCCCGCTGGCTGTAGGGCTTTACGGGTTGCCACTGGCCATCGATCCAAGCATTAATCGGGTGCTGCAGCTCTAAAAACGTGGTTCGCATCACCGTCACGCCCGCGCCGCCGGAACCGGAGACGACATAGCTGAGATGCAAGCGTTCGGCCTTGTCCAACTGCTCAACGCTCTGCCGCGCCATGCTATTGGAAATGCCGGGGAAGACTCCGGTGCTGACCACTGCCGTCACGCCTGCTGCCTCTGCTGGCTGAGACTGCGCGATCGCACTTTTTACATAGGCCGGATTGTCGGCCACGTCAATGTAGTTCACCCCGTGGCGAATGCAGGCATCCAGTACCCGGCCATCCCGATAGCTAAACGGCCCCGCACAGTGGATGACGAGATCGGCATCTGCGATCGCAGTTTCCAGCACAGCAGTCTGCTCTAAATCCAGCGTGAGGGATGACACCGGACGGGAAAACGTCTGCGGGTTTGACTTCGGGACACGCCCCGTCACCGTCACCTCAGCCGTCGTATACTGCAAGACATCTGCCGCTACGCTGCTGCCAATGCGGCCCTGTCCACCTAAAATCAAAACCCGTTTACTCATCATTCTCTGACAACGTCAACTTTTGTAGGCAATTTGTTTGCCCCTTTCTCCATCATGCCGTCCTCTCCGGCATCTTGGGAAATAGCTATCTAGCGGCTGTGTTGCTGCGTTCACCTGCCAGTTCTATCTCCTGAAAGAGGAAAACCTGCGCCCCGTTCGCTACGAATCAATCATTGCTCATCACACTACCGCACATGTCACCTCACTTTCACACCGTTCGTTCTGCCTTGGGATGCCTGATTGTTGCCGCAGCCGGGATTACGGGTTGCCAAGACCGCATTCCAGAACGCCCCGATGGGCAACTGTCTATCCTCAGACTGGGGCTGGGTCGAAAATCGGAAGTTCAGCCACCGAACTCGTCAACTGAAACGCCCGAAACATTGCCCGAAACGTTGGATGATTTAGAGGATACCGATTCGTCACCGTCTTCATCCTCAATCATGCTGCAGTTTGATTTTGCCTCCGACTTTGCTGAAGGAATCGCCCTGGTTCGCGTGGAAGACCGACTGGCTTATATTTACCCCGACGGGAATCTTGCGATCGCAGTTGATCCCAACGTCGAAGAAGCATCCGCCTTTGCAGAAGAACTGGCCATCGCTAAAGTTGGCCTTGGCTACGGCTATCTGAACCGGGCAGGCGAACTTGCGATCGCACCTCAGTATCAGCAAGCTGCGCCATTCTCGGAAGGGCTAGCAGCGGTGAAGCTCCAGAAATATGGCTACATCGATCCCAGCGGCAACATGGTGATTTCACCCCAGTTCGATCTCGCCGCTAAATTCTCTGAAGGACTAGCCGCCGTCAAACGGGGTTCCAGCTACGGCTACGTGGATAAAAGCGGCCAGCTCACCATCTTGCCCGGACTCACGGATGCCTGGAATTTCTCCGAGCAGCGAGCCGCCGCCCGCAACGCCAGCGAAAAGTGGGGCTACATTAACCCCACTGGCGAATGGGTGGTGGAACCCCAGTACGATGGCGTCTTTGAATTTGCAGAAAGCCTGGGCCGCGTCCGGCAAGGAACACAATGGGGCTTCATTGATGCCAATGGCAATGTGGTAATTGATTTGCAGTACAAATTCGCCACCGATTTCTCGGAAGGGCTGGCGGGCGTGATGATCGACAACCGCTGGGGCTATATCGACAAAACGGGAAAAGTTGCGATCGCACCTCAATATGACTATGTGGAAAACTTCTCGGAAGGCAAAGCCGCTGTCCTCGTCGGCAGCCAATACGGCTACATCGACCAGTCCGGCCAGATGATTATTGAACCCCAGTTTGATCGCGCCGGAAAATTCTCCAACGGCCTCGCCTCCGTCAAACAAGGCGACCAATGGCGCTACATCAAGCCCTCCGGCGAATTCGCCGTCATGTCGCCTACCGCATCATCGCCCGCTGAGTAGTTTGCTTTAACCCATCCAGAAACTAGCGATTATCTGCTTGCCTCTATGAAATATGCCCGAACAAAAGCTTCGTATGCCCAAGTCATCTCGGCTTCGAAGTGTTTATCTGGGGTTGAACGTTGAGACAAAATAGCTAGCCCGTGACCGACGAGAGATGAAAGACGGAGCATATCGCTATCCTCAGGGATGAAGGCGTTGATTTCCTTAATTGCTGCTTCAAGATGGCGCGAAATCCAACATATAGCGCCATCAAATTCAGCATCTAGCATCGCTAACATCAGAATCAGGATACCTCCGCGAATAAAGCGGTCGTCATCCCGTAGAGGTGTCTCAACTCGATTCAGCAAACTCCAATAAGCGAGAGGGTAGTCTGTGGCGTAATCGAGATCGCCCATGATGTAGCGATACTGAGAAAGCTGGTGATACAAAAAGCAAACATCACGAGTTAGGCGAATATACAAGGTTGAATCATCATCTTCACGTTGTGATCCATCAATTCTGAGGGGACGCTTCATTTCACTATAGGAAAACTCACTTTATGCGGCAGGCTGTTTCATCGCGTCAAACAGCGCCGCAAGTGCCTGATCTTCCGAGGAATTGACCTGCCGATCTAGCAGCGCAATACTTACCGCCATTGGCAGCGCCACTGCGGCCACATCTGAATCTAAGTCATCCATTAGCACGTCCAGTGACTGGGGAATTTTCGCTGCCGACTGAATCCCACGCTGCATCATCTCGTCAAAGCCCAGCACCTGTAAATGGGGCTGCACTTCGGCCCAATTCACATTCTGATCCGGATAGCCTGCCCGCACCACGTAGGCAAGTAAACGCTGGAGCTGTCGCGTCTGCTGGGGTGTAAAGTCGGCTGTTTGCGGTGTCGGTGAATTGGCTTCGGAATTCAGCTTGTCTAAAATGCACTGCCAATCTGAACCATCACAGGATTCTGGCTTGCCCACCGTCAGCGACACGCGGATTTCGCCCGAATTGGCATCAAGCTGCGTTACATGTGCCCTTACTCCCAGAAAACCCAGCCAGTGAGCAATTGTCTCAATCAGCGTCGCACGGGTTGCGTGACTGTTGGCTAGAAGCCGAAGCTGGGTGCGTACCATAGGGCGAACGATTTGTGTAAGCATAGCAGCCGCTGTGAACTCAACAGTAATTTTGGGTCTTGCCATCGTTTTGTAGTGAGCCTGACAAGAGGTTCTGCTTTATACGTTAAGCGATCTTCTGCCAAAGCGACTGCTAGCGGTTTATCAGTTTTATTCAAGTTTTGTGATCGGCGAGCAAACGATTACGGACATGAATTCGCTAAATCAGGTCGCTGTCGATCAATCTCATTCCACGCCGCGTCGAAAACTTCATCCGCCAATTCACGCGCCTGAGATACTGTTTGCGGTGATCGACCTTGTTGCTCCACATATGCTTGCGCTTGCTGCATGGAGATGGAACGTGCTAGCGAACCTGAGATCGCACAATCTCTCAACTGTGGATTGTCTAACTCTTGAGCGGCTTCAACCGCTTGATCATAACTAGCTTGTGCGGCTGCAAAATTGTCGCTTGCTTGATGCTGAGCACCTTCTGACCAAAGCTCACCCACCCTGCCATAAATATTTTGTTGGGCTAGTGCAGGATTGGCCAAAATACTGGGTGCGATCGCAGATATAGCGGCTACGGACAGCAGTGCAGTGATCGTTTGCCTCATGAATTGTTCCTCATCGGGTTGTGAATTTAGTGTTCACCCGAATTTGTGAAAGGGAACGCTAAATCTATCGGTTTTGCCGAATTTCTAGCCTAAGTTCCTGACACAATAGGTTTTCCGATGTTCAAATCATTCACCTACATCACCTCCGGACTGCTGCTGACGCTGTTAATCGCTGCACCCAAAACTGCGATCGCATCAGCATCGGCATCCTCACAGCATCCTGCCGAAACCAGTAGCACCGAATACATTGCCCAAACGTATGCACCGCTGGGCACTTTCCAAAGCTCAAGCTGGTACGTCAACATCAGTTATTCCAATAACGCGCTTGTGTATTACGGCGAAGAGAAAGGAACGAGTAACTGGATTGAACTGGTTGGCGCAAGCGTATCCGGCAGCAGCGATCGCAGAGTTTACACCTGGAATAACGGCGGCTATCTCTATCAAGTCGCATGGCGGCCTTCCGATCCACGGGTAATTCGCGTCCAGGTCTTCACCCCTGGCGGCAGGGAAATTCTCAATCAGCTAATGTATCAAGACTGGGATATCTGAATCTCAACCAAAATTCCAGCATAGAAATTTTGCGAGAGGGGTTGCGCGGCAGTGCCGCGCAACCCCTCTCGGTTTTCCCACATTTAAATCTGCTCTTAGGTTGATTTTGTCGGAGAATCGCGCGAAGTTCGCTAGATTTGTTATATAGAAAAGAAATTTTGATTGATTGCACGCGAGAGAACCACGATGACAGGAAAGTTGCTGCTAGTCGATGATGAACCCGGACTGCGGGAAGCGGTACAAGCCTATCTAGAAGACAGTGGGTTTGATGTTCGCGTTGCCAGTAATGCCAAAGAAGGCTGGGAAAAACTGGAGCAGGATGCGCCCGACCTAGTCATTTCGGACATCATGATGCCCCAGGTGGATGGTTATGCCTTCCTCAAGCAAATGCGGGAAGATGCCCGCTTCAAAACCATGCCCGTGATTTTCTTGACGGCGCGCGGTATGACTAGCGATCGCATCCAGGGCTATCAAGCGGGGGCCGATGCCTATCTGCCCAAACCATTCGATCCGGATGAGCTAGTGGCAATGGTGGAGAACATCCTGGCTCGTCGCCAAGCCGCTCGCTCAGAAGCCGGTGATTTGCCTGATTTGGCCGACATGGCTCGGCAGATCGCCGAAATCAAGGCGATGCTAACCCAGAAAAGCAACATCAACAAGACGCCTGCGCCGATTCAGATCGACTTTACGCCACGGGAGCAGAGCGTTCTCGACCTCGTCACCGAGGGGCTGATGAATAAGGAAATTGCTAGCCGCCTAGAAACCAGCGTCCGCAACGTCGAGAAATATGTAAGCCGCTTATTTAGTAAAACGGGCACCAATAGCCGGACTGAACTGGTACGCTATGCCCTAGAGCATGGTCTTGTTGAGTAGTGGCAAAAATCGATTCATGTGTATAAAAAGCTTGTCAGGCAAGCTTTTTATACAAGGACACAGCGTTGCAACTTTAAAACTTACGTATAGGAATTCTTGTGGGACAGCAAAATAGTCAGCCCGTCCGTTCATCCAACTCTCATGCGATTCAACCGAGTTCTCGCTCGTCTGAACTGCAGCTCAATACATCAGGTTCCGTCGCCATCACGGTGACGCTGGATGCGGATTTGCTGGCCAAATTAGATTACTTAACCGAAGATCGCGATCGTGCGATCGCATCTGGCATTAAACTCTGGTGTGATCGACAGTCCGGCTATCGGCTGCGTCATGCTGTCGAAGCCCAACAGCGCCGCCACGACGAAGACGAAACGGGCTGGTTGGTTTAACGGGTTGGTTTGAGTCAACTTGAGATGCCTAAAGATTAGGCTGCGAATGCCAGGATAGCGCTCCAAGGGACTGCTGAAGCTGAGAATGGATTGGATGTAGAGGTGTTTTCTCTACATCCAATTGCAACATATTTCGAGGTTTTCAACAGTACCCACATGGGGCATGTACTTTTTATGACAGCGCCATTAAATTAGCGATATTGAATCAACAGCAAAACAGCGTCGCTGCGTAGCTCTGGTCAACATCTATAGCGGTGTGCAGATTGATTAAGCACAGTAGCACCCGTGGGTGAACCAGTGACGCACATCTTCTAAGGTGATCAGAGAAAGCCCCTGAGCGATCGCCTCATGCAAGGCTTGCGGAGTTCGTGCCTCAACGGCTCTCAAATACCCTTTCAACTTTGACCACAGGTTTTCAATCGGATTGAAATCTGGGGAATAAGGAGCCAGATAAATCACTCGTGCCCCCACGGCCTCAATGGCTTGCCTGACGCCGTCCACTTTATGGGCAGGCAAATTATCCATCACCACGACCGCTCCCGGCCATAGGAGTGGACAGAGAAGCGTTTCGATGAACCACAAAAACACATCGCCTGTCGTGCCACCCGTAAAGCTGAGGCCCTCAAGGAACCCAGCCTTGAGGCTCATGGCACCGAGGATCGTGAGGTTTTTGCCACGGCCTTTCGGTTGCTGGGCATAGGCCCGTTGACCTCGTTGAGCGCGCGCATACAGCAACACCATGGCCAAGTTAACTCCCGTTTCGTCAAGAAACACCAAATCTTCGACGGCTACATTCCGAATGCTTTGCCAGTAGTCATAGCGTTGCTGCTGTTTTGCTTCGCTATAGACCTCACTGGCCTTGAGACTTTTTTTTTCGCGTGATGCCCAGTTTGCTGAGGGTGCGACTGATGGTGCTACCGCTCACCTGGATGCCGGTTCGGGCGGCTAAGCGCTCAGCCAGTTGGGCCAACGTGGCATCATTATCCGCTTCTACTAGCTCCCGTAACACCTCATGGTGACTGGCTTGAAGCGTGGGTTGAGGACCGCCGACATAGGGTTTGGGGGCGATGCTTCCGGTAGCTCGATACTGTTTCACAAGCAGACGGACGCTATCTTGACTCACTTGAAAGCGCTTGGCTAATTGTCGAATGGATCCTTCACCTTGCTCGTAAAGGGTGACGATACGGTGACGTAAATCAGCGGAGTGGGGACGCATAGGCATGACCAAAGCAGTACAAACGAGCGTACTGCATAATTTTGCAAACCGCTATATTTCGTTTATCTCATCAGGGTAGCTGCACAGACTCAAGAACCTAGATTGATGTCGAGTCGGTGTGTAGAAATCCAATACTTTTCTGTGAAAAGCGGACGAATCCGGCCTTTCACAAAAAGTAATGCCGATTTTTAACTAGACCTGATACGCAAGGTTCTGCTACTCCCCTCCTATCTGTCCTATGGATCTCAGGAAGATATTTGGACTATTACGGCTGCAGTTCCCCCCGGAAGAGCCGCCTCTGCTTGCACTACCTCCGGCTTATTTAGAGCCTAAAGTAAGCCTGCCTTTTTATAACGATAGCGATTTACAAGCTGATTCCTTGAGGAGCCCCTTTATGCAAGACTGCCAGCAAGATCATCTGCACCCGCAAAACCTTGAAGACCGTCGCAGCAATGCCAGCACCGTTCGTGACCAGCAGCGGGATGATGCGTTTGACGATTTTGACATTTGTCCGCCAGAGGCAAATGGAGATGAGCAACGGTTTAGAAAACTGGGCTTTCCAGGGTTTGCATCCTACACCAAGGCTCTGGCTCATGATGCCAATGGTCTAGTCAACGCTACATCGTTGGATTCACTACTGGATGCCATCCGAACAGGCACTCAAGCAGCCTTTGAAAAGGTTCAACTGGGCGGCGGTGTACGGAAGCAGGTGAATCCGCTCAATGCCTACTCCTATCAGTCCATTGGCAATGACTCGAACGGGGCGCGGATGGCACCTGCGCCGACATTCGATAGTCGCAGCACGGCCATCGACATGGTAGAACGCTACTGGATGGCGCTCTGCCGCGATATTCCGTTTGACCAGTACACCAACAGCGCAGTTAACGGCTTGATTCTGGCAGCCTGTGAGGATCTCAACAGTTTGGGATTTGAGCAGGAGTTTGGCTTCGAATGCACGCCACAAACGCTGTTTCGGGGGCCGTATGAAGGTTGCGATCGCGGCCCGCATGTCTCACAGTTTCTGCTCCAGGATTTCAAATTCGGCAACCAGCTAATCCGCCAAATTCAGCACTATCCTCGGCCTGGTCTGGACTACATGACCGACCTGGACACCTGGAATCGAATCAACAATGGCAACGACGATCCGTCCGGCAGAGATGTACTGGATGGCAGCCGCTACATCACGACTCTGCGAGATGGCGGACAGTGGGTTCATATCGATCTGCCCCATCAGGCTGGGCTGTGGGCAACGCTGATTCTGGCTGGATTAAATGCTAAGCCTTCTGCCGCGATTCCCTACGGTCGCGATCGCAGTATTACCACCTCGGTTCCATTTGGTAGCCTGGGTGCGCCAGATGTTTCCATTCAGGCTGGATTGGCTGGAGTATATGCGCTCAAGCACGCCTGGTTCCAGAAGTGGTGCGTCCATCGTCGTTTGCGGCCTGAAGTCTATGCTCAGCGGCTGGAACTCTTCCGGCGCGGCGTCCTGGGCGGCGCATCGGCGAATCCCCTGAACAACGAGAAGTTCAACGATCTGTTTGGTGCAGGGGCCGATGTTTGGCGCAAAACTCGGGTTCTGGATCTGATTTTTGAGCATAACCGTCAGCAGAATATCACGCACGATCGGGGCGATCGCAATGGCACTTGGCTGTTGCCGATGGGCTTTCCAGAAGGTTGCCCGACTCACCCCGCTTATCCGGGGGGTCACTCAGCCTTCATCGCAGCGGCGGCAACTGTAGCAAAAGCCTACTATGCGGATGGGCCATTCCCCTGTCCTAAAGTGCCCGTCGAGGGTGGCCAGCGGCTATCTGACTACAGAACCCCTGATGGCGCTGAACCGCTGACGATTCACGGTGAACTTAATAAGCTAATTGCCAACATCACCCTATTCCGGGATGGAGCGGGTATGCACTGGCGCACAGACGGTACGATCTCTGGCCCCAACGCTGGCGCAGATCGCTGCGGTATCGGTATTCCAACTGGTGGCAACCTGCTGGGCGAGACGCTAGCCGTCAGTATGCTGCGGGATACCCGACGTACCTATCGAGAAGAGGTCGGCACCTTTGAGTTCAAGAGCATCAATGGCAACTTGATTCAGTTTTAACCGAGGCTGACCCCAAAACGCTGAATAATCCACGACAAAAGCCCCGCTGAGCGGGGCTTTTCTCATTCTTGGTACTGGTTCCTATAATCGCTTATCCCGCAAAAACATCCTTCACCGTCAGGCCAAATTTCGGCACTAGCTCAGATTTGATCGGTTCGGCTGCTTGAAAGACGGTGTCTTCGTAGAGTCCATTCACCCAGCGACACAGCGTCACCTGTCGCGTTTCTGGATCGACAATCCAGTATTCATCAATTCCCCGTGCAGCATACTCAGCATACTTGTAGCGGTAGTCGCGATCTCTATTCGTTTGCCCTGGTGACACAATTTCAATCACTAGCGCCGGGGGTGGCATATCCCGCGTAATGGTCGCTCGCTTTGCTCCAGCCAGCGCTGCTTTTGACTCCTCCGTATGCACCAGCAAGTCCGGCAAACGACAGCGCGCCCGTTTCCCCGTGACTTCGACTTCTGTACCCCACACCACTCGCTCAGGTGGCAGATGCTTGATCAATTCCAAAAACAGCCGTCTGGCGATGTTCAAATTCTCATCTGATTCCGGTGGCATCTCGGCCAGTTCTCCATCCACTAATTCATAGCGAGTATCCGTGCCATCGTCATAGGCCAAATACTCCTCCATCGTTAGATATTTGGTTTGGTCTAAAACGCTTGTCATGGGAGTTATGCCGTTGCTGCTGCTATTTCAACTTTAAACCCAGTTTAGAAAACAGGCGAAATACGGAGCCTAACTTACATGATTTGGTCTTTCAATTGAATTCCTAGCTTCTTGAGATTTTGGTGTCGTCTGATTTGAGCGACTTCTTGTTCATCTGCAACTAGATACTCAATAACAGTACCAAAATTATCAACTACCTCTGTTTCAAAGTAGTAAGCATCTGTTTCATAGCATTCCGCTGTGATCAATATCAACTCGGACAGGTTTTGGTATTTCAGGCTAATTGGACTACCTCCTTCAATGTATAAGTCAAATATCGGCGAAGTTTCTTGGGGCGCTACATCACCAAACACAACCAAGTACGAGCCATCGCTGCCGAAAAGAGGAAACCAGGGTCTACAAGCATTTTCATCTTTTTCGTCTATAGAAATAACTAATTGTCGGTACTCATCAATGTGTTGATAAGCTTGTAATGCTTCTTCAAGCGATAAAAAAATTAACCCACCCGGCAAAAAATCCGTATTCGCACCAAATGCTTTTAACTGGTTGACACCATTTCGCCATCGATAAAGCTCATATACTTCTTCGGGTAGTTGAAGTGAAAATTTGGAAATTTGCTCTTGGATTTCCTCAGTAGAAAGACCTGGCTGAAGATGCGGAATTAGGTCTTCTCTGTCTTCTTGCCAAATGTCTAAAATTCTAGCCAAGGATTGTCTAAGAGATTCCATAGTGAAATGCAATTGCGGAAACTAGAATTGCGATCGCAAAGCTAATAAATATATTTGTAATGTTTCAAGTCAGGCAACTGAAGCCATGATCCAGAGGGTTGTCAGGGAAAGTGCGATCGCGCCTATCAACACCGCAAAGGACGCTGGAGCAGTGGAAAGTAGATTAGATTTTGCGGGTGCAATCTCGAATGCGTCAAATTTCTCGACTGGGGAATCCGGTTTTCGAGTATCAAACCGATAGCTGCTGATGGTTCCGGTTTTGGTTTCTAAGATGCTGAATACGGTGATGTCGTTGCTGGCGATGAAGGGCAGTGGCTGATTAGTTGCTTCGTCGAGTACTGGACTAATGGTTGGCATGATTGGCTCTAGACCATTCGGATCGCCCACTGCCGCATACTCTTCCTGCCAGCGCTGATCGGGCACTTCGCGCGGATTGTCTTCTAGATGCGCCTGGTAGGTGTTGCCCACGTTGGATGATTCTAAAAAGTGCAGACCGTTGGGGCTGACAAAACGATTCCAAATGTGGGAGTGGCCGAAGTACACCAGTTGAACGCCTGATTGTTCCAACAGTGGCACCACGTCGCGAATCAGGTAGTCCTGATCTTTGGGGTACTCGTAGCGAACGGCGGTAATGTTGCCCGTGCTGTCCCGCTCAATGATCTGCACCGGGTCAGTATAAGCAGGGACGATGTTGCCGCCGAGGGTATGAGGCGGATGGTGGAACATGACGATCTTGTAGCGAGCCTGCTGAAACTCAGGCCGATTCAGCTCTTTGACCAGCCAGTTGTACTGATCGCTGCCTTTACCAATGGGTTCAAAAATATGCTGCCCATAACCCCATTCTTCTGGTTGATTGAGCTGCGCTGATGCCTCAACATAGCGACCGCTACCGTTGGGCGATAAGTTGGGAACCCGCCAAATATTGGTGGCATAGAGAACGATCAGTCGAATGTCTCCAAAGGTGACAGCATAGTAGTTCTTGCCCTCCGGTCGATCGGGCGGCAGGGAAAAGATTTCCTCAACGGTATCGGTATTAAACGAAGCGGATTTAATCCAGGCTTGACGGATATCGGGATCTTTTCGAGGATTAACAGCCTTTTCCTGCTGCTGGTATCGTTCCGCTGCAACCCATTTGGGAACAGGATCATTAAACTGCTGACCTAAGAGTTTCTGATCCGAAAACCGCCCCATTACCTCATGATTGCCCACGGCAATAAACAGCGGCGCATGTTGAATAATTTCTCCACCCCGATAGACCCTCGTCTGCTCCTCTTTCTCCAGTTGATAGTGACCACGCCCCTGCAAAGCCGGGAAAAATGCACCGCCTCGCTGATCGTCAAACCACTCGGATGCGCGATCGGGGATATTAATCAAATCGCCCGCTAGAAACACCGCATCGACTCGGCCAACGGTTTCCTCCACCTTTTGCAGATTAGCAGCCGTCATCGGCATCAGTTGGTGATCGGAGGTGAGCAAGATCTTCAAGTCAGCCCCCGTCCGTGGCGCTGGCGCTAGGGTAAACGTTCTGCTCTGAATCGTTTCGCCCTGATCGGTAATGCTGGTGACTCGATAGGGGATGCGGTTTTTTGCGCCCAACCCTGTTACCGTCGCCTCATGTCGCCAAATCGGTCGTGGAGTCGGCGTTGCGGGGGGATTACTGATCTTAGATTTACTGTCTTCACGGGTGCGACTGAGCTGAATGGTAACGGCTTCAACCGTTTGCTCCAGGTCTCTGCCGTAGGCCACCGTATGCCCTTGCCCTACAAACTCCGTAAACCAAACCACGTTGACGGAATCAGCAGTTGGTAGCTGGAGAAAGGGATCCGTTAATAAACCAGGGGTTGAAGCAGACATAGCCAAAGGATTAGTGACAGAATTCAAACCGATAATAAGAGCCGTGAGCAAAAACAGTCCAACAAGGCACAAGCGTCTAGAAAGAGAACCAGGACTGCCCTGCCAAAAACCGATTTTGGGATGACGCATAATCAGGAATCGGTACTCAAATGCATTCAAATAATGTTCTTGCTCTCAATCATGGCGGCTGTCTCGTCAGAATCGGTGTTGTAGGGGCTACATTGCCGACTGCGATGATGCAGCATGCTTGGACGTAGTCATTTTAGGTCAGTTCATAGTCTGCACCCAATAACCGCTTTGAGTGCTGAGTCGGGAAAGTGCAAGTTGTGAGTTCGCATTTCTGTTACCTATCCAAAGTCTCCTGTCTAAATGGCAGATGCCAGATAAAATGCGGGGTGTGGTAGTAGGTTGCAGCAATAAATGCATTCAAAAAGCCGGGGAAGTGCCCCGGAGGAGCGCTTCCCCGGCTTTTTGGAACTCTGCATTTATGGTCATGCGGCCACTCATCTGGCGGAATGTGAGGAGAACAAACGCTTATGCACGAAATTATCACGCTGGCGACTGCCGCCGTTAATGATGCAGCCATTGAACAAAATCTGAAGCAGTTTTTGCTGGTGCTGTCCGTCTCGCTGGGCGTGGCAACGCTGTCGCGGGTCTCTAGCTGGTTGCGCAATATTCCCTACACATTGCTGTTGCTGATTGTCGGTCTCGCACTTGCGATCGTAGATGTGCGGCTGGTCAATTTATCACCGGAGTTAATTCTATTTATCTTTTTGCCTCCGCTGCTGTTTGAAGCCGCTTGGAATATCAAGTGGAGCAACCTGAAGAACGACCTGATTCCGATTACGCTCTATGCAATTATCGGCGTGATTATTTGCATTGTTGGACTGGTCGGCGGTCTACAGTATCTGGCGGGTGCATCGCTGGCAACAGCGCTGTTGGTTGGAGCCAGCCTGTCAGCGACCGATCCGGTTTCCGTCGTCGCGCTCTTTCGAGAACTGGGGGTCAGCAAGCGGCTCACGACCCTGATGGAAGGGGAAAGTCTGTTCAACGACGGCGTTGCCGTTGTCGCGTTTAATCTGTTGTTGGGTCTAGCGCTGGGAGTCGAAAGCTTTGATATTCCCGTTAGCCTAGCCCGCTTCTTTGTCTTTGTCGGCGTGGGCATCAGCATTGGTGGACTGATTGGCTTCGGCATTTCGTTCTTGACCCAGCGGTTTGATTTGCCCCTAGTCGAACAATCCCTGACGCTCGTCTCCGCCTATGGTACGTACCTAATTGCCGAAGAACTAGGTGGTTCTGGCGTCATCGGCGTTGTCACGGTTGGCTTAATCCTAGGTAACTTTGGCTCCCGCATCGGTATGAATGCTCGCACTCGCCTGGTTGTGTCTGAGTTTTGGGAGTTTTTAGCCTTCTTCGTCAACTCGATTGTATTTTTGCTGATTGGCGATCAGGTGCGCTTTGCCAGTTTGGGTGAGAACTTAGATTTAATTGCGATCGCAATCATCATCCTCATTGCTACTCGTGCGCTCAGCATCTTTGCTCTGGGACTATTCAGCAACTGGGCTGTTGATTCTAAAATCACCATCCCCGATCAAACCGTTCTCTGGTGGGGTGGTCTGCGCGGTTCCGTTTCTGTAGCACTGGCGCTGAGCGTTCCAGAAATCCTGGAGCAGCGAGAAGAAATTATCGCCATTGTTTTTGGTGTGATGCTGTTTACCCTGTTGGTACAGGGTTTAACCACAAAATCCCTGCTGGAACGGCTTAATCTGCTGGGCGATCAGCCGCTGCGGTTGGCCTATTCCCAAGCGTCCGCTCGGCGGGTTGCCATGAATCGCGTTCTGGATCGGCTCAACCAAATGATGACTCGTCAAGAAATCGACGAAGAGTTCTACAACTATCAAAAAGCGCTGGTGCAGGGACAGATTACTGATGTAAAAGAAGACTTAGCCAAACTGAGGCGCGAACATCCGGATCTGGCTCAATACGAAGAAGAAGAAGTGATGGAGGAACTGCTGGCGATTGAGTCTGATACCTACGCCCAGTTCATTCGCGCTGGACGGCTCAAAGACGAGTTAGCCCCATTGATGCAAGAGGTTCAACCCAAATCAGAATCCTAAACGCCAGCCTTGGCAAAAGTGATATGGTCAAAGCGTAAACCTCCTGAGGAGAGTTACATCATGGTTGCTCAAGCCCAAGCCTCCCGCACCTATTCTGCCGATGAGTATTTTGCACTGGAACTGGAGTCCGAAATCCGCCATGAATACATTCGGGGAGACATGATCCCAATGACAGGTGGAACACCGAATCACAATCGCATTATCCGCAATCTATGCACAGCGCTGACGATGGGTTTGCGTGGACAATCCTATGAGGTATTTGTAGCCGATCAGCGGCTCTGGATTCCTGAGCCGCAAATTTACACCTATCCAGACGTGATGGTAGTCGCGGGAGAGCTGGCTTATAAAGAAGGGCGGCGAGACACGATTACCAATCCCGTGCTGATCATCGAAGTGCTCTCCCAATCAACCCGCAACGACGACCGGGGCGACAAGTTTGCCGCCTATCGCACCATCCTTGGTTTTCAAGAATATATCCTGGTCGATCAGTATGCTTATCTGGTCGAACACTACGCCAAAACAGGTGAGAAGCAGTGGGTGTTTCAGGAATATAATCAGCCTGACGATACGGTTGAGTTCGCGGTGATGGAATTTGCGATCGCGCTGGCCGATATCTACGACAAAGTTGAATTTGAACCCGCTGAACCCGTTGAATCACCTGAGTCTGTGCAGGATTAAGTCATCCTTGTTTCTTGGCGAACCTGAGATCCGGTGGCATCTGTGCGATAAATCCAGGTTGTTTCACCGTCAGTTGCTTCGATGCGCCAGCCTTCGACGAGCATCTGGGTACAAAATTCATCGGCGCTGGCTAGTCCTAGACAGCCATTGGGCCAGGTTTGAGGTTCGGCGCTGGTAATTTGAATGGCCTCAGTAGAGACATCCGCTGACTGCGCGATCGCAGTTTTAACCTGATTAACCACCTGATCCGGTACGTTGGCACTCTGGGACAGGTCTGAAGACATATTGTCTGGTTGGGGTGTTTCAGACGGTGTGGGAGCGGGTTCGGTGGCAGCAGGGCTCGTCTCAGCGGATTCAGTCGGCTCACTGGGAACGGTCGGTTGCGTGGAATCGGTGGGAGGACTGCCACAACTCGACACTAAAACTGCGATCGCAATCATGGCAATCCCCAGGTAAAGGGGGGGAGACAGTCGCAGAGGTTTCATGGATTTACCTTGAGCTACTTGTGCTCCCAGTGTGGCTTATGCCTTCAGTTTTTTGCCATAGTCGCCCAGCCATTGAGATGGAGGATTGAGTTCAAATCTGGCCACATTGAGCATACCTAACAATAAATTCGTCCGCTTCAAAGCTTGGTTACGATGAACTACTCCGTACCGCTCGAGCTGCACATACGCGTCCCAAGAGGAATCTGGAAGAACTGAAATACTCAGATCGCACTGCATGCGATCGCGAAATTGCAGGTGGGCATCTAACAAGCTTGCCAGTGTGGGATGTACTTGCACGACAGAGAGTGATTTGGGATGTCGCCACAGACAGAGCATGCTATCCGATAGCAGATTCACATCGCGGTTGACGTGGACAATTGTCCAATCATCCGTCAGCACACTGGTAATCACAACAGTCTCGCTAATTCGTTCGCCTGCAGGACTGTAGACAGCCCCAATTTCGGCATAGCACTGATGCTGTGGATGAACCATGCAGCGACCAAAGGTGGGCTGTTCGGGGATGCGATAGTCTTGGAGGTGCTGAAAGCCGATGTTTTCTAGCGCTTGGGTTTGCTGTCGTAGCCAGTCTTGATCTAGCCAAAGACAGTCTTCGGGGCGAGTCAGTTCGCCGTTCCATTCGTTTGGTAAGGCATTGAGCAAGGCGGTTTTGACAAATCCGACAAACCAGATAATGACAAACCCACCCAAAACCAAAACTGCGATCGCGGCTATCCAACTCCACAGCGAGGCTACGACAGCGGTTAGGAATACCGTCATGAAAACCAGTGAACTAACTTGAAGCCAAAAATTCTTCGTACCGTCACTAAGGGCTAGATTTTTCACCCAAATAGAAAAAAATCCGCACAAGAGGGATATCAGTGCAACGATCCAATTCAAGGTCACGTACAGAAGTCCGGCCATTGCGATGTCAATCAGAACGGATAAGACAATGCGTCCCCCGAACTTTCTTGTCCCCTGAGTTAATTTCATAATGACGATTCCCGCCGAATTGACCTTTGAGTTTAAGATTTCCCAGTTGCGACTGGGCGAGTAACAAAAAGGTTTTGTTTGAAACAGATGTACTTTCTGGGAACAAGCTTGCTACCATTTAGCTTGACTGATTCAGCTTGTCGAACTCATTGAGCTTTGGCTTATGGCACGTTTCTTGCACCTCGCAGATATTCATCTGGGATTCGATCGCTACCAGAATAAAGAGCGCACCAAAGATTTCTTTCTGGCTTTACGCGATGTCCTTGAGCGATATGCCATCGAAGCAGAGGTTAATTTTGTGCTGATTGCTGGCGATTTGTTTGAGCACCGCAATATTCAACCCTCGGTGCTGAACCAGGCACAGCTTTGCTTACGCATGCTGCAAGCGGCCAACATTCCGGTAATTGCGATTGAGGGAAATCACGATAATCGTCCCTACGGCATCAACACAAGCTGGCTGCGCTACCTGTCGGATTGGGGCCAGTTGATTTTGCTCGAACCTGGTGATGTTGCTGTAGGTGAGCCATTTTATGAACCGTGGGATGGCCGCAGGGGAGGCTATATTGACTTGGATTGCGGCGTCCGCGTCATTGGGGCCTACTGGTATGGCGCAACTGCACCGAAAGCGATTGAGCAAATTGCCGCAGCCGTACAGGAACTGCCCGCCCATGCTGGAACCAACATTTTGATGTTTCACCACGGGCTAGAGGATCAAATTGCTCGCTATGCCGGAGCGCTGCGCTACAGCGAACTGCTGCCACTAAGAGACGTCGGCATTGACTACCTAGCACTGGGGCACATCCACAAAAATTATGAAATGGAGGGCTGGATCTTTAATCCAGGATCGCTGGAAGCGAACAGCGTCGAAGAAGCCAGCTATCAGCGAGGCGTTTATCTGGTTGATGTGCAGCCACAAACGAAAACGATTAAAGCCACGCTCAAGCAAGATTACTATCAGCGTCCGGTTGTGCGCCTGTCGCTGCAAACACGTGGTCAAGAAACGATTGAAGACATTGAACAAACTGCGATCGCAACTGTTGAACAGGCTGTCCAGAGCGGCAAGATTCCGGCGGAACCTGCTCCCGTCGTGGAATTCAGGATTCAAGGACAAGTTGGCTTCGAACGGCTCGATCTCGATGTGCGATCGCTCCAGGATCAGCTCCAGGAAAAAAGCGGCGCACTCATTTTTCTGCTCAAGTATGAAGCCAGCAGCACAGCCTACGCTTCACCTTTGTCCGAGACTGCCGATCGCAGCCAAATCGAGCGAGAAGTGTATCTCGACTTGCTGAGCGCGCATTATCTCTACAAAAAGCAGGCCACCAATCTGGCGGAGGGTCTGCTGGAGCTGAAAGATCGGCAGCTTAGCGGTCATTCCGAATCGGATTTATACGAATTTGCTGAAACGCTACTCGAACCTCACAGTGACTGAGAACAGTCAAGGTGCCGCGCTGTGCGCGGCACCTTGACTATCAGCGCTGATTTGGCACAGCGTTACTGCCCGAACTGGAGACGTACTCGTTCGACCAGTTCAACTGTGACCGTTTGCTCGTCCGCAGCTCTGGCAATGGCCTCAATTCGCTGGCGTGCCTGCGATCGCGCAAAAAACGGGATGTTTTTGAGTTTGGCCTCCGCTTCGGGAGTCCAGATGATGACATCAGTGAGATCAGAATCGCGCATTAGTTAATCGGGTACGACAAAGTATTTCCACTTATCTTTTTACTGTAGAGGTTTCGGTTCACTGAATCGAATTTTGCAAACACACCTTAATACGACCAAACTTAAAAAGCTCAATACGCCCCAAAAAGAGGAAGCGCAGCTGCACTTCCTCTGCAAAATTTTTAAGCATGCAATTTGCACCCAAACCTGACGAGGTTTTTGCCGCCGCAATGCGGCGGCAAAAACCGTTCAAATTCCTAATCAGCAAGGTGCAAGCGTGATGGCCGACACTACCTACTTCGACTCGACAAAGTCAGCGTCAATCACATCGTCATTGCTGCCGTTGGCAGAACCCGCTTCACCCGTGCCAGTTGCACCGTCAGCTTGGGCCTGTTGTGCCTGACCGTAAACAGCGCTGCCCACTTGCATAAGGGCCTGTTGCAGATCATGGGTGAGGGACTGAATGCGATCGCGATCTTCGCTGTTCACCGCTTCCCGCAGATCCTTGACCAGGGCTTCGACGCGGGTCTTATCGGCTTCAGGCACTTGACCATTGAGATCCTTGAGCTGCTTCTCGGCCTGATAAGCCAGGGCATCGGCACTGTTCTTAGCGTCAACTAATTCACGGCGCTGGCGGTCAGCTTCCGCATTCGCTTCAGCATCCTTGACCATGCGGTTGATTTCGTTGTCATCCAGCGTGGATGCGCCAGTGATCGTAATCGACTGCTGCTTACCGGATGCTTTGTCCTGCGCGGAGACAGACAGGATACCGTTGGCGTCAATATCAAAGGTGACTTCAATTTGCGGTACACCACGGGGTGCGGCAGGAATACCGTCGAGACGGAACGTGCCCAAGCTCTTGTTGTCATTAGCCATTTCCCGCTCACCCTGGAGGACGTTGATTTCAACGCTGGTTTGGCCATCCTGAGCAGTCGAGAAGATTTCAGACTTCTTGGCCGGAATGGTAGTGTTACGTGGGATGAGTTTGGTCATGACGCTACCCATCGTTTCTACACCGAGGGACAGCGGCGTCACGTCAAGCAGCAAAATATCTTTCACTTCGCCACCGAGGACACCCGCTTGGACTGCGGCACCAATTGCAACCACTTCGTCAGGGTTCACGCCTTGGTTCGGATCTTTGTTGGTAATCCGCTTCACCAGTTCCTGTACTGCCGGAATCCGGGTTGAACCACCCACTAGCACGACTTCATCTAGGTCAGACGCTGACAGCTTGGCATCCTTCAGCGCCTGCTCCACGGGGACGCGGCAGCGATCCAGCAGATCAGAGCAGAGGGACTCAAACTGAGCGCGGGTCAAGGTCATGTCAACGTGCTTCGGCCCGTCCTGCGTCGCCGTAATGAACGGCAGGCTGATGCTGGCCTGGGTTGCGCTAGATAGCTCGATCTTGGCTTTCTCAGCGGCTTCAGTCAGTCGCTGGAGCGCTTGCTTATCTTTGCGTAGATCAACGCCTTCATTGCGCTGAAACTCTTCGGCGATCCAGTCCACAATCTTCTTGTCGAAGTCGTCACCACCTAAGTGAGTGTCACCAGAGGTAGACAGGACTTCAAACACACCGTCGCCGACTTCTAAGACGGATACGTCGAACGTACCACCCCCCAAGTCAAAGACCAGAATAGTTTCATTGCTCTTCTTGTCTAGACCGTAGGCCAGTGATGCAGCAGTCGGTTCGTTGATAATCCGCAGCACTTCAACACCCGCGATTTTACCTGCGTCTTTGGTGGCTTGCCGCTGCGAGTCGTTGAAGTAGGCCGGGACGGTGATGACCGCTTGGGTCACGGTTTCACCGAGATACTTACTGGCATCATCGACCAGCTTGCGAAGTACCTGAGCAGAGACTTCTTCCGGGGCGAATTTCTTGCCCTGTTGCGGACAGTCGAGTTTGACATTGCCGCTGCTGTCTCGCTCAACGGTGTAAGAAACTTCAGTCGTTTCTTGCTTCACTTCGTCAGATTTCCGACCGATGAATCGCTTAACTGAATAAAAGGTATTCTGTGGATTCATGACGGCTTGGCGCTTGGCAATTTGCCCAACTAAGCGATCGCCATTTTTGGCGTAGGCGACAACGGATGGGGTTGTGCGTCCGCCTTCTGAGTTAGCAATTACAGTCGGCTTACCGCCTTCCATAACCGCTACACAGGAGTTGGTTGTACCTAAGTCAATTCCAACAATCTTAGCCATATTTGTTCTCTAACTTCCCTAATCTGCGTCCTAATCTAAAAACTGCGGCTCAAAAAATGAATTGGTAAGAATTACAGTGAGGTTGCTTTTTGTGAGCGCTTAATTATTAGGATAGGCAAGCCTTCGGGGTAACCCAATTCGGCTTTAATCACATATGCAGTCGAATTGACCGAACCGATTGGAAATGAATGGGAGGAAAACCGATCAATTAGTAGAGAGATCCGGCCAGAGTTGACCTCAGGTCTCATCATCCAATGCCTGAAACAAACTCGACAACACCACATTTGAGAACAGAAAGCCTTCTGGATCGCTGAGGCAGAGGTGGAAATGAGTTAAATCGGGGTTGCGATCGCACGTCTCGTTCCGATTCGCCAAAGTTGTGAGCAGTTGTTGAGTAGCTTGGGGGGAGAGCGCGGTCGGGGTTAATGATTGATGATGTTTGAGGATGATCCAATTGCGATCGCAAAAGGGCAGTAAGATTTGGCTAACTTGACGCAGGCGCTCTGCACCAAAGCGATCTTGCAAATCCACCAGTGGGATGCCGTCGGCCAGACGCAGATTGAGCATTAGCGTATCCAGCATTTGCTCCGTTGGGGATGTGCGATCGCACTCGATTTTGCCGTGATTCTGCTGATAAGCTGCGACCCAGTCAAAATACTCGCGGCGGGTGCGGGGCCGGGAGAAGCGCTGGTTGTTGATATAACTGGCGGCTCCCATACCGAAGCCGTAGTAAGGCTGATTGTGCCAATACACCAGATTGTGGCGGCATTCATATCCGGGCTGGGCATAGTTGGAAATCTCGTAGTGGCGATAGCCAGCCTGCGTGAGAACCTGCTGCGCCATCCGATACATCTCGGTGGTGGCTTCATCAGACGGCAGAGGAGCAAGGCCCGGTTCATACTGCCGCCCAAACGGTGTCATCGGTTCAATCGTCAAATCATAGACAGAGATATGGGCAGGCTGAAGTGCGATCGCGTTTTTTAGAAATGTCTGCCACTGGGTCAAGGTTTGAGTCGGCAGACCCGAAATCAAATCAAGGCTGAAATTTTTCACCCCCGCCGTCTTGAGTAGATCAACGGCTTGATACACATCCGCAACCCGGTGAAAGCGACCACAGCGTTCCAGCAGATCATCATCAAATGCCTGCACGCCCAAGCTAATCCGATGTACTCCGGCCTCTCGATACCCCGTGACATGGGCTAAATCGAACGTGCCAGGATCCATTTCCATCGAAATTTCGGCAGGGGCCGCAATGCCAAACTGCTGGTGCAACGTATCCAGTATCTGCTGGACTTGCTCAACGGCGAGTAAAGATGGGGTGCCGCCACCAAAAAACACGGTTCGCAACGGACGGTTTGCAATCTTTGGTGTTGCTATGATTTCCTGACATAACTCGTCAACATACTGAGCAATCGTGCCTGACGTTTCACCTCGTTTGCGATCGCCCACCACCGAAATCGGGAAATCGCAGTAAAAGCAGCGCCGACGGCAAAACGGAATATGCACATAAGCAGCCTGAGGATTGCCATGCCAGCGTGTGGGGTCATGATTCATCGTTGATCGCGATGGAAGGTAAATTGTGTCTATACGCTACAATTGGCCACGCTGAACAAGTCCTGGGAATGAGAGCGATATAATGAGGCCAAGAATTTGACTACGGTTTCAGACCATTGTCCAAGGGCTGGGAAACTATGCTTGATACCATTATTATTTTCTCATTCATCCTAGCAGGGGCAGGCATTGGCTTTTATGGCGTTGAACTGCTGCCAGAAAATACTCTCGCCCAAGTCACCAATCTAGAAGGCTTAAGCTTAGTAACGGCAGGTTTTGGCGGTCTGCTGGGCTTAGGAATAGGCATCACCGCTCAAACCACCTATCGTCGAGTGGAAGCCCAAGTTCGGGACATGCCAGTCGATCAACTACTCAGCCGTGCGGTGGGTCTCGTGCTGGGTTTGCTGGTCGCGAATCTAATGCTGGCCCCGCTGTTCTTGCTGCCCATTCCACAAGAATTTGCCTTTATTAAACCCCTAACCGCCGTCCTTGGTAGCGTTATCTTTGCGGTGACGGGAGTTAATCTGGCCGATGCTCACGGTCGGGCGCTGCTGCGGCTGATTAATCCCAACAGTGTTGAAACCATGCTGCTGGCTGAGGGCACCCTCAAGCCTTCAACGACCAAGGTGCTGGACACTAGCTGCATCATCGACGGTCGGATCGAGGAGTTGCTGCAAACCGGCTTTCTCGAAGGTCAAATTCTCATCCCCCAGTTTGTGCTGCAAGAGCTGCAGTTGATTGCCGACGGTTCCAATGACCAAAAGCGAGTGCGGGGTCGGCGGGGACTCGATATTCTCAAACGCATGCAAGAGGCCTATCCCAACCGCCTTGTCATCAACACCACGGATTATGACGACCTCACGACCGTCGATGCCAAACTGGTGCGGCTGACGCAAGAAATTCATGGAACCTTGCTGACGAATGACTATAACCTCAATAAGGTTGCCAGCCTACAGCAGGTAGTAGTCCTCAATATCAACGATCTGGCCCAGTCGCTACGTCCTGCCTATTTGCCAGGTGATGATCTGGAACTGCGTATTCTCAAAGAAGGGAAAGAAGCCTCGCAGGGCGTTGGCTATCTGAATGATGGCACGATGGTTGTGGTCGAGGAAGGTGCAGATTATATCGGTGACGAGATGGGCGTGGTCGTAACGGGCTCTCTACAAACATCGGCAGGCCGCATGATCTTCGCACGTCCGAAAACGTCAATCGTGGCGTAAAGCTCTATCTGATAGCAGTACATCGGTCATGATTTTAAGAACGAGAGAGGAGAGTGCCTCAGGCTGAGGCACTCTCCTCTCTCGTTTTCTCACTCTTAACTGGAATCACTATAGTCTGGGTTTTCCTGGTAGATTTCGTCCTAGAGAACGACCTCTTCGATCTCATCTAGAGACATGGACATTGCCGCGACATCAAACGGTTGTGGTTGGGCATCCAGCCGATAACAGCGAATGGCATGAGAACAGCGATCGCAGTTGCCATCCTCTAGATCAACCTGGGGAAACTCAACACCGTTTTGATAATCCTGCTGCCACTGTGTCAGCTGCGTGAGCAGAATCGTTAGCTGCTGGCGGGTTTGCTCATGCCAAGTGTGACTGTAAGAAAAGCGATCGCACTGCGGTTTATAGGCAGGCCGATCAGAGGCATCAGCTTCGTCTGATTGTCCGGCTCTGGTAAACCAGTAGGTCATCGAAATCTGCTCTGGCTCTAGATCAGTGGTTTCTGCCAACACGTACAGATAGAGCCGCGTTTGCCAATCTCGCGCTAAGCGATCGCGATTGTGCGGTCTGGGATAGGTTTTCCAGTCGAGAATTTGAGCTTGATGCGGCTCCAGCAGCACCAGGTCATACACAACGGTCAGTAGGTAGTCTTGCACTTCCAGCGTACGGCGATGTTCGCTCTGGCGAAACTGATCGGGAGTTGGCGTAAACACATCGGGGGCCGCCGCAATCAGAGCCTGCATGGCCTGAGAGAGATCCGGTTCTGTCTGAGCCGGGACATCCAGCGGTAAACCCAACTCGCGCTGCTGCATGAGCAAGTGAAAATGCTGCCCCCACTCCATGCGCTGCTGCTGCTCCGGCGTCGGCGGAGTCCGCAACTGATCCAGGTACGTATGCTGAAACTTGCGGGGACACTGCTCTAACAGGTTGAGATGGCCTTGAGACAAATGGGTGAGGGGTTGGCTCATCGTTCAGTTCACGATTGTGGGCTTACGATTTTGGGGTTAATAAATGCGCGATCGCAACATTCAGAGCCGGCAGTGCCAACGGTGACACGCTTCCTGATGCTTGACGAGTCACAGATTGGTAGCGCCCATCCATCGGTTCGCGATGCAGCCAAAGTTGCTGATTAGGAACATCAATGACCCAGTATTCGCGAATTTCAGCACGGGCATATAGATTTGCTTTGTCACCTAAATCGTAGGCCAGCGTAGAATTCGAGACTTCAATCAGCCAGTAGATATCTGCTGGCATTGGATGGCGCTCATCATAGCGGCTTTCGGGTGGTACAGCTATGCAGATATCCGGCTGGGGTTCGCTGTTATTAGATAGCGTAATCGGTGCGGTTGTGAAGACAACGGCGCGATCACACAATATGGATTCTAAGTAGCGAGCGCCACGACGATAGGTTGCTCGATGAATCGGCAGTTCTGGAGCCATATCAACAATGTCACCATCAAGTAGCTCAACTTGGCGACCTGCTAACACACCAGCCGCAATCATGCGATGGTAATCTGCTGTTGTCCATTGGGTTGAGGTTCTAACCATTCTGGTAAGTGTGAGGGAAATAAAGCTGCGATCGCGAGTACAGCCGACGGTGTTTACTTGTTAATTGTTTGTCAATCAACTTACAAGATGCATTTCTATTATCAAAACACAACGATTCAGGCGCTGTCGTTACTGTAAGGCTCGCTACACTCTATTGATAGCGTTTTGTCATCACAAATGGTTGTAAAACTTCAACAGGTTGTCCCCTTTGGTCGCTCTCTGGATGAATATCGCAAGATTTTTAATCTAACCGATGCCGACTTGCAGCGGCGCATCATTGGCGTAGGCGATGGGCCAGCCAGCTTCAACGCCGAAGCGACCGCGCTGGGCGCGTCTGTCCTGTCAGTTGATCCCATTTACCAATTTAGCGGAGCCGATATCCTAGAGCGCTTCAATACCGTCGTGGACGACATTATTGAACAGGTGGCAGCAACGTCCAATGATTATGTTTGGGGCTATCACCGTTCCCCCGCAGATTTGCGCCAGAGTCGCAGCCAAACCATCCAGCGGTTTACTCAGGACTACGACCAGGGCCAACGCGAGGGACGCTATCAGGTGCAGACGCTGCCCAGTTTGGATATTGCCGACAATGCGTTCGACCTAGCGCTATGTTCTCACCTGCTGTTTCTGTACTCTGACCATTTTGATACAGCGTTTCATATTGACTCGATTCGCGACATGCTGCGCGTCAGTTCAGAAGTGCGAATTTTTCCGCTGCTGACGCTGGATTTACTGCGATCGCAACACCTTGATCCCGTCATCAAAACCTTCACTGAAGCGGGATGCAGCGTTGAACAGGTGCCAGTGGCGTATGAGTTTCAAAAGGGCGCGAACGAGATGCTAAGAATCGTACGGCCTGAGTTCAGCAGCAGATGAGCTGATTAAAATTAATGCGGTTGTGGTTGTCGCAATTGCCCCATTAATAAAAGGTCTCATGTCTTTACCGCTAATTTTGCAGCCTGGCGAAGGTCGCTCTGTGCAGATTCGCACCAGTACCTGCACCTTCAAAGTCACGGGTGACGATACCCACGGTCACTTCGGCTTATTCGAATTCACGATGGCACCGGGTAGTGGTGGTGCCAGCCCCCACATTCACAAGCAACTGACGGAAATCTTTTACGTCGTGGAAGGGGAAGTTGAGCTGGTTCTCAATCAGGAACGGATATCGGCTGCCCCAGGCGCACTCATGCTAGTTCCCGAAAATACGCCGCATGGCTTCTCCAATCCAGGAGATGTACCCGCAAAATTGTTGATTATGTTCTGTCCTGCCGATTCACGTGAACAATATTTTGAAGGACTGGCTGAACTGACAAAAGACGATCGGCAACCCACACAGGAGGAACTTCTGGATTTGATGCATCGCTTTGATCAGTATCCAGTTCTGCAAGAGGACTAATACTGGCAGTTCTCAAATTCCCCACAGTACAATAAGTCGTACATGAATTGAGGTTGTCAATGGAGTCTCTCAGTGCAAGTCAGGCTAGAGCTAACCTGTTTAACCTAGTTGAGCAAGTCAACAAAGATCACATCCCCCGAGAAATTACCAGTCGCAAAGGAAACGCTGTTTTGCTGTCCAAAGCTGATTGGGATAGCTTGCAAGAAACTCTTTACTTGCAGTCAATTCCAGGTTTAGTAGCCTCGGTAAAGGCGGCTGAACAGGCGGATGAGTGGGTTTCAGAAGAGGAGTTTTTGGAAGAATTAGATGGAATGGACGATTCAGTTTAGTCGTCAAGTTCTGAAGGACGCGAAAAAGCTAAGAGCAGCCAATCTAGAGACTAATCTTAAGAGTTTACTAGACATTCTCAGGCGCAATCCTTATGAGCCACCCTATGAAAAACTCGCAGGAAATCTTCAGGGGTACTATTCGCGGCGCATCAATATCAAACACCGCTTGGTTTATTCGGTAGACAATGAAACGAAAACCATTCGCGGCGTTTCCGTGTGGTCGCATTATGAATGAAACGGTTGCGATCGCACCTCTACTTATGCTGATTCCCCAGTTATCTGCTGCTTATCAACAAACAGCTTCGGAATAATCAGTCCCGATCTCGCTTTGTACGCTTCGAATTCCGGATAGCGAGACAGCGACTGATCCTTTTTCCGCATGTTGGGCACGAAGACACCCGCAACAAATCCGCCCAGAATCACAAACGGTAGCCAGTGCATCGTCAGCATGGCAAATCCCAAATAAATGAAGATTTCGCCGAGATAGTTGGGGTTGCGGCAACGGGCAAAAAAGCCCTCTGTAATTAGCCCAGATTTGTACTTGAGGGTGTAATACTTCTGCGCATCACTGCCGTAGTGCAGAAACACGCCCAGAATATTAGTTGCGATCGCAGCCGCAATGAAAGGTAATGGTGGTTGAGCGCCAGTGCTAATCAAAATAAACGGCGCAACCCAATACAGATTCACCACAGCAAACGTTATCAACCCCATTGGCAAAGAGATTTCTTGTTCCCACTGCTTATCGGGATAGAGTCGATCTTTCAGCAGCCACAACATCCCGTATGTGCCATGCAGCGCTAGATAGACCCAGGCTGCTACTGAAAAATTTTGATAAATCATCATCAGGCCCAGCACAAAAGGAGCCGTTAATCCTTTACTGAGATTGATGCTGTGCTTAACTTTCATCTCGTTTTTGCCCTGCTGACTTTCACTAGTACTGTGTCAACTCAGGTTTGATGGTTGATATGTCGCGCTTCGCGCGACATATCAACCATCAAACCCCACCAAAACAACGTTGACAAACCACTAGATTAGCAGGACAAACTGATAAGTCGGCAAACATTAACACGGTGCAGCCCAATTACCCTGTCAATAATTCGTCAATAGACTTTATTGGAAATAAAGTTTTGGGGTTGGAAACTGTTTTGTAGCGCGGCTGAGCCGCACTACAAAACAATTTCCGATAAAGTCTAATGATTCGTCAGTGATTCAGCATCCACGGGCGACCACAGCGTTGACCTTGGAATTTGGGTTTCTCTGGCTCACGGTTTGATTGCGTTACGACTTCTGGTTCTGAACGACGAGACCGGCTAGGTAGTGCCGATGAAAGATTGATTGCGGGCGGTGAGTAGATTCGCTTTCCTTGCACATCACAGGTTGGGCAAAAAGCAGGCAGACTGGATTCGGCCATTGAGCGCCACTGGTCAAAAATACCGCAGGTGGTGCAGCGAAATTCGTAGAGAGGCATGGAGAATAAGTAAAACTGAAAAGAGCTGGAAAAGTCTGTAGTAAAGGGCTGTAGGGTAGGCAATGCTCACCTTCTTCTTCAACACCTTGACTTGTTTTTTGCGGATTGAGTTGAGCAACGTGAAACTCGTGACCTAAACAAATTTGAGGCCCAAAATCAGCGGTCGCTCACCCACCCCACAAAAATGATGGGGAGTGGTCGTTAGGTAATAATGTTTTGTTATGTGAACGCTGCCCATATAACAAAACATCATTACCTTTTGAGAACTACCAAACTATTTGGGTAGGATATCCATATCAAAAATGGCAGTGGGAATCGCCAGCGTGCAGCAGGCATTGGGTATATCGACGATGCCGCTGACTCGGCCTTCAACCGGAGCACAACTGAGCATCAGGTAAATTTGCTCACCAGTGAAGCCAAAGTTTTTCAGATACTCAATTGCATTCAAACAGGCCCGTCGGTAGGCAATATGCACATCCATGTAGTACTGCTTGCCGGAATGCTCGTCTACCGAAATCCCTTCAAATACCAGGTATTCCGAATAGTGCGGTTCCACGGGGCCGGGTTTAAAAATGGGATTCACCAGGTTATATTTCTCGACGCCGCCTTTAATGATGTCTACGTGTAGGTCAATGTAGCCGGACATCTCAATTGCGCCGCAAAACGAGATTTCGCCATCGCCTTGGGAGAAGTGAATATCACCCATCGATAGCTTGGCTCCTTCTACATAAACCGGAAAGTAGATGCGGGTGCCCTTGGACAGGTTTTTGATATCGCAGTTGCCACCATGTTCACGCGGTGGCACGGTACGAGCCGCTTCGGCTGCTACCCGCTCATATTCGGACTTCGGCAGCGTGCCCAGGATGGCATTTTGCGGATTGGGGAGAGCCGCATAAACAGGCATATCCCCTGCTAGCCCCGTACCATAGGTCCGCAGATCTGGTGCAGAATCAACCAGTTCACGTTCTCGCTGATTCCAGGTGGCGAGTAGCTCATGGGAGGGGGCACAGCCAATTAGACCGGGGTGAATGATGCCCGCAAACTTGACGTTGGGAATGTGGCGCGACGAGGTATAAATTCCTTGAAAATCCCAAATGGCCTTGGCCGCTTCCGGAAAGTGATCAGTCAAAAAGCCACCGCCGTTTTCTTTGGCAAAGATGCCAGTAAAGCCCCACTCATCACCTTGCAGCGCCCCAATATCCAGCAGGTCTACCACCAGAATATCGCCAGGTTCTGCCCCATTCACCCAAATGGGGCCGCTCAGCACATGCACCACAGTTAAATCGACATCTCGAATGTCATCAGGGCTATCGTTGTTTTTGATCTGGCCGTCTGTCCAGTCTTTGCACTCAATCCGAAAAACATCGCCAGGATTGACCGACACAACCGCTGGAATGTCGGGATGCCAACGGTTATGTCCCGGTAGCTCCTGTTGATCCATTGGCTTGGTCAAGTCTACTTTGAAAAGCGTTTGCGGCATGGGAGTCTCCTGTCCACGGTTCCTATATAGTTGGGCAGTGTTTGGGCAGCGTTGATGGCGCGATCGCAAATCTGTGGAGTAGTCGTTATGCGATTAAATTGCGATCGCACTCAAGATGTTGCTCAAGTTGCTCAAGCTGATTAAGAGTGTTCTCTGACTGACCAGAGCCATCTGTAGCTTGGATGACACTTTGCTGGCTGGGGAACGGTGGAATAGGAGCCGATAGACTGCAATCAACGAGTTTCCGTCCATCAGCAAATTCTGATGAAATCGTTAAAATTCACCGCCTATCGTTCAAATTTCGTCACAAACGTTTGAATCTGGGCAATAGCATTCGCTGGTTTGGATTTCAAGTGCGACTTGGAGAATGCGATCGCACTTTCTAGACGACTTTCTAGGCGTGATGAATATCACCATTATTAACTGTATGGTGTCACGACGTGCTAATTGCTGCATCACCAATTAATTTATTGCTTCTCACAAATAACTTCACCTAAAGTCACATAAAAAGATGGGAAATGGTACCTATTTAATTTGATTTCTAAGGGAGTATAGCGAACACAAGCTATTTCAAAAGTGGGGAAAGCTGCAAAACAGTCATTAAACTCTTCTCGCATGTTTGACCATTTTCGAAATATGGCAAAAAGACAGAAACCGTTGATGCTGCTGTGACCAGCACACAAAACTTGCAGCTTCAAACCGCTCACCATCAGTTCACCATGTAGATATTAAGGTTATCGATCTAATGATTAAGCATACAAATCGGATTTTTGATCGTGCGAATCAAAAGAGCAATTGTATTATTTTAGGTTTATCGATTGGCTATTGTTTAGTGACGATTGGTACCAACCTTATTTTTTTAGTTAACTCTCATCTTGATGCGCCGCCGATATTGCTATCAACACCAACTGCTCAAGTGTTGAATTAAAATAGTGTGATTAGAGAATAATACCTTTCCAAGGTAAGTTGGTAAAACAGTCTCCCCTAGCTCTTGCATCAATTCCGATGAATAATTTAGATGAAACGGCCCATTTTTTCTTACTGCTTCCTAATATTTTTGGCTTCAAAGGTGGAATTCAGGTCTACTCCATTTTTCTGCTGAAAACGCTCCAGCAGCTTTACCCAGACGCTGAGTATGACTTATTTCTCAAATACGATCGGCTGGATCATATCCATAATCGATTTGGTTTACTACCGCAAACCCGATTTCATTGTTTAGGCGATCATCCCCGGATTGTGCAAACGGTGCTGATGGCGGGCCGAACGCTGCAACGGGGGGTTCAGGCTCAGCCTTCGCTGATCATCGCTTCTCATGTCAACTACAGTCCTGTCTGCCAGTGGCTGAAGCAGATTTCTGGGATTCCCTACTGGGTGATTGCTCACGGGCTGGAGGTTTGGGATTTGCAGCGGCCTCACTTGCGAAAAGCACTCCAGCAGGCCGATCAGGTTGTTGCCGTCAGCCATTTTACCCGCGATCGCATTTTGTACGAACAAGACTTACGGGCGGAACAGGTTGTTGTCCTGCCGAATACGCTCGATCCGCAGCAGTTTCAGATTGGGCCAAAGCCCGACTATTTGCTAGAGCGTTATGGATTGCAGCCACAGCAGCCTGTGATTTTTACGGTCAGCCGTTTGGGCAAGCTCGATACGTATAAGGGGTATGACCAGATTCTGCGGGCGTTACCGACCATTCGCCAGCAGATTCCCGATGTGCATTATGTTCTGGCGGGCAAAGGGGATGATACGCCGCGCATCCAGCAGTTGATTGATCAGCTTGGTCTGGAGGACGCTGTGACGTTGACTGGCTTCATTCCAGATCAGGAGTTGTGCGATCACTATAATTTGTGCGATGTGTTTGCCTTACCCAGTAAAGGCGAGGGCTTTGGCATTGTTTATTTAGAAGCTTTGGCGTGTGGTAAGCCAGTGCTAGCCGGAAATTGCGATGGAGCTGTTGATCCACTGGAGCACGGCAAGATGGGCTATTTAGTCAATCCGGATGATGAGTTAGAGATTGCTCAAACGCTGATTGACATTTTGTGCGATCGCAACTGTTTAAACAGCCATGCTCAGAAGATGAAATTGAGAAATCGGGCAATCAGCAAGTTTGGCTTGGCGCAGTTCCAAAAGCAGCTTGCCTTGATGCTGGAGCAACAAAACCCAATTCAGCCAAAGGCCCCAACCAATCCAGAACGAAGTACTCTGTGACATGCTGTTAATGCTTCACGCCGCGAGGCTATAGGTTTGACCAAAATGCAGATAGTAGCTTTGTGACAATTGCTTTATATTTCAGGGTTAAGAGATGATTAGTGCATTTATCCTAGGGGAAGTATGGATTTGAGGTTCTAACTTGAATCTGAAAGCGCTAAACCTTCGCAAGAGATATCGCAGTAGTGAGTCCAACTTAGTTGAGGATTTCTATATTCCTTGTTTGAAGCAGGCAACCGTCTACAACCGTGCGGTGGGATACTTTTCGAGCTCGGTGCTGGCACTGGTGGCGAGGGGATTAACAGCATTTATTCAGTCGGGTGGGCGGATGCGGTTGGTGACATCACCACAATTGTCTGAAGCGGATGTGGAAGCAATTCAGCAGGGTCTCCAGCAGCGAGATGAGGTGATTAATCGGGCATTGCTGAGAAGCTTTGATCAAGAGGATATGCCCGATTTTGTGAAACAGCGATTCGCAGCTCTGACTTGGTTGCTGGCGCGGGGAAATCTAGAGATCAAGTTAGCTGTACCTGAAGCGTTACGGGGCATCTATCACGAAAAGCTGGGGTAATTGCTCAACCCAGTAGCCAATCGGACTGCTGAGAGGTAAGGGCACGAGAAATGGCATCAAAGGCAGACATGCCCTGACGTTGTGCAGTATTGATCAGAGATCGCACCTGAGCGAACAACTCGGCTCCCCAGTCGGATCGAAATCCGTTAGTCACCTTGCGAAAGACCACACTCCAGCGCAACGCTTGCTCACTCGCATTATTGGTCGGCGGGATGGTCTCATCGGTCAAAAACAGCAACAGATGAGAACGAATCTTTCGATAACGTTTGAGCAACCGCTGCCCCTCAAGCGATTGAGGGTTGAGATTCAAAATCTCCCGCAGTGAACCGCGAAATCGAGCGCCATACTGCTCGACGGTCGAGGCCGCCAGAGTGTGTCGTCGTCGTTGCAGAGCAATGGCTTTGAGCAACAGCCGTTTCATCCGAGGAGCAAATAGGTCATCGCCAGCATCGATGGCATACTGACAATCACGCAGTTGATGGGCCAAACACACTTGCCACTCGTTTGCCGGATGGGCTGTCTGAGCACTGAACAAATCCGAGACCCACACCTGAGGCCGATGACCGTCCATCACCTCGTCAATGACAGCTTTTCCTCGGCTCGGACGAATCACATGCAAACAGACCTGCTCGTTTTGAAACACCCACTCCCACTGGTTGACTCCATTTACCCGTGCCCCCGTCTCATCACTGCCGACTAGACGAGCACTGCGTAAGCGCTCCACAATCTGGGCCACCGGGGATTGAAGTTGAGCCTGCACTCGTTTCAGTAGATTGGCAATGGCTCCTTCCGACAAGCTCAGACCCCAGAGGTCGCTCATCAACTGGCTCAGCCGCTGATAGCTGATGGCATGACGGTAGCGCAGATAGGTGACTAGACTTGCCACACTCGTGCCAAAGGGAGAACCGGGTTCCAACCCAACTGGAACGGGAGCCTCATACGTCTTTTGACAACACGGACACACCCCGCCATAGCGTTCCACCCGCGTGATGTCAGGGGTGAGCTGAGGCAATTCAATCCGCTCGTAAATCCCGCTCAAGCGCTGCGCCGAACGGTCAACCTCAGCTCCACAGTGGGGACAGCTCTTGGCTTGTGCCACCACCACTTGATTGGGCTGTTGACTTAATTCTCGCCCACCGTCACGGTGGCTTCCCGTTTCTTCCGATGGACTAGCCATGGGTTCACAGCGGCTCTGATTGGGTTTGAAGCCCTTGGAGGGAGGCAAACTCGAATTGCGCGACGTTTTCTTTACCCGCTTTTGCTTCAGTTATTAGACGACAATGACATAGGCGGGTGAGACCTGCCGACGACAGTTACACAGCCGGGTAGAGAGCACCATTTTTTATCACCTGTTCCAGTTGTCGTCATAGAAAAAGACACTAGAGGCATCTCCCAAGAATGTGGGGAAGCCACCAGTGCCCAAACAAACTATTCAAAGTTATCAAATCAAAGTGTATAAGAAAGCGCGAGAGCTCGGCCTAACGCAGAGTGATGCAGCTGCGATTGCCGACTTTTCAGACCGAACCGGTCAACGAATTGAAGCAGGGACGCATCAACCCAATCGAGGTCGCTTGCGGGATTGGCGCACGAGCGCCGACCCGTTAGCTGGGGTATGGGAAGACGAGTTGGAACCGATGTTGCGGCGTGAGCCAAGACTGAAGCCAATGACGTTGTTCGAGTACTTACAAGAGCGCTATCCCGGTCAATATCCGCAAGTGCTGCGCACCCTGCAACGGCGAGTGAAAACGTGGAAAGCGCTGTATGGTGAAGCACCGGAAGTGATGTTTGAACTACGCCACGAACCTGGGGTGATGGGCATCTCCGACTTCACGGAACTCAAAGGCGTTGAGATTACGATTAACGGTCAACCGTTTGAGCATCTGCTCTACCACTACCGCTTGGCCTATAGCGGTTGGCGCTATGCCCAAGTGATTCAAGGGGGCGAGAGCTTTATCGCTTTATCGGAAGGGTTGCAGAATGCGCTGTTTGCCAGTGGTGGAGCCCCCAAAGAGCATCGCACCGATAGCCTGAGCGCCGCCTATCGCAATACCGGTGGCACAGGTCGCAAACCGTTGACTCGCCTGTATGATGACCTGTGCCACCACTACCGTCTAGAACCGACGCGCAACAACAAAGGGATTGCTCACGAGAATGGCGCGATTGAGTCTCCGCATGGCCATCTGAAAAACCGCATCACCCAAGCGTTGTATCTGCGGGGCAGCCATGACTTTGAGAATGTGGCCGCCTATCAAGCGTTCATTGCGGCTTCGGTTGATAAGCTCAATCAGCAGCACCAAGCCAAGTTTACCGAAGAGCAGAAGCATTTACAGCCCCTGCCCAATCATCGGGTGGCTGATTATGAAGTCCTCACCGCCCGCGTGAGCACGCGCAGCACCATTGACGTGCGCTGCATCCTCTACACGGTGCCCTCCCGGTTAATTGGTCGTCAGCTCGAACTGCATCTGTATCATGACCGCATCTGTGGCTACCTGGAGCGCCAGTTGGTGGTGGAACTGCCACGGGTGCGCGTGACGGCCAACGATAAACGGCGCGCCCGGTGCGTCAACTATCGCCATGTTATCGAAGGTCTCAGGCGCAAACCCCGCGCCTTCCTCTACTGCACATGGCAGCACGACTTATTGCCCAATGACCACTATCGCTCTCTATGGCACCAACTGGAGACGTCTTTTGACCGCGATTCTGCCGCTCGGTTAATGGTTGAAGCACTCTACATTGCGGCCACGCAAAACCGAGAAGCGGCAGTGGCTCAGTATCTAGACGCGCAATTAGCCGCTGGCACAGTAACGCTGAGCGCGCTGCGTCAACACTTTCAACTCCTGAGCGAGTCCGTCCTGCCGAACATCCAGGTGCAACAACATAACCTCCAAGACTATGACCAACTCCTCCGAGCCGACGCCACCGATCAGTCCTTACCAGAGCCTGAGTCTGCACCTCAAACAACTGCGGCTTTCTCACATGCTCCAGCATTGGGAAAGCCTCGAACATCAAGCCATGCAAGACCAGTGGTCTTACGCTCAATTCTTGCTGGCACTGTGCGAATTGGAGGTGGAGCGGCGCTGGAGCCTGCGCCTCCAACGCGCCCTACAAGAGGCCCAACTGCCCCCGGCCAAAACGGTTTCCAACTTTGAGTGGCGACCATCTTCCCCAGCTCAATCCGGCTCCTTTGATGCAACTGACCACCGACACCCGCTGGTTGGAGCGAGCCGAAAACTGTTTGATCTTTGGCCCCTCTGGCGTGGGTAAAACCCATCTAGCAACTGCGATCGCTCGCGCCATTGTGGAACTGGGCAAGCGGGCTAAGTTCTTTGCCGCAACCACCTTGGTTCAGCAGTTGCAGCAGGCTAAATTACAACTGCAACTGCCCGCTTTGCTCAAGAAACTCGACCGCTTTGACTTGCTGGTGATTGATGATCTCGGCTATGTCAAAAAGTCAGAAGCCGAAACTTCTGTCCTCTTTGAGTTGATTGCTCATCGCTATGAGCGGCGTAGTCTGCTCATTACCGCGAACCAGCCCTTCAGTCAGTGGGACGCTGTCTTTGCCGACACCATGATGACCGTTGCCGCTGTCGACCGGCTGGTTCATCATGCTCTGATTGTTGAAATGCAGGCCGATAGCTATCGCAAACGGTCGGCCGCGACGCGCTCCGCTCACGCTTCATCTCAGGCTTAATCCTCATTTGGTCAGCGATCATAGCTGTCGTGACAGCTATGATCGATTATTCATTCCGTTATTCATCGGCAACGGTTCAACTGACGGATTCGCCTATCTAGCTGTCGCGTCACGCCAAAAGCTTGACATTTGATATTCAGTTGTTCGACTTCTGCTCGCAACCGTTGCAGCTCCTGCCACAGCCCTTGAATCAGGGCATCTTTTTCGGCGGGGCTTAATCCATCGAGTGGGGGCAGTTCTGTCATGGCAAAAGCTTATCATCTTCTCTCAAAGCCGTGCTTGGGTCAACCGAGTTGAGCAATTACAAGCTGGGTATCTTTGCTGATGATGAGGGGAATTTAGTAACTTTCAACGGCTCAGCCAATGAAAGTGAAAATGGCTTACAGCATAATTTTGAGGTATTAGAGGTTTGTGCGTCTTGGCAACCCGGACTTGACGAATGGGCACGTATGCGAGCAGAGGCATTTGAGGAGTTGTGGCAGAATCGCACGCCCAAGGTTGATGTGATGCCGTTTCCGGAGGCGGTAACGCGATCTCTGATCCAAAAGTACTGCCCTGATAAACCACCGACGCGAGAGCCTTATGCTGCTAGTACTAAAGGAGATTATGAATTAGATTTTCCTGATGAAGTAGCCACCAAACTTCAAGGAATCCCAAGTAAATCTCGCGGGGCGCTCAAATTCCTATCCCCGCCGCAAGCGGACGGGGCATTACGGAATTTGCCCTTCGGGACGCACTCCCGCGCTACCACTAACGTGGCAAGCCACGGGGAATTAGACCCACAGAGATTAAACCATTCTGGCTCAATCTACGGGATTACCAAAAGCAGGCGGTGGAGAATTGGTTTGCAAATAATGGGCGCGGCACACTGAAAATGGCAACAGGAAGCGGAAAGACAATTACCGCTTTGGCTGTTGCCGCAGAGCTATACGAGAAAATTGAGCTGCAAGCGCTGATTGTAGTGTGTCCTTACCGTCACTTAGTGCAGCAGTGGGATCGGGAGTGCCGGAAGTTTGGGCTAGAGCCAATTTTGGCCTATGAGAGTTTGAAGCAGTGGCAGAGCAATCTGTCGAATCAGTTGCTTAACCTGAAATTAGAACTGCAGCCGTTTGTCACGGTGATTACAACGAATGCGACGCTGACTAGTCAGGGCTTTCAGTCGCAGCTTGGTTCGTTTCCCAAGAAGACGCTGTTGATTGGGGATGAGGCGCATAACTTAGGAGCGCAACGATTGGCGGCCAGTTTGCCAAAGACAGTGGGGTTGAGATTAGGACTGTCGGCGACACCGGAGCGGTATTTTGATGATCGGGGCACCCAGGCGCTGTTTGACTATTTTGGCGAGGTACTGGAGCCGGAGTTTACCCTACGGAATGCCATTGAACAGGGGGCGCTGGTGCATTATCGCTACTACCCGATTTTGGTGGAACTGACGGATGACGAGGTGCTGGAGTATGCCGATTTATCAGTCAAGATTGGCCGTGCGATCGCAATTGGTGGTGATGATGAAGATAATGAGAACCTGACTTTGTTGCTTTCTAAGCGGGCTCGGCTGATTGGCGCTGCGGAGAATAAGATTTCAGCGTTACGAGCTTTAATGAAAAATCGGTTGAATACGGATCATACGCTGTTTTACTGCGGTGATGGATCAGTTGAGGATGGGGTCACGCAAGAAACGTTGCGGCAGCTAGAAGCAGTGACGCGGCTGTTAGGGAGTGAACTAGGGTATCGGGTGAATACTTATACTGCGATGTAGGAGGTTGAGAAGTGACGATTAAAGATTTAATTTTGCAGGAGTTAGAAAAAGCTCCTGAAGATGTTTTGACAACAGTATTGTCGTTTGTTCAGTTTTTGAATATGACTCAGGCACAGGAGAAGTTCGAAACTGCTTTATTGAGTGAGTCTGCCTTAAATCAGGACTGGTTGTTACCGGAGGAGGATGAGGCTTGGCAACATTTGTGAGAGAAGTAGGTTCCGTTAATCAGGTTGGTGCGGCAGAGTGTAAATGAGTTTGAGTGGACTGAGGTTTTGGAAGTGATGTGATGCGAGACTCCAATCTAGAGGCTTCTAGGGTGAATGATCTACTGGCTCGATTAAGAGCGCAAAAGGCAGATCTTGTCTCTATTGCCGCACAACATGGAGCATCTAATATTCGGGTATTTGGCTCGGTAGTGCGAGGAGAAGCGAATGAGCAGAGTGATATTGATTTGTTAGTAGACCTGGAGCCGGGGCGCAGTTTGCTTGACCACATTGGCCTAATACAGGATCTGGAGGATTTATTGGGGAGATCGGTGGATGTGGCGACTCCATCGGCTCTGCACGAGCGGATTAAGGATCGGGTGCTTAGTGGTGCAGAAAAGCCTTGAAAGTGTGCTGTGTCGGGATTCTCATCATAAGACAAGGAGACGGGAAGAGGTGTTCCATGAGACGCTAAAAAGTTCCCCAACTCATAGCGACTCTTATGGAAGCACCTCTTCTCTATCGTCAACTGATGTCCCAACTGCGTCAATGGGTCAAGCCCAAAGACCAACGTCATTTGCAAGGCGTGGCCGAAACGGTCGCCGCGATTCTTTTGTCTAGCAGTGCCTGTCTCGGGAAATGGCTGGCCTACCTGAGTCATCGAGGCTGCCAAGCCCGAGCCCATATGGAACGGCTCAGTTACTTGCTGCACAACGAGCACATCAGTGCAGAACGATTCTATGCTCCACTGCTGCGTCATGCGCTGCAAGCCTTTCAAGACAGTGCGCTCACGCTCACGTTGGATACGAGTCTGCTGTGGAATCGATTCTGTCTGATTGAGGTCTGTCTGGTCTGGGGTGGACGCTCGTTGACACTGGCCCAAACGGTTGTAGAACATGGCAGTGCGACCGTCAGCTTTGAGACCTACTATCCGGTATTAGTGGCCGCCAAAGCCGTTCTGCCGCCGGGGTGTTCGGTCACCTTATTAGCCGACCGGGGCTTTGAACATGGAGAGTTGCTGCGATGCTTGGAGGACTGGCAGTGGGATTGGTTCATCCGAGCCAAGAGCGATTTGACGGTCACGTTAGCGACAGGGCACTCCTGTTGTGTCCAACAGTTACTGCCTCCACCGCAACAGGCTCATCTCTTTCATCAGGTGACAGTCTTGGAGACTGTTCACTGTCATCTGGCCACTGCACAGCAATCGATAGCTGCCGACCCATGGGCCGTTCTCTCGAGTCAACCCCCGTCTCTACAGACCTTTGCTCGCTATGGACAGCGCTTTGGCGGCATTGAGCCACACTTTAAGGATTACAAATCCGGCGGATTTGATGTCCTTGACTCGGGTTTGCGAGAGGCCCAAGCGCTCACCCGTCTCGTCATGCTGCTCGACATCGCCAGTTTGATTGCTCTGATGGTGGGCTGGATGCTGGTAAAAGCTGGGCAGCGCTCGAAACTGGACTGGCATAGTCAACGGGGACTGAGTTTTCTGCAACTGGGTCTTCGAGACCTGGCTCGACGCTGCTATCAACGGGTTGCTATTCCCATTCTCAATGCACTTCCCCGGCACAGTCCACCCACCGCTTGTGCCTCGCGGGGCAAGCAGGCCGCTCTCGACTGCCGCTTCGAGTTCTCTAAAGTGGTTGTATTCTCATCTTGAGACTCAAAACAGTTCATCAAAAGTTTTCTGCACCACTAAGGGATCGGGTGATGCAGGACGCAATACCGCTACAGCAATCTCAAACAGGACATGAACAGTAACCATACATGAAGGCTTTCTCAAAGATGAAGGTTTGCAGATGAGTCGCCAGATAAAAGAGGAGTTTGACCGAGCGAAAGGAGTGGCACAAGCGGGCAAATTTACGACTAAATCGCTTGGCCTGTAACCAAACATCTTCGACCGGATTTTGCTCGGGTGCATTAGGCGCAAGCTGAATGCAAGTGAGTTTCCAGTGCTGCTCTCGAGTACCATGATTCTGTTGACTCAGGTAGTTGCGAACCACCTTGGAACGGTGGTAGCTGGCTCCATCCCAGATGATGAAAAAGCGAGTGGACTCATCATACTGAGATTGAAGATACTTCAGAAAGGCCACGGTATTGTGCTGATTGCCTGCCTCATACTCATGAATAACAAAGCTCTTGCTCAAATAGTCCAAGGCTCCATAGTAGGTCTGCCGCTCTCGAATGGAGGCAATGGGGATGTCCACTCGCTGATTGCGCCGACTCCATCCATATCCACGGAGGTCTCCCCAGAGCAGATGGCACTCATCGAGAAACATCACTCGCACCTGCCCACTGGCGATCTCGGCTCGCCACTGAACCAGCAACTGTTGAATCTCGGCTTTTTTGCCTCGACTTTGGCCTCCTCTTGGCCCGGATGCACCGAGTGGGATTTCTTCCAGCTAAACCCTGCGTCTTTGAGCAGTTGGGTATAGCTTTGGGCTGAGCGATAGAGCACTCCATAGCGCTCTTCAATCTGCTCAACAAGCTCCTCTAGTGTCCACCAGTTTTTCTGCTGCAACCACTCAAAGATGTCCTGTTTCTGCTCGGCGCTTAAATAGCCTTGGGTGCCCCAGTAGTGGGATTTCAGTCCCTCGACTCCTCGCTCTTCATAGCGCTGGTGACTCGCACTAATAAATCCCAGAGAAACCTGTAGGATATCTCGGATCGCCCGATAGCTTTGACCTCTCTGGTGCAGTTGCACGGCCAAGGCGCGTTTCAGTTCTTGGGCAGAGGGATTACTTTGGATAAATTCTTCCAGGGAGGTCATGGCTGATTTACTTCGGTGAGGATAACTCTTTATTCTATTCTCCCTCGTTCATTACCTATTTGTGATTGCTGTATGAATGATTAATGGGCTTTATCTCTGCAATATTAAAGTAGTCTCTGGAGATCGAGAGTTAGTAGTATATCTAGAAGATATGTTGAAGCTTGGGTATTTAGGAAAAACAGCTTTGCGTGAACCGCTGAGTTCTGTAGAACAGATTCAACAAGAATTAAAGGAGTCTTTAGTTGCAGAAGGATACGAAACTCGGCAACAGATTATAGACTTGATACAAGAAATTAAGAGAGAGATGCTAGATGATAAAAGATCAGATTAGTCTCATGAGAGAAATCTTTCGTCTATCATTCATTCTGTAGTACAAGCCACTAAACTTAAAGCAAGTGGATTTAGAAAGAATTAAGCTTCTTGCATATTACTCAAAGAAATTTGAGAGGATACGGGTAGATCGTGCTCATGGCGTTGCGCCTCACAAGCCAATTCTATTGCTTTCAGTTATTGAACTCTTTGAACGCGAAGTAATTCATGAGAATCGAATTGAATTATCTAGACAAATCAATCGAACGTTTTTAAAGTATTGGAGCTATTTAGGATCGGCTAGTCATTATCCCGATATCTCACGACCGTTTTTCCATATGAAAAGCGGTAAATTTTGGCACTTATACGCCAATCCAGGTTTTGAGAAAGTTTTAGCTAAAAAGATAAAGTTAAAGACTCTGGCAGAGGTGAAACGTGCAATTAGCCATGCTTACTTAGATGAGGACTTGTTTGATTTTTTACAAGAACAATCTTTGCGTGATAGTTTACGGGCGGTTCTAGTCGGTCGATGGTTTCCAGGTAAACTGGATCAAGTTAAACAAATTTCACAGACTGATAGTTTTCAAGAGCCACCGGGGTACTTTATGAAAATGTACAGCACGTACATGAGAAAACTTGATGAAGCATAGTTAGTCTGGTTTACATTTATGAAAAAAGATTTGCACTACTACGCGAGAAAGTTCGCAAATCTCAATGTAAACCGAAATCGAGAGCGAGGAAGCGCTCCACATAAACCTATTTTGCTTATTTCAGTTCTTGAGTTGATTGAACAAGGAAAAATCTATAAGAACAGAATTCCTTTATCACCTGAACTAATTTCAACCTTCCTAAAATATTGGCGTAGCTTAGTAACAACTGATCATCGTTCTGATATATCACTTCCTTTTGTTCATTTAACAGGTGATAAATTTTGGCATCTTTACCTAGATTCAGACAGCGAAGCTACATCAGCTACTAAGTTAGGCCGTAAAGGAGTTACAGCAGTCAGAAAAACAGTTCAACACGCCTATTTTGATTCAGAGCTATTCTTTCTTTTGCAAAATCCTGAACAAAGAATAATTTTGCTAAAGGTTTTAATTGATACTTGGTTTTCTGAGCAAACTTCCGAAATTGAGCAACTTGCACTTGTAGATGAATTTGAAATCGTTAAAAATCGGCTTTTAAAAGAAGGAGGTGCGACATATAGCATCAAAGATCTAAAGAATGAAGAAAACATTGTTGTGAGGAATGGTGCGTTTCGAAGAATCGTAGTTTCCCTCTATGATCAACGTTGTGCATTTTGCCGTTTAAAAATCATTAGCTCTGATGCTCAGAATATTGTTGATGGAGCACACATTAAGCCGTTTTCGGAATTCAGAGATGATCGCTTTATTAATGGTTTAGCGCTTTGCAAAAATCATCATTGGGCTTTTGATCATGGTTGGTTTGGAATTAGCAATGATTATCGTATAGTTATTCCAAGAGATCGATTTACAGAAGAAATAGCAATAGAAAGCCGAGGAATGATGGATTTCAAAGGTGAGCAAATTGAGTTACCTACTGAGGATAAATTTAGACCCAGTTTAGAAGCGCTGAGTTGGCATAGAGAACGATGGGAAATCGCTTGATTCCTCAATCCAAAATAGTTATTTGAGTTAAGTGGCGTTATGAGATTCTTTATTCAACTGATTGGTTTTGCATTGATTCTGCTTGGAATTTATTTTTTGGGTCGAAACATATTCTTTACTACGAATGTTTATCCTTATTTTTGGCGTGGAATTGCTGCTGATCTCTCCATCTTGCTCTTAGTGCTCGGAACTGTATGGCTAGTTGCGTTGCCCATGAGTCTCAAAAGCTATGGTTGGATCTTTGTGGGAGTCAGCATCGTTTTGATCTTCGCTAGCAGTCGAGCCGTATTAAATCCAACTAGTTTATGGCAATTCTTCGTTTCGTTTGCATCAATGGCAATGGGTTATCGAATGCTTGCTACAGGTAGATTGCGGTTTTAGTCTAAGAGTTCATCTCCTAAATATAAAGAAACAAATGTTTCTGCTGCTTCAGAATTCATAGACTTTAGTGCTCTAACAATTTCAACGATTCTTTCACCAGATGGATCACGCTTTTCGTTGACCCATCGATAGACGTTGTTGCGTTCTACATCAAGAACCGCAGCAAGACTATATTGACTGATTTCATATTGCTCAAGTACCTGCTTGAGTGCTGCTCCTGCTTTTCCCATGCCTCCATCTTTCCAGAGGATGAAAAATATAATGGCATCAAAAGGGTTGACGCAGTCAGAACTGACGCCTATGATTATTGGCATCCAAATTGATGCCACACTTTAAGGCGACAACTATGCAAACCCAATCCTTCCTCTCCAACTCATCCGACTCCCCAGAAACCGTCTCTCTTTCCGTTTCCCTCAAACTCTACTCCTATCCCAAACGAGATCGCGAACCTGTCAAAATCCTCGTCATCGGCTCCAAACAATCCATCACCACCATCATCAACACCCTCCACCAGCTCGGCTTCGCCGAAACCTTCGAATGGACAGACTTCCTCTCCGCCCCCAATGCTGACCGTCCCCTGCAATTTCAACCCGGAGAAGTTATGAAAGCCCTGGTCAAATACCTGCCAAAAGAGTAGAACTGCTCTCCACTGATACCGAAATTCGTGCCGAAGAAGTGGAACAACTGCGAACTACAGGTGCGATCGCACAGGAATACCTGCTCCACTACGACCTCGCCACCCAGCAAACCACAGTAAAATCAGGATACTTCTGGTAAAGACAAACGAGCCATACCATGTCTTACAAAGACTTTACGCTGCCGCAGCTAGAAAAAAGCTTTGGCCTTGCCATTCAGAGCAGTCTAGATTTGTTTTCACGTCAAAATTTGGCACTTGAACTCAATCCTGCCTTTGTGAGTTCTCTGGAATACAGCACCACACTAGCCCTCTCCATCAATACCGAAAAAGCTCGTTCAGAGATGCTGATTGCCCCGATGTTGATTGAACTGAAACGCATGAGTTGCGATCGCATCAGTTTGTTTTCTGGGGTGGAATTTAATGTGGACACAGCCCAAGGTTTAAATGGGTTCTGCGACTTTATCATTAGCTTGTCAAGCCAGCAGCTTTATATACAAGCTCCGATTGCGATCGTATTTGAAGCCAAAAACGAAAATATCAAAGGTGGACTAGCTCAGTGTTTAGCGGCAATGCTAGCAGCTCAGCGCTTTAATCAAACCAATGAAAACGCAATTGACACCATTTATGGAGCTGTCACTACGGGTAATCAGTGGAAATTTCTCACCCTACAGCAAACAACCGCCTGCATTGACACCAAAGACTATTACATCGACCGTCTGGATCTGATTATGGGCATTTTGCACCGCATGACCGCAGACAACCGACCACTAACCGTTTCTGCCTAGAGCGAGTTTTACACCTATGCAAGCCCCCGTTGATCGCATCAAGCTTTCCCAATCCGCCAAAGACCAGCTCATCAAACTCAAGCGCGTCACCAAAATTAGCCAGTGGAATGTCCTCTGCCGCTGGGCTCTCTGCCGTTCCTTAGCAGAACCGTCGATTCCCTCACCTGTGCCGATCCCTGCCGATAGCAACGTCGAAATGACCTGGCAAATCTTCGGCGGCCCCATTGCCGATCAGCTTTTGCTCGCTCTCAAACAGCGCTGCCACAACGATGGCCTCGGTACCGACCCAGAAACACTTGCCACCCAACTCCGCCTCCATCTCCATCGCGGCATTGGTTATCTAGCAGGCGATCCAAACTTGAAGAGCATTGACGACTTGTGTCAGCTTGCGCTATCCAAATCGTCATAGTTCCACCAGATGACGTTCAATCTGCCAAAGCTGATCAGCTGTAAGCCAACGCTCATCTACCTGGCGTAAATCAACAATGTGTCGATCCGGGTCGATGTCTTTTAGGGCTTCGTAAGCCTGCCAGGAATTCTCCAGTTTCTTCCAATAGACCAGGGTGATGCCTGACCAGTAATTCAACGGTTGCGGCATCGCCAAGTCACCAATCACTCCCAAGCGCCCCACCGAAAAATCAGTGCGGAGTATCTCTGCTGCCTGTCGCGCAATCGCCCACCACTCGGCTTTTCTTGTTACATCGTGTCGTTCCCATTCCAGCCGTTGCTGCAACCCTTGCAGCCAAGCTTGAGGAGGCAATAACTTTGCTGCACTGGCGAGGCCAAACGTCATCAATAACATCGCCAAAACATTGCGGGTACCCAGTGTTGAGTCTATCAGCGGCTTCCCTTGCATGAACTCAAACTTTGCTCTGGGAGACCAGCTGATGTACTCCTCAAAGCTAATCGGCACTGGATTAACCTGAATATTGGGAATAAACAGCAGCGACCCCCATTTTGGCCCGTCGTCGCCTGCTAGCCGCTCAAAATCCTCAACCCGTTGCTCTACAACGAAAAAAGCCGGATCTATCGGATTGGGATCTTCTGCTGGCCAGAGTGCTGCCGGACAAAACGCCAACCCCGGAACACTGCTGGGGCGGTAAAAACCATCGGCTGCTACTGGTTGTAGCCGATAATGACCGTCGATGAGCCGATAAAACTCTACCCGCTCCCCTACCGGATCAATCAGCCAATATTCTGGCACTCCTGCTGCTTGATAGTATTCGTACTTCTGAGCGCGATCGCAGTCTTCATGTCCTGGCATCAGCACTTCTATAATGAGTTCTGCCGGCCCACTGACAAAAGAGCTGTAGAGTCGATTTAATTCAGCATTCTTAAAAAAGACTAAATCTGGAGTGAACCCGTTGTTCCCCAAACGCATTACGAAATCACGTCCTAGGGCTTCTCCACCAACGGCCTTGGCCAACCGAAACAGGCCCATCGTCAAATTTTGGCGAATGCGATGGTGTGACCAGGTGTTATCTGTGCTCCCAACGGATAAATCTTCTGGCGTAAACTCAACGTCTCTGGCCTGAGATTCCAGCGCCGTTAATTTTTCATCGATCGAGGCGACGGAGGAAATGCTCCATCCATAGCCTGTTGCCAATGCTGATAACCAAGTTTCAATGGGAGCCAGCGAGATCGCAGCCTCAGCGCCCCAGCTCTGTAAGATCTGTCGTAACAGCAGGCGGCTGCCAATCAGGGAATTGCCGACAATCAGTTGCCCGTCAATTAGCTCCAGCTTATTTTCCGGATGATGACGGGTGAAGTCTTCAAACCGCTCTTTTGGAGTTGGGTACATGGTGCGATCGCTATCCCTGAAACGTCTGAATCAACCACCGAGTTAGTGCCCCATCATCTTCAGTTTGACTGCGCTGCATGGCCTCTTCCACTGCTGACAATGCCAGTCCTGGTAAAACCTGAGAATCCTGAATCTCCCGGCTCCCACCATTTTCAACTGCAAACGAGATAACTTCTGACATTGCCACATTGACAACCCAATATTCCTGCACTCCCAATCGCTCATACAGAAGCCGCTTGCGTCCGAGGTCATCACTTAGGGTGGTTGAAGCAATTTCTACAGCAAGTTGAGGAGCGCCATACACTTCAATATCAACGGGCTGATTATTTCTGGGTGGCAGTTGGAAACTCTGTCCTAGATAAAACGCAATGTCGGGCTGAGCTTCTCGCTCTCCAGGTTTGCAAAAACTGGTATTGATGAGTTCGACGGCTCGGAGGTTTGTCAATCCGGCAAATAAACCAATAACCTTCAACACCACGGCATTATCCCGCCCATGCCAAGGGCCTAGCGCTGCCATCTCAATTCGCATCCATCCCTTGTCGTAGTAGCATCGAGCTTTTTCAAAATTGGGTCGGTCGCACAGCGCCACATACGATTCCCAGGTGGCAGGTACCCAGGAATCGGTTTCAATGCCCTGTGGACGTGATGCAGTATCGATCATGATTTTGATGTACTCAGCTATCACTCATGCTATCTAATTTCCCAAATAGCAACGGCTGCACGCTTCCATCCGGCAGAATCTCCTCAAACCATTCATCTCCTCTAGGGTCGTCACCGCTCCATTTTTCTGGATAGGTATTTGCCGCAATCAGCTCTTCGATTCGTGCTAATTCTTCCTCATTAATCAGGTCAATCTTCGGCATTTCCAACCGCTCAGCCGCCTGATTCACCTCAGCCTGAATCGCCAACACCTGCTCCAGCATCCAGCGCCGTGCGTCCATATGCAGTGGCCCTAGCCGATTTTGCTTGGCGGCAAGCGTACCGTCTTTTTTCACTTCCCCATGCTTGCGATGGCGATACTGAGGTTTCTTAATTTCCCAGTACAGGGGTCTCAACTTTTGCAGCGGTGCTAGGTATGACCACTCCGGCTGAGCCACCACCCGCTCCAGTGCTGCATCTTTTTGCACTAGGGGACAGCCGATGCAGCCCGTGCGAGCATTCAGCGGTTCTTCTCCCTCTGCCGTATCCTGACCGTAGACTTTTGCGATCGCATCCGTCGAAAAGCCCAGCATCGGAGCCTCAAACATCAGCCAGTCCCAGACATGGCACACTCGCCAGTGAACAATCGGTGCTAGCGTATCTGCCACAGCATTGGCCGACGTGTACTGAAACCAGCCCTGGCCGCATTCTCCACCATCCTTGGTGCAGCTCACGGCGATCCGCTGATCCCGAGCCGCACTTTCACCAATCCGCACGCCCGTCAGCATCAGGAACTTCTCACCCCGCTCCTGCCGCAGCGTTTCCAGTTCCCGCTCCATGCTCATCACTTTCAGCTTCGGAGTACACCAGCGAAACGTATTCGACGGCGGCGGCACTCCGCGCCCCAGCATATACACGAAATAGCGATGATCTAACTTGGGCAACACCACCCGCGTATCCATGCCGCGATCGCGCAGCTCATCTAAAATTTTCATTGCTGCCGAGTGCAGCGGCGGCAACTCCTGTCGCGTATCGGCATAGAGCACTGTAATACTTTCTGGTTGAGGAACACGCCCTGTTTCCAGCAGATGTGCCAGCAGCGTGACCGTAGCGGTGCTATCCTTGCCGCCCGAAAATGCGATCGCCCAGTGCCGATACAGTTGTCCATATTGCGTCAATGACTCCACCGTTAGCTCAATACTTTTCGGCAGCGTAAGACGGTCTTCTTCAAATAGGCTCAACGTTCGCATAGCAATCGTCCGATAACATCTGCTTAAATTACGGATTTAATATAAAACTTTGAAGATTGTAAGCCACTGGCAGCAAATCTTTATCTAACCACCATTAGTGCTTCAACGTGTATCTAGTCTACTAAACTTTCTATATATAGTGGCAAACGCTTGCACTAGTAGGTCTTTGTAGAACTGCACCCTATTTGTGGGGTAGTACAACCTCATCTCAACTCGGTACGGTGAGAAGAAACCTGTACGGGTGCCGCATTATGACTGCGATCGCATCGTCCCTGCAACTTCCCAATCTAAATGCTGTTTCGCTTCACGATATCAAACAGCACTGCCAGCAGAGCACTATCGGTAAACTTTTGCCAACCGCGCTCTATGTCCATCACTCAGCCTTAACAGCGCTGCACCCCTACCTGCAAGCCTACGAACAAGCCGCTCGAACCCGCTTATCAGCTCAGTGGGAACAGCTCAACGTTACACTAATCAAGTTCCAGTTTGACCAACTCAAGCTGTCTTACCTCACCTATCCTGACTTCGACGACGATCCCCATCCTGCTCTCGCCCACAGCCTACAAGTCGATTTGGTAACTGGGCAGGTTTGGTCACGCTCCTATGCCGATACCCAAAATCCACCTGTTCTGCACCGCAAGGAAGCCTTTGTCACCCCAGACTATCCTCACTACGACAAGTTTCAGTACTTAACCCGTCAGCAGGAAGCACTGGGTTTACTGGATAACTCTCGCGAAATTGGCTTTACCGATGCCTGGGCACAGCGTCTGATCCAAAGAGGAATTGAAATTCATGATCACGCCCTAGCTTGTGCGATCCAGTCAGCCAGAGCCAATCCTAAACCCAAAATTCAACGCCACAAAGCTGCGATCGCACGTGTCACTGCTTCCAAACCCGTTCGCCTAGCCGTTGAAGCTGGGTTATTTCCTTCCGGCACCACCTACTTCGACTACGGTTGCGGTCATGGAGCCGATATCGAGTATATCCAGCGACTCGGCCACATCAGCAGCGGCTGGGATCCTTACTTTCGCCCCGATCAGCCGAAGGTTTCTGCTCAGGTGGTCAATCTCGGCTATGTAATCAACGTAATTGAAGATACCGTCGAACGCCGAGAAGCCTTGATTAATGCGTGGCAACTGGCTGAAACCGTTCTCATCGTCGCAGCTCAAGTCCTGATCGATGACCGGACACGGGGCGTCATTGCCTATGGCGACGGCATCATCACCAGCCGCAACACCTTTCAGAAATACTACGAGCAGGAAGAACTGAAATTCTACATTGACCAAGTTCTTGGCGTAGACGCAATTCCAGTTGCGCTTGGCATTTACTTTGTCTTTCGGGATGAAGCTCAGGCTGAAACGTTTCGTGCTTCTCGCTTCCGTTCCCGCGCCAAAGCACCTCAGATTCGCCTCAAGGTCAGCAAGTTTGAGCAATACCGCGACCAGCTCCAGCCGCTGATGGACTTCTACACGGAGCGGGGCCGTTTACCGGCTGCCGATGAGCTAGGCACCGATGCCGTCAGTCCCATCCAGTCTCAGTTTGGCAGCATCAAACGAGCGTTCAAGCTGGTTTTACAAGCAACTGATGTCAATGAATGGGATGCGATCGCAGATAAGCGCCGTAATGACCTAATGGTGTATTTAGCACTCAGTCATTTTGGCAAACGCCCTAAGTTCAGAGATTTGTCTGCCACTGTCCAGCACGATATCAAAGCCCTCTTCGGCAGCTACCCACAAGCCTGCACCGCTGCCGACCTGATGCTAATGAGCCTGGGACAAACTTCGCTGATTGAAGAACGCTGTCGGCAGAGCCCCATTGGCCAGCAGCGACCTAACTCTCTTTGGGTACATGTCTCAGCGCTTGAACAGCTTGATCCACTGCTCCGCCTCTATGAAGGTTGTGCGTCTCGTACCATTGGCCGACCGGATGAAGCAACGGTCATCAAATTCCATTTGCAAAAGCCTCAGATCACCTACCTGTTCTATCCGGACTTTGATGATGAACCCCATCCGGCTCTCCACACCAGCATGGCAATTGGCCTACGGGATTTGCAGGTGCGATACCGCGATTACGACCTCGATAATCCGCCGCTGCTGCATCAGAAAGAGCAACTGATCACTGCCGACTATCCAAACTATGATAAGTTTGCCCGACTCAGCCAGCAGGAGCGGAAGTGGGGACTGCTCGACGATGTCAAAGCGATCTATGACCGTCGTGGCTGGCAGCACTGTTTAGCCGAGCATGGCGCAGAACTGCGGGGGCATCGAGTTGGGTGGCGAAAAGATGCTGATGAATATCAGAAAAAAATAGTGCGATCAGCTATTCGTACAAAATACAATAGCTAAGCGAGCTTATTTTTCTACAAAAGATGGCAAGAAGCGGCAAGAGAACAATAATAGAGGCAATTAAAGAGGTGATGACTCAACATGGAAAGCCCATGTCGGTCAAAGAAATATATAATTCCATTTTAGAAAAAGATCTTTATCAGTTTAAGGCCAAGAATCCTACGCATGTTGTAAATAGTCAGATCAGAAGACATTGCCAAGGACTAGAACAACAAGGCTCTTATTCAAAAACAAAATATTTTCGCAAAGAATCTAATGGAAAGTATTTCTATCTTGATAAGCCATATTTTGTCGAGGATTCAGAGAGTTCAGATGCTCAACAATCTCATCAAGATAACAAAGAAATACAGCAAGACGAATTTAGTTCTTATCAAACAGTGAGATCCATCATTGATTGGTTTCTATCTGAATTTGAGCCTTTATATGAAAGCAAGATTAATAGCTTTGAAGATTCTGAATATATAGATGTGATTGATGGACCTTACTTAACTCTTGATGTTATTAAAGATAAATTCTGGGATGAAGCATCTCCAACAGTCATCTCAAAGGCTGTAGAAAAACTGGAAGATGATTTCGAATGCTTTGAATGGTCCAAAATACCTAAAGATAGAGATATTAATAACTATTACCTTGAGAAACTTGGAACCAATCTTTATAAAGAGTTCATAACTTCTATCGGGTGTATAAACAAGCTGAGTCGCCCCACCGACGGCCCCTACACTTTAAGAAGTGAATTGGAAGCTCCGTTAAATAGACCTCTTGCACGAATAACTTGACTGGTTGAGAGCACCTGACAGAGACTCATAAAAGCCCTTAGTTCCAACCGCAATGACGTACGAACGGATCAGCCAACTCAAGCCGAATGACTTTCGCCGCTACTGCGGGGTCAGCCCCGAGTCCTTTGCCACAATGGCCAAAACCATTGCCCCTGGACTTCCTCAAGCCGGTCAGCGTGGAGGACAGCCCGGTTTCAGCGTGGAAGACCAACTGCTGATGACCCTGGAATACTGGCGAGAATATCGCACCTTCTTTCATCTGGCCGTGAGTTGGCAGACCTCTGAAGCAACGGTCTGCCGCACCATCACTCGAGTGGAAAATGAGCTGGCTGCCTGCGGTTACAGCAAGTTGCCGGGGCATAAGAGTCTCACAGAGGAGACAGACGCCACCTCAGAGGTGATTGTCGTGGATGTGAGCGAGTCACCGATTGAACGTCCGAAAAAAAACAGAAGCACTACTTCAGTGGCAAGAAACGCAAGCATACCTTAATGGTGCAGTTAGTCATCGACTTGGCCACATTGCAGGTGCTGCACACGGTCTATGGCAAGGGGCATGAAAACGACTTTGGTCTGTACAAACGCTCGAAATTACAACTCAATGAGAAGTTGGAGTTGCTGGCTGATAAGGGATACCAGGGAATTGCAAAGCTTCATAGCAAGAGTTTCATCCCCTGCAAAAAGCCACCCGGTGGGAAGCTGACTCCGACGCAGCGGGCTTACAATCGGGAGCTGGCCAAACTGCGTATCAAGGTCGAGCATGTTATCCGTCGGTTGAAAATATTTCGCATCTTGGCAGAACGCTATCGCAATCGTAGGAGACGCTTTGGGTTGAGGTTCAATCTGATTGCTTCGATTTACAACTGCCAGCTTGCTCAAACCACCGCTTAGATTCGTGCAAGAGGTCTAATAGAATGCTCTACGCAAATATTATTACTGCAATGGAAAGCTATTTATCGGATACTTTTAAGAAAATCGTGCTTTCAAAAGAGGATAAATTAAGATTATTTGTTGAGACAACAAAAGAGTTTCAACACCAAAAGATAAGTTTAAGCGATATATTCAATAGGATGGACAAAATAAAGCAAGAGGTTTCTGACTATCTTGCTGGAATTTCTTTTCATAATATTGGTAAGGTAGAGGCTTTGTATAGAGGAACTCTTGGGATAGAATTTCCGAAAGATTCCATGCGACGAATACATAAGGCGATTGCAATACGCCACGACATTGTCCATAGAAACGGTAAGAGTAATAATGACGGAAAAATTCATGATATCAATCATGAAGATATTAAATCTTTGTCTGCGGAAATTAAGTCGTTTTTGAGAGAGCTTGACAAAAAACTACGTCCTTTATTAAAGACATGATTTTCTACACTAAAATTTCCTTTGGCTAGGCGGCTGCCAACGTTCTGTTCCTCTACGAGTTGGTGTTCCTTGCTCTGTAAAAGTCCACACATCCCGCTTACGCTGTGGTCCATAGCTGATGTGAATGGGGCGTTCTGCACCGTAATAGTAAAGCGAATCAAACGGCAACTGCTGAGCGACGATCCAATCCACTAGCTGATCACTGGGCAAATCGCAAATCTTGAAATCACAGGCAGCTCCAGCGCGATCGCAAAAATATTTCCCATTACGATTCAACTCATGGGCCATATGCTGATCTAAATTGGGACTGACCTTACCGTTCTTCAACCCTGTTACTGGATCTTTTTGGGCTAGCCACCGCTTCAAATCCGTTGAGCAAAACCCATAGGTAAGCTGAAACCTCTCCCGTCCAAATCGATCAATCACCGGATCGACAATATGTTGACACAAATCCTCTATTGCCGGAATCGTTTCATCCAGGTTACTGGGAAATGGATTAATTTTGTCAGCGTACTTGCGATAGGTCTGTGTACAGCGACAAAACTCATCTAGTGTTAGGTATCTCCCTAAACACTGTGCTGATTTCACTGTACATCTCCTTATAATGGGCGGTACTGGGCTCGAACCAGTGACATCCTGCTTGTAAGGCAGGCGCTCTACCAACTGAGCTAACCGCCCGTATCGGGTGGCGTGCGTTTCCTGCGCACAGTTATAAACTATAACAGACCTTTGGCGCAGTTGTGCAAGAGAATCGAGAAATTTGAGCAATTTTTTTGACAAGTATTGGTTTAAAATCCCCAAAAGCCTTTAGCTAGAAGGCTTTCAGCTTCGCTAATTCAGCCCAAAAAAATCTGCTGACTACAGAGTTTGATACAATTGCACCATTTTCAGACGCGCCTATACGGCGAACGTACAATCATGCCCTCTGGTCGCACCCACGATCGCATTACCCTGTGGTGTTTACCCATCGTTGCCGTTGGCACCTACGTGCTGACACAGCAGCTCACATGGATGCTGATTGCCTCTGGCGGATTTCTGTTTGGCGGCCTGATGTTTGGCCCCGACCTGGATATTCATTCCGTGCAGTATAAGCGCTGGGGCATTCTACGCTGGATTTGGCTGCCCTACCGCAAGAGTATGCACCATCGCTCATCCCTCTCCCACGGGCCAATCCTCGGAACCGTGCTGCGGGTGGTTTACTTTTTGCTGTGGCTGGTGCTCTTTGGGCTAATTGCGATCGCACTTCTCCAGTCCCTCGGCATCGCCAGCGTCACCCACGCCGATCTAGGCGATCAGCTAGAGCAGATGGTGCGTCAGCATCCCGCAGAATGGCTAATTGGGCTAATTGGCCTGGAGTTGGGAGCCTTGAGCCACTATGTCAGCGACAGTACGCTTTCAACCTATAAGCGGGTACGTAAACAGGGGCTAGCAGGATTGAAGCCAAAAAAAGCAAAAAAATCGCGCCGCAAATCATCACGCAGTAGAAAGCGATAAATTAGAAACGGCTTGTTTCGCAGTCATCACCCATCCCCTTCTCCTTACAGGTGAAGCAGAGCCGGATCGGAAGTCCCTCTCCCTGTGGGCTACTGCTTATACACATCTAAATAGTCCTTCTAAATCCCGGACTGATCCCCCTAAATCCCCCTTAAAAAGGGGGAACTTTGAGCAGGTTCCCCCTTTTTTAAGGGGGGCTAGGGGGGATCTCAACGTTGAAACGGAGTCTAGAGACTTGTGTGTACACAGTAGCCTTGTGAGAGAAGCAGAACCGGATCGGAAGTCCCTCTCCCCGTGGGAGAGGGATTTAGGGTGAGGGCAATCGCAATCTTTCCCATCCCAACCACTAATCCTTTTTGCCCATGTCTAATCCTCCTTTCAATCACCAAGCTTTAGAAAACAACGCTGCGCCAGATTCCACCCTGCAAGCGTTGCAGCGCTTAATTGATGTCGTGGCACAGTTGCGTAATCCCGATGGCGGCTGCCCGTGGGATTTGGAGCAGACGGCAGAGACGCTGACGCCCTACGTGATTGAGGAAGCCTATGAGGTAGTGGATGCGATTCAGGGAGGCAACCCAGCCGATATCGCCGAGGAACTGGGCGATTTGCTGCTCCAGGTGGTTTTGCAGGCTCAGATTGCGCGGGAGCAGAACCAGTTTGACCTGGGCCAGATTGCCGATGGCATTGCCGAGAAGCTGGTGCGGCGGCATCCCCACGTGTTTGGAGATGAGTCCGTAGACAATGTGGACGACGTGCGGCGCAACTGGGAGCAGATTAAAGCCGAGGAAAAAGCCGATACGGAAGATCCCACCAAGCTAACGCCCAAACTGACCCGCTACGCCCGCAGCCTGCCGCCGCTGATGGCCAGCATGAAAATCTCCAAGAAGGCTGCCAAAGCGGGCTTTGAGTGGGACGACGTGAATGGTGTGTGGGACAAATTCCATGAGGAACTAGACGAATTTAGAACTGCGATCGCAGATGAACCTCAGGAAAATCAGGAAGCGGAACTGGGCGATCTGTTATTTACGCTAGTCAACATCGCCCGCTGGCACGACCTTGATCCTGCCGAAGCCCTCCAGGGCACCAATCGGCGCTTCATTCAGCGGTTTGGTCTAGTCGAGTCCGTGGCGACTCGTCCGCTGGAGGATTATTCAATTGAAGAGCTAGAGGGACTGTGGCAAAAAGCCAAAGCTAAAATTCTGGCGGAGCGATCGCAGGCTGATTGATTCGAACTCGCAATGCAGCGATTTAGATTGCCATCTATCTCAAGATTAATTTCGATAAATATTTGCCCAACGCTGATCCAGATTGCGATCGCTTGGGTAGAATTAAGCCCAGTTAATGGTTTAAATGGCAAATCTGGGGGTCGGATACCAGATTTGGCCCAGATCCAAGATATTCTCTGGATCTGCACTCAATGGATAGCGTTTCGAGATCAATACCTGAATTTAAGGTGTGCTTGTCGGTTGGTTATGGCTGCTTGTTTCGGCTTCAGTTTTGCAGTTGAAGTCGTTTGAAGTTGTTGAAGGTTAAATTGCTGCAGTGTTGGCTGTTTAATTTGATTTGCTGATTAAGTTTGACTATTAATTTGAACTGGATGGATAGACGCTTGGTGATGGTGTAATTAGCACCATCTCGTGTCGCGAAATTTTGAGTGAAATTTTGAATTTTCTGTGCTGGTCTGGAGCCTTCTAGATCAGGAATTGTGATTCATCGGGTTACTCACTGATTTGAAGTCCGGTTGAAACCCATGATTGCGCATTGACATAGGACCTTGGAGCATCGCGGGATATCTATTGCGATTAACCATTCGCGGAGATAGAGACGGTTGGACAACCTGCGATCGCTAAAGTCGCAATTGCATGAATAAACCTCAAGATGGCTTGCCAGAGAGCGGTGTACCGATGGTGTAACCGTTGTGAGCAAGTTGTCTCCTGTGGATTCGATTCTCCACCGTCGAATCTGCGTTTGTTATTCATTCAACGAGATTCCTCCTATGTTTTGGCGATATACCTGGCGGGATAGTGTTCCGCTCACCATTACGTTGCTACAGCTAGTGCTGAATATTTGGCTGGCCGTTACCTGGGCTAGTCGTCCGCTGGCTCACAATTTGTTTTTTCTGCCGCTATGCATCTTTTTGTTTTGGTATAACGGGCTGGTTTCTAGCCATAATTTCGTTCATACCCCCTGGTTTAAGTGGGATGTGCTGAATCGGATCTATGCCATTTTGAATTCCGTGAATTTGGGTGTGCCGCAGGTTCACTATCGCTACGAACATTTTGCTCACCACCGCTACAATAACGACCGCCAAGGGCCAGATGGTCGCACCCTCGATCCCACCTCGTTGTTCGCCTACGGCAAAAATGGCGCACCCGAAGCGCTGCTGTCCTACTGCTGCCTCGGCCCGTTGCGGATTGATCTGAGCGAGTATCTGGACGAGATTCGGCGCAACAACGACACCGATCAGTTCATCGTCGAGCTGATGGCCTGCGGGTTCAGCATCGTGGCCTTCTTCATTGTGTCCTGGCAGTATGCGCTGTGCATTTGGCTACCCGTCATGTACGCGGGCTGGGTGCTAGAGCACGTCGAGAACTATTACGAGCACTTTGGCACCACGCCAGAAGACCGCTACGCCAATTCCACCAGCTACTACGGTCGCTTGTATAACCTGCTGTTTTGCTACGAAGGCTATCACCAAGAGCATCACCTGCGCCCCAACATCCACTGGATGCACCGCCCTAAAGTTCGCCAGGAACTTGCTGTTCGCTTAGCCCAAAGCGATCGCGTGATTCTGCGCGTCCCGCCCGCCCTGGGTATTTTCGATCATCAGCGGATTCGTCGCCGCTATCAGATGAGCCAACCCGTTGAAGTCTTTGCCGCTGATCAAACGGTATCGACCTCAATGCGAAGTACCAAAGTAGACGCGTGAGGGTGATATCAAGTTTGTGTATCAGAACCCAATTGATTTTTCGTGAAACGTTTGCGGAGCAAACGTTTCACGAAAAATCAATTATGGGTTTTCAACCAGACTTGATATGAGGCGTAGGGACACGGCATGCCGTGTCCCTACCTAGTTGAACCTTCGCTCCTCAGCCGACCAGGTTTTGAGCTGAAATGTATTGGCCTGACGAACGACCAGCGTTGAGCCACTGGAGTCGCTCAATTGTGCGATCGCAGTTAGGGTTTGCCCCGGTTGATTCAGGTCGCTATACAGTAGCAGTCCATTGGCTGAAAAGATGAGCGTGCGGGAGGCGACTGTCTCAAGCTGAGCGGCGCGATCGCTGACGTACGAAAGCTGATGTAGGTCGGGAGAGGAGAGGCTGAGCACCAATTCATCCTGACCATCTCCGGTTACATCGAATCGGCGAATCGGCCAGCTTTGCATCTGTTGCAGAACCGCCATAACGTTTTGTACGGGGACTGACACAACATATTGAGTCTGCTGGAGATGGGGCCACAGTACCGTCCACAAATCCTGGGCCAGTTGAGGATTCTCCTGATAGAGCGCTCCGAACGAATCCGGTGCGGGAATCGATTGCCAGTTGAAGGCAGTAGCAGTGGCCGCCAGCGCGGTACTCGCAGTCGGCACGTCCGCAGGTGCATCGCCCAACGCCAGGAGCTGCAAGCGATTGCCCTGTTGCTTAACTGCCTGTATCTGAGCATTCACGCCGTAGGAATCCAGCATGGAGTCCCAACTGGTCAGGCGCATGTAGCTGTCCTGATGTAATCCCAGCGCTTTCCAGAGAGGCGTCGCCTGCTTCGGTAGCGTGGCGCTGGCGGGTAGCTGCCAGCGCTGTCCATCGTGAAACTGCGTAACATCAATGACGTACCAGGTTTGTCCAGCAGGTGGGGTTGATGATAGCGGCTGGCTAGGCCAGAGCCACTGGTTCAGTTGGAGAGTTCCAGGTGCGATCGCACTTGCTGTCCCGACGATCCGACTGGTCGTGGGTAAATTGGACGTGCTGGCCGTATTCTTTGCCCCTGTGGTTGCAGCGTCAGACGCAGTAGACGCATTGACTAAAACCGTGCCGTCTGACTCATCAATCAGGCTCAGCAAATGGCGAACCCGCGCTTCGGTTGCGGCGGAAGGATTGGGCTGCTGTTTCAACCAGACATAGGCCGCATTCGGGTCATCCTGAATCGCCAGCAGCAGGCCGCCCCAAGTGCGGATATCAAGCTGGTTGGGGGAGATTTGCAGCGCCGTCTGTACACGACCCCACAGCTTACCAGAGTCCGATTTGAGTAAGCTGAGCATGTCCTGACGAGCGCTGTCCGGCTGCTGCTCAAATAGAGTCAGCCCATCGTCCCAGCGACCATCCACCAAATAAGCCAGTAGCTGCTGGCTGGGGCTTGACCACTGGCTATTAGCTTGCGCCTTGGTTTCCTGGGCGTGTAGCTCGATAAGCTGATACTGAGCTTCGGTGGCTTCTGTCCAGTTTCTGGCAGCATCTTTGACGGGGCGCAAGGTCTGAAGTGCGGCTGACCATAGGCCTTTCTGGGCCAGTCGCAGCGCGTTGTGATAGGCTTTGTCGTTCAGAATTTGATTGGTAAAGGAAATCTCTTCTAGCTGATCGAGCCGCTTGACGGTCGGCACATCCACGAGCTGATACCCTTTGAAAGTTGGCTCTAGGGCAACGGTCTGATTCACCACCAGTTCCGGCGGCGCTGCACCCGATAGTTCCCGCCAAGTCGGCAGCTGATCGGCTGGACTCGTCCAGGAGAGCTGAAAATTGAGCCGTCGCTGGTCAGCATCATAGTGCAAGACTTGACCATACAGCACCGGATCGCCACTGAGCGTGTATTTCCCCTGCAGCGTAAACCAGCGGCCTGTATCGGGCGCGTTGTCCTGCAAGGCGACTAATTCGGTGAGGGACAAGATGCGATCGCTCCCTTCCGGTAATCCCAGCGCCTCCTGACGCGGACGTAAGACAAAGTTTTCGCTCAGTCCGTTGACGTAAAGCTGATCAACGGGGATAAATCTCTGGTCAGGCTGGGGCGGCCAGCTACTGGGCTGAGTAGGCCGATAGACGCGCAGTTCGGCGATCCGGGTGCAGTTCGTTTCACAACCGTTCCGACGATCTAGTAGCGGCAGAAGAAACGGACGAGGTTGGGTCGGATCAAAGCCGTCTTCATGCAGCGAGATAGGTTCACCAACCTCTAGCTCGGCAGTTTTGATACCCGCCTCAATGTCTGACCAGAGCTGAGCTTGGGGTTCTGCCTTGTTAATGTCGCGCCACTCGGGCCACACCTTGTCCAGCAGCGTATCGGCACTAGGATTCATCACCAGTTGATAGCCCGTATAAAGCCCTGCCCCGACCAAGGCCAACATGCCCGCCACGCTGGAGATCAGCACCGTGCTGCCGATCATGCGCCAGATGATCCGAGCGGCTGAGTTCGTTGGTGGCTGCTTTTTAGACGCGGCTGAACGCTGGGCGAGGGCAGATCGATTGGGTTTTGACAGAGAGCGGTGGGGAGGGACGGGAGCGCGCGATTTGTCAGGAGAACCAGGCATGACGAAAGCTTAGGAGATCCTAGGGAACATGGGCGTAGACAAGTGGAATTTTGCCGCTAAATGTCCGATTGGTGACTAAAATTAGCCACTCGTTAATACTTGTTCATACAGATGCCCCGCTGCTTCCCAGGTATAGCACTGTTCAATCAGTTCGCGCCCATTCCGAGACAGATCTTGTCGTAACGTTGAATTTTCGAATAAATGCGCGATCGCAGCTACATATTCTTCAACAGTATTGGCGCGTAAGGCCCGCAGCGGCTGATTCGGCAAATCCACCTCTAATCCCTCTAATCCGCGATCGCTGCCGATAACCGGAATTCCAGCCGCCATTGCTTCTAACGTTTTGTTTTTGATGCCAAATCCCGTCCGCATGGGCACGACGCAAACAGTGGCCCGATGCAGATAATCCACCATTGACGGCACGCGACCCGTAACGGTAATTCCGGGCTGCTCCCCAAACGCCTGAATCTCCGGCACTGGACGGGAGCCGACCAGCGATAACTTTGCATCCCCATAGCGCTGCCGCACCAGCGGCCACACCTCCCGACAGAAAAACAGCACCGCGTCAATATTGGCAATGTTATCCATCGCGCCAATGAAGACCAGATGATGCCCCCCGGATCGCTTTGCCGAACGGGAAATGCTTCTAGATCCACGCCATTGGGAATCACCGCAATCTGGCTACCGGGACTAAACGCCTGCATCTGCTGCTGATCATCTTCGGTTGTCACCACAATCCGGGAAAACTTCTGGCAGTACTGCTTTTCGTATCGCCAGAGCAGGGGAAGATTAATGCGATCGCGGATTGGATTTTCGCTGGTGCCCGTACTGAGCTGATTCTTGCAGGTGCCGTAGACGGAACTGTGAATATTCACGACGGTGCGAACCGTTTTCTGAAACGCAGGCCGCACATAGATTTCGTTGACGCTATGTTCGCAGGTGATTGCGTCTACCTTTTGATCCTGGACGGCCTGATCAACCCAGGCTTGAATTTGTGGCGAATAGAGATGCTGCACATGGGGCGGAACACCCTGAACGGCAAACTGACCGAGCCGCGCCAGCTTATCCCACTTGCCTGAAGCGGGTTCCGCTGTTGGGGCTTCCGTCAGGCGCAAATCCGTCACCCACTGCCGCAGTCCCGCCACTTCCTCATCGGTCACATCGGTTGTGCGCTGGGTAATCAGCGTAATCTCGTGCCGCTGACTCAAGTACTTCAGCAGATTAAACGTCCGTACCTGCGTGCCTCCCCGCGTGGGCGGATAGGGAAACGTGGACGACAGCATCAAAATTCTCATGGGCAATCGAGGATAATTAGAACGCCACTTTCATAGTTCCCTATAACAATCGCAATCACCGAACTTACCCAAGCTTTAGCCTGAAGAATCAGCTTACTCTTCTTGGAGTACTGGAGCTTGAAATGTTGAACTTTCCAGAATCTCGATGATTAGGTTTTGTAAATCCTCAAATTCTGAGTAGTTCTCACATTCTGATGCAACAACACCTTCCGGCTGGAATGAGACCAAAGTGATTGGTTCATCATAAATAGTATTTTGGTAATAACCAATTAATCCGCTAGATGAACTAATCGAAAATAACCAGTCCGGGAATTCGATCCAAGTATTCCAGAAGGGATCTTCATGAATTACACCTCGAAACGTTACTCGGTTGTCAGCAAAGACACTACCACAGGGTGCTCCTATTATCTCTTCATCATAGACACGTAAATTGGAAATCAAATATGTCCACTCTGTGGTGAATCCTTCAATATGAAAAAAAGGATGATCCAGAAGCGGTGGTTCATCGCTAACGCTGCCCGAACGAGTCATATAAATCAGTGTCTCTCTAACTTCTTGTGGTAAATCTTGCTTTAATTCAAACGTAAAACCTAGCTCATACAGATCACTCATGCCCTTTCTTTTCATCCTGCTGACCGCAGGGCTATTATTCCCAGCCTTTTACAGGGAAACGGTACTAATAAGACATCACCAAGTTCATAGGTCATCATAGGCGGCATCCTCTGGATTGTCCCAAACGGCAGCAAAAGCAGGCTCAGATGCTTGTGCAGCGGCGTTTACAATTTGTTGATCTCGGTATCGTTGGCTCAGAAAATCGATGAAATCCTCAATTTCGGCGAGTTGAGTAGGAGAGAATTGCCGAATCTTCTCGATAATCTTCTGTTCTTGTTCCGATAACACTTGCATAAATTCCTCTAACTCTAGATGGGTTGGGCTTGTTTCTGGGAAACCTATCTTTAAGTTTATTAAACGTCTGCGCTGGCTATGCCCCCCAAAGTTTCGATCACGATCCCGACGCATAATCGCCGTGATTTGCTGGAAAATGCGATCGCAAGTGTCTTGCGTCAGACCTACACAGATTTTGAGCTAATCGTGTGTGACGATGGTTCCACTGACGATACGGCGGATTTCATGGCGAGTTTAACCGACTCGCGCATTCGCTACCTTCGGCATGTGAACAACATCGGCAAGAGCAACAACATGCGCTCCGGCTTTGATGCAGCGCAGGGTGAGTATTTCCTCAAATTCGACGACGACGACCGGATTACGCCCGATTTTCTCAGCCAAACGGTGGCGGTACTTGACTCCCATCCCGACATTGACTTTGTCAGTACCGATCACTGGATTATCGACATCCACAATGCGCGTCAGCTAGAGGCCACCGAGGCCAATAGCCAAAAATGGCAGCGCCACCGCTTACCCGCAGGCCGAGTCGAAAACCTGCTGCACATCACCTTCGTTCGCCAAAGTCTGCAAATTGGTGCCAGCCTATTTCGGCGGCAAGCGCTGATAGACGTGAACTACATGCGCCCCAACCTGCAAAACTGCGAAGACAATGATTTGCTAGTGCGACTTGCGATCGCAAATAAGCAGGCTTACTACTTACCTGAGCGCTTGATGGAGTACCGAGTCCACGCCGGACAGCAGGGCTTGAAACGTGCGATTCAGTATTTAAAAGACGAAATTCAGTATCTGGAAAACTTCCAGTTCGACGTGAAAACCATTGAAGCCTGTCGCCTCAATCGTCTGCGGGATACCCAACTGACGCTGGGACTGCGCCTGATTGAACTGGGCCAAATCGAACAGGGACGGCAGTATCTACAAGCCGGACAAAGTTCGTCTGCGAAGAAAGCCAAAGTTGGCCTGATGCTTTCGTACTTGCCGCGTCCATTACGGGCGGCAGCGTTTGGCGTTCTCCGATAACTGTTGTTCTAGTTGTTCGTTCACAGATTTGACCTATGACTCTGCTGCTGAAAGCGCTCCGTTCACCGCATAAGGCCATTCGCAAAGCCACTGTTTTGCTAGAGCACGAGTGGCAGGATTGGCTGCGATCGCAAACCCAACAGGACACATTTAGTCAGGTCATCAACCAGCACGAAATTCGTATCGTCGGTCTGCGGCGAACGGGTAATCACGCCCTGATCACCTGGATTCAAGAACAGGCCACGGGCACCACGCAGCATCTCAACAACCTGATTCCGCTGGAAAATCCCTATCGCTACAAGTACGAGCATCTGCGGGACTATTACCCAGAACACGGCTGGCAAGCGGAACGCTATCGGCAGGAAGCGATTGGCAACTTCGTCAAGAAAGACTGGTTTCTCTACAGCTACGAAGATCACGACCTCACGCAAATCACCAGCGACTCGTTTGAGCGCAAGCACGACCTCTATGTCGGATATAGCCAAGCTCGCTGCGACCTGCTGATTCTGCGCGATCCGTTTAATCTATTTGCCAGTCGGCTCAAGAATGAATACCTGGACGTAGCCGCACCGGGCAAAAGCATGGTGGAGCTGTGGCTGGACTACGCCAGAGAATTCGTCGGTGAGACGAACTACCTGACGCATAACAAGCTTTGTGTCAACTACAACCAGTGGGCTAACGATGTCGCCTACCGTCAGCAAGTCGCGGAGCACTTGGGACTCGACTTTACCGATGCGGGCATTAACAAAGTCGGCTCTTGGGGTGGTGGCAGCTCATTTGAAGGCCAGGAATTTTGCGATCGCGCCCACAAAATGGACGTTACCAACCGCTGGAAGCATTTCCTCAACGATGAACGCTACCGTCAGCTCTTCCAGCACCCAGAACTCTGGGACTATTCCGAGCGCATTTTTGGTCATATTGCAGGGACGGAAGATCTGAAATCTTAGATTGGGGCATGGTGACTTGGCTCAAAAACAGCCATAATCAGTACATGAGTTCTGATGCCGACCATGAAGAATGAAGAATTTTACGAGCGCTGGTTGCTTCTCCAACAGCAGCAGACTGCGCTAATGGAGCGAATTGCGATCGCACTAGAGCGAATGGCTCCGGATGATGGAGCGCCTAACCTGCAAAAGTCGATCGAGGAGTTTAAGGGCTTTGACTGGCCCTCGATTGGAGCCAGGGTTGTGCAATCGGATCAGTATGGGCCTGCGATCGTCGAGTGGGGTGGAAAACAGTTTACTCGGCGGAGTCCGCAGAACAAGTTTAGTGCGGCCATCTGGTTCAGCCGCAGCACTGGCGTCAAGGACAGCGAAGGTCGCCCCATCTATGAGCGCTTAGTCAGTTTTAAGGTATTGGAAGGAGCTGACCCGGTCAGCGCAAAAGCCGCTCAGCATCTCAACTAGCCATCGGTATTGGTGTCAACTCCGGCTGAAAGTTCAGGATTTGTTTTAATGAAAGGCTGGCAAGGTAACCTTTCATTAAAATGAGTTGAGTTTTATACACGTCACTAATCTCAGATAATGACTGCGTGCTGTGTGAGTCACATTCACACAGCACGCAGTCATTATGCTTTGAACTACATGCTTTGAACTGCTGCTCAGCCAACGAACGGGCCGCGTTTGGGCCAAACAGTAGAGGATTGCGATCGCACAAACCCATTTTCTGAACGTGATTTATGGTAGTAAATAGGCTGGCATAAATTAACAAACTCCAAAATCGGGGAACGTTTCTCCGGAGCATGCCTCCCAGTTTTGGGGTTTGAGCTGAGTCGCATTGAGTGACTCAACCAATAGGCGGACATCGAAAAACTAGGGAACCAACGGTGATTGATCTCAAACTGATTCGGCAACAACCAGAAGAGGTGCAGCGGCGGCTGAAGCTGCGGGGTGATTATGATATCCACCCCATCTTAGACCTCGACCAGCGACAGCGTGATTTGGAGACAACGCGATCGCAACTTCAGGCTCGCAGTAACGAGATCGGTAAAACCGTCGGTCAAAAAATCAAATCCGGCAGCGATCCCAAATCCGCTGAAATTATGAATTTGCGGGAAGAGGGCAATCAGGTTAAGCAGCAGCTTGGTGAGCTAGAACCCCAAGAGCGGGAGATTCGCGCTGAGCTAGAAGCGCTGTTGCTGATGATTCCTAACTTACCGAGCGAGTCCACGCCAAAGGGAGCCAGCGAAGAGGAAAATGTCGAGGTGCGCCGCTGGGGGGATGAGTATTTACCAGCCAATTCCGATTCACTGCTGCCCCATTGGGAAATTGGTGAAAAGCTGGGCTTGTTTAACTTTGAGCGGGCAACAAAAGTCGCGCAAAGCCGCTTTGTGGCGCTGATGGGAGCCGGAGCTGCACTGGAGCGGGCGCTAATTCAGTTCATGCTGGATCAGCAAATTGAAGCTGGCTATCTCGAAGTGATCCCGCCCTTTTTAATCAATACCGACACGCTGACCGGAACGGGGCAACTGCCAAAGTTTGCCGACGAAAGTTTTAAGTGCAGCCAAGACGATCTGTGGTTGACGCCGACCGCTGAAGTGCCCCTGACCAACCTCTATCGTGATGAGGTACTCGCCGCTACGGATTTGCCAATTAATCACTGTGCGTTTACCCCCTGTTTCCGTCGCGAAGCAGGCAGCTATGGTCGCGATACCCGTGGTCTGATTCGGCTGCACCAGTTCAACAAAGTGGAACTGGTGAAAATTGTTCATCCCGATCAGTCAGAGACCGAGCATCAAAAGCTGGTGCAAAACGCAGAAGCCATTCTGCAAGCGCTGCAGCTGCCCTATCGCGTCATTGAGCTGTGTACGGGGGATTTGGGCTTTTCGGCAGCGAAATGCTACGACCTGGAGGTGTGGCTGCCGTCGTCGGGAACCTATCGCGAAATCTCCAGCTGCTCCAACTGTTGGGATTTTCAGGCCCGCCGCGCCAATATCCGTTTTAAGGAAGCGGGACAAAAGGGCACCCAGTTTGTTCACACGCTCAACGGTTCTGGTTTGGCCGTTGGCCGCACGATGGCAGCAGTGCTTGAGAACTATCAGCAGCCGGATGGTTCAGTGAAGATCCCGGAAGTGCTTCAGCCCTATTTGGGCCGGGAAATTTTGTAAGTAGTTGAGGGCTGATTACCGCGCGAGGCGCGGCGATCAGCCCTCAAAGCTGGTTGGTCACATCCCTACGAAACGGATAGCGCCTCCGCACGAGCCGTAAAGCCAGCTTTCACTAGTGCATTGACTGCCGCCTGATGATCCAAGACGCGGAACTGGGAACCGAGGCGGACAAACTGGCGGTTTGCGCCATCGCCGACAATTGCCACCACCGGGGTTTTCGCGGCATAGTCATCCTGACCGCGCTGATTCACCAGAACGGTGCGTAGCTGATGCTGAAACTGGATATTGCCAGCTTGCTGCGTAGACAATTCCACCATCACCATCCGTACCGCTTCAATCGGTTCGGCATCGTCGATGATCAGCTGAATTTGGTCATCGCGCCGATCGACTTTGCCCCAGATCATCAGACGGGCATCGGGTTGAATCACTTCGCGAATCCGGGCATAGGATTTAGGAAAGACGATCGCATCGGATCGCCCGGTCAGATCTTCCACCTGCAAAATCGCCATGCTGTCGCCCTTCTTCGTCACCTTAGGCAGGACGACGCTGAGCATCACAATGGCGCTGATCGTTATATTGTCTGGCTGATCGGCAAACTCGCTGACGCTGACTGGAGCCAGAATGCGGGACGGGCGCTGAATCGGCTTCAGCGGATGGTCGGAAATGTAGAAACCGAGGAGGTCTTTCTCTAGCTTCAGCTTTTCCTGCTTGGGGTAGTCTGCCATAGGGGGTGCTTTCGGCACCGCCTCGAAGCCGTTGCTGTCCGATGTAGTTGTATCGCCACCGCCTAGCATCATATCGAACAGGTTGCCCTGACCGACTTCGCGATCTTTGGCACGGGACTGTGCCCATTCCAGCACCAGCTCCAGATCGTGCATCAGCTGATTGCGGTTGGTGTCGAAGGCATCCATTGCGCCGGACTGGATGAGCGCTTCCAATGCGCGGCGGTTGACGGTACGGGTGTCAACGCGATCGCACAAGTCGGCCAGGGACTCAAACGGTTTCTCGGCCCGCACTTCCAGGATATGCTCGACGGCTCCGGTGCCCACGTTCCGCACCGCGCCCATGCCGAACAGGATGCTCCTCTGGGTGTCCGTCACCTGGGGCGTAAAGTCCACGCCGGAGCGGTTGATATCCGGTGGCAGCACTTCAATGCCCATCGCAATACAGCCTGCAATGTACTGCTGCGCTTTTTCCTGGTCGCCGCTGTTGGCGCTCAGCAGCGCGGCCATGTACTCGACCGGATAGTTTGCCTTCAGAAACGCCGTCTGGTAAGTGACATAACCGTAAGCGGTGGAGTGGGACTTGTTGAAGCAGTACTCCGCGAACTGCACCATCTTTTCCCACAGGCCCTCGGCAATCTTCTTATCAACGCCGTTTTTCTGCGAGCCTTCCAAGAAATTGTCCTTGTGCTTCAACATCTCGGACATTTTCTTCTTACCCATCGCCCGCCGCAGCAGGTCGGCCTGTCCGAGGGAGTAACCGCCCATATCCTGAGCGATTTTCATGATCTGCTCCTGGTAGACCATGATGCCGTAGGTTTCTTCCAGAATCGGCTCCAGGATTTTATGCTCGTAGTCAATTTTTTCGCGACCGTGCTTGCGGTTGATGAACTTGGGAATTAGGCCCGCGTCCAGTGGCCCCGGTCGATAGAGGGCCAAGACCGATGAAATATCTTCCAGACCAGACGGCTTCAAGTCCCGCACAATCTGGCGCATTCCCGACGATTCCAGCTGAAAGATGCCGCCTAGTTCCCCACGAGAGAGCAGTGCGATCGCAGCTTTGTCATCCAGAGGCACCCCGTCTGGATCAACGGTTACACCGCGCGTCTGCTCAATTAGGTCGATGGTCTTCTGGATCATGGTCAGGTTCTTCAGTCCCAGGAAGTCCATCTTCAGCAGACCCATCGACTCGATGTCTTCCATCGAGTACTGCGTGACGGCACCGTTGCCCTCTTTGTTTAACTGTAGGGGCACCACCTCATCCAGCGGTTCGGCAGAAATCACCACCCCCGCCGCGTGGATGCCGACGCTCTTGTTCATGCCTTCAATTCGCATCGCCATATCCAGCCAGCGGCGGACGGTGGCGTCATTGTCGTATTTTTCCTTAAATTCTTTCGAGGGCGTGTCGTCGGAAATCATCACCTTCAGCTTGGCGGGCTTGCCGCGCACGACGGGAATCATCTTCGCCATCTTGTCGGCTTCGCCGTAGGGAATATCCAGCACCCGCGCTGTGTCTTTCAGCACCGCCTTCGAGGTCATGCGGTTATAGGTGATAATCTGGGCGACCCGCTCCTCGCCGTACTTCTCGGTGACGTACTGAATCACCTCCTCCCGCCGCTCAATGCAGAAGTCCGTGTCAATATCCGGCATTGACTTCCGTTCGGGATTGAGGAACCGCTCAAACAGCAGGCCGTGATGCACCGGGTCAATATTGGTAATCCCCATCGCGTAGGCCACCAGCGACCCCGCTGCCGAACCCCGTCCCGGCCCCACCGGAATCTTGTGGTCGCGGGCAAACTTGATGTAGTCCCACACCACCAAGAAGTAGGTGGAGAACCCCATCTGCTGCATCATGTCCAGCTCGTACTCAATGCGATCGCAGTATTCCTGCTTTACCTGATCGCGACTCTGCACCCCCAGCCGATCCAGCAGCCCCTCCCAGGCTACATGCACCAGATAGGTATCTGCCGTGAAACCCTCTGGAATTGGATAGTCGGGAATGCGCGGCTCCCCCAGCAGCCCCGTATATTCTTCTACCTTATCGGCCACTTCTACCGTGGTTGCGATCGCAGTTTCGACAATCTCGGCAGGCAGGTGATCGCGGAACAGCAGCCGCATCTCATCAGCGGATTTAATGTACTCGGTGCCCGTGTAGCGCAGGCGCTTCTCCTCCGACAGCAGCTTGCCTGTCTGAATACAGAGCAGCGCATCGTGGGCTTCTACGTCGTTACAGGAAATGAAGTGAGAATCGTTGGTGACGACAATCTTGATGTCCAATTCTTGGGCAATGCGGACAATCTCTGGATTGACAATCCGCTCCTCTTGCAGACCGTGATCCTGAATCTCTAAATAGTAATCGTCGCCCAGCAAATCCTTGTACCACTGCGCCACCCGCCGCGCCACGTCCGGTCGATTCTGTAAAATCGCCTGGGGAATCTCGCCGCCCAGACAGGCACTGGTGACAATCAGCCCTTCGTGATACTGCTCCAGCAACTCTTTATTAATACAGGGTCGCGAGAAAATGCCTTTGCCCTGCACGCCCTTCAGGTGCGAAATCGTGGTCAGCTTGACCAGATTCTTGTAGCCCTGGGTATTCTTGGCCAGCACAATCTGGTGATAGCGAGGCCGTTTCTCCTGCTTAGTAATGTCGCCGTTGATGATGTACATCTCGTTGCCGATAATCGGCTTGATGCCCTTGGCCTTGCACATCTTCAGCAGTTGCAGCGCACCGTACATCACTCCGTGATCGGTGAGTGCGATCGCAGGCATACCCAACTCAATCGCGCGATCAACTAAGTTCGGCAACTGACTCGCCCCGTCGAGCAGGCTGTAATCGGTATGAATATGTAGACCAACGAAGGACATCGCGTTTTACCCAGGCAAAAGTTGACTCCAGCGTAGCGGATTCTTCGCTCTATATCTAGGGATGTTTATGGGATTTAATCCAGGGGCACGCCATATATGGAATCGCTAATATAATGGAGAATCTTTGAATAATACAATACTAGCGTACTAATTTGAGCAGTAACATGAAAATAAAGATACAGATTGCTAGCCCTCCTGATCGGGAAAGGCTCGTAGCAGAACTATTTGTTGGTAATCAGCAGTTTGCCGAAGTGTCTTGGGAGGACGACAAGCCAATGCTAGAGGTTTATCCTAAATCGACTACAAATCCTCAAGACTTTTGGATGCTTGAGCTAGATGAGGTGATAGAAGCCTTAAATATAGCTAGAAATTCGCTTCAGGATTAACAGGATGAAATACTTGGTTATTAGCGGAGGTTTCTGACCATAACCCAAACGTCATCATCCCTCGTTCTCAGTTTTGAAGAATTTCTCGCTCGCTATGCCGATAATCCTCGCTATGAACTGGCCGATGGGGAGCTAATCGATATGGAACCCACTGGCACCCATGAAACGGTGGCTGGCAAAGTTGCTAGTCGGCTGAATATTGAGTGCGATCGCAAGGGGCATCCGTGGATTATTCCTCGCACCTGTTTGCTACGTCCTTTTTCGGATACTGCAACTGCGCGTCGGCCAGATGTGGTGGTGCTGGATGAACCAGCTTTAGTGGATGAACCGCTTTGGGAACGAGAACCTGTGATTGTGCTGGGTGCATCGGTGAAGCTGGTGGTAGAGGTCGTGAGCACAAACTGGGAAACGGATTATGCCCGCAAGGTGGAGGAATATGCGCTCTTTGGCATCCCAGAATATTGGATTGTGGATTATCGCGGGCTAGGCGGCAGAGCGTTTATTGGCAACCCAAAGCAACCAACGTTTACCGTCTGTCGGTTAGAGGGCGACACCTATGAACAACAGCAATATCGCTTTGTTTGACTTATGAGAATTGGCATCTTGCTAATCGTTTTCAATCTCCAAAGGCAACTGATGAGGCTTTTGATGCACTAAATTTCGCAAAAACTCTTTTAAGCACTCTGGCGTTTCTGCATACTGAGATAACTCAGAGATGACGTTTTCTGACAAACGAAAATTCATTTTGCAGCGCTCTGTAAAATATATACGACTTTTCTTGGAGCTTCTATCTTGCGCAAGTAAGTTAAGAAATTTAACAAGAAAGAAAATGAGATATTTGCCACGATACATCATCGTTCGATCTGTTTGCCGAAATTCATTAACGGTTCTAGATATTTCATTTCTGCTAAATTCTGTTCCGCTCTGACAATCCATTAAATTTTGAATATCATATCTCTTGACAACCCTTGCAAGGGTAACCTCAAAGAGATTGTTTTCTCTGTGGTTACTCAAATTCAGCCTATTCTCGTTTGTAGTCTGTGATTGTTGTTCTTTCTCTTTTTTTCTGTTTAAAAAAATCCAAGCGTTAATTTCATCGGAAGCATTATTAAATTCTTCTAATCGACATAAAAATAGATCAGTTGCCATCGAAAAATCGCTGTTTTCTTCTAAAAGACAAAACTCATCTCTCAATATTTTTTGAATAGATGCTTTGCTCAAATAAAAGTTTTCAATTGAGTAGCACGGTGTAACATAAATATTCTCAGCGTCAGGTAGCTCTTCAATTGAGTCAAAATCTTTATCTATAAAAAAAGCAATCCAAGCATTGGAATAATTGGAGTTTTCGCTTATCAATTTGAAAAATTCTAAAACATTTGTCTTTCCCTGGCACCATAAATTTATTAGACTAGCTTGAGAAAGAGCAGTTCCGCCGAAGACATACGTCTCAATTCTTGGATTGTAGTATCTAGGATCTTCCTGCCCTTCAAAACAACAGAAAAGGCGATTTGGATCTTTTTTATATGCTGTCAGAAAATCTCTCCAAGCTCTTGCGTAACTCCCACTAGATACCTGAAGCTCTTGAACCCTATCATTCATGACTAAGTTAAGGTCTTAATGAATACAAATTAACACAATCAAGCACAGCCTTTATATTTTTTGGTTAGGAGTCTTCTGGATAGCTAATATCCAAAACATCAGCATATTTGGCAAGTGAGTTTTCAAATATAAAAGGTGAGTGTGTTGCCGCAATCAGGAAAGCACATCGTTCTGAATCAACAATATCTTGCAAAAGTTTTTTCTGCCATTCAATTGACAAAGAAAGTTCTGGCTCGTCAAAAAAAATTGCATACTTCCCTGGGACTTGACCTAAATCCTCTAAATACAATTTTGAGAAAATAGATATTATTTGCTTTTCCCCAGATGAGAGCTTTTCTAAACCAACTTTAGCTCCTGTCCTTTTATTAAAGATGCCTATATCAAGCTTATTCTCATCATACTCAACTTCTTTGTCCTCAAAATATCCATTAACAACTCTTGCAAAGTTTTTAATAGCGTTATCATTGTCTTTTTGTTGATTATATACTTTCAATAGATTGGTAATAAAATAAGCTAGAGGCTCATAGTCTGGTTCTTTTATTTCACCTGAACTGACTAATTCTAGTATTCTTTGCTTATCTTCAGGAATAATATTTTCTCCAATTCTGTCAAGCACAATTTTCAGTGCTTCAGGGGATTCAAGGCTGGTATAATCAATAGATTCTCTTTTGATTCCGCCTATTAACTCGCTCAACATTCCTCCATTTACTTTCGAAAACCATTCAACAGAGGATTTTCTAATATCATCTATGATTTCGTCAAATTTTTCCTTAACATTTAGCATTCCAAACTGAATTAGCTGTTCTGATTTAAAAACTGCTTCACCCATCTCTCTGTCTGAATAGACCAAATTTTTCAGATTTTCTTCTACCAGCCTATATGTAGGAAAATACAATTTGTGGTAAGGGAAAAACTTCCTTATTTCTTCCACTTTTTTGTCTACTTCAGAGAAGTCATCAACCTCAAACAAGGAGGTTTGCTGCCAATTATTTTTCTGCCAGTTATAAGGATACTTTTTTGCGATAACATCAAGTGAATCAGAGTGAAAATTTCTTTGATTTCTTGTCTCTTTAAGTGCCATATAAATTAGCTGAGAATCTATGCCGAATTGGTCAGCTACATCAACTAGCAATCCTTTACTTCGCATCCTCATATAGCTCATTGAGTATGCTTGCTCTAATAATGTTTGGGAGATTTCTGTTGGCAAGAAGTCTAACAACTTGTATATGTCATATATGATTTTGCGACTAGGGGTTTTTTGAAATTCTTGCCGCTTAATTGTTATTAATTCTTGATTAGAAAAGAGAAGATCAATTTTTTCATACTGGTATCTGTTAACTTTTTGCCAATTTCCCTTAAGAATATTTACTAAGATATAAAGAACGGTTGTTTTACCTGTTCCATTCTTGTCAACTAAAATTTTGATAGGAGACTCAAACTTCAAGGAAATATCGCAATTCCCGTGTAGCTTGTGAATTTTAATTTCCCGTATTGGAGCTCGGTCAAAATTCATAATTGATACTGGTTGCAATAATTTACAGGTTTGTGGTGCTGAAGTATTAATATCTTAATATCTCAAAATTCAGAGGGCAATCGCCTTAGTGGTGCAGAAAACTTTTGATGAACTGTTTTGAGTCTCAAGATGAGAATACAACCACTTTAGAGAACTCGAAGCGGCAGTCGAGAGCGGCCTGCTTGCCCCGCGAGGCACAAGCGGTGGGTGGACTGTGCCGAGGAAGTGCATTGAGAATGGGAATAGCAACCCGTTGATAGCAGCGTCGAGCCAGGTCTCGAAGACCCAGTTGCAGAAAACTCAGTCCCCGTTGACTATGCCAGTCCAGTTTCGAGCGCTGCCCAGCTTTTACCAGCATCCAGCCCACCATCAGAGCAATCAAACTGGCGATGTCGAGCAGCATGACGAGACGGGTGAGCGCTTGGGCCTCTCGCAAACCCGAGTCAAGGACATCAAATCCGCCGGATTTGTAATCCTTAAAGTGTGGCTCAATGCCGCCAAAGCGCTGTCCATAGCGAGCAAAGGTCTGTAGAGACGGGGGTTGACTCGAGAGAACGGCCCATGGGTCGGCAGCTATCGATTGCTGTGCAGTGGCCAGATGACAGTGAACAGTCTCCAAGACTGTCACCTGATGAAAGAGATGAGCCTGTTGCGGTGGAGGCAGTAACTGTTGGACACAACAGGAGTGCCCTGTCGCTAACGTGACCGTCAAATCGCTCTTGGCTCGGATGAACCAATCCCACTGCCAGTCCTCCAAGCATCGCAGCAACTCTCCATGTTCAAAGCCCCGGTCGGCTAATAAGGTGACCGAACACCCCGGCGGCAGAACGGCTTTGGCGGCCACTAATACCGGATAGTAGGTCTCAAAGCTGACGGTCGCACTGCCATGTTCTACAACCGTTTGGGCCAGTGTCAACGAGCGTCCACCCCAGACCAGACAGACCTCAATCAGACAGAATCGATTCCACAGCAGACTCGTATCCAACGTGAGCGTGAGCGCACTGTCTTGAAAGGCTTGCAGCGCATGACGCAGCAGTGGAGCATAGAATCGTTCTGCACTGATGTGCTCGTTGTGCAGCAAGTAACTGAGCCGTTCCATATGGGCTCGGGCTTGGCAGCCTCGATGACTCAGGTAGGCCAGCCATTTCCCGAGACAGGCACTGCTAGACAAAAGAATCGCGGCGACCGTTTCGGCCACGCCTTGCAAATGACGTTGGTCTTTGGGCTTGACCCATTGACGCAGTTGGGACATCAGTTGACGATAGAGAAGAGGTGCTTCCATAAGAGTCGCTATGAGTTGGGGAACTTTTTAGCGTCTCATGGAACACCTCTTCCCGTCTCCTTGTCTTATGATGAGAATCCCGACACAGCACACTTTCAAGAGTTTTCTGCACCACTAAGGGGCAATCGCACTTACGGCACCTGATTGAAGATTGGGGCTGCGATCGCAACTCAATTTAGCTGATGAGTGGGATCTGTGGAGTGGAAAGTGCGATCGCACTGCTTAAATTAGTGGCAGTGGTCTAACTCGGAATGCCTCGCTACTGACCGAAATCATAGCCCCCTTCATCAATACTTCTTCGCATTGATTTAGGACATCGGATAGCCTCTCTTCAAGTGCTGCACGAGTAGCATTGTCTAACCGAAAAAGAATGACACTTGGTAGATTTGCCCTACTTACTGCCAACAAATACCCAAAATCTAAATCAACCGTCAGTAAGATACGATTCTCATTTCGCGCCTTGATCAGAATGTCTCCATCAGATAGCCGCTCCAAGCCTCCTTCCAGCAAATGAATAGCATCATGGCCTTGTTGGCGCAACAGATTGACCGTTTGCGGTGAGATTCCCATATCTGCAAGAAATTTCATCCTGCTTTTGGAGTAACGCTGGGATAAACTCGCTCAGTTGCTAACCAAGCAGCATATTTCAAAGATTGCTGAATATCTTCCGGCTCTAAATAAGGATAGTCCGCAATGATGTCCTCAGTAGACTGTCCGTTGGCAATAAGGTTCAGTACAAGAGAAACCGGAACGCGCATTCCGCGAATGCAAGCCTGTCCCGCCATGATATTAGGGTCAAATGTAATTCGGTCAAAACCCAGCATGATGAATCCTCACCAATAGCTCCTCTTGCTCCATTATCACCGCTTAAACACATTATGGAACTGAGATCGCAGCTCAATCTCGCTGATGTTTGGGATGGGTGATGTGGAGAAGTGCGATCTCTAGAAGACACATACCACATCCTTCGTAACAGATTCCCGTAGATGCTCTTTGAGAGCAGTGCGGGTTCCTAAATCAACTTTATGTCCTAACAGGTCCTCAAGATAATGACGTACCCGAAACACATCAAATAAGGTCGCCTCAATTGCAAACTCGACCACGAAATCAACGTCGCTTTCGGGCGTTGCTTCGTCACGAGCAACGGAACCGAACAGCTCCAAGGATTTAACGCCGAGTGCTTCTAAATCAGCGCGATGAGTTTGGGTAAGGGCAACAACTTCCTGACAGTTCACAGTGGAGGTTAGGTAAGGATGATGTTCATAATATAGAGGAACGTCTATATGGATTAGCTAAATATTTAGGATAGATTCTGGTGCGCCATTACATTAAATAGCACTGGCGTACGATGAGATCCAAGCCTCTTAAATTATTTAGGATGCTTGGATGGTAATCAATCTTGCTTTGTTTCAGACGGTTTTTTGACCATAACCCAAACGTCATCATCCCTCGTTCTCAGTTTTGAAGAATTTCTCGCTCGCTATGCCGATAATCCTCGCTATGAACTGGCCGATGGGGAGCTAATCGATATGGAACCCACTGGCACCCATGAAACGGTGGCTGGCAAAGTTGCTAGTCGGCTGAATATTGAGTGCGATCGCAAGGGACATCCGTGGATTATTTCTCGTACCCGTTTGCTGCATCTTTCTACCAATAAACTCTACGTTTCATTAGGCAGATGCTCAGTTTATAGCGCTTCTTGCGCTAGTAAAGGGAGATTATTTTTTGGAAGCCGCACTTCGCGCGGCTTCCAAAAAATAACTGGTACCTCAGTAGCCTAGGAAAGGCTATAGCGTAGTGGGATTTGACACAATAATAGATTTAATCGGCGATTATTAAACCAAATCCAGGTTGAAAAGTAGAGTTTTCCCTGAGGGAAAACTCTACTTTTCAACCCTGTTGGGGTTTATTTTATGTTTTTTCTTTTAGTGAAACTTCATTTTTGTTGATCAGAATTTGGATTTCATCTCCGTATTTAATATTAGAAATAGGCGGCGCAATTATTTCTAGTATTGAAGGGTTTTGGAAATGAGACTTTTTAGTCTCTGGATGAGGATAGTAGATCCAACCGTTGAATTCAATACCTTCAAACAAAAGTTTGCAGGAAGAAAAGGAAAAGTGCTCAGGTGGATGCAATGATGTCCATTCAACATTAAAAAACGTGAACTCTGGATTCTTCATCGTAAAGCAATATGGTTCGATTGAGATATTCAAGGTGCCATCATAAAAATCAACAAGATCAAGACCTAGTTGTTTAAAGAAGGGCTTCTGTATTTTGATTGAACTATCTGCATATTGACTGCTTCTCGATTTCCCTGAAGCAACCTGATGTCCTTTTTGGACGACACCTTTCACCGCGATCCATACACTATTATTCATGAATTTTCATCCCATAGTTGAGTTCAATTTGTTACTTCACTGATGAATTTGATTTACTCCTAAGCCTACGAGCTTATCTCGCGCGTTCCCGACCTCAAGTTTGATGTCTATATCTGAAACTGAATTGTTCCAAAAAGTATAAAAAGTTCTGTCTAAGCTCTCAGAAAAAACTTGAGAAGCCGGCTGATTTGATTGAGCCATTATAGCCGCATTATTATGTCCATATAACCAAGGTGATTCATCTAAATCGTTCCTTACTCTGTATGTATACCACCCCATAAGCAATATTTATCGTCTAACTTAACTCCTCGTAGAGAAGCTGGTTCGCTATAGTATTTAACAGAAAGATTCTGTAAGTTTCCAAAGTCAGTAGTGGCTCCTTGATGAAATAAAGCAATTTTTCCTAGCTGATCTAGATTCACAGCATTATATGGATGTTGTAGTAACAGTTCAACTTTTATATTTTTTCATGTACTTTTTTTCATACAATTTAATTACTACCCGCCTTGCCATGTCTTCTGAATAATGGATTATTTTAGCCTTTGAAATATTATTTATCTGCAAATAGTTAATGATAAAATCTGTATTCAAATCATCATCCGAGCTAATTATAATCTCATTTTGATCTAACTTCCTTCTGGTTCCACCCAAGTTTGTGTTGAATTAAAATTGAGACAGAGAGTTCAGCAGGCCAAAGCCGATGGCTCAGCAACGACGCAAGCGTGGCACAGCAGGCGATAAAACGATTTGTCTGCCCATTGCAGACGACCTTGACTACGAGGTCTTAGTAGAAGACCGTGAGTCCTTTCGGCAGTATCTCAACGAGCAGATCGAGGCTCACCCAGAACTGTTTCCCGACGGGATTGAAGCGGGCTATCGCTTTCATGGATGGGTCGAGTCCTCTCGTCAACAGCTCAAGACCCGGCGGATTTTGCTGCCGAGTACCGGAGAGGCTTATCAACTGCGTCCCGATTTGGTGATGCCGTACATGAGCGAGACGGCGGAGATGGCCGACAAAGCGCTCTATTTAAGAAAGCATGGCCTGTCGTATGAGGGGATTGCCTATGTGCTGGGCCGTTCTGAGATGCACTGGTATCGGCTCTGTCAGTCGTTCGGTCGAGCCTCGATTGTGGGCAGTACCCTCAAAAGGGAAACGGCGCTCCCCCCCATCTAGTTGCCGATGAGAAGCATTGTGATTGGCACGGGCAGCGAGTCTATCTGGCAGTGACAGCGGCGCAAGGGTGCGTCCTGGGAGCCAGTCTCAGTGCCAATGCGGGTCAGGATGGATTAACCGCAGCCTATGGGGTATTCCAGCAGGAAGCTGCCCATCATGTTCCCGACTATGCGCCCGAGACGGTGACGACTGATGGTTGGGAGGCCACCCGAGCCGCTTGGGAGGAGCTATTCCCTGGCCTGGTCTGGATTCTGTGCTTCCTGCATGAGGTGATTAAAATTCGCGATGGGTGCCGCTCTAAACCAGTCCTGGGTCAGCAACTAGCCGACAAGCTTTGGCATCTGTATCGGGGCCAGAGCAAACGTCACTTTGCTCAACGATTGCGTCGGTTGCTGGAGTGGGTGAACACCCACGCGTTGCCCCAGGCCATTGACGCTCGCTTGCGACGCCTCAACGACAAATCTCACGTCTTCCAACGCGCCTTTGACTTCCCTGACGCCTATCGCACCAGCAATCAGGTTGACCGTCCCATGAACTATCTTGACCGTACCCTGTATGCCATGCAAGATTTTCATGGATTCTGGGACTCGGCGGAACAGTCGGTGCGCTCGATGGCGCTACTCTGGAACTTCCATCCTTTTTGTCGCAAGACTCGCAAAGCGATGGGCGGGTGCTTATGCCCCTTTGAGCAACTCAACGGATTTCGTTATCACGACAACTGGGTTCGCAATTGGCTGATTGCCTCATCATTGAATGGCAGAAGACCGTTGCCAAGGAAATCTGACACAAAATAAGTTGGAACTAGACTTCCTTTTTTAAGAGGCAGAGAATCGCGTACTGCAAGTCATGACTCTAGAAGATGGCGAAACTGTTCACAATGCGTTCTTTGATCGCAACTTTTACAAACGGCAGCAGCGAGGTGAAGAACCCCAATGAAAATCCAGTATTTCCCTGAAACAGACACTCTGGCCATTGAGCTGACTACCCAAACAGTCGCCGCAACAGACACCATCACCAACAATCTAATTGTGGACTATGACAGCAGCGGCAAAATCGTTGCGATCACTTTAGATAATTACTCAAAAAACGTAGAAACCATTGATCTTCAAGCTCTAGGTATACCTGTTTTAGCGGCTTAAGTGCGATCGCAGTTCAATCTAGCTCATGAGTAGTATGCGTGAAGTGGAAAGTGCGATCGCACTTTTGGGCTTTTCCAACGATAAACAAATCTGGATTAGCGCCACAGAGCAAAGCCTGTGCCCATTCAGTCACCTGGCCAAACTCATTATGAGTATGAACTGCCGAGATAAAATAGAATAGCAATCCATGTCGCGACTGCTCAGTCCAGACTCGCAATTTCGCCATGCGCATTGAAGAGATTCCGATTCGCCAGATTATTCGCCCGCTGTATTGCCAAAATGATGCCGCAAAAGTCGAGCAACTGATGGACTCGATTCAAGAGATTGGCCTACAAGAACCCATTGATATCTTAGAAGTAGAAGGAAAGTACTACGGATTTTCCGGCTGTCATCGCTTTGAAGCCTGTAGTCGGCTGGGGCATGACACCATTCGCTGTCGGGTGCGACGTGCGCCGAAGTCGGTGTTGAAGATGCATTTGGCGTAGGGGTGGATGGGTAGGAGGGTAGAAGTGTGGATGGGTAGATGGGTAGGTGAGTTTTGTGGATGGGGAGAGGGGTATGGCGCGAACTCATATAGATAAGCCGGAATACGATTGTAGTGAGAAGTTGCGATCGCGCATGCAAGCGGTTGGTCTACCGAGTTTCAGAGCATTAGCTGAAACGGCGGGGGTTTCCAATTGGCAGGTGCGGCAGTTACGGCGCGGCAACGTCAGCGTTATGCGACTGGCGGCGCTGCAAAAATTGAGTCAAGCGCTGAACCTGTCACTACCGGATTTTTTGCAGCAGTTTACTGATGAGCTATCTGATCAATCGTCAGTGCAAACTGCGGTTCCCACCTCGACCGTATCTGCAACCTCTCAAGCGAGTCCAACAGCCGCTGCTGAACCCGACGCATCACTCAAGCGCGAGTATGAACGTCTCCAGCGACAGCTTGAAACCCAAAAGTCTCAGCTCGAAGAAGCCTTTCAACGAGAAAGCTTACAGCAAATTGAATCCTGGCTGACCTTTTGGCCAACTGCCGTTCGCCGTGTTCAAGAGAATCCAGATGATATCCCTATAGATAAACTTCTGCTATTGCTCCGTCCAATTGACAAGCTGCTCGAAAGCTGGGGCGTCAGCACAATTTCAGAAGTAGATGCAGAAATTCCCTATGATCCACAGCAGCATCAATTGATGAACGGTGACGCTGAACCGGGCGATCTCGTCAAAGTGCGAAATGTGGGCTATCGACACGGCGATCGGTTGCTCCATCGGGCCAAGGTCAGCCCAAAATAAGACAAAAGTATTTGAATCACCCTCTAAACTGGTGAAAGAGCATAGGATCTAAATGATACGAAGTCCAGTTGAAAACCCATAATTCAATTTTCTGTGAAATGCTTGCTGAGCAAGCATTTCACAGAAAATTGAATTGGGTTCTTATCCACAGACTTCATATTAGTCAGCTTTCACCTGTATCCCCATCAGCCCAACTTCATGTTGACCTCCCTTCAAATTGAAAATTTTGCCTTGATTGATGCGCTGACCCTCAATTTTGGGTTGGGGCTGAATGTCCTCACTGGAGAAACAGGAGCGGGCAAGTCGATTATTCTGGACGCGATCGATGCCGTCTTGGGCGGTAAAGTGTCGCGGCGATTTGTGCGGACGGGAGCAGACCGGGCACTGATTGAAGCCACGTTTCACATTAATCCGGAGCTGATGGCAGGCGATCTAGATGCCGACATCTCGCTGGAAAACAATCAGCTTGTTTGTACCCGTGAGATGACCGTCAGCGGCAACAGCGTCCGCAATCGTTCCAAGGTGAACGGCATCCAGGTGAATAAGCAGCAGATGGAAGCCCTGCGCGATCGCTTAGTCGAGATCACCGCTCAGGGCCAAACCATGCAGCTCGGTCGCGCTTCTCTCCAGCGCGAGTGGCTAGACGGCTTTGGCGGCAGTGAGGTACTACAGCAGCGGGATAAGGTAGCAACAGCTTACGCAGCAGCACAGCAGGCGCTTCAGCGATTGGAAAAGCGGCGGCAGGCAGAGCAAGAGCGGCTCCAGCAGCTTGACCTATTTGAGTATCAGGCCAAAGAGCTGGCTCAGGCGGCGCTGACGGAGCCGGATGAGCTAGAGCAGCTAGAGCAAGAATATCAGCGGCTGTCCCACAGCGTTGAGCTACAGCAGCAGAGCTATGAAGTCTATCAGGCGCTGTATCAAAACGAGCATGGCGGCGATGCCTGTGCCGATTTGCTGGGTCGAGCCGAAGACCTGCTCAGCGATATGCTGCAGTACGATCCGCAGATTCAGTCTGTCCTTGACATGGTGGCGAATGCCCTGGCACAGGTAGAAGAAGCGGGACGCCAGATCAACGCTTACGGTGCCGACATTGAAACCGATCCGGAACGTCTCCAGGAAATTGAACAGCGAATCAGCGTCTTGAAGCAAATTTGCCGCAAGTACGGCCCAACCCTGGCAGATGCGATCGCATATGACCAAAAAATTCGCGCTGACCTGGACGAGATTACGGGCGGCAGTCAGTCTGTAGAGGAACTGGAGCAGACCTATCGCGAAAAGCAAGCCGTACTGGAGTCGGCCTGTGAAAAGCTGTCCCAGATGCGCCGCCGCACGGCTCAGCAGCTTGAACAGCGGCTGATTGAAGAGCTGAAGCCGCTAGCAATGGACAAGGTGCAGTTTACGGTTCAGCTTGTGTCAATTACACCCACCAGTCACGGTGCAGATCGGGTGACGTTTCTGTTTAGTCCTAACCCCGGTGAACCGCCACAGCCGCTGGACGAGGTGGCATCCGGGGGTGAAATGAGCCGCTTTTTGCTGGCGTTCAAAGCCTGCTTCTCCCAGGTGGATGCCGTGGGCACAATGGTGTTCGACGAAATTGACGTGGGTGTATCCGGTCGCGTCGCCCAAGCGATCGCAGAAAAGCTGCATCACCTCAGCCGCAGTCACCAGGTGCTTTGCGTTACCCACCAGCCCCTGGTCGCCGCAATGGCCGATCAGCACTTCCGGGTCAACAAGCAGGTGATTGAAGAAACCTCTGCCGCTAGCTCTGCCAAAAACGGCAAGGCCAAGAAAGCCACAGCCGAAGACATTCGTACCGTTGTACGCGTCGCCCCGCTGGATACTGACGAGCGGCGGGAAGAACTGGCCCAGCTAGCGGGTGGCCCCACAGCGCAGGAGGCAATCACCTTTGCTGATGCCCTGTTGTCCCAGGCCAATACGATACGGGAATCGCGCTCATTCGAAGTGGCAGAACAGAACGGCAACGGGTCTGCCAACGGAAACTCCAGTGCAGCATCGGCATCTAGCTCGACTTCCACCCAATCCCGATCTAAGTCCTCCCGCTCCCGATCTAAATCCAAACGCTAGTCGCCACCGTACCGTCGCCTTCATGTTTCAAGCTACCCGTCGTCGATTAGCGCTTTGGTATGCTGCCGTGACCGCCGTCCTGCTGCTGCTGTTTGCTAGCGGCTTTTACTGGTATGTGCGGACAACGCTGGTCGAGCGGATTGACGATACGCTGAGCCATGTAGTGGAAGTGGTGCAGCGATCGCTCGTGATTGAGCCCGATCAAGACCAGTTATCTGACTCAATGGCCTACCCGCTGATGCACGTCAACGTCGAGGCCAGCTTCCGCAACAACGCCGACACGGTCGAAGATGACCACATCGACCTAGAATGGTTTAGCCCGACCGGAGAGCTACTGTGGACGACGTTTTCAACCCCGATCGACGTGCCCGTTCACGTCAATCCCAAAGGTGAGACGATACATACTACGCCCGATCATCTAATGCGGCAGGTAACGCAGCGGCTGCAGATGGGGCGGCAGGTGCTGGGCTATCTGCGGGTCAGCCATCCCTGGTTTGAGGTAACGAAACCAACTCGTCGGCTGCTGCTGGATTTGGGGATTGGCATTGTGCTGATTGTGGCAACCGTCGGGGGGCTGGGCTGGTTTTTGTCTGGACTTGCGATCGCACCTGTACGGGAGTCATATCAGCAGCTCAAGCAGTTCACGGCGGATGCCTCTCACGAACTGCGGAATCCAATTGCGGTGATCCAAACCAATGTGCAGGTGGCGCTGGCTGATCCAAAACTGGATGCCGATTTTCAGCGCTATCAGCTCAAGGTGATCGAGCGATTAACTCGACGGCTAGGGCATTTGGTAGACGACCTGCTGTTTCTGGCCCGTCAGGATAGCGGCATGAGTCCGCCTCAGTTTCAGCCTGTGGAGATGGATGCGCTGCTAGTGCAGGTGCTGGAGGAACAGCAGGCCATTGCCCTGGATAAGTCCATTACTCTGTCGCTTCAGTTAGACGAAGAAGCGAAGGCTGAACCCGCTGCCCCCCGTTCGTCCTTGCCCGTTTCGGCGACGACCACCGTTGGAACGGCTGCTAGCCCCGCTGTTGAACTGGATGCGGCTCTGACAATTATGGGCGATCGCGATCAGCTAATTCGGCTGCTCACCAACTTAGTGAGCAATGCCATTCAATACACTCCGGCTGAGGGAGACGTAGAACTCATTGCCTGCTGGATAATGGCACCACAGCCAACCCTACAGGTGCAGGTTCGCGATACGGGAGTTGGCATTCCGGCAGAATCATTACCGCTGCTGTTTGATCGGTTCTACCGCGTTGATCCGGCGCGAACTCATAACCAACAATCCCAAACGGCAAAGAGTACTGGCTCAGGTCTCGGACTTGCGATCGCACAGGTAATCGTGACCAATCATCACGGTTCCATCCGCATTGACAGCGTGGTGAATCAAGGCACAACTGTAACCGTAACGCTGCCCCAATCGCAGGAAGCTGCTCGGAATGGCTTGTCTAATTCCGTGAAACCAAAGGTCAAGCAAAATCTGGATTGAAATTAATCCCTGCCCGTAGAAAGAGATCAGCCGCTCAAAATATACCGGAAGTAGAAGCGCATTGATCCCCATTGATAGATGTGGTCGAACTTTAAGATTTGTAATATTTGGTCAGGTTCAATCTAGTTGCACCTGCAATTCGTTAGGTAATTGGCAACTGCTAACAATTGCGATCGCTGGATGAAAGCTGAGTGGTAGTCGTATGGGCTACGCTCCCCCTTACGTCTTAGGTGAAAGACGTTCAAACGCAACGTTTAAGAGGTTTTCTATGACAATTGCAATTAAAGAAGACATTGTATATATCCTGCTGCAAAAAGTTCGGGAATCTGAGGGCGAACAGGGGTTAAATATTTCCCAAACAGACTTTGCAGGTCGGCAAGTTGGCACCCGTGATCTGCTTGGACACCTCGATTTTTTGAATCAAAAGCAATACATTGATGCTGACTTTGCGGGAAACGCTTATGCGACCCAAGCGGATGTGCCATCGGTCGTCAATCCAGATGAGTTTGATCTGCGGATTGCGAATACGCTCGGATCAAGCGATGGCCCACTCCCCCACCTGATTGCTTTCAAAAAAGCCGATCTGACTGAGAAAGGCCGCAAAATGCTGCAAAAGATGGAAGAGAATCCACCTAAAGCACTGAAAGAAGGTCCTAGTATCCCGATTGTTGACGAGCACATGCCCTTTTTAGAGAAGGTGATGCTCAAAGGCAATCTAGAAGACATTTTTGATGCTAGAGATGCAACGAATGTTGTGTTTCGCGTGATGCGAGATTTGATGACGACTGAGACATCGGATCGCGTTGCAGCCGATCTATCGGGAACAGACGCGGCAGAAAGCAAGGACAAGTCCCTACAAATGGATATGTCCGAGTTATGGAAAGATATGAATCCGATCGTAGGCTTTTTAAGTCGGGTTCGTCCGCCCTGGCAAGGCCCCGGCATCTTCAAAATTGAAGATCACGACTTCTTTTTCCGAGTCGCCCGTGAAGGGGGTTTACCTCCCTCAACAAATGGCGAAACTGTGACAGCGGCTGTGTTCTCTGCTACTAAAGAGCAGTTGTCACCAGAGCGCATTGAAGAAGTTGCCAGTTGGTTACCCGGCAAGGTCAGAACCTTGTGGGAAAAATCATAAGCGTAGACATAAGCGTAACTTTGAGACATAGCCCAACTCACAGCTCAATTGAGAGAGATCCGATCGCCGTGTGAATGGATTCCTCGCTTATCGCCCCAATGGGGCGATTTTTTTGTTGCGTTTAAAATCACTAGATTGAGGTTTTCATGTCAAGATCGAAAGGGTTTGATTGGGGAGGGAGATGCGATCGCACCCATGACCGCAACACCAAGACTACCGCTAGGCAAAATCGTGGGTGGGCGGTATCAAATCATGGCGCATTTGGGCGGTGGTGGGTTTGGCCAAACTTACCTCGCCCTTGATCAGCATTTGCCCTACAACCCCAAATGTGTGGTGAAGCACCTGCAGCCGGAACTGTCGGATCAGGTAAGTTTGGAAACGGCTCAGCGACTATTTGAAGCTGAAGCCGAAGTGCTGTATCACTTTGGCGATTGCGATCGCATTCCGCGCCTGTTTGCCCATTTTGAAGAAGGCCCAGATTTTTATCTGGTGCAGGAGTATGTTGACGGTGATAACTTGGGGCAAGAATCGGTCTTGGGCCAGCCCCAGACGGAGCAGTACACCATGCAACTGCTGCGGGAAATTTTAGAAATTCTGGTCGTTGTCCATCAGCGCAATGTGATTCACCGCGACATCAAGCCCTCGAATCTGATCCGTCGTCGGGCCGATGACAGACTGGTGCTGATTGACTTCGGCGCAGTGAAGCAGTTGGGAACGCGCGTGATCGGGGTGCAGGGCAACACGACCCGCACGATTGCAATCGGTTCACCCGGTTACATGCCCAACGAGCAGTCTGCTGGACGGCCCCGCTTCAGCAGCGACATTTATGCAGTTGGCATGATTGGCATTCAGGCGTTGACGGGCAAGCATCCCAAGACGCTGCCCGAAGATCACCACACCTGCGAAATCCTCTGGCGAGACGGCATTCAGGCTAGTTCAGCCCTGTGCGAAGTGCTGGATCGGATGGTGCGCTACGATTTTCGCGATCGCTATCCCACGGCGGCGGAAGCGTTGGCGGCGTTGGATCAGCTCATGCCACTCCAGTCCTCTCTGATTCATCAACCGGGCAGCACTGCGCGAACCGCCCAGTTTGCCCCAACCAGTTTATCCAATCAGGTGTTTCTTGATTCCGCCTGCAATATTGACTATCGCCCCCTACAAGCTTTGCTGGAAGCAGGTCGTTGGCAAGAAGCGGATCGCGAAACCTACCAAATGATGCTGGCGGCGCGTAGCCTCCAACCTGGAGCCCGACTCAGCGCGGCTGATCTGGAGGCATTTCCCTGTCGCGATTTGCGGACGCTGGATTATCTCTGGGTGAACTGGAGCGGCGGGCGGTTTGGCTTTAGCATTCAAAAGCAAATCTGGCGTGAGGTGGGTGGCCGCACCGACATGAACTACGCTAATTTGCAGCTTCTGGGACGCGGTGGTCGCTCAGGCTGGCGGATCAACGGCCCCATTGAACGCTTTGGGAATCGAGTCGGTTGGCGCGATCGCAGTGAATGGCTCGGCTTTGATGCTCTCGAATTTAACACCAGTGCTGTCGATGGACACCTACCCGCTTGGCATTTGGGTGCCATTGGCCTAGCCCAAATGGTGCGTTTTTTTGCTCGGCTTGATGATTGTTTACTGTAGGAAGCGAGAGGTGGGGCGAGAGGAGTGAGAAGTAATGGAGGCATACAAAAATAGTGAATTTGTCATACTTCGATAGTCTTTTGATGAAGGATGGGCAAATTAAATGAAGCTACCTATAAATTTGTTCAAGATGCAAAATATGGTGCCAAATGCAACAGTTTATCTTTGTATTCTTGGACAAGATTAAGTTGCTGAGCGATGTAAACACTCAACTCAACCAGTCGTTTGATGGCAGTGGTTTGATCGCTGGATCTCACTAAACTCAATAACTGCAATTCGGTTACTCAACCAAATTGATGGTGCGCGTTGTGGCGCTATTTAGGACGTTCAATGCTCATCCTGCTGATCAGCTGGATTAAGGTACAAGTGATTGCGTCAAGCCAGCAACTACCAACAGGTTCTCACGGATTCAGCATCTGATGGCTTTGGTATATGCAGACTTAATCAAATATTTCTGTTACGTACTATACAAATGTGTTATGGTTTCAGCATAAATGGTCGCCTAGCCGTCACGCTAGACTCCCTCAGGTTGATGATCCGGCTTCAGTTACCTGCTTCAGTACAAGGAGATTCCCATGACCAGCTTTGATTCTGTCCCCAAAGTTCCCGCTACACAGCAAGAGCTCGATAATCTCATTCAGCGTTATCGGGCAGCCGATCCAAAGGATGGCAACCTCTATCGAATTTGGGAAGTAATTCGAACTGCGGCACTCCAGCAAAAAGGGAAAGAAATTCCCAATGATCATGTCAGCGGCGAATCCAGCTATTAGTGCAAATTTCCGTATGGAACTTTATTGAACTTTGCGATCGCAAAGTTACCCAATAAGTTGTTGTAAAAGTTGCGCATGGTGGGGCTTTCACAACAGCTTGTTGTTTGACATCAGTCTCCAAAAATATAAGAACATTTAAGAGGGAGGTGCGATCGCACCTCCCTCTTAAATGTTCTTATCTCGAATTTATCGCTATCAACGACCCATTTTGACAGCTTCTGGTAGTTGATACTGCAAGTGACCAGTCTTACAAACTTGGAGTTTTACCAGTTTCTTTCTGGCTGGGAATATCACCAACCTCGCTGTAGCCCATGTTGCCAGCAATGGTGCGCAGCATAGAGATTTGCTCTTGAAATTCCAGGTTTTCAATTCGCTTCAGCGCATCTTTAATCGCTGAGCTGGCTTTATAATCAGCCGGCATATCGACCACATTATTGCCCATTTCTTTGGCCCAAGCGTACCAAACCAAGAGCTGATTATTTTCAGTCAAGCCACCATAAGCACGAGAACATTCAGAGTCTTTTCCTTCTACAATTTCTCGCATGATTTGCAGTTGCTCATCATCAGACAGCTCCAGATAGTCACCGATCAGGGTGGGTACCAATTCTGGATTAGCGGCGGAGGGAGCAGCGGGCGTAATCGATTCACCCATATGCTCATATGCGTAGTAAAGCAGCGCTAGTTTCTCGTCTGTGCCTAACGATTCAAATGCATCTACGACTTTTTGAGTTCCTTCGGGTAAAAAAGTGTTTTTGTTAGCACTTGCAGTCATATAAGTTCCTATGTTTATCGTTCGTACCCTACAAATATCAGGAGCCGCAGATTGGATCTCCCTTCAGTGGGTAGAAATTAGGCAGGCATATGACTGTGTCAAAAGACAGGTTTTTGACTACGCTGCCACCCAGTTACGCGATGCCAGCAACGGCTAGGCAGGGTTCAACAGTTGCGAGTACCGAATTTGCCAAAGCCGCAAAATGATAGCCACCCTCCAATCCAAATACGATGCGGGACGTGAGCTGTAGGCAGTACTGCGTCAGGATTTTATAGTCGTCGGGTTCAAGGTCAATGCTCGCTAGTGGGTCGGCAGCATTTGCGTCGTAGCCAGCACTGACCAAGAGCAAATCCGGCTGAAAATTCTGCAAAAACGGCATGACCTTTTGCTCAAATGCCAGCGTGTAGTCGGTAATGGTGCTACCGGGTCGCATAGGAATATTCAGCACATTGTGGTGTTCACCCTGATCGGTGGCGCGCCCCGTGCCGGGATAGCAAGGAGACTGATGGGTAGAGCAGTAGACAATGCGGGAATCATGCTCCACGATGTCTTGCGTTCCGTTGCCGTGATGAACATCCCAATCCAGAATGGCCACGCGTTCAATGCCCGGTTGCTGGAGGGCATAGTAAGCTGCGATCGCAGCATTGGATAACAAGCAAAATCCCATGCCTGTGCGCTTGACGGCATGATGCCCAGGCGGACGCGCCAGGACAAAGGCTGGCCCATTGGTTGTCAAAGCGCTATCTACTCCATCAATCCAGGCACTGACCGCCAGTAGCGCCACCTCAAAACTGCGGGGTGACACACGCGTATCGGCATCGATCCGTCCTCCGCCACCATTCGCCAGTTGCCGCAGTGCTTCAACATAACTTGCATCATGTACGGCCAGTACCCACGGCATCACGTCCCGCTGCTGTACTGGAGTCGGTGTTTGCCATTTGAGCTGATTGGCCCAAGGCGCAGTCTTTAAGGATTTGACAATAGCCGTCAGGCGTTCTGGACATTCGGGGTGTCCGTAGCCTGGATCGTGCTGCAAAAATTCATCGGAGTAAAAAATAGGCAGCATGGCAAATTTGCTTTGGGATTCAGTCTATGCATTCAATATCACTCCTCTATTCTAGGGCGCAAATTCTTCTAGAAGAGCCATTTTGTCGCGTTGTATCGAAGCACGGCACATCCACGATCAAAACCTACCGAAATCAAGCTGGCAGACGAGCAGAATTCACCCGCAGACAAAAATATTGTGAATTGTCGGGATATGGCTCTTACGGAGAGTGCAAGACGATCGCTATAATGCTGGCGTGCAATAACCACTTGCCGTAGAGCATAGGCTGGAACGCTCTACCATCTTGATTTTTGCAGTTGCTACCATGTCATATATCATGCAGGCCAATTGCTATCCGTGTCTGGTGCTCAATTCCTTATCGCCGAAAGGCTGGAAAATTCAACTATCGCTGCTGACATTTGCGATCGCACTGGTCATGTCTGCTTGCACATCTGCCCAACCTGGTCAATCTGGCCAATCTGGGGCCGATCCGCAATCGCCGCCAAATTTGACCAAAGCAGACTCGCCAGCGCTGGCATCACCGAATCATGCCGTTCAGAAATATAGCGAAACGACCCGTGGCGTCAAAGTCGCCACGCTACATCCTGAGCCAATCTCAATTACGGGAGAGATCTCCTTTGAGCAGGCGGTGATGAAGGCCGCTAATGCGACGGAACTGGCCGATGTTGCCCAAACAGTAGATGATTGGGAACGGGTTGTGCAGCATTGGCAAACGGCCATTGCTTTAATACAGGCTATTCCCGCTACGGATGATAAATATGCGATCGCGCAACAGCGCCTGCCTGCTTATCAACAGCAGCTGCAAGTTGCCCAGCAGCAGGCTGCTCAACTGGCCGAACAACAAGCCACCCAGCACAAGCAACGCGCAAAGCAAGGTGAACACATTTTTCGAGAGGTGCGTGGAAACTACCAGTTGACCAATGTTTTGCAGGGCACCCCGACCCTCCAAATCATTGTTCTGGATGAGCAGTGGAAATCACTGTCCAAAACAGAACAAATCAATCTGGCTGAATACGCTAAATCGCTGGTTCAATCGGCCCGTTCAGCACCAGACGAGTATGTTGATGTTTCAGTCTCGAATCCCATTTACGATCGCTTTGTTTCGAAAGCGGCTGGACTATGCGATGACTGCTGGGCAATTGTAGTCAGCGAACAGCCCAGCATCAGCAGCTTTTCCGATCTGAAAACAGTTGTCCAAGGAGATGAACTGTGGGAGAAGGAAGACCCCTGCTGTCGGGGGAAGAAGGTTTCAGAGTTTGTCAGGTAGGGAGAGGCTGTAGAGGGTCATAGAGGAGTTAATCGGGCAGAGAGGAATTGGCAGTGGTTAGTAATTGATGGTTGATGATTGGAGGGATCTGATTTTGGCGGGGTTGATTGCATAAGCTGGCGAAAGTGAGAGATAAATCGGGATGTTCATTCGTTCTTGGTTTATTTCCAGCACAGTATTTATGAATAAGCCCTCATTCTTTGGATTTAGCCGAATTGCGATCGCAGTTTCCCTGTCAATGACGAGTCCACTTCTACCGTTGACTGCTAGCCGAAGTGCGATCGCGGTTGAAGTGCCAAACCCGCCGATCCAGTTAGCTCAAGCGAATACCATTTCCCTCTTACGCAATCTTCAGCATGGCAATAATGTGCTCGGTTTAGCCTTTAGTCCCAATGGTCAATATCTGGCGAGTGCAGCTAGCGATCGCAGTTTGCGGGTGTGGAATGTGGATGCGGTGCTGCAGGGAGATGAGCAGCGATTTGTGCGTCATGTAATTGATTTACCGAGTAGCGATCGCTATGGCACGTCGCTGGCCTTTAGCCCAGACAATCGCTATCTGGTCTCTGCAACGTTTAACGGCGATGTGCGGGTGTGGGATTTGAATGCTTGCGATCCGGAGCGGAATACCTGCGCGTCAGAGGTAATTTTGGATCGAGACTATCGAGGTGTTTCGCCGACGGTGCAGTTCAGTCCCAACGGTCAGTATCTGGCGGCCAGTAATTTTGACGGCAGCATCACGCTCTGGAACTGGGGAAGTCGTACCGTCTTGGCAACGCTGGAAGCGGAAACGGGACGGCACAATGGCGAGCGGCAAGACGGTCGCTTCTCGTCGCTGACCTTTAGTCCCGATGGCAAGTATCTGGTTGCGGGCAGTCACGACACAACCATCACCGTTTGGGATCTAGAAGATGATTTTGAGCGAGTGGAAGTCATCAAAACTCGCCTGGGTGTTGAGTCGGTTAAGTTCAGCCCCGATGGTGAAACGTTAGCGGCAGGGAATCTAGATGGAGTTGAACTGCGCTCGTTTAAGGAAGTGCGCGGTCGTCTACAAATTGGTGAACCTGTCGAAATGCAGGGGGCTGGACGGGTGAATTCTCTCGTCTATAGCCGCAGTGGTCAGCTCATCTTCAGTGGCGACAATAGCGGCAATGTGATGGTTTGGGATACGGAGGAGGAAGAATCCCTGGGGACTGCACCTGCCGACCAGCAGCATAATGCACCCGTTCTGGCAGTCGTGATGAATTCAAATGGCGATTTGGTAGCAACCAGCAGCTCCAACGGCGAAATCAAGCTCTGGCAACCCTAGTCATTTCATAGCAACGTAGGGGCGAATGGCCATTCGCCCCTACCAAATGTATAACGAGAATCAGGAAATAACCTACATTTCGCGAATGGAAACTTGGCCGTCTTTGACTTCGCCGATCAGGACGAGGTCGGTGACATCGACAAACAGGCCGTTTTCTAATACACCCGGAATATTGTTGATCCGCTGCTCCATTGCGGCTGGATCGGTGATAGCTTCAAACTTCACGTCCAGCACCATGTTGCCCTGGTCGGTGATCACAGGGCCATCTTTCTTGACGCCCATCCGCAGTTCAACCTTGCCGCCGAGGTTTTCTAAGGCGCGAGTTACAGGCGCGATCGCAATTGGCAATACTTCAACGGGTAGGGGAAATGCACCCAGCTTATCGACGATCTTAGAGCTGTCAACCACGACGATAAACTGCTTGGCCAGCGAGTCAACCACCTTCTCACGGGTATGAGCTGCGCCGCCGCCCTTAATCAAATTGCGCTGCGGATCGACCTCATCCGCCCCATCAATGGCAACATCAATGCCACTGACTTCATCCAGCGTTGTCAGCGGAATCCCGTGCTGCTTAGCCAATACAGATGCCTGAAACGAAGTCGGAATTCCCTTGATGTCCTTGAGTTCACCAGACTTCAACCGCTCACCCAAAAACTGAATTGCAAAAGCGGTGGTTGATCCCGTCCCTAGTCCTACGATTGAGCCGGAGGTGACGCGGGCGGCTGCCGCTTTGCCGACTTCTTGTTTCATCAACTTAACAGGATCCATTCCTTCGGTCATTCCAACACTCCTTCTGTTTATATGTCTATGTAAACCACGATGCTTGGTTCTAGAATGACGGAAAGTGGAACAGATGCCTAGTCTTTTGCTGAGAAATTCAGAGCCATTCCTCAGCCTTATGACATGCATTGAAAGCTAGAAGGGTAAGCATACTGCGACCTTGCGGTAGCATCATTATCTTTTTGGTTTTTGATAAGAAATTCTTTATGAACCGATAAGAAAAGCATACATATTGCTGCTGTCGCCCATGTAAGATTCCTTCTTGCGAGCGGCAATATAGTCCGCCAGATGCATGGCGTCGCGGGCAATCCCCGAAAAGCGACCCGACCCCCAGGTGTAAAGCCAGGGTAAGCCCAGAAAGTACAGTCCCCAGATCTCGGTAACGCCGCGATCGTGCCCCGGATAACCTTTGCCGTCAAAAACGGGCAGCTCAACCCAGCGAAAGTCCGACTCGTAGCCGATACTCCAAATGATGGTGCCAATATTGGCCTGCTCGTAATCGAGTTCCAAAACGGGTTTGGTCGGCTCCCAAGCAGGAACGTAAGGCGGTTCGGTCGGAGCTGGAATCTGGTGCTTATCAATAAACTGGTCGATGGTGCGCTTAATGCTTTCAGCTACGGCATCGGCCTGATCGAGGTTCTGCTTCAGGTCGTTCTGAAATTCAAGCTGAGTGCCTTGGATATCTTTCAGCCTGCCGTAAAGCTGCATCCCGTCTAGCGCTAGCTGCCGCAGGTCGATTTCACGCCCGCCATCCCGTCCGGTAACGTAGTGATTGGTTTTATGACGGGCCTGTTCTTTTTGGGGATGCTGATCAATCGTTAGGTCGTAGTAGCCCATCTGATCCAGCCAGGCAACTACGTCTTTGCCGCGATAGGTACGAGCCGAGCGGGGTGCGCCACCGACGCAGAGATGAACCGGCTTGCCCGCAAAGTGCAAATCTTCGGCAATTTGACAGCCGGATTGGCCAGTTCCCACAACGAGAACGGCTTTATCCGGCAGCGATTGAGGATTTCTGTACTCCGACGAGTGAATTTGGACAATGTGCTCCGGTAGCCGAGTTGCGATCGCAGGTATCTTGGGCTTGTGATAATAACCCGCCGCAATTACCACCTGATCAGCGGTATAGTCGCCAATTGTGGTCGAGACTTCGAACACGTCCTGAGCTTTGTTCTTACGCAGCTTCAGCACTTCCACCCCTTCTTCAACCGGAGCGGCAAACGCCGCTGCATAGTCCTTGATGTACTGCACGATGTCATGCTTGGGCATGAAGCCGTGCGGATCGGGGCCAGGATACGAATATCCAGGTAACTGACACTGCCAGTTGGGCGTGACCAGACAAAAGGAATCCCAGCGCTTGGCTTTCCAGGAGTAGCCAATCTCTTTCTTCTCAAAGACGATGTGGTCAATCCCTTTTTGTTTCAGGCAGTAGCTCATGGATAGGCCCGACTGCCCACCACCCACAATGATGACCGAGTAATGTTGCTGCATGAATCGTACCAGCCGTGTGAGGTCTTATTGCCACACTACGAACGATTCACTGAGGGCGTTTGTATCTCTAACTACGAAAGCCTTGAGAACCCGCCAAGTTTAGCAGTAAGCACAGGTGCGATCGCAGTTCTCTCCAATCGCTGAACCACGAATATGCAGAACATCTATTTGCACCTAACAATTGATCCAGGTAACACCAATCCCCTCGGGTGGGCATCGTTCACCCTTATCTACCGAAGTACTAGTGCTTTGTCCAGTGTGTTTTGAGGGGTAGAAGAATTTTGAAAATATTGCGGCGCAATATTTTCAAAATTCTTCTACCCCTCATTTCTACTTTGACAGACTACTAGGATGCGATCGCAGTTGATTGCAGAATCAGATGCCGACCGGAATCAATCAACAGCCAGTTTTCATCCCGCAGTTGACCCAGCAACCGAGTGACCGTAACGCGGGTTGTTCCAATGGCATTAGCAAGCTGCTGATGCGTTAGACGAGTATTGATGCGAATACCTTGGGCGACGGGTTGTCCCATTTCCTGGGCCAGGAGCAGCAGCAGATGACGCAGTCGATCTTCGACTCGGCGCTGGCCTGCCATTGCCAGTACTGCCTCCGTTTGCTGGAGGCGACGGCTTAACTGGCGAAAGAGTCCCTGAGCCAACAGTGGCGACTGCTCAATTTCCATCTGATTGAGCCGCATCAGATCGACATCGGTGAGTGCGATCGCACTATAGGGGCGCAGTCGAGTGAAAGCAGTACCAAAAGGCATTGCAGGGCAGGCTAGACCCAAAATCGCTTCATCACCAGTGGGGTATAGCGTACTGAGCTGAACCACCCCTCGGCAGACAATCCAAATATCTTGAGGACGCATGGGGATAGTCTGGCCGGTGCTGAAGGGATGCAACTCCCTGCCTTGATAGACGTTTTCTAGAACTTGTCGCCATTCAGCAGAGGGAGGTTGTGTGGGAAGCTGAGCCTGAAGCATGGGAGTTTCATGTATACTACCGCACAGTAAATGTAGAAGACGAAGCTCAAATCCCGGTAATTAGCAGGTTGTCCTTAGGTTAAGATTTTTTTCATATTTGTGGGTGCCAAATAAAAATAATTAGGTCGCCGCAATGCGGCAACCTAATTATTTTTAGGGCTTTACTTTTGTAGGCAGCGAATCGCTTCTAGCATGCCGCGTGCCTTATTTAGCGTCTCCTGATACTCTTTCTCCGGTTCAGAGTCGGCTACTAAACCCGCTCCAGCCTGGACACTGACCGTATGACTACCGTTTCCGCTGCCCCGCACCACCATCGTCCGAATTGCGATCGCAGTATTGAGCTGACCTTCAAAGTCGTAGTAGCCGTAGGCCCCTGAGTAAACGCCTCGGCGGCAGGGTTCTAGCTCGTGAATAATCTGCATGGCGCGGATTTTAGGTGCGCCGCTAACGGTACCCGCTGGGAAGCAGGCTTTCAGCAGTTCCCAAGCAGTTTTGCCAGGAGCCAGCGTGCCAACCACGTTGCTGACAATGTGCATCACGTGGGAGTAGCGCTCAATCACCATCAGCTCATCAACTGAAACCGATCCGTTGTCGCAGACGCGCCCCAGATCATTGCGACCGAGATCGACCAGCATAACGTGTTCGGCGATTTCCTTCGGATCTTGCAGCAGGTCGTTGGCCAATGCCATATCTTCGGGAACGGTATGACCCCGAGGTCGAGTCCCTGCAATTGGACGTAAAGTTGCGATCGCGCGATTATCTTGGGCTTCATCCCGCTCGGCTTTGACCATCACTTCGGGGCTGGAGCCAATGATTTGCCAGTCGCCAAAGTGAAAATAGGCCATATAGGGCGAAGGATTGATCAGCCGCAGCGAGCGGTACAGCGCAAACGGATCGCCCTCGTATGCCGTCGTTAATCGCTGGGAAATCACCACCTGGAAAATATCGCCAGCGTGGATGTAATCTTTTGCTTTTAGAACATTGGCGCAGAACTGTTCGCGAGTGGTATTGCTGGTGTAGGACAGCTCCGCTCGCTCTCTGCCATTGGGCGGCGTCCACTGCAAGACGGCATCGCGACCGGAGAAGGGGATTTGCAGCTTGTCGATCAGATTTTGCACCTGGCCGCAGGCTTTATCGTAAGCCGTTTGCAGATCCACCGTCTCGTCCCGCAGATCGGCATAGGCAACTGCCCAAATCTTACGCTTCACTTGGTCAAAAATCAGCAGGTGATCCACCTGCATCCACAGCCCATCCGGTAAATCCGCCTCTGTGGTTGGATAGACGGGCACCGTCGGCTCCATCCAGCGAATTAGCTCATAGCCCCAGAAGCCAAACAGACCGCCAATTCCCGGCGGCAGTTCCGGCAGTTTGACGGGAGTATAGGGAGCTAGACATTCACTTAGCGCAATAAAGGGATCGCCTTCAAACACCTGCTGCTGGCCATCGCGGTGGGTTTGCACGGTGCGATCGCAGCGCGTTTCCAGCGTCCACAGCGGGTCACAACCCAGCAAACTGTAGCGACCAATATTTTCGCCCCCTTCCACCGACTCCAGCAAAAAGCTGTAGGGCTGTCCGGCGCAGACCTTGTACCACGCTGAAACGGGCGTATCGAGATCTGCTACCCACTCTTGGTAAACCGGAATAAAGTTACCGCGCTGGGCCAAGGCTTTGAATTCAGAAAAACCAGGGGAAACCATGAGTGAAAACAGCGATAGGTATTAGGGTCAGGTGCAGAGTAGTGATACTATCTCACATCTTGCCGCAAAAGCTGAGACTTCTGACATGTGAGACTTCTGACATGAATATAGGACTTACGCACTTCTTGGTTCAAAATGAAAGACAGCCATCAACAGAATGCACAGAATGCATCGATGGCTGTCTCTATGGCTAGTCAGTTCAACTACAGTAGGGCCAGAATATGGTGCTTCCAACAACCTACTGTTGATCAACAGACGAAGGATTAGAACAAAGGGCGAAGGGCACAAATTTATGCGATCGCAGATTTACACCTCGAAGGGTGCCTTACCGCTGAACTTGATCGTAGCAGGCTCAGGATTGCTGCCAATGTTGCGATCCTTCTTACCAGCGTAAGAACGGCCCTCTTTGGCATTTTCAGGAAATTCACCATCCGCAGGGTGGATGTACTGCGTTTCGCCATTCGGATAGATGCGATAGATTTTGTAATCCTGCATCTTGGGTTTGAAGTTGGTGCGCAGCTTCTTGCCAAGTGCAAGACAATGCTCTTTACGAGGTAGATACAGCAGGTTCTCTCCCTCATGCATGATGGCTGCGCCTCCGGTTGGCAGTTCGAAAACTTGCTCTTTGGGGCTGGTCCAGGTAATGGCGTATTTTTCTTCAGTCTCTGCTTTAGAAAGTAATCCGCCGGTGTTACCACCGTAGGATGGGGTTTGTCCAGTCAAGGTTTCTGTCATAGGTCTTTACTCTCAACCGTTTTTAGGGGATCGTATCACCGGGTTTTGATGCTACTACCGACTTCGTGAGGATCTGTTACAGTTCTACAAACTTAATTGTTGCAGGACTTAACGTTTTAATCTGTTCTCGAATGGTAAGGCCATCTCATACCGCATTGGTGCACTACGACCAGTTCTAGTTTTGCGTGAAATGCACACGAGACAAGCTTTTTGAACAAAAATTATTCTGAGATTTTACAACTTGCTGCCATCCGGCTTGGCATTTTGCGAAAATGGAACCTGGATTAACCAGCTCACATCGCATCGTTCTGCCTGCAGCCGTCTACTGCATAGTTCCTGCTGTACAGGTATTGCAGCCGTCTATTGCCCCAGTTATTGCCCCCAGTTATTGCGTAAGTTTGGTGACTGAAACTCGTCCCGATCCGACTCCAGTTCGCACTCCTCTGTTAACCAACACGGTTACCCAAAAAGTTTCGAAACCGTGGTGGTCACGCTTTTCTTTTGGGCAGGTGACAGTGGCCATGATTGGCGGCTGGACATTGCTGGCAACCTATGCCACCGGGTTCAACATTGGCTTGGCTCAACTGTTGGAACGGCAGGTGCACACTCTTTTCTTCAATGTGCGGGGAGTCGTTGAACCACCCAGCGATATCGTCATTCTGGCGATTGATGAAGAATCCCTGGGGCAGGGACAGTTTTATGCGGCTGATCCAGAGGGGCAGGCGGACTTAGCACCGATTGCCGCTTGGCCGTGGCAGCGCACCGCCTATGCACGTGTGATTGAGCGGTTGATGGAGGCGGAGGCATCTGCGATCGCACTTGACATCATTCTGGATACGCCCAGTACCTATGGTGATGCTGACGATGCCCAACTGACGCAGACGCTAGAACGCTACGGCGATCGCGTGGTGTTAGCAGCAGACTTAGTGGGGGATGATAATTTATTAAGCCAGTTTGGTGAAGTAGAGAGTTCGTCTCCTACGTCTGGCGTCAAGACTCAGGTGGGGCTGGTTTCACCACAAGAACCGTGGCGATCTCTGGCTCATAATGGTCTGCTCGACACACCAGTGGAAGTTGATGGACGGATTCACCAACTGGGCCAGATTGCGATCGCACGGTTCGCGCTGCGCAATCCAGCCTCCTACGAAGCACTGCAGGACGCGACTACGATTCCAGACACGTTTGCGGCAGCAACGCTCGCAGCCGCCCAGCGAGAGCATGAACCGCCGACGGGAACCAGTATCTTCTTTTACGGAGGGCGTAACACGTTTACCTACGTCCCCTTCTGGATGGCACTGGATCCAAAAGCGTGGCAGGGCGAAAGCCAGTTGCGGGAAATCTTTGCCGACAAAATTGTGCTGGTGGGCGCGACGGCTCCCAGCCTACAGGATATTCACGATACGCCCTTCGGCCCCATGCCGGGGGTGGAAGTGCAGGCCAATGCGATCGCAACTTTGATGGACAATCGCTCGATTGGGGCTGCCCTACCCGCAGTTTGGCTAGAGGGACTGCTGGTACTCGTAACCCTGTCTGGGTTTGGCTATGGGATTGTGCGATCGCGCCAGCCGCTGTATCAGTTTGGCTGGACGTTTGGAGCCTGTGTGCTGTGGTATGCCGTGGGCTACGGCGCATTTGTTCTAGGTTCGCTGACGCTGCCCGTGGCGGTTCCTTCAACTGCGATCGCACTCATTGGCATCTCCCACATCACGATCAGCGCCATTCGCGAGCAGATTCGCAAGCAGCAGTTGCGCCAAACCCTGAAGCAGTACGCCGCTCTGCCCATCGTGCAGGAAATTATCAGTCAGCAGGACGATCTGCGGGACTTGCTGCTGGAGCGGGAAGCTGCCATCTTCGGCAAAATCCTGGGCGGACGGTATCGCGTTGTCAAGGTATTGGGAACCGGAGGCTTCAGCGAAACCTATATTGCCGAAGATACTCAGCGCCCCAGCAATCCCCCCTGCGTGGTCAAACGGCTGCGGCTGATGAGCGACCAGCCCAACATGCTGAAGCTGATGCGACGGCTATTTATCGTGGAAGCCGAGAGCCTGGAACGACTGGGACAGCACAGCCAGATTCCTCAGCTCTTGGCTTACTTTGAGGAAGACCAGGAATTTTACTTGGTGCAGGAACTGATCGTTGGTCGGTCACTGCATGGGGAGTTGGCGATTCGAGGCGTTTTGCCGCCGGAAAGCGCCGTGCAGATTCTGGTCGATCTCTTGCCTGTTTTGGAATTTGTCCATAATCAAAACGTGATTCACCGCGATATCAAACCCGTCAATATCATTCGCCGGGGGGCTGATGCCAAATTAGTGCTGATTGACTTCGGTATCGCCAAGCGGATTTCTCATCAGGTAGCCGAATCTGACCCCACTACCAAATTCACCATCGGTCTGGGAACCAAAGGCTATATGCCCAGCGAACAGGCTGCTGGCATGCCCCAGTTCAACAGTGATCTGTATGCGCTAGGCATGACGGTGATTGAGGCGCTGACTGGACTGCGCCCCAGCCAACTGCCGCTGGACAATATGGGCAATTCTCGCTGGGAAGACCAGGTGCCTACTATTAGTCCTGAATTCAAAGCGCTGCTGAATAAGATGGTGCACTACAATTTTGCCCAGCGCTATCAGACCGTGCGCGACGTGATGGCCGCTTTAGAAACGCTACCTGAACTGTTGCAGTCAGCTATGCCAGCCACTCTCCTTGCTGATAGTGGCGTAATGAACATCCAGGACATCATAGAGAACTCCGATCAGGATCTAGAGGAGGCCAGTTCTGAAACTCAGATTTGGGACGAAGAATAAAGCGGGTTTGCTGGGCAATATTGAAATAATTCTAGAAACCTACTTAGAATCATGGCGGGCGAGAAAATTTAGCGTCTGATCCCCAATCCGGCTGTGAAGAATCAGAGTAATTGTTTGTGAGCGGGTGCGTTCAGCGCACTATTCATTAACAGCTCATCAACAGCCAAAACTGATTTCGTCGGCGGATTGCAGATGACTCGCCATTGCCGTAAGCTTTGCGGCAGTGGCTATAGTGCGACATATCTTGGGCTAGGGCGTGGCGTTAACCGATAACAACGATTCACCAACAGCAGCACAATCCACCATTTCGCGGCGAGAACTGCGAGAACTGGTGCGATCGCAACTGCAAGCGCTGCTGGAACAGCAAAATCTCCAGGGAGCCAAAGCGCTCTTGGGGCCAGTTCAGCCTGCCGATATTGCCGAGGCCATTGAGGGACTCCCCGAAGCCATGCAGGCCATCGCCTTTCGGCTACTGCCCAAAACCGAAGCAATTGAAGTTTACGAACATCTCGAATCCAGCGTCCAGCAAACTCTGGTTGAAGAATTTAAGCGCCAGGACGTGATCGACATCGTCGATAAGATGTCGCCGGATGACCGAGCGCGCCTGTTTGATGAGCTACCTGCTAAGGTGGTGCGGCGGCTGCTCCAGCACCTCAGCCCGGAAGAACGCCGCGCCACCAACCTGCTGCTCGGGTATGAACCCGACACGGCAGGGCGGATCATGACGCCGGAGTATGTCTCCCTGAAGGAGAACTGGACGGTCGGCCAAGCGCTGGACTATATCCGCACCAAAGCGGGCGTCAGTGAGACCATTTACTACCTCTACGTCACAGATGCGGCCCGACAGCTGACGGGCATCTTGTCCCTGCGCGCCCTCGTCACCGCCCAACCGGAACAGTTCATCGGCCAGATCATGACCCGCGAAGTGGTATCGCTGCGTACTGATGCTGACCAGGAAGAAGCAGCCCGCATGATTCAGCGCTACGACTTTCTGGCCGTGCCCGTGGTGGATACGGAGCAGCGGCTAGTGGGGATCATCACCGTTGATGACGTGATTGACATCCTGGAAGAGGAAACCACGGAAGATATCTATACCCTGGGCGGCGTCCAATCCGGCGGCGATAACTACTTTCAAACCAACTTGCTGACCGTGGCTCGCAAGCGGGTGGTGTGGCTGTGTGTCCTGCTGCTGACCAACACCGTCACGACCGCTGTGATTCGCAGCCAGCAGAGCATCATTGAGCAGGTAGCCGTGCTGGCCGCTTTCATTCCCCTGCTGATTGGCACAGGCGGCAACGTGGGCGCACAGTCGTCTACCGTCGTGATTCGCGGCTTGAATACCGATGAAATTCAAACCGATAAAGCCGGACGCACAATTATGCGAGAAGCGATCGCAGGTGCGTTTCTGGGACTCATGCTCAGCGTGATCGTCACCATCTGGGCGTATTTCCTCCAGGGCAACTTAGCCGTGGCGCTGACGGTCGGCATTAGCTTAATCGGCATTTCGGTACTCGCCTCCACCGCTGGTTCAGCACTACCCTTTCTTTTCCAGACGCTGAAGCTCGATCCGGCACTGATGTCTGCTCCCTTTATCACCACAGCTGTGGACGTGCTGGGCGTGTTGATCTACCTCAGCTTGGCCCGACTGATTTTGCGAATTAGTGCCTAATATGAAATCCGGTTTTCAACCGGATTTCATATAAATTTCGAATCTGCACCAAAAGAAAGGCTCTGCGATCGCAGAGCCTTTCTCCGTTATTTGGCTGTTCAGTTACTTCGACAATTTATACAACCTGTTCAACTTCCGCAATTTCTGGAATGAACTCACGCAGACGGCGCTCGATGCCCATGCGGAGAGTCATCGTTGAGCTAGGGCAAGAACCGCAAGCTCCCTGTAGCCGTAGGCGAACAATTGGCCCATCCAGTTCAACGAGTTCGACGTTGCCACCATCAGCCATGAGATAGGGACGAAGCTCGTCCAAAACCTTCTCAACGTTCTCCTCTGTCAATGCCATTGTTGTAGTCATGGTTGATTCCCTTGTTGTATAGCGCTAGTTCTCATTCTAAAAGACAGACTCAACAGTTGCGGTGGGAATTCATTACGGATATCTATAGAGGTTGTAGAAGCGTAGAGGTTGCGATCGCGAGGTGGGTGGATGGGTAGATGAGTAGATGGGTGGATGGGTAGATGAGTAGATGGGTAGGCGCTATGGTTATGCTATGCGACTAGGGAGTGACAGAGTTGGTCTTCTAGGGCTTGTTCTTGAACGTAGATTGACTCGATCGCTTGCTGAATGATGGGTTCGACCTGCTGAGTCGTTTCATACTGCTGAATCCATTGCTGGGCTTCGTTACCCTGGCGCAGTAAGCGCTTGAGCGGCAGCAGGAAGCAGCTAATGCCGTTGGCCTTGGCGGTATCCCACACTTCGTCATAGAGCGACTGTATCCACTCTTTGGCGATCACTGAACGGCCATCCTGCCAGTGACGTAATTCAGCATCCAAGCTGTTTTTGGCAGCGGCCATTTCATTATCATCAGTCAGTGTGATCATCTCATCATGGGAAAGTTGGCTAACCACCAGCGGATCAAGATTGGGATTTTGCAGCAGTTGTAGAATCCGGGCTTCTAGTAGAGCAGTTACGGCCAGTAAGATCACCGGATCGCTTACCAAGTCACAGATTCGTAACTCTAACCGATTGAGCTGATAGGGTCTGCGATCGCCATTGGGGCGCACCGATGTCCAGAGGTGACGCACGTTTTGCATGCCGCCAGATGTCAGTTGCTCCTCGACCCACTGAATATGATGGGCGTGGCTTTCAAACAGCGGCACATAGGCTGGCGTTTTGGGGAAAACGGCCCAGCGGGTGGAGTGATTACCCGTGAATTGCCTATCTAAAAACGGCGATGAGGCAGTCAGCGCTAAGAACAGTGGCGCTTCAAGCCGCACCAGCCGACAGGCACGAATTAAATCCTCATGGTTGGCAATGCCAATATTGATGTGAATACTGGCGGTGACCACCTTTGTGCCGTAGGTTTGCTCAATATAGGCGTGGTAGGGATTATTGGGGTCAGAGCGATAGAAGTGCTGGCTGTCGCCCAGAGAGAGGGTGCTACCTGGAATGAGGGTATAGTCGCCGAGCTGTTTCAAGTAGGTTCTTAGCTTCTGACGGGGTCGCACCAGTTCACACAGCAACCGCTCATAGCGGCAGGAGGGTGCAGTGGTGTACTCCACGTTGCGGCTGTCAGGTTCTCGGACAAAACCGTTGAGATTGGCCACAATTTTGTCGGACAGGCCGACAATTTGCCCTTGGGGGGTGCCAGTGTACATCTCAACTTCGAAACCTTTGGATAACAGCACAGCTTTGCCTCAATAAATGGAAATGGAAATGGGGGTTGGGCGGCGTTGATGGCGAAAATAAGCGAATTCGCAAATCACGCCAGTTGTATTTTCTTATGAAAATGCTAGCAATTCTTGTATTTCATCGAACGAGATGCTTGAGCGGTATCTTATCTTTTCTAATCCTTTTCCACCGGATAGGTATCTTATCTTTCATCTCCTGTCCCTGATCAGAACAATCAGATCAGAATCAACATCCCAACTGGAAGGAGCGATCGCAGCCATGTTGAGAACGGCAAAATGGCTAATTGCAAGCTATCACCACCTGATTGAAGCAGGAATTTTGAGCAAGCGGCAGGTGGAGTTAATAAAAGGGGAGAGCGTCGAGATACTGGGTCAAATGTATGCTTATTGCACTGGTCTTGCGGGCAATAAATCGCGGTAGCATTCCACAAAATTAGGTTCTTCTAACTTAGAGGACATTTGAGCCATATCGCCTTGATAGTTCTGATTAATCTGCTGTGCTTTGGTCTGAAGGTGGGGTGGCACATACTTCAAATCAACTGGCAAGCCATGATGGAGCAAGAACTCAGCCAGTTGCTCATGATGGATATAGATGCCTTCATCATGCAAACGCTTCAAAATGTCGGTAAATGTGGGCCAGTCGCGAGACTGGTGCGGTGAAGTCATAGATTTAAGTGCAGACCTGCTGCAATCGGTGATAGTTTCTATTTAATCTCTTTTAGCATTGAAAAATATCTATCGAGAACCTAGCATTTCTGCGCAAATGAGTAGAAATGCTTAAGCAAAATGACCAATTTGTCTCAGTATGTTTGAACTTGACGTAGAGACTGAATCGTTGCGATCGCGCTTTCTGCTACGGTATCAATCTCTTCTGGCGTTGTAAAACGACCGATGCCCAATCGAATGGACGCATAGGCTAGCTCTTTGGATCGTCCTAATGCTGTCAGCACATGGGACGGTTCCATTGAGGCAGAACTACAGGCGGAACCGGATGAGACGGCTACGATGGGCTGCAGTCCCAGCAGTAATGCCTGTCCGTCTACGCCAGCGACGCTGACGTTGAGATTTCCCGGTAGCCGCTGAGTTGGATGCCCATTCAGGTAGATCCCTTCGAGTTGACTCAGGGATTGCCGCAGCCGATCGCGGAGCTGCTGCTGGCGCTGTCCCTCGGTTGCCATTTCGGCCAGCGCGAGTTCCACCGCTTTAGCAAAACCGACAATCTGCGGCGTGTAGAGCGTTCCCGATCGCAGTCCCCGTTCTTGACCACCCCCGTGCAGCTGAGGGGCCAGCTGCACTCTAGGACGGCGACGCCGGACGTAGAGCGCACCGATCCCTTTCGGCCCATAGATCTTGTGCGCCGTGAGCGACATCAGATCAATCTGCATCGCTTCCACGTCGAGCGGAATTTTGCCCAAGGCTTGAGCGGCATCGGTATGGAAAAGAATATTGCGATCGCGGCAAATTTGACCAATTTCGGCCAGCGGCTGCAAAACACCAATCTCATTATTGGCCGCCATCACAGAGACGAGAATCGTATCGTCCCGCAGCGCTTTCTCAAGCGTATCGAGATTGAGTAAACCGTCCGGTTGCACGTCCAGGTAAGTCACCTCAAAGCCTAGTGACTCTAGATAGCGACAGGGATCGAGTACGGCACTATGCTCGGTTTTGACCGTGACGATATGCCGCCCCTGCGAGAAATAGGCTTCCGCGACGCCTTTAATTGCCAAGTTATCAGCTTCAGTCGCGCCGCTAGTGAAGATAATTTCTTCAGGTTCCGCATTGATAGCAGATGCGATCGCAGCACGCGCTTGTTTCACGGCGGCTTCCGCTTCCCAGCCATACTGATGCACCAGGCTGGAGGGATTGCCAAAATGCTCTGTGAAATAAGGCAGCATTGTTTCTAGAACAACGGGATCGACGGGCGTTGTCGCGTTGTAATCAAGATAAATGGGTCGATGCGCCATTTAGAATTCGCCCCTATACCTTGCCCCTACACCTTTATGTTATCGGCATACTAATTTTGTTGACGTAGAGGCGAGCGCCGTTCACCCTTAACCCATTGCTTACATGCGGCGAATATTCATACAGCACCATTCGCCACGTCGCCAGAGCGTGGCCACCGTCCAGCCATTCTGCTCCAGCACATTGGCCACATCGGAAGCTTGCTCCAGCAAAATACCGCTGAGAATGCCCCAGGTAGACGGTTTTGAAATTTCGACCAGTTGAGGAATCAGCTTGACGATCACCTCGGCCAGGATATTGCAGACAATGCCATCGGCAGGAGACGGCATGTTTTGAATCAGTTGATCAATGCTGCCGGGATAAATGGTGATTTGCTCGTCCGTCATCTGGTTGAGTTCGCGGTTTTCTCCCGCCGCTTTCACCGCCAGGGGATCAACATCTACGGCATAGGCTCGCTTCGCCCCCAGCAAAACTGCCCCAATGGACAAAATGCCAGAACCACAGCCAATATCTGCAATAACGATATTATCCGGATCAGTATCCTTATCTGGCTCAGCACCCATGCCAAAATCAGTCAGCGTCTGGATGCTCTCCAATCGCATCTCTAGCGATTCTAGACAAAGCTGAGTTGTCTCGTGGGTGCCTGTGCCAAACGCGACTCCCGGATCGAGCTTCAGAATTAGCCGATCCGTTTTGTCGGGCAGGGGAATCCAAGCGGGATTAACTAAAATGCGATCGCCAATTTCTTGAGCGTGCCAGTGGGTTTTCCAACTGCTGGACCAGTCTTCTTCGTCAATCAAATTCCACTGCATGGCGGGCACGGGCAGCTCGGCACAGAGAGCATCTTGGCGTAATTTCAGCGCTAAGGCGGCTAAGTCCAAAAGCTGCGCCTGTATCTGGGGCAAAAAGGCCCGCACAAGCTGAGTGTGCGCCCCTTTCTTCTCGCTAGCTGCCCCGTGACAGCCAAACTCATCCAGCCGCCAAAAGACTAACTCTTCCGCCGACTCATGGCATAAAACTTGAATTTCCCACCAGCTATTTGCCAACGCTCACGTCCTATACGGCTCACCCTTGTCGTCCGAAGTCCAGTTAAAACCCGATGATTTATTTTTATGAAAGCTTGGCTAGGCCAAGCTTTCATAAAAATAAATCGGGTTCTTATACACGGACTGGATATCACTTCCAACAGGTTAGTACCAATCGGAGATCTCAACACATTTGGTAAAGGCAGATGTTATGTCTCAACACCATGTCGGGTCGGGGCAGGTTGCGTCTGTTGGTTTAGCTCAACCATTAACGTAACTTCTAAACCTAACCCTTGGGATTGTGAATTTAAATAACCTGTGAATTATCCCATCTGTAGAGGCATGGCAATGCCATGCCCCTACTCCAAGAATTTCACCTTGCTAAATTCGCGTTCCTTACAGCTCCTTTACCTCATGCTAGAGCGCCTTCCTAGAGCGTTACCGTGTAGGCATCCCGAATACCGGGCACCTTGGTAATCTCAGCCAGAATGCCTTCGGGTAGGGGATCATCAATGGTGAGCACCATGACCGCATCGCCCCGGACGATCTTGCGACCGACCTGCATACTGGCGATATTGACATTGAAGCTGCCGAGCAGCGAGCCAATCTTGCCGATGATGCCGGGCATATCGCGGTGCAGCGTAAACAGCATGTACTTGTTCGGCGGCACGTTGACCGGGAACTCATCGACATCTGTGACGCGGATTTCATCATCACCGAGTAGTGCTCCAGTAACGGAGTGGGTACCCAGGGAACCCTTCACTTCCAAGTGCAGCGATCCGGTGTAGTCTCTCACGTTGGGATCGCGAGTTTCGGTAACGCGAATGCCGCGTTCCTGAGCTTCCAGGCTGGCGTTGACGTAATTGACCCGCTCTTGCAGCGCGTGAGACAGCAAACCCTTCAGCGCGGCGACGACGACAGGCTGACTATCTTTGGTCGCCAAGTCTCCTTGGAGGCGAATATTGAGCGATTCAATCCGGCCACCGCCGAGCTGGCCCACCAGATTGCCCAGGGTTTCAGCCAATTGGAGATAAGGCCGCATTTTCTCCAGAATGTCAGGCCGCAGACCGGGAATGTTGACCGCAGAACGAGCAGGTAATCCGAGTAAGACATCGCGAATCTGCTCGGCTACATCAATGGCGACGTTGACCTGAGCTTCCTCAGTAGATGCGCCTAAGTGAGGCGTGAGGATGATTTCTTTATTCAGCGATCGCAGATTGGATTCACCCAGCGGTTCCTCTTCGTACACGTCCAGTGCCGCACCCGCAATCTGGCCGTCCTTCAGTGCTTCGACCAGCGCATTTTCGTCGATAATGCCACCCCGCGCACAGTTGATAATCCGAGCCGTCGGCTTCATCTGAGCAAACATGTCGGCGTTGAATAGATGATAGGTTTCCGTCGTTTTCGGGATATGCAGCGTGATGTAGTCGGATTCCTGCACCAGCACATTCATTTCGACTAGGCGGCAACCGAGCTGCTCTGCCCGTTCGGTCGAGATAAACGGATCATAGGCCAGGATCTTCATCCCCATTGCCTTAGCCACAGTGGCAACATGGGAGCCGATCTTACCCAGACCAACGACACCCAACGTTTTCTTGTAGACTTCAACACCTGTATATTTCTTGCGATCCCAGTTGCCTGCTTTGACAGACTGATTGGCTTCTGGAATATGGCGGGAGAGCGACAGCATCATCGCCAGCGCATGTTCTGCCGCTGCAATGGTGTTGCCCTCTGGCGAGTTGACGACCACAATCCCCTTACGCGTCGCCGCAGGCACATCGACGTTATCCACGCCAACTCCCGCTCGACCAATAATCTTCAGTTGGGTGCCCGCTTCAATCACCTCACCGGTGACGCGGGTTCCAGAGCGAATCATTAAGGCATCGTACTCTGGAATAATGCGAACCAATTCTTCGGGGGGAAGCCCTGTTTTGATATCAACCTGAGCAACCTGATTGAGAATCTCAATTCCGGCTTGGTCAATCGAATCCGAGACGAGAACCTTTGGCATGATAACTACGATGATGAAATGCTAGAGCGCAAAATGGAATTTGCCACGGTATGTCATTTTACTGCAAAGCGGAAAACCCTCTCATGGGATACTGAAACTTTTTGGGATTGCGCTGGCAGTAACTTGTGCATGAAACACATTCATTCAGCGTCATAATAGGGGCAATTTGCTCTGCATGTTTTGTTTCAATTATTTATTTCGTTGTTCATCGGTTCATAACATCCGTTTATGTATTATCTTGTTGCCGTTTTTCGCGATCGCATCGAAGCCGAAGCTGCTTATACCAAATTGGAAGAAGGCAATATCCCTACTGACGCAATGGCCATTTTGGGCCAGGGCTACCAGAGCGCTGACGAATTTGGCCTAATTGATCCCAATGAGCAGGCTTGGCGACAGGCTAAACTGATGGCAACTTGGCTGATCCCGTTTGGCTTTGTTGGTGGCGTCACGTTCAATGCGATTACCGGACTGGATACGTTCCCCTGGGCGGGTGAACTGGGCAATCGTCTCCTCGGTGGTCTGCTAGGTGCGATCGCAGGGGCAATGGGCAGCGTATTCGTCGGTGGCGGAGCCGGACTCGTGTTTGGTAGTGGTGATGCTCTGCCCTATCGCAATCGGCTGCGGGCGGGTAAATATTTACTGGTCGTGCGCGGCACTGAACGGATTACCAACCAGGCAACGCTGATGATGCGTCCGTTTAACCCCGAAAACCTCCAGGGTTACGAAGCCCCCAGCGATGCAGTTTAGATAGAGAATTTTTTCTATAATAGAAAGCCTAGCGAAAGCGCGCAAAAACTGTACTGTCGTTATTCCGTAAGCATCCGTGACCCAGACTCCTATCTCTCCTCAATCTGCTCCTTCTCCCACGTCCTTATCTGTGCGACCTGATCCGCTAGGACGCTACGGCCAGTTTGGCGGCAAGTACGTGCCGGAAACGCTGATGCCTGCTCTCAGTGAGCTGGAGGACGCCTACAATCGATACAAGGCCGACCCCGCATTCCAGGAAGAGCTGAACGGACTGCTGCGGGACTATGTGGGACGCGCCAATCCGCTGTATTTTGCCGAGCGGCTGACGGAGCATTACGCTCGACCGGATGGTACAGGGCCGCAGATTTATCTGAAGCGGGAAGACCTGAATCATACAGGTGCCCACAAAATCAACAACGCTCTCGGCCAAGTTTTGCTAGCGAAACGAATGGGCAAACAGCGGATCATTGCCGAGACCGGAGCGGGTCAGCACGGTGTTGCAACAGCAACGGTCTGCGCTCGCTTTGGTCTGGACTGCGTGATTTACATGGGCGTCCACGACATGGATCGGCAGGCGCTGAACGTCTTCCGAATGCGGCTGATGGGGGCTGAGGTGCGCCCAGTTGAATCCGGTACGGGCACGCTCAAGGATGCGACATCGGAAGCGATTCGTGACTGGGTGACGAACGTTGAGACGACGCACTATATTCTTGGTTCCGTGGCTGGGCCACACCCCTATCCAATGATTGTGCGCGACTTCCACGCCATTATTGGGGAAGAAACCCGCGCCCAAGCTCAGGAAAAGTGGGGCGGACTGCCGGATATCCTGCTGGCCTGTGTCGGTGGTGGCTCTAACGCAATGGGCCTATTTCATGAGTTTGTTCAAGACGAATCTGTGCGGCTGATTGGCATCGAAGCGGCAGGTTATGGCGTCGATACTGACAAGCACGCCGCCACGCTCACCAGCGGTCGCGTTGGGGTACTGCACGGTGCCATGAGCTATCTATTACAGGATGCTGACGGACAGGTGATCGAACCCCATTCGATCAGTGCCGGATTGGACTACCCCGGTGTTGGGCCAGAGCATAGCTACCTCAAAGAAATTGGTCGAGCTGAATACTACTCCGTCACCGATGACGAGGCTTTGGAAGCGTTCCAGTTGCTATCTCGCCTAGAAGGGATTATTCCCGCATTAGAAACCGCTCACGCTTTCGCCTACCTCGAAAAGCTTTGTCCCACGCTAGAAGGCAGTCCCCGAATTGTAATCAACTGTTCGGGACGCGGCGACAAGGACGTGCAGACGGTTGCTAAGGTTCTGAAAGAAAAAGAGCAGCAGTAGATCGCTTTCCCCTTCAACCAGCAGAGTGCTGCTAGAGTCAGCACTCTGCTATTTTGATCTTGACGTGACAAACAGCAGGTGAAACATGGCTGACGAGAATTTTCAGGTGTGCGATCGCGATTTGCCCAGTGAGGCTCTAGATCGCTATCTGGAGGCGGATACGCTGGCCGTAGATACGGAAACAATGGGTCTGCTGCCCCAGCGCGATCGGCTCTGTCTCGTGCAGCTTTGTGATCCCTCCGGTTTTGTATCCGCCATTCGGATTGAACGGGGACAGACGGCAGCGCCGAATCTAAAAAAGCTGCTGGAAGCGGAGCATGTGACCAAGATTTTTCACTTTGCCCGCTTTGACGTGACGACGCTGCGTTATTACCTGGGCGCAGAGACAAATCCGATTTTTTGCACCAAGCTTGCCAGCAAGCTGGCTCGCACCTACACGCCACGTCATGGTCTAAAAGACTTGGTCAAGGAACTGGAAGGGGTGGAACTAGACAAGAGTGCCCAAAGTTCCGACTGGGGCAACTGGGATAACCTCACAGCGGAGCAGTTGGCCTACGCCGCTAATGACGTTCGCTACTTGATTCCCATGCGGGAGAAGCTAATCCAAATGCTGCAGCGGGAAGAACGCTGGGAACTGGCGCAGCAGTGTTTCCAGTGCATTCCGGTGTTTGCCCAGTTGGATATTATGCAGTACTCCAATGTGTTTGAGCATTAGAGTTTAACGCTTTGGATGAAGCATGCGATCGCACTAAAATCCTCGCAGGACGGGTTCACGTAGTAGCTCTTGAGTCCCTTGGGTAACGGTGAGAAATTTGCCCCGTGGCGTGTCGGCCAAAATGTAGAGGTAGTCTCCATTGGCGGCTTCAAAGTAGCGGCCTTGGGGGTCGTAGTCGCTGAGGGGCAAACGAATTGAATTGCCATTACTCTGATCGACGCCAACGTAATGGGATGGGAAATCGCCTCCACAAATGCTGACGATAAAATTCTGGGTTTGAGCTGTGATAAAGACGCTCTCATTCGGTCCACAATAATGCGGGACTTGAGCAATCAGTTGAGCAACAGAATTTGGCTCTGAGAGTTGTTCCTGTTGTAGGGTTTGGGCTTGTCCTGGTGCTGTCGTCAGCTGAAGAATAATTGATGCGCTTAGGCTACCTATTAATAACCGCTGGAGGGTTTGCATTTTGCGGGGCTGAGCAATTGTATGAGCTGTTGCGCGGGTTCGGGTTGTGATGATGGAGCGGGAGAATAAGCGCGTAAGATGCGACATATTTTGTGTCCTTAATAACATTAAATGGTGATCATATTGATGAGGGAACTACTCTAGATTTTCCAGTATGTTTCGCTCTTAGAAACATTTAAAGGGGTGAAGATACACAAATCGTATGATCTCCACCCCTTGGAGTGAGTAACCTGTTTTTTGTCGATTGGAGTGACGAAGGAAACCCAATCTGTCCCGAATACGCGATCGCACCCTCAGCGCGATCTCACCCTTAGATAGATCTATTCTGGGGTTGGGGCAAAGTCGGGTACTGTTCTTGCCTCTGCTTCGGTTAGCGTGGTTGCCAATCCATTTTCTCGGATGTCTTCAATCAGCCATTCCATCTCTTTAATCTCTAAGCGCTGCGATGTGATAATTTGATCGGCCAGTTCTTGAACGCGCAGATCCTCAATCTGAGCGCGCTCACTAGTTAAAATTGCAATCGAATGGTGAGGAATCATGCCTTCCATGTAATCCACATCATCGACTGTAACTTGGCTACGCACCAGCCACAGTGCTGCCCCAAAGAGCAGAATAGCGCTTATGTAGATGGCAATATTTACTCTCCTGTTTTTATACATGTTCAGCATGTACAGCAATCACAAATAGGTAATGAACGAGGGAGAATAGAATAAAGAGTTATCCTCACCGAAGTAAATCAGCCATGACCTCCCTGGAAGAATTTATCCAAAGTAATCCCTCTGCCCAAGAACTGAAACGCGCCTTGGCCGTGCAACTGCACCAGAGAGGTCAAAGCTATCGGGCGATCCGAGATATCCTACAGGTTTCTCTGGGATTTATTAGTGCGAGTCACCAGCGCTATGAAGAGCGAGGAGTCGAGGGACTGAAATCCCACTACTGGGGCACCCAAGGCTATTTAAGCGCCGAGCAGAAACAGGACATCTTTGAGTGGTTGCAGCAGAAAAACTGGTGGACACTAGAGGAGCTTGTTGAGCAGATTGAAGAGCGCTATGGAGTGCTCTATCGCTCAGCCCAAAGCTATACCCAACTGCTCAAAGACGCAGGGTTTAGCTGGAAGAAATCCCACTCGGTGCATCCGGGCCAAGAGGAGGCCAAAGTCGAGGCAAAAAAGCCGAGATTCAACAGTTGCTGGTCCAGTGGCGAGCCGAGATTGCCAGTGGGCAGGTGCGAGTGATGTTTCTCGATGAGTGCCATCTGCTCTGGGGAGACCTCCGTGGATATGGATGGAGTCGGCGCAATCAGCGAGTGGACATCCCCATTGCCTCCATTCGAGAGCGGCAGACCTACTATGGAGCCTTGGACTATTTGAGCAAGAGCTTTGTTATTCATGAGTATGAGGCAGGCAATCAGCACAATACCGTGGCCTTTCTGAAGTATCTTCAATCTCAGTATGATGAGTCCACTCGCTTTTTCATCATCTGGGATGGAGCCAGCTACCACCGTTCCAAGGTGGTTCGCAACTACCTGAGTCAACAGAATCATGGTACTCGAGAGCAGCACTGGAAACTCACTTGCATTCAGCTTGCGCCTAATGCACCCGAGCAAAATCCGGTCGAAGATGTTTGGTTACAGGCCAAGCGATTTAGTCGTAAATTTGCCCGCTTGTGCCACTCCTTTCGCTCGGTCAAACTCCTCTTTTATCTGGCGACTCATCTGCAAACCTTCATCTTTGAGAAAGCCTTCATGTATGGTTACTGTTCATGTCCTGTTTGAGATTGCTGTATGACAGCATGATTACCATCATTGCGGCACCCATGATTAGAGCCATAAAAACTCGTGTTTCGCTAAACCAGGCGTGGTCGAGAATTTGGTAGGAATGCAGGTACATCAAGAAGAACATAACAACGATTGAGGTACCAATCATTGCGAAGAACCTGATATAGCTACTTGGCATTCCGTTATGATGCGCAGTGTTTTGATCGTTTCCAATTGCGTTTTCTTGAGTAGGCATCGATTTTTTAGGGAACAAACAATACAGAAGTCTTTTGAATATGACTTAAGACTTAGCGAATGATGGCTAGCCCTTACACCTATCAGAAGCATGAATTAAACTTCCATCAGATGAGATAGAGTCATTCCATCTGTGTTTCTTTCATCTGTGTTTCACTGAGCCATAGCTATCCGCTGTAGAGTGGGCGCTGCCCATCAGCATTAATTCAAACTGATTTGACACAGCACTAGCTGACTTGTTTAGAAATAAGATCCAAAAACAGGATTGTAGGAAAAACCCGCCAGCTCAGTTGATCCATACAGCTAGAAACCGAGTTCCTATACAACGAGAAACCCGGTTTCTGAAGCTCAACCTAGTACCCAGCATCTAGCACCCAGCACCAATACCCAACCCTCAGCACTCACGAAACACATACTCATACCAATCATCAACCGGACAATAGCCAATCTCTTTATAGATATGATTGGACGTTGGATTCGTCAGATCCGTAAATAAGTAGCAGCGTTGGCAGCCCTGATCCAGCAGTTTTTGGCTCAATGCCGCAACGCAAGCAGTCGCATAACCTTTACGGCGATGCTCCAGCGGCGTATACACTGGCCCAATTCGTCCGGCTGATGGAAGTGACTGGCTACCGCTAGCCCAGGAAACGGGAATGCCATCCTCCCAGATATGTATACTCTGCCGTTTGATACCCGCATCAACCGATTTCTGCGGATCTGGCTTCACAATGTCACCAATCTCGGCATTGAAATCCATCATCCATTGGATCAGTAAATCGCGATCGCACTTCGTCGCAACTCGTAGCCGACCACTGGCCATCGCCACAGGTTCAACCCGCGTCAGCCGATGAATCCGCATCTCCATCGACCGCTGCGCCGCGTATCCGGTCATCGCTTGCCAGGTTTTGACAAAGCTTTCTGCTTCCTCAACCAGTCCACTCACTCCTGGTAGGGGTTCCGCAGTCTGCTGCCAATCCTGAGCGATTAGTGCGATCTCATCTAAATCCTGCGCTTTTGAGAGCAGCAGCTTATGGGGAGGCGTTCGCATGGCCACGGCTAGGATTTTGCCAGCGGCAGAAGTTGCGATCGCAAGATAGGGCGGATCAGGATAGCGGTCTGGATAGTGTAGCAACGTATGTGAAATCCCCAGCAGTAGGTTACTCTCAGCTTCGTACTGGAGCAGATAGTCCTGTGCTTCCTGCCAAAAGTCTTTGATGTCAATAAAACGGCGCAACTGCATGACGCACCTCCATTTCAGGCTTGGATCAAGATAATTGTTTCAGTGATTTTGTAGGTTGGGTAGAGCAACGCGAAACCCAACAGATTCAAGGTCTTAAGGGCTTAATCAACAATGCCACCCTACGCAATTTGAGTTAAGTACTGCGGCGGCACCTGATCTACGAGCCAAACGCCATTTGCGGAACAGTAGAAAACAAAACCTGCTGCCTGCATTGCGGTGGCATCAATGACAAAAATCGCGGGCCGACCGTGCCGCAGTCCGACTTTGCGAGCGGTTTCAATATCGGTGGACAAATGCACATGGTGCCGCGCCATTTTCATCAGTCCAGACTGCAAAATGGCCGATACTGATTTTTCGCCTGTGCCGTGATACAGCACAGCGGGCGGCGTTTGCGGCTCAAGCTGGAGGTCGATGCTGACGCTGTGGCCTTGATTGGCCCGAATTCGCGTATGGGTGGTGTCAAAGGCAAAGCGTTGTTTGTCGCTAGCAGCCACGACTTGCTCTAGCTCAGTGCGAGTCACGGCAAACTGATGGGCCGCACAAGCGGCTAGCAGATCATCCACGTTGACCCAACCGCCTGCTTCTAGGGTTAGCCCAATCCGCTCAGGGGTATGGCGCAGGTGCTTGCTGAGATATTTGCTGATTTTGACCTGTCGAGCGTTGTCCATGACTGACAGCCTTTGCTAAGTGGCGAATACTTCGTATTACAGGAATACTACACATCATAATTAGCGATTTCTGAATATTGCTGCGGAAAGGTGCGCGATCCCAATCCCAATAAGAATGTAGATCCTGCCTCAAAATAGATTTAAGCGAGAAGAGAAATCATGCTGCTTCTCATCAAATTGCAGACACTGCAAGAGTCGATTTATTTGGAAAAATAGGGAACTCTTATAACAAAGATATCAGCTTCTATGATTTTATACAGAGGAAATAATTAGTGAAAGAGATCCGAGGAGATGCCAAAACAATTGAGCAATTACTTAAGGCCGCAAAATACTCAGTTGATGACTATCAACGAGAGTATAAGTGGCAACAAAAACAGATTCAAGAACTTATTGATGACCTTACTTCTGCCTTTCTGGAAAATTATGATCCCCAGCATGAAGGCGGAGAGATTGCTGAATATGCTCACTATTTCCTCGGTGCAATTGTGGTTAGCCTGAAAGACGGAAAAAAATTTATTGTTGATGGGCAGCAGAGGCTAACTAGCCTTACATTGCTCTTGATATTTCTCAACAATACTCAGAGACAACGAGAACGAAAAGTTAATATTGAAGATCTTATCCTTTCTGATGATTTTTTTGATAAAAGCTTCAATATTGATGTTGATGATCGTAATTCCTGTATGGAAGCATTGTTTGAAAATCAACCATTTGATAAGGTTGATACATCAGAATCAGTTCAGAATCTGATAGGCCGCTATCGTGATATTGAAGAGTGCTTTCCCCAGGACTTGATGGACGAAGCATTACCCTTTTTTATTTTTTGGCTTAAGAGAAATGTCCATTTGGTTGAAATAACAGCCTATTCTGACGAGGATGCATATACTATCTTTGAAACGATGAATGATCGAGGCTTATCACTAACGCCTACCGAAATGCTGAAGGGATTTTTGCTTGCTAAAATTTCTGAGGGTCAGAAAAAGAAACTTGTTGATCAGCTTTGGAAGCAGCGTATTCGGGAATTGTCTGAATTTGGCAAAGATACCGACGCCGACTTTCTCAAAATTTGGTTCCGTAGTCAATATGCTGATAGCATTCGGGAAAGAAAGAAAGGCGCAAAGCCACAAGAGTTTGATCGAATTGGAACCGAATTTCATCGATGGTTACGTGAAGCAGAAAACAAAATTGGTTTGACCGGAAGTAATAGCTATATTCACTTTATCCAACAAGATTTCGATTTTTATTCTCGCCAATATTTACGTTTATTGGAGGCTTCTGAAAAATTAGTAGAGGGCCTTGAGCATGTCTACTACAATGCTCAAATGGGCTTTACGACTCAGTATCAGCTTCTGCTTGCACCATTAGAGCCAAACGACTCACTAGATGTTGTGGATAAAAAGCTGCGTTTGGTAAGTATTTACATTGATATATTACTTAATCAGAGACTGTGGAATTTCAAGCTTATTACCTATAACGCGATGCAGTACTCGATGTTTTTGGTAATGCGAGAAATTCGCGGCAAACGACCAGAGGAACTAGCAGGTTTTTTACGCAATCGGCTCGACAATGATACTGATACAGTTCCTCTTTTCAGTCATAATGATCGGCTGCGTTTACATCAACAAAATAAGAGGGCAATTCATCGCATTTTGGCGCGAATTACAGACTTCATTGAACGAAGATCAGGGCTGGGAGCACGTCATCCGCTGGCGAGAGAATAAAGGTTGAGCTGGTTGTTCAGGTAAGCGCAGCGGAGCGCCAGAATTTGAGGAACATTCTGAGGGTTCCACTGCGCACCTGCGACCTGCACTCTGGCATCAATCTGCTTGATGAGTGATTCGACCGGGCCTGAGCCAATCGGCATCCCCTCTTGCTGGTAGTACCTGTAGTTGACAATCCGAGCGCGATGTCGCTCCAGATACCTCCCAAATCGTTGAGACTGCTGAGAGTTGAGCCCCGCAAACAGGGCACTGGCCTCATCGACCTGACCGTGCCACAGAAGGTGTCTGGCCTGGTTGAGCCGTTGAAGGGAACCGCCCACTTTATACAGGTTCTCCATCAGGTGATACCAGTCCAAGACCTCCTGGCGAGTGAGCCTCTCCATCTGTTGGTAGAGCGACCAAATGCCGCTGTGTCCGTCTCCTAAGCAGAACACAACACTGGCCCAGCAAAGGCTCCTGAGCCAGGCCAACAGCGCATCATTGTCGTCAAACCAGGCCATACCCACACCGTCACCGTCCAGCCGCACCGCCTTGTACTGCTTCCACTCGCTGGGCTCTCCGCTCGGAGTCACTAGGCGAACCATCCCGCCATCGAGAGCCATCTCCTTGACTGTCTCCTCTGGAGCCGATGACTCAATCGGATTGCGCCCTACGATGCGCTCGACACTCTTGGCGCTCACGGTGACCCCGGTGAGCAGTTCAACATCCCGACTCGCCTGCACGAAGGACACCGTTGCTCCCATCTGCAGACAACACAGCTCGACCAGGGGGCTGAACTGGACTCTGGGCTTGACTCCAAGCCGCTTGGCCTGCTGTCGGCCAACCTGCAATATGCCAAGGATGCTGGTTAGCTTTCGGGTTTCTCCTTCATCTTTGCCGACGCTTGTGTCGATAAAAAAAGACCTAAGTTGGGTGACACATGACGGTGCACTTGCTCACGGACCGTTTGCTCGATTTCGCCTAAGCTCGTCATCCTCATCCCCTGTTCCTTGGCGTCGTCATAGAGGATCTGTGCTAAAGCGTTGACGTGATGCTGCATTTGGTCGCGCTGGTCTGGAGTCATGTCAGGATCCGATAAGGGCACTCACTCCATTATATTTTCATCTCCTCAGCGGATGACGTGCTCCCATCAGGGCTTCCCTCTAGATTTGAGGAATATATAACTGCTCAAGGAAATGCTCGATATGAAATTGAACATATTTGGGCAGACCATCCGGAACGACATAGTGATGAATTTCAGTCTGAAGGAGATTTTCAAGAGCACCGCAATCATATTGGAGGCTTACTATTGCTTCCTAAAAGCTTCAATGCGAGTTATGGTGACTTGCCGTATAGCAAGAAATTACCACATTACTTTGGACAAAATTTGTTAGCAAAATCGCTACATCCTGACTGCTATAGTCATCATCCTGGTTTTATCGGTTTTTGTAAAAATACGGGTATACCCTTCAAACCATATCTCGAATTCAAGAAAGCCGATTTGGATGAAAGACAGATACTCTATCAGAAGATAGCTGAACATATCTGGAATCCTGAACAACTTACTCATAAGGTAGGGCAATGAAATATTATCTATTTTTGAGATTGAATATCGCTCTCTAAATTAATCGCAGTAGAAGGTCAGAATCGTATAGCTGTAGCCATGTTGGTTAGGACGTGGCATGGCTACAGCCATGCATTCAAAACCAATACTTGTAAAATTGAAAAATGGCTATGAGTCATCATAGTCCAGGTATTAGGCTCTGGCTTCGATGTCGGCTTCGGCTTGATGTGCGATCGCACGGAGTTGTTCCAGCATGTCAGACGGTGCCGATTGCCATAAACCTCGCTGCTCTGCTTCGAGTAGCCGTTCGGCCATATCGCGCAGTGCCCAGGGATTGTGCTGCTGAATAAACTCCTGTACGTGAGGATCGAGCATGTAAGCCTCGGTTAGGCCCTCATACATATAGTCCGCGACGCAGTGCGTGGTGGCATCGTAGGCGAAGAGATAGTCCAGCGTTGCCGCCATCTCAAAGGCTCCCTTGTAGCCATGCCGCATGACGCCGCTGATCCACTTGGGATTGACCACGCGAGAGCGGTAGACGCGGGCAATTTCCTCCTGTAGGCGGCGGACTTTGGGATTTTCGGGTTGGGCATGGTCGCCAAAGTAGGTGACGGGATTTTGCCCTTGGGTGGCGCGGACGGCGGCGGTTAAACCACCCTGAAACTGATAATAGTCATCGGAATCGAGCAGATCGTGTTCGCGGTTGTCCTGATTGTGCAGCACAATTTGCATTTGCTGGAGGCGCTGCTGGAATGCTTCCGGGGCGGAGCGGCCTTCGGCTTGGCGACCATAGGCATAGCTGCTCCAGTTGATATAGGCACGAGCGAGGTCTTCGTCATCCGTCCAGTTTTGGGCTTCGATCAAACCCTGGAGTCCGGCTCCGTAGGCTCCTGGTTTTGAGCCAAAAATGCGAAACCGCGATCGCACATTGGCCTGTTCTTCACTCAGACCCTGGGCGATCCAGTCTGCCGTTTCCTGCTGGACACGGGCAGCGAGGGGATTCAGGTCTGCGGGTTCGTCTAGATTAGCCACGGCTTCCACGGCTTGATCGAACAAGTCAATCAAATTGGGAAAGGCATCGCGAAAGAAACCGGAAATCCGCAGTGTCACATCTACTCGGGGTCGCCCCAAAATCGACAGCGGCAAAATCTCAAAATCAACCACTCGCCGCGACGGGCCATCCCAAACGGGCTGCACACCGAGGAGTGCAAGAGCCTCAGCCCAGTCATCGCCGCCGGTTCTCATGGTGGACGTGCCCCAGACGGAAAGACCCAGGGTTTTTGGATATTCGCCCTGTTCCTGGGTGTATCGAGCGATGAGGACTTCAGCCGCTTTGCGACCGACTGACCAAGCGCTTTCGGTGGGAATGGCGCGAATGTCCACCGAGTAGAAGTTGCGTCCGGTGGGCAACACCTCTGGGCGACCCCGCGTTGGCGCACCGGAAGGACCACTGGGCACATACTCGCCACTGAGTCCCCGAATTAGCTGGGTAATTTCCTGGCGAGTTTGCTGGAGCGCAGGCAGAAGATGGGTAGCGATCCATTGGAGTTCGCGTTGGAGATTGCCCTCATCCCCTCTAATAAGCGGAACTTGGAGCCTGTCTCCCCCCTTATTAAGGGGGGCTAGGGGGGATCGAGCAGCAACTTGGCGGTTTTCTATTTCTATTGCAACCTGAGGTTGGCCCTCATCCCCCAACCCCTTCTCCCTAGGGAGAAGGGGAGCCGGAGAATCCTGTTTGATTGCCTCCCCCTCGCCCCGTGGGAGAGGGGGACTGAGGGGGTGAGGGCCAGATACGTTGGCCTGCTCTTCCAGTAAGCCCTCTACCAGTCGCGCAGCCTCTATCTCCAACTGCTCCACCACGTCGCCGACCGTGCGGCAGTGTTCTCCGTTCAGCGTCACGCTCGGCTCTAGAATCTCGCTAAAATCCTGCGTTAGCGGATCGATATCGACATTCCAGGACTGCGCGATCGCACGTGTTAAACCCATCCGTCCACCCGCTGGCGATCGGGCAATGGCGATCATCAGATCGCGCAACTGCCGTCCTTGGGGACATTGGCCATAAATATGTAAGCCATCGCGAATTTGGGCTTCTTTGAGTTCACAGAGATAGCCGTCAAGCTGGGTGAGGAGAGCAGCCGGATCGGCAGGTTGATCCGTCGGATCAGCAGTCGAGTTAGACAACTCTTCTATTAAATGTTCGGTGGTGACGAGGTTGAAAATGCGATCGCGGATTAACCCCAAGCGCGATGGATCGAGCGTCTGGGCTTCGTAATACTCGTCTACCAACTGTTCGAGCTGTTCTAAGGGGCCATAGAGTTCCGCGCGGGTGAGGGGCGGCGTCAGGTGGTCGAGAATGATCGCTTGGGCGCGGCGTTTGGCTTGGGAGCCTTCGCCGGGGTCGTTGACGATAAATGGGTACAAATGGGGCAGCGGGCCGAGCGCCACTTCGGGATAGCAGCTTTCCGATAGCGCAATGCTCTTGCCCGGTAGCCATTCCAGATTGCCGTGCTTGCCGACATGGACAATCGCCTGAGCGCCAAAGTGGTGGCGTACCCAGTGGTAGAACGCCAGATAGGTGTGGGGTGGTTCTAAATCTGGAGCGTGATAGTTGAGCGCTGGATCGAGGTCATAGCCACGCGCGGGCTGAATGCCGACAAAGACGTTGCCTAAGTGGATACCAGGAACCGGAAAGACAGGCGCATTGGCATCAGGAAGCTGCACGGCATACTGAGCGGCATCGCCCCAGCGATCGCAGATCCCCTGCTGAGCGGCTTGGGGAATTTGCGAGAAATAGGACTGGTAATCTGCGATCGCAACTTGCTGCCCCTCGCGCCGACCTGCTTGCCAGAGCGCTCGACTTTCGGCATCGTTGGTCACTCCAGCGGTTAGTCGCTGAATCAGGTCTGCGGTGGATGTAGAGATCTCGGCATTGAGCGTGTAGCCTGCTTCCTGTAGCGATTTGAGAATTTCCAAACAGCTTGCAGGCGTGTCCAAACCGACACCGTTCGCTAACCGACCGTCGCGGGTGGGATAGTTAGCGAGGATGAGGGCAATTTTGCGATCGCAAACCGGAGTCTGGCGCAGGTTTACCCAGTTCAGCGCCAGATCGGCGACGAATTGCACCCGGTCGGCCAGTGGTTCATAACCGACAATATCGGTTTCCAGGGCTTCACTGCGACCTTGCACAGCTTTAAAGGAGACAGCACGAGTGACAATTCGCCCGTCCACTTCCGGCAGCGCCACATTCATGGCCGTGTCGCGGGGGGACAAACCCTGAGTTTGCGCCTGCCACTGATCGAGCGTGCCGCCGCTGAAGATAGTTTGCAAAACGGGCACGTTCAGCTGTCGCCAGAGATCGAGATTGGGTGATTCGTCCTGAAGCTGGGCAACGGAAAAGCTAGTGGCGTTGAGTAGAACCTGAATCGGCTCAGCATCCTTGGGCTGGAAGAGCTGTAGCAGTTCGTCCTGTACGTCCAGATCGCGGGGCGATGAGACAAAAATGGGCACAGGTTCTAGACCGCGTTCGGTCAGCGCATCGCAGAGGGCATCAACGGGCGCGGTGTTGCCTGCTAAATAGTGGGCGCGGTAGAACAGAATGCCGACTTTAGCAGAGGTGGCCCTCACCCTAAGTTCCTCATCCTCGGGACTACTGTCCATACACACCTTGGATAGGTTCTCAAAATCCCGCACTGATCCTCCTAAATCCCCCTTAATAAGGGGGAGCTTTGAGTCAGTTCCCCCCTTTTTAAGGGGGGCTAGGGGGGATCTCTGGGATGAGGACACATAGCGCCCCACTTTGGGAATCATCTGGGGCGACGGTGGCTGATAATTTGTCCCCAGTCCTAAATCTGCCAAATACAGCAGCATTGACTGCAAATTCTCCAGGCCGCTCTCCGTGAAGTAGCGCCAGATGCGGTTGGCCTGAGCCAGCGGCACAGTGGAATGGCTGATTAAATCTGGGTCAGGGCGATCGTCCCCAGGCAGTACTACTAGCTTGGCTCCTGTGCGCGTCACCGTGTCCTTCAAGACTTCTAGGCCGTAGCTCCAGTAGGTGCGCCCACCCAGCAGCCGCAACACGATGATCTGAGCCGCTTCCAGCACGTCTTCGGCATAGGTGTCAATCGTTAATTGTTGTTGAAGATTGAGCAGACTGGTCGTGCGCAGGGTGGGGAAATCGTCGGGAAGCTGAGAGAGTGCCCGTGCCAGCAGTTGGATCTCAGTGTCAGCAGCGGTTAAAACTGCGATCGCAGCCGGAGTTTGGTCAATAAAAACGACACCCTCTTGGTCGGGATTCCATCCACCGGGAGTTGCGGCAATACGATGCATTGAGGTTTCCTTAACAAATTCGATAGTGGCGGCTCAGCAAAAGTGAAGGAACGCTGATCTTCTCTTAGATCCAGAAAACGGGCAAGATAACATGAGATCTTAGTTTGATTTCAGATATTCCTCCCTGGCTTCAAGTCAGAGATTTTTATAACATCTACGCCTTAAAGTATTTGCTTTTATTCACGTTTAATCAGACGCCCTATGCAATCAGTCGTGATGTGTTGCCATCCTTTCTAAATCATGCCTAATTCTTCCGCGTCAACACTTTATCGGGTTTTGCCGCAGGCTGTATTGCGTCAGGTGCAACAGCTTCTGGTGCAAATGCAAAGCGAAATCGATGCATCCTGTTTGGTCACCCCGCAAGATGTGCGATCGCAGTTTGCTCTGATCGGCCAGCCAACCGATCAAGCGGATCATCAGAATCAGTCGTTTTTGCTGTTGCTATCCCCCCAATTTCGCATCCTGTTGCAGTGGGGTGTAGCAGCTCATTCAGATCAGACTCAGGCGGAGCAATCTCAAGCTGACGCAGATCAATCAAATGACCAGACTCGCTATCCGGTTTCGCTAATATTCGATCCAGGTGCGATCGCGCAGTTTGTGACCGACATCGTGCAGCAAACTCAGCTCTCGTCGGATACGGAATTGGGGCAACAGCTCATACCGCATCAACAAGCCGAAGAGCCCAACGATCCGACGCTCCAAAGTGATTTTACACTGCGGCTTCTGGCTGAGCTGGAATCGGCCCCTGCCAGGGCGCCCGCCGCCGCTGTTAACGGGTCACATGAATCAATTGACCTCAACGAGTGGGATGACCCTCCTCTAGCCTGCCGCCCCTACCAGATTGCCCTAATGAAGGAAATCGAGCAGGGACTACTGCTGGGCCGAGTCGCGAATCAAATTCGCCAGAGCCTAGACTTGAACGAGATTCTACAAACGGCAGTCGAGCAGGTGCGGCAACTGCTCCAGGTGGATCGGCTGGTCATTTATCAGCTCGACTTGAGCGACCAATCTATTTCCTGGGCGACAACCCCAACCCAGCCATCGCCGCAGAACTCATCACAAATCGACCAGATCTCACGCAATGGCGCAGCGCTTAGGCCTGCTGCATCTGTTGCGAAACAGGCGGACGCTAAACAGACAGAACAAAGCAGTTCCTCGGCCCAAATTGACATTCGCCACGCCGAAAAAACCGGATACGTGGCCTATGAATCCAAGGCTTCTGAGCAAATTGTCTCCGTGCTAAACGTCACGGAGCAGCGCTGCTTTCTCGATATTCATGCCCAACAGGCGAAATATCAGGTTGGACAAGTAACCGCCATCGCCGATATCGAAACAGCCTATGCCAAATTGCCCTGTCTGCGCAATTTTCTGCGGCAGGCCCAAATTCGCTCAAAGCTGATTGCCCCAATTGTTGTGCAGGAGCATCTTTGGGGTTTAGTAATTGCCCATCAGTGCTTTGAGCAGCGGCAGTGGACGCCCCAGGAAGAAACCTTCATGCAGTTGGTTGCCGATCAGCTTGCGATCGCAATTCGCCAGGCCCGCCTCTACTCCCAACTACAGCAGCAGAAGCAGACGTTAGAACAGCGGGTGATTGAACGGACACAAGATCTGCATGATGCCCTCTTGGCTGCTCAAGCTGCCGATGCTGCCAAAAGCGAATTCCTGGCCACCATGAGTCACGAGTTACGTACGCCGCTCACCTGCGTCATCGGCATGTCCGCGACCCTATTGCGCTGGTCATTTGGTGAACTCAACCCCCGGCAGCGCAGCTACATTCAAACCATTCACGACAGCGGTGAACGGCTGCTGGACTTAATTAATGACATTCTGGATATGTCTCAAATTGAGGCCGGTCGGATCATTTTAGATATTCAACAGTGCTCAGTTACGGCATTGGTTTCGCGAGTCATGCAGTCCGTGCAAAACCAGGCCGAACGCAATCAGGTGCAGCTAGAGTGCAATCTCAACCTCAAGCCTGAGCAAGATTCATTTTCTGCCGATCCGCGTCGTCTACAGCAAATTCTGCTCAATTTGCTGACCAACGCGATTAAGTTTACGCCGGCGGAAGGAACGGTCAACCTCAAGGTGCGTTTAGAGAAAGAAGCGGCCATTTTCCAGGTCGAAGACACGGGAATTGGCATTTCGGCAGAGCAACAACCCTTTCTCTTTCGCAAATTTCAGCAGCTTGATTCCTCCCGCCAGCGTAGCTATGAGGGAACTGGACTGGGCCTGGCTTTGACCAAGCAGCTAGTCGATTTACATGGCGGTAGTCTGGATGTGAAATCTCAAGTGGGAGTTGGCTCCGTCTTTACCGTGCGCATTCCCACCCAACCCTACAGCACAACGACTAAAGCCGCCAATAGTAGTCCCGAAGTGCTGCCGCTGACGCAGCGCGTCCTGCTGTTCGAAGAGGATGAAGATGCCGCCAATATTATCTGCGACATGCTAATGGCGGCGGGACATCAGGTGATCTGGATGATGGATGGCGACGCAGCGGTCGAGCAAGTGAAGCTGATGGAACCAGCATTGGTTATGGTCGGCATGGATCTCGCCAACATCGATCGCTGTCAGCTCATCCGCCAGTTTCGCGAGACAGCCAATCATTCTCCCCTCAAGATACTGGCCATTATGGCCGATGGGTCAACCGACCTTTGCCAACAGTGCCTGAATGCGGGGGCTGACGACTGCATTGTCAAGCCCGTTCGGCCCAGACGACTGCTGGAGAAAATCGATAAGCTTTTCTACTCAGCGCCCGTTACCTAAATCAAATCCAGAATCGGTCAATGGCTCTGCAATATGAATGTGGGGCATAAATATGGCGCATAAATATGGGGTATCAACCTCTTTGGGATTTTGACGTCGCGTGCTTTTTGCGATCGCACATTTCAGCGTTCTCATCCATGTATTTGATGGATGTAACAGGCAATACTTACACTAAGTGAGATCATCCGTCTCAGCGTATGACCATTAGACTTTATCGGAAATTGTTTTGTAGCGCGGCGGAGCCACGCTACAAAACAATTTCCAACCCCAAAAACTTTATTTCCAATAAAGTCTATTCATTCAGTCTAATCCAGTGAATTCAATGCCTACCCCTTTGCTCAGAGAGCCAATTAATTTATGACGGATATGACGGAAACCGCATCATCTCAAGCTGCCATTAAAGACCTACAGGGCGGTTTGGTGGTGTCCTGCCAAGCCCCCGTAGGTTCACCTCTGCATCAGCCAGAGGTTATTGCTGCGATCGCACAGGCGGCAGACAATCAAGGTGCGGTTGGGGTACGCATTGACTCACCCGATCATATTCGCGCCGTCAAAATGAACGTTTCAGTACCGATTATCGGCCTCTGGAAACAGGTCATTCCTGATTATGAGGTGTATATCACCCCCCAGTTCCACCACGCTCAAGCCGTAGCTGAAGCCGGAGCAGACATTATCGCAATCGATGCCACGCTGCGCGATCGGCCCGCAGGCGAAACGGTGCCGGGGCTGATTCGGCGGATTCATGAGGAGCTGGGTAAACCCGTCATGGCCGATGTGGATAGTCTGGAAGCTGCGATCGCAGCCGCAGAAGCGGGAGCCGATCTGGTCGGCACGACACTGTTCGGCTATACGGCCAATACCCAAATGGAAAAGCCGCCCGGATTTGACCTGCTGGCGCATATGGTGCAGCGGCTGTCTGTCCCCGCCATCTGCGAAGGCGGCATCGCTTCCCCAGAAATGGCCCGCTATGCCCTCGATCTAGGAGCCTATGCCGTCGTTGTGGGCACAGCGATTACTGGCATCGATGCGCAAGTGCGCAACTATTGCGATGCGATTGTGCAGATTACGCTTTAAACCAGCGTACATTTGACCAACGGCCAATCCTCAACCTGTACGTTGAGGAATATAGGCTCCTGCCCAAGCTTTCCATAAGGTTTGGCTGATGGTGGTTAGAGTCGTAGAGGAAGGCGGAAACGTCAGCGCCTTCACCGCTGTATGCCAACTCGCAGGAATGCTCAGAGGAGCAGCAATACCCAGTACGATGCCCGTCAGTGCGATCGCAGATTGAGAGTGGGGCTGTAGCAAATGGGCACAGCGCAGCGCCTGCGTAAAATCATAGGCAAAATGGGTGAGAACATACAGCGCAGTTGCGATCGGGTGCAGTTCAACGGGCAGTGACTGCATCAGAGAACGCGCCACCATCACAGTTGGCGCTTGGCTCACCACGGCGACTAGCTGCTCATCGTGGAGCTGAGATTGTTGCAATTGAGGATTCTGCAGCCCATTCACGACCCAGTCCAGATCGCTGCGGATCTGGTTCAATAACGGATTCACTGCCGTTGGCGGACTGTAGCCGCAACAGGATGAAGCAAGGGGATGAGCAAGCAAGTAACGCAGGGTCAGTGCCGTTAATGTCAGGGACAAGGCTGCATCTGAACCGGCATCCGCAGCCTGAATTTGCTGAGCAATATATGCGATCGCAGCGGGTCGATCTGAAACCAGCAGCCAGAGGGGCAACAGCGTAACGGCCTGCTCGGTGAACACAGCGGATTTGGGTTCTGCAGACCGCACATATTTGGTCTGGATATCCAGCCACGACAGTCCCGGCTGACGGGGATGCAGGCTGTCAATCAGGTGCTGACTCAGCCGTACCGCTTGAGCCGTGAGCGGCAGATGAGCGCTACAATCAGACGCTAGCGGTTGACTCAGTGCCGAACTGGGCCTGGGAGCAGCCCACTGTCTAGCAGGAACGCTGGAACTGGATGCGTCCCAATCCGATTGCCCCGCTATCATGGCTTCTGCGATCGCAAGTCCCAACCAGGCACCCTGAAACTGCCGCTGTGTCCAATTGTGTCCGCTCTGTTGTGTCATCATAAAGATTTTCATGATTTTTACGAGTTTTATCCCTCAATGGCGTAAACCCGGTAGAGGACAAACCCAAGTTTAGGTGATCCGTTCAGTCAAAATTTGGGGTTGATATTTGTTTGGAGGAAGGGGAATCGCGATGCATCAAAAACGGTACTCAACACCTACACCCGTAACTGCGCCAGCATCTGTATCAGAAACTAGATCAGAATCAAAAACTGCACCAGAAACTGCGATCTCGCCTCTAGTTGGGCGTCTGTTTCTCATTAGCAGTTTAATCGGCGGCGGTTTCAGTCTATACCCATTGCTGCCCGCAATGGCCCAAACGGCGACCCAAACAATGGCCCAAACGGCCGATGAATCGGCAGATGCCGACGACACGGCTCCAGCCGCTGCTGAATCCTCCGAATCCGACACCACGACCGAATCATCCGAATCATCGGAGAATGCTCCCGCTAATGACCGACGTTCACCGCTTTCCACCGCTCGCCCCAATCTGCGCGTGGGCAGCGAGGGACAGGCTGTTGCCGAACTCCAGGCATTGCTGAAGCTCTTAGGCTACTACACAGGAGCCGTGGATGGTCTCTACAGCGAAGAAACGGCCCGCGCCGTTTCCGCCTTTCAAACCGCTGCCGGATTAGCAACAGACGGCGTAGTTGGCCCTGCAACCTGGGGCACACTGCTGCCTGCTGCTCCAGTTGCTTCCCCTACAGCGGCTAACCAAACGCCGGACTCTGCAGCAGTTACGGTGACTGATTTTCCCAGGCCCGTCCTGACGCCGGGTGAGTTAGCCAGCGGCGCGTCCTCTACTACTGAGACGGCGACCGATAGCGCAACCTCCAATTCCACGACCAATCCAGCCGCACCCTCTACACCTGCAGCAGCCACTGATTCCGATCCAGCACCAGATACACCTGCCGCTGAATCGGCTGAAACGGAGCCAACGGAAACGGCCAGTTTGCCTACCGATGACAGCGATCCGGCGGCCTTCCCGACCCTGCGCCTTGGGGCATCCGGGCCCGCTGTAGAACGGCTCCAGGAACGGCTCCAGAGTTTGGGGCATTATCAAGGCGCAATTGATGGCATTTTTGGCGAGCGCACGCAAGAAGCGGTGAGAGCCGCCCAGCAAAGTAATCAACTGAGTGTTGATGGGGTAGTTGGCCCTGCCACCTGGGAAGTCTTGCTCGATCGCTAGGGACACGGCAATGCCGCGTCCCTAGCCCAAAGATCTCACCTTGTATCACGTCCGCATGTAAAAACCCAGTTATTTTGTCTGAAGCGCTTGCGAAGCAAGCGCTTCAGACAAAATAACTGGGTTTTCAGCCGGACTGAATATTATTAAATCCGCGTTTCTAAGCTTGCCGATCGTCCGGTGGGCGATGCCCATCAGCCTCAACTCAGCGCTATTGCACGTCCGATGGACAGCGCCCACCAGATAGGTTAGATCATTGTAGCTAATTGCATTGCGGCGGCGACTCCAGACTGGAGGGCATCTTCAATGCTGTTGCCCAAACACCAGTCCCCGCAGCAAATCAGCGGTAGGGGCACACTGACCGCTAGACAAGCTTTCCCAAGGGGTTGGCGGGTAAAGGCGTAGCGCCAGCGATGCGCCTGCATCCAATCCGGATTAGCCCACTCAGGCCGATCAAGTTCAGCCAGTGCAGCTAGAAGCTCTGCACCAGCGGACTGTAGGTCATCAGCATCCAAATATCGTTTGGCAAAGGTTGCCGTACTTTGGAGCAGCAGCAGTGGCTGCTCAGATTGATGAGCTTTCGACTGCTCCAAGCTGATCCAGGACAGCATCGGATGATCCATTAGCTGGAGCGCCTGCCACTGCCTCAACAGTTGTGCGTTCTCAGTCACTTGCGCACTGGCATATCCAGCCATAACGCTGACACAAGGATCAAACGCTACAGACTGAATATGCTGCGGCACATCTGGCGACAGCCCATCTTTAACCAGTGGAGCTAACAACGGCAGAGCCTGCGGTGCTGGAACAGCTAGCACAACGGCCTTAGCACAGGCCAAGTTCTCCGCGTCAGAACTGGATGCAAACTGAATTTGCCATTGACCCGATGACGATTGGCCTAGTGATGCCAGAGCGATCGCAGTTGCACGTCGGCTTCGATGAATAGTCAAATCTTGAGCGATAAACTTTGCGATCGCAGTTAAGCCCACACGTGAAACGTAAATGCCATCCGACTGGTCAGCATCCTGGTTGAGCGGCAGCACCGGCCCAGTTTGCTCCCACTTGCCGATAGAACCTGTCCAAGGCTGCAGGATGTCGTGATTGAGCAATATGCGGAGCAGAGATTGACTCTGTTCGCCTTGAGCCTGCCAGTAGCGAACTCCATGATCCATCCAGGCGGATTGAATGCGCCGAGTCGCTAGCCGTCCCCCCAGACCACGCGATTTATCAAAGACTTCAACGGTCAAACCACTGTGCTGAAGCTGTCGAGCACAAGTTAAACCTGCTAATCCTGCACCAATGACGGCTACATCCACTACTCCATCATCTGTCGATCTCGATTGTGTCATCCGCTGCTGACCGCTAATTGATCCCATGTTGCCTTTTATTCTAGGAACTTACCTCGAAAACGAACCTAGCGATGTGTAATGCAATCCCTAAATGGCTGGGTAGCCATCTAGGGATTGAAGGGCCATGCCTGGTAGGATGCCAAGCACCACGCCGCCGCATAAAGGGATCAACACAGGCACCAATAATTCAATAACGCAGCAGATGAATAACGCAGCAAAACTTACTCTGCATCAGCTTGAAAATAAGACTTGATGCCGCCCCAGAAGCTTTTGAGTAAATCACCTAATCCTGGCGGAATCTCCGCTTCAACATCCAGGAACTCAGCAATGCTCTCGGCCAGCAGCTTTTGATGCTCGCGATTTTCGTAATAGCGACTCGTGAGCGGCAACTGCTGTCTCTCATCCAACACCAAAACAATCCGGTAAGCCGGAGCAGGGACTTCCACAACCTCATTTTCGACCAAACCGTTGGTGGATGAGTTCCCCGCAATTGATTTCAGGGGCTGTTCTAGCTTGACTTTCGTAATATCCTTCAGCCGCAAGCGCTCACAGTTGGTACGCAACACGCCTCGATTGATCATCGTCAACGTGCCAGTCGCCTTATCAAAATCGCAGCGCAGCAAACAGCCTCGTCGCAAAATCATCAAACCCACCAGCAAAAACAGGCCACCAAAGAAACCGTTAGCTGCCGTTGAAATCGCTAACTCACTGGTGCCATAGATAAATCCACTGGTGATGATATAAGTGCCCAACACCGCAAAGACGCTGCCGAAAATCCAGGTTTCTAGCGGCACGTCTCGAATTTGTAAATGCGTTGAAGTGCGTTTGGCAATCTTCATCGGGGTTCAAAGGGGTGCTTAATCTAGTTTTACCAAATGTTTTCAACCTGCGATCGCAGTTGTTGAGGGGATCACAGTTTCTTTCAAGAACGATGACAGACTGGCTCGTGATCCCACGTTTCTTTACAAAACGCATCAATCTGTTTAGTTGGATTAAATCTTTGAGATATGGTGATCAAAGGCTAATTTTTGGGTTGCTCCAGTATGTGCTGGGGCAGATGTGTAATCCACTACTGAGTACTGGCTGTTCTAGCTTAACGTTTCCTTTTATGACCCTGGCATATCCTCACAAAAAAGCGAAAGCGCTCCGCCCAGGGGCGCGTCGTCCGGCCAAAGAACTCTGTAGTGAGTGCGGCCTCTGCGACACCTATTACATTCACTACGTAAAAGAGGCTTGTGCCTTTATCAATCAGCAGATTCCCGACCTAGAGCAGCAGGCGCACGGGCGCAGCCGCGATTTAGAGAATGAGAAAGATGTCTACTTCGGTGTGCATCAGGACATGATGGCCGCTCGCAAGCAGCAGCCGATTGAGGGTGCTCAGTGGACGGGGATCGTGAGTGCGATCGCAATTGAAATGCTGAACCGCAAGCTGGTGGAAGGCGTGGTTTGCGTCCAGAACACCGAGGAGGATCGGTTTCAGCCGATGCCCGTGATTGCCCGCACACCAGAGGAGATTTTGGCCGCGCGGGTAAACAAGCCAACGCTGTCGCCCAATTTATCGGTGCTGGAGCAAATTGAGCAGTCTGGCATGAAGCGGTTACTCGTAATCGGCGTCGGCTGTCAAATTCAGGCGTTACGCGCCGTTGAAAAACAGCTTGGCTTGGAAAAGCTCTACGTGCTGGGCACGCCCTGCGTCGATAACGTGACCCGCGCCGGACTGCAAAAATTCCTCGACACCACCAGCCGCTCCCCAGACACCGTCGTCTATTACGAGTTCATGCAGGACTTTCGGGTTCACTTCAAACACGAGGACGGTTCCCATGAAACGGTGCCCTTCTTTGGCCTCAAAACCAATCAGCTCAAGGATGTGTTCGCGCCCTCCTGCATGAGCTGCTTTGATTACGTTAATTCGCTAGCCGACCTAGTTGTGGGCTACATGGGCGCACCGTTTGGCTGGCAGTGGATCGTGGTGCGGAATCAGACCGGACGCGAAATGCTGGATCTGGTGATGGATCAGCTCGATACGCAGCCCGTTGAGTCAAAAGGCGATCGCCACAATGCGGTGCAGCAGAGCATTCCCGCCTATGATAAGGGCGTAACGCTGCCCATGTGGGCCGCCAAGCTGATGGGCGTCGTGATTGACCGGATCGGGCCACGGGGCTTGGAATACGCTCGGTTCTCGATTGACTCGCACTTTACCCGCAATTACCTCTACACGCGGCGCAATCATCCCGAGAAGCTGGAGGAACACGTGCCGGAATATGCCAAGCGCATCGTCAGTCAGTACAAGCTACCGGACGAGTAGTAGAGTTTTTTGCTCATAACCGAGGATTAGGTGCAAGGGAGCAAAGGAGCTTTTTTGATGGCTCTAGCTAATTTTGATCGCATGAATTGGTAGAAGGAATCTTTTTCTAATTCCAATTTGTGCGATCAAACCATGCTGATCCCTTATTAAATGGAACGTGGTAATACCACCAATGATGTTCTTTGCTGTATGTGTGCTTAATTTCACTCTTCCTGCCCCAAATACAGCCTTCAGCCGGAATAGTACAATCAGAATAAGCTTTATCTGCGGCTCGTAGACGGTCGTAATACTGGGCAATTTGCTCGTCCGAAGCTAACGGCAACACTTCATCAATGATCCTGCGAACATCCATATCATTTAAGTACTCTTCCCTCGTTAAAGGGTAGCCAGCCTTAATCCTAAGAATGATGGTTTCCCACTTTGGAATTAGATAGTCCAGCCCACCTTCAATGACAAAATCAGCAAACTTTCGTTGCTTGCAGTATTCCTGAATAGCAGTCTTTCCTTTGTGCATTTTTATGTGCAGATCTCGTCAACAGTCTCAAATTGCCATAGATGGGTTATTTGTTTCCTTCGTCAACCCGATCTACGAGGCTAGATATCAATTCGCTGTCCGGTGTTGGGATCGAAGAGGAAAAGCTGGTCAATGTCTAGCGCGATCGCAAGTCGATCCCCAACTTTAGGAACACGATCTGGCGTTGTTAGCAGATTCAGCGAATATCCTGTGCCGTTCGTTTCAGGTAATTTTGCTCGCACCAGCACCTCGCGGCCCAAGAGTTCAACGAGGGTGACTTCAACTGTGAGGTGGTTGGTGGGTGATGCTTGATCATCGAGGTCGCTGACTGAACCCACCCTGATCGCTTCCGGGCGGATGCCGAGCGTAAGTTTTTGTTGCGGTTGGAGATGCGATCGCAGTTTCTCCACACACCCTACGAATTGCTGACCGACCTTAAACTGCTCACCATCATAAGTGGTAGGCAGCAAGTTCATTGGCGGATTGCCCAGAAACGTCGCCACCATTTGATTTTTGGGACTGGCGTAAACCTGCTGCGGTGAACCAATTTGCTGAATTTCGCCTCGATCCAGCACCACAATCTGATCGGCCAGCGTCATTGCTTCCACCTGATCGTGGGTGACGTAGATCGTGGTGATGCCGTAGCGCTGGTGGAGCTGCTTCAGTTCGGCACGGGTGTCATCCCTCAACTGAGCATCCAGGTTAGACAGCGGTTCATCGAGTAAAAATACGCGGGGTTGACGTGCGATCGCACGTCCTAAAGCCACCCGCTGCTGCTGTCCACCGGAGAGCTGCTTGGGTTTGCGATCCAGTAGATGGCGAATGCCCAGTGCTTGCGCCACCTGTTCGGTTTGCTGCTGAATCTGGCTGTCGTCTGCGCCGCGCATTTTGAGGCCAAAGGCCAAATTTTCGGCCACGGTCATGTGGGGATAGAGCGCATAGTTTTGAAACACCATCGCCACGTCGCGCTGACGGGCTGGCACGGCATTGACTAGTTGATCGCCAATGTAAAGCTGTCCGTCTGAGACGGGTTCTAATCCGGCAATGGTGCGGAGAATGGTGGACTTGCCGCAGCCGGATGGCCCAACCAGCACCCAAAATTCACCGTCTGGAATGGTGAAGGTGATATCGCGGATAGCAACTGTATTTTCGAATCGTCGGGTGATGCGATCGCACTTAACTTCAGCCATATGTGTTCGAACCTCGTAGGTCAGGCATCTTGCCTAACGCTGAACTGAGCCGCCAAAATGTCTATTTTATGGTTTTATCCGAAATCTGTTCAGAAGAACCAGTTTTACTTTGTGAAAGTGCGATCGCACAGGTCAGCAAAGTACCTTAATAAGATCTGCGATCGCACTGTCGCCAATTTTTGAGGTAGTCAAAATGTCAGACGTGGCAACCTTCGAGTTTCAAACAGATATAGATCTAGAATCTATTCACCCAAAAATCTCAAAATATTGGACTGGGAAAGGACGCCAAGTTGATGTTTACACCTGGAAACCAGACAGAACTTTCTGCGTTTTGGAATATTTTTTTGGTGCATCCGAAGAACGAATCATGTTGTATCAAGCCGCTAAATGTTTACTGGATTTAGCAAGAGATAATTGTGTTTATTATTATCGCTGCATAGATTTTGTGGGTTTCCTTGATCTGGAAAATTATGAGAATTCAGAAGTAACAACTAACTATCAAGCTCAATCTGTTCCGATAGACGTCGCGGAACTCCTTCTGGATTCTTACCAACCTTCAATGTCAGCACGCATAACGAGAAAATATGTTCTGAGCACTACAAATAGCTAAATCGAATATATTATTGCGAATATGCATTTATAAACGATCGCACCTCTTGCATAGGTTGCTGTTAGGCAAAGTCGTAATGCACTGTTCCACTGATCAGCAATGTAGCTGCAAGATCTGCGATCGCGCCTCTTGTACAGCGGTCGCAACGTTCAACGCATTGATGGCAGATAAGGAAACTGCAATTGCAGTTTGCACAAGTTGCGTTGAAGAATGGAAACTCACTAGCAGCAGAAGTACAGAATGGAAGACATTTTGAAGCTAGCCGGAATTCAAAGACAGATCCCCGAAGTGCTGCTCATCAAAGCTAGAGAGCTGAGAAAGAACCAAACAGTAGCGGAAGAAATTCTGTGGCAGTGTCTTCGAAGTCGGCAACTAAACGGATTAAAGTTTCGGCGACAGTACAACATTGGTCAGTACATTGCCGATTTTTACTGCCATGATACTCGGCTTGTTGTTGAACTAGATGGAGCGGTTCATGCGTCTCAAAGAGAACGAGATCAGGATCGCGATCAGTGGATGAGGGCAAACGGCTTCACGGTTATGCGTTTTCGGAATGAGGAAGTTTTTGAGGATGTTATAGGTATTTTAGGCAAGATTTTAGAGGTGGCAAAGGTTGAGGCTCTCATCCCTAGCCCCTCTCCCGCAGGAGAGGGGAACCAGAAAATGAATCAAAACGAAGACTCGGATAAGTAACTTGCTCAAGCTCCCTTCTCCTGTGGGAGAAGGGTTGGGGCTGAGGGCCAGTGCCTTGATTGCGGCGCTAAATTCTTTTATGCATAGGCCAACTGCAATCGCGTAGGGTGCCTTAGGACTTGTAGGCACAAATCACTTGGAGACTTCCGCCTGCTGGAAAGTGAGTTTGTTTGAGCTGAAATCCTGCATTCTGAAGCACGTGAGGGAGGTCAAGCCCAATCAGATTCCAAGCAGACTGATTCTCAAACAGCCATAGAAACAGATAGAGATTCCACCTCAGCAGTCTATGCGTCGGGCGATGAAAATCGACTAGCGTAAAACACCCGCCGGGCTTCAAAACCCGATGAACTTCTTGGATAATTTGCCTGAACTGCTGTGGGGCCATTTCATGCAGAGTTGCACTGGTATGGACACAGTCAAACGAATTATCCTCGAAGGGCATATTCTCAGCCCACGCTTCGACATAGTCAGCCTGTGGCACCCGTCTCCGCGCCCGTTGAATGGCTAAGGGGTCACAGTCTAAACCCACAACAAATTCAGACCGTTGCACCAAATATTGAGTAGCTTGTCCACTACCACAGCACAGATCTAAGATGCGATCGCAGGGCTGAAGCGTAACGGCTTGAATGGGCAGCAGCCGAAATTTTTTCTCTCCACCAACGGGCAAAGATGAAATTCCCACAATCAAGTCAAATAGCCACTGATAGCGATAACACCAATTCCGCAAGATCGTTGCCACATCGGCCTCCTAACTGAATAGGGTTTACGGGATTTATCACGCTTCGCTTTAACCAAAGGTTGAATCAATCCGCTTTCCTAGCAGAAACTACGCTGCCTCAACCGTTAGATCCTGCGTCGCTAGATCAAACAACCCGTTCAGCACATTGAATAATTTTTTTAGGTCAGTAATAGTATAACTCGCCGTATTCTTCGTAAATACCTGATGATTTAAGCGGCCAAATTCCCAAAGTTTTCCGTCCGTGACAATGCCGTAAATCGGTCGAGCGCTAGCATTGAGGCGATCAGCCGCAATCATTTCAGCCAAGCATTGTCCCCATCCTTGTTCAAAGTCATTCCGCTTTGCTTCAACCAGCAAAACGAGTGGAGTTTCTAAGATCGTCTTACCTAAATTTGACTTACGGGAAAGCATATAATCTGGAGTTCCATTCAGCTTGCCATCGACTACAAACGACTTTTGTATCCAGAGGGCAGCTTTATTTGAATAGCGTTTGTAGACTTCTCGAATGACTGGAAAAATCACTAGTTCGCATCGAGCGGCTTCAGATGAAAAAGCATCCATTACCGTCAGGTTAAAGTCAAATTCAATGAAATACCCCGCCGCAAGCGGACGGGGTATCAGAATCAAAAAAGAGCAAGTTGATTATCCCGATGCAATTTGAGGTAATCTTTGCCTTGGGCTTGAACATATTTGGCGATCATTCCTTCATCCCCGTGGCGGCCTACTGTACTCGCAAAATATCCATCACTCCAAAACTCGCCTCCCCAAAGTTTCTGCTTCACTTGAGGGCATCGTTTGAAGACTTCTCGTGCAGTTAAACTTTTCAGCATCGTTACCAGTTTGGTCACACTATAGGTCGGCACGGACTGCACTAGAAAATGGACATGGTCTTTGTCCACTCCAATTTCGACAAACTTCACCTCGTAGCGTTTCTCGATTTCGAGGCAGACCTCTCGCAGAACCGCATCTACTTGCTCATCAAACACAACCCGTCGATACTTTGCTGGAAACACTAAGTGGTATAGCAAAACTGTTACGTTATGACTCTTGTGGATGTACTCACTCATTCTTAGATCTTACGCCGCAGAGCGGCGGGGAATGGACCCCAAGAGATTCAAAAACAGCGCTGGAACATCAGTCCACAATTCCGGCACAAAGTCTTCTTCTTGATATCGGATTTGGAATTCTTGTTGAACTTGCTCAAGACTTTTATAGTCGCTAAACACCACAATTGTCCTCCTGATCTGAAGACTGATGCCCTTAACTATCAACCCTCCTGCCGAATCGCTTCAATGATTTTGACATTGGCATTCGGAAACGGATATTGATCTAATTCTGCCGCTGTCACCCACTTAATTTCATCGCACTCAATCGGCTGCGGTTCGCCGCTTAGGTGGCGGCAGTTGTAGACATTCAGTACCACGTGAAAGTGCGAGTAGGTATGCTCAATTGTGATCAGGTGATCGTCAACGGCAATTTCGATCCCCAGTTCTTCTTTAATCTCCCGCTGAATGCAGGCTTGAATCGTTTCATTGGGTTCAACTTTGCCGCCCGGAAACTCCCAGAGGCCGCCGAGCAGACCTTTCTGAGGCCGACGATCAATCAGGATTTTGCCCTGGTCGTCACGGATGACAGCGACGCCAATGGTTTTGGTCGGTAAGGGAGAACGAGTTTCGCGCATGGGAAGTTGCTGCTGGAGGTTGAGGGAATGAGCTTGGCAAAAATCCTGCCACGGACAGGTCGGACAATTGGGCTGTTTGGGCGTACAAATCGTCGCACCCAAGTCCATCAGCGCTTGGTTGAAGTCGCGCGGATTGTCTGGGTCGAGCAGGGTTTCGGAATATTGCCACAGGGATTGTAGCGCTTTCCGGGGCGGCACGGGCAAGGCCATCACTCGCGCCAGCACCCGCTTGACGTTGCCATCGAGAATCGCCACTGGCTGATTATAGGCTGAGCTTAAAATGCCGCCTGCGGTCGTGCGGCCAATGCCAGGAAGCGCCACAACGTCATCAAATGTGGTTGGGAACTGGCCGTTGTGCTGCTCCACAATCATCTGGGCGGCCTGGTGCAGGTTGCGGGCGCGGGCATAGTAGCCGAGTCCCTGCCAGAGCTTCAGCACCTCCTGCTGATCGGCTTTGGCGAGGTCATGCACGGTGGGAAATCGCTCTAGCCACCGTTCGTAGTAGGGCATGACGGTCTTCACCTGGGTCTGCTGGAGCATAATCTCCGAAATCCAGATGCGATAGGGATCGTCGATATTGCGCCAGGGTAAATCGCGCCCGACTTGCTGATACCAGGTTAATAAACGCTGACGCATTTGAGATAGGCGGGTGCTTGTCCACTTCTGAGCCGATCCGGTGGCATCGCTGACGCGGGCTGAGCGGTTGGGAGAGTGATTGGAGTATTTTGAAGGTTGGGACAAGGACTTAAATCACATGACTGAAGTGGTCGAGTATTGTATGATAACAACTTTTGACTATCCCAATGTTTGGGAAGAAGACACCCTATTCTGTGACAATTTCCCAGCAGTTTTAAACTGTATCAATGAGATATGGATGTCATTTTTAGATAAAAAGGCTCTCTATCAAGAACAGCTAGAAGAGCGATTCGATGCTGATGCTCAAGAAAGAGAAGATAATGCAAAAGTCAACACATCTGTGGTAATCGAAAACCGTTGGAGCAATAAGATTCAAGTAGGTCTTAGTCATCACGGCTGGCTATTAGCACTATCAGTCGAAGGAGAGAATACCCGCATTTTATATAATGAAAGTCAAACAGAGATGGGTGAGGTAGTTTTCTTAATACCTGAATGGACAGAGTTTGAGATGAAAGAACTAGTGCCTAGCGACGCTGCCAAAGGAATTATTAAACGTTGGCTTGAAAACAACGTCTTTCCTGAAAATATTTAGAGATACCACAGAGACCGCACCTACTAATAATCAATTCGATTCAACTATTGAGCAGTATTTATGAGTAATCATTGGCCAGCGATTGGAATTTGCTCTCAAGAAGAGCTTGTAGAAGTTATAAAACATGCTGTGAGTTTGTCATCATCACGATCAGAAATTTTAAGCGAGCATACTCATTTGTTAACTGATGGTTCTGTAGAGGTGTGGGTACATACTGACTCAGCCTGTGCTGTTCCATCTTTTTTATCACCAACCACGCTTAAGGCAATCCCTAAGAAATGGGTCGAGGCTCAAGATGGTTGTCCTCACTGTGCAACTCTGCATATACAAGTTTTGAGTGCAACTGATGAACCTTTATATCCCCTTGCCGTTACGTTTGTGAATGCTGTTCATACCCGTCAGATAATAGAACTTGATTCACCGATTGAGCTTGCTTTATCTGCCTTTGTTGAAAATGGAATGTTCTGGAGCAGTTTAGAAGCCTACAAGTACGAATATCCTGATCGCAAAGTAGGCCCAGGTTGGTTTCTCCCACTCGGTGCTTATGCTGCGATGGAAAGAATGCGGGATGATAAGCCACGAGCAGCTTTTTATGGGGTAGTACAGCAAGTACAAGTCAAATTAAATCCGTGGACAGGACAGAACTATCGTCAACTTTCAGTTGAGTGTGCAGGTGTAACTTACGAAGCAGTTGTGCAACATGAAATCTTAACGGATGTTTCCGTTGGTAATGTTGTTTACGTAGAGTGTTGGTTATGTGCTCATTATGTAATGTCGAAATAAGATAAAACACATTTCCTCCAGCTTAAACTAACTGGTATAAAGTTCAGCAAATAATGGTACATTTGCCCACGAACAATGTAATTTAAAGGATTCGTGATCGCACTTTTCTCGCAACAGACCAGATCTGCGATCGCACTACCAAACGAGTGCCATATTGAGCTGAAAACCAGGCAAAATATTTTCTCCAGACAGTTTCTCTGGATCGTCTAACCGCTCAGGTATAGCATCTGATCGATAAATCCAGACCTGACGCTGTTTGCGATCAATCAACCAGCCCAAACGAACACCACTCTGCCAATACTCTTGCATTTTGGCTTGGCTCTCTGTTAATCCGTCAGACGGAGACATCAATTCCATCACAAAATCAGGAGCAATCGGTGGAAATTTCTCCTTTTGGTTTGGGGTTAGAGCATCCCATCGATCTTGACGAATCCATGCTAAATCGGGAGAGCGATCACCCCCTCTAGGCAGCTTAAAACAGGTTGATGAATCAAACACTTTACCCAATTGAGTTTGACGATTCCATAGAACAAACTCCGCATTGATCTCGCTATTGCGATTACCCGTTTCACCGCCTGTCGGTGCCATAATCAGCAGTGAACCTCCGGGTGTTCGCTCAAACTTAATCTCTGGATTAGTCCGGCACAGCTCATAAAACTGTTCATCGGTGAGGTTCAAAAGGGATTTTAAGTCTGGGCTAAAAGCAGTCACGGCAAATTCCTCGTTGATACCGTTGTAGAACTGAATCCCGACTTCTAGCTAAGCACTGGTTACTCTGATCTTGCCAGAAAATCTTAAACTACGCGATCGCACTTTTCTCGTAGCAGACCGGATCTGCGATCGCACTTTCCAGTGTACTTACCAGGGGCTTCCCACTAAGACAAATGCAGCCCAGTAAAACGGGTGCGATAAGTCGGTGCTGCTGGCCATATTTTGTAGTGAGGGCGGAAGTGCGATCGCAGTTCCGCCCGAATTTTGCAATTGCTGATCGGTAAGCTGCACCTCACCGTGAATCATTGCTCGCTGGGTCAAGCCCAAAACGTTCGCTTTGGTTGCGCCATTGGCCTGAGCCAACTGCGAGTAAAACTCCCGCATCAGCGCCAGCGTGCCAACATCGCTCACCGACCAGAGGCTGGCCAATGTGGATTTGACGCCCGCTTGATAGGCCAATCCTGCAAATCCCAGCTCCGCTTCAGGATTGCCCAATGCCGTCTGACAGGCGCTCAGCACCAGCAGCTCAACGGGCAAATTTTCCCAGTCCAAATCGCGAATTTGAGCCAGCGTAATCTGCTCATTTTGCCAAAGCTGAATGAAAGACTCACTCGGCGCACCAGATCGAAACTCCGCATGGGTCGCCAGATGCACAATCTCAAACTGCCTTTGCTCTAGTTCCTGCTGGAGATTTTGCCGTGTGAACGTATCGTTGAGATAAATCTCGCCCGGCCAGATATCAGATGCGATCGCAGATAGCTCAACGGGTACGGCAGGTAGATCACCCAGCGTTTGAAACTCCGATGCACCCATCGCCAAAACGTCAACTGTTCGCATGGATCGATAGCGCTGATCGGTCAGCGTAAACGCTGGAATTAGGCCAACGTCATACTTTTCAATCAGAAACTGCTGGCCATCGTGGAGAACAGAGAGAGGTAGCGATCGCACACCTCCGCCGACGCAGAAGACCAGCGTATCGATTTGGGCTGCCTGTAACTCAGGTTCTATTGGCGTAATAATCCACTCATAAAGCTGCTGGGCTGAGGGTAGATAGCGCTCAGCGGGAGCCAAGCGAGCAATCATCTGCTTGAGCTGATTGGCTTCATCCAGTAACCGACTTTGCGGAACATCTGGAAACAGATGACGGCTTGATGCGCCATCCGGTGTCACCAGCAGCAGTTCCAGCCCTTCCTCATGCGGAAAAACATATACCAAGCCCAGCTGATGATTGGTTGCCGTGCTGAGCTGAGCCAACGTAGCCGCAACATCTACACCCGTTTGAGGCACCAGATCCGATGGCGAACCGAGATACTCAGTATAGTCGGTTTTCCAGGTCTGCTCGATTTCCTGCACCCGCTCTACGACGGCAATTCCGCGCGTGATGGTGGGAACTACGAAAGGCAGATCAGTTGTGGTCTGAGCAATTTGCTGGGGGATAGCTGGGGACTGATGTGCGTGAGGCGTGAGGCGTGAGGCGTGAGGCGAGGGAGTTGGATGAGTTGCGATCGCAGGTGCTAGGCCAACGACATGGAACAGCAGCACCACCAAACAGGCTGCCCCCGCCCCCACCAACCGCCGATACTGCCGGATCCAGCGCAGTTTCCTTCGCTTTTGTTTGGAAGCAGATTGCCGATACATGGCTCACGAACCTGTTTGGGTAAATTAATTCAGTCTTCGATACCAGGGATCATCCCATTAACAACACCTTGCTAACATTCTATTCCTCACGACTTGTTCAAAAACAGGATGTAAAGGGTTTAGAGGCTGTAAAAACATAGCACTCAGCCCTCAATCCTCAATTTCCAAGTTCAAGATGCGAGGACAACAAACCTGAATGGGAACCATAGGGAAAGAGATACGTCGAGTCTGTATCTATAATCATGCGTTATTACAAGCCAGTGCCAAACGCCCTTTCGCTTCACACTTTTTCAAATTTGGCTTTGGCCTCCATGCGATAGCGTGTCAGCCAGACTGCGGAGGAACTTCGCTATGTATTGGGTTTGTATTCTGCTAATTGCGATCGCGCTGCTAGCCAGCTATTGGGCTTGGCGAGTATCCGATGAGATTGAAAGCATCCTGATCGGCATTCCAGCCACCATTTGCTTAATCGGGGGCATCATCATTGCGCCGATTTCGATCAAGCTAACGATTCTGACTATCGTTCTCCTCGTTCACCGGATTGGCCAACCGAACTTTCATCGATCTACTAAGTAGTCAAACGAGACAGCAAAAGAATACCGGAATTTATACTTTCCTCAGCATTTAATCAATGGGCGATAGATTTCTCCAGGTGTTTCAGTCGCGAAATAAACAACATTTTTATTGTCTTAGTTAACATTTATCTATCGTAAATGATCAGATTATTTTAATAATTCATCCTTCTAGTTTATCTACACTCTAAAGTCAGCATTTCACTACCGCAAAGCAACGGAAACGCCGATTTTGGGACGGATAAATTAGCAGCCATCAATTGTTCTACGTTAATCGCTCAAATATATAACAGATAAAGGTTTGCGCCTTTCAAGTCAGCCTATCACAGGAATCCATTGCACAACTTTCTTTATGATTTTGCATTTTGTAAAAGCAAACACAATCAGCCGCATTCTATCTATAAACTGATAAGTAGAGATGCTTATCCAGCTTGGCTTGATTCATTCTCCTAATGACAGAAAGCTCAATAGAGAACCAAGCCAGTCCTTCATCAACGCGATTTATTCAGGATTTTTCCTCTACAAAATCGCCATCTTACGTTTGAATCGAATTAGTTTCAAACTAAATTTGTCTTGATATTTAGGCTGATTTCGCCACTAAAAAGTCTGAAGCTAATTAGAGACTAACGACCATAAATGAAGGATATTCACCATTAATTTTCAGGAGTGGTCAACATGGTATTGGCTCATAATCGTCCCGAAGGTGATGCCCGCAATTACCCCTCTGGTAATGCAGTGGATCGAGAACATGCATTTGTGCTGTGGTTTGAGGAAGTTGGCATTGACGATATCCCGATGGTTGGCGGTAAGAATGCCTCCCTCGGTGAAATGATTCAGCAGCTCGGCACCAAGGGCGTTTCTGTTCCAACTGGTTTTGCCACAACGGCCTATGCCTATCGCTATTTCATTGAAAAGGCGGGTCTCGAAACCAAACTGCGGAACCTGTTCTCCGATTTAGATCTAGATGATGTGATGAATTTGCGCGATCGCGGGAAGCAGGCGCGGGCAATGGTGCTCAATACTCCCTTTCCTCCTGAACTAGAAGCGGCAATCAGTAGCGCTTATTTACGATTGTGCGATCGCTACAATGCGGTTAACCAAGAGTGCGAAACTCTCAGTGGCGCAGATGCCGAGGAATGCCGCAATATTACCAGCGATCTTGACGTAGCCGTTCGTTCATCGGCAACAGCAGAAGACTTACCCGATGCCAGTTTTGCCGGACAGCAGGAAACCTATCTCAATGTCCACGGTGTGAAAGAAGTAGTCGAATCCTGCCACAAATGCTTCGCTTCGCTATTTACCGACCGGGCCATCTCCTATCGGCACCAGTATGCAGAACGGATTGAAGGCTTTGACGAATTCAGTGTGGCTCTCTCCGTTGGCGTTCAGAAAATGGTGCGCTCTGACCTGGCCTCTTCCGGCGTCATGTTCTCCATTGATACAGAAACCGGATTCAAGAATGCTGCCTTGATTACAGGTGCCTACGGCTTGGGTGAAAACGTGGTTCAAGGTGCCGTTAACCCCGACGAATATTTTGTTTTCAAGCCAACGCTGAAAGACGGCAAGCGCCCCATCCTCGAAAAGCGGCTGGGCAGCAAAGAAATCAAGATGGTCTATGACATCGGCGGCGGCAAGCAGACCAAGAACGTGCCCGTAGCCGAACCCGATCGCAAAAAGTTCTGCATCACTGACGATGAAGTGATCACCCTAGCGAAATGGGCCTGCATTATCGAAGACCACTACAGCGCCAAACGGGGCAAAGACACCCCAATGGACATCGAGTGGGCTAAAGATGGCCTGACAGGTGAACTGTTTATCGTCCAGGCTCGCCCCGAAACCGTCCAATCCCAGAAGTCGGGCAGCGTGATTAAGCACTACCGACTACAGGGCACAGGCGATGTCCTGACCACCGGACGCGCCGTGGGCGAAATGATCGGCGCAGGCAAGGCTCGCGTGATCATGGATGTCCATCGAATTGCTGAATTCCAGGAAGGAGAAGTGCTAGTCACAAACAAGACCGACCCCGACTGGGAACCGATCATGAAGAAGTCCAGTGCCATCATCACCAACCAGGGTGGACGCACCTGTCACGCTGCCATCATTGCCCGTGAAATGGGCATTCCGGCCATTGTTGGCTGCGGCAACGCTACGGAAGTGCTGAAGACGGGTCAAGAAGTGACCGTTTCCTGCTCAGAAGGTGAAGAAGGCCGTGTTTATGCTGGGCTAGTTCCCTTCGAGATTCAGGAAACTCAGCTCGACAACCTGCCGCGCACCCGCACCCAAATCCTGATGAACGTCGGCAACCCGGAAGAAGCCTTTGGCCTAGCCGCTATTCCCTGTGACGGTGTTGGCCTTGCCCGCCTAGAGTTCATTATTGCCAATCACATCAAGACGCACCCGCTGGCGCTGATGCACTTCGATGAACTGGAAGACAAGGCGGCCAAGTGGGAAATCTCCCAGCTCACGGCCAACTATGACGACAAGCCCGAATTTTTCGTCGATAAGCTGGCCACAGGCGTCGGCATGATCGCTGCTGCCTTCTATCCCAATCCAGTCATCGTGCGGATGTCGGACTTCAAGAGCAACGAGTACGCTAACCTGATCGGCGGTCGCGAGTTTGAACCGAAGGAAGAAAACCCGATGATCGGCTGGCGCGGCGCATCCCGCTACTACGATCCAAAATACACAGCAGCCTATGGCCTAGAGTGCAAGGCGCTCAAGCGCGTCCGTGATGACATGGGCCTGACCAACGTGATTCCGATGATTCCGTTCTGCCGCACCCCCGATGAGGGTCGCAAGGTACTGGAAACAATGGAAAAATACGGCCTGAAGCGGGGTGAAAATGGCCTCCAGGTCTACGTGATGTGCGAAATTCCCAGCAATGTGATTTTGGCTGACCAGTTCAGCGAAGTCTTTGACGGCTTCTCGATTGGCTCCAACGACCTGACCCAGCTCACCCTTGGCCTCGACCGCGACTCGGCTCTCGTTGCTCACATCTTCGACGAACGCAACGAAGGCGTGAAGGAAATGGTGCGCCAGGTGATCACTAAAGCAAAAGCCAACGGTCGCAAGATCGGTATCTGCGGCCAAGCACCCAGCGACTATCCTGAGTTTGCCTCCTTCCTGGTTGAAATGGGCATTGACTCGATTAGCTTGAACCCGGATACGGTACTGAAGACGATGCTAGAAATTGCCAAAACGGAGGAAAAACTCGGTTAATTCTGATAAACAGCTATTTTGAATAGCAAACTGAGGGTTGGGTAGTTATTAGCGACTATTCAACCCTTTCAGCAATAGGCTGATTTAATGCAAGTTGAGCTAGTGTAACGAATATTCCAACTCATTGACGGGTGGTTAGCATTCTACGCACTAAGGCACCTCAAGATGAGAGAAATTGACCCTGAAAGCTGACTATCTGTACTTACTGAAATCCAATCTAGCTCTTTTAGGTATTACACGCTATATGCAGCGGAAGCCTTAACATTTATCCCCCAAACCTGCCCAACCTTCAAAAGTCAGTTAATATGATTAAAAGTACAAACGTTCCTTTGTGACAGCGCTTGAAAAAGGATTTTTTGAGTACAAGTTCTGTACAAGTCTATGATGCAAAGCAATAACAGCCCAGGTTCGTGGCAATCCATCAGTGCAGATCTGCCAGAAGTTCATGAGACTTTACAACAGATTGCCAGGGCTATCTATGTAGAAAAAAAAGGCGATGTCTCTGTAGACCAACAAAAGATTCAGGTTGAGAAAGCGATTACCCTCGGCTTCTTAAAACAACAAGAGGACAAAGTTGCTTTTGCCGAATCAGCCCTGCAAGCTGATTATCTGGCTGAATATGCAGTAAACCAACTGGTCTCGACTTGGGATGATATCGACATTTTCCTAGAGGCTGTTAATCATCTTTATCATTGCAGTTTTTTGCTTGAATACGACCTTGATCTTGGCGCTCAGTCACTATGTACATTAGCAAAAGAGCACAATAAAGATTTAATCAGTCGTATTATTGAAGTTGCGACCCTGAGAAGCACAGAAGATGTTTCCCATCAGTATTTCTGGAATTTATATGAGTTGTTCTGTGCAACATTACCGAACCTTTGCCCTAAACCTAAACCTTTAGCTGATGCGCTAGAAGTCCTTGCAAGCATTAATCTTGGAGCCGCAAAGCTTCAAAATAAGATGGAGGATTTACTAAAGCAGTCACAAGATACTGTTGAGTCTTTCTATCAAGAATTCACAGGTCGCTCTAATCCACTCTTTACTGAACTTGTATTTACGACATTACTAATTCTCAGTCAGTTTGATTTCGATATAGCTCATCAAAGAGCGTTATCATTTACCGACTCTAGTGATTTAGTAAAAGTTGATTTAGGGCTTTCGGTGTTAGGACGGCTTAATTATTTTCATGCCCAACAATCAGAGTTATTGGCTATAACGCTTGCTCGTTTCAATGAATTTCTATTACAACACAACACCAAAATAGATTCAATATTAGCTAAAGCCTATGGGGATTTGTTAGATCGGTCTGATGAAGCTATCACAAATTTCGTAGAGTTATCTTCTCGATCAGATTTGGCTATACGTAAAGAAGTGGCTCAAGTTCTATTACGCCGCTCAGAGAAATCATTTCAGGAAGATTGGTACAAAAATGCTTTATTAACGCTTCTGCATACCCCACTTCTGCTTCCAGAAGTCCTAGAGCGGTTGGATTTTGCAATTCGCCGCTATGTCCATAGCGAACCTAGTTTTGCAGTCCAACTCATTAAGATATTAGCTCTTAACGCTCTTCAATGACTCTAGGCAGAGGAAATATTTTGTAGGATTGTAGTTGGAACTCCCCGAAATTGATTCATGAGCCGGATGAGCATCTGAAAACCTCGCGCCAGTTCGGGAATCGGAAACACGTCCAGCCAAGGTTGTAAACGATTTGAACTCACCCAAGGCAAGAGAATTAACCGTAGGTTATTGAGCCAGTTCTTCCATCCGTTGCCCATATTCCAATCTGAATGCTGCGTGAACGAAGACACCACAATCGAGTCATCCTGTTCCGGTGGAATCGCCCCCTGAGGACGCATCGGGGGGGTGTTTAAGGTGACCATCAAATAGGCACTCATCACGACTTCCCACCACTTTTCAATCACAGCATAGTCGGTGACGCGAAAGTCCGCCCAGCCCAGTTCATTTTTGCTTTGCTTGAGACCATATTCCACCCAATTTCTTAGACCATAGAGGTCTCCAACCTGGTGGTAAGAAATGTCCTTAACCCACGTCATCACCATCCAGGTTGACGCGCTAGGTAACGTTTGTGGATCCGTTGTCAATTCCCAGTAGCGCTGGGAACGACGTTGGCCATAAATAATCTCTCGAATGAAGCGAGTTTCACAACGACCATCACTCAATGTTCGCTGATACTGACGCCAGCGATTGCTTCTGACCCGTTGCTCTTTGGGCAAGAGCACCGCATGGTTTGAGCGAATAGCCAACACATACGGGAGCTCTAATTGATGTAATGTCCGCACAAAGCTGCTGCCGCTTTCTCCATAGGCACTATCGGCCAAAACAAGTTCAAACTGAAATCCCAATTCACAGAGTTCTTGAACCATTGCTGCCGCAATTTCGGGTTTGGTGTGATGAGAGTCTCCTGCTTTTAATCGCTCTTTCGGCTTGTAAATTCTAAAACTTAACGGGAAGGTCAAATTGTCAATTACCCCATAAGCATCCACCGAAACAATGCCGTTTTCGATCTTACCTAAGTTGCCGATGTACTGTCGTTTCACATAGTCGGTGGTCTGTCCCTTTTTGCGGTCGCCCGTTTCATCAATGACTAGGATCAATTTTTGTCCCCCTAAGAGACCTAAAATCAGCTCAATGCGTCGTTGCCTGAGGTCTTTAGCCTGCCAAGGTGAGCTGACTAAAAACTGTTGTAATGACTGAGCATTGGGTAGTCCTGTAACCTTAGCAATGGTTGGTAGCGACTTACGCTTGACTTCCGATATCATCCCGACATGCAGATGCTTAAAGGCTTCAAAGCTTCTGACTTCTGCAAACAAGTCTTGGTAATAGTCACAATATTCATCAATGAACCGGACGGTTGGCTTGGCTTGTCGGGGAGCTACCATTGATTCTCTCTACCATTCAGCCCTTTTACTCTAATTTATCTCTGCCTAGAGTCATTGAAGAGCGTTAATTGGGACTATGCCAACAGTACTTACAAAACGTTTCCAGATGTTGTGAATTATACGCTCACGGAGTTATTCAATCGCTCTCCCCATGAGTTGAACGCTGCTCTTACCCACTGGTTTGCTTCAAAAATTCCTCGTTTACATAGTGCTGCATCTGAAATTGAGCGTTTTTTTGCATCAATGCCATCAAATAATCCCAATGAAGGTGCTGACAGCAATCTAAAGCCATCAATTCTACTCAGCAGATCTGTGTTGGATTCCCTTGATGAAATCACTGTTCAGCAAATGCTATATCGTATTGCAGGATATGTTACGGGTGGAATTTCACTTTCAGCACTAATTTTATCTGCCTCTCAGCGGGAACCCATTTCTCGATCGCTTGCAGAGTTAATCGTAATGCTGCTGAGTAATAATGTTATCTACGATTATCCAATCAGGGCAAAAGAGTATTTAAACAATCGGCTTGGTGAAGAGGCAACTACAGAAGTAGAAAAGCAAATCATTCAAGCAGCATTAGAGCGGTTTGATCGCTATTTTCAGTCTCGGAAATCACTGCCTCCACTTAAGGAGTTACAAACGCCTCCTAATAGAATTTATGCTTATTACCAAGCCCAGTGGAAGCAGAATGTAGACATTGTAGAACAGGCTAAAGAATGCTCAATCTTCTGGACTCTATTCAGTGGGCGGGAAATCCCCATCAAATATGGGAAGGCATCTGCTCATTTTGATAATGCAGCCCAGAAAATCTCTGAGCCTACGCGCTTTGCGCCTCTCTCTTACGAATATGATGTGCCCCAAAGCGATGTCATTGATCCTGTTGGTCGTGCTTATCAACGTTGGCGATGGAGGTTAGTAGGGCTTGAGCAAGCTATGGATACTTTTGAGACAGATCCGGCAGAGTCAGAAGCATGAAGTTAGTCATCCGCGAATATCTAAGTATGTTGAGAGAAGCGGGCGAACTCGATTCGCTGCTCTTCGATCTACTCATGAACATGAAAATCATCCCTTTGAATCCTGCCGAAAGAGGAGGAAAGCAAGACGGTGTTGACATTCCTGCTGTAGGAAATGATCCAGAGGATGGAAGGAGAAAGCTTTTTCTATTCACAGCAAAACGTGAGGATATTACACGGCAGGATTGGTATGAGACTCCAAATGGTATTAGCGCATCTTTAGATCAAATTCGAGTATCCTACTTACGGAAGCGTGTTCAGCCAAAACACACACAACTTCCGAAAAAAATTGTTTTAGTAACAGGTGGTGCTTTAAGGCAGAATGTTGCCCCAGACTGGACTGATTACGTTCACGAACATACGCAAACTCACCCTAAATATGGAGAAATCGAGTTTGCCTTCTGGGGCGGCGAAGAACTAGCACCTCTGATTGAGAAGTATTTATTGGATGAGTACCTATTTCCAGAAAATTCCAGAAAAAATTTACGAAAGACGATCGCCTTAATTGATCAGAATGAAGATCAACCGAAGTATTTTTATCAGTTGATCGATGAAATTCTGTTCGATGGAAATTTACCAAATGATAAAAAGCCGGGTTCAGTAAAGAAGCGTCAAAAGGTTCTACGCCTTCTCAATCTCAGCCTGAATATTGTATTTCACTGGAGCGAGGAAGCTAATAACCTCCGTCCCGCATTTCTTAGCGCTGAATATTTGATCCTCCGATCGTGGGACTGGCTAAGACAACACGACTTGTTTAAGTGCAAGAAAACGGTGGCAGGGTATAGCTCCTTATTATCCACTTACCTAACAATTGGTGCCCGGTATGCAGGAAAGCTTCAACCCTATTGCTATGTTCGCGACGGGTTATTTGGCTACAACATGGCAGATGAGGTGGAATATCCCTTAAGGACTTTCGAGACAATTGGGATTTTAGGGAGCATTGTTTTAGTTTATTGGTATGGATCACAAGGGTTTAGAGAGGATGTGGCTAAACAAGCTTACTTGCAACAGTGCTCTGCGATCGCCAAAATGCTGGCAGCCCTAATCAACAATAATCCATCGGCTTGGGCACCACTCTACGATAGTCATGCAATCGATATTGCAATTGGTTTGCTTGCTTTGACCGCAGCGGATGAACAGGAAACAGCTTCAGAGTGGGTAAATGGAATCGCAAGCCGTATCTTCTATGCTTACAATCATTTGGGCAAGCATTTTCCAATTGCTTCAGATAGCCATGAAGAGTTAATTGCTCTGCAATTCGGAAAAGCCCCTCCCAAAGAGATGTTGACGAAGCTTTCAACACTCTTGCCCTTGCTCGCGGACTGGTATGCCATTTTGAACCTCGATGAACAGTACCCAAACTTTTATGAGTCCGTCGTTCATGTCTTTCCTCATACCAATCTTCAAATTTGGTTTCCAGACGATGAAACTGAAAATTACCTTTATCGTCAGAATGCTGGTTATGCAAGTGGACTAACAGTTGACTCCATTCAATTGCCACCAACTCTTGATGAATTAAGAGCTTTTATCATCAACCTACGTGAGCAAAAACAAGAATTTAGAAGCTTTAGCTGTTTTGCTGAGGGGCATTTTGCATTAGGGCTAATTGCAAGTCGTCACTTTCGTACTCCTATCATTCCTGCTTACTGGCAATATGAGATTAAGAAATAGATTTGTGTTGAAACGCTTCTTAGTGAGATCGCACCTTACATTCTCTACAAATTAGTATCTTGTGAATGGCTGATAACTGCGACCTATCACTGCGATCGCAAAAGCTGAAATAGTAAACCAAACGGCTTTAAGCCTGATTAGCTAGGTGTAGAGTACTCTGGAGAGGTGACTTCTTGAGAAGAGGAAAGGAATCATGACGCTTGCTGAAGTGCTTCCGGCTGCCCGACAACTCTCCGCAATAGAAAAACTGAAGCTGATCCGAATTCTGGCTGAGGATTTGGACATGGCTCAGGATATTGCACCACTGGAACCTTTCAAGACTTATGACTTACCCACTCCATATGATTGTTTTGGAGCAGGCGCAGCTTTAATGGAATCTTTCAAACAGCCAGATGTTAGTCAGTGATTGATGATAAGTACAGCGCCCAAATGCCCCATTGATTTTAGGGCAGACGAACTTCTTTCTTGAATTTGATGTTTGCTTCTACCGTTCCAAGATGGAGTTTGAAGTCAAACCGAAATCTCCGTAGCAGCCAGCTAACAACTCTGTAACCTCGACTGAATTGCTGATAAGTGCGATCTCACATCCAATCTAAACAGCTTCATTGACTAATACCGAATCCATTTAGTGAGAACTCGCATGGGTTTGCCGCTTTGGGGATCGATTTGCGGTTTGCTCCAGGCTCTGGCTTCGGCAAAGCCGAGACGATGCAGAATTTTGACCACTAAATCGATGCCTGTGGCTGTGCCGACGATTGTGATTAACACAGGTTCACGCGTTGGTGCAGCAGGAGCAGAGCTACCAGGAGGAGCCGAGTAGACTTCTGTGTTGGGAATGAATTCTTGCGACATAATGATGCGTCAGGATGTAGTCACAAGTGTGACATTAGCATAAAACCAATGTATCCACAAGTGTGACATTTACCTTCTTAAGATCCTCTGACACGATTAGGATATGGGAAGGGCAAGCGACGCACTGAAGCAGGTTTTAGATACCTACAGCATTAGCCAGAATAAACTGGCTGTAACGATGGGTATCAGTCGAGCCAACGTAGGCCGTTGGTATCACGGACTTGACCCTAGCGCTGAAAATATTGCTCAAATTACCCAGGCGCTCAAAACGCTAAATCCCCTAGCAGCAAAGGAATTCGTGCGGCTTTATCTCGGAGTGATTGTTGAAGATTAGTTCATAACAGCGATCGCAGTTCTCGTTGCCAATTAGATCAGGGAAATTAGGGGCGTGAAAACTGACTATCTCTTGCATGATCAGGCTTACAGCGCAAACGACACGATGACGGCATTGCAACTCGCTATATCGGAGATTCCAACGAGATTTTGCAGGAGATCATGGCCACAAATTTTTAGAATCCAAGACGTAAAGCTAGTTCCACCCAGCCATGCAGAAGACTTTGCCGATGTGCAGGTGATTGCCGCAAAAGAATAATTCAATTCGACAGGCTTATTTTTTGTGTTACGATGCGTAGCATTGCAGTAACGAATTCAACGTTGCACTCAACCTTCATGCAATTTCAGCAGCTACTTCTCTCCACCCTAATCGGCCTACTGCTAGGTCTGGGGCTGCTGCTGCGCCTTGGGCGCAAATAATTTTTGACATAAAGGCAAATTGCCCTGAATAGTTTTTGAGCTTGTGCTGAGGTACCTGTTGCTTTTGCGCTGGTCTATAGCGGTGGTTTCCGTTGGTGGGGACTAGTGCGACGGGGCAACGGAGCCTATTTCTCCCTTTCGCCCCTGCTCCCCACTCCCCTGCTCCCTCCTCAGCCACCCTAAAGCACCCACAAATATCCCAAATAACTAGAAAACTCATAGAGATTGTGACTATGTTGACTCATCCCAATCAAAAATATCGTGCCTTTGCCCCGATCGAATTGCGCGATCGCACTTGGCCAAATCGCACCATTACTCAGCCGCCGATTTGGCTCAGCACTGACTTGCGGGACGGCAATCAGGCGCTGATTGAGCCGATGTCCGTGGAGCAAAAGCTGCGCATGTTCGAGATGCTGGTGGCGATTGGCTTCAAGGAAATTGAAGTGGCGTTTCCGGCAGCATCGGAGACCGATTTTCAGTTTGTGCGGACGCTGATTGAAGAAGATCGCGTGCCGGATGATGTGGAGATTCAGGTACTTACCCAGGCGCGGGAAGACCTGATTCGGCGCACGTTCGAGTCATTGCGCGGTGCAAAGCGGGCGATTGTGCATGTGTATAACGCGACGGCTCCGGTGTTTCGGCGGGTGGTGTTTCGCAAGAATCCGCAGGAGACGATTGAGTTGGCAGTCAATGCGGCCAAGCTGATTCGTGAGTTGGCAGCCGAGCAGCCGGAAACCGAGTGGCGCTTTCAGTATTCGCCGGAAGTGTTTTCGCAGACGGAGCTGGAGTTTGCCCGCGATATCTGCAATGCGGTGCTGGAGGTGTGGCAGCCGACGCCGGATCGGAAGGCGATTATTAATCTGCCCGCTACTGTTGAAGGTTCAACGCCCAACGTGTTTGCCGATCAGGTGGAGTGGATGCACCGTAAGCTGATCTACCGGGACAGTGTGGCCTTGAGCGTGCATAACCACAACGACCGGGGATGTGCGATCGCAGCCGCAGAATTAGCGCAAATGGCGGGTGCTGACCGGGTTGAGGGCTGTTTGTTTGGCAACGGCGAGCGCACAGGCAATGTCGATATTGTGACGCTGGCGCTGAATTTGTATACGCAGGGGATTCATCCCGGTTTAGATTTCTCGCAGATTAATGAAGTGGCGCGCACCGTTGAGGACTGCACCCAACTGCCGATCCATCCCCGTCATCCCTACGTCGGTGATCTGGTCTTCACCGCATTTTCTGGTTCGCACCAAGACGCGATTCGCAAGGGCTTTGCGGCGCGGAATCCGGATGAAATTTGGGATATGCCCTACTTGCCGATTGATCCAGTCGATTTAGGCCGTTCCTATGAGTCAGTGGTGCGGGTCAACAGCCAATCCGGCAAAGGCGGCATTGCCTTTTTGCTGGAGCGCGACTATAACTTGAGCCTGCCGCGCCGCTTGCAGATTGAGTTTAGCCGGACTGTACAGCGGGAAATGGACAACAGCGGTCGGGAAATGACCGCGCCCATGCTGTGGGAACTGTTTGAGCGGGAATATCTCAGCGCAACGACACCCTACAAGTATGTGTCGCACCACTGGCGCGATGATGAAGACGTGCCGACGATGGTAGCAACGGTGATCCGCGATCGCAAATCTCTCACGTTAACGGGTACGGGGAATGGGCCGATTGATGCCTTTGTCGCCGCGCTCGATTTGGATATCCGGGTGCATAACTACGAAGAACGCGCCATTGGTCACGGCAGCAACGCAAATGCGATCGCAATGATTGAAATCGCGGCGGACTGGCTGGAGAGCACGATTCACGGTGTCGGTATCCACAGCAGCATCGTCACAGCATCCTTACTGGCTGTACTGAGCGCAGTTAACCGAGGGTTGGCCATGTCGCCCAGTCAGAGCGGCATGGCTATGCGCTTGGTTTAAAGTTATAGAACAATTGATTAGGATCTTTTTTGCTGATCAAACCCTTGAATAGTGGTCATGAAATGTATGAACTCATAGATCTCATGAAGCTATTTGGGGGTTTGATTGCAATTAAGCTTTAGCTGAATTTTAAGTAGTTTCACGATTTCGAATATATAAATAATAAAAAGTCTGTGTAAAGCTAAATAAAATCACCTAGCACGTTATCGCTCCGTATAAACATCAACAAAAGTTCAATAAATTCACAAAAACATCTAAGTAGAAAGAATATTAATGGCAGGTTTAAATTATTCTCAAAAATATAAACTGATCATCAAAATTAGAGGCTGTCATTGAACTGAGGCACCTCTATATGGGTAAGTTTATCCAAGACGGAGTTCTGAAGTCTTGTGAGCGCTATTGTGGTGCAACTGGCAACTAATAGCTGTGGTATCGAGTCCGTCAATCGAATATTTGTACATAAAGGTGCAAACATGATTGCAGGTCAAAATGAGACAACGATCATTCAGAGCAACGCCACAATAGAAGGCAGTGAGTTAACCAAAGCTGAAACACAGTCTCAGACTTCTAGAATTATCAATCTGAAAAAGGCGCAGGAGTTAATTTACAAATCCCTACTAGATATAGTCAGAACTAGCTCTCCAGATGCCGCTTTAATCGAATTTAAGCAACTGTTTATCTATAACGGCGGATGTAACGAAAGCCCAGATATTTCATCTGCAATGCATGAAATTATATTTGCCAATCAAGAGCATGAATTTCGCTACACGCTAAAGCGCTCTTGCTATATTTTAATTAATAACTGGGAAACCAAACGCCAGCATCAAGCTATACAGGAGCTTGTTGATTCTTTTCAAGATCCCGTTATTTCACATCCAGCGATTTCAATATCGCGTCAACGCCTCCGAACTTGGCTGAGTAACTTTGTAGAGAGCCAAGATTATCGGGATTTGCAGGCTTTTGTATCTCGTCGCCTCAAACAAGATAGTCAAACGGATGTCCAGGAGCAACACTGGACAGAGCGTTATGCATTCTATCAGCTCATGGCTCAATCCACCGATTTAGATAATCCGACTGAGCAGCAAGAAGCAGCTCGTAATAGAGCCGTAATGCTGAAAAATCAGTTTCGCTTTGACCTAGCAATGTACATTGCTAAATCTCAAGCTTCGTCTAAGCTGGAATGCGTGATTCCCAAAAATCCAACTGGCATGGGAGACGAAGTACTGCGTTTGATTAAGTTGATTACGCTACGCCGTGGCATGTTTAGCCATGAGAATCTAGCTAATATTTTTCTCAAGCAGACCACTCAAGTTCAGTATCGGAACTTCAAAACCAGCTTGATTAAATATTTAAAATTTGGTTTACCTCAAGCGATGCTCATAGAACGGGCGTTGTCTGATATTGAGGAAAAACTAAACGTACTCTATATCAACCATCATGAGAACCCGATTGACGATGCTTTGCTACTGCGTACTTGTAATCGATTGATTGATTATCTGACAATAGAGGATCGAAAGACTCCATCCTCTATCTTTACGATGCTGTCATTTAATCATCCGTTTGCACTGATTACAATGTTGCTAAAAATATATTTGGTTTGTCGCAACACAGCCTCTCATTTGGAATCTAAAATTGGCAAGTTGATTCAGTTCTATAAAGACAGCGAAGAAAGCAGCAGCCATTCAGACATGAGTAATCCAATCAGCTTTTTTGAAGTATTCAATGTCGTCTTAACCATTCATACTGGCAACGTCGAATACAATATTGTTCGGGCCAAAAAGATCGCCACGAATACTCAATTCGACAATAGAATCCCCTTAAGCGAGTTAGAAAACTACCGAATTTTTTCTCGATTCAAACAGCCAATGCAGGATCAACGATTTGGGCTAAGCTGACTAAGCTGAACGATGTGCCAACAAGGCGTAATAGGCTTGTTCAAAGTCATTGGCGTCAATATAAATCTGGCTGGGATCATCCTGTCCTAATGCCCGGTAGCGACGAACAGCTTCTAGGGCGGCTTGGTTACTCAACAGCGCCAAATCTGCACCATTCCAGCCCTCCGTCCGTTCAGCCCAAAGCGCCAAATCTACAGCTTGCAGAGGCCGATCTTGATTGTGGACTTTCAGGATAGCTAAGCGGCTGTCTTGGTTGGGCAGATCGACTTTCAACTGAAGATCCAGCCTTCCAGCCCGCAGTAGAGCCGGATCAAGGGCATCGCGGCGGTTGGTGGTACCAATCAGGATGAGATTGGGGCAATCCTGCATACCGTCGAGTTCAGTCAGTAACTGACCGACAACGCGATCGCTAACGCCCGAATCGCCACTGGCCTGTCCCCGTGCGGGGGCTAGCGTATCAATTTCGTCGATAAACACCACGCAGGGCGACGCCTGCCGCGCTTTGGTAAACAGTTCTCGCACGGCCTGTTCGGCAGCACCCACCCAGCGACTCATCATCTCTGGGCCTTTGACGGAAATGAAGTTAGCACGAGCTTGAGCGGCGACCGCTTTGGCCAGCAGCGTTTTGCCCGTTCCGGGCGGCCCCCAGAGGAGGATGCCTTTCGGTGCCTTTGCTCCCGTCGAGCGATACAGATCGGGATAGAGCAGCGCGCCTTCCACCGACTCCTGAAGCACTTGCTTCGTATCGTCTAGACCGCCGATGTCATTCCATTTCACATGGGGCGTTTCCACTTCAACTGCCCGCAGCGCAGAAGGTTTAATTGCCTTGATCGCTTCGAGAAATTCCGCCTGCGTAACGGTCATGACATCAGGAATTGGGCTGTTGAGTGACGGCACCTGACGACGCAGAGCCAGGTAAGCCGCTTTCTGACAGAGTGCTTTTAGATCAGCACCGACTAGCCCAACGGATAGATCGGCAATTTCATCTAGGCTGATATCTTGAGCCAGCGGCATTTTGCGGGTGAGGATGTGCAAAATTTCTAGGCGACCGTTGCGATCGGGGACGCGAAACTGCACTTCGCGGTCGAGTCTGCCGGGACGACGCAACGCTGGATCGAGGTAATCAGGCCGATTGGTCGCCGCCAGGACAATCACGCCATTGTTTTGAGCGAAACCATCCATTAGGCTCAGTAACTGCGCGACCAGCCGCTTTTCAACTTCACCTTCCACCTTGCTACGATCGGGGGCCAAGCTGTCAATTTCGTCAATAAACACTAGGCAAGGTGCCGCTTTAGTCGCTTTCTCAAAAATGCTGCGCAGCTTACCTTCGGCTTCACCGTAATATTTGCCCATCACTTCCGGGCCGACGATCGCAATGTAGTTCACGCCCAGTTCTTCTGCCAGAGAGCGAGCCGTCAGCGTTTTACCTGTTCCCGGTGGGCCAACGAGTAACACGCCACGGGTCGGTTCCAAACCCAGTCGTGCCAATAAGTCGGGACGCTTGAGCGGAATTTCAATCAGCTCCCGCAGTTCCTGTAACACTTCGCTCAGACCACCGACATCTCTTAACGATGGCGTATCGGGCTCAGCATCAGAAGGAGCAGAGCTGAAATCGCTAGCAGGTGCTTGATTACGATTACCCGCTGGGGGTGGGGTGACGATCACCGTGTCATCAGTATGATGGGAGCCTGGTGAAGTAGCATTTGGGCGCGATCGCATTTTGACCGTACCGATATCGTTGGGAATGTTGCCTTGTCTGGGAATACTACTCATAGTGCGCGAGTTGATTCGCACATCGGCTTTCAGCTCACCCTTTTCGGCTTTTTCTTCCAGGGTTTTGGCCAGCTCTAGCAGTTGCTCAAATCCCTTAAACAGGTCACTCATCGGCTTTGCCCTCGTCGGTGCATCCAGTATAGCTAGACGTTTTTAGCGTTCCCGAATCGCATGATGCAATTGCAGGATCGTCCTATGAAGTTTGATAACGCTCTTAATCTCGCCATGTTCAGCGGCAAAGGTGGCGTCGGCAAGACGACTCTGTCCTGTGGATTTGCCCGCCATTGGGCGCAACAGTATCCCCAAGAGCAAATTTTGTTGATTTCCACTGATCCAGCCCACTCGGTTGGCGATGTGCTGCAAATAGCGGTGGATGACACGCCGAGTCCAATGGCCGATCTGCCCAATCTACAGGTGCGGGCACTGGACGCACAGCAGCTCCTGCAATCGTTTCGCCAGCAGTACGGCCACGTGCTGGAGTTACTCGTCGAACGCGGCAGTTTTGTCGAAGGTGATGACCTCAGCCCCGTGTGGGATCTGAGCTGGCCGGGACTGGATGAGTTAATGGGCATTCTAGAAATTCAGCGTATTTTGCGGGAGGGCGATGCCGATCGGGTCGTTGTGGACATGGCTCCCAGCGGCCATACCCTGAACCTGTTCGGCCTGATGGACTTTCTCGATCAGTTCCTGGCCGCGCTGGATCTGTTTCAGGAAAAGCACCGCTTCATGGTGCAGCGGTTCAAAGGTAAGTATCAACCGGACGAAGCCGACCAGTTCTTGCAGGACATGAAGCAGGACTTGGCTCAGGGGCGGGCCATGCTGCAAGATCCGGAGCGCACAGCCTGCATGGTCGTCGCCATTCCAGAACCGATGAGCTGGCTAGAGAGCCAGCGCTTTATTGATGCGCTTAATGAACTGCAAATTCCAATTGGTGGTGTTTGGGTGAATCATGTTTTAGCTCATCCCGATGACTATCAGCGCTATGTGTCTGAACAGGCGTTGCTCAAGCAATTTGTGGAGATTGCTCAGCCTCACTCGGTCTGGATTGCGCTACAGCAGGCCAAAGAACCTGTAGGGGTTACTGAACTCGATCAGCTCTTTCAACACGCCACCTCGTTTTCGCCAAATCCATCAGCGGTTTCAGAAACTCGTCAGCTTAACATTCGCTGGCCGGAACGTATCCCGCCTGGGTTTCCAGACTTTTTGGAGGAAGGTCGTCGCCTAATTTTGGTGGGTGGCAAAGGCGGGGTCGGAAAGACCACGGTTTCAGCTGCGATCGCATGGGGCATCGCCCAGCGTCATCCCCAAAAGCAAATTCGGGTTATCTCCATCGATCCAGCCCATTCTCTGGGAGATGCGTTGGGACAGTCTTTAGGCCACGATCCAGTTACCCTCACACCGAATCTCAGCGGTCAGGAAATGGATGCAAAAACCCTGCTGGATCAGTTTCGGGAAGACTATCTCTGGGAACTGGCCGAAATGATGAGCGGCGATAATGGACTCGGCGAGATTCAAATCGCCTACGGCCCAGAAGCGTGGCGACAGATTGTTTCGCAAGCTTTGCCGGGAATCGATGAGATGCTGGCGCTGATTGGCATCATGGAACTACTGGAAACTCAGGCGCAGGATTTAATCATTCTCGATACGGCACCCACCGGACATCTACTGCGATTTCTAGAAATGCCTACCGCCCTGAGCGACTGGCTAGCCTGGATCTTCAAGCTGTGGATCAAATATCAGGACGTCGTCGGTCGGGTGGACTTTATGGGACGACTGCGCAATCTGCGGCAGCGGGTCGTTCAAGCACAGAAAAAATTACAAGATCCGGCCTACACTGAATTTATTGGCGTCATACAAAATCAATCAGCCGTGTTGGCGGAGGCTCAGCGATTAACAGCTTCCTTGCAAATGATGAACATTCATCAGCGGTACATCGTACATAATCGCTGCGAAACGAGCCATGAACTATCAGATGCCGTTTTTCCTGAACACACCCTAGTCCGCCTACCAAGCTTGCCCTGTGCCGTGACACCATTAGAGCAAATCCAAGGTGCGGCCCGTTTGTTGTTTGAAGCACGAGAAGCGATCTCAGCCAGTTCCCAACGCTGTTAAGGCCAATCTAAATTGATGATGTGAAGTTCAAATTGCCCCATCCAGTTCGACTCCGAACGGTACTCGCAGTCCCGCTGATTCTGCATGTGGTTGGTGTGGTTGCCCTGGTGGGATACTTTTCCTTTCGCAACGGTCAGCAAGGGGTGCAGAATCTGGCCCATCAGCTCATGATTCAGGTCGGGCAGCGCATTACAGCTAAGCTCGATGTTTATCTGGAAACGCCCCACCGTTTGAACCGCTTACATGTCAGTGCAATCCAGAATGGTTACGTAGATGTCAATGACCGAGAAGCACTGCAGCGCTATTTTTATGCACAGCTCCAGAGCTTTGACACGCTTTCGACAACAAGCTTTGAAAATCGCCAAACAAGCGTTCTTTTGGAGGTACAGCGCCAAGCCAACGAGCGGTTTTATGTGGGTGAATCGGGAGCGGCCAATCGATTTACGCTCTATGAACTGGATGCCGCAGGCAATCGGAATGACCCGTCCCAAACGACGGATTCCAGTTGGTTTAGCTATCCCTGGTATGCGGATATTCCGCCTGCTGGCGTAGCGGCATGGAATCCAGTGCAAGTCTGGAGGACAGCTAAATATCCAATGCAGCTGACGGCGACCTTGCCGCTCTATGACGAAGCAGAGAACCTGCACGGCATTTTCAGTACGGGCGTGTCCATTGAGAGTATTAATCAGTTTTTGCAGACGCTTTCAGTCAGCCCCACGGGGCAAGTCTACATCGTTGAGCCCTCGGGTTGGTTGGTGGCCAGTTCGCTGCCGGAGCCGCCCTTTTTGACAGATGGGGAGCAAATGGTGCGACGGCTGAATGCGTTGGACAGCCAAGAGCCGCTCATTCGCGACAGTATGAACAGACTGACGGAGAAGTTTGACTCCCTGGCGGCAATCGATACAGCTCAATTTTTTGATTTAAAGCTGGAGCGTGAAGCCTATTTTTCGTACCTGATGCCGTTTCAAGATGAGCATGGTTTGGATTGGTTGGTCGTCATTTTGGTGCCAAAGTCGGATTTTATGGCCCAAATTTATGCCAATACCCGCCGTTCCGTTTTGCTCTGCGGCTTAGCGCTATTGGTTGCGATCGCAAGTAGCAGCATCATGGCGTACTGGCTGAGCCAGCCGATTCTAGATCTCAATCGCGTCGCCAAACAACTAGCAGACGGTGCCTTTGATTCCTGGACACCTCTAGAAGCAGGGACGCTCAGCCAAAACATTTATGAACTGAATCAGCTCACCCAATCCTTTGACCAAATGGCAGCGCAGCTGATCACAACCGTGCAAGCGCTGAAACAGGATGAGCAGCGGCTCACTCGCTTTCTAGAAACGATCCCAATTGGGGTTGCAATCCACCATGCCGATGGCAGCATTCACTACGTTAATCAGTCTGGGCTGAGCCTGCTCCAGCAGCATGACATGCAACCAACCCAGCAGAACGCCTTGAACAACACCTACGGAATTTATCGTGCTGGCACCAATCAGCTCTATCCAGTTGAACAGTTGCCCTCGGCCCGAGCACTCACTGGCGAAGAAGTGGCCACAGAGGACATCGAAGTTCGTGATCAAGGCCGATCTATCCCCTTGAGAGTCCATGCCAAGCCAATCTTTGCGGCAACGGGCGAGATTGAATATGCGGTTGTGGTGTTTGAAGACATCACCATGCAGCGGCAGGCCCAGCAAATTCTGCGGGATTATAACCAGCGGCTGGAACAAGAGGTAGCGGAACGGACTCAAGCTCTGGAAAGCGAAATCCAAGAGCGACAGCTAATTGAACAAGAGCTGATCCGCAGCCGCAACGAGCTAGCGTCAATCACCGATTCCATTCAAGCGGGCATTGCCTACATTGATGCTGAACGGCGCTATCGGTTCGTCAATCGCTACTATGAAGTGCGGCTGGGTCTGTCTCCAACCGAAATTCTGGGTCGCCACGTCTGGGATATTGTCGGCCATCAGAACTATCAGCGAGCCAAACCCTATATCGACCGGACGCTGGCGGGCGAGCAAACTGACTTTGAGTTTTCGTTTGTTTATCCACCTAAGGGCGAGCGCATTTTACACGCGACGATGACTCCGGATCAGGATGTGGATGGCACAATTCGGGGATACTATCTCTTTTTCTTTGACATTACAGAACGCAAGCAGATGGAGGAAGCGCTGCGCCAGGCTAATTCTGAGCTATCTTTGCTGGCCTCCCTGGATGGCCTCACTCAGGTGGCCAATCGGCGGCGCTTTGATGATTATTTGGCGCAGGAGTGGCGGCGGCTGATGCGCGATCAGCAACCGATTTCTCTGATCATGTTTGACATTGACTTTTTCAAAAAGTACAACGACCACTACGGGCACCTAATGGGGGATGAAGCCTTAGTGGAAGTCGCGCAGACAGCGAAAGACTGTATTCGGCGGCCAGCGGATCTGCTGGCGCGCTACGGGGGCGAAGAATTTGCGGTGATTTTGCCCAATACCCATCTTGAAGGTGCGATCGCAGTTGCGCAACAAATTCAACAGGCCATTCGCGATTTAGGAATTCCTCATGCCGATTCTGCGATCGCGCCTTGTATTACCCTCAGCCTGGGCGTCGCCACCCTGATTCCGGCTTCTGATCAAAAGTCAGACGAGTTGATTCACCAGGCCGATATGGCGCTGTATCACGCCAAAAATCAAGGCCGCGATCGCGTCGTTGCAGCGACTAGCTCTGAATCTTTACACGGATAAGTAGCTGTAGTCAGCGATAGAACCGGATACTTTTTTGTTGCGAAGACGACAGACGTTGATCTTCCGTAACTATTTAAATCGTTTTACACAGAATCGTTTTACACAATCTCTACCTACCAGGTAGGCTTGAGAGAAATTCTTTCTTTAAATAGTGGTCTTGCCTCACCATGCTCAGAGTTGTCTCTATTCGAATGGCACTGACATAAGCTGTATCAAGCTAGCAACCTGGCTTTCAAGACGGAGCGAGGTTCCTGCATTCTTGGGAACGGTTTGGGACGGCGCTTTACAACTCGGGGTTCTGAACGGTTGGGTCGAAACGGAATCACCAACTCTCGCACCACGTTTAACAAGGCCTGGTAGCCTCGCCGTCGTTCGGATGGAGCTAGATGCAGCAACTCAGGCCGGAAGTGATTGAACTGTTGCCGAGCACCTTGTAGAGAGACTCGCAACACCCCGACCTCGCCGTCGGCTGTCGCCTCCCACATCAGGGTGCGAAGCAGATTGTAGGCCAACAGATGCACCCAAATACTTTTGCTCACCATGGTGGGTGTTTTGGCAGCAATCATCTCCATGGCTAAGGTGGTTTTGAGATGCCGGAGATTAACTTCGGCGGCCTGCCAGCGGAGCTGATAGAGTTCGGCAAGTTTAGCTTTGGGATAGCGGTTGGGATCGAGTAGCGTCGTTACCACCACAAAGTTGGTCGGGCGAAACCCAGGAACCTGAATGAAGAGATACACTTCCCGCACCTCAATGGATGCCGCCAGAGCCTCGAACTCCTGCGGCTTGAGGGCTTGAGGGCATTGCTTCGGGCGCTGCCAGCGGACGATGTGATCGCCAATGCCCAGTTTTTTGCCCCGTCTGAAATCGCAGCGGCGCTGATGATGCTTGCGAAAGACAGCATCGGCTCCCATCCGGGCGACCCAGGCCAAATCTACATAGGTGCCATAGGCTGAATCGGCCACCACCACATCCTCGGGGCGCAGTTTCTGATAGAGTTGGCGGGCTAGACGCCATTCACTCACCCGCAACGGAGCCATCGCCACGGCCATAACCGCTCCCGTGGTGACACAAAACCACACTTGGAGTTTGAGAATCGGAAAGCCGCAGCCCTCTTTCTGATTGCTGTGTTGAGGATACTCGGCTTGGTTGGCCTGCGTGTCACTCATCAAGACCGTCGTCGCATCAAAGGCTTTAACCGGACGGCCACACCAGCGTTGCTCTGGGGAGACTTGGCGCTGCAACGCCCTCACCACCCGCTCGAACAGGGGCGGAAATATCGACTCGGGAAGGCGTTTTCGTGCTTTACTATAGCCCCCGGTATCGGCTGAGGGCACCTCCAATCCCGACACGCTCATCCAGGTCACCACTCGCTTGACTGCATGGCTGAGACTGCTGTCGGCATCCAGCACTTGGGAGAGCCAACTCCACAGGACGACCATGGGAGTGTAGAGGACTTGTCGATATCGGATTCCCTGCTCGCTCAGCACAGTTTCAATCTCTGCTTCCGGCAGCATCTCAGCAAAGGGTAGACCGATGCTGCTCTGATAGTTGGCCTTGAGAACGTCCGCACGATTCGGCATCATAGAGGCAAGGTTATGGGCTTCAACGGTTTGATTCTGACAAATCAGGCGCTTGAAGCCTTTTTTGCTCTCTTATGTCAGTGCCATTCGTCTCTATTCATTCCTATCGTGGTGGTACGGGTAAATCGAACTTTACGGCCAACTTAGCTGCCACCATTGCCATGCAGGGATATCGGGTGGGGGTGGTAGACACAGATGTGCCGTCGCCCGGTATCCATAACCTGTTTTGTTTAGAGCCAGAGCAAATTCAGAATACGCTCAACAGCTTTTTGTGGGGCGAAAGCACGATTGAGGAGGCGGCCTACGATGTCAGTTCCAACATTGGTTTAACGGGGCCCGGTCAGCTCTTTCTAGTCCCCTCCAGCATCAAAGCCGACGACATCGCTAAAATCTTGCAGGAAGGCTATGATGTCAAACTCCTAAATGACGGCTTTCGCAAGCTGGTGAAAGGCTTAGAACTCGATTATCTCTTTATTGATACCCATCCGGGACTCTCGAAAGAAACGTTTCTGTCGATTGCCATCTCCCACGTGTTGATTTTAATTCTGCGGCCCGACAAGCAGGACTATCAGGGCACAGCAGTCACCATCGATGTAGCGAGGCAGCTCAAGGTGCGCAAGATGCTGCTGGCGATTAACAAGGCCTTGAGCAAACTCAACTTTGAAGCGCTCAAGCAAAAGGCAGAAGAAACCTACGACGTTCCCGTCGCGGGCATTTTTCCGCTGTCGGAAGATGTGGTGCAGCTCGCCAGTGAAGGCGTATTTTGCACGAAATATCGCGATCATCCAATTAGCCAAGAGTTCCAAAAAGTGGCAGCTCAAATCATGGCGAATTGATTGGCGAATTGATTCAGAACGGGTTACTGGAGTCATCGAGTAATCCAACGGTAGGTCAGGCATGATGCCTGATCGGGACGGCCCAGACGGCTATCCTGCGGTTTCGATAATCCTTAGCAGTCCAGCCCAAACGCGAACGCGAACGACCGAGGACATCATGACTCAAAAACCCGGTATGCAGTCTTTAGCCAGTTCCATTCAGGCTGCAACGTCTCCCTTTCGACAATACCTGAACGACTTGTATGAGCAGTATCAGGCACTGACGGACGGAGCGGTTGCCGATTATATCCCTGAACTGGCGACGGCAGACCCCAACTGGTTTGGCGTTTGCGTGGTGAGTACCGATGGTCAAGTGTTCGACGTGGGAGATTGCGACCAACTGTTCACGATTCAGTCTATTTCAAAAGCGTTTGTCTACGGTTTAGCACTGGAGGATCACGGGCGGGAATACGTCAACAGCAAAGTCAGCGTCGAACCCTCCGGTGAAGCCTTTAACGCGATTGTGCTGGATGAGGAAACCAATCGCCCCTATAACCCAATGGTCAACGCAGGTGCGATCGCAACTGCCGATTTAGTCAAAGGCAACAATGCCACCGAACGGCTCAAGCGCTTATTAGACATGTTTGGGCGCTATACCGGACGGGAACTGGATGTGAACGTGCCGGTTTTTTTGTCGGAAAAATCCACTGGCTTTCGCAATCGTGCGATCGCATATTTAATGTTGAACTTTGGCATGGTGACGGATCGAATTGAAGAAACGCTGGATCTTTACTTCCAGCAGTGTTCAATTCTGGTCAATGCCAAAGATTTAGCGATGATGGCCGCCACCCTAGCCAATAAAGGCATCAATCCGGTCACGGGCGTGCGGGCGCTGGATGAGCGCTATGTGCAGGACGTAATCAGCGTCATGCTCACCTGCGGCATGTACGACTATTCCGGCGAGTGGGTCTACAAAGTCGGCATGCCCGCCAAGAGCGGCGTGGGCGGCGGCATCACTGCCGTCGTGCCGAATACGCTGGGGATTGGCACCTTTTCGCCGCCGCTAGATGCCAAAGGCAATAGCGTTCGAGGCATTCGCGTCTGTGAAGACCTGTCGCGAGATTTTGGCCTCCACCTGTTCAACGTGGCGGGCGCTGAGCGCAACATCCACGACTGGATCGCTGGCAGCGCAACGGCAGATGACTGGTAAAGCCCGTCACAAAAAGCCGAATGGATTTTCAACTGGACGTATTATAAGAATGGATCAGGGTAGAGGAGACTAAAAGACCTGAGAATGCGCCACTTGCTGGATTGGTTGCCGCCTTGGCAAACGGGACGAACAGTTCCGCTACAGCGAGCATTAATCGTCCCCTTTGTGCTGCAAATCGTGGCGGCGGTTGGGCTAGTCGGCTACATCTCATTTCGCAATGGTCAGCAAGCGGTTTACAATCTGTCTTCGCAGTTACGAACAGAAATCGTAGAGCGAATTAAGCAGCAGCTCCAGTCCTATATTGAAATCCCCCATTCGATTAACCGGATCAACGGCAACTCTGTCTTCAAGGGCGACATTGATATCAGTCGCGCCACTGGAGAACATCAGTTTTGGCAGCAAGCCAAGATTTTTTCCTATACCAATCTGATTTACTGCGCGACGGACATCGACGGTTCCTTTCTGGGTGTGGGGCGCAACGAGACGGATCAATCGCTCCAGTTGGTGATTTACAATGATTCGACCGATCATATCGCCAACTACTACGGGATGAATATTACGGGCGATCGCACCTATCTGCTCAGCACAGGCGACCGTCCCTTTGATCCGCGAGTGCGCCCGTGGTACACAGCCGCCAAAGCCGCAGGTGGGCCAACCTGGAGCGATATCTATCTGGACTTCGACACGCAACTGCCGACAATTACGGCCAGTCTGCCCGTCTATGAAGAATTTGGCAATGGCTTCATCGGCGTCTGCGCCACGGACTTTATTCTGCCGGAGGAGATGAGCCGCTTTTTGCGGACGCTGGAGGTTGGCGAATCGGGCGAAACGTTTATTATCGAACGCTCAGGCACGCTGGTGTCCACATCAACCGCAGAAGATTTATTGATTGGTAGCAACGATGCAGCTCGGCGGCGTGAGGCTGTGGAAAGCGAGAATCCCTTGGTTCGAGGTGCGGCCCAGTATCTGAATCAGCAGTTTCGCAATCTCAACAATATTCAGCGATCGCAGCAGCTTGATTTTACGGTTGATGGCAAGCGCCAGTTCTTGCAGGTCTTACCCTTCAACGATGGCCGGGGGCTGGATTGGCTGATTGTCGTGGTGGTGCCGGAAGCCGACTTTATGGGGCAAATTCACCAGAATACACGCATCACCATTTTTTTATGTGCGATCGCACTTTTGGTTGCCATCTGGTTAGGGTTACACACCTCCCGCTGGCTGGCAAGACCAATTCTCAAGCTTGACCAAGCGTCTCGGCAGATTGCCAATGGCAACCTGGATCAAACGGTCACGGTCAAAGGTGTGGATGAGCTAGAAGCTCTCGCCAATTCATTTAACAGCATGGCACAGCAGCTCCAGCGATCGTTTACCAATTTGCAGGACAGTGAAGCGACCAATCGGGCTCTGGTGCAGGCAATGCCTGACCTGTTGCTTCGAGTCCGCCAGGACGGTCTGTATCCCGATATTCAAGGCGAAGGCCGCACTCAGATCCATAATGCTAATCATTTCAAAGTCGGCAGCTCGGTGCATGAATGTCTACCGACAGAACTGGCCAATGAGTGGATGCATTATATTCAGCAAGCGCTCACCACCGGGAAAATTCAAGTTTATGAACAGCGGCTTCAAGCCGCTCAAGGTCGCCGGATTGAAGAAGTTCGCATGGTTGCCCTGTGCGAGAGCGAAGTGCTCATCATTGTGCGCAACATTACTGAGCGAAAGGAAGTTGAGCAGGCGCTACAGATTGCCGAGGAAAAATATCGCAGCATTTACGAAAATGCACTAGAAGGGATTTTTCAGTCCAGTCCCGCTCACCGCTATATCAGCGTTAACCCAGCAATGGCCCGTATTCACGGCTATTCCTCACCGCTCGATATGGTGGAGCAGATCACTGACATCAGCAAACAGATCTACGTCGATGCGATCGCATATCAGCAGTTTCGCCAGCAGATCGAAACTGCCGGACAGGTTGAAGGGTTTGAATATCAAGCCTACTGTGCCGATGGAGTCATCATTTGGCTATCAGAAAATGCCCGCGCCGTCTATGACGATAGCGAGACGTTGCTCTACTATGAAGGCATCGTGCAGGACATCACCGAACGCAAACGCAAAGAGCGCGACCTCAAACGCCAACTGGAAGAATTGCAAATCGAAATCGACCATCAGAAACGGGAACGGGACGTAGCGCAAATTACCCAAACAGATTATTTTCAGGAAATTCAAGCTGCCGCCAATAGCTTTAATCTCGACGACTTTTGGGACGAATAGGGGATTTACTAGGCTGCATCACCTTAAACCATAGTGCTGTATCAAATCAGTTTTGATGGTTGATATGTCGCGCAAAGTGCGACACATCAACCATCAAAACCCACCAAAACGACGTTGACAAACCAATAGCCTATGGAAGGCTACCGGATTGAAAATAGCTAAATATTTGAGTAACAGAGCAACATGATTCAATCGCATGATCCGCAAGTCGCGCCGACTGATGCTGCGATCGCAGTTCTCAACCAGGTCGCGGCCTATTACACTAACCAGTCCCGCTCTCGACCACCCGCGAAAGCCGTGGTGCAAGCGCTTGTCCAGCTTGAGAAAGTGGCCAAGAAACAGTCCACCACCTATGAATCAGCAGACATTTTGGGCAAATGGCGGCTGCGGTTTGTCGCGAATCAAAAATCTCGCAGGCAGGCAGGCACAATACAAGGGCGAGGATTTTATGTGCCCAAATTCGTGACCGCGCAGATTCAGTTTCAACCGTCTGAGACTCAGAATTCAGCTAGTTCAGCTTCAGAACAGTCTGCGATCGCAATTGGCAATCAGCTCCGACTTGGCCCACTGGCGTTTAAGGTGAATGGCCCTGCCAGGCGCGATCGCAAAAATCTTGTCGCCTTTGACTTTACCCAAATGCAGCTTCGGCTCTTCGGACAGTCGCTGTACCAGGGCAACATGCAAAACAAAGCGCGCTCCGATCAGCCGTTTGCCCAACAGCCCATTGCCAAGCTGCCGTTTTTTAACTTCTTCTACATCAGCGACACCCTACTTGCCGCCAGAGGTCGCGGGGGCGGATTGGCTATCTGGAGCCGTGTCACCTAGCAAAAGAAGCGACCAATGGTCGCTTCTTTTTATCCACAGAGGTTAGCTTTCAAAAACAATCGCTGGGTTTGGATCAAACCTGAAAAACAAGGTAAAGCCAGAGCCTCACGCAGTTTTACCAGACAAAATCTAAACCCAGCGATTCATTGAATTCACGCTATTCTATAAATCTATGAACCAGCTCCCAGAGCAGAACGAGTTATAGATAATATAGCCGTGAGTTAGCGGTTTAGCGCCGCTTGGGCACCTTGTTCAGATAGTCAATCTGATAGGCCGATACACGAGAACCATAGTTACCGCGTGCGCCGATAGAAGATGCCATCGCCTTGAACTTGCGCGGATCGCCTTCGCTCATCATCCGCTCTTGGTACTTAGCGGAGTAGAACTTCTCGATAACAAAGCGCCAATCGGTCTTGGTGGTACCTGCAATCTCGCGGTAGTCTTCACCGTAGCGAGGAGTAACGAGATTGAAGGGACGGCCTTCCATCCGCTTGCGCTGATAAGGAACAGTATTCTCACCAAACGCTTCGGTGTACTCGTCGCTATCGAGCAGAGCATCAACAAAACCGTGGAAGCCCAGCGTCCCAATTTTGATCGACCAAGCGATTTTCTCATCTTGGTTGTAAGCTGCACGACCCAAGAAGCGGCGCAGGCATACGTCAACTAAGCGGTAGTTGTCGTTCACGGCAACAACGGTTTCGTAGAAACGCTCAGACTTGGCGAGTCCACGGATGAAGTCCCGCACAGAGACTGCACGATTCCGGAGCTGTGACTCTAGGGTGATTTGACGGTTGAACTTCAGGGTTTCATGCTCGCTGAAGACTTGGCGATAGGATGCCCAAATCACTTCTTCAATGCGATCATTATTCGGCATATCTTCGAGCCGATAGATATAGGGGGTATCTTCGTTCAGATCCGCCTTGCCGAAGCTCTCTACCCTTTGGTTTTGAGTCGTTGGACGATATTGAAGCAGTGGCAATGCCATGCGATTTTTCTCCCTTATAAATGAACGATGAGTTAACAACCTCAGGTAAAAAAAGAGGAACACTAGTAACTGTTGTGGATGTCTCTAATTCTGATTATCTGAAACAGCAACGGATAAAAACTAGTGTTCAAAATAGCTTTGGGCTTATTATCGCGTGTCTTTGGTGCGATCGCACGTTCAAATTAGACAAATTAGCCGCCCAAACTGCCTGTTACCGAGGCCAGCACCAGCAATCCGGTGATGATGCCAACCACCGATACCAAAACAGCCGCCAACCGAGACCCATTGGTACGCTGCAAAATCGTTTGCCAATCATAAGGTTCAAATTGGCCAAACGGCTCAAAGCCAGCACGATTCAGCGATTGTAATCGACGCGGATCTGGTTTTGGCATGCGATCGCGGTAGTCAGCCCCATAGCGTGGTGTAAAGCTAAACGGGCGCTCAGCAAATCGCTTCCGCTGATACGGCACCGTATCCTTGTCAAAGGTGCGGATATATTCGTCGCTATCCAGTAGCCAATCCACAAAAGCTGCCCAGCCCAACGATGCGATTTGAATTGACCAGGCAATTTCCTCATCCCGCCCATACGGTTCCCGCCCCAGCAGACGCTTACAGCATATTTCTACTAAGCGATAGTTATTATTGGGCGCAACGACCAGCTCATAAAACCGCTCAGATTTTGCCAATCCCCGAATGAAATCGCGCACTGAAATCGCGCGATTGCGGAGCTGAGTTTCTAACGCAATTTGACGATTAAAATGCAGCATTTCCTGCTCATGGAAGACCTGCCGATAGGCAGCCCGAATCAGGGCATCCACCTCATCTACATGCTTCGCATCATCGAGTCGATAAACAACAGGGACATCCCCATGAGTATCGACAGTGCCAAAACTGTCAACGCGCTGATTTTGAGTAGCAGGCTTGTACTCCAATACGGGTATAGTCATGCTGACTCTCCTTCGTTTGAATATAAAATTCCGGAGCTGTCAATCTATGAGATCAATCTACGTTGGCTGTACTTAAACTGGGCCACGATTTGGGCCAAATTCGCTAGTTTGGCAGTGCTAAGTAAGGGTAGTAAGTCATGTTTCGTTCTGTGATTAAACTCACAGAACGAAACATGACTGTCTTTTGAAAACTGCCCAACATTAAGCGTGTGATTAGCGCACTGGGAAACTCGCAGAGGAGCTAATCGATGCCAAAACACCTTCGGGTTTGGTTTCCCGTGTGGTATCAGGAATCTTGATGTTGTCAGTGCGAACCGTTTGATAAGTAACAGGCTTCACATAAACATCCTTGGCCATGTCGAGGAAGTTGCGCACGTCGCCCCACTTGTAGCGAGACGCTTCTAAGCGATCGCGCCAGTAGTCGCTATAGCGAGGCGTGACCAAATTAAATGGGCGCTCGTTGAACCGCCGCCGCTGATAGGGAACGGTGTTCTCACCAAAGTTGCTGAGATATTCGTCGCTATCCAACAGCGCATCTATGAAACCGTCCAGACCCTGGGTGGCAATCACAATCGACCAGGAAATTTTCTCGTCGTTGCCATAGGGCGCACGACCCAAAAGACGCTTCAGGCAAATCTCAACCACTCGATAGTTGGAGTTTGTCTCTACCACCAGCCGATGAAAAACATCCGATTTCGCTAAGCCACGGACAAAGTCGCGCACCGTAATCGCATTATTCTTAAGCTGAGACTCTAGATCCGGCAGGCGGCTGCTCTTAAGAATGACATGTTCGCTGAACACTTGACGATACGCCGTCCAGATTAACGCTTCTACATCGGAGTTATCCGTGCAGTCTTCTAAGCGATAGATCCAGGGACTATCCTCGTTGGGCACTTCGTAGCCATCAACCCGCTGGTTCTGGGTTGTTTGGCTATAGGCTAAAAGGGGCAGTGTCATACAGATATTCCTCTAATCTTCCTTAAAACATCGAGATACAGCTCGATGACTGCATCGAGCTAGCAAACCTAAACTTTTTCCACACCTGGAATATAGTCGTAGGGCAGCGATGTGCGGGTCGGCTGAATACGGCGCTGTCCTTGCTGATTGGTATGGCTGGTATCCGGAATACTGAGGGTCTTAATCTGGGATGTGACACTGGCAATCGTGCGCTGATAGTTACGCTCTTGGGGTAGCACACGGCTAGCCATCGCCAAGAAGTTAGCCGGAATGGCTTGACGAACCACGGCTCGATCCAGATCCCCAGACCGATATTGACGAGCCTGGTAGTAGGAACGACCCGCATTCTGGAGCTCTTTGTTGCGCCAGTAGTCGCTGTAGCGGGGAGTCACAAGGTTGAAGGGACGACCATCAAACCGCCGCCGCTGATAGGGCAGGATGTTGTTACCAAAATTTTGCCGATATTCATCACTGTCTACTACGGCATCAATGAAGCCGTGCAGCCCCTGGGTTGCGATCACAATTGACCAAGAAATGCGCTCATCTTGACCGTAGGTTGCCCGACCTAGAAAGCGCTTAAACGTTACATCGACCAGGCGATAGTTGGAGTTGGTGTCGCTCACCAGTTCCCGATACACATCTGACTTACCTAAGCCGCGAATGAATTCGCGAACGGAGATAGAGCGGTTGCGGAGCTGAGATTCCAGTGCAACTTGGCGATTGCTTTCTAGAATGAGATGCTCACCGAAAATTTGCCGATAGGCCGCCCAGATCAGATCGTTTACCTCGGATTCAGAACTCACGTCGGTCAGACGATAGACCAAGGGAGTATCTTCATCGGGTACTTCGTAACCCGAGACCCGATGGTTCTGGGTTGTCGGTACGTTGTTAAGTAGAGGAATAGCCATATAGTCTTTAAATCCTGTAAATCAACGAATCAATCGATGGAGAAACTGGGCCGATGGAAAACTAGGCGATTTAGCTGATGTCATGCAGCTTCTGCTGTTGGGAGCTAGATTTAGTAGCAGCGGTTCAGCAGTTATTCCGGTGCCGACTCGATCATCTCTTTGGCAAACTGAGCACGGGCCTGCACCGCCAACTCATTGTCTTGAGCCGTGGTTTCCGCTAGAGCTTGGCAAATTGCAGTTCTCAACTGCGGTGCATGAGCTGCGATCGCAAGTCCAGTCATGCCGCATAGGGCTGCATAGCGGATTGACCAATCAGCATCCTGAATCACCTGCTGCAGCGTTTCCCACGTCTGCTGCTGACGATCGGCAATCTGCTCCGGCAGCAGGCTCGACCAAGTGATTAAGCCTAATCCCTTTGAGGCGGCCCGCCGAACGCTGGGTGCAAAGTCGGTAGCCGCCGCTTTTTGCAAAATATCCAAGGCGCGTGGATCTGCGATCGCAGCTAAAGCACGAATGGAATAGGAGCGAGCACCATAGTTGTAGTCATCAATCTGCGCCAGCAGATGCGGCACAACGGGTGGCCCCATGCGAATCAATCCCTTCATTGCCATGACAGCCGCTCCCGGATTATTAAATCCGAGTGCCCGAATCAGCGTTTCCACGCCCGATTCAAGCTGAGCATCTGCCAGCGCTTTCACCGCCGCAATGAGCCGTTCGGGAGAATCGGCCTCATCAACCGCACGAATCAGTTGATTAGGGGTTTGAGTATCCATTCGTTAGCCAAACAGTTTGCAGCAATCAGAAATGAGAGAAAAAGCGAGGGTTTGCATCCGTCTGGTGTTGGATTGATTAGGTGACAGGTGCGATCGCACTCTAAACATCGCCCCCATCAACTAATCACTTACCAACCCAGTCAGTTACCTTATGCTCCAAAACCAGGTACCAATAGCACCTAGAGCAAATCATCCATCAGCGGCATCACCCGACGGGCATCATCTGACAGTTGGCGCTGCTGCACAAAGCCACTACGCCGCAAATCGGCATCTAGCAAACCTTTGAGCGAAAATAGCTTAAAGCTGCTTTCCACTGCCGCCTGTGCGATCGCATCGGCAGCAGGCATGTAGCCTACCGCCCCCAAATCAGATAGAGCTACCCGCCGCAATTGCAAGTCACGACCGTTCAGCGCCTCCACCAATTGCTCACCATACTCAGCCTCACCCGTCAGCTGATACATCGATCGAGTTGCAGCATAGCGAACCCGTTCCGTTGGCGCATCCAAAAATGGGCGCAGCAAATTAACAGCTTCGGTCGCCTTCAAAGCACCCAGGGCTTCGAGTACCGCTTCACAAGGCTGAACCAGATGAGGCTGTCCAGGAACTCGCTCGGCAACCGCTAAACCATCAGCAATTAGCGCCATTAGCGGCGCAACAGCCTGCCGATCACCCAATGCCCCCAAAGACTGAGCCGCTGCCTCACGCACATAAAAATCTTCGCAACTCAAGCACTCAATCAGACCAGTTACTGCCCGCTGATCCCCAAGCTTGCCCAACGCCCGCGCGGCATTGCGCCGCAGGGGATAGCCGCCCAATTCAGTTCGATCGTCTTTGTCACCCAAGGCCTGAATCAGCGCCTCAACTGCCGCAGACTCCTGAACTCGAAATCGGCCCAGCCACCACGCTGCATAGTAGCGGAGACTCGTATCCTCATGTCGGAGATTTGCGATCGCTTGTTCAACCGTCAGCTGTTCAGCCGCCGTATCCATAGGACGATCAGTTGAAGATTCCATATCCGACATGAAGAAATCCAATGCTTAACGAGTCACCAAAAAAACTATTCGTCAGAAGATTTAGACTTAGACGATTTAGCAGGAGCCGCGGCTGCACCAGCCAACGGCGTGATATTCACAATCGTGCCGCCCATCCGATTAATGCGCTGCATCTCTTCATTCATCCGGTTATAGGGAACCGTCAAGAAAATACTGCCACTGCGACGAATCGGATAAGCATTTTGATCCGTTTCATCACTTTGACGGAGGCCTTGCACTTCATAGCGAAACATCCGCGCACCAGACGACGTATTTGCAGTCCGTCCTACAGCAGTTTGACCAAACATACATTTCTCCTTTGCGTACTCTTTGGCGCAGCCAACTATCAACCATCAACTTTGCCCACCGATGTATACCCACCAATGCACTCAGAGCAAGTCTTTAGACCTGCCGTGGAAATACGACCGTAGCCAATCGGTGAATCTGAATCAGCCACGCTGCGCTGAAGTAAATAAGTTTTAGGGATTTCTTGATGCATGAATCGGCAGCGAGCCCTTGCTAGCTCACTGCCGATAGACGAAAAATGATTAAGCAGGATTAACGCTTACAACCGTACCGCCTGCCCGCTTAACTTGCTGCAGCTTCGGCAAAAGTTGCTCGTAAGGCACGATAAAAGCCGTGCTGCTCCGACGAACGCCCGGATAACCCGGCTGACGAATACCTGCAACCTCAATCCGATATACCCGACCGCTCTGACCATAGGAACCACCTAAAGCCTTAACCGGCGGTACATCGTTAGTAGCACGATAATACGCACCACTACCGCCTTGAGTTGGGTTAACAATGCTGGAAGCAGTGTTGCTTGCTAATTCCCGAGCCAAGCGAGAATTATTGCGCTCTGCTTGCGCACGGGAACTCGTCGCATATCCCCGATAGAGCCGGAACATCCGGCTAAACTCAGTGGTTTGAGCACCAGTGTGGAACTCAAATCCCCGATAGAAGGGCACGACATTTTCGCCAAATGCGTTACGATACTCTTCTGAATCAATGTAGGAATCGATTTCAGCGTCATATCCTTGGGTCTCATACAGGTCAAGGTGGAAGATCACCTCAGCCTCACTATGAGGAGCCCGTCCTAATAGATGCTTATAGTTCAGCTCAATTAGGCGAGTTTGAAAACTGTTATAGAAAAACTTAGTTTTGTATAGCTCCGATTTGGCCACGGCACGAACAAACTCTCGTACCGTGATACTGCCATCGCGCAGAAGCGATTCTGCACTAACCAGGCGTTCCGATTTCATCAGATAGTCATTGCCGAGCACCTGACGGTATACGGCCCGAATCACGCCTTCTTTTTGTTCAACCGTAGCATTCGGGCGAAGCTCAATCCGCGCGGCACTATCAAACGCAGAAATGCCTAATCGGGAAGCTGCTGCTGTAACGGCCATCTACCTACTCCCTCTAAACACAGCAAGGTACCAGTCAAATGACGATCTCGCTCCAAGCGCAGCCGCCCACAGCGAATCGCCAACGAATAGATACAACAATGCCCGGAAAGATAAGCAACTGCGACCCACTTGCCAGCACTTGCCTACCCTCCCGGGCTAGAACATCAACTAGCTGAGTGCGTTGATCGCGTAGTCGATGTAGGTGTTAGCTTCGTTAGCAGCCTGGCCGCTTAGACCGTGGTTAGCCTTGACGTGCTTCAGAGCTTCAACATACCAGCTAGGAGATAGGTCGAAGGTGCGGTTGATCTCATCGAGACCAGCAATCAAGTACTCATCCATGGGGCCAGTGCCACCAGCTACTAGGCAGTAGGTAACCATGCGCAGGTAGTAACCGATGTCACGAGAGCACTTGGACTTACCTTCTGGGCTAGAAGCGTACTGAGAACCCTGCATGGAGGTGGTGTAAGGGAACTTTTGGTAAACAGCATTTGCTGCACCATCAATCAGGCTCTGTGCGTTGTTGGTCAGAGCACGAGCAGCTTCCATGCTAGCAGCAGCACGCTCAAAACGACCATTAACAGCTTGTAGCTCGGTGTTACCCAAGAAACGACCTTGAGTATCCGCAGCAGCAATTGCTTCAGTAATCGGGGTCTTCATTGTTTAAAAATCTCCCTAGTGCTTGAATTTTGACCTAGTGCAAAAAGGTGTTGAGATTATTGCCTGCTTATACGTATCTATATATAAGTAGGGCAATAAAGCTCGTTCAGACTAATTTGAGCCGGAACGACGTGACTACTATGCAACAGCAGAAGCTGCGCGATCGAAGTAGCTAGCCAATTCGGACATCAGCGCGCTGCAATCACCAGGAGTGATACCAGCGGGATCGTTAGCAATTGCAACAGCAGAATCTTTCATCTTGCTGACGCCAGTTGCAACAGAACCACCAGGAACACCTAGAGCTTGGTAGGTCTCACGTAGACCATTGAGGCAACGATCATCAAGCACGCTTGCATCACCAGCCATCATGGCGTAGGTCACATAACGCAAGATGATTTCCATGTCACGCAGACAAGCAGCCATGCGGCGGTTGGTATAAGCGTTACCACCGGGCTGGATTAGTTGGGGCTGCTCAGCAAACAATGCACGAGCTGCATCAGCAACGATCGTGGAAGCATTGCTGGTTACACGGTTAACAACGTCAAGGCGCTTGCTGCCTTCCTTGACCATGTTCTGAAGTGCATCAAACTGAGCACCGCTGAGGAATTCACCTTTTGCGTCAGCCTGGGAAACAACCTTGGCGAATGCATCTAACATGAACTCAATCTCCTACTTGCTTGGTTGAGTGTGCTTTTAATAAATCAGAATCTAGCTGAGCTGAAAATCCAAACTTATCGTTAAACAGATTCTCATAAAAGGATCTGTCGTTAAGTTTGGTGGAAGGCTCGGGTAGGCATCCACTCCTACCCTTAACGCTGGAGACTCCGATAACCTATCTCTTTGAAATTGGCTCAGGTCTCAGCACTTTGACTATTAGAACAGAGGTAAAGACTCTTTTCTTAAAAAACCTGAGAAAAATTAACATTTTTATGAGAAGGCCGGAACCCCAGGTAAAACAGCATTTTATTTAGGCTTTGCCTGCCATTTGTACCCTTCGCTAATCTTTATACAATGCGATACAGCCTTTATCCATTACGAGTTATTAAGTTGTATCAAGCGGTGTAGCGAAAGCTCAAGCACGTTTGCACATAAGGCTTTTGGCAGCTTAGAGCATGTCTTGTCTTGTAACATATTCTTTACATTAGAGAATTGGTCAAGCTGCTGTCAAAACGCTGTTCAGATCATAAGAAGTCGTCAATGCACCTCTCATCAATCACTCTAGGCGGATCTCTAAGCTCGCCATCACGTGGGGAAGGAAGATTAATTTCATGAACAAATGTAAATAAGTCGCCTTTGTTTTTCAAAAAATCCGTATTTTTCACGTTTGGATTGAGCTGCCTGCGTGAATTGTTGTGCAGCGGTGCCGCGTATCATTTCATGCTCTTTTGTAAAGCATTCATGTAAAGCGACTCATGTAGAGAGGCTATGGAAACACTAATAGAGGTGCGATCGCAGTACGGTGACACCTCTATTAGTGTTTCCAGTTATGCAGTGCAGTATATTGCAGCAAACGAGATGGTTGAGTAGGAAGCTATTTTTGAAGCCCTTGCTGTGCAAGGGTTTCAAAAATAGCTGATGCCCTAACTAACCTTTCAAGTGCAATAGGACGTGCAAAACAGTGCAAGATTGCCAAGTGCTTTACGAGTGGCAGGAACTCTATGCAACTGTCTGGGGTGATGTGGGCAAACCTTCGCTGGCCTCGGTGAGAACGCCGTGATTGAGCCGCCAGTAGCGATCGGCGATGCCAACGAGTTCTTCTGGATCATGAGAAACCACCAGCAGGCTCCAGTTTTTCTTCAACTTGGCAAGCAAGCGAATGAGCTGACGGCGAATTGACCAGTCTAAGCCAGCGGTTGGTTCATCCAGCAGCAGCAGGTAGGGTTGGCGAATGAGTTGAACAGCAAGTGCCAGTCGCCGCTGTTGTCCACCGCTTAAAAGATGGGGTGGCGTTTGTAACGATAGGTGATCGAGGCTGACTTCGCGCAGGGCTTGATAAATTTGCTCGGACTTGAGTTCTGGATGACCAAGCCGCAGTTCCTCTAGAATCGTGCCACCACAAAAGTGCCGTTCTGGAAATTGAAAGACTAATCCAGCTAATTGCTGTAAATGTTCGCTATCAAGTTCCTGGCTACGCCAAAGAATATCGCCGGAAGAGCGGTTGGCCAACCCAGATAATATTTCTAACAGCGTGCTTTTACCTGATCCACTTGGCCCGACGATTAATCCCATTTGCTGTGGAGCCAAATCTAAGCTGATAGATTTGAGAATTGGATTTGGGGTAGCCGTTGGATGATAGGAAACATTTTTGAGGTGTAGCATTCAGCAAGTTCAGAGTTAAAAAGCAGGTTGAGCGTCAAAAATTGATTGGTGCCTGTTTTTATAGTGCCGCAATCCAGTTGGAAAACTACCAGGTTGGTTAATTTCTTCTGTGCATGCTGATCTCAAACCCATCATCAGTATGAGTATCACTGGGTATCACGTGGAGAGTTTGGCACAATGGTTCTGGAACGCTTGGAACTCCATATGAAAGCGATCCGTCAAACGGCAAAGCGCAAATTGTCCTTGTTCGATATTCAGAGGCGATTTTCAATCATGGTTTTACATTCGGTTCGTTCCGCTCAGCCAGTATCAACTCCGCCGATCCATAGTTTTCAGTCACGCCAGCGTTGGTACCAAAGAGTACGACGATCCATTGCTGCGATCGCAACTTCTGCGATCGCAGTTACCGCGATTGCTGGGGCAGGTTGGTCAGCCGATCCCTTTCGAACGGATGCCCCACGCAATATTGATGCGGGGACGGAGGCAGCCTTTAATGCTCTATTTCAAGACGGCGATTATCGGGCTGCTCGCGAGGCACTCCAGTCTGCAGATGAGAGCGAACCGCTATCCCACGCCATGAAAGCGGCATTTGCCTACCTGAGCGAAGACTGGGACGCAATGGCAGAACAGGCAACCAAAACGCGGACAACCGCCGAGGCCATGCTTGAAACCGATCCGCTGCGGGGCAATATTTACGTCGCTGCCGGACATTTTCTAGAAGGAGCCCATGCGTTTGTGACGCAGGGGGCCGTGCGTGGCACACCTGTCGCGTTGTCTAAACTGCAGCGGGTGTTTAATCATCTTGATGAAGCAGAACGGATTGACCCTAACGATCCAGAACTGAATTTGCTGCGGGGCTACATGGATTTGATGCTGGCGGTTAACTTGCCGTTTTCCGATCCCAATGATGCGATCGCACGTCTAGAAAACTATGCCTCACCTGCTTATCTAGCTCAGCGCGGAATTGCTGTGGGCTATCGCGACTTAGGTCAACAGGACAAGGCTATGACCGCAATCAATCGGGCTTTAGAACTGGCTCCAGATAATCCAGAATTGCACTATCTCAAAGCTCAAATCCTGGTGCGGCAGAACAACTATCCCGAAAGTCTCCAGTACTTTGCCACCGCAATAGAGAAGCTCAATCAACTGCCCTATGCAACAGCTCGACAACTAGCTTGGGAATATTGTCGGGCTCAGCTTAATGTGGACGGTCAAGCGCGAGACTGCGATGCCGAGCGGGATCAGATTGTGTCGGAGTTTTAAGAAATTTGGTGGTGAGGCGTAGGGCGCAAAAGGACGAGATCTAGCTGTTTAGACGTTGGAACGTTCAAACATTTAAACGTTCCAATGTTGGATCTCGTGAATGTCTCGACCCCTCATGTCTCAACTTGTTAACTGTCTAAAATACGGTCAGCGCACCTAAGAGCAGGGCTTCTGTCCATTCAACGACCGCTCCGTAGGTATCCCCGGTGTGACCACTCAGTTGGCGATTGAACCAGGCTCCGGTCAAAATTGCGATCGCAAATCCTGCTAGAGCCGCTCCCACAGCCTCACGCCAGAGGAACGGATCAAGCCAGATCTGCACACCACTGATAGTAATTAGCAGCAAAAATCCCGGCACAATGTCCCAAACCGAGCGGATTGCCGCTTTGTGAAATGCCCCTTTGCCCTCTGCTTTTAAGTAGGGAAAGCGTGCGATCGCAACCAGTTGACCCCAGCGACCCCAGCCAGCCGCCACAATTAGGGCAAAGTTAGCTGAGAGATGCAAATCCGACAGTGCAGCAACTTTGAGGAGCAGAATTGCAACAGCGGCCATTGCACCAAATGCGCCCGTGGCGCTATCGCTCATCACCTGAAGCCGACGATTGGGATCTTGTACTGCTAAGCCATCAGCCGTATCCATTGCACCATCCAAGTGCAGTCCCCCCGTCACCGCCAGCCACAGTAAAACCAGCATCACGCAGCGCGTCAGATCTGGAATTCCCCAGCGAATCAAGAGCCAATTCAATCCGGCCAATCCACCACCAATCAAAGTCCCAACTAAAGGCGCAAATCGGGCAATTCCCTGAAATAAAATCGGCCATTTAGCGGGAATGGGAATGCAGGTATAAAATGCGATCGCACCCAGGAAAGTAGCCAACAATTGCAACAGCCAGATCTGAACCACTATCCACATCTGCCGAAGTTGCAGCATCTTACGTTCGCCCGGTGGCAATCGGCTACTCATAGTCAACACAACCTTGAATATTCAGATTTTTGCAAGATCTAGACCTGGAATTATAGACTCGCCAACAGCCAACAGATCCAACTATGATAGAGGAATGTATTTTATGTGACACTTTTGCGCTGCACAACCACGATTCAAATCAATCCTCTAGTGAGGCTGATTGAGAGTAAATCATTCTGCTTGATTCATTCTTCCTGAACTAGGTTAGGCTAGAACTAGAAAGAATGAGTTATTCAATCCTGATTTACGTCTGGTTGATTCGCGCAGCATGCCTAGACTGAAAGCGGTGAGCATTTATGCCCATCAAGCGTGGTCTATTACCGCCGTTGTTCAGTTCAGAGCATTGCTTATCGCTTGGCAGATATAGCAGAGCCGATGGCCAACTGCTGTGCAGCATATTCTGACTTCGGTTGGCGCATAGACTCATTAGCTGCCAGAATTGTAGATGAATCTACACATGATGAATGTAGTGCATAAGATATTGCATGAAAGCTGCTTGCTTTCGTGTGGCGGTTATGAACCTGTTGACTGTACCTTCGGCGTAAATCGAAGCCTCACTTATTAGGGCCTCTTCTATGAGCTATAATCGTTTCCCAACCAATCGATCATTCCCAGCTCCCTGTATTGTTGATTCTGGCGTCGTTGTCAGCAAACGAGATATGCAGCGACTCCTATCGGATCTCAGCCGAGTGCAGTACGCTTATCTAGAAGAGGACACAACTCTCAGCAAAGGTGAGGGCTTTATCCTAGATGTCTATGCTGATCCCTGTCAATCCACTCTGGTAGCAAATCAGACGCTCTACATTAACGTCCATAGCTTCGACTACCTAGAGCTAACCCGTTCAGAAACTGGGCAATGCTGTTTCGACCTCGTTCAAGACCAGCGCCGACTGAAGCTGATTCCCCTTTCTAACCCCATACAAGATCACGCTAATCGTGACATCAACACTGCCGCATTAGAAGCAGTCGTGGCCGAAGTCCTCTCGGCAAACTGGGATGTTTGCATCGACGACGACGATAATTTCTCTTTTTAGCAGGTCTGACCTGGAAAGGCTTGGTACGGGCAGGTTTGATTAACCCATATTGATTAAGCATCATTATCTACGGCTAAACCTACCCCAAAGATTTGGCACGTTCTTCTGTGGAATATTTTTAGGCAAGTTTCTCAAAACTTGCACTGCGTGACATCTAAGTCTAGAATTTTGCCCTGTTTCCTCTGCGTTATCTGACCGTATATTGAATTCTTCTTTTTCCTATTCTCTACAAGCGCGATGCCGCCATACCCAGGCGCGCGCAGGCGTGTTTACGACTCCTCACGGCATTGTGGAAACCCCTCGGTTTATGCCCGTGGGCACTCTCGCCAATGTCAAAACCGTAACGCCGGATCAGCTTAAGTCGGCTGGTTCTCAGATGATTTTGGCCAATACCTATCACCTGCATCTGCAGCCAGGTGAATCGATCGTGGCGCAGGCGGGCGGGTTGCACCGTTTCATGGCTTGGTCAGGGCCAATTCTGACGGATTCCGGCGGGTTTCAGGTGTTTAGCCTCAGCGACATTCGCACGATTACTGACGAGGGTGTTACCTTCAAATCGCCGCGCGATGGTCAACTGATTCACATCTCGCCTGAGCGCTCGATGGAAATTCAGAATACGCTCGGCGCAGACGTGATTATGGCGTTTGATGAATGTCCGCCCTATCCAGCTAGTCGGGCGGAAGTGGAAGATGCCACCGAGCGCACCTATCGCTGGTTGAAGCGCTGCATCGCGGCGCACGATCGCAAAGATCAGGCCCTGTTTGGCATTGTCCAAGGTGGGGTTTATCCGGATTTACGAGCCGAAGCAGCGCGATCACTAGTTGACTTTGACTTACCCGGTTATGCCATCGGTGGCGTCAGCGTCGGCGAACCCGCTGAACTGATTGAATCAATCGTCAAAGCAACCGCGCCGATTCTGCCAGAGAACAAGCCACGTTACCTAATGGGCGTGGGAACCTATCGAGAAATGGCACAAGCGATCGCAGCCGGGGTTGATTTGTTTGATTGCGTAATCCCAACCCGTTTGGGACGGCACGGCAGCGCTCTAGTCAAAGGTGAACGCTGGAATTTGAAAAATGCCCAGTTTCGGGAAGACTTTGCGCCGCTGGATGAAACCTGTCCCTGCTACACCTGCCAAAATTTCTCCAGAGCCTATCTCAGTCACCTGATTCGAGCGAAGGAAATTCTGGGCTACACGCTGCTGTCGCTGCATAACATTACAGAGCTGATTCGGTTTACGCAGCGGATTCGGCAGACGATTTTTGAAGACCGCTTTGTCGAAGAATTTGGCGAATGGCTAAAGCCATCCGCTGAGAAGCATGTCGAAAATCACATCGAATCTGCGTGATTGAGTTGGTACGTATAGCCTGGTCAAAACCAAGACAGCGACCCACAGAGTCGCTGTCTTGGTTTTGAATGGATGTGGCTATTCAGCAGCTCGCCAGTGAACATAAGGGCGATTGACGGAAATATCGGCGTAGCGAATTTCGCGGAACCCGTCATCATTGGTCAAGTCCAGATCAAACTGTACTTTGCCATTGGCAAAGCGGAGGTCGTACATGCTCAAGTATTCAGAATCAGCGGTGCCAACACAAGAGGCGAATTCAGGGTTAAGCGCTGCTTCATAGACGACGCGCTTCGCTTCAGATGTTATTAACTGAGCGGGTTGAGATGCGATCGCAGATGTATCGACAACAACGGTATGTTCGGCTCCACCTTCAAAGCTCCAGCCAAACTCCCACAAACCAACCGTATCGGGACAAGTACCGGATTCAGCCGTTACCTCAAATTGGACATTGGGTTCCATATCCATCAGAGCGGTTGAGTCAAAAGTCGGCTGATCTGCTGGAGCGTCAGTAGAGCCTGAATCGGCAGGCATTTCACCCGATAGACTACAGCCCGTAAGTGCGATCGCAACCGCTAAACTGGCCAGAATTTTCATCTATTTGCGCTCCCAGATTTGGATAGTTTGGCCGTTGGCCATCAGGTATTGACCATTGGGACTGAACTGAAACTGGGCAACGTCATGGATATGGGTAATCACTTGTCCGGTGTTGGCATCCCAAAGTGCCAAACCTTGACCGGGAATCGGTTCGCTATGCACCAGCAGCAGCAGCAGTGAACTTGTAGCCAAGATCTGCCCATTAGGGCTAAAGCTGACGTAGCCCAGGTTGTCGGGCATGATCGGGTGGCCTGCTGACTGAATTAAATCCAAGGCATGGATCGGCTGATAGGTTTGCAAGTTCCACAGGCGAGCCGTTTTGCTGTCGCTGCTGGCGAGACGTTGGCTATCGGGACTAAATGCCAAATGCTGGACGGTTTCGGCATGACCTCTCAGCGTGATGATTCGTGCGCCAGTGGTGGCATTCCAAAGTTTGACGCTGTTGTCTATATCCGCTGTTGCGACGATTCGACCATCAGGACTGAAGACAATCGGCAGCGGTGAGTAAAGATTGGTTGCCCGAATAACAAACGTCCTCTCCCAATTGCCATTTTGAGTATTCAAAAGCTGAAGGGTATTGTTTGCAGTAGCAACGGCAACCCGCTGTCCATTGGGACTAATTTGTAACGTATGAACGACGCCATCAGCCGCATGAATCTGATCAATGGTGCGTAACAATTGCCCCGTTTGTAGATTCCAGATGCGAATCGTCTGATCAGAACTAGCGCTAGCTAAGGTTCGCCCGTCAGCACTAATTGCGATCGCACGTACGGCATAACGATGTCCACTTAGAGTACGTACGGCTTCACCCTTATCGGTTGTCCAGATCTGGATGTTGCCATTCGACAATCCGGCGACTACTAAACGGCTATCAGGGGTGAAGGCCACGGCATTGACGACATCACCAACGATGCGAGTTCCTTCCGTTTCAGGCTCCTGATTTAGATTGGGAGCCGAAAACGCTTCTGTTGCCTGTCCCCTTACCAAGGTGATAATCCGGTTGCCCCGTTCCGCATTCCAGAGTGCCAAGGTGCTGTTATTGGAGTCGCCACCACAGGCTCGCTCATAGCTGTAGCTACTGATGGCAATGATTTTGCTGTCGGGACTGATGGCAGAAGCTTGGGTGCGAATGGGGCAGGAATTATCTGGATACAGCGATCGCAGATCGATTGAGCGGGCAAGATCCGGCTGTTGCCATGATCCTCCGGTTGTAACGGAGGGATTGCTCAGGACGGTCGTTGCATAGTCAAGCAGAACAGGAATGTAGCGGTTAAATAGCGCACCCTGGAGATCCATCGCGTCGATCATGCAGCTGCCGCAGCTTTGCACATTCAGCATATTTGAAATCGACTGCCACTCTGGCCCTGGCCAAGGGAGATGACCGACTGGGGCATCGAGCGAATAATTCAGTTCCGGTTCAGTAAACCAGTCAGGTGCGACAAAGTTGTTGCCATCAGGCACAGGCCGCCGCCAGCCCACCCATTTGCCAAAGGTATCGGCAGCCGCACTCGGATCATCAGGATGTTGGGCTTTCGCCTCCTGCCAAATTGACCGCTGAACACTGAAGCCAAATCGTCCACGACTGGCTTGTAACCAGAGCTGATCAATCTCTCGCAGCACGTCCGGCGGAATGTTTCTCGCCACTGGCGTACTCGACAAGCTGGTGCTGGGATCAACCCAGGGTTTGAGAATGCGGCGCGTTTCAGCATCTGCGGCTTGCCAATCTTCAACTGCCAGATGATTTTGTAAAGCGCTCAGATCAACGGTGTTAGCCTGAGCAATGGTGGGAGCTTGGGCTTCTAGGACTGGTAGTTGTGCAGAAAGTTGCGATCTCACCTGCTCCTGTGCTGTCTGTTCCGATTTTGCAGAAACAGACGGCACAGCATCCGCCACAGGCGTAAACAGTCCTGAACCAAACAGCATCAGTCCGATGAGAGGACGACTCACATAAAATGCACGATTCATAGGTTCAGACCTTCAACAATTGCAGCGAAGTGAGGTTCAAATTCGGTCAGAGCAGTGTCGCTCGAAAATCCGCCTGTCGGATCGCCATTGATCACGCTGGTCGAGAATACATAGAAAAACTCACCATCGGTTGCGACATAGCCCAACGTGCGATCGAACAGTGTGCCGTCCGCCTGCGTGGTCGTGAAGCCGTAGCGCAATCCCGGCAGGCTCCCGACTGAGATATCCGTAGGCGGTTGCGTTGTAAAGGTCAGGGTGTTGTCACCCGTTTCGCGGTCTTGCTGAATGGTTTCATAGTGATTCTCTACCCAGCTCCGCAGCAGGACATCGGCTGAGCCATTGAGCGGTACATTTAGTTCTGACACGGGTGTGATAAACCGCTCAACGGTGCCAACCTGTTCACCATTGGCTTTGACGCACAGCAGGGTCGGCACATCACAGGGTTCAACCTGCCAGTTGGCTGGAGTGGAGGTATCTCCTAAAATCGTCTGCCAATCCAAAACGGGAGCAGTAGCGACATTGGTTGAATCCGTTACAGAGGAATCAGATGGGAGGGGCTGCTGGGAGTCTTGACCACAGGCGCTGAGCGTTGTCAGCAGTAGAGCCGCAGCCATTAAAGAGGGGGCCAGTGCATTGATTTTCATGGATAGCCAATTCTGTTCTGTTATTCAAGATGCGGAGATTGGGCAGTAGAGTTTATATTCAAGTCTGGTTGAGAACCCATAATTTATTTTTTGCGAAACCTTTGCTCTGCAAAGGTTTCGCAAAAAATAAATTGGGGTCTTATACACCGACTTGATATTATGGCCAGCCGAAAATCAGCCATCGGATGGCAGGTTGATTGACAATGCCCAAAACTCAGCGGGGGTTAACTGTCCGAAGCCCAAACCTCTTTCCTGAGACGATGAGTCTGAAATGATTGAGGACTGGACTGCGCTTGCGTAACTTCAGCGAATCAGGCAGGCTTTTCGTAAACCTGTTCTAAGTAGGTCGGCACAAATAAACGCATCTAAAAAACCGGGGGAGCGCCCCGGCGGGGCGCTCCCCCGGTTTTTTAGATATGCATTTATTTACATGCAGCTACTTATCTGAAACTATATGTATCTTCTTTGAAAAATAGGTGAAATCGTAGGACGTTGCGGAAACTGATACATCCGAATTTTGAACAATATTTTGGACAATATTTTGGACAATCAGCGATACTGAGCGTTCCGCCAAATCCCTTGATAAAGAAAATAGAGGCCCACCATTTGAATCAGATGATATCCAGCCTCAGCACTGAAGTGAATCCACTGCGGCCAAGGAACGATCAGGGCAGCCCCGGCAATGCCAGACGTTGTGATACCAGACATGATCCAACCCAGTCCGGCCAGATAGCGTTTGCGAGATTGCCAAATATACAGGGCAAGTGCGATCGCTAATCCACTGAGGTAGTCGATCACACTCACAATAAAATCTGATTTTGTTTGATTTAGCGCCAGGGCCAACACCAGCTTCAGCACTGCCAAGCCCATTAGTCCCCATCGCCAAGTAGGGACACTTTTCCAAGCGGCAGCGACAACCGTCCAAAAACTGGCGCTCGCTAAGGCCAGCACAACTCCCCGCCAGAGATAGTCTAAGCTGGCTTGGGGCAGCATCTTGTCAAAGCCGTGATAGGTGCCGCCGCAGAAAGCCGCAAAACTAACGCTGCAAAACGCGGCTGACCAAAACTCCTCAACGCGACCAAAGCGCAGCAAAAGCAGTGCGAACAGCAGACTCTCAACTGCGATCGCATAATCCGTCAAGGTAGTGGCTGGCTCAGCAATCATGCGCTGGAACAGTTTACGGCTCAACAACTGAACGATTGACTATTGCTGATTAGCTTTCGCGTCTTTCACTGCTAGATAAAATGCAAAGACAGCCAACGGTACACTGAGCGCTAGGATGGCGCTGGTGACTGGAGTGCCCAAATCTGGCATACCAGAAAAGAGTTCAAAAATGGAACCAATAGCTGCGATCGCAGATACGCAGGACAGACCTAAAAACGCACCACTTTTTGGAGTCACGGTTTATACTCGCTCTCTAAACGAAAATTTAAACGAAATTTCAACGCAGAACACAATACAGCATAAATCCTAGCCTTACCTTGAGGAAAGGCTAGGATTTGATTAATCATCAAGACGTAGATTTTGACTACACTCAACTCACGTCTTAACCCTGTTGAGGTTTATATCAAACGCATTATGTGAGGTGCGGTAGCGCCAAAAAGAAGGAGATATCAAGATAGAGGTACCTACACCAACTCTTGAAATCTCCCTATGAACATGGTAGAAGCTCCCACGTTACTCACGATCATTTACGTGCTGGTGGATGATTGGTATCAACAACACGGCAGGCATTTGGTTCCCCCCGTCTCGTCAGTGCCTGTGTTGCAACCGAGCTTCAGTGATAGCGAAATACTGACCCTGTTGCTGGCAATGGACTATTTTCCCTACCCTGGCGAACAGCAGTTTTTAGGCTTTATCCGGGCAAACCACCTGAGTTTATTTCCTAAACTGCTCAAGCAAAGCCAGTTTAACCGTCGAGTCCGCAGGCTGGAGGGGTTGCTAGAAGAATTGCGGCGCTCTTGGCTCAAAGAGATGGGAGCGCATTTTGAACGCACCTTACTCCTGGATACTAAACCTGTGCCAGTGGTGGGATACAAACGGAGCAAGCGGCACAGCGATTTTGCAGGGAGTGCCAGTTATGGCTGGTGTGCCAGTCGCAACCTCTACTACTTTGGCTACAAACTGGTGGTGCTCAGTACCTTGGCGGGAGTGCCGTTGGTGTATGCCTTAGTGCCTGCCCATACGGATGAGCGAGCGGCGGCTGAGGCCGTGTTGTGTTTTATCCACGGATGTGACATTTTGGGCGACAAGGGCTTTATTGGCGGAGATTGGCAAGATGAGCTGTACACAACCACGGGCAATCGGGTCTTTACCCCCCTGCGAACCAATCAACACCAGCAGCTTCCACCTGCCTTCAGTCGGCTCTTAGGGCAGTTTCGCGAACGCATCGAAGGCGTGTTCAATGAAGTCCAAAATACCGGACGCAACCTGGAACGCTTGCTCAGGAAGAAGGTTGCGGGGCTATGTGTCCATGTTGCCGCTAAAATGGCAAGCCATACCTTGTGGATTCTGTTGCGTCAGCGTTTTGGAATTGATGTGCTGACTTTTGAACAGTCTGCTACTCAACCTATTTAGACCTCACATAATGCGTATCAAGTCTGCGTATAAGAAGCCGATCTTATTTTTTGTGAAACGTTCGCGGAGCAAACGTTTCGCAAAAAATAAATGATGGGTTTTCAACCAGACTTGAGATTAGTCATACATCTTGTTCGTACATGCCAGAGTGTCGCAACCCGCTGAACACCTACTGAACCTTTTGTACGTCGCTCTTAGAAAAGCCGTACTTGTCTAGCTCTTGAGTGAGAGCGAGTTCATTATCTACCCGATCAACGAACATGACGCCAGTTAGGTGATCCATTTCATGCTGAATCACGCGAGCCAGTAAACCGGAGGCCTTAATTTTCTGGGGACGACCGTTTTCGTCTTTGTAAGACACAACAATGGTCTCAGGCCGAACAACGTCAAGATAGACACCCGGAATGCTGAGGCAGCCTTCTTGGCCCGTACAAAGCTCTTGGCTAGATTTCTTGATGCTGGGATTGATGAGAACTAGGGGCGGATTGAGCGGATCATCAGGCTCGCAATCGATGACAATAAGCTGCTTCTGCACACCAACTTGGGGAGCAGCTAAACCGATGCCATCGGCACTGTACATGGTTTGGAGCATGTCCCGAACCAGGGTGCGCAGTTCATCATCAATTTTTGAAACGCGCTTAGCAGGCTGCCGCAGCACGCGATCACCTAAATGATGAATTTCTAATGGCGGTTGCTTGAGCTTCTTTTTTTCGACTTGGACTACAGATGTCATAGATATAGCGGGTATGACGGCAAATGACAGACTTCATTCTTATGTTAACAATCCTTGGATTCAGTTGGCTTTCGGTTTCATGATCGGTAAGCTACACCTGAAAAATTACGAATCAGAACGTATCAGACCCCTCAAAGAGCGCTATAACCATATGTCAGGTTCACGAAGGATTGAAGTATGTTCAAGTGGCTGACCAAATTTGATTACCTGCTGCGCGAAACGTTTTTAGGACTACAGCGTGGCGGCTGGATGAACTGGGCAGCAATCAGTACCACAACAGTACTGCTGTTTCTGTTTGGCACCAGTTTACAGACCTCCTGGCAACTGGAAGGCTTGCTAAACCAATTTGGTAGCCAGTTAGAGGTTTCGGTTTATCTGGAATCCGGTGTGCAGGCCGATACGCTTGTGCCTATGATTGATACGTTTCCAGAAGCCACTGTGATTGAGCCAGTTTCCAAAGAACTGGCCTGGAACCAGCTTGTTGCCGAGATGGGCATCTCTGATATTGAAGGGGTGACGGAACACCTAAACGGTAATCCGCTGGTGGATGAGCTGAAGGTGAAAGCCCGTTCCTCCGAAGAAGTTCCTTCCCTGGCCGATAAACTGCGCCAGATTCAAGGGGTGGATGAAGTTCTCTACGTCTCAGAAGCCGTTGAGCGGATTAGTCAGTTGAATGAAGGACTAAGTTTGGTTAGCTTACTCGTGACGACGGTGCTGAGCTGTACTGCGATCGCAGTTATTACCACCACGATTCGTCTGATCGTGATGGCGCGGCGGCGCGAAATTGAGGTGATGCAGCTGGTTGGAGCAACCAATAGCTGGATTTATTTACCGTTTATCCTGCAAGGGATTACGTTTGGTATCGTGGGTGCAGCCCTTTCCTGGGGCTTGATCTTGGGTATACAGCGAATCATCAATCAAATTTTGACGGATCAGCCCGATTTCGTCAGATTTTTAGCAAACGGTCTACAAACACAGCCGGAGCATATGATTCTCTTACCAATTTCGCTTTTGGGCTTGGGCAGCTTCGTCGGCTTGATCGGCAGCCTGTTTGCCGTTCGCCGATTTTCACTCCGCTAAATCTTTACAAAAACTGAATGTGCGGCAGGCTCACGGCGTGAGCCTGCCGCACATTCAGTTTTTATTTTTGTTTTAATCTGGTTTTCAATAGACTTTATCGGAAATTGTTTTGTAGCGCGGCTTCGCCGCGCTACAAAACAATTTCCAACCCCAAAAACTTTATTTCCAATAAAGTCTAATCTAAGTGACAGGTGCGGCGAATGGCGCGGCTGAGCAGTGCTTGGTAGTCATTATCATCTACAACATAGGCTCCGAATCGCGCTAGATGAGGATTCATCATTTGAGCATCGAATAGGAGAAAGTTGCGATCGCGCAATCGTTCGACCAACTTAACCATTGCCACCTTAGAACCTTCGGGAATGTTGTAAAACATTGATTCACCGACGAAGGCTCCCCCGATCACAATTCCCAAAATGCCACCTGCCAGGTGATCTCCTTGCCAGGTTTCAAAGCTGCAGCTCCACCCCGTGCGGTACAGCTCACGATAAATTTCTTTAAGTTCATCTGAGATCCAGGTCGTATCACGATTGGCACAGCCAGCCAGTACCCCTTCGTAGTCCCGATTAACGGCGACACTGAATCGATCTTGGTTTAGAACTCGGCGCAGGGACTTGGGATAGCGGAAACGATGATCCAGTGGAATGAGCGTGCGCTGACGGCTGGAGTACCAACTGAGATTTTTGCCCTGCTCATCCGCCATTAGGAAGTAGCCCTGAGCATATCCTTGCACTATGGTGGAAACGTCATACAGCATGACAGCAGTGTCGCATACGCAATCTAATTTTGGCACTTCGTGGATAATACTGCGATCTCAATTCTTTTGATTTGCTCATTCCCACATTTACGCTAAATCATTAGCGTCACCATCATTACGTCGCCAGCCTCTGCCTGTAGAATATCCGAAATCTGCTTATAGCGCTTCTTGCGCTAATCAAGGGGGAGTTATTTTTGGGAAGCCGCGCTCCGTGCGGCTTCCCAAAAATAACTTGTACCTCATGCCAAAGCATAAATTTAATGCCTCACTTAATTAAATTAAGTCAATAAACTAGTCGCTCCACTAACGCAGAAAACTAGCATCTCGAATTAATCTCGAATTATCTAGAGCTGATGCAGGGGCAAAGGGAGCTAGCTGATTCAATGATCTGCTTAACAGAATTGTATTACTGCTGTTATTGCGAATTTAACTTTCCAAAACAAATAAAATATTGTACTTACTTGACCTTTATAAGAGCAGACTGGGCAATTAGTCCAGTCGATACTAATTTAGCTTTTCACTGGAAATCAAATCCTTCATCCATCAACAGAGTTTCTAACTATGTATCCAACCTGATCCATCAGATGGTGGATGTTGCACTCAACACGTAACGACTAATCTAGGAAGTAGAGAAATCAAAGAGGCAATTTATTATGTCTAATGAAGAAAGAATGAAAGCTACCGCTAAAAACGTTGAAGGTAAAGCACAAGAGGCTGTCGGTAAAGTAACTGGCGACCCAGAAGATAAAGCAGCAGGTAAAGCCAAGCAGACTGAAGCCTCTGCACGACACGCTAAAGAAGACGTAAAAGAAAACATGAAAAATAAGTAAAAGCTAATTTAGCTACGCTTGATTGACTTTTTCTTTCAATCTTCAGTCCAGTGCCTGAGAGATCTTCTCTTGGGCACTGGATGTTTTTGAAAACCAAGATCAAGAAGATAAGTTAATTTCGAATACTATTTTGATTGCAACTTAGAAATTGCAGCTTAAGAATAGTTCTGAGATTCATCATTTTTTAATCATCAAGGCACTCTATCATCCAAGCCATCAACAAATTAGCTTTTTTTAATCATGCACTGAGTAGGTGCATGAATTTCTATTTTTATTTTCTGACTTTAGCTTAAGCTAATCGCACTTTTGAGACAAAATGCTGTTGTAGTTAGTGCTCAAATTTGCAGTTGAGCTGGTTTTTTCTGCGCTAGAATTTGATTTTAGTCGCTTATTTTAGTTGTTTATCTTTCCAATAATCTGATTAAATTTAAGAACCGATTTTGTTGTCACTCAAGTCCTAAAAGGTGTTTCTGGCTCACCGACATTTCGTTTCCCATTTTGCTTCGCTGAAATTCTATTGTGCGATCGCAGTTTTATCAGCCCTACTCTGCGTTATATCCCCAAACGTCATCGCTCAAGATGCTGCCCCAGCCACAGGTGGTGATGCATTAGCGCCTGCCTTAACGGCTCCAGCGGGATCAGCCCCAGCAGAGGGTGAATCCAGAGAGGGGGTATACTTTGCCGATGTGGAGGTACGAGGACGCCCCCTATTCCAAGTGGGTGGATTAGCGACGATTGACGCTCAAGCTCGCACGGCAATTATTAACCGACGAATCGCCAGCATTCTGGCGCAATCTGAGAATCCAGGGGCTGTAGAGGTGCAGTTGCAGGCAAATGGGCAGACGGCCACCCTGCGGCTTCGTAATCGAGTGATTATGACGGTAACGCAGCAGGATGCAGAGGATTTTGGCGTTTCGGTTGAGGAACTGGCGCAGCGATGGGCCGAACAGCTAACCGAAGCCTTTGATCGGCCACCCTTAGCAATTGACGTGGCTCAACGGCTGCAGACAACATTGCGATCGCTCTTACAAGATACAATTGACCGCTTGCCCGCCTTAATTGGAGCACTGATTGTTGTGCTCTTGACTTGGATCATCGCCAGTATTGTTCGCTATGGTGCTTTCACTTGGGCGCAAAAGACAGAGGGGGATCACAGTACCGAGGTATTGATTGGCCGACTGGGGTATGGTGCGGTTTGGGTCGTTGGTTCCGTCATTGCCCTCGGTTTACTCGGATTGAATCTTGGAGCACTCCTGGGAGCATTGGGACTGACCAGCGTTGCCATTGGTTTTAGTCTCAAAGATGTATTGAGTAACTATATCTCGGGCGTCATTTTGCTAGCAGCGCGGCCATTTCGATTAGGGGATCAGGTGGTGATTAAAGATTATGAAGGCACGATTACTCAGATTCAACTGCGGGCCACCACCATGCAAACCTACGATGGCCGCTTGGTTTATATCCCAAATCAGGAAGTGTTTCAGGCTAGCATCATTAACAACACGGCTTCAACCCAGCGCCGCAGTGCCATCACGGTTGGTATTGATTACGATGCTGATATTTCAACTGCGAAGCGCGTCATTGAGCAGGCGGTACGGAGCGTTAGTGGTCGCACGCCCAACAGCCCAATTGAAGTGCTGGTGCAAGAACTAGCGGCTAGCACCGTCAATTTAGAGATTCGCTTCTGGGTTGATTCGCGTCGGGGTGAATTTTTAGGAACAACATCGGCAGTTGCCCAAGCCGTAAAAGAAGCGTTGCAGCGAGCAGAGGTAGATATGCCAACCGAAATTTATACGCTGCTTTTCCGCAATGCACCGCCAGGACTCAATGAAACGCTGCATAATAGTCAAGCCAATCTGTCGAACCAAGATAACAATCATTCAGGGGAGTCATAAGCAACCAGCATGGTGGACTACGACTTGGTGATTTTAGGGGGCACCTTGGCCGGACGCCATGCCGCGCAGGTGGCAGCTGCACTAGACGCACGCGTGGCACTGATTGAGCCGCATGTTCAAATGATTGAGGCAGAACTGTATCGACCAGCGTTCGTCTCAGCCAGTCAGCGGTTTCATCAAGCGCCAGAGTATAACTGGATGCAGCAGCAGTTACGCACGACCGTTGACTCGCTGATGGAGTTGCGATCGCACGCTTCCCTTATCGCCACCGGAGTAGACATCATCACGGGTGTACCGGAGTTTGTGCCATCGCCCCGCCTTTCGGTGCTGGTCAACCACAGTCCTGCCGCCATTCAGGCTAGTCAAAGTGACGATCCCGTTCCTCTTCTCCGTTCACCCGATCAGGGGCGTGTCTTGCGATCGCGGGCATACTTAATTGCGGATGGTGGACAGGCATTCATTCCAGATGTGCCCGGTTTAGCCACGGTGCCCCATCTGACGCTGGATACGCTGCCTCAGTTGATGCAGCAGTCTCATCCCCAATCCGTGATTATCCTGGGCGATGATCCGAGCGGATTAGAACTAGCACAGGCTTTCGTGAATTTAGGCAGTCAAGTCACACTATTGACCTCACAGTTGCCCATCCTGCATCGGGAAGATCGGGAAATTGCCCAAGCTTATCAGGCGTGGCTGGAAGCAGATGGCATTCAGATAATGCCAATGACAGCTGTTCAGTCTATTCACCCGGCCCAGCCTATTCAAACAGAGCAGCCACAGGTGCAGGTCAACTTACATCCCGATTGGCTAGCTCAAATGACAACTGGCGGATTGGCTGCTGACAAATCAGCTCATGGCAGGCCAGAATCCACCCATCTCTTGGCTACTCAAGCGGTTCAGACAGTGCCCAACTTAGACACGGCCACCACTCTTCAAGCCGATATCCTAATCGTGGCAGCAGGGCAAAGGCCGGACTTTAGTGGCATTGCGCCGATTATGAAGCTGCGACGCCGCCATCATCGCCTGGTGGTGAGTCCGCAGCTACGCACAACCCATCGCCGTATTTATGCCTGTGGGGCAGCGTTGGGAGGCTATATGCTACCCCATGTCGCTCAGTATGAAGCGGAACTGGCGGTGCGGAATGCGCTGTTCTTCTCCAACCATTCCGTAAACTACTGGGGTATTCCCTATGCGATCGCAACTCGTCCAGCCTTGGTGCGCGTTGGCTTAACAGAACAGCAGGCCCGCCAGCGCTACGGAGAAGACGTTTGGGTCTTTTGCCAATCTTTAGCGGAGCGGGAACAGGTGCGATCGCAGCCCTCGATCGGCATGGTGAAGCTCATTACCCATCGGCGCGGATTCGTGTTGGGACTGCATGTGATTGGCATTGACGCACAGGAGGCTGTAACTGCGATCGCGCTGGCTATGCGGCAGGGAATAACGGTTGCTCAGATGGCACAGATCCCCGACTTGCCCTTTACCTGGGGTTCGCTTTTGTCGCAATTGGCACAGCAGTGGCAAGCGCGACGTGACCACGCCAACTGGCGACGAGAGCTACGAGAAACCTGGTTTAGCTTTCGCCGATCGTGGACTCGATAAACGCAAGTTCAACATCTTTTCATGCAAGCAGATTCATCTTAATAAGTTTTTTATATTTCAGAAAACTTATGTAATATTTAATACATTTGAGTTCAGCTGGCCCAATGATATGCCGATAGCAGGGCATAATCAAGACAGTACTAACGTAAACTTCTTTTTAAAGAAGTAAAATGTGTCCTTTCATAAAAGGCGCACCTGAAAAAGGTGCATTTGTCAGCTTGATGGGCAATATGGAGATAGTGGTGGTTTGTCCATCAAAACGTTCGAATTCATAGTGATGTATTTACCCTTGCAGCACTAACGTTTCATCCCCTAAAGCAGCTTCACATAGCAGGAAATTTTGGATGACTGAGACGCGCCGACGCATTTTTATAGGTGATGTACATGGTCACTACGACGGTCTTATGCGACTGCTGGAGGCAGTTTCACCGGACTCTGACCATGAAATATTTTTTGTTGGCGACCTGATCGATCGCGGCCCTCAGAGTGCCCAGGTCGTTGATTTTGTTCGCCAAAGTCCTCACCAGTGCGTATTGGGCAATCACGAGCAGCTTTTACTAGATGCGTTTCCGAATGGCCAGGTACATATGCCCGCCTTACAGGGCTGGTTGTTTAGCGGTGGTCAGTCAACCCTGACGAGCTATGGCGACATTGAGCGGCTGTTTGACCACTTAGCTTGGATTCGCCAACTGCCCCTATTCATCGATTTGGGGGATGTATGGTTAGTTCATGCTGGGCTACATCCCGATTTGCCGATTGAAAAACAAACCAGCCAAGAACTCTGCTGGATCCGCGATCGCTTTCACAGCAGTCCCCGTCCCTACTTCACCGATAAGCTGATTATTACGGGACATACGATTACGTTCACGCTGCCCCAAGTTAAGCCAGGGCAGATTGTCCAAGGCATTGGCTGGCTCGATATTGATACCGGAGCCTATCATCCCAAGAGCGGTTGGCTCACAGCTCTAGATCTCGACCAAAATCAGGTCTATCAGTTCAATGTCCATCAGCAGCGGCTGCGGGTACGTCCCTTTGAAGAAGCTGTCACCCAAATTGAGCCGCACCAAGTCACCCGCCGCCAACGGGCATCGGTTTAATCAAGATTCATCAGCCAGAATAATGCTGCACTCGGCTCCCATTTGGCTGAACCACGGGTGCCAGAAGATTCGGCTTCTTAGAAAAGCCGGGTCTCTGGCAACGCTAGAATTGTTGCAGAAATGATTAAATCAGCCAGCGATCTACGAAATCTGAGACGTGCGATCGCATTACCCCCCTGTTCAAAGACTCAACTCAAAACCTGGCAGCACCGTTTCACCCGATAGCTTTGCAGGTAACTGAATCACCTCAACCTCTTGCTCAGGACGATAGATTTCCACTTGCCGATCTTGTGGATTGATCAGCCATCCCAATCGCAATCCGCTAGCGAGATACTCCTGAATTTTGGCTTGCAGCGGCAGCAATCGATCACTGCGCGATCGCAGTTCAATCACAAAGTCTGGACAAATCGGCGGAAAAGCGCTTTGTGCTTCTGGTGTCAGCGCTTCCCAGCGCAGCTTGGCAACCCACGCTACATCTGGAGAGCGATCCCCCCCATTCGGCAAACTAAAGATCGTTGATGAGCTAAACACATAGCCCAACTGAGTTTCGACATTCCAAATACCAACCTTCGTAATCAAATCCGCTTCTTGATTACCGCTGATGCCGCCGACTGGGCTCACAATCACTAATTCTCCTTGGGCTGAACGCTCAAGCTGTAGGTCAGGATTACTGTGGCAAAGTTGCACAAACTGTTCCCGTGACAGGCTGCGAGTAAGCGGTTCTAAGTTCAGAACAGTCGTCATAGCTTGAGGTGCTAGCAATGGCTCTATTCTTATAGTGTAGATTCTCACGTCTTGCACCTTGCACTTTGAGAACCCGAAGCGGTTGTTTGGGTGCAGAATGAGAGGATTTCTATTAGTTGTTTCCCAGGTAAAATTCAATGGTGCTTCGACTTAAACGTTCGCTGGTTACAGGTTTGGCTGCTCTCATGTTGCCTCTGGCCGCCTGTTCACCAGATACCCAAAATTCCGCCACCCCAGGCGACAGTACGGCAAGTGATTCGGCTTCTGAAAATACCGAGAATGTGGAACCGTTCGTAACAGGGGCTATTCCTGACCAAGATCCCGAAGAACTCCAGCGGCTTTATGGGGCGCTGACCGACTATCTAGAGCAAGAGTTAGGCGTTCCGGTTGAGTATCAGCCTGTCACTGACTATGCTGCTGCCGTGACTGCGTTTAAAGTGGGCGACCTCGACATGGTGTGGTTCGGCGGTCTAACCGGGGTGCAGGCGCGGTTACAGGTGGATGGAGCAACTGCGATCGCACAGCGGGACATCGACGAGAATTTCCGCAGCGTTTTGATTGCCAACACCAGCGCTAATTTAGCACCGTTTGAAGATGCCAGCGGTCTAGAACAGCTCAAAGGGCGCAGCCTCACCTTTGGCAGCGAATCGTCTACCTCTGGTCGCCTGATGCCGCAGTATTTTATGAAAGAAGCGGGTGTTGAACTGTCGGATTTGAACGGTGAAGTTGGCTTTTCCGGTAATCACGACACGACGATTAAGCTAGTGGAAGCAGGCAGCTACGAGACAGGCTTCCTGAATGAGCAGGTCTGGGAATCCCGCTTAGCAGAAGGTGCCGTCAACCGCGATCGCGTAGAGGTGCTGTGGCGCACGCCCACTTATTACGACTATCACTGGGTGATCAGCCCAGAAGTCGAAGAGCGCTACGGTGAAGGCTTTACGGAAAAAGTACAGCAGGCGCTACTCAATCTTGATCCCAGCAATCCAGAGCATCAGGAAATCTTAGAACTCTTCGGCGCAGAGCAATTCATCGAAACCGAAAACGCCAACTACGACAAAATTGAAGCCGTCGGTCGCGAAATCGGCAAAATTCAATAGATATCTATCCTGTAGGGTGGGCATCGCCCACCTTAATCGATTCCATTAGACTTGGAATATAACCTTCTAGCAGTTCTGCGATCGCAATGGCTATTCTTCAGATTGAAAACTTGCCTGATGAGCTTTACGAACGACTTCAAAGTTTCGCTGCTGATCGACGACTGACTGTGAATGAGGCAGTAATTGATCTGTTGCAGCAAGCAACTCAGCCTAATCCACCTCAAACATTGCAGGCCAACCAGCTTAGTACAATGTCCGATATTCTGAACAGAATGCGTAGCCGTTCTAGAGTTGACCCAACTCATTTTGGACTACCCGACAGTACAACCCTAATTCGCGATGATCGCCACTAATAGTTTCAATGTAAGGTTGTTTACAGACTTTCTAGTGCCGCCGCTGTAGCGTATCGTCCCAGTGAATGAAGGAAAAACATGAGACTCAACGCAGGCTGTGAACTAATTTATGAAGCCGATGCTCCTACGCCAGTCATCCTCATGCTGCGTCCTCGTAGTGGTCAGGGTCAGTGGGTGGTGCGCGAAGAATATGACTTGCAGCCGATGGTGTTTGTGGAAGAATACACCGATAGCTACGGCAACCTATGTCAGCGTTTGGTCGTTCCAGAAGGCGAGTTTCGAATTCATACCGAAGCCTATGTGGAAACCAGCGATCGCATCGACGTAGACCCCACCGCACCCTTCATCGAAGTGCAAGATTTACCGACAGGTTTGCTGCAATATCTGCTGCCCAGCCGCTACTGTTTGCCCGAGCAGGTCGGCGATTTGGCGCTTGAAATCACCGCCGAGGCTCAGCCCGGTTACGCGCAGGTGGAAGCGATTCGTCAATGGATTCAGACCAATATTGAATATCAGTACGGCACGAGTGATACATCCACAACCGTCTTAGATACGGTTGAACAGCGAGTGGGAGTGTGTCGCGACTTTACACATCTGGGCATCTCGCTCTGTCGTAACCTCAGCATTCCGGCTCGCATGGTGGTGGGCTATCTGCATGAACTAGAGCCGATGGATCTGCACGCCTGGTTTGAAGCCTATGTCGGCCACCGCTGGTACACCTTTGATGCGACCCAGAAAGATCCAAAGGGAAATCGAATTGCGATCGCATATGGTCGTGACGCCGCTGATGTTGCGCTTGCGACCCAGTTTGGGCCATTAACGCTGAAAAACATGACCGTTTGGGTAAACGCCGCCGAGAAAGCGAGTTAGCACAACATCACGTCCATGTCACCAAACTCGGGACGCGAAATAATCAGGAAAACGTTAGGCTGATGATAGCGATAGCGTGATCAAAACAGCCGTGTGGGATTGCTGATTTTAAGTCTAAATTGCGAGGTGAGGCACTGCTCCTATCTCGCAATTCAGCCCCGAATTGGCAAGGCCGCCGTGTTGATCAACGCAATGGTTAATGCAAAAGGAGGCATTTGTGAGTTACGACTTTGATTTATTTGTAATTGGTGGTGGTTCTGGCGGAATTGCAACAGCCCGACGCGCTGCCGAATACGGAGCCAAAGTGGGCGTCGCCGAATACGATCGCCTGGGTGGCACCTGCGTTAATCGCGGTTGTGTTCCCAAAAAACTGATGGTCTATGCCTCCCATTTCCCTAGCTTATTTGAAGATGCTCAGGGCTACGGCTGGAGCGAAGTGAAGAGCCAGCTTGATTGGCACAAAATGATTACCGCCGTCAACAACGAAGTGATTCGGCTCAACGGCATCTATCAGAGTATGTTGGATAAATCCAATGTGAAGCTCTTTCCGGCACGGGCGAAATTTATCGACGAACACACCCTAGAAGTGGGCGATGAAAAGGTCACTGCCGACAAGATTCTAATCGCCGTCGGTGGCTATCCGGTGAAGCCGCATATCAAAGGCATTGAACATGCCATGACCTCCGACGATATCTTCCACCTCAAAAAGCAACCCAAGCGGATTGTGATTCTGGGCGGTGGCTACATCGGCTGTGAATTTGCCTCGATCATGAACGGTCTGGGTACTGAAGTGACTCAGGTGATTCGGGGTAACAAGATTTTGCGGGGCTTTGATGAAGATATCCGCACGAGTATTCAAGACGGCATGATTCATCATGGCGTCAACCTGCTGACGGAGACTCAAATCGTTTCGATTGAAAAAGCGGAGACTGGGCTGAAGATTAAACTCAAGCGTGACTGTGGCGACTTAGTGGAGACGCAGCTTGTTCCGACCGAAAATCCGGAAGAGATTATCACCGACGCAGTGAGTTTAGCGGCGACTGGGCGCAAACCCAATACTCAAAACCTGGGCTTAGAAAATACGGGTGTGGAGATGAATGGAGATGCGATCGCAGTTGATCCCTACAGCAAAACGTCGGTGGATCACATCTATGCGGTGGGCGACTGCACCGATAACATTAATCTCACGCCAGTGGCGATTAACGAAGGTCGGGCGTTTGCTGACACCATGTTTGGCGGTAAGTCGCGCCAGATGAGCTACGAGAATATTCCCACTGCTGTATTCACAACGCCGGAAGCGGCAACGGTTGGGCTTACCGAGGACGAAGCTGTTCAACAGTATGGTTGCGATGGCATCAAGATCTATCGCAGCCGGTTCCGGGCCATGTACTATACGCTGCCGGATAAGCAAGAAAAGACGATGATGAAGTTGATTGTCGAGGAGGCTACCAACAAGGTACTCGGTGCCCATATGGTCGGCGATCATGCGGCTGAAATTATTCAAGGCGTTGCGATCGCAGTCAAAATGGGCGCAACCAAAGCCAATTTCGATGCCACCGTCGGCATCCACCCCAGCTCCGCCGAGGAATTCGTCACCATGCGCTAGTTTTTTCTCTGAATGAGAATTGGAGTGCTAAGTACTCCAATTCTCATTCAGAACCACAGGCTTTTAACAGCAAAGCTCACTTAATGTCATCACAAAGATAGGGAAAGTCAGATGACTACTAAAATCGTTGATATTGCTGAAGCTCAAAGTCAATTGGCCGAACTGATTGCCCAAGCAGCAACTGGCATTGAAATTATTTTGACCGATCGACAAATTCCTCAAGCTCGGTTATTGCCAATACAAGCATCTTCAACCAAGCGAGTTCCAGGCCTGCACCGAAATAGCATAATTGTTGATGCAGACTTTGATGATCCACTACCCGATGAATTTTGGCTAAATCAGCAAGATTAACGCTGTGAAACTACTTTTAGATACCCATACGTTTATCTGGTGGGACAGTCAGCCGGAACAGCTATCAGACCAAGCTCTAGATTTATTGACTGACGCTACTAACGAGTTAATTCTCAGCGTCGCAAGCATTTGGGAGATCCAAATCAAACGCCAATTAGGGAAATTACGCTTACATTCACCACTTTCTGAAATTCTGGTTCAGCAACAATTGACGAATAATTTAGTCGTTTTACCCATCGTCTCAGAACATGTACTCGCGCTTGATCAACTACCACCTCATCATAAAGATCCATTTGACCGAATTTTGATTGCCCAAGCCATCTGTGAGCAAGCTTTACTGGTTAGTACTGACGCGGCGTTTGCAGCTTATCCAGTCAAAACCATTTGGTAAATTGTGGCTGATTAACGGCTAAATTACCTGATTTGTTGATTTATAAGTTAGTAACTATGGCTAATATTCGTTCTGTAATTGAGTTGGGTCATCCCGTATTGCGGCAAATTGCCCAACCCGTTGATCAGGTAATGTGCGATCGCACTCAATCCCTCATTGATGACCTAATCGCAACCGCAGTAGAAACGAACGGTGTGGGCATTGCGGCTCCGCAAGTTGCCGAGTCAGAGCGCCTGATTATTGTCGCCTCGCGCCCCAATCTGCGCTATCCTCACGCGCCGACGATGGAGCCGACCGCGATGATCAATCCCGAAATTGTTGATCACTCCACTGAGCAGGTGAAAGGCTGGGAAGGCTGCCTCAGCGTGCCGGGAATTCGAGGTTTGGTGCCGCGTTATAGTGCGATCGCAGTTGAATATACTGACCGTTTCGGCAATCGTCAGCACCAAGAGTTCACCGATTTTGTTGCTCGCATCATTCAGCACGAACTGGATCACCTCAACGGCAAGGTCTTTCTCGACCGTGTAGAAAGCACCCAGAATTTGATGAGCGAGAAAGAGTATTTTAAGCAGATGATCGGATAAAGTCGATTCTGGATTTGACTGTTCAAGTGGTGTAGACGGTGCCACCAAAATCTACTGCTGGATATTCCGGTAAATCGTAAGCCACTGATCGATATCAGCTAAAACCTGCTGCGGAATTTCCCAGGGAAAAAGGTGAGCGGTGTTGGGGTAGCAGTGAATCTTGCAGTCTGGTAGTGCTTCACCTGTTTCGATGCTTGACTGAGCTGTAATATGCCGATCCTGTTCGCCGCAGAGCATCAGGCAGGGGACTTGAATCTGGTGCAAATCCGCGAGGCGATTATAGCGATCGCGCATGGCTTGAGTCAGAGCTTGCTCCGCCCATTTGGACGTGCGTAGGTACGCTGGAACGGCTTCACTGGCCAGATAGCGGTAGGTTGAAGGCGTTTGCTGCTGCACCAAGTAGCGGAAGAGTGACCGCTGACCGAAGGCGTCGATGTTCCACTGCCAGCCAGGAGAGACGAGGTTGATCAATGCAGCCAGTCCGGTGTAGAGATTGTCCTGCCAGAAAATCGGCGGATGACTGCTGCGGGGATGAGCTGCTGTGGCGACGAGGATCAATCCTTGTACTACATCCGGTCGCCGCAGCGCCAATTCTATCGCCAAAATGCCGCCCAGCGACCAACCCAAAACGAGGCACTGGTCAATCGTTTGCCGCTCCAGCAGGGCTTCAAGATCCTGTAAGTGATCGACCATCTGAAACGGACGATCAACCCGACTATCGCCATAGCCCCGCAGATCCGGCGCAATGGTCTTAAACCGCTGCGCGAGGTGACTAGTGAAGACCGACATCGAGGAACCGCGCCCCGGATGTCCGTGCAGACAGAGAATCGGGAAACCTTGTCCTTTAATTTCTGTGGAAAGTGCGATCGCAGTCGAACTCGACATGATAATTATTTAATCTATCTGTAGGAGCAAACGCGATTTGCCCATTACAGACCATTATCGGCAATATGCTGCACAACCTGTCGAATGCCCTTACGCAGCGTGTTTTGGTTGGCCGAGTAGTCAATTGTAAACGTAATAATGTAGCGATCGCCGCCTACACCACCAATATTGACGCCAACGGTTGTGCCAATCACCTTGGAGTTTTGCCCCGTTTTCTCTCCGGCCCAGTTACCGGGCGATTTTTGCAGCGCCTTATAGCCGAAATCCCAGTCGTACTGGCTGACTAAGGCGTCAAGCAGCACATCATCACCAGAATTTTCCTGGTTGTAAATTTCGACCATCATGTGAGTCAGGTCAGAGGCCGTTATCTGGTTTGGGAAACTGCCCAAATTGCTGGGATAGGTGGATTCACCGACTAGCTTATAGCCGACTTTGGTGCCCGTGTAGCCCCGCTCCTGCATCACCTGATTAATATAGTCAAAGCCAACGTAGTCGATAAGCTGATTAGTGGCGATGTTGCTGCTGTGGTCAATCATGCGGTACAGCAGTTCTTTGAGCGAATGCTCCTGCCCCGTCCAAATCTTGGAGCCGTCCGGATCTTCCGTCCAGTTGCCGGGACTGACCATGATTTTGCTTTCCAAATCCGTCTGCTCAGTGGTCACTTTTTGCATCAAGGCCACCGCAACGGGTACTTTAATTAAGCTGGCAGGGCTGGCAGGCGGTTCATTGCCCTTCCAGTAGCGGCATTCCGGATTCTCCGCCACCTCACAAACGGCAATACGGATGCTATCGGGGCGACCCAATTCTTCAGCAATTGCTTTGAGGAAGTCTGACTGCTGCTCGTCAACCCGATAGGCAATTGTGTCTCGGTGGCCTTGATATTCGGTCAGCTTTTTCAGCGCCTGTTGCGAGACAAAGGTTTCTTCGTCGGGAATGGCCTCTAACTTTGCGATCGCATCATTCCAAAGTGCCTCGGCAGCCTGAAAATCCTCTAGAGTTGGTTCTTCAACACCCGCTTTTTCAACCGCCTGAAGCGCAAGTCGGCCCGCCTGATGTAGGCGCGTTTCAGCCCGTTCTTCCACGCGGATTTTAATTTGAGCAGTTTGGATGGCCTGCTCCATCAGCAATTGATGGGACACTTTTCCGGATGAAGAGCTGTCGTCCTCATCCTGCGCATGGGCATCATTGACTTGAGCAATCAGCTCATCCCGCACAGTGTATAGTTCCTCAATGGATGCCGCTTGATCTAAATCAGGCAGAGCCGGTGACTCAATCTCAGTGGCAGGAGCTAAGGCAATCGGCGTTCGCAGGAAAGCAAAACTCAGGGTTAAGCCAGCCGCATTGAACGCGATTAATGACAGTTGCAGAAACCAGTACATGCACGAGCCTCACACCAAAAGGAAACAGTCAACTCGAATTCCTCATATCCTGCATCAAAGTTCCGTTCGTGGCCCTCAAATCGTGATTTTTTGCGGTGTGAGCTTCAGGTTGGATCAACAAGAAGCACGACAACAACAAGAAGCACGACTGCTGGGAACGACCCCAAATTCCAAAACGGGTCTGGAGATTGTATCACTGGATCTCGGATCATGAGGCATTCTTACCCTGATCGTATCGATCAGCTCAGTCAGTTAAATCAGCAACACGGACTAAAGATGCTGCCAATCATTAACATTGAGGACTACTATAAAGCTATTTCTTAAGAAAATTTTGCAAAATTTTTGACCAGATTTGATGATTTTGATCGGGAATTCGCCCCGTATACTGGAGATTTGTAAACGCGATCGCATATCGACATCAGGCAAGAGGTTTTCATGGGATTCATCCGCGAGTTGCACCATCAGCTCATTACGAAAGAACGTTCCGCTGTTGAAATCACTGAGGCGGCCCTTGAGCATGCGCAAGCGCTAGAACCCAACGTCAAGAGCTTTTTGAGCATCACCGCCGATCAAGCCCTGGAACAGGCTCGCCGGGTAGACGAAAAAATTGCCGCAGGTGAAGACATCTCCCCGCTGGCCGGGATTCCCATCGGCATTAAGGACAACATGTGTACCAAAGGGGTACGCACCACCTGCGGCTCCAAGGTACTGCAAAACTTCGTGCCGCCCTACGAGTCCACCGTCACGCAGAAACTGAAGGATGCGGGCGCGGTGATGATTGGCAAAACCAATATGGACGAGTTCGCGATGGGCAGCTCGACGGAAAACTCGGCCTACCAGGTGACGGCAAACCCCTGGGATCTCGAATGCGTCCCCGGTGGTTCCTCTGGTGGTTCCGCTGCCGCTGTCGCCGCTGAAGAGTGCGTCGTTGCGCTGGGTTCAGACACGGGTGGCTCCATTCGTCAGCCTGCTGCTCTCTGCGGCGTGGTGGGCATGAAGCCGACCTATGGCCTTGTCTCTCGTTACGGACTGGTTGCCTACGCCTCGTCGCTGGATCAGATTGGCCCCTTTGCCCGCACGGTGGAAGATGCCGCCATTTTGCTGCGGGAAATTGCAGGGTATGACCCCAAAGATTCCACCAGCCTGAAAGTTGACATTCCTGACTACGCCAAAGCACTGGCCCCCGACCTGCGGCGGCGCGGCCAAATCCGCATCGGCGTGATTAAGGAAACCTTTGGCGAAGGCTTAGATCCCGTCGTGGAAGCGACAGTCGAAAAAGCAGTGGCCCATTTACAAGAACTGGGCGCTGAAATCGAGGTGATTTCCTGTCCTAAATTCCGCTACGGATTACCTACGTACTACATCATTGCGCCCTCAGAAGCGTCGTCAAACCTGGCTCGCTATGACGGTGTCAAGTATGGCTATCGGGCCGAAAATCCGGAAAATCTGCTCGACATGTATCAGCAAACCCGCGCGGCTGGATTTGGTTCTGAAGTCAAACGCCGAATCATGATTGGCACCTATGCCTTGTCGGCGGGCTACTACGATGCTTACTACCTGAAAGCGCAGAAGGTGCGGACATTAATTAAAGAGGATTTTGAGAAAGCTTTCGCTAAAGTCGATGTCCTAGTTTGCCCCACCTCTCCGACCACTGCGTTCAAAGCGGGTGAAAAAACGGATGATCCGCTCAGCATGTATCTGTCAGACTTGATGACGATTCCCGTGAACTTGGCTGGACTGCCGGGGATCAGCATTCCCTGTGGCTTTGACGACCAGGGTAAACCGATTGGCCTACAGCTCATCGGCAACGTGCTGCGGGAAGGCTTGCTGTTTGAGGTGGCCCACGCCTACGAGCAAACTACCGACTGGCATAAGCGGAAACCCAAGCTGTAAGTGACCACGTAGGTTGGGTTGAGCCACGCGAAACCCAACACAGGTATGGGTTCAACAGACGTACACGGTTACTGATAGTAGTTTTGGGTGAAATACAGGCTGTGCCTGTATTTCACCCAAAACTATTTTGATGCCTAAAGCAAAAGTTAAGAAATCATGAACAGTTATGATGGTTTGGGTGCAATTTACCCAGACCTGAATCGTTACACTGGCAAGCAACGGCTAGCCAATTGTTGACGATTGTTACGATGCTTTTGCGTTGAATGTAGAGACACGCGATTCCCATGACGCAACTTTTTTCGCTCTCGTCCGAAATGTCCACCCAAATTGAACTGTCTGAGCTGTCCACGCTGAAGACTCGCCTCGACTTTTACTATCAGCAGATTCACACCGTCATTTTGGCGCGCCAAAATCCAGTCACCGGGCTGCTGCCCGCCAGTACAGCCGTCAATGAGCATGGCGACTACCGAGATGCCTGGGTGAGAGACAACGTCTACAGCATCTTAGCGGTTTGGGGACTAGCGCTGGCCTACCGCAAGGTAGATGAAGACCAGCAGGGATGCGGCTACGAGCTGGAGCAAAGCGTCGTCAAGCTGATGCGGGGACTACTGCTCTGCATGATGCGGCAGTCGGATAAAGTGGAGCGCTTCAAAGAAACCCAGGATTTGATGGATGCGCTACACGCTAAGTATGACACCCATACTGGGCACGCCATTGTGCGTGACGATGAGTGGGGCCATCTGCAAATTGATGCCACTTCCATCTTTTTGCTGATCCTGGCCCAGATGATTGCCTCCGGGTTGCAGATCATCTACACCACCGACGAGGTGAACTTTATTCAAAACTTGGTCTACTACATCGGTCGCGCCTATCGCACTCCCGACTACGGCATCTGGGAGCGGGGCAACAAGATCAACCACGGTAAGCCGGAGCTAAACGTTAGTTCCGTCGGCATGGCCAAAGCGGCGCTGGAAGCAATGAATGGCTTCAATCTGTTTGGCGTGAAGGGGGGGCAATCGTCGGTGATTCACGTTCTGCCGGACGAGATTGCTCGCGCCCGCATTACGCTGGAATCACTGCTGCCGCGTGAATCGGGTTCCAAGGAAGTGGACGCAGCGGTGCTGAGCGTGATTGGCTTCCCGGCCTTTGCGGTGGAAAATCCCGATGTCGTGCAAAAGACCCGCGACAAGATTGTCGATAAGCTGCAAGGTCGCTACGGCTGTAAGCGCTTCCTGCGGGACGGCCATCAAACGGTGATTGAAGATACCAGCCGTCTGCACTACGAGCCGTGGGAACTGAAACAGTTTGAGCATATTGAGTGCGAGTGGCCGCTGTTTTTTACTTACTTAATGCTGGACGGCCTGTTTCGTCAGGATCAGGCAATGACCGATGACTATCATCAAAAACTGCGATCGCTACTCGTCTCCCAAGACAGCATGGAGCTACTGCCAGAGGTCTACTACGTGCCTGCCGATAAGCTTGAAGCGGAACGGCAGGCACCCCAGAGCCAAGCGCGATTGCCGAACGATAATGTACCGCTGGTTTGGGCGCAGAGTTTGTACTACCTGGGTGAAATGCTGCGGGAAGGGCTGCTGACGCTGGGTGAAGTTGACCCGCTGGGGCGGCACCTGCGACTGCGTCCGCTGCGGCGAGCGCTGGTGCAGGTGGCGCTGATTGCTGAAGATGAGGACTTGCAGGCCGAATTAGCCACCTACGGCATCGATACCCAAACCCCGGCCCAGATTGAGCCGATGCAGGTGCGCCAGTCTGGAGAGCTGTCGGCGGTTTATCAGCAGATTGGCCGCAATGAAAAATTGGGACTGACGGGACGGCCTGTGCGGCGGCTGCGCAGCTTGACCACGGCCAAAGTGTTCCGCATCGGCGGCACGATTATGGCATTTCTGCCTTCGTTTTTGGATCAGCAGCAGTTCTATTTGACGCTGGACTATCACTTCCTGGTGTCGCAAGTCCAGAGTGAGATCGCCTACATTCACACTCATTGGAATCAAAAGGGTCGCCCAACGGTGACGCTGCGGCTCACCCACACCATGTTTGAAATCGGCCAAATCCCCGGCGCGTCGATTGAACAGTCGCCGCTCTTGCAGTTGATCAAAGAGATGCAGGATGGTACCTGCGGTGCGGTGCCCGTCCGCTTAGGCACATTGCAGCAGCTTGTGCCGACGGCGGGTGTTGAGCGGATTGATAATGTGCATGATTTACAGTTCCTCACAAAACCAATGCAGGAGATAGTTGATCCTTGCGATCGCAACATCCTCCTGTTCGACTTAAACCACAACTGGCCACTGAGCTACACCCAGGAATTCCGCCTAGAGTGTGAAACCAGTGCCGAGACCGTACTGGAGCAACTGCGGCAGTCGCGCAACCTCTATGAGCAGATTGAGCTGCTGAGTACGCTGCATCACCTGAAAGGGCGGGATTTTAAGACGCCGTTTCATCAAGACGGACAGCCCGTTACGGTGGCGACGTTGCTCAACGAAGTCTATGAACGAGCCGGAGCGCTCGAACTGTGGGCAATTGTCCGTCGCGCCGCTGGCCTGCTCGACAAGGTCGATATTGGCCTATCCGATGCCGTCACGGATATTCTGGTGCGCCAAAAGCAAATTGCTGTCGGCAAAGCCTACAGCGAGGTTTCGCTGATTACGGAACCGATGTCGCACTACGAAATCATGGACAAAATCCGCGAGTTCTGTGGCGAAGACATGCGCGATCGCGTTTTAACCCAGGAGCTGCTGATCTACCTCAGCATCCTGATCAAATCCGAGCCGCAGCTGTTTGAAGGACTGCTCACCCTGCGGATTAATTACCTAATCCTGCTCCTGGTGACGGATTTGGCGCGGGATCTAAACCTGTCCTCCGATGAAGCCTATGAGCAGTTGATGCAGCTCAGCCCCTTCCAGCTCAAGCTGCGGCTGAAGCAGGTTCTCACAGGTTACGCAGGCTTAAACCAGTCCTTCTTCCAGCGCGAATCGCTGCACCTGAAGCAGAAACAGCAGGTGGAATGGGTGGTCTTACCGCAAGACGACCAGCTTTCCCCCGAAGGCGGCTGGCGGCAGCAGCGCCATCTGGACGGTGCTATTACTCGCGTTCCCACCGATTTCTATGCCCGAATTTGGCGAGTGCTGAAGCACTGTCGAGGCGTGGTGATTGGCGATAAGCTGGAGCGCCGTAATCGGCTCGACAGCGATCTGATTCGCTCCGAAATGACTCCTGGCGAAAAGAATCTGGCGCTGCGGATTGAGCATCTGCTCAACAAAATTCCCGCACCAGAATACCGTCAGCTCAATATTGAGACGCTACTAGAACTGGCAGAGATTTGCGATCGCAACCCGGATTTACAAATCGAGGAATATATCACCCTCGACGTACTAATTGGTCATGCCGTCCGCCTGTCGTGGTTAGAGCAGTATCCTGAGCGAGGCGACCGCTACGACGAAGACAAGGCCACTGCCTGGAACAGCTTCTATGAAAGCTCACCCTACCGTGTGGCCAGCAGCGTCGCCAAAGCGCTCCAGTTCCTGACTGAACTGGGACAATCCTCCAATGCGGCTTAATTTAGGTGATTGACCGAACGCAATCGTAGGGGCGAATGCCATTCGCCCTGATCGCAATGCATGGTTAATCAACCAATTCTTTCCGCGTTCAACATGTGTAGAGGGCGAATGGCCATTCGCCCCTACGGGGATGTTTGTTGATCAGTCACGCCGATTTTGGGACACATCGATTCCACAGGACAGATAGGACATTTGGGCCGCTGTTTGCAGATGTACTTACCGAACGGCATTAGCAGTTGATTGGTTTCAATCCAGTAATCTTTGGGTAATCGTGATTCTAGGGCTTGAGTGGTTTTCTCCGGTGTTTTAGTGGTCACATAGCCCCAGCGATTGACGACGCGATGCACATGCACATCGACGCTGATGTAGGGCTGCTGGCAGGCAATCCCCAGGGCTAAGTGGGCACATTTGGGGCCAACGCCTTTAAAGCCAATCATCACGTCCAACTCGCAGGGTAGTTCGCCGCTGTAGTCGTTGACTAGCGTAGTTGCGATCGCATGAATCTGTTCGGCCTTGCGCTCTGAATAAGTACTTTCTTTAATCAACTGCTCAATCTCGGCTACGCTGAGCTGACTGATCGCTTGGGGCGTTTTGGCTTTGGCAAATAAGCGACGCGAGACGGGCAGACTGGTTTCATCATAGGTGCGAATGGAAATAATGCAGGAGATAAGCTGCTCAAAGGGAGAATTGTAACCCTCATCCGCCAGTTGAAACATGGCAGCTTTGGGATAATCCTGCATAAACACACGCAGATGGTTGAAGGCAATGTCGATGTCAAACGGCTCAGTCGTCATAGGCTCAAATCAAAATCCCCTGTAGAATAGCCGTCTCGGCTGTTTGCTTGATAGGCTCCAATGATAGAAATTGAGGCTATTCAACCTTGGTGCCGCTCAAGACAAAAACGGGATCAACGGCTACAAAGACCTGACTGACGCCGCGATTTTCGAGCCGATTGGTGGCAGACTGCACCACGTCAATATTGCGCACTTGCAGATCGGCAAAACGTTCGGAGGCTACGTAGAGATTTTCGAGATTGCCTGCCGTAACGACGATTCGACCGCCCGGTTCTAAATGGTGCCAAGCGGCTTTAAGAATTTCACTCAACGAGCGACCACCTTCCACAAAAATGCAGTCGGGTCGTTCGGGTAGGTCGTTCAGGCAATCTGGGGCGCTGCCCTCCACGACAGTGATGTTATTGACGCCAAAGCGATCGCAGTTGGTGCGAATTAGATTGGCCACATCTTCATCCCGCTCAATCGCAATCACCGTACCCTGCGGACAGAGCAGTGCGGCTTCGACAGCGACAGTGCCTGTACCTGCGCCAATATCCCACAGGATGGAGTGGGCGCGGAGCTGCAGATGGGCCAGCAGCAGCAGGCGAGTTTCGCGCTTGCTCATGGGGATGCCGGGCAACTGCTCAAACAGATGATCCGGGATGCCGGGGGTCACGTATGGCCACAAATCAGAAGGCATGATGTATCCAGATGCGATCGCAGCTATTGTCGCACATGGATTTTAGATTTTGGATTTTAGATTGTGGATTGGATTTTTCACAACTTTAAGGGTTTGCAGGGTAGGGTCAGAGCAGCCTGTAATGATGCCGCCAGCGGCTAGCACTTGCTGGAGCTGTGCGATCGCAGCGGCGCTGATTTGTTCACCGGGTAGTAGGGTGGGGATACCGGGCGGATAGGGACAGATGGTTTCGGCGCTGATCTGGCCGATGGCGTCCGATGGTGATAACTGAACAGTGGGTGAAAAGAAGGCTTGCCGGGGTGACACGGGTACAGTCGAGACAGGTTGAGTCAAGGGATCAGGAGCTGAGATCGCACCTGCGTCTGCTTTAATTTCTCCCCGTTGAACCGCTTGGCTGAGCTGCTCAAAGCCGTTAACGAGTCGGTCAATATCGGCTGCGGTGTTGCCGATACTGACGATGAACGTCATGTGGTGAAAACCAGGTAGTTCGGCCACGACTTGGGCGCGATCGCAGAAAAATTCATCGGCAGCAAAGCCCGTAATGCCGAGCTGGCGTAAATCGACGGTAATTCGGGTCAAATCTAGTGCATAGGGTTCTGTACCCGATTGGATTTGGGCCGGACTAATCACGCTGATGCCTGGAATCTCCTGCAACCGCTGGCGGGCCTGCCGCGAAAAATCCAGTGTACGTTCCAGTAAATCTCGTCCTACAGTTGCCATCTGTTGCCGCGCTGCATCGAGAGACGCAAGTAGTAAGTAACTAGGACTGGTGGACTGCACCAGCGCCCACGCTTGAGATATGCGATCGCGGTCAATCCGGTTGCCCTGCACATGCAGCATGGCGGACTGCGTAAGGGATGACAGCACTTTATGAGTGGACTGGATGACCAGATCGGCTCCGAGTGCGATCGCAGGCGTGGGTAAATCTGGATGAAAGGCGAAGTGCGGCCCGTGGGCTTCATCGACGATCAGTGGCATGTTGTGGTCATGGGTCAGAGTTGCGATCGCAGCTACGTCGCTGCACACGCCGTAATAGGTGGGCGATACGATTAACACCGCTTTGGCATCGGCATGATTCTGCAAGGCTTGAGCCACGCCCGCCACCGTCAACCCATGCGCCAGTTCCAAGTCGGTATCGTAATCGGGTGGAACAAACACCGGGATCGCGCCGGAGAGGATCAGCCCCGAAATCACCGAACGATGAGCATTGCGCGGCACGATAATCTTGTCTCCTGGCTGACAGGTCGCCAGAATCGCTGCTTCCACGCCACAGGTGGAGCCGTTGATCAGAAACCAAGTGCGCTCGGCTCCAAATGCCTCTGCTGCTAGATCCAAAGCCTCTGCAATGACGCTTTTGGGCGCAAAGAAATTATCGAGTCCCGGAATTTCGGGAATGTCGGCCTGTATTGCAGTTGGGCCGAGTAGTTCAACTAACACCTCGGCTGCGCCGCGTCCCTGCTTGTGTCCAGGCGTGTAAAACGACGCATGGGGCCAGTTGGCGCTACTGTGCAGAGCAGTCACCAGCGGCGCACGAGTTTGATCAAGAACCATACGTGATCAAAGTGAGAATACAAATTGTGTTCACGAGGCAAGGGGCTTAAACCCCTTGTTCTGTAGTATTCGACGAATCAACTTTACTGAATTTGAGCAATTTCTGAATGCGTCACGTCTTCCAGGACGCGCACTTCAATCATCTGATACGGCTGAATCACCGCTGGCTGCGGAGCCGTCACGTAGGTTGTTGCAGCTCCAGCAGCGATACCCGCTAGTAGTCCAATCCCGGACAAGCCACCGATCACGGTAGCTGCTGCCGCACCAATACCGGAATTAAGCAGCAGATCTTGATCAGAAATATCGCGATCGCCATCAATCGATGCCGATTCCGCCGCCAATTTCACATTGCGGTTGCCGACCGATACAGCCTGGGCAATAAAGCGGCTCCCCTGCCGACCTGTTTCAAACCGTCCCACCACCTGCGTTCCCGTCGGCAAGATCACCTGCCCCGTCTGCGGATGCACGACATCGTGACTCAACACCAAAACCTCTTGCCAGTTCAACTGCGGATCGAGGGTCAATTCTTGTTCACGGGGATACTGCAGCTTCAAAACGGTATCAGCCGGAAGCCAGATATTCGCGTCAATGGTCGAAACAGTTTGTCCTGAGGATTCGCTAGGTAGCGACTGCCCAAAGGTGACAGAGCCATTATTAACCTGTGCAGTCGTCGAATTTGCAGAACTCGATGCTGCTGGCGGAGGAGTTGCCGTTGGCAACGGAGGGAGAGCCGGAACGCGAACCACTTCTGTACCTGCTACAGGCGATTGCGTGATGGATTGAGGAGAAAATCCACTTGGTCGCTGCGTCGAAATACCTGTCGGTGGCAACACCAGATCGGCAGCGCTACCTGTTGCCTCGGTGGTATCGAGACTAGCGGCTGGAGCAGGTGTCGGTCGAACTCGTGGCGCAGCAGGCGCAGGCACTCGCACCTGGCCATTCCCACTCGGTAAGTTAGGCGTTGGGAAAGTCACAGAAGGCAGATCGCTAGCATCGGGTAGACTAGTCGGTTGCTGTGCGATCGCACTCGATCTCTCGGGTGCCTCGGATCTCTCCGATGTCTGTACGGACGGTTGCGGTACGGGCGCTACAGGTACATTTTCAGATGCAGTTTCCTCTGCCTCTAAAACGGGTAAATCCGGTACCGCCACTCGCGCAGTCGTCGCGGGTGCATCAGTCGTTGAAGCATCAGGTTCGGACGCACTCAACGTCGGCGTTGGAATATCAGCAATGTTCTCTGCTGCCCCATCCTCTGCTGCCACAGCTTCAGTTGCCACAGAAGACGGAGGTGGTTCCGGCACAGCAATTTCCATCGGAGCCGCTGCATCGGCGTTCTCAACGTTCTCAGCTTGGCTGGAGGCGCTTGGCTCAGCAGGCAGATCAACGCCCAACGATGTCTCGACTCGCTCCGAGGTGACTGTTGCCGCTGGTTCTGGCTCTACCGCTGCTGGAGGTGAATCAACAGGTAGGGCCAAGCCCTGAATTTCGGCGGTCAGATCATCTTCAACCGACACATTGGCAGACGGGATCTCAGGTTGAGATTCAGCAACCGTAGGCAGATCTTCACGAGAATCAGCGGAACTAGCAGAATCAGCAACAGGCGCTGGCACGATTGGCTGATCGAGCGGATTAGCAGATGGCAAGGCAGGTACAGGTGGGGGTGCCGTAGCGACAGTTGACGCAGATGCGGGTGCAGTCGCTTCAGCTTCCGGCTCAGCGGTTTGCGCGGCAACAGGTGTGGCAGGTGCAGTGGAACCCGCAATTAGCGGGCGCAAGATCCAGTGATCGCCAGAGCGACGCAATTCGGCCTGCTTGGGTTCTAAGACCGTACCCGGCGCAAATTCAATCACGACGCGAGCCAAACCTGGCTCAAACTGAGCTACCCGAATTTGACTGACAGCTCCCGCGTAAGAGGCCTGAGTTTGTACAGCACCCACTTCAACCCCCGGCAAATCCATCACAATCCGGGCTGGCTCGGCCATCAGGAAATAGCGCGGCGTGATGCCTTCGGGCAGCGTTACCTGAAATTCGTGGCTATCGGGGTTATATGACCAGTTTGATAGAGTGGCTGCCCATGCCGATTGGCAAATCAATGGAGCTGTAAGTGCGATTGCACTTGCCCCAACGACACTGCCAATGAACTGAAGGCTGCCACAACTTCGGATCTGACTGCGGCAGTATAAACTCCACCATTGAAAAATATTCATGTTCACGGCCTTACTGAGTCATCCGATGATTCGCTCTAAGGATAGGACTAAATGGCGAAAATGGCATACGCGAACAGATTTTTTATCAATTGCAAATCCTTTACAGCCCTTCAAATTGGCAGATTAGTACGATGATTGCATTTAGACCGAAAATAGCCAAAAACATAAACGTTACGTAGGGACGAATGGCCATTCGCCCCTACCAGATACCTGAAATGGTGACTCTAAAGTTTATTTGGCAACAATGAAACAACTCTGCTCTAAACTGGCAAATCAGCCCGTGGCGCAAACGTTTCACTCGCCCTCAACTTCTCGTACAGCTCTCGCTCCTGATTGCTCAGGTCAGCGGGAATGGCAATTTGAATTTCGACGATTTGATCGCCGCGCCGCTCTCGTCCGGCGGGATAGCCTTTGCCTGCGAGTCGAAGCCGCTGTCCCGGACGCACCCCTGGCGGCACCATCATTTTGACCAAACCGTCGAGCGTGGGCACTTCAATGGGGCCACCGAGAACCGCCTCGGCTGGCGTGACGGGCACCTGGCAGATGATATCAACGCCATCGAGCTGGAAAAAAGCGTGGGGAACGACCTTAATTTTCAGATATAAATCGCCACCTGCCACACCTTGGCCTTTGAGCCGAATCCGCTGACCCGTAACCATGCCGCGCGGCATGTTGACCTCAATTGAGCGACCATCACCCAGTCGAATCCGTTCGCGTCCGCCTGCATAGGCTTTTTCTAGCGGCAGGGAAAGCTTGGCTTCGGCATCGCGCCGAGTTGGGGTTCTGGCAGCAGTGGCTTTGGTTTCAGGACGATAGGTTTCCGTTGCGGTGCGACGCGGTGCGGTACGAGTCGCAGTGTTGCCGCCCTGTTGACGATTTAAAAGCTGATCGACAAACGTGTTGAAGTCTGGGAACTGGCTGAAATCAAAATCTGATGATGGGCGAGGGCTGCGTCCCCAGGACTTCGTCTTAGTCGTCGTACTTCCCTTAAACCCGTTCTGCTGCCAGTACTGGCTGAACTGGTCATACTGCGATCGCTTTTCTGGCTCGGAGAGGATCTCGTAGGCTTCACCGAGTTCTTTGAACTTTTCTTCGGCCTCTTTGTCTCCCGGATTTAAATCGGGATGATATTGCCGAGCTAGCCTGCGATAGGACTTTTTAATCTCGTCGCTACTGGCATCGCTGGCAACTCCCAGAATCTCATAGTAGTTCCGAAAGTTTTCCATAGAGGGCGATTCGTCGTGATAGTGAGCCAAAAAATTTAGGGAAAGAAACAGGGTGTGGTGGGCGGTGCCCACCCTACGGTCGGTTGAACGATTTTAGAACCAGTTTTCGTCTTCGTCTCCCCAGTCTTCATCATCATACCCATAGCGACCATACCCATAGGGATCGCGGTCTGAAGTGGGTCGTCGAGAGGCAGAGGGCGCAGGATTGCGAGTGGGTTCTGATCGGCCATAACCGGGATCAGCACCCTGGCCTAACCCTGTTCCATAGCTTTCCCGTCCATAGCGGCTGGCATCATAGCGCTCGGTCTGATACGGTTCAGAGCCATAGGCGTCACGGCTATAGGCGTCACGCCCGTTTGCATTGCGATCGTAGGTGTTCCGGTCGTAAGCATCGCGCCCATACTCGTCGCGTCCGTACTGATCACGGCTATAGGCATCGCGTGGCCCTTCCTCTCGCTGAGGCCGCTGGGGTGGATAAGGTTCTGGTGAACCGTAGTCCGCATTGCCGCGATCATAAGAGCTACGGCTGTTGCGATCGCGCTTATCCCAGTCACGCTCGGTTTGTCTAGTTTGCTCGTTATCCCAACCGTAATCCGTGGATTCAGATGGGCTGCGAGTTCCTTCATCTGGAGATTCCGGTGCGACCGATGAGGGTTGGCCTTCGCCGTTGCGATCGCGGTTCAGATTCACGTCCCGACCATTGGCTGCACTGGCTGAAGCCTGGGGTGTTTCCGATTGGGAATCGGCCCAATAGTCTTCGTTTTGCCAGTCATCGTCCCCAGCAGAGGTGTCAGCCTGTGGAGTTTGATTGAAGGAGTTGCGATCGCGGCTCTCGCCAGCGGCATAACCTGCATCTTCTGGGCTGTATGTATCACGGCGCTCAGGAGGCGCATCAGAACGATTTTGAGGGCGATTCTGAGAACGGCCTTGGCTTGGCTCTGAAGCTGGAGGATAAGCATCACGACGAGCATCGTCCCGCGCATCACCACGAGCGGTTGGGCCTTGACCGTATCTATCTTGGCCGTAAGTGTCCTGATCATATCGGCCTTGACCGTAAGCGTCTTGACCGTAGGTATCGCGGCCTGAAGGAGGTTGATTGTAATTTGGCTCAGTGGGGGCAGGCGGTTGGCTCCATCCGCCATTGGGTTGATTGGTTGGCTGAGACTCTACGCCGCGAGAGCGATTCTCGGTGGGTTGACCATACACATCCATCCGATAGGGATCGTTGCGATCTCGATCGGTGCCATAGCGATTAGTTGAGCCATAGTCCTGTGACCAGTCATCCCGCTGCCCACTCGAACGGCTGGCATCAGGCGCATAGGGATCGGGACGGCTGGGTTGGGTGCCATAGTCACGCGGAGCGTAGGGATCTGAGCCATAAGCCGGACGCTGCTGGGGCTGAGTCCAGTCGTCAGCTGGGGAAGAACCGCTCTGCCCGTAGCTGGGCTTACCGTAGTCTGGTTGGCTATAACCGCTTTGACCATAGCTGGGGCGATCTGTACCACTTTGACCGTAATTACTTTGACCATAGCCGCTTTGGCCATAACCCGATTGACCGTAGCCGCTTTGACCATAACCGGGCTGGCTATAACCAGGCTGACCGTAACTCGGTTGACCATAGCTGCCGCTGCGCCCGTAGCCACCGGCTGGGCTGGAATAATCCCATGTATCCTGATAGCCCAAATCCGGTTCCTTCTCGCCCGTTAGGGTACGGCGAATCGCACCAAAGAAATCGTCATCCTCGTCTTCATAAAAATAGGCTTCCCGACGCAGTTCGTACATGGCGTCTTGCAGGTCAGCTTGGGCAATGTCAATACCGCGCTCGTCATCCCGCTCCAGCGATTCCCGCAGTTCGCGCACCAGCGACTCGATCTGGCGACGGCGAGTGCTGGCAAACTGCATACCAAAGTCGAGCGCCACCTCCCGCAGCAGCCGCTCGGCCTGAAACGTCATTGCTTCGGCCCGATTGCGCTTTTCAATTTGCTCTCGCTGGAAGCGATCTTCATCGGCATACTGCTCCGCATCCCGAATCATCCGCTCAATTTCATCATCGGAGAGGGACGACGCGCCTTGGACGGTGATACCCTGCTCGCGTCCCGTGGCTTTATCCAGCGCTGAGACTTGTAGAATTCCATTAGCGTCGATATCAAACGATACCAGCACTTGCGGCACACCGCGCGGCGCAGGCGGAATCCCCATCAGCTTGAATCGACCCAGGGATTTATTATCCCGCGCCATCTCCCGCTCGCCCTGCACGACGTGAACTTCCACCATCGTCTGATTATTCTCCGAGGTAGAGAAGATATCAGAGCGCCGCACCGGAATTGTCGTATTGCGCGGAATCAGCTTTTTGGTGACGCCGCCAATGGTTTCCAGACCAATGGACAGCGGCGTGACATCCAGCAGCAGAATGTCTTGTACTTCCTGATTGAGGATGCCAGCCTGAATTGCCGCCCCGACCGCCACGGCTTCGTCAGGGTTAACCGTCTGCGTGGGATTAATACCAATTAGCGATCGCACTACGGCCTGCACCATCGGCATCCGGCTACCACCACCGACCAGCACCACTTCATTAACGCGGGAGGGGGGAATGCCTGAATCTGCGATCGCTTGTTTGACGGGGAGCTGAATCCGGCTGAGCAAATCGCCGCAAAGTCCTTCGAACTCTTGCCGAGTCAGGCGAGTTTCAATATGCTTTGGCCCTTCTGGGGATGCGGTGATAAACGGCAGGTTGATCTCGGTGGTTTCGGTATTAGACAACTCGATTTTGGCCTTTTCTGCCGCTTCGGTCAGTCGCTGGAGGGCTTGGCGATCGCGGCGTAGATCGATGCCTTCTTTGGCTAAAAACGTTTCGGCTAGCCAGTTAACAATTTTCTTGTCGAAGTCGTTGCCGCCCAGTTGCGTATCACCACTGGTGGCCCGGACTTCAAATACACCCTCATTAATGTCGAGTATCGAAACGTCAAACGTGCCGCCACCCAGGTCAAAGACCAGTACCGTTTCGCTGCGTCGCCGATCTAAGCCATACGCGAGAGCCGCTGCGGTGGGTTCGTTAATGATCCGCTTGATGTCTAATCCGGCAATTCGTCCGGCGTCGCGGGTGGCCTGTCGCTGCGCGTCGTTGAAATAGGCGGGGACGGTGATGACTGCTCCCGTCACGGGCTGCCCCAAATAGCGGCTCGCTTCATCCGCCAGCTTGCGCAGAATCATCGACGAAAGTTCTTCCGGCACAAAGTCTTTTTCCAAGCGAGGACAGCGGATGCGAATACTGCCCGCCTCATCGCGGCGAATCGTGTAGGGTACGCGCTTCGATTCCGGTGCAAGTTCAGCGTAGCGCCGTCCCATGAACCGCTTAATGCCATAAAACGTGTTTTGAGGGTTCAAAACCGCCTGCCGCCGTGCCATTTGGCCCACGAGCCGTTCTCCCTCTTTGCTGAAGGCCACCACCGATGGGGTTGTTCGCATTCCTTCCGCATTGGCGATCACAACGGGCTTTCCGCCTTCCATTACGGCTACAACGGAGTTGGTTGTCCCCAAATCGATTCCGACTACCTTGCCCATGCGATTAGGCTTCTCCTCGTTTGACGTACTCTTCAGCGCTGAACGGCTTGACTCTTAGTCATCCTACTGGGTTAAAGCATAAGAATAAATACTTAATCACTGGGATTCAGTGATAAATAAACAGTATTGCTCTTGATGCTCGTGAACAGGTTATATAGCAATTGCTGTGATTCTGTTGTGACTCAGTTATGACTTAAGGACTGACCATCGTGATTAACTTTGATGGAAAACGATAAAAAAGGCTTCCCTCGCGATCCGATTCCTTCGTCTTGTAGAACGCCTATCCTACTGACAGACCGAAGCGATGAAATCTCACATAAGGAAATCTCATCGGCATCAGGATATTGATGAAACCGCTTGTTAACGACAGATTAATACAGATTCGGTCTAGCGCTGTATACAACCTTTAGCTTTCCCTTGATCCATTCTATCTTGCGGTTTTCCCTGCACTGTATCTAACTCATCAGTGAATTGCGAAATTTGTCAGCCAGGTTCGCCAACTTTTTGTTGGAAAAACCGATTGATGAAAAGTCGTCCTCAAAATGTAACGCTTTGCAAACTATAATGAAAATCGAAAAAGAATGATCATGCAGCGTAGGGGATTGAACGTCACATGCGAGTTGCGATCGCAGGAGCAGGCTTAGCAGGATTATCCTGCGCCAAGTATTTAGTCGATGCCGGATACAAGCCCATTGTGCTAGAACGCCGCGACGTTCTGGGGGGCAAAGTTGCCGCTTGGAAAGACGAGGACGGCGACTGGTATGAGACGGGACTGCACATCTTTTTTGGTGCCTATCCCAACATGCTGCAGTTGTTCAAGGAACTGGACATTGAAGATCGGCTGCAGTGGAAAGAGCACACCATGATCTTCAATCAGCCCGAGAAACCGGGCACTTACTCCCGTTTCGATTTTCCCGATATTCCCGCTCCCATCAATGGCGTGACGGCTATCCTCAGCAACAATGACATGCTGACTTGGCCGGAAAAAATCCGCTTCGGTCTCGGCTTGATCCCAGCCATGATCAAGGGCCAGAAGTATGTTGAGGATATGGATCAATATTCCTGGACGGAGTGGCTCCGCAAGCAAAACATTCCTGAGCGGGTAAACGAAGAAGTCTTCATTGCGATGGCCAAGGCGCTGAACTTCATTGATCCCGATGAGATTTCCTCGACCGTTGTGCTAACGGCGCTCAATCGCTTTTTGCAGGAGCGCTACGGCTCTAAAATGGCCTTTTTAGACGGCGCACCACCGGAACGGCTCTGTCAGCCGATGGTGGATTACATCACCGAACGGGGCGGCGAAGTTCATCTCAATAAGCCGCTGAAAGAGATTCTGCTGAACGAAGACGGTACCGTCAAAGGCTACTTAATTCGCGGCCTCGATGGGTCTGCCGATGAGGTGATCACAGCCGACCTATACGTTTCCGCCATGCCCGTCGATCCGCTGAAGGTGATGCTGCCCCAGCCCTGGAAGCAGATGGACTTTTTCAAAAAGCTAGATGGTTTAGTTGGTGTTCCCGTGATCAACCTGCACCTGTGGTTCGATCGCAAGCTGACCGATGTGGATCACCTGCTGTTTTCGAGATCGCCGCTGCTCAGCGTCTATGCCGACATGAGCAATACCTGTCGGGAGTATGAAAACCCTGACCGTTCCATGCTGGAGCTGGTGCTAGCGCCTGCGAAAGACTGGATTTCAAAGTCCGACGAGGAAATCGTTGCGGCGACGATGAAGGAGCTGGAAAAGCTGTTCCCGCAGCATTTCACAGGTGAAAATCAGGCCAAACTGCTCAAATCCAAAGTCGTCAAAACGCCCCGCTCGGTTTACAAAGCCGTTCCCGGTTGCCAAGCTTGTCGCCCTTCTCAAATCACTCCTATTGAGAATTTCTATCTCACGGGCGATTACACCATGCAGCGCTACCTGGCCAGTATGGAAGGCGCAGTACTGTCTGGCAAGCTGACAGCGCAAGCTATTAGCCAAAATACCCGTCCAATTCCGGATTCTCAGCCTGAAACTGCTCTAAGTGGCGCAAATGCCTAGTATGCTGATTGAAGGAAATTAGGGTAATTTTTGCGCTAAATTCCTGCTTTGCATCCATTGCGTCGTACTCTAAAAGCAGATCGCTGACCGTTTTTTGCATCAACGTTAATCTGCCCGTCTGCTGTCTTCATGCTGCAATTGCCTGACTCTCCATCCAAGCCCACGACTCTAGCCTCTCTAGAGCAATCCTATGAGCTTTGCCGTCAAATTACGGCAAAGTACTCGAAGACCTTTTATTTGGGCACGATGTTGATGTCCGAAGAAAAACGTCGTGCCATCTGGGCCATTTATGTCTGGTGTCGTCGCACAGATGAACTTGTGGATGGGCCACAGGCGAAGTTTACGACTGATGACACACTCGATCAATGGGAGCAGCATTTGGAGTCGGTGTTTGCCGGACATCCCGTTGCGGACGAAGACGTGGCGTTAGTCGATACGCTCAGCCGTTTCCCGATTGATATTCAGCCCTTTCGCGATATGATTGCGGGCCAGCGGATGGATCTATATCGGTCGCGCTATGAGACTTACGAGGAGCTAGAGCTGTACTGCTACCGGGTTGCAGGCACGGTGGGCTTGATGTCCACGGCGGTTATGGGCATGGATCTGCAACAGTACACGGCTCCCTGGAACTGCTACCAAGAAATTGAATCGCCCGTTGAAGAAGCGATCGCACTTGGGATTGCCAATCAGCTCACGAATATTTTGCGCGATGTCGGTGAAGATGCCCGTCGGGGCCGGATTTATCTACCGCTCGAAGATTTGGAGCGGTTCAACTACACCGAACAGGACTTGATGAAAGGGGTAATTGACGACCGCTGGCAGGCGCTGATGCAGTTTGAGATTCAGCGAGCGCGAGACTGCTTCCATGAGGCGGAACGCGGCATCAAATCCTTGAGTCCCGATGCTCGCTGGCCCGTCTGGGCAGCGCTGATGCTCTATCGCGGCATTCTCGACCAGATTGAGCGCAACGGCTACGACGTGTTTACAGAACGCGCTTACGTGTCAGACTGGCGCAAAGCGCTGTATTTACCATCGGCCTTGTTGCGATCGCGGATTTCGTAGGTGGAGAAATTGGTTAGGGACAGCCGAGACGGCTATCCTACGGGTTGCGATCGCGGATTTCATAGCTGCCGAAACTCAAAAGAGAGGGTCACCGCGTCGTGGCGACCCTCTCTTTTGGGGTTTTGTGCAGAACCACCCGTATCAGTACTACGATATCTCCAGGTAATATCAAATCCGCGTATAAGAACCCAATTTATTTTTTGCGAAACGCTCGCTTCGCGAGCGTTTCGCAAAAAATAAATCATGGGTTTTCAACCGGATTTCATACAATCACAGGAGGTTTAACGATGGTCAAAACCGCTTCCACCATGCTGGAACTTGGCACTTCCGCGCCCGACTTTCAGCTGCCGGATGTTGTTTCAGGCGAAACCGTTTCACTGGCCGATTTTAAGGACAAGTCGGCGCTACTGATGATGTTTATCTGTCAACACTGTCCGTTTGTGAAACACGTGCAGGATGAACTAGCCCGCATTGGCCAGGATTATGTACCCCAAAACGTTGGCATCGTCGCGATTAGCGCCAACAGCGTTCAGACCCATCCTCAGGACAGCCCGGAACATCTGAAGCGAATGGCGGAAACTTTGGGCTTTAACTTTCCCTTCTGCTACGACGAAACCCAGGAAGTCGCTAAAGCCTACACCGCTGCCTGCACGCCGGACTTCTTCCTTTTTGATGGTGATATGAAGCTGGTGTATCGAGGCCAACTGGACGACAGTCGTCCCGGCAATGATAAGCCAGTGAATGGTAAAGATTTGAGAGGTGCGATCGCAGCTGTCCTGGCTGGCGACTCCTTACCCGCAGACCAAAAGCCCAGCATTGGCTGCAACATCAAATGGACACCGGGCAACGAACCTGAATATTTTCGGAACTGAAATTTCCAAAATTTCCTAAGAGCGAAGGGGGTTGGCTTTACGCCAACCCCCTTCGCTTACTTTTTGAAGTTTAGTAGAGCATTATGCAGTTGGCGCTAAATTACTGCATCCCACCCTGCTGTAGATGCCTCAACAACAGAACTATTGACTCTTGTTCCATTGTCAATGAACCAACTAACAGCCTTATAGGTGGATTCGTTATACCACAGCAAATCATCGACAGTGCCGTCTCCATCTAGATCACCAACCCCTTCGATTTCCCAGTTCAGCGGGGCGTTATCAAGGGTGAAGCTGCCAGTCTTTTGCTGTCCATCGGTCGTCCAAATCACATTCTGGCCGGTTGCATAGTTGCGCCAAACCAAATCGTCAACAAAGTTGTTGGCCTCAAAGTCACCCACACCTTGTACTCGCCAATCGGTACTGACTGTGCCAAAGTCAACAGTACCTGTTTTTGTCGTACCATCCATGGTCCAGACGATGGTCTTACCAGTGGACTGATTACGCCAAACAATGTCATCTGTATAATCGCGATGGTCAAAGTCACCCACTCCCTGAATTTGCCAATCGGTATTGGTGACAGGATCAAGCGCCATGCTGCCAACTTTGTTAATCCCATCCATAAACCAAACGGTGTTACGGCCATCTGCCGTGTTGCGCCAGATAATGTCATCTCGCTTGCCGTCTTTGTCAAAGTCACCCACGCCAACGGTAGTCCAGTCAGGGTTGGAAACCGTATCACCAGCAGGGCCACCACCCAGTTTCTTTTGACCGTCGGTAAACCAAATGTTGGTTTGTCCAGTGCTAGCTCTCCGCCAAACGATGTCGGGACGATTATCATTATCGAAATCGGTCACTCCGTTGCTCGCATCAACAACCGAAATCGATAGGTCTTGAGTGACAGAGCCACCTTCATTTCCATCACTAACAGTGACGGAAACGTTATAGACGTTGTCACCACCATTATCGCCCGGTGTCTCGAAGTCGGGAGCAGTCACAAAGCTGAGCTCTCCAGTGTTCTCGTCAATGGAGAAGAGAGCCGCATCGACGCCACCAGCAATCGAGTAGCTCAACGTGTCACCATCTGCGTCAGTTGCCACAACAGTTGTAACAGCCGTCGAATTCTCAATGACTGATGGATTGGCTGCTGAGGTAAATACTGGAGAGATATTGGCAGTGAAGTTGTCAACAGATCGACCAGAGAAAGAACCTGCATCATTGCCAGCCGTGTCTTGGATGGGGCTGGTTCCTGGAGGTGCGTAGCTAACCGTAACCGTATCTGAACTGACAACTGCAGACGATAAAGTCAGAGTGACAGTGGAGCCGTTTGCATTCGCTGAACTCACCGTCACAGGAGAACCATTAACATTGACAGTGAAGGCCGTTCCGGCAGGGTCAGAGGTTCCATCTAGAGTTTCGTTGTAGGTTAAGACCAGAGTCGTGCCATCGATTTCTGCACTCTGAAGAACGGGGGCCTGGGTATCCGTTGAATTGTTAGTAACCGAGCGACCAGAGAAGGAACCTGCATCATTGCCAGCCGTATCTTGAACGGGGTTGGTTCCAGGAACTGTGTAGTTAACCGTGACGGTGTCTGAAGGCTGTACAGCAGACGATAGGGTCAGAGTGACAGTGGAGCCATTCGCATTCGCTGAACTTACTGTTATAGGAGAACCATTAACATTGACAGTGAAGGCCGTTCCAGATGGATCAGATAGACCATCTAAAGCTTCGTTGTAGGTTAAGACCAGCGTGCTGCCATTAATTTCTGCAGTCTGAAGAACAGGTGCCTGGGTATCTGTTGAATTATTAGTAACAGAGCGACCGGAGAAAGAACCTGCATCATTGCCAGCCGTATCTTGGATAGGATTGCTTCCAGGAGCCGTGTAGTTAACCGTGACGGTATCTGAAGGCTGTACAGCAGACGATAGGGTCAGAGTAACAGTGGAGCCGTTTGCATTCGCTGAACTTACTGTTACAGGAGAACCATTAACATTGACAGTGAAGGCCGTTCCAGATGGATCAGATAGGCCATCTAGAGCTTCGTTGTAGGTTAAGACCAGCGTGCTGCCATTAATTTCTGCGGTCTGAAGAACAGGTGCCTGGGTATCTGTCGAATTATTAGTAACCGAGCGACCGGAGAAGGAACCTGCATCATTGCCAGCCGTATCTTGGATAGGATCGGTTCCAGGAACTGTGTAGTTAACCGTGACGGTATCTGAAGGCTGTACAGCAGACGATAGGGTCAGAGTAACCGTTGAGCCATTGGCATCAGCAGAACTCACCGTTACAGGAGAACCATTAACATTGACAGTAAAGGCGGTTTCGTCAGGATCAGAGGTTCCATCTAGAGCTTCGTTGTAGGTTAAGACCAAAGTCGTGCCATCAACAGTGGCGTTGATGATATTGGGAGCGATTGTATCACTGCCGATATTTAATGAAGTGGATTCTACTGAAGTATTGCCTGCAGCATCGGTAGCAGTAGCTGTAATAGAGTAACTGTCTTCTTCTAAGTTTATTGGCAGTGTAAAGAACCAATTGCCTGACCCATCTGCAGTGGTAGTACCAGCTGATAGACCATCGATAAAGATTTCAACAGTTGAACCAGCTTCAGCAGTACCCTCAAGAACAGGATCTACCCCCTCCATTTGTATAACATCTGTGAAAATCGGCGCTGCAGGAGCTTGTGTATCAGTTGAATTGTTAGTAACCAAGCGACCAGAGAAGGAAGCGGCATCGTTGCCAGCCGTATCTTGGATGGGGTTGGTTCCAGGAACCGTGTAGTTAACCGTGACGGTATCTGACGGCTGTACAGCAGACGATAGGGTCAGAGTAACCGTTGAGCCATTGGCATCAGCAGAACTCACCGTTACAGGAGAACCGTTGACATTGACGATGAAGGCTGTTCCATCAGGATCAGAGATTCCGTCTAGAGCTTCGTCGTAGGTTAAGACCAGAGTCGTACCGTCTATTTCTGCACTGACCAAGACAGGAGATGTCACGTCACCAGTGGGAGGCGGTGTGGGTGTGGTGCCAAATGACCCTCCTTGCAGAAAGACGGCTGAGTCATAAGCAGAATCACCAACATCAGCAATTACAATGCTGAGAGTATTACTTTGTCCAGCATTAAGTGAACCTGTAAAGGTAAGAGCCTTTGTATAAGCATCCAGTTCAGTTTCTGTACCACCGGTATTATCAACATAATCAGGATGGAAGGGACCAGTCCCGCCATTTGGTGCCAAGTTATTGATCGTGACCGTCTGACCATCACTCAATAAAGCCAAATTAGTGCCATTTAGCGAAAGCTGGAAACTATCGTTGAAATTACTACCGCCATATTCGGGAAATTCTTCTGAGCCAAAGACAAAGTTAAAAAATACCTCAGTGTTTTCTAATCCAGCATCAACATCAAAAGTTATGTCAAAACGGATACCACTTTGATCTCCAGTGACAGTAGAACCAGTGCCAGGTGCATCATTTGGGCCAAGTAGATTATTTACATTTCCTGTACTTAAGACTATTCCAGAATTGAATCCAAAAGGATCATTTGTAAATGTGCCAAAGGCTTCTGCACCACCAGTAGTAGTAGCCTGAATATTACTCAGCCCGCTGGTGTTGCCGAGCAAGGTACTCAGCAGAGTATTGACATCATTAGTCTGGGTTACGCTGATTGCCAAGACTGACGCATAACTTTCCAATTTATCTGACTGAAAAGCTAGATTGCTCTCAATGCTGCCAAGCTCAACATCAAGAATCCACTTTCCACCAAGGGTACTATTACCGACTTTATGGGTTGAAGCTGCAATGTTAGCTCGGGTTAAGGAATGAAGCTTTGTAAGAAACTCTTCACCTGCATCACCTGCTGCAACGTTACAGCCGTAGATGAGTAGTTCTGAGGCTTGAGACGGGAACCAAGATTGAATCTGTGCGGTATAGCTCTCTAATGTGTCGAGGCTGAGTTGGCTGTTGCCAAGGTAGATGCAGCCAGGAGAGCCGTGGGAAACGATGTGGAGGGAGAGAGAGGCGTGAGGAGAGAGGCGTGAAGCGTTCAGAATTTCAGTGATTTGCTCAATGCCGTCCTGGTGAGCATCGAGAACAAATACTTCAAATCCAGGGCAAACGCCTGCAACGAGCTGCTGATGGTCATCAACCTGGGAATCAATAACTACAATCTGACGAGTCATGGTGAGCTGGCTAGAGAAACCAAACATCTTCGGCATGGTGGATCTTTTCCTTAAAAAAGAAATGGTGATTGGACAAGTAGTCGCATCGTGTATATTTCGTGGCGAGGTAATTCTCGCCAGCCTGTCCAGGACAACATGTCAGTTACAAATGACACAATCTTGTACAACACAATGCTATTGCTATAGTTCCCGTGCCTAAATGAAGGATCTCTGAAGCTATCGTTGATTTCGCATAAACTTTTACGACGAAATTAGTGATACAAACCCGTACGAATACAGAGGATTTTTTTGTCTCAAATAGCAGAAAGCTGGTTTTCAGTAATTCTGCGCAAATTCAGGTTAATTTGCTAACTATTCAAGTATTTTTTTGTTTCAAATCAGCAAATTAGCGCAAACTTTATGCGCCCAGAAAACAGGATGAGATCAGTAAATTTCCGGTGTGGATTGAGGTGAAAGGAAGCCGATGTGACGATGCCCCAATGGCTCATGAAGCGCATGCGACGCATTTATTGCACCTCAACTGTCCTTAATGGACTTTATTGGAAATAAAGTTTTTGGGGTTGGAAATTGTTTTGTAGCGCGGTGGCGTCGCGCTACAAAACAATTTCCGATAAAGTCTAATGAGCAGATGTGGAATGACCGAATGTGGAATGACCGGATGTGGAATGACCAATTTGATGGGATAGGCCGATTACGGCAAGCGGTAGCTAGCGACTCGCAGCACTAATTCTCCCGATTGGGGATTGTGGGTGAAGATAAAGCTGCCGCGTTTGCGTTCTTGCCCCGAGAGGAAGTCAATTTGCTGTTCGCCTGTTTCGTCAGGCTCACCCTCGACATGTAGTTCCGCCGTAACCTGGACAGTGCGAGCGATGCGTCCTCCGGTATTGGTAATGACAAACGGCACGTAGTACCGTTCGTCAGTGATGCGAGCGGTTTGAGTGACTTCGATTTGAAACGCGGGTGGTCGATCTTGGTTGACAACCCAGTCAAAGATGACAAGTCCTACAAGGGATAACAAGATCAGGATAGACACAATAAATGTGACCCATTCCGCTTTAGAGCGCTGGCCAAGCCGAAGAACGGGTGGGCTAGTTGGTGCTTCCGCAGCGTCGCGTGTAGCAGAATCCGCAGTACCGTCAGTCGTGCTGTTAGAAGCTGCATCTTCAGGTAATTCTGATCGGGATTGTTGAGTTCTTATCGGCTGTTCTGTTGGATCACGTTGTTCTGCCATAAACCTATATGTGCCTTGATGCTTGCGTCCACGCTGAGGTGCAAAGCTTAATCCCGATTCGTATGAGTCACAATCAATTTCGTACTGGAGGCTCAGCTTTACTTCGTTTACAGATGGGTTTTGCTCAAATTAAAATTCGGCCAGCCGCTCCTCCGACAGAGGCCGGTAAGCCCAGCACAATGGTATCGCCTAGCCACTCTTGCCACGGGTCTTGGACATTCAACTGCTGGAAAAAGATGAGCATGACGACCGAGGCTGCTAGAGCGACGAGATAGGCCACCAGTGTTTCCGTGATGGGACTGAGGAATAGACCCCGCTGCTGGCGTTCCCAGCGGTTGGTAAAGCCTGAGGCAAACACAATGATATAAGACAAGATTAGCGAAGCAGCCATAATCAGCAGTAGCCAAAGGGGTGGAATTGCTGACGCGACCAGAGGAATTTCTTCGGTGGGGGCAATGCTGAAGGCAATGATGATTGCCCCAATCAGTGTGGCATCAATATCAACCAGGGTATCGCGTAAGTTTAGGGCATTGGGAGTTGAAAATCGGGTTAGGGAAGGGGTACGGCGAGTGCGATCGCGAATCCGATCGCGATTTAATGTTGAACGAGCCAGAGCGACACCGAGAGAAAACGGCACGCCTTCAAACACCAGTTTGCCCAGCATTTCCGAGAGCGGAGTTTCTAGGGTGATACGGCGCAGTAGGATCAGTGCGATCGCAGCGCAGACCGTACCGATTGCCATTGCCTCGATACTTTCCATCAGAGCGGCTACTAGATTGAGGCTCATGGTGCGACGGAAGCCTTCGGTTTGCGTCAGCAGTGACACAACGACGAACGTGATCAGCAAAATCGCCAGCAGGCGTGGGGCTTGGGTGGCCGAACCGATTGACCAGACTTCCACGGTGTAGAGCAGAGGAATACCAAAGAGAAACGCACCTGCCGATGCCCGCAGAATATCTTTCAGTTCCTCACGCCAAATATTCATCGCTGTAATGTCTGCAAAAGGGCTGGATTTCGACCACAATGCACCGGATTAGAAAACAAATAACGACCCGACATAGACAACGTAGAGAACAACTAAGATGCCACCTTCCCAGCGTTCCATCGTCAGGCTGCTGAGCAAAAACGGCAGCACTAGCACACTAAATGCGATCGCAATATACAAATCAAACTGCACATCGGCTGACATATTCACCGGGTTGACCATTGAGGTAATGCCCAAAATGCCCAAGGCGTTGAAAATATTGGAGCCGACGATGTTGCCGAGCAAAATATCCGCTTCTTTTTTGAATGAGGCAACGAGGCTGCTGGCCAGTTCCGGCAGACTGGTGCTGAAGGCCACCAGGGTAACGCCGATCACTCGTTCGGTTAAGCCAAACTCGCGCGCCAAATCAATCGCTCCGGTGACCAGGCTTTGAGCGCCCAGCACCAACAGGGCAATGCCAACCACGACGCCGAAGACAGGCTTCCAGCCCGATGCGCGATCGTGGCCATATTCCCGCATGAATTCATCTTCGTTGGCGACATCGCCATCCGTAATCTCGTCCAGCACCTCATCTGCGATCGCATCGCCATCGCTTTTGAGCAAATAGAATAGATAAGCGACCAAACTGGCAAATAGAAATGCGCCCTCCAGCCGACTAATGGTTAAATCCCAGCTAAAGGGAATCAAAATCACCCCAGCGAAAATCATTACTGGGATTTCGCGCCGAATCACCTTTGAGCGAGCCCGAAACGGCTGAATCATGGCCGAAATGCCTAAAATCAGCCCAATATTAGTGATATTTGATCCAACAATATTGCCCATTGCCACATCGGGAGCATCCTTAAACGCCGAAATCAGCGTAGCCAATAGTTCCGGGCTGGAGGTTCCAAAGGCAACAATGGTCAATCCAATGACCAGCGGACTCAGCCCCAGCGCTAGCGCTAGCCGAGATGAATATTTGACCAAAATCTCCCCACCGAAATACAGCAGCGGAATCCCAATTAGCGTTAGCAGAATGCTCATTTAGTTAAAGTCGCGCGTTCAGCACAGGTTTGATCCTTTATTTAGCAATGCTATAGCAATCCTGGATCGTTTCTATGTAGGATTGCTCTCTGGTTATCGGATAAACTTCAGCAAACTATGAATCCAGGCTCAGAATCCCCTCACCCTAGCTTTCCTCTGATGGAACTTCAACAAGAAGGAAAAGCGCAGTTTGTAGTTGGAGATGCTTTTTTTCGGCAGCATAGCCAGGTCGGGCGAGACTTGGCCGTGTTGGTCGCCGCCCTGGAAAAAGCGGATCGGGGACATCTGCGGGTGCTAGATGCGATGACGGGTTGCGGCGTGCGATCGCTGCGCTATGGATTAGAAGCAGATGCAGATTGGATCTGGGCCAATGAAGGCAATCCAGACATGGGCGAGTTACTGCACCACAATCTGAGCAGCCAGCTTCAGCCCCAGCAGTTTCAGATCACCCATCAGGAAGCCAATCGCGTCTTTTTTGACTGTCACAATCGCCGCGACTTCTACGACTTGGTCGATGTAGACAGCTTTGGCAGTGCGGCACCCTACATCACAACCAGCCTCTGGGCGGTGAAGCTGGGTGGGCTGGTCTATCTCACCGATACGGATGGGCGATCGCGCAGTGGTCACAATCCAGTGCGGAGTCTCGCAGCCTATGGCACCTATCCCCGTTTGCATCCTGCGTTTACCGAACAGGGACTGCGGCTGCTGATTGGTGCGGCTTGGCAACATGCCGCATCGAAAGGGTTGGGCATTCAGCCGATCTTTTCTTTATTTCATCAAGATATCTGCCGGGTGATGCTGCGGCTGCTGCCGACGTTTGATCAGCAGATTCAGGTGTACGGTTTCATCGCCTACTGCCACGACTGCGGCCACTACCGCACAATTAAGTGGCGACAGCTCAGTCGCGCCCAGTGTCCCTATCATGCCGAACCGCAACCGATGGTCGTGAGCGGCCCCCTGTGGCTCGGTGCTCTACACCATCGGCCTACGATTCAGCGGATGCAGCAGCTCGCTACGACATGGAACTGGACTGAACGAGCCAAGTTACTCAACGTGATGGCCGCTGAAGCCGACTTGCCGCCTTGGTTTTTCCGCTTAGCCGAAATTGGTCGCCGCACCAAGCGCAACATTCCCAATCGCGATCGCATGATTGCCGCATTGTGCGATCGCGGGTTTTCAGCCAGCCAAAGTCATATTGATCCGCAAGCGATTAAGACGACGGCTACGTTTCAAGAATGTGTTGCGATCGCAAATGAAGTGAGGAGTGATGGGTGAAGAGGGGAGCATTCTGCAACTCCCCTGGCAATCACGATAGACTCAATGCGAGTGTTGGCTCCTTTGGGAGTTGCTTGACTACGGTCAAACTTACTATGGTCAAACCTACTATTATCGAACTTGCCAAATTGGCACTGTCAAACTTGCGTTGAATTCATCGGTTGCTTCTATGGCGAATCGTCTGGCCCAATCTCAAAGTTTATATCTGCAAAAACATGCCGAGAATCCAATCGATTGGTGGCCCTGGTGTGATCAGGCTTTGCAGAAAGCTAAACAGGAAAATAAGCCAATTTTCTTGTCGATTGGTTACTCAAGCTGCCACTGGTGCACGGTGATGGAAGGCGAAGCGTTCTCTGATGCCCAGGTGGCTCAGTATATGAACAGCCAGTTTGTGCCGATTAAGGTGGATCGGGAAGAGCGACCTGATATTGACAGTATCTACATGCAGGCGCTGCAGTTGATGACGGGACAGGGAGGCTGGCCGCTGAATGTGTTCCTCTCGCCGGACGATTTGGTGCCCTTTTATGGCGGAACGTATTTCCCCCTAGACGCTAAATATGGACGGCCTGGATTTATTCAAGTTTTACAGGCGATTCGTCGTCTCTACGATAGCGATCGCACCAAGGTCAACTCAGTTAAAGAAGAAATTTTAGAACGCTTACAGCAGTCAGGACAGTTACCTGCTGGGGATCAGCTAGATGCCGCCCTGTTACACATGGGCTTGAACTACAGTGCCGGAATTTTGTCTTCCGGTGGCTATGGCCCAAGTTTTCCAATGATTCCCTATGCGGATGCTACGCTGCATGGTTGCCGTTTTAGCCAGTCTGAGGCGTCAACTTCTAGCCAATCTGACAGCGATCAGCCGCAGTATGATGCCAAGCAAATTGCCACAGAGAGAGGCATGAATCTAGCTCTAGGCGGCATTTATGATCATGTGGGCGGCGGATTCCATCGCTACACGGTTGACCCAACTTGGACGGTGCCACACTTCGAAAAAATGCTCTATGACAACGGCCAGATCATGGAGTATTTAGCCAACCTGTGGAGCTTGGGTGTGCAAGAACCGGCCTTTGAACGTGCGATCGCAGGTACAGCGACCTGGCTGAAGCGGGAGATGACGGCTCCGGAGGGCTATTTCTATGCAGCGCAGGATGCTGACAGTTTTGTGACGCCGACGGATGTGGAACCAGAAGAGGGGGCGTTTTATGTGTGGCCTTACAGCGAACTGTCTGAGATGCTGACGGATGCTGAGCTGACAGAACTGAGCAATCAGTTCACGATTTCGGTTGAGGGCAACTTTGAAGGGAAAAATGTGCTCCAGCGGCGACATCCGGGCGAGCTGAGCCAACAGGTCGAAACGATTCTCCAGAAGCTCTTTCGCGTCCGCTATGGTGCCCATCCCGATACGATGAGTACGATGCCGCCCGCCCGCAACAATCAGGTCGCCAAGGAAGAAGACTGGGCGGGTCGGATTCCCTGCGTAACCGACACGAAGCTCATTGTGGCCTGGAACAGCCTCATGATTTCCGGCTTGGCGCGGGCTTATCTCGTCTTTGGCGACTCGAAGTATCTGGACATGGCCAGCACAGCGGCTGAATTTATCTGGCAGCACCAGCGCGTTGATGGCCAGTTGCATCGGGTGAATTACGACGGCCAGGTGGCGGTGCTGGCTCAGTCAGAAGACTATGCTCTGTTAATCAAAGCGCTGCTGGATCTGGATCAAGCCAATGCAGATCAAACGCCAACAGGACAAATTTCACAGTGGCTAGAGCGAGCGTTAACTTTGCAGGAAGAATTCGACGAACGGCTCTGGAGCATCGAACTCGGCGGTTACTTCAACACGGTAGACGGCAATGACCTGCTGCTGCGGGAACGGAGCTATCAAGATAATGCCACTCCGTCTGCCAATGGCAGTGCGATCGCAAATCTGATCCGCTTGGCGCTGTTGAGTGAGGATTTGAGCTATCTGGATCGAGCCGAGCAGAGTCTACTAGCGTTTAGCGCCGTTCTGGAAAAAGCGCCGAGTGCTTGTCCGTCTCTGTTTGCTGCGCTGGACTGGTTCCAGCACCATACGCTGATTCGCACGGATTGCGATCGCATGTCTAGCCTATTACAGTCCTATCTGCCCATAGCGGTCTGTAAATCTGAAGCGGTGCCCAATGGCGCGATTGGTCTAGTTTGCCAAGGGTTAAGCTGCCAAGAACCAGCCAAAAGTGACGAGCAGCTCCAGGCTCAAATTGCTGCTAGCCAGCAGCGTCTTTGATTTTCCTGGACGATATAGCGCTTCTTGCGCTAGTAATGGGAGATTATTTTTTGAAAGCCGCGCTTCGCGCGGCTTTCAAAAAATAACTTGTATCTCAGTAACCTAGGAAAGGCTATACAAGTTTCTGAATAATCCGGATGACTAAGCTGGTGTAGGTGTCGTCAGGCTTCTAGTAGCTCTAGTTCATCGGGCAAAAATGGCCGCTCATTTGCGATCGCATGAGCGACCTCTTTCGCCATGCCTTCACGACGCACAAAATACAGTCCATCATAGGTGCAACCCGACAATCGACCCAGCCTCCCCCGATGCGAACCTTTCAGATAATCTATCCTGTTTGACAGTCAGTTTGTTTCCGCAATCGGTACATGTCCGGCATCTGCCTTTAGTGGCAAAACCGCTACTACAGCGCCTATTAACGAGAACAGGGCTGCAGCTTGGAAATGACGGCTTTAAGCTGATCGGCATCGAACGGTTTGGTAAAGTACTCTGTCGCACCAGCCAAACGTCCCTGCACCTTATCAAAAGGCGTATCTTTAGATGTAATCATCACAATCGGCAGCGTTTTGAACTGTGGCAAATTACGTACGGTGCGGCACAGCTCTAATCCGTCAATTTCAGGCATGGTCACATCCAACAGCAGCACAGAAATTGGCTCATGGTAAATCAGCGACAGTGCTTCTACTGGACTACCCGTTGTGATGACCCGATATTCTGCTTCAAGGGCCTGTTTGATCAGCGTTTGAATCACTGCGCTATCATCAACTGCCAAGACAATGGGGTTTTCTACAGCATCTTTAACCATTGCCAACTTTACTCCCATAGTTTGTGGTGGACGGTGTTGGCCATCTAACCTGGCTTTTCCTGCCGACTTAATGTGCCCCGTACCCATTTGCCTCGTGCGGCCTGCAAACAAGACTTTACGCTTTGTATCAATTGCTTACTTAAGCATAAGTTTTTTGTCTTTAGAAAAGATTTAGATTGTTTACAGTTTTTCAGGTATCAAACGGGTCTGTTACCGCCCAGGGGAATGTTAGGTGTACGGATCAAAGACGTGCATTTTAGTATCACTTGAAACACATACGACTCCAATTCACAACCGTCAACAAGTTGTACTCAAAAGAAACGGACTTGCTCAACCCGAAGTGTATTGTGGGCTGATCCAATCGCTGTTTATCAGTTTGTGCCTGGTTTATGGCTGTTACTGTGCCGATCATCACCTGTGAAACCCGTATGCTGCCGTCCCCATCTGCGGCTCCTCTCCCCAACGAGATTATTGCTGATGTGGCTGAACTGCATCGGCTGAATGCGCTCAATGTTGCGATCGGACAAGCGATCGCATCTGAACTGTCATTATCTGACGTGCTGGAAGTTTGTGTAGAAGCGATTTCTAACTGTCTTCATTCCGCTTTGGTTCGGCTGTGGACATTTGATGACCACAGCCAAATGCTGGAACTACAGGCTGTGGCGGGTCAACATATTCATACGAATGAACTGCCAAATCAAATTCCGCTTGGCATATCAATTGTGGGGTTAATTGCTAATAACCGAACTCCATACCTGACGAATCAGGTGCCAGATGAAGTATGGCTACAGTCGAAAGATTGGATTTGCCAAGAGCAACTGGCCGCGTTTGCAGGCTATCCGCTAGTCATTGGCAGCCGCTTGGTGGGTGTTTTGGCCCTATTCAGTCGCCAACCGTTGAGTGCCCTCATTCATCAAGGATTGCAGTATACGGCCCACGTCATTGCCAATGTGATTGAGCGGTTCAATACTCAGCGAGAGCTAATGAATCGGCGCGAGGCCGTTTTGTTTCGGCTGGCGAGCCAGGTGCGGAGTTCACTGGATCTGGACACGATTTTGAATACGGCGGTGCAGGAAATTCGCCGCATTTTGCAGATCGATCGCTGCAACTTCCTTTGGTGTTGGCCCGATCCGAATGGGGAGCCAACGCCGGAGGGACATCCGACGCCGATGCTAGCCATTACTCATGAGGCCAAGCAGGCAGACCTCGCCAGTTTACTGGGTGATTGTGCGCCAGCACATGCGATCGCACTGGCCGATAGTTTACTGGAACTGGACATTCTCAAAGTTGACAATATCCAGCAGGAGTTGGGCATCAGCGAAGCGCTGCGATCGCAACTGCTAGATCGGGGGCTGGCATCTTATTTGCTTCTGCCGCTCGCGACCCGCTCCGGTCAGATTGGTGCCATTATTTGCGGCCATACCGACAATGTTCGTCCCTGGAGTGAAGCGGATATTGAACTGCTACAGGCTGTAGCCGACCAACTTGCGATCGCAATTGATCAAGCGGAACTGTACGCCCAAACCCGAGCGTCTGCGTTTGCGGCGCAGGCGCAGGCCAACCAAATCAGCGAAACCCTCAAAACCCTTCAGCAGGCCCAAGCCAAACTGGTGCAGAGCGAAAAAATGTCCAGCCTGGGACAGCTGGTAGCCGGAATTGCCCATGAAATCAATAATCCGGTTAACTTTATCAGCGGCAACGTGGAATATGCCCAGGATTATTTCCACGATTTGATTGGGCTGATTGAGCTGTATCAGGCCCACTATCCAGACCCCGTGGAGGATATTGCCCAATTTGCTGACGAGATTGACCTAGAGTTTTTGCTGCACGATCTGGATAAAATGCTCAGCTCTATGAAGGTGGGCACCGACCGGATTCAGAAAATTGTGCTGTCGCTGCGCAACTTTTCCCGTTTGGATGAAGCGGAACTTAAACCCGTTGATATTCATGAAGGGCTTGAAAATACCCTAATGATTTTGCACAACCGCCTGAAATCCAAGGGTCAGCAGTCGGGGATTGAAGTCACAACTCATTTTGGTGATCTACCCAAAATCGAATGCTACGCTGGCCCGCGCAATCAGGTCTTCATGAACTTGATTGGCAATGCCATTGACGCGCTAGAAGAACAGCCCGAACCGCGCTGTATCTGGATCACGACTGAAACGGACACCATTGAGCGATCAGCCAGTGCTGCAACATCTGAACCAACATTCATCGTTCGGATTCGAATTCGCGACAACGGCCAAGGCATTCCACCAGAACACAAAGACCACCTGTTTGATCCGTTTTTTACCACCAAACCCGTCGGTAAGGGAACAGGCTTAGGACTTTCGATCAGCTATCAAATTATTGTCGAGCGCCACAATGGCACATTAACCTGTGTCTCCGAACCCGGCCAGGGATCAGAATTTATCATTGAAATTCCGATGCAAAATTTTGAGGCGCTGGAAGCCGAAGAGCAAAAGAACGCTTGATTCAGATGAGAGGTCAGTTCAATATCTCTTTAAATCAGTAGTCCGATGGTGATGTAGTAATTTGCGATCGCACTTCTAATCCTTGATGATGAGTATCATCAGCCAATCATCAGGAGTCTAGAATGATGAACCTCAAACGACTAGTCAGTCTCCTCTTACTCATCATCACGATTGGCCTGGTCTATAGCCTCAATCCGCTACCTGCTTGGGCCGACTGGTCAACACCACTCAAGTTCAACCATGCCCAGGTGAAAAATCGCGACTTTGCCGGACAGCAGCTTCCCGCGACGGAATTTTCCAACGCCAATTTGGAATACACCACGTTTGAATATGCCAACCTGCGCGGTGCCTTGTTCAGCGGTTCCGTCATGACCGAGGTAAATTTTCACGGAGCCGACTTGAGCAATGCGCTGCTAGATTTCGCCACCTTCAACAGCGTGGACTTGAGCAACGCTAACTTAACGCAAGCGCTGCTGCTGCAATCAACATTTGACGACGCTTCCAACATCACAGGTGCCGACTTTACCGATGCCATTCTGGACGGTAAGCAAATTGAATTGCTCTGTCAGCAGGCAGACGGCGTGAACTCAACCACAGGCATTTCCACCCGCGCATCACTGGGTTGTCCGTAGGTGCAAACGGCCATTCGGCAATTGTTTAGCGAAACATTCTGACAGATCGCCCAAAATCCCCCTTGTTAAGGGAGACTTTGAGCTAGCGGTGGTATAGCCCCCTTGCCAAGGGCAGGGCTGATTTATTGAAAAAAGGAAAATAGACGGGGGATATCGTGGGCTAAATGCCGCAGTCCCTTGGTGATGGAGGCAAATCCGGCTTGGCGAAACAGATTGACCGCAATCGTTCGCACAATCGCAAAATTGGTCGGTGCATGACCATCACACAAAGGGGCGTGATCTTCATGAAGCACGACATCCTTTGGCCAATGCAATCGATTCTCAATGTGCCAATGAGAGCGAATGTGCTGAGCAAAGCCTACGGCATCCAACGGGAGTGAACTGATGTAGAACATGGTCTGAGTGTAAGGCTGGTTGTCACGAGTTCCGACTCGTTCGACTCGAACCATGCGCTCGACTCCAACCCAACCGGGGTCTATCCCTGCGACTGATTCCAAAACACTGACGGTACGACTTGTTTGGCGCTCACGCGTTCGTTCAACTTGGCAATCTGAACTGGTGGGTAACGATTGCTCAAACTGGGTTCGCAGATGCTCAAACAGCTTAGGTTGGTTCGGCTTGACGGCCATCAGGTAGTCATTGCCACTGGCAATAATCTGCTCAACCGTTTTTTTGAGTGTGCAACGCATCAAAACTGAAGCAAACTCCTTTGAATTGCAAGACATCTAACAAGGTCTGCACGGTGACAATCTCACTTTGCTGTTGGTTTCGCATCGATTGGAGTCCAACCACGACCCCTTGTTGCACACTGAAGGCAGAGACGACACTGACGAAGTCTTGATAACTTTGGTCATAGTCTGTGACGGTTGCCTTGATACTCTTGCCATCGGTGGCCAGTTGTTCTCCGGTTTGGGGCGCAAATGCCGTTGTTGCCCAGTCATTGAAGGCTTGACTCAGGTGTTCAAAGTTGGTTCGCACGATCACCTTGCGGATCGTTGAGTAGGCGGGCAGTCGGGTGTGAGGCAGCTCTAAACAGTCCAGCAACACCGTTTGATGCCGTTCGACGAAATCTTCAATCGCTCGGTAACCCAAGCACCCACTCATCGTTGCCATGATGATCAAAAGCAGCACGACCCACAGGGGATATCGCGGTTGAGTTCGAAAGTCTGGAATTTGCTTGAGATGGCTGATGAGGCTCATGGTTTAGTTGTTGTGCAAAAATGGTTACCTATCTCATTATCTTTTTTCTCTCATCAATAAATCAGCCCTGCTTGCCAAGGGGGCGGCGACAGCGGGGGATCGTACAACTACGCTAAACACATACACCATTCGCCCCTCCGGCGTAGCGTTGTTTCTGTCTGTAGATACTCGTATTGCTACAGACTACAAACTTATACTGCTAGGTGTTTTGCGACGTTCTTGAGTAGTGAGTTAGTTATGTATGTGATTGTCGTTGGCGCTGGGCCAGAAGGGAAAGAGCTGATCAATCTAGCCATCCAGAAAGGTCATCGAGTGGCGCTGATTGAACAAAACGAAGAGAATGCGCGGGATGTTTTGAAAGAGCATGACATCCAGGTTTTTAATGCCGATATTGCCGTGGGCGGCATTCTGGATGAAGCCGATGCCCACAATGCAGACGCCATCGTTGCCACAACCCGTGATGATGCCACAAACCTGATGACGATGGTGCTCGGTCAGGAATATGGCATTGAAACCCGCGTCAGTTTACTAAACGATGCCCATCATCGCAATCTATTTGAAAAGCTCAATGCCCGCATCCTCAACGATCCCGCAACTATCATTGCTCAACAGCTCTACAATCTTGTGACCGATGATTAGCAAGACCAATGCTATAGCCGTCGCCACTTTGGTCGAGACACTTACGAAATTCAACGTTTAAACGTTAGGACGTCTTCCGAGTTTCCCAACGTCCTAACCAATGTGACTACGGCCATAAACAGCTACAAATAAACCTCTCCCCTAGCCCCCTTTCTCCAACTCATCATCCTGTCCATATCTGCTTCTACGCTAACCGTGAATTCGTTCATCAAAACGCTATGCCACGATCTTGGCCTCCTGCTGCACATTCCCGGCATTATGGCGCTGCTGTCGCTACCCGTCAGCATCATTAGCCAAGAATATTTTGCGATCGCGCCTTTCATCCTGACAACGCTCGTTTCTATTTTCTTGGGACAGCTTCTCTATCGCCTCGGTAAAGGAGCCGAAGTCGCTCAGCTCCAGCAGTCGATGATTACCGTTGCGCTCAGCTGGGGCATTATTCCCTGGATTGGAGCAATCCCATTTGTCGCCATTGCCTATAACCTGGCCTCTCAGCCAGAAGTGCCGCCCACCGTTCTCTACTTTCAGAATTTCTGGAGCGCTTTATTTGAAGGTTTCTCTGGCTTTACCAGCGCTGGATTAACCATGACTATCCGACCCAGCCAGTTACCCCACAGTTTGCAGTGGTGGCGCTCATTTATGCAGTGGGTCGGTGGCGTCGGCGTCATCGTTCTGATGATATCGATCCTCAGTCCCAGCACCGATGCCTACAAGCTATACAGTGCCGAAGGCCGCAGCGATCGGATTGGCTTGACCCTGGGTAGAACGGTTCGGCGCATTTGGACAATCTACGCCGTTTTGACCGTCTTTAGTATTCTCCTATTCCGCCTAGTTGGGATGCCCTGGTGGGAAGCGCTAAACCATGCCATGTGTGCGATCGCAACCGGGGGCTTCAGCATTACTGACAACAGCATGGGCAGCTACGACACACCAATTCAAATCGCTGTCATGGTGGTCATGATCCTGGGCGCAATCAGCTTCTCCACCCACTACGCCTGGCTGATTCAGCGGCGACTGAGTACCCTATGGCGAGATCCGCAGCATCGGTCACTGTGGATCTTGCTGATCATTGGCACTGGCGTGCTGCTTCTGGAAAGCTACGGGTTCAGCGGCACCTGGCGAGTTGTCGATGTCGGCTTTCAGTGGGTATCGGCACTGACCACCTGCGGCTACAGTACCGAAATGATTCAGTTTTGGAGTCCCACCAGCAAGCTGATGCTCAGTACAGCCATGATTATCGGCGGTGCCGCTGGTTCAACAGTCGGCGGCATCAAGCTCAATCGCCTCAATACGTTGATGAAGGCCGTCGTCTGGCGATTCCGCCGCATCTCCTTAAAAGCCCACGAAATGCCGCGCTATCAAATTGGTGAGCAAGTCGTGCCAGAAAAGATTGCTTACCGCTGGATCGAATCCGCAGCGGTACTTCTGCTGCTGTGGCTGGGTGCGATCGCATTTGGTGTGCTGCTGCTGATTCACCGAGTCCCCAGCGAGTACAACCTGAGCGATGTCTTCTTCGAAGCCTCTTCCGCTCTGGGCAGCGCAGGCTTATCAACCGGAATTACTGGCCCACGCGCTAGCTGGGATGTCAAAGCAATCCTAATGGCATTAATGTGGATGGGCCGCCTAGAAATTATTCCCGTGCTGCTGCTCCTGACAAAGCCGTTTCAGGAGATTGTGCAGGCGATCAAGAAGTGAGGCGAGAGCGATTATCTTAAAAGTCAAGTCGAAAGGAGGTCAATTACGTCATAGCAGCCTCCGGTGGTTGCCAGTGCGTGCCGTGCTTGAGCATGGCATTGAGGATCGTCAGCAGCTTGTGCATAGCGGCAATGCGGGCGACTTTGGCTAACTTGCCACGCTGTTGCAGCCGCTCATAAAAGGCTTTGATGACAGGGTTGTAACGAACTGCAACTAGAGTGGCCATGTAGAGCATCTGCCGAACGGGTTTGCGGCCACCAAAGATCGAGCGCTGCCCTCGCTTTTGCCCACTATCGCGATTGAGCGGAGCCACCCCAACGAGAGCGGCAATTTGACGGTGTGAGAGCGTTCCTAGCTCCGGCAGCAGAGCCAACAGGGTGTTGGCAACCACCTGACCGACACCTGGAACAGAGGTCAGTTGAGCCTGGTGCTGCTGCCACTGTTGGTTGTGTTCCACTTGCTCATCAATCGCTTGGTCAAGGTCGCTGATGCGGTCTTTGAGCCAGTCGATATGGGCTTGAACGTCTTCCTGAGCGGGACCTCGCAGTCCAGCTAAACGGTTGCGCTCCATGGTGAGCATCTCCACTAATTGGCGGCGACGGGTCACCGCATCCTGTAACTGTTGGTGAGCCTCACTGGCCAACGGTCGTAGCGGAGGCTGCATCGCTTCGCCAAACCAGGCGAGGATCGCCGCATCGATTCGGTCGGTCTTAGCCAGTTGATTGGCAGCTCTGGCAAAGTTGCGAGCTTGCTTGGCGTTGATCACCGCTAGTGCATAGCCCTGCTGCTGTGCTGCAAGCGCGATGTGTCGCTCATAGCCACCTGTGGCTTCAACGATGATGCGACCCACCTGCGACGGCTTGGCCAACCGACGGGTTAAATCCTCAATTCCCTCACTGCTGTTGCTCACTCGGAAGTTCTCTCCAGACGGTCTAACATAAACATCCAGCCACCGTTTACACACATCAATGCCGACCCACTGCTTGACGGCTGATGACCTTGAGTCGGTTGATTGCGCGCACATAGTACTCTCCTTGTAGCGAATTCTAGATGGACGATACACACAACTCAGCCTTGCGTCATTCGGGATCTCTTTGTCCCTGCCGATGATCCGAGTTTGGGGTATCAAGTTGAGAGGCGACCCTGGCTCTCGCACGATGTCTCGCATCTCAGGAGGGTCGGTCTACCTCTCTTCTCTCAACATACAAGGAGTGAGGAGCAAGAGGGCTGTAGAGGCTGTAAAGGCTGTAGAGGGCTGTAAAGGGAGTCGAGGGAGGCAGAGGTGAATTTTTAGTTTTGAGTGTTTAGTTTTGAGTGCAATGATTGACTGATCAAAATTCAAAACTTAGAACTCAGCACTCAACACTTCCCTACACCTACCGCCAAACCCAAACTCTACCTGCTTGCGTAATTACTACCAAAGCCTCGCCATCGGCACTAAACGCCAATACCTCAACAGCAGCATTACACTCCAAAACCGCCTGCCTCTCACCCGTCACCAAGTCCCACAGCATCACCGTTTGATCAGGACTGCCTGTGGCAAGAACTATCCCGTTTGGATGCAGTGCGATCGCACTGACGGGCAGCGCATGGCCGCGCAGCGTATGCCTGATGCCACCTGTGTTTGGATAGCGTACCTGCACCGTCATATCCCAGCTTGCGGTGATCAGCAGTGATGGTTTTTCAGCGTGGTTATTACCTGGGATGGACGTAAATGCGATCGCACTTACGCTGCCCTGATGTCCCGTCAGCGTCCGCAAACGTTCCTGCGTAGACAGCAACCAGATATTGACTTGCCCGCTGGCATCGGCACTTGCTAAATATTGACCATCGGGACTAACTGCGATCGCAGTCAAGTCCGCTGCATGTCCGGCTAGCGTCTGTACCAATGTGCAATCCGGTAAGCGCCAAATCTGTAAGCTGCGATCGCGACTAGCGCTGATCAGGAATTTGCCATCGGGACTGTAAATTAGCGCTTCAACTAGACTTCCCGTATGGCTTAGCACGGTTGGTGTAGTAAGTAGCTCAGGCCATAATCGAATACTGGCGTCCCAACTGCTGCTGGCGAGGCTGGTTCCATCCGGACTGTAGGCTAGAGCGGTAATCGCTTGCTGATGGGCAATGTGCGATCGCACTATTTCACCTGTTTGCACATCCCAGATTTGAATCTGTCCGTCTTCTAATCCCAGGGCAAATTGGTTGTGAATGGGATGGGAGGCTAGACAGCAAATACGAGAGGGGAGAGGAGAAAAGGTTGATGGGGAGAGGGTTAATGGTTGATGGTTGATGGAGTGCGTTGAGACGGTGGGGGATGAGGGGGGAGGCAGGTGAATCTTGAGCTGGGTCAGTTCAGGGAGCATTGCTTCTATGGATGGGTAGCGATCCTGTATAGCCATTGCTACGCATCGTTCCAGCAGATTTATTAGTGGCTCACTCACGTCTACGACGACACTGCGCCAGTGCCAAGCTTGGGCTTTCACGTCCCACAGATCAAAGGACGAAAGCCCTGTCAGCAGATGCATACAGGTCACACCCAGACTGTAAATATCGCTGGCAAATATGGCCTTACCCCGCAGTTGCTCCGGAGCCGTATACTCCGCATCACCTAATATTGTCCCCGTTCGCTTTAAGCCGGAATCCGTCGTGTACTTAGCTACACCCAAATCGGCCAGTAGCCAATGGTTTGAACCTGGTGGCTGAATCAAATTACTGGGCTTAATATCGCGATGAATAACCCGGTGCTGATGCAGCGTATGCAGAACAGGCAAAACCGACTGCAACAGTTGACAAATCTGAGCTTCACTAAACGTTCCCTCTGCCTGAAGCTGCTGTTCCGCCGTTTGTCCGTCAATAAAGGCTTGGACAATAAACTGAGTGCGATCGCGCTCAAAATAGCCGTATACCTCAGGAATCTTGGCTAAGCGACTCACCGCATCAAGCGCCACAACCGTTCGTCGCACGGTTTCCATTGCCTTCGCCTGAGCCAGTTTCGTCTTCTCTCGGCAGGTAAACGCTTTGATCAAGCACTTGGGCTTAGCAATCCGCGACCTGTCCCATCCCATGTAGGTGCGGCTCGATTGCCCCTGCCCCAATGGCTGCACGGCCTGGTAGCGATCGCCCAACCGCAACCGCCAACCACAGGCTAAACAAAATCGGCCAGAATCCGGATTAATGGGACGCTGACAATCAGGATTCATGCAGTAAGTCATACCATCGGCATAGAGAAACTCTACCAAAGTGCATTGACAGAGCTCTTCAGATCCACTGCCTTTACAAAAATCAACAACCGCGAATACATTAAAGGAATATAAAGTCTAGTGTGTTCCTGTTAATGAGTTTGCCTAACGTCCTGAAATCGTCACAGCTATACGAGTTTAACTTCTATGCTGATGCCCATATCTACCGGGGAGCCATCTATCAGGGTGACCTGTTCAAACTAGTGGGCACCTATTCAGCCTCGCAATCGAAAAAAGCAATCAGCTTAGCTCGCCACTTTGAATGCCAGAAAACACAGACCGTAATTTCTAAAAAGAGACAGGTGAGTGGTACGTTTGGGTGGAAATTCGCTCCCTGATTGAACCCACACCGCTGGCTCGGTTAACCATTCAGGATCATCAGTCTGCCCTTTGTGGCGAGGAGGTTGCTTCCCCAACCTTTTCGATGACGCCTCAAAATCTGATGTCGGCTTAAAGCTAGCTAAAATTGAAAGCGTAGAAATTGGCGGAATTGACTATGCGAATGCTACACACCATGCTGAGGGTGAAAGATCTAGAGCAATCCCTTCAGTTTTACTGTGATGTTCTGGGTATGAAACTGTTGCGCCAAAAGGATTATCCCGGCGGCGAGTTTACGCTGGCCTTTGTTGGCTATGGCAATGAAGTCGATCATACTGTCCTGGAGCTGACCTACAACTGGGGCAAGGACGACTATGAGCTAGGCGACGCCTACGGACATATTGCCATTGAAGCCGATGATATCTACGGCATGTGTGATGAAATTCGGCGCAAAGGCGGTCAAGTGGTGCGCGAACCCGGCCCCATGAAGCATGGCTCGACGGTCATTGCCTTTGTTCAAGATCCCAACGGCTACAAGATTGAGTTAATTCAGAAAGGCTCCCAGGGCTTCAACCAAAGCCAGCAAAGCGAAAATCCGGAACTTGCAACCAGCACATAGTGAACGTGAATTTGGAATTAGCATTTTGGAGGTTCGTGCGCCGCACGAACCTCCAAAATGCTTGTAGACTCAATTGTTTCTTAGGTTTCTAAAGCTCAAGGATTTCCGGTGATCGTGGGGTTTCGAGGTTAAAGGCTTTCTGGACTGCATCCGCTTGGGTAAAGTCGGTATTGCCTTTCCAATGCTCAAATGCAACTAGCTGCCGCATTCTCAGCATCATTTCGGCTCGCGTTAGTCCCTCTTCATAGAAGTAAATTGGGATCTGCTCAATTTCAGAAAAGGGTTTGTTTGACTCTCTTTCTAGGAAAATGTTGACCGCATCAATTTGATCAGCTTCGTTTTCATACTTGGCTCTAATAGCTGCAATCTTCTCTTCCAGTGAATTTTCGCTGATAATATCGACGCGGCTGTCATCATCAAAGAAATGATTCAGTCCTGGATGCACCGTTGTTTCATTGGCATCATCTGCTTCAGCCGCAAAAAGCTTGTTCACAATCCGCAGGTAAATCACCTCTGCTGCACGGCGCGGCACCTTGTCATCAAAGAATTTCAGCGCTGCCAGTGTCCGCTCAATAGAGTGCAGGTCTAAAAACATCAGGTCATCCTGAAAGCCAAATCGCCCCAGCACGACTGGCCGATATTCTTTTGGCATGGCTGTCGCTGAGGTCGGTAAATCAATCGATTCCGCCTCTTTGCTGTAGAGCCACACCCACTGCTGACTGGCTTCGTCATAGCGCACACACTTCAGCCGCTCCAGCTTGGTCATGAGAATCTTCTCGTACTTCACTCGATAGTAAAGCCGAATGGGCATATAAGCTTCCCCAGTCAGCGTGCTGAGCAGCGTTTTCTTGACTTCCTTCATGTTCCCTCTGCTGTTGCATCTGCGATCGCACATCTTGCCCCGAACCCAGGAGATTCATTTTGTCGGTGCAAGAAGTTAAACCTTCACCTGAAAACTGCGCTCCACCTGGGAAAATGATATAGCAGTCGTCACCAAGGTTGGGTCAGTCGCTGATTACCATTTTGTCCCAAAAAGCAGAGAGTGGATTTTGTCATTCTATTACGACGGCAAAATTCACTCTCTGGTTCTAGATTTACAAAACGCCACGTCTCTGCTAGGCGGTGAACATTATGCTGAGAGGGAGTTGATTTAGACTTTTGGGAGTGACTGTCAACAAAGGCCATGATCACGTAGTAGTAAATCGCAAACAGAATTGTGGCAAGAAATTACCGCAACAGATTGCTTCTAGATAACAAGTAGTCAGTAATTCTCCTATTATTCTTTGTTTGGATGTAGGCCGTATTTTCCTAAACCGATAAGAGCCATTCCTACAACTAATAGATTTCCAATACTCGAAATACCTGATTTTGCTAAACTTGTGTTAGCACTTTTCTTTAGATTGTCTATTTGATCTGTTAATAATATTCTCGCCCGCTCTAGATCTTCAGGCGTAATATTAGATCCACTAGATAGATTGACTTCGGCTTCTTGGATTTGAGTTTGAATTGTTGCGGCTTGCGTATCAATATTTTGAAGAGTCTGGTCACGCAATATCAGGCTGTCACGTATAACAAACACACCAGACAATAGGAACGCAACACCAACTGCGAGGCTAACGATGGCTAATTGCCGCCTAATCTGGCGCACTTGAATCAGGCCATACATTAGTAGTGCTAGACCAAACAGCAGAATGATACTCCAATCGCTAACTTGTTGTAACAACCCAACTCGCCATTCAAGGCTCCTAAGGGTTGGGGGAAAAACTAAAGTTATGACATCAACAAGAAATCCTGCCAAGCAGGCAATACCGACGATGCGGCACAGTCCTTTCGCGCTGTAGATACCGGAAAATGAGCGCACTGAAGTAGTAGCCATATTTAAACCGATGTTTCAAAGTGCAAGTTAGGCAGCAGATAGCTCTGTGACTAAAGCGATGGGCAATAGACAGGTGCTCTATCTTTCTATTTATTCAATGGTTTAAGTATTTGACCGGGCGTAGGTTTTAAAGCTTAGATAAAGATGCGAGACACATTATGAAGCCCATGCAACCTCAACTTGAAGAATACTGTGCGTAATGAAATTAGCTCCTTGACTCTCAAAGAATCCAAGGAGCTAAGCATCGTGATGAACTAACAGAAGCTACGCCAATGGCTTATAACCTACTACTAAGTTAAGCTTCCTGAGTGGCTTTCTGCCTATGTTTGCGCCAAGCGGCTGCTCCCAAACCGATTAAACCAGGTAATAGAGCAGGTGTTGGAATTTTGGTGCCATCAGATGTGATCGTGACGGAGTAAGAGCGTACAGTACCACTATCTACACCTTGAGTTGTTAATGCTCCCAAACCAATTGTTCCATCTTTGAAAAAACCTGCAAAGTCATATTTTTCTTCGATGGAGTCATAGAGAAATGAGGTCAACGTAAAATCGAACTTGTCTTCGCTAAAATCAAGCCATTTATTTACATTGCCGGACAGAGGAATCGAATCTAGGTCTTTAACTATGCCACCCATGCCACGTAGGCTGCTAAAACCACCAGTCGCATTGGAGACAAAGATGTCGCCAACCTGCTTATCACCCTCGTCGGCATCGCTGAGGATTGGAAATGCAGAACCCGGATCAGATGTATAAAATTCAATCCTATTTGGATATGCTTCAGCATTCCAAACAAGATCTAACTGTCCCTTTAATCCTGCAGCATTAGCTGGAGCTGAAACTACAAACAGTGCCGTAGAAGCGGCTAGTGGTACTACGCCAATATTTTTCAATTTCATGAAATCTACCTTTTATGCATGAAGTAAACTCAAGCGATCCTAATTACACTTGTAATTGATAGGTAGAGCACGTACGGTAGATTACACCATAGATATTGATCGAAGATTTGATTTTCAATCAAGTTGAAATAACACAAACTTAATCATAGACGATGGTAAAAGCAAGATGCGAGCATGTTCATGATTACTTTAAAATCGAGCAACTAGAGCTCGAAAAGATGGAAAAACAGTAGCAAAGTTCATAGGTAGCATTAAAGCCTAAGAGCTGATTTCTTAAATCGCCAAAACCTTCTGACAGCAAAACTTCCGGGGAAGTCGGTCATAAGTACTGCCACCGCCTGAGATTGCTGCCATGAAAAGGGTTCAGTTTTCTTAAGTTTAGTTTATAAATCAGCTCTAAGTTTACTGAAAAACAAGGTACAGCAACTTGTATCCATGTATGGGTACTAGGTTGTATAACTGCTTAAACTAGAGCTTGGTATAGTAGATCTATAATCTGCTTATTTGTTTTTGCTATATCAAAGTACGCACGAGCATACGTTTTTGCATTATTCGAGATAGTAGTAGATTCTGCTGAAGAACGATAGCAGTGCAAAATAAGATCTGCTAGTTCTTGAAAGTTACCGGATGAGCAAAGCCAGCCTGTTTTACCATGCTCAATTAGCTCGACTGCTCCACCTGCTGCGGCTGCGATCGCAGGTCGGCCACAGAGCATGGCTTCGACAATGACGCGGCCAAAGGGTTCTGGAGCGGTAGAGGTGTGAGCTACGACATCGCAAGCATGCATTAAGGCAGGAATGTCGTGACGGAATCCGAGAAAGTGAATGCGATCGCGCAAGTCGTAAGCTTCAACCAGCCGATGCAGTTCGTCCACATAATCCTGCTCACCAAACAGCGCATCGCCTACTAAAATCGCTACAACATCTTCTGGGCAATGCCTTAACGCTTCAATCAAAACATGTTGACCTTTCCAAGGAGACAGGCGACTAAAACTGCCAACGATAAACTTATCTTTCAGTCTTAATTCTTGTCGAATCTGCTCGGCTTGACTTTCTTGAACTTGATACTGCTCGGGACAGAATCCGTTGTAGACAACATGCACAAGTTTAGCCTGTCCACCTGCTGCAATAAACGCCTCACGGCTGGCCTGTGAATTAGCAATCACTAAACCTGCTCGATTGGCCAGCGCAATCATAATGCGACGATTGATAGCGCTGAAGTGATCGGCAGAAATAATATCGTGCAGGTGATAAACCAGAGGGCGACGACTGAGTAAGCTAGCCAGGGCACCGACAATTAAAGCCTTGGGAGTATTGGCGTATATAATGTCGTAGTCCTTGGCTAGACGAGCAATGCGCTGAACTAACGGCAGAATTTGGCCCATGCTGCCAAGGCTTTGAATAAAACCGCTTTCTTTTCGGACTTTGATTGCAGTCTGAGTTAATACCTGCACCGGAATCTGCTCAGCTTCTAACCGCTGCAGAAAAGGGCCGTCACTGAGCAAACCGACTAAAGCAGCATCAGCAAAGGGTTTAACAATATCAAGTAGGCATAGCTCTGCGCCGCCCAGCTTCCCACTTTGATCTAGAAATAAGATTCGCATTACTAACGTGTAATAAGCTTTATTTAAGTAAGACCTGTTTGACTTGTTCAGCAATATTGGGCCAATAAAAACGAGTAGATGCGTAATTGCGGCAGGCGTTGCGATCTCGTAGCTGCACATTTCCAGAAAGGATATCTGTCAACGTTTGAGCTATGGCCTGATCGCTAGTAGATGCAGTAATCAACTCTGGAGAAAAATCAGAAATAACCTCAGGCATGCCGCCTACGGGAGTACAGAGGGCAGGAGTACCGCTAGCTAAAGACTCTAGAATTACTAGACCAAAGCCTTCTAACGATTGGCTGGGCATAATAGTTAGGTCAGCAGCCTGATAGGCAACGGGAAGCTGCTCGTCGGGTAAAAAACCTAGAAACTTGACTTGCTGGTTGAGCCCTAGTTCAGTAGCTTGACGTTCTAAGGTATCACGCAGAGGCCCTTTACCTGCGAGCGCAAGCCACACTTCCTGCTGATGAGATTTAAGTTGTGAGATCGCGCTGAGTAACTGACTCAACCCCATGCGGTGAACCAGACGACGGGGGGTAAAGAGAATGAATCGGTCTTTGGGCCAGCCAAGCTTTTCGCGGGCCTGTCGGCGAGACAGATCATTGCGAAACCTCTGAACATCTACCCCGCCGGGAATGACGTAGATTTTTTTCCAGGGAACACCATATTCTTGATGCAGAATTTCGCCGAAGGCTTTGCTGAGGACGATAAAGCGATCGCAGCGGCGATAGACTAAGTTTTCCATTTGCTGCTTGAGCCAAACACTGAGCTTGCTGCCGCCTTCCCTGGCGCTTTCGATGGCCCAGGGACCGTGGAAGGTGCAGGTGATGGGAACATGCTTTGGCAGGTGGGGCAGGGCTGCTAGACCATACAACGCAAAGTGGATGTTGATGGCATCCGGTTGGGAAGATGAAATGGCATGCGTATTGCGATAGGCAGAATAAAGCCGTTGCCCAAGAGAGGTGTCAGGGTCGGCAAGATTCGTCAGATGAATCGAAGGAACTGAACTGTTCTGGGGTAGGCCAATGCCAAATAAGTCAATCTCGGTGTCTGAGGCTGCCAGGGTATGAACTAGTTCATAGATGTAGCGATCGAGGCCTCCGGGATGGGTGGGAAACCAGTTGTTCCCAATCACGGCAATTTGTTTAGAGAGCATTATATAAAGTCAAAGTTAGAGAGTTTCAATACATACTTCGGCATTGATCAGCGAAATCCGTAAGGCAGATAAGAATTCTTGGTAATTAATTTGCGGAAGCACGCCACGTTAGGACGGATGCGCTAGACAAATCCGTAACGCACCCCACGAGGGAATGATTTGCCTTAGCTTAGGACGTGGATTGAATAACCTGTGTAGTAGCGCGTCTACAGTAATTTGCTGAGTAAATCCAATACTTGTTGAACGAGATATCAATAACCTGATGAATTTCTTTATCCAATATTTTAGACCTGCCGCGCTACTACAATCTTTTCATCAGCATTATTCCGATCGAGCGTTAGTCAGAGATTAATTAGCCACAGTTTTAGAGGAACTATGATGATGGTAAATCGCCATGATGATGTAGTAGTAAGCTGTAAATAAAATGCCGGAGAATATTTGCCCTCCCCAAGCACCATGCCAAAAATCAAAAGACTCTTGCCCCCAATAGACTGCTGCAAAAGTAAGGAGTACAATGCGAGGAATATTTAGCAGTAAAGCCAGTCCAATACCAATCACCATGGCCAAGGCAATTCGTTGCCAACGCTGTTTCATAAATATGCCCAGCAGTAGACTACAGGCAGCTACTGAAAAGGCCATGTCAAAGCCGGAACAACCTGAACCCACTAGAACAGAACCTAACGGTAAATTGATATATTGTCCTGCTGCTTGAGCTGGCTGACCAATCCAGTTCAGTACGATGCTGCCCATCTGAGCCATAATGTTTTCAAGCAAATTAGGGCCAGTAATAAACATAAAAATATAGTTAGACAAGAAAGCCCAATCAGGATAAATGCTAGCTAGAAGCATGCTGCACGATAATGGATAGTCTTTAAAGATATCGGCCCCAAAAGTACTTATCAATGAACCGCTGACAATAGTGATAACAATTAAAGCTCTTAATGAAGAAGATTCTATTCCGAATAGCAGGCTGATTGTCCCTACAATAATCAAGCAGTAACCGACAAATTGATCATCATACAAAGATTTTTTCTGGGAAAGTTGGCTACGATTCTGCCAAAATTTGTTTGCAGCCAAATAGATGAACCCAGCATTGAGTAAAATTGTTGATTTTCCTTTAATGAACGTTATTTTGTATAAAATCGATATCCATGTCGGCACATAAATTAGCACACCAATGAGCGCCAAAATCATGAACTTGCCATGATGTGTCGATAAAAGCTGGCTGATCAAACGTTTACTATATGCAAGATTTCTTTTGCTCATGAGGACCATAGTGATGAGGGGAAATTATTTTTTCATGACTGCTTTATAGGCATCTATTGTTGAACGAGTCATCTTCTCCGCTGTAAACTTTTGTTGGGCGTACTTGAGTGCATTTTGAGACATTTCATTTTTGAGATGCTCGTTTTGGTATAACGTTTTGATACAGAGGGCCAAAGTTTCGGACTCATCAAAGGGAATCACGAAACCATTAACTTTGTCTTGAATTTGATCCACCGCTCCCGCCGCAGGAGTCCGAATAGGAACAACTCCACACAACATGGCCTCAGGGATTACCCAACCAAATCCTTCTCGCTTGCTGGGCAAAACCAAAATATCAGAAGCCCATAATACTTTGCGCGGATCGGTAAATCCTAAAAATTTAACTAAATGGTCAATGCCAAGCTGCTCTGGTATGGCTTCAATGTGGCTTTGATGGTCGCCACCTGTGCCAGCACAAAGGACTACCACTTCTAAAGACTGTTTGTGGAGCTGGGCAACAGCTTCAAAAAGGGTTTTATGACCTTTGACTGGGTCAAGTCGACCAATAATAGAAACAACTTTGGTCGTATCATTTAGACCAAAAAAAATGCGCGTATCCCTCCGTTCCTCATAAGACGGGGGGCGAAAGTGGGTGTCATCTACTCCATGGTTAACCAAACTAATCTGATCCTGTGAAATATGAAGGCTTGTCTGATATGCTTGTTTGACCTCAGTACTAATTGCAATGAAATGATTTCCTAAAAATGATTTAAAGTACTTATTAATTCTAGATGAAAATTTTACTGAGCTGCTATTAATATTGGGTTCTATTCTTGCTGTGGATACGAAAGGGACCCTCTGAGAAAAGCGAACAAAATTTGCATAGGGACAAAGCGAGAGAGAATGAATATTAATAACGTTTGGTTTGAAGGTCGCTACAACCTGATTTAATTTCATCAAAGCCCGAAAAGCAGAAATTGGGTCTTTGATTGGGGATTCATGTTCCGGAAAAGGAACAAAAAAATGCTTGAGTCCCTGTGCCTCAAACCAACTAGGTCCTCTTAGTGCACCTTTTTCTGATAAATCTTCTGTCATTGCAGATGCGAGGCCAACCTCCCAACCATATTTTTTTAACCCTTGAGTAAGCCTAACTAAACCAACCGATATACCTTCATCTCCCCAGAGATAGCGGACGATAAATAGAACGCGAAGTTTAGACATGCTTACCTTCCTTGATTGTAATGAATAGATTTCTTGGGAAATTGGCTTTTCTGATATTTGACCTAAGTTCTTAAGTGATAAAACTAGCCCCGATCTAGAAAGTTTGAATGATGTTTAGCATATTTTTGGGCAGCGAGTCCCAGCCCTGCAAACCCCCAGAACAACATCCCCGGCATTAAGATGAGAACATTACTAAAAGGCAAAGATACAAATACGCTGATGACAATTGCACGTGCGGCAGTTGCAAAAGGATCATGGATATTAGCTTGATCTCGAAATAAACAGTAGAAAGTCAATACGACCGCAATCACATAAGGGATGAAGCCAACCCAACCGAGAATTGCTAATACACTCATAAAACCAGCATCGACGATACCTTTCCCACCCATGCCGCGACCGATAACATCGGTGATAACACTGTCAAAGACTTGTCCATAAAGTTCCAACCTTTCATTGGCACTATGGTCATTATTAATATCAGCAAATGTTTGCAGTCTTTGTATTACCGCTTGTGCTTCAGGGGTGGAATTTGCCAGAGCAATCAAAAAGATTCCTAAGACAAAGAAAGTTAAAATTAGGCGAAGTTGAAAACTTGATTTAATAGATATAAAAAAGCTGGTAAGGCCGACCGCAAAACCTAACCAAGCACCACGAACTCGTGCTAGCAAGAATGAGACTAGACCTGCTAAAAGTGCTGGAAAACCTGGATCTTTAGGTTTTGAAAACAGTACTAAAAGGCAGGCCATCATTGCATATGAAAATGTGAATGGGTAATTGAGCGTGCTCCATACGCGAATTCTAAACGGTTCTGGCCATCCACAACAAAACTGTAAATCTTCTGCATTACGGAGCCAGAATTTATCCCAATCTGGTGCAACGGCATACTGATATATACCGTATAAGCCCATGATCACGACTCCCCAGTAAAAGACTCTGTAAATATTATTTTTAATTTCAGGATAGCGTCTCCAATTGACTAAGAAATAAACTCCTAAAAAAATACCAACCGACCAACTCAGAAAAGCTTGACCGATGTCAACAATCGCATAGCCTTTGACGAAACCCACAAGGAGTGAGTAAGTGATGCTGGCAAAGGCTAATACGAAAGGAGTTCCCCCCTCCTGTACGAGTACGGGCAGCTTTTGGACAAACTTTAGTGCGGTAATTCCCGTAACTAAGTAAGGGGCAAGAATAATCAACCTTAGACCTGGATCAGTCCAACCGCTTTGGTACTCTACGACTCGGGCAACAAAGGGGGAGAGGAACCAGAGCCACCAACTAAATCCTAAATATAAAATTGAATACTGAGAATATAGGAAAAAGGCGATCAAAGTTGCTAAAGCAGGAAAAATATAGTTAAGAGGGCTGCTGATCCTAATAACTAGCATTCCTGCTGTAATGATTACAATTCCTAGGATTGGCGTCCATGCTTCAATTGGCTTAAAAAGCCGATGTTGCTCTTGGGACTCTTGAGTCGTAATTGAGTGCATGAGTTTTTTGCGGTAAAGCGAATAACTATCGGGCTGCTGCAAAGGATTTTCTGGCTAGCCAGCGACCTTTTATAGTGGCGATATATTTATTCCACGCCAAAGCACGTTCCTTGGGAAAAAATCTAAGGAGTTGTACAAAACCAAAGGATTGCCTGGTGCCAACCGCGATCGCCCATACGAAAAATATCTGCCTGTTTAAGAAGGGCAGGTGTTCCATCAATATGAGGGTTTCATTAAAAGCGGTATTACTCGTCGCCTGAAAGTCAAAGGTCTGTCGCTGGTCTTCGTCAAACCGAATGGCGGGGTAATGGTCGACAGCTACTTTTGGGTCGTAAATGAGTTTCCAGCCTGCTCGCCTGAGTTGTAGACAAAATTCAAGCTCGAAGTGGACTTGAGCACCCGTGCCTCGCATTCGTTGGTCGAACGATAATCCTTGGATCGCCGCTTTACGAAAGCTCATGTTGACCCCTTTCAAGATGTCAACTTCACGGGCTTCACCGATGCCAATGTGATGGTTGCCTATAGCTCGACCAAACCAGCTCAACCGCCCAACTTTTGTGGCAGCCCCATCTTCCAAAGTGTCGCCATGATAGACGTAGTCTCTACCTCCCACACCGCCTATTTGCTCATCGGCTAAATAATGCTGCTCAATGCGTTCTAGCCAATCTGGATGAGGGACGGAATCATCGTCAGTAATAGCCAAAATATCGCCTTGGACGGTCGCAAGTCCGGCATTCATAGCTGCAATTACCCCAGGAATGTTGATTTCGACCGTGTGTATAGGGAGTTGAGGAGCATCTAGGGTTTTGAGCACTTCCCAGGTTTCAGTATCGGTATCACGGATAGTGACTATTACCTGATCAGCTTGGCGAGTTTGCTGGGTCAGTGCTGCTAGACATCGTAGGAGGTCTTGAGGACGCCGATAAGTTGGGATAAGGACTGAAATCAACATGAGGTCGCAAGTTGTTCAAATTGATCTACATAGCGTTGGGCCATTTGATGCCAGCTATGGTCTTCAGCGATCGCCCTTGCCTTTAACCCCATGGCTTGGCGCTGTTGAGCATGACGGGTCAAGTCGTGCATCTCTTTTGTCAGGGTCAAAACATCGTCCGGATTAGCCAAAACAATGCCAGCCTGGGGAGTCAGTAGTTCAGCGACGGGGGTAGCTGAGCTAGTAATGACGGGAATCCCGGAAGCCATTGCTTCCAGAACGACGAGGCCAAAGGTTTCATAGCGGGATGGAAATACCAAGAAATCACTGGCTCTCATTAAGTCGGGGATGTCACGGCGATATCCCAAGAAATGAACCCGTTGGTCAACGGATAGATGACGGGCGAGTTCGGGATAGGGACTACTGGTTACATTACCCACGACGGCTACATGCAAATCCGGAACGTTTACTAAGGCTTTAAGAACCGAATCAAGATTTTTACGAGAGGAGCGAATGTCGCCGACGAAGATTGCTAGGGGTACTGACGCAGGGAGTCCTAACGCTGTGCGATCGCCTTCTCCTGGATAGAACTCTTGGGTATCGACCCCGTTATAAATGACCTGTAGGCGATCGCGGTCAATACCCATAGCCAACAGGTCATCACGGACCTGAGCCGATACTGCAATTACTCGTTTGGCTTGGGCAAATGCCCGACGTTCCCAGCGGGCATTTAAGGCTGTATATAACCACTGATAAAGACTGTAAGGATCTTTTTGCTGTTGCCAGATGTGAGCGGGCGACTGGAGCCAAGCACTATGGACAAAGTGAGCAGCGTTGACATCTCCTGGTGTCCAGGTAATCGCTCCATTAACTTTGACAAGGTCAAACTGGCGACGATGTTGCTTGAGCCAGCGAGCAGAGTGATTGGCAAAGTGTAGATTACGCAACAGTTCAGTCGGAATCTTATCAACTTTAACGGGAACCCAATTAAATCTCTCATGAGTCTGAAGAGCATCGGCCACTTGACTCGCGACAGCCGTGACTTGGTGTCCGCGTTGAAGTGCTTCTTGGGTAACTTCGTAATTAACTCGGCCCTGTCCATCGCCGGGGGCGACTTTGTGAGTAACGATGCAGAGTTTCATGAGTCGAGCGCCTGCTGCAATACAGCCTCAATACCGTCGATCGTCTTGTTAATAGAGAAGTGGTTAACCACATGTTGGCGGCATCGGTGAGCAAGATCAGGGTCTGTGTCTCGCCAATGAATAACGGATTTAAGTTTGTGGCAAAGTTCTACTTCATCCCCTCGAGTAAAGAGCCAATCGCTGAATTCTCCAGTGAGAATTTCGGGAATCCCGCCGACTCGGCTGCCTAGCGAAGGGGTACCACAGGCCATCGACTCGATGATGACGCGACCAAATGCCTCTAACCACACACTGGGTAAAACATTCACATCGCTCAGTTGATATATCTGCTTTGTGTTGGATAGATGGCCTAAAAATCGAACATGCTCAGCCACCCCTTCCTGCTGAGACAACGTTTTGAGGGCTGTCTGATAGGTTTCTCCTGAGAATAGAGGCTTGCCAGCGATCAGGAGTTTGGCATCAATGCCCGTTTTTCGTAACAACGCAAAAGCCCTAATCAACGTTTCAAGACCTTTATCGGTCTCAATACGGCCCACATAGGAGATGACTTTTTCATGGGGGGCAATGTCCCATTGTTTCCGCAACTGCTGAAGAGAGTCTGAAGGGGCAAATTTAGCGGTGTCAATACCGTTGTAGACGATATCAATTTTAGAATTAGGAATCTTGAGTGTTTTATACCAATCGGCTTTTACAACATCGGATATTGCAATGTAGCGATCAATTTGGGTCAGAGTAAGCGATTGCTTAGCCTTTTTGACGACTCCTTTTTCTGTAGAGGCATGAAGTCTTAGGTGACAGACAAAGGGGCGTCTGCGGATGCAAGCCAAGCTTGAGCCGAAGAAAAAATTATCGTACTGGTTACTGTAAATAATGGAATCTTGTTCAACTGGAATGCTTAAAACATCTTTCAAGAAATTTGGGTTGAACTTATAGCCCTTTATCTGAATGATGGAATCACAAAACTCGAGGTAAGGCTGTAACTGATCTCCTGCTTCTTCATATAGCAGTGTGATTTTGTGACCTCTATCAGCTAGGCAGTGAGATACGTCAAACAAGCTTCGTTCAAGTCCGCCACGCTGAGTTGAGAGATAGCTGGCTAACGTAATAATTCTCATAATGATATTTGGCTCATAGCTTCGCAATCAATTGCCGTCTAGTTGAACTAGTAATGTCTGTAATTCAATTCGACTGAAAGCGCAATTTTGTCTGCTTCGGACCTTGAGCGAGCTCGTGTTCAACAAAGTCCACAAACTTATTAACCTGAAGTTGTGGGTCAAATTCTTGACGTTGACTATTCTCAAAAGCTAAGCTCGAAATCTCCTCATAGTACTCTTGATTTAGTCGAAGATTTCTGACTGCTTCAATATATCCTTCAGGTTTATGCTTTGGCTGAACTAGAATTCCACCTTTTCCGAGGGTGTAGGGAATACCACCAACATGCGCAGCAACTACTGGAATACGATTGATTTGGGCTTCAAGAATCACCCTGCCAAAGGTTTCAATAAACTGAGAGGGAACCAGCAAAATATCAGTCACTCTGTAAACATCCCGCATATCAGCCTGATTATCCCAAATTTCTACGTTTGGCAGGTCATGTGCCCTTTTAAGGTACGACTCCATCTGTTCTGGTCGCATATGAGACCATCTTCCCTTCACAAATAGAAACTTTTCTTCTGGCAAGGCTTTTGCAACTTCTGTTGCAATCAAGGAACCTTTTTCAGGGACAGGGTTGATGAATGTGATATATTTTTTATCTCGATTATTCACCTTATAAATATTGACATCTACGAAAGGTAAAATGACTTCTACATGCTGATTCATAATCTGTGAAACTACAGTGGCGACAAATGGAGAATTGGCTAACAGGTGCAATTCGTTTGGTAATATAGACGTAGACTGAGTGATATTAATGTTTCTACCTATATAGAATGTTTCAAAATTTCTCTCCATTGAGTATTTCAGTAGTGGACAGTTTGGGCTCGAGTCCCCCAGTACCAGATCAGGACAAAATTCATTGAGACGATCTGTTAAAAGTCTCAGCCAATGCTGTTCTTTACTTAATTTTGTGATATGTCGCCAACAAGGATAACCTAACTCCATATCCATGGAGAATCGTTTTGGTGGTTTCAACTTTGTGAGGGATTGAAAAACAGAAGCTTTAAATCTAGGGGTTTTAATAGAAGACGCACAAATGAGTTCAATTTGCCATCCCCTATTTAGAAGCGACTCAAAGAGATACAGAGCTGATTTCTGTGCACCACCCGAGGAGTCAGGGAAAAATGGGTTTTGCGTGACGAATAGAAGTTTTCGCATAATGCTAACTTTTTGTGAGGAGAGACAGGAATATAGTTTCTAACTGGGCATTGAGCTTCTTAATATTGAAATCTGATTCTATTCGCTTTCTAGCGGCTAAAGATATACAGGAATAAAGGTGAGAATCTTGAATCAACAACTCAATTTTTTTTGCCAATGTTTCATAGTCTTGCTCAGCTACCAAAAGCCCCGAAATACCATCTTCAATTAATTCTGGAATACCACTGTGGAATGTACTAACTACTGGTATACCAATGGCCATGGCTTCCATAATGGAGACTGGTATGCCCTCTTGGTCACCATCTTGACTAATGACGCTTGGGGATAACATAATGTGTGCATTTTCTAAAGCCTGAATTACGTACGTTTTATCTTGCCAACCGATAAGGTCTACAAAATTCTCCAATTTAAGATTACGAATTAGTTGAATAAGTTGAGGCTTAAGAGGACCATCTCCAATGATTTGATAGCGTATACGAGGGTTGTACTTAATAATTTGAGCAATCGCTCGAATACTGTATTCAACTCCTTTCTTTTCAACAAGTCGACAAATAGTGATTAATCGTATTTCTTCATCAGGTCTGATTTCACGCTTTGAGAAACTAAAATCGTCAATATCGACACCCATATGATGTACAATTACTTTTCCTGGAGGACATCCTAAGTCGATCAATTTTTGTCTAAATACTTCGCTAATGGGTAAAAACAAATCTCCTTTCTCGAATAGGGTCTGATACTGATTACAATTGTTTTGCTTTAGAGCTTTAGTAAGATCAGACCCATGAAATGTTGTTACTACTTTCCCTTGGAGAACGTTGTATCTTCGAAAGTCCAAGCACTTCAGACCATTGTGTCCAAAGTGGCAATGAACTATATCAATTTTAGGTTTCCCGAGAAAGGGGATAACTGCATATAGTGCTCTGAGAGTTTTGATTTCGGATTGACGAGACAAAAAATTAAGAGACTGTATTATTTTGAGGGGATCTTTTCTGAAATTTATCAGAGCCAAATAGATTCCTTTTATAAACCGATTTAAATAGTTTTTGGGAACTGCTTCTAAGCCTGATGCTCGTCCAGACAACTGATATCTATCAACAGCTGGATGCATTTTTCCCGTCGAGTTAATCACATCCGCATATATGCTAATTTGATGACCTTGATCGATTAAACCTGTGATTTGGTTGATTATAAAGGTTTCGGAAATTCTGGGGAAGCTTTTTCCTAGAAAGAATGCAATATGCATGATTTTTATGGTTTAGCGTTGCTTGTTTCACACAATTAATATTAAGAGTTAGTTTTTTGAGTATCTGTAAAGTATTTGTTGATCATATGTTGCCTAGCTAAAACTGAGCTGTGGTATTGATTGGTCACTCCATCAAAAAGCTGCTCAAATAAACTGGTTTCAAATTTCATAAAAACCTCAATCTTATCACAAGTTTTTGATGGAGTGATATCTTCTATGTCTAAAACTAATTGAGGGAGGCCAAAACTTTTGAATAGCTCGTGTGTTTTGAACTCGTAAGCGATTGGCAGCACAGGTATACCGATACCAAGAGATAAAATGCACATGTGTAATCTAGTTGATATAACAAAATCAAACTCCTCAAGTTCTTTTATTAACTCTTCGGGGCGATGAAAATCACTATTGACTTTTACAAACTTAGTAACGTGCTCAGGAAGCAATGGCATAATTTCTTCTGACACAAAAATGGAGTCATCCCTATATTCAGAGATACCTTGACATGTAGACAGAAATGTCACCTCAGCTCCATAGCGCTCAACAAGATGTATTACACTTGCTAAAACAGAGTCTATATATTTCTTCGTGCCGACTGCCGTATCAACGTCATGAAAATAAGACCACTGCCTTACTGATATGGCGACTTTTGGTTTTTGAGATTTTATTTTTTTATGCTTAGCAGCTCTTATTTTCTCTAAATTAGCTAAAGCAAAAGCTGAATCAGCGATAACGTGACTATTGTTTTGATCTAGTCCAATATCGAAAAGGTGCTGCTGAGACTTAGAATCTCTTAGAAGAATTAAACTAGCATGCTGAAAAACTTTTAGCAGCTTTTTCTTATGATCATCAATGTAAAATGGACCTAGTGACTGGGTGAAAAAAAGCAAAGGTTTTTTTAACACTAAAACTAGTCGAAAATCAAAAATCCTTGCCCCTAGTGAATAATTCTCAACTAAGTATGTCCCTCCAGTAGAAATGATCAAATCAGCAGAAAGGTAAGAACTTATTATATCTACTTCCTCGGAAGATAGCAGGAAATTAACTGCCTGGACCCCTAATTTTTTGTATATCCAAGCACCCCCGTAAAACCGTAATTTATTTAATTTTCTAAATATTCCGCCAAGTTTCCCCTTCACTTCTGGTTTTGATAAAGAATAAATAGGCCATGGCTTAAATTGATACTCTGAGTAATATTTTTTTCCTATTTCAGGCTTGTTATCAAATATGATGAATTCTATGTCTATGTCAAATGCTTCTTTGACAAGCTTAATAAGTGAAAGAAGGATCGCTGCATCTCCAGTATTCGAAACAACGGTGTTAGTGATTGCGATTTTCATTTTTTTGATTAATATAAACTTCAAATTTAATCTTAGTTTTTGATTGAATTTGCAATTGAAAGGAATTCTTTAATACTTCTTCTGCCGTGCTCATTCCTGAGCCATAGTAAGACGTACGTGGCAAGAAAAATGGATATCTGAAGGAATAAGCTACTTGCCAAATTGAGATTTCTTGGAAACATTAGCATTGCGCACGAAAGTGAAGCAGCAGCAACAATTGCATTGAAAGCTGCGGGTATTAAGGATTTAGTTAAGTCAGAGATCCTTAGAAAGGTTCCTTTGTAGCAATAATGAAGAGTAACCAGCATGAAAATGGGTCTGGATAAGCCGTATGCTGCGGCTACTGCGACAACTCCCCATTGAACACTGACAATAAAAATAAAAATATTGAAAATTGAAGTGACGATTCCCAATCTAAATTGGGCTGCTGTTCTTCCAAGTGATCTGAAAGCCCATCCTGGTGCTATGTTAAAAGTTCCAATAAATGCAGCAGGCATCAGAAAACGAAATATCGTTACTGCGTCGAGCCATTGCTCGCCCAAGATAAGTAAAATTACATTGCGTGCTGCTACAAATAAAAAACAAACAACGGGCATACCTATCATTACAATTAGTGCAATGGCTTTGTAGTAATACCGTTTGTACTTTTCAGGATTATCTTGTAAGCGGCTCAAAGTTGGCATCGCTACACTTGTGGCAGGCTGATTAATTTGGTTGATGGGTAGCAAGACTAGTTGATATGCCTTTGCATAAAGACCTAGTTCTTGTGGTCCCCACACCCGACCAATCAATATGTTGTCTAAATTGCGTGAGAAATAGTTGACGCAGCTAAAGCCAACTACATTTCCACCAAAGTTCAGCATGGAGCCAACACCTGAGTTGAAATCGAGCCAACCAGGACGCCAAGAGCAAGCTATCCACATGTAGATGCTGTCAGTAATCACAGTGGCCATAAACATTAGCACCAAGGCCCAATACCCTAGCCCTTGCCAAGCGGCGACGATGGCAACTATCACACCAACAGCCATAGACAACATGCCCGATTTAGCAATTACGCCAAACTGCATTTGTCGCTTTAACAGCGCTGTATGCTGCACTGCTGTACTGCTAATGACAAAATTAATTGATAAGGCACACATAATGCCAGCGACACGCGGCTCATTGTAGAAATTAGCAACCAGTGGAGAAATGCCAACAATCAAAACCGCTAAACCCGTACCGACAAGGCAATTCAACCAAAATAAAGTGCTGACTTGTTTATGGTTAATCTCCTTACATTGAATGGTCGCTTCCGAAAGCCCCATATCCTTAAAAAGCTGGATAAAGCTGGTAACGGCGGTTGTCATGCCCACCAAACCATAGTCTTCCGGGGCAAGCAACCTCGCCAAAACGGCGGTCGATCCCATCTGTAGGGCAAACTTAAACCCTTGTGATGCGAGGGTCGCCGCTCCGCCCTTTACCGAGCGTTTTTTAAGATCTGCCTCCAAATGATCCGTTTTGAAAAAACGATCAGGGGCAGACGCATTAGCAGATTTTCGTAGGAATCTGAACAAATTTCTAAGCTCGTCTCTAATGTTCTAGTTCGGTCAAGCATGTGCACTTAAAAACTATCAGCGCACTTAAAACAATTAGATGTTGAAATCTAATCGGGCTCACTAATCGTGCATCGCGCAAGAAATGATAGATAGAGGTAAAGGTAAAAGTTTCAGGAGCAAAATTCAAGGTACAAGGCGCAGTCTTCATACCTTTTGTCTTGGGCCTTTAATTCACCTAAATTCCCTGTAGTTTGCAAAGTAAATTTTGCAACTTGTGCAGCGATGGTGACTGCCCCACTACGAAATGACCGCCCCTTCAAGTCATCATCAAGATGGTCAGTTCTGAAAAAGCGTTCCGGTTCTGAACTACCTGATAATTTATCTAGAAAATTGAGCACTTTCTACATCCCCAAACATTTATTGGATAAATTATGACTACGGCGGAATTTCAACAAAATCCATATTTATGCCAATTTATCGACTAGAATTGTGCTTTAGTATGTATTAAATCCTAGTAATGCTTTTGGGATAGCCAGCAGCAAGAAATACAAATCACGAGTTAGGGTCCAATCGTTCAAGTACTGTAACTCTGGCTGGCTAGATATAGAAGAATTCCGAAAAAGTGAATTGGACGTTAGTTGTTTGGATCCAGTAATACCAGGTAAAGCCTTCAATCGATATAGATATGAAGAATTGGTTTGTACAGCATCAGATAATACGAGAGCATAAGGTCCAATTAAACTCATTTGACCACAGATGACATGCACAAGTTGAGGCAGCTTATCTATCCCACATTTCTGCATCCAACGCTTTAAATCAGGAAGCTTTTGATCCAATTTGGAAATATTGAATTTGCATAACCGAAATAATTTTCCCTGATGTCCTACTGTCCATTCTTTAGTAAAAGCAGAGTCAAAAGTTGACCAGTAAATCAACAATGCTAGCACTAACAAAGCCGGGCTAAAAATAAAAGCCATAAATACTGCAAGTATCCAATCAAATATACGTTTGATAAGCCAGATTCGAGGCTTTCGCTGCTTAGGCAATCCAGGAATTGGCGGTACTCGTAAGAAAACTGATTTTCCTGTTTTTTCACAAACATCAGCCCAAGCTCGAATTGCGATCTCACCCAAAGCCGGGTCTAAGCAAACCGCATCAATCGGTGAATGCTCTAGACAGGTTTGTAGCCACTGTTCGCTCTCTAAAGCTGGTAGAGCAGAACGTTCAGCTTCCTTAACTTGCTTAACCCATAATTTGTTTGCTCGCCACTTAAGCTGACAGAACGGCAGTATATCTGCCAAAGTTGGTTCTTGCGAGTCAGCTAGTTTTAGTAATGAAAGTCTAGACGTTTGAATCATGAAACTAGTCATTGCCATCGTCAAAAGCCCTTTACGTTTCAAGGATCAAGGTGAATGGATGAAGAAAGATTGAAATAAGGGGGAACAGCTTAATCTAAAGCAAAAGGTTTGAGCGACAAAGCTTAATAAGCCGAACCTGCCTCTGCGTAACTGGAATACGTTGCTGAACGTTTGCGTACACCATTTGCGATAATCCCTAAGACATTTAGATGGCTTAGTAAGCTTCTAGCTTTGTTGAGTTCGGCTGGACTAGCCCGTTCAAGCTGCGCCACAATTAAAGTGCCACTACAGTAAGACGCTAACTGCAACGCATCTACAGTTCCGATGACGGGCGGCGTATCGACCAGAACCAAGTCATAGTCACGCTCGTAATCCTGCACTAACTGCTTCATCTGACGCGAACCAATCAGCTGTACTGGGTCAGCGGGTTCTAAACCAGCTGGTAAAACATCAATATTTTGGTTCAGCCAAGTCAGTGAGTAAGACGTTAGAACATCTACCTTACCTGTTAAAAAAGTTGATAGTCCCTGAGCATCCCAGAGTAGCCCTAACTTTTCATGGAGCGTAGGCCGCCGTAAATCCCCATCAATAACTAATACTTTCTGTCCTAGTCGAGCTGCTGTTAAAGCCAGTCCCAGTGTCAGCGTTGACTTGCCCTCTCCCGGTACTGCTGATGTAATTGCCAAAGACTTAATCTGACTTGTTGCGCTAATGAACTGAATGTTTCTGTAAATTAAATCAACTGCTTCTCGAAACGGCAGTGATTGAATGATTTGCAATGTAGGTGTAGATGCGATCGCAGATGAAGATTGGGCAGCCGGCAAATATCCAGAGGGTGCTGCAGCTTGACTAGATGAATACGTTGGTAATATCCCTAGCAGCGGCAGCGCAACCTGTTTCGATAGATCCTCTGATGTATGAACGCCTTGATCAATTGCTTCTCGTGCAAAGGCTGCTACGCCACCTAAAAACAAACCGACAACTCCACCCAGAGCTAGAGTTTTTACCGGATCAGGGCCAATTGCCTTAACCCTTTCTGGCTCTTCAACAATTTGCCAGTTATACCCTCCACGAGCTAATTCTGCTCTGAGCTGCTCTCGATCTTGCAACAACTGCTGAAGAACAGCCCGTTCGATTTCAATTTCAGGTTGGATTCGGTCATACTGGGCAATCAAATTTGGAAAACGTTGAAACTCAGCTTTCAACTCCTGCTCCCGCCGTTCCAATACTTCACGACGCTCTGCCAAGCTGTTTAAGCTAGCTTGCGTTTTCACCATTTCGAGGATCAAATTGGTATCGATACTGCTTAGCTGTCCAGTAGATAATAAGTCTTGTTCACTTGCCGTAGCCACAGCCGCAGGAGTACCAAGGACTCGACCGACTTCTTGTCTTAACAAGTCAACTTGATTACTGCGCTTGTCTAGTAAAACCTGAACACTAGGATCGAGATCAGTGAAAATTGTGCGTTGTTCAGCAATCTCTAACTCGCTTGCCTGTAAAGCATTCAGCAGATTCTGAAATCGAGAAGACTGGCTCAACTTAGATTGAATCAGTGCTAGCTCCGGCGATAATCCAACTTGATTTCTCAACAACTGATACTGAGCCCGAAGTTCTTGATACTGAGCTTCAGCTAGCACCTGTTCCTGACCGAGCTGATTCAGAATTTCAGTTACGATAAGTCCCTGCTGCTCCGGATTAATTAAATTCTCCTGTTGCCGAAACTGTTCTAGAGCCTGCTGAGAACTTCCTAAATTCTGCCTAGCGCTTTCTAGCTGCTGATTGATAAAAGCAAGACCTCTACTCAAACGCTTCTCTTGGCGATCAAGATTGTAGTTGAGGTAAACCGTTTGTAGTTCTTCTAGTACACGCCGAACTAAGATAGGATTTTCACCAACATAACTAGCTTGAAAAATCCGAGTAGCAGTGTCATCTTCTTCAAGTTGAAACATGTTGAGTGACTGCTGCACCTCTTCCAAAGTCAAATCCGGAAATTCTGGACGGAGAGCTTCTACGGTTTGATCGATTAATGTTTCACTTCGCAAGAGATTAAGTTCCGTAGCATAATCAGTCGCATTAGCATTGCTGTAGTTAACCGGGCGGCCATCTAAATCAGCCTGATTCAGTTTTTCGTCAAAATTAGGTTCAATCAGTAGCTGCATTGAGCTTTGATAAAGCGGTTCTTCTCTCAGCGCAAAGAAAACGGAGATTGCGATCGCACTACTAAATACTCCTAGAAACCACCAGCGCCGCCGCCAGATAATGCCAAAGAGTTGCCCATACCCAAATTCAGTTTCCGGTTCTAGTGCGGGATTCATGGCTGGATTCAATGTATTACTTTGCATCCGGTCTAACCCCCTACTGGTCTAGACAACAGTTCCAACTCGGACGAGGTGGAATCTCTTAACACTTCTTCAACAAGCTGATCGACCTTCCGGAAGAATACGGACTCTGTGAAATTATTTCGGGCATGTTCTCGAATTTGGTGATAGTTCCATTCGATTTCACTCTCCTTTAACAGCGCTGCATGGAGCGCATCTGGAGACTGGCGATCAAAAAATAGACCTGTCACACCTGGAACTTGGCTGTCCAACACACCACCCGCCCCATAGGCGATTACCGGAGTACCACTAAAATTCGCTTCAATCGGTACTAACCCGTAGTCCTCCAAAGCCGCTACAATGACAGCCTTTGCTTTGGCAATCAGATGCGTCCGCTCCTCATCCGTGACGTGGCCCAGGAACTGAATATTGGGGAGCGCCTTTTCCTCTAGCCGCTTTCGTTCTGGCCCATCACCTGTAATAATCAACGGCCAGCCGAGCCAGTTAAATGCTTCGACAATGATGTCTACTCGCTTATAGCTGAGTAACCGACAAGATGACAGGTAAAAATCTTCTTTCTGAGCTGTAAACTTAAACCGACTGTCATCAATGGGATAGTTAATTGTAATGGCCTTTTGCTGATAAATTCGCCGAATTCGTTCAGCTACAGTGGTTGAATTTGCCACATAAATATCCGGTTCTTGAGCCATTTCTAAATCAATCTTTTTCATCTGCTGAAAAATTGGCTCAATCAATGGAGAAAGCAACTGAAATTCTTTGTAGCCCTTTAAGTAAGTCTGCGTATCCCACAGAAAGCGGGTGACATTGTGGCAAAAGCATATATGCTTGGCATTAGGCCGCTTACAGACTGCTTTGGCAAAGGCAGACGAACTGCTCAAAATCAAATCGTAAGCCTGTAAATCGAGAGCTTGAAAGGCCGGAAAATACAGTGGCGCAAACAGGCGAAAGTACTGAGCTGCGCCAGGAATATTTTGTAAGCCAGTCGTGTAAATAATGCGATCGCGCAGATCTACCGTCCGCTTGGGATCGTAGATCGACGTAAAAATATCTGCATCCGGAAAATGGTGACAGAACATTTCAAAAACACGCTCTGCACCACCTCGCTGAGTTAGGTAGTCGTGAACTAGGGCAATTTTCACAGAATAGCTTCCTCTATAGGTTTAAGCGTGCATCATGGAGCAGACTCAGCATATAACCGGAAAATCGCTTAGCGAGACAAGTCGATCACAGGAAAACAGGTACAGACACACAAGGTAGAAGTTTTAATCCGTCGCTTGTTGTTCTATTCATCTCGGTAAATTTGCCTGAGCCGCATAAGTAGTGTCAAGGTTTGATGAAGTTCAACCTAATTTGATGAAGTAAGTGCAAATTAAACTTCAATGAAGTAAAATAAGAAGCCTCAAATTCGATATGAAAGCTAAAAGAGGAGATATCTTATACCTCCTCTCTTGAATATTTGTATTGGTGTTAAGTCTATATATAAAGCTTCTTCCACTCAGATAGAGTACAGGGCTGCTTCTTCGCCTTAGGTGAAAAAATAGTCCTGCCAACCTCACTCATCTGAAAGAACCCAATTTATTTCTTGTAGAAAACTTACTGAGCAAGTTTTCACAAAAATAGTGGTGAGCTTTTAACCGTACCTCGTTTAGATTATGGACAAACAGTTGTCAGCATTCCTATTGTCATAAAGCTCATAAACCAAATCCAGGTTGAAAAGTGGAGTTTTCCCTGCGGGAAACTCCACTTTTCAACCCTGTTCGGGTTTAGAAGATGATTCTGGTGCAAGATATGAGTTAGCTCACATTTTGCATCAAAGCCCCGAAGAGCTGATTTTGGATTAGCAAGGTGCAAATGCTTAGGATCGTGGATTAAATAAGATGTAATTTTACCGTCTGTATTTGTAAGCTAGAGCAATAGAAGATGAAGCAGAACCTGAATGCAACCCTACCCTGCGCCAATTGAAGCTCAAATGCAACGCTATTATCAATCGTTGTCTGAGAAGGATCGTCGTCGCTATGCCGCCATTGAAGCGATCAAACTCGGATATGGTGGGCAAGCCTATATCCGAGAGTTGTTCGGATGCCATCATGCAACCCTAGCGTTGGGACTGGCAGAACTGGATGATGAACCTGCTCTCAAACGGGAACGGATTCGTCAAGTGGGAGGTGGACGGAAGTCAGCATTTGAGACCATTGAAGGGCTAGATGCGTCATTTCTGCAGGTGTTGGAGCAACACACGGCGGGTTCACCCATGGATGAGACGGTGAAGTGGACTAATCTCAAGCGCCATGAGATTGTGGCCTTGCTGAAAGAGGACGGAATTGACGTGAGTGTGACGGTGGTCGATCAGTTGTTGGAGCGGCACAACTTTCGTAAACGCAAAGCGGTGAAAAGACTGGCAACTGGGGAGAGTGAACATCGCAATGAACAATTTGAGCGGATTGAGCAGTTGAAAGGCACCTATCAAGCTGCTGGCAATCCCGTCATGAGTATGGACACAAAAAAAGAGAATTAATTGGCAAGTTGTATCGAGCGGGGCAACTGTACACTCAAGAGCAGGGAGTCGAAGTGTTTGACCATGATTGGGCAACGCTCGCAGAAGGCGTCGCTATTCCCCACGGACTGTACGACTTGAGCGATAATATTGGCTACATCCAGATCGGCACGAGTCATGATACCAGTGAGTTTGCCTGCGAATCGATTCGCTACTGGTGGAACACCTATGGCAAAGCACGCTATCCCCTAGCTGGCTCGATTTTGCTGCTTTGCGATGGTGGGGGCAGTAACAGTTCTCGCTACTACATCTTTAAGCAAGACTTGCAAGCATTGGTCAACGAGTTAGGGATTGAAATTCGCATTGCTCACTATCCCCCCTATACCTCCAAGTACAATCCAATTGAACACCGCTTGTTTCCTCACGTCTCAAGCAGGTGTCAAGGGGTAATTTTTGAGAGTGTCCAGATGGTAAAAGAGCTGATGGAAAAGGCAACCACTCGCACAGGTCTCAAGGTCTTTACGACGATTCTCGATAAAACGTATCACAAGGGTCGTAAAGTTGCTGAGGACTTCAAAGCCAACATGAAGATTGTCTTCGACGAGCTTCTGCCGCAATGGAATTACACAGCAAAACCAGAATTACAGGTTATTTAATTCACAATCCTTAGTGGTGCAGAAAAGCCTTGAAAGTGTGCTGTGTCGGGATTCTCATCATAAGACAAGGAGACGGGAAGAGGTGTTCCATGAGACGCTAAAAAGTTCCCCAACTCATAGCGACTCTTATGGAAGCACCTCTTCTCTATCGTCAACTGATGTCCCAACTGCGTCAATGGGTCAAGCCCAAAGACCAACGTCATTTGCAAGGCGTGGCCGAAACGGTCGCCGCGATTCTTTTGTCTAGCAGTGCCTGTCTCGGGAAATGGCTGGCCTACCTGAGTCATCGAGGCTGCCAAGCCCGAGCCCATATGGAACGGCTCAGTTACTTGCTGCACAACGAGCACATCAGTGCAGAACGATTCTATGCTCCACTGCTGCGTCATGCGCTGCAAGCCTTTCAAGACAGTGCGCTCACGCTCACGTTGGATACGAGTCTGCTGTGGAATCGATTCTGTCTGATTGAGGTCTGTCTGGTCTGGGGTGGACGCTCGTTGACACTGGCCCAAACGGTTGTAGAACATGGCAGTGCGACCGTCAGCTTTGAGACCTACTATCCGGTATTAGTGGCCGCCAAAGCCGTTCTGCCGCCGGGGTGTTCGGTCACCTTATTAGCCGACCGGGGCTTTGAACATGGAGAGTTGCTGCGATGCTTGGAGGACTGGCAGTGGGATTGGTTCATCCGAGCCAAGAGCGATTTGACGGTCACGTTAGCGACAGGGCACTCCTGTTGTGTCCAACAGTTACTGCCTCCACCGCAACAGGCTCATCTCTTTCATCAGGTGACAGTCTTGGAGACTGTTCACTGTCATCTGGCCACTGCACAGCAATCGATAGCTGCCGACCCATGGGCCGTTCTCTCGAGTCAACCCCCGTCTCTACAGACCTTTGCTCGCTATGGACAGCGCTTTGGCGGCATTGAGCCACACTTTAAGGATTACAAATCCGGCGGATTTGATGTCCTTGACTCGGGTTTGCGAGAGGCCCAAGCGCTCACCCGTCTCGTCATGCTGCTCGACATCGCCAGTTTGATTGCTCTGATGGTGGGCTGGATGCTGGTAAAAGCTGGGCAGCGCTCGAAACTGGACTGGCATAGTCAACGGGGACTGAGTTTTCTGCAACTGGGTCTTCGAGACCTGGCTCGACGCTGCTATCAACGGGTTGCTATTCCCATTCTCAATGCACTTCCCCGGCACAGTCCACCCACCGCTTGTGCCTCGCGGGGCAAGCAGGCCGCTCTCGACTGCCGCTTCGAGTTCTCTAAAGTGGTTGTATTCTCATCTTGAGACTCAAAACAGTTCATCAAAAGTTTTCTGCACCACTAAGGGTGCAAATGTGGGCTGAGCTATAGGTTGGCTTGATCAAGCATCATGAGATCTGCATAGCCAAAGGTGACGTTGAACTCACGACACCAGATGCCAACTGAACCATACAGGCTAATATCCACATCGGCTGGTAGGGCGTAGCGCTGTGCTCCATCAAAGCTTTGCAACATTGCAACTGTTATATAATCGCCTTCCGCGATCGCAACTGGAACTGAATCACCTTTGTAGAGAATGACTTCAACCGCAGGGCCGCGAGCGGTTGTGAATGCCTCATCAAACACGATGAACCGCTGACCGTTTTCTTCTATGATTTGAGCCGTGCCAGCCGTTGGATGATCCTGTTCAACCGTGACAAAACTGCCGGAGGTGAGCGTAGATACGCTGGCCTGTGCGATATCTGGCGAGACTTCTGCAGAATTAACAGTGTTAGTGCTAACCGGATTAGTTATGGCAACGGTTGCTTGTGGGGATTCTGCGATCGCGGTTTTTAGATAGACAGTAGCTGCGGTTCCGGCAACGGCTGCGACTGCAATGAGGGCTGTCCAACGAGAAATTAGGCGCATGACTTGTGGCTCCAAATGTTGGGGGAATAACTCAGCGTTCGGGCAACGGGCGGTTTTTGTAGTCCGCTGTGTTCTAGTTATCCACCATGTATCTGAAGCTGACCTGATGGCTAGATGAGAAAAATCTCAGTTTTCTTGTAGCTCTACGAAGTCCGGTTAAAACCCGATGATTTATTTTTTGTAAAAGGTTGGCTAAGCCAACCTTTTACAAAAAATAAATCATCATAGTAACTCAGGCAGAGGCATCAAAGGTAAAGATACGGTCAATTACATCAGCACGGGTGCGCAGTTGAGCGGGGGAATGGATATGGATGCGCGATCGCAGTTCTTGATCTGTAATTGTCGATTGTGCAGCTAGGTGGGCGGGTGGAGAAGCGTAATGACGACTAGCGCTCAGGCGTGGCAGATTGCGCTTGGGCGGTAGCTGAGACGGGAAGGCTGCTTGAGGCTGGGCTGTTGATGTAGGTCTAAAAAATTTATCTGGAGAAGGCTCTGGCGCTGGGTTTGATGTGGTACTAGGTGCAACTGGTGTAGCTGAACCGTCAGGAGTCAGTATGACTGGGTGAATGGAAACAGAAGCAGGTGCGGTTTCCAAAATTTGCTGAATGGCAGTCATTCGTCGCTCTTGATCCCGCGAAATTCCGGCCAGTGTGTTACCCAAGCCGGGAGCATTCCACTGTTGGGTATCCGGATCAAGAAAGGCCCGTGTTCTAGCCCACAAAATCGCATCACTGCCGCGCAGCCCCATCGTTTGCGCTTCGGCCAAGCGAGCCAAGTAACCAGCTTCTCCCAAGGCTGCACGCGGAGCTTGATTGGCTAGATCAAGCCCATTCAGATCTTCTGCAAGGCTCAGGTCTAACTTAAGCTGCTGGGCCTGCTGCTGGAGGGTTTGATACTGTTCCTGCAAGCGCTGAAGCTGTAGTTCATCAGCGACTTCTGGAGAACTAGCTCCATGTTGATAGGAAAAGCTACCTAGATTCCATTTACCGTTACCTGGATCGTTGTGACCGTAGTAGGCCGGAGTGTGTTCTCCTGAGATAGTGCGAGTGCCTTCAGCATGGCCAATTGCTCGTGCTACTAGGGAATCTGCTTTACCTGCAAATAGCTGATCGGTGCGAGCAATCGGCTTCGTTTCCGTGCTGCTATTGGCTTTGGCATCGTTCTCAGCTTGTGAGTCTAGATCTTCTCTAGGTAACGGTTCTGGAGTTTGCTCAGATTTCTGATCGGATGCTGCTGAATCTGGTGATTGCTCCGCAGGTGATTCAGTCGTTGATTTAGCTTGAGGCGGCGATATCAAATCCGGTGGAACAGCCGCAACCGTAACCTGCTGATTCTGGCCGATTTCAAACCCAATACTGGGACGACTGCCCAAGGCTGGCAAGGACGATTTTTCTGGAGTAGAGGCTTCAGTATTAGACTCGTCATTGGACTCGTCGGACTCGGGTGCTGTGCCATCAGCGATCGCACTTGAGTCAGCATCCGTTTCGCTTGGCTGTGTTGCAGTAGTGCCATCATCTGGAGACGCATCTTGGCTGGTTGTAGCGGGCTGCTGAGCAAAGAGCCACGAGGGTTCTAGGTAAGGCGGAGTTGGGGGAACAGCGGCAAACGTTTGGGAATCTGCGCTGGCTAAGGGTGGATTACCTGCGTAGTCGGGGACAGGCAGGCGCTCAGGAGAGATTGGGAAATTTGGCTGGTAGGTCGATTCAGAGAATTGGGGAATGTCTTCGTCTGCGGTAGCTGGCGTAGATGAAGCATTATCAGTAGGGGCTTGCACGGTTCGATTGGTTAAGGTAGGTGTAGATTGACCTGGAGCTGAATTGGATGGGGAGGACTCTGCTGTCGGAACTGGAGCAAGATCAAATTCTAAGCCAATACTGGGGTAAGCCACGGCGACTGAACTGAGGGCTGAACTTAAAGCAGCACTAAGCATACTGACAGCTACTAAAGGCGTCTTCAGTAAAGATGTTGCCAGCGTGGCGTGAGTTGTTGATTGAAGCTGTTTCATGGGCTTAACATTTGCTCCAAAATATCCAGCGCGGGTTCCACAATGACCCAAGTGCCGTCGGGCTGACGCCGCAGAGCGGCAAAGTGTAAATATTGTCCTGAGCCGATTTTCTGTCCCGCTTTGAGTGAGCCAAAGCGGTGTCGTCGCAAGCCACATAGCCGAAATAAATAAGCAGGTATTTCTGGACTGGAATAGACGACACAGCCTTCTTCTGCGATCGCATCCACTTCGCCGGGAAAGGGTGCATAGGCTGATCCGCCATCTAGCGATACGGTAATGTCGCCCAGTCCAGCGACAATTTGGTGCCCAGCCACCATTTGACCGGGTTGGAGTTCCCAGTTTTGCTGCACCTGGAGCGGACGAGGTTGGGCCTGGGGATTAGCCGACTGACAGCTAGCTACTAGCAGTACACTAAACAGGCTAGCTAGCTTACTAAACAGCTTGCTATATCTAAGCTTAAGCAACCAAATAGGTAAGAGCCAGCGCAATCGTATATGGGATAGCTGATACGACATCCTACTCAAAGCTAAAGCGATAGCCAGCATACTCGTTGTCCTCGTAGAGAATGACCAGACGTGTTCCCGGCTCGAACTCTAAAGGATAAGCTTCACGTTCAGCGGCTACGCCTGAGCGAATTTCCACTGTTGGCAACGTGCAATAGGGTTCCTGCACAACTTCTCGCACCTTTTCTTTACTATCCCGTTCTGGAATCGCAAGAAGTTGAAGCAGCTGATCACGGGATAGCCTTGATTCTTCAGATACAACCTCTTGGCAAGCGCTGTAGCTAATCTCTTCTTCGCCGCCGATATTGAACTTTTCAGGCAAACTACTAAAGTCAAAGAAGATACCCATGAAGGCAAACATTAAGCCACCCGCGATCGCAGGTTTGACAATACCACCGGATTGCCGATAAGCCCGCTGTGGCGGAGCATATGCACCTGGAGCAGGCGGATAGGACTCTGGATAGGGTTGATTGTAGGGTTGACCGTAAGGTGAATGATTCATGATGTTTCCTCCGATTCCGATAGAGATAGAAGAGATAAGAAACGAAAAACGAGCAAAAAATGGGATTACAATGTTCCTCCCAGCAGTAGGCCAATCATCAGCAGTAGCGCTCGGTAGCCCAACGTCAGCGTTAATTCCGAGTCAGTCGTCGCTCGATAGACGGCCCAGCCTGTCACCGCCAAGATCAGACCAATCACCACGGGAGCCGTAAACGGCAGATTGGCTAACATCCAGTCCAATCCCACTCGTGCGATCGCAGCGCCGGTAATCCAAATTGAAATATCCAGCAGCGAAAAGTCAGGCATTGGAAATGATGATCTAGGTGAGGGCGTAGTCGATCCGGCAATCGGTGCACGGGGCTGAAAATTGCCTGCTGGCTGTGACCATTGCTGATAGGGCTGCCCAGTTGATTCCCTAGCTGACCGAACTGAGGAATTCGGTGCTGCTGGATAGGAACTAGATTTTCTGCTTGATGCACGGGCGGCACGGCGCGGAGAAGCCGCTAAGCCAAGCTGTTTACTAAGCGGCTGCCACCACTGTTGCCACTGCTGCTGTAGCCGTCGCAGCCAACCTAGCCAGGCGGGTTGAGTTCCCCGATAGGGGCGCGATCGCAGATGTCGATGCCGCAGTTGAGTGGCCATCTCCTCGGCTTCTCGTTCTGCTTGCAGCAGATCAATAAAGCGAGTTTGTACTAGCCACTGCCCCCGCTCATTCTGCTGGATGGCTGGTACCCCCAGCGGCTGGTTTGACCAACAGAAGGGGAGTATTACTTGTTGAGAAGGCACTCCCTGGTCTTCCGCTACGACTCGCTGCCAGTGTGCCGCCACTTCAGACATCACCCGCAAATCACGAATGGCCGTCTCTTGTAGCTGCGCCAGTTGATTAATTTGCTCAATCTGTAGCTGAATCTTTTGCCGACTCTGCTGCCAACGCTGAGCGGCAGCCTGTACTGGATTTGGGGGTGTTGCTACAGCTTTAGTGGAGGAATAGATCCGGTTTGCTACAGGCTGAGTCGGTGTAGCCTGACTGGCTGAGTGCTCGGCTTCCGATGCGGCTTCGGCTGGCTCGCTGTCTGCCGTTGCTGCATGGTGAGCAATAGCTTCGGCAATCGTTTGATCTGTTGCTGAATGTTCCACCGGATCAGGGCTGTGAGCTGAATCAGCTTGAGTAAATCGACTGTGATCAGTCAGTTTAGCCTTGACCTGAAAAGACGTTCGGCGATGTTCCTGCCCCTGACCTAGACCATTCGTTGCACCACTCACCGTCCCATTCGCAGAGGACTGGCTATGCTGCGATCGCTTTTGGAGAGCCGCGATCGCACTGGCTTGCTGATGAGAACTGGCTGGCTCTGCGAAGTCGGAATCTGACGGCAGCTCGAACGACAATTCGGTCGCGTCAGTTGCGGCTCGTTCGGCTAGGCGCTGCTGAGGCGTTTGCCAATCGGGTTCGATGACCGGAGGCAAAACATCATCTTCTTGCAGCGATCGCAATTTAGCTCGAATGGCTTGGAGGTCAGGGGGATGTGTCATTGGTGCGAGTTAAGGTGACGCAACATGAACGTGAATTCAATTTAGTACATTTCTACTATAAAATTACTATAACAGCATATCTAGTTGCTGCATAGTACATAAATACTATTTAACACTCTAACCTTAGCGTAATCTATCCAAAAAGAGGAGACTGGAAGGGCAATTCCGCCGCGTCAGAGATTTTATGCCTGATTTTCGGGATATTCCTTCAGCGTCTTCTTCTCGTTCAATTTTTACGGATGTCCAGCTAGCCAGCGTTCATGAGCGCGCAGAGCAGACCCAACAGGTGGCTTGGCTAAAGCGCTGCACAAGGGCGTTTCTGCTGCTGGGTCAGGTGATTCTGCGGATTATGCGTCGGCAGGTTCAGCAGCGACAGCTTACGGAACATCTGATTGCGGCTGGTCCCCAGAGTCTATTGCCGCTGCTGCTGACCAACGGGTTTGCTGGCATGATTTTTACGATTCAGACAGCCCGTGAGCTAGAGCCGTTGGGTGCCATCAATGCTGTTGGCGGGGCGTTTGCGATCGCGTTTTGCCGAGAACTGGCTCCAATTCTCAGTGCTGGCATCCTGGCCGGTCAAGTGGGTTCCGCCTTTGCGGCTGAACTGGGCAGTATGAAAATTACTGAGCAAATCGATGCGCTCTACATGCTGCGGACGGATCCAGTCGATTATTTAGTCGTGCCGCGCGTGATCGCTTGTAGCCTGATGCTGCCGATTATGACCGTGATTGCTCTGTTTATCGGCATTGTGGGTGGATGCGCGATCGCAACTCAGTTCTATAGTTTGCCACTCAGCATTTTTCTAGAATCCGTGCGCTCTTCACTCACCCTATCGGATGTGCTGAGCATTTTGCTGAAGGGCTGGCTGTTTGGCATCATGATTGCCATTATTGGCTGTAGCTGGGGTCTCACCACCCAAGGCGGCGTCAAAGGCGTGGGGCAATCAGCAACATCAGCCGTAGTCACCATCTGGGTATCAATTTTCATCGTTGATTTCTGTCTATCTTAGGCAATTTTCCACGAACTTATGGTCTAAAGTCGTGCTCATCAAAAAGACTACATACAGGTTGCACAATTGCGATCGCATCTCCAACCAGCCAAGCCAACGCTAGTTTTCGCGACAGCCTTTTTCGCAACCATTACTGTGTCGCATACTAACGCTAGTTTTCGCGACAACCTTTTTCGCCGTTATTACTGTGACGCATACTAACGCTAGTTTTCGCGACAACCTTTTTCGCAATCACAACTGTGACGCACAACTGTGATGCACAGCTATTGTGATGCACACTGCTCTAAGCGCAGCGGCATTTCGCGAATCCACCAGCCGCCGTAGGCATTACGAATTCCTGTGTCATAGGCCGGACGGAATGGGAAATAGCCTTGGGGCGTTGTCGTCGGAGTTGGATTTGCGATCGCATCCGGTCGTGACCAGCCAACCAGGGCCTCAAACCAGAGGGAATCAGTGTAGTCCTGACCGCCAATTTGCTGCCACAGTTCGGCTTGAGGACTCAAGCCGTATTGATTATCGCTGTAGTAAACCCAGAGCCGATCAATCGTTTGCAGATCCGCACAGGGCAAAGCTCTCGTATCGGTAGCGACCAAATAACCCTGCTGGCGTTGATTGGCGGCCTGGAGCACGAGCTGTGAAGTGAGTTGGTTGGCCTCATTCCACTGTCCTGCTCGCAACAGATCCTGTAGCGGTGCGTAATTAATGTTGCGATCGGAAGTTAACAGGCCGGGGGGAATAGGTGGTTTACTCGTTGCCGTAGTGGCTGGCGTTTGGGCCAGTGAAGAGTGCCCAATGACTGACGTGAAAAGCTGACAGCTCGCTAGGACAGCAAACGCGATTATCAGGCTACGACTTGAAAACCATGAGTGGGACATATCCGTATTCCCTAGGCCAGATTAGCCAAAATTTCCCTATCCAGAATTTTACTCGGCTATTTTCCCCTGCAAACTAGCTTGTAGAGTAACGTCATATACAATCCGTTACTCTCAGTACAGCTCAAAAATGGAGTTGCCGTCGTGATACGACGGCAACTCCACGCAGTCAATATGAAAAACAAAATATGTGAGATTAAGCCGCCATTGTTGCGACGGAACCACCGTCTACGCGATAGTCTGCACCAACCACAAAGCTGGACTGCTTGGAACACAAGAACGCAATCACAGCCGCAACTTCCTCAACTTCACCGCGACGATGTAGCTCAATATTGGGCCGCTTCTCATCTAAGAAGCTGTCGATGGCTTTGTCCACGCTGGTGCCCATCTTCTTGGCCCGCTTCTCCATCATGGCGTCGGTCATCGGTGTCGCAATAAACGCAGGCGATACTGAGTTCACCAACACGCCATCTTTGGCGTAGATTTTGGAGAGATTCTTGGTTAAGTTCAAAATGCCCGCTTTGGCAGCGCAATAGGGAATCTCGTCCGGGTAGGGCAGCACCGCATCTTCGGAGGTGATCAGTACCACGCGTCCCCAGCCTGCCTCACGCATACAGGGGATAAAGGCACGGCAAACTCGCACTGCCGCCATCAGGTCAACCTCTAGCGTTTGATACCAGTCGTCATCGGTCAGCTCCAGAAACTCTTTGGTTGCACCCGTAATGCCAGCCGCATTGACCAGAATATCCACTCTGCCAAAGTGATCCAGGATTTGCTGCTTGGCCGATTCCACATCGTCCAGTTTTGTCAAATCAGCGGTTACACCAAAGGCTTCACCGATTTTTTGTACTTCTTTCACCGCTTCCTGTAAGGCATCGGTGGTCTTGTCGATGATGGCGATTTTGGCTCCTTCCGCCGCCAGCAGTTTGGCCGTCGCATGGCCAATGCCGCCAACATCTCCACCCGTGATGACGGCAACTTTATCTTTAATTCCTAGTTCCATGTTGTGTTAAGTAATGTGTTGAATCCTTTTTCCCTAGGATAGAAAGGATTCTGCGATCGCAACTCGTCCGATAGAGGAAGCAGGGATCTATCGGGAGGAGGGAATGTCGTCAATTCGCTTATGATACTTTTTCGACTAAACTCTCCTTCAGGGCATATACGACTCGTTCCTGTTCGGCGGCGGTTAGCTCAGGGAACATCGGCAGGGACAGCACCTGATGTGCCATCCGTTCAGTGTTAGGCAAGCTGCCTGAAGCATAACCCAGTGACCGATAGACCGTTTGAAGATGCAGTGGAATCGGGTAGTAAATCATTGAAATAACGCCCTGCTCTTGCAAGGCTTGGCGAATGCGATCGCGCAGGTTGGGCTGATCGTCAGTCGAAGCAGTCGTACTATCTAGAACACGTATGGTGTACTGGTTCCAGACGGTGGTGCCGCCAGTGGGAGCTTGCGGTAGCTGTAGCCCCGGAACAGGACTGAGCAAGTCGGTGTAGCGCTGGGCAATCGCCTGCCGCTGCTGATTCCAACCGTCGAGATAGCGCAGTTTAACGCTCAAAATAGCGGCCTGTACCGCATCCAAACGGCTATTGATACCAATTTCGTCGTGATAGTAGCGGACATAGCTGCCGTGTTCCTTGATCATCCGCATCCGTTTCGCCAGCTCGGAATCGTTAGTTGCGATCGCGCCGCCATCGCCACAGGCTCCCAGATTCTTGGTGGGATAGAAGCTGAAGCAGCCGATCTGACCGATGCTGCCCACCTTTTGGCCGTTCCAGGTTGCACCTGTCGCCTGAGCGCAGTCTTCAATTACGGGTAAATTATGCGCTTGAGCGATCGCCATCAGTCGAGTCATATCGACCGGATACCCAAACAGATGCACGGGCATAATCGCCCGCGTTTTGTCGGTGATCGCGGCTTCAATCTGCTGGACATCCAGGTTAAACGTGTCGTCGATGTCCACAAAAACGGGCGTAGCTCCAACGGCGCTAATCATCTCTGCCGTGGCGATAAAGGTGAAGGGACTGGTGATCACTTCATCGCCAGGGCCAATGTCATGGGCTCGCAGCGCCAAGTACAGCGCATCCGTGCCGGAGTTGCAAGAGATACACTCTTGGGTGCCATGATACTGAGCAAATTCCTGCTCAAAGGTTTGCACCGTCGCACCGTTAATATAGCGGCCTGACGCTAGGACTTCGCTGACGACTTGACTAATTTCAGCCTGAATCGCGGCATACTGCCGAGTTGAATCAAAGGGAGGTATTGTACTCACTCGCTCACACCACACACTAAAGTCAGAAGATAGGCTCAAACGCAAAAAGTTTCTGCCACTCTTATACCATCTTCGCTGGTTCTGCAAGGGGCAGGGTGTGCTAGAAAATGAACACCAGTTTGAGGCTCCAGGTGCGATCGCGCCGCACAATTTGGATTTGCTGAATAAACTCTCGAAAGTAGAATCGCCGCTCAGCCTCGGTCAAATCCAGCCAGAAGCGTGGGATCGAAACCGCCTGCGCCGTTTCCAGCAGATTCACTGGCGGCAATTGTGCCAGTTTGCTCTGCAACTCTGCCAGTTCGGTTTTGACTTGATAAATACGCAAGTCCGCCGTTGCCTGGTCTAGCACTTCGTTTTGTACCAGATCGGGAATTTGCGCCAGAACATTCTGCTTGGCCTCAATTTGGGCCGCAATTCCCTGCTTAATCGGTGACATATTCGGCATCGATAAGCCCGCAACCGCCTGGGGAAGCTGATCGCAAATCGTTTGAATCGTTCGTTCCAGGACATCTTCGTAGCGAATCGCTTTGCACTTGGGCTGCTGGGAACAAGCCGTGGGACGCAAATACAGATACTCCCCTTGTTTGCCGCGCTGGGTCACGTGAGTAATAGTCATGGCGGAACCGCATTCGGCACAGGTGACGAGGCCAGACAGCGATCGCGGGGCGCTAGCGGTACGAGGCGGCATCTGGCTATTGCGACGCAGCAGTCGATCCACCTGAGCGGCTTCGTCCCGCGAAATAATCGCGGCGTGGGTGTCGCGAATCACGTCCCCTTCTCGATAGGCCAAATCACCGCGATAGACCGGATTCGTCAGCCAGCGTTTGCCGGTGGAAACGGCGATTTTCTTGTTGTACTTCTTGGCCAAGTGCCGCACCGCACCGCGCAGCGAGCCATAAATCAAGAAATGCTCAAAAAAATCCTTCACCACCGGAGAAGCCGTGCGATCAATCGTGTAGCGATCGCGGCCTCGCCGATAGCCGTAGGGCGCTTTTCCCGGTGGCGGCAGCGCCTGCACCCGGTTGCGAGCGTGACCCTGGCGGATGCGGTGGCTGCGCTGGTTCTGCTGAACTTCGCTGATCAGTTGAATCAGATTTCGCCGCAGATGGCCTGGGTTTTCAGCGGCTTGCGTCGCATCAGTCTGCAACTGGGCTGACTGGTAATCCTGCTCAATCGCAATGATTTGGATACCCACAGATTCCAGCGTATTCATGCGATCGCACACCGCCTGGATCGTATCGCCAAATTCCTCCAAACGTCGCAACAGTAGGTAATCTGGCGGTTCTGCCTGACAGTCGTCTAGAAGAGATTGAAGTTGCGATCGCGCTCCTTTTTGGCCCGCACTCAGATCCTGATAAACCCGATCCACCTCCCAGCCCCAAATCTCCGGACTCGGCGGCTCTTCCAACAGCACATCACTATACAGATAGGCGAAAATTTTCACCCCTCACTCCTCTCGCCCTACTCCCTACTCCCTAATTCCCTCACTCCCTTTACTCTCCTACGTCATCACCCTCCAACGACTCAATCCGCCGCTCTTCCACGCCGAGCTGCTCCTGCAAATCCTGCATCGACTGGCGAATCGCTTCCAGTTCCTGGCGTTGGGCAGCCTGATCGGTTTCAATCACCTCAATCACATTGTCGAAGCAGGCAGAGAATGCGGCAGCCGCTTCATAGCGGGTAATCGCCTGATCGCCGCGAAAGGTGCCGTCAGGATAGCCCGAAATGCAGCCGTAGCGCTCAACTAAACTGGTCACAGCCTGATAGGCCCAGTGGGTCGGCTCCACCAGTGGTCGAATGGGAATGGACACCTGCGCCAACTGTAGGTCACTGGGCTGATTGGTGAGCCAGCTTGGAGTAGTAGATCTGTCAGATAGCGGTTCAGCTAACGCATTGGCATCGGCACCTAGCGACTGGGTGGCAAAGCCGATTTGTATCGGCTCAGATGGTGCAGCTTGAGTAGTATTGGTGGGGCTGGTTTGTGCGATCGCACCTTCTCCTCCGATGCCGACCAGACCAATACTCGCAGCAACGGCACCCAGCCAAATCCCAGTTTGCAGATTGCAGTTCATCCCCATAACTCCTCTCCAGCGGATTCATAACGAATGCGAAGTCTGGTTAAAACCTAATGATTTATTTTTTGTGAAAGGCTAGCTAAGCCAGCCTTTCACAAAAAATAGATTCGGTTCTCATCACAGACTTGATATACAGTATGGGACAGAAAATCACGTCCTATTGTTGCCACCCTGTCTTCTCTCATTATGACTCTTGCTCCTTGGCGACCGCTGATCGCGCGAGCGCTCCATCGCAACCGCAGCGACGCTCACAGCCGCTATTTTCAAATTGCCACCGTCCGCGCCGATGGTCGTCCGGCCAATCGAACGGTCGTATTTCGCGGCTTTTTGGATGACGAAACTAATCAGCTCCAGTTCGTCACCGATTTACGCAGCGACAAAATCGACCAAATCTATCATCAGCACTGGGCCGAGGTATGCTGGTACTTCACCAAAACCCGCGAACAGTTTCGCATTACGGGTACTTTGGAGTTAATCACCGCCGATCCGAACCAAGTCCAGCAGCAGGTTCGCATTGCTCTCTGGCAGCAGCTATCGGATAGCGCTCGGCTGCAGTTTGTCTGGCCCCACCCTGGCCAACCTCGTGCTGATCAAGCCAAGTTTACCGATATTCCCGCACCGGATGAAACGCATCCGCCAGATAATTTTGGTCTGGTGCTACTCCATCCCACAGCGGTTGATCATCTGCAACTGCGCGGCGAACCGCAGAACCGCGATCGCTATTTGTTGGAGTCAGGAACGGAGTGGAAAATCAAGGAGGTTAATCCGTAGGAAAGTGAGGCGTACGGCAAGTATTAGACTTTATTGGAAATAAAATTTTGGGGTTGGAAATTATTTTGTAGCGCGGCTCCGCCGCGCTACAAAATAATTTCCGATAAGGTCTATTATTCTCAGCACCCAAACCTAGTACCCAACACTCACCAGCTATTCCTGAGCATTTCCAATTTTTACTCGCAAATCCAACCAACGAATACCAACTTTCTGCATGTAGGTTAATAGCGCGTAAATAAACGCGACGATACCCAACATTTCTAGCGTCTCTTCGACCGTGGTAAATAAGACATAGCCTAGATTCTCTCGACCATTTACAAAGGCGTAGTAGCCGCTAAATAGTTCCACTAAAGCGGCACCCGAGAGATACAGACAAAATGCGAATATAAACAGCCGCCGAATTGGTTTCGGTAAATGGAACAGAAAACCAAGAAAGCTTAATCCAAAAATGAGCAGTACTACTCCGGCTGGAATGAGCCATGCATTGTGAAAGAAGCCATTGACCCCCAAATTATGCATCGGTTTGGATGCCGCCTCGTGAATTTCTGTTAGTTCATCAATTGATAAATATAAAAATGTCAGCGACAGAAATCGCCAGTGATTAATATAGCGTCCACGGGTTTGGCGTTTAAATTGTGCGATCGCAAATAGCAGCACCGCACAAGCAGCCAGCGACAATGAAGAATAAAGAGTAGGAAAGTTTTGTTCCTGATTGACCGAGAATTTATAGAAGAGAAACCCTTTTAAGAAAAAATCCGGTAGCAGATACATCATGAGGGTGGTCACGATTGAGCAAATCACGAGTATCGTCACCACAACGCACAGGAAACGAGCTACTTTAGCAGCCGTTAGAGATGCATATGAGTCTTGTGATTCTGGAAATAGATGACTTGCCGCCCGGCTATTAACACTCAACATAATGGTAATTTTTAATGTTATTTCAGCTAATAAGGACTGCCTTAGAATAAGCCCAAAAAATTGAGCAAGATTCAAGGAACTCGCGTTTAGTTTTACTTGAACTTGCCCATTTAGTATTCTTTCAATTTGTCATTCAAAACTCATATATTCAGTTAGTTGGTGATAAACAATCGAAACAACTGAATACGTACAGCCTCACATACCCTTTACAGTCAGTCAGTGCAAAATGGATAAGTTTACATGAACTTTAGATTAGATTTAAGTTAAGATTAAGTTAATCAATGCTCGCTACAGGCATACACCGTAAGATTACTGACACTGAAGAGTTTCAGGCGTTCTGAAATCTGTCAAAAGGTAGAAAGCTTAACCCGAAAAGGTAGATTTCTTAATCTCTGGATGTAAAAGAGCGATCGCAGATTGAACTGCGATCGCATCTAAGAGATATAGATATAAAACAATCATCAAGATAGCGATATTCGCCAAGTTTAAAAAGAAGGCCTACCATTTCATCGTGGTGGCAAAAGACCCTTAAGCTTCAGCCATACTGGTCTCAATTACGTTGGTTGCAAAGCGCTGGTAGGCACCACCAATTTGCTGGGCCATTGTGTCAGGAAAAACGTGGAACTCTCCATTGGCCAAAGCTTTGATAATTCCATCGGCGACGAGGGTTGGCGGTTCGGCAATTTCGGCCAGTTCTGCCGCATCGCCCATATCGGTTGAGATCGGGCCAGGATGAATGCTCAATACCATCGTGCCTTGTTCACTCAGTAATTCTCGAAGCGCTTGGGTAATGGAATAAGCTGCCGCTTTGGAGGCCAAGTAGGCCACGATTTGCGCCCGTCACTAGAACAGTTTTGTTGCGGATGTCGTAAGCCATGTCGATACCTTCTTTGGGGTTAACAGTAAATCAAAAAACTTGAACGATTGGTATAAGTTAAAACAGAAAAAATTAAAAGAAATCCGGTTTCTGAGGCAGCATCACGTCACAAACTCATCCAGGATCAGTCCCTCATTGGGCAACAGATCCGTTGCTGATTCACCGACGGAGCGATCCGGACGGGTCGATAGCACCACCCGTCCCGCGACTTGGAGCGGTTGTGGATCTGCGGTTAGGTTAAGTGCGATCGCAAATCGTTGATCCCGCCGATCAGACTGCGATCGCTCATAGACAAACACCCCCTCATCAACCTGCAGCGTCCGATATGCACCCCGGCAAAGGGCTGGCTCCGACTGCCGCAGCGCAATTAGCCTGCGATAAAGCGACAGCATCGATTTTGGATCATCAGCCTGTTTACTCACCGGAGCAGCCTGCGACAGCGGCAGCCAAGGTTGACCCGTCGTAAAGCCTGCGTTTGCACTGTCATCCCATAGCATCGGTGTCCGCACCGGATCGCGGCCCAGTCCCTGTCCGGGCACGTTGATCTCCCACGGATCGCGCACCGCTTCCGGCGGAATCACCCCGTTTAGCATGCCCAGCTCATCACCCTGGTAAATCGTCGGCGTCCCCCGCAGCGTCAGCAGCAGCATCGCCGCCACCCGCGCCTGCTCTAGCCCCACACGGCTGGCAATTCGCGGTCGGTCGTGGTTGCCCAGCACCCAGTTTGGCCACGCCTCCGGTGGCAGAGCCGCTTCATAGGCTTCCACCAGTGCCGCCAGCTTTCTCGCATCCCACGCTGCGGTAATCAGCTCAAAGTTAAACGGCAGGTGAAACCCATCGTGATTCTGACCGTAGTAAGCCATCACCTCCGGAATCGAACCATAGGCTTCCCCAACCAGCACCCGATCCGCATACTCGTCCGCCACCTGCCGCATCTGCTGCGCAACGGTCAGCACCTCCGGCTGATGAGCCGTGAATGCCCGCAGGTGACTGCGCGCTGGCCCCATGTGGGTCTGCCAGTCTGGATTGGGGGGATTATTTCGCAACAGGTAGTCCGGCACCAGGTTCTCCACCGCATCAATCCGAAAACCATCCACGCCTCGGTCGAACCAAAACCGCATCACGTCCAGCATCTCCGCCTGCACCTCCGGATTGCGCCAGTTAAGCGTCGGCTGCTGCCGCAGGTAAATGTGCAGATAATACTGGTCTGTCGTCTGATCCAGCGTCCAGGCCGAACCGCCAAACTCGCTGATCCAGTTGCTCGGTGGCCCACCATCAGCAGCAGGATCGCGCCAAATATACCAGTCTCGCTTGGGATTATCGCGGGAGGAACGGCTAGCGGCGAACCAGGGATGCAGGTCAGAGGTATGCCCCGGCACAAAGTCCAGCAGAATCTTCAAACCATAGCGGTGAGCAGACTCCATCAGTTGGTCAAACTGCTCCAGACTGCCGAAGATTGGCTCAATGTCGCAATAATTCGAGATGTCGTAGCCAAAGTCTCGCATCGGCGAGGGAAAAATCGGCGAAATCCAAATGGCGCTCACGCCCAGATCCGCCAGATAGCCTAACCGCTGCTCAATTCCCCGCAGATCACCCACTCCGTCACTGTTGCTATCCTGAAACGAACGCGGATAAATCTGGTAAATAATTCCCGTTTGCCACCACAAGTCCTGTGCAGAATCCTGTTGCCCTGTTACGACCATGCGCGTCTCCTAACCGATACCAAGCAATCCAGCCTCATATGGTAATCGGCGGAATCTGGGGTCGCCTAATTCTTGGGGCAGAAAAGTTGGAAAAGTGCGATCGCAACTTTTATCCATAGTCTGAAGCTTCAAGTATGCTGACACAATGGTTTTAAGAAGCTGGTCAAGTCACTTCAGATCACTACTATAGAGGAACAAGCCTAGTTCCAACTTATTTTGTGTCAGCGTTCCTGAGCAATGGTCTTCTGCCATTCAACGATGAGGCAATCAGCCAATTGCGAACCCAGTTGTCGTGATAGCGGAAGCCGTTGAGTTGCTCAAAGGGGCATAAGCACCCGCCCATTGCTTTGCGAGTCTTGCGACAAAAGGGATGGAAGTTCCAGAGTAAGGCCATCGAGCGCACCGACTGTTCCGCCGAGTCCCAGAATCCATGAAAATCTTGCATGGCATACAAGATGCGGTCAAGATAGTTCATCGGACGGTCAACCTGATTGCTGGTGCGATAGGCGTCAGGGAAGTCAAAGGCGCGTTGGAAGACGTGAGATTTGTCGTTGAGGCGTCGCAAGCGAGCGTCAATGGCCTGGGGCAACGCGTGGGTGTTCACCCACTCCAGCAACCGACGCAACCGTTGAGCAAAGTGACGTTTGCTCTGGCCCCGATACAGATGCCAAAGCTTGTCGGCTAGTTGCTGACCCAGGACTGGTTTAGAGCGGCACCCATCGCGAATTTTAATCACCTCATGCAGGAAGCACAGAATCCAGACCAGGCCAGGGAATAGCTCCTCCCAAGCGGCTCGGGTGGCCTCCCAACCATCAGTCGTCACCGTCTCGGGCGCATAGTCGGGAACATGATGGGCAGCTTCCTGCTGGAATACCCCATAGGCTGCGGTTAATCCATCCTGACCCGCATTGGCACTGAGACTGGCTCCCAGGACGCACCCTTGCGCCGCTGTCACTGCCAGATAGACTCGCTGCCCGTGCCAATCACAATGCTTCTCATCGGCAACTAGATGGGGGGGAGCGCCGTTTCCCTTTTGAGGGTACTGCCCACAATCGAGGCTCGACCGAACGACTGACAGAGCCGATACCAGTGCATCTCAGAACGGCCCAGCACATAGGCAATCCCCTCATACGACAGGCCATGCTTTCTTAAATAGAGCGCTTTGTCGGCCATCTCCGCCGTCTCGCTCATGTACGGCATCACCAAATCGGGACGCAGTTGATAAGCCTCTCCGGTACTCGGCAGCAAAATCCGCCGGGTCTTGAGCTGTTGACGAGAGGACTCGACCCATCCGTGAAAGCGATAGCCTGCCTCAATCCCGTCGGGAAACAGTTCCGGGTGGGATGCGATCTGCTCGTTGAGATACTGGCGAAAGGCTTCCCGGTCTTCTACTAAGACCTCGTAGTCAAGGTCGTCTGCAATGGGCAGACAAATCGTTTTATCGCCTGCTGTGCCACGCTTGCGTCGTTGCTGAGCCATCGGCTTTGGCCTGCTGAACTCTCTGCCTCAATTCTACTCAACACAAACTTGGGTGGAACTAGAAATAAATTTCTACTGAGCCCAATTCCGCTAATCAAGCTAATAATTAACCAAGTTATTGCCAGCCCAAACACCTCACTTGCAAATAGATTAGTAACTTGACGTAGCTCTCCTGCGATCGCCCATCCAGCAGCGAGACCAATCATCCAGGCGAAAGCATTCCAGGCAATCCACCAGACAGAAAACCGAGGCACCGATTGCCGAATGGCAAACCATTGGGCAAACCCAGTCAGAACGCCAATTTTCAAGCCGTCGAATGCGCCGTAGATCAACCGAGCTGACAAAAGCGATAATCCGTCTGGGGCGAACCAGCCAACCACACCGATTGAACTGGCACCTGCAACACCCCAAGCTAGGGCATTGGCTAAAATCCACCAGCCGCTTCTCAAGCCGTACCCCATCAGCACCAAGGATTGAAACAGGCCAACAGTGCCGCCACCCAGCAGTCCCTGCCATAGGCCCAGATTAGAACGTTCCCCAACCACCACTACGGTCAGACTGACCACAAAGCCCAGCATAGTTGCCGCGATCCAAGCAATACTGAAAAGATAGCGGGAGCCTTGAAACGTTGGTAGAGAAGGAGTTTCTGGGCGCATTCTGTCATCCTAAGAATCTGCAAAAATCGTTTTCAGAAAGTGCTGACGCTGAGCCGGAGACTCCGGGGCTAAGTAGCCCATTAAGCTTTCCCAGTAGAAGAACGAAACACCATCAAACTGGTTTTGGCGAACCAGATCCACTTGTGCCTGCAATTGCGGGATGCTGACGGGATTACTCCAAATTCCACTGAGCAATGCGATCGCAACTGGAATCTGCTGCTGAGCCGCCTTCACTGAAGCGCGAGACAGTTCGGTCTGTAACTGATTTAACTCGTTGCGATAAACCTGGAGCACGAGTTCATCAATCCAGCCTTGCTCCACCCAGCGCTGCCAGTCTTGCAGATAGCGGCTATAGGCAAAGTCTTGAGGATTGGGAGAAAGGGAAATTATGCAGTCTGGCTTGACCGTCCGAATGGCCTCAACCACTTTCCCCATAAAGGCGCTGATCTGATCGGCCCGCCACCGCACCCATTCCGGATCAGCCGGATTCGTTGACGGAGACTGTCCCTGATGCGATCGCTGATAGAGCTGAATTGTCACCGGGTCATATCCCATTTCAATCGGCAATCCAAAGTGATCATCCAGTTGAATGCCGTCTACGTCATAGTGGGTGACCACTTCAAGAATGAGTTGCAGGATAAAGTCCTGTACCTCTGGATGAAACGGATTCAGCCAGAGATTGGCGCTGCTCGTCCAATCTGCGATCGCGGGTTTATCTCGCTTGAAAAGGGCTGTCCAATCTGTCACACTCTCCGGATTGCTGGCGGCAGTCGTCGTAAGCCAGTCTGGATGGGCTGCGGCCAATTTGGATCGAGGCGGCACCATAAATCCGTACTCAAACCAGGGGATGACGTTCAACTGATGCCGATGCCCGACTCGAATCATGCTCTTGAGCACATCGGTTCCAGAATGCATGATTGAAAACAGCGGTGCCTGACGATGCCCAATGATGTGTTGAGCGGTATCGCTTGGATAAAAGGTATAGCCGCGATTCCAAACGACGGGGTAGACCGTGTTGAAGTTGAGGGTGGCCAGTTGGTGCAGCGCTCGGTGAATCCCCCAAGGCGCAAATAAGACGCTACTGCCCACATTGGTCAGCCAAACGCCTCGAATTTCATTTGTCCTCGACTGAATTGGCTGCGCACTTGCCAATCCAGATACCGACAGCAGATGAGTGGCAATCAACAAACAGGTAATTCCCAGAATCAGGCTGATCTGTTGCTTAATAAAAAATTGCTTCATATGAATGCGGGCGTGCGATCGCACTTGAGAAACCGGATTTCGTGAGTTTGGGTGGTAGGTTGGCAATGCGATCGCAGAAGCCCAGTTTCTGGCATTTCACCTGCTTGCCCATAATTGGCTGATGGTAATGGATAGTTCATGGACAATTGTGGCGCTGCTGTCTCTGAATTGATCCATCGATTCATGTGCCAGTCTGATTCTCAAAAAATCTTCAATCCTGCCAACATGCCCGACAGCTTCATCCAGCGTTGACTGTGCCGCTGCAAAAATTGGGTCAGACCAGGACAAACATCTATCCGTAGATATAAGTAATTTGATGACGCAAAATCGCGGTGGCAGGTGCCCAACGTCAGGACAGCGCAGCAAGTGCAACAGATTGGCCCAGTATTTTTATGGATTCTGTGGATGATGGTTCCAAGCTGAATCAGTTCTGTTTTATGTTGTTGGCCCTAAAGGATTTGATAGAACGGCTCCGCCGTTCTATCAAATCCTGTGAATAGCAATTGCTAGGACTAACACCATAGCGCAGGACTCAAATTTCGGAATCAGAATCAGAAAGTTTACGTTCCTCCACAGAATCACAGAATTGGCACCATGAAATCCGTTATTCACCGTTTAACAACCCTAGCCGTTGCCACCACTACCGCTGCTCTGGGGCATCTCGCCGTTAGCCCTGCGGCGATGGCAAACCAGTTTGGTCAGCAGGAAATTAGCTCCAATCGTGCGATCGCAGTTGCCGCCCCCGTCAACAACGGGTCGGCTCACCAACTGTTGATTCTGGAGCAAGTCAGCAGCAGTCGCTCCTGCTGGCAAGAGCAGGCAGGAAATCCCACAATTGTCGATCCGCTGTTGCTCAACTTTGACTTTTCGGGCATCTGTGGCCGCAGCACCGACAGCAACGGCTACTCCGTGCGGCTCGGTGGCGAGGATATGAACTGGCGCTACAGCCTGCGGGTTGTCCGGCAGAATAACGATATTGTGCTGTATGCCGCTCCGGCTTCCGATCGGACGCTGCCGACGTTGGAAATTGGCCGAGTTGGTGGCGCAACCAGCGATTTTGCCAAGATTCGGCTGAATTCTGGTTGGCGATTGACCAAGCGCACCTACAACGGCTCTACGCTAGGCCATTTTTACCTGACTAACGATCAGACCCTGGCTCAACTGCGAGTATCTTCGACGATTGCGGCTGCGCCACCCAGCTCAACCGGATCGTCTACGAATATGCCATCCTCTACTCCCCCCTCCAGCACAGGCTCAACCACCAGTTCATCCGGCAGTTCAACGGGCAGCTCAACTTCGGGTTCAACCAGTGGTTCGGTTTCCATTCCCACTGCCAGTTCCAATCGTCCTCAGTTGCCTGCGCCACCCTCTACGTCGGTTCCGACTTCAACCCCGTCGTCTACCACCTCTGGCTCCAGCACCAGCACGAGTGGCACGTATTACCGAGTCACAGTTCCAGTGAATCCCGGTGAGGAAGACAAAGTTCGCGCCGTCGTACCCGATGCCTTTCGCACAACGGTTAACGGCCAGTTGGTAATGCAGACGGGTCTATTCCGCGATCGCGTTGCGGCCACCAGCCAAATTCAGCAGCTCAGCCGCGCTGGTTTAAGACCGTCACTGGGAACAGTGACGGGTACGATTGCCTCATCGGGATCTTCCACGTCAACACCTGGCACATCTGGTTCCACAGGTTCGACAGGCTCGACGACTGTGCCAACCACCTCAACTGGATCAACCAGCTCCAATAGCAACGTTTACTATCGAGTTTCAGTCCCCATCCAAACGCCCAGTCAGGAAGCTCAGGTTCGCGCTATTGAGCCAGGTGCCTTCCGCACGGTCGTCAACGGTCAGCCGTCGCTGCAAGTTGGCCTTTATCGCGATCGCGCTACCGCGCAAGAGATGCAGCAGCGGGTGGCTAGTGCGACTCGTCTACAAGCCGTCGTTTCCACCTATAGCGGCCCCATCGCCACACCAGCACCATCCACCACGACTCCGACCACTCGCCCCGTACCTCAAACTGGCCTCGTCGTCATGCTTGATCCCGGTCATGGCGGCAGAGACCCTGGTGCAGTCGGCATTGGCAGTATCAAAGAGAAGGATATTAACCTATCAATTGCTCAGCGGGTGGCCAGTCGGCTAGAGCAAAACGGCATCCGGGTAATTATGACCCGCTCCGACGACCGCGAGATTGACTTAGACCCACGGGTGCGAATGGCTGAGCGCTCCAATGTTGACCTCTTCGTTAGCATCCACGCCAATGCCATCAGCATGAGTCGTCCGGATGTCAACGGCTTAGAAACCTATTACTACTCATCGGGTCTCAATCTAGCTCGTGCTATCCACAGCAGCGTTTTGCGCAACACCGATATGCGCGATCGCGGCGTTCGCCAAGCTAATTTCTACGTGATTAGAAACACGTCGATGCCTGCGGTGTTGGTCGAAACGGGCTTTGTCACAGGCCGCGAGGATGCAGCCCGATTAAGCAATATCAACACTCGCAATCAAATCGCCGATGCGATCGCAGATGGCATTCTGACCTACTCTGGCCAAACCGCTTCCCGCTAATCAAAACCATACAAAGCGAAGAGTCGCCGCGACGCGGCGACTCTTCGCTTTTTTGAAAACCTAACAAGCCGACATGGTGCAGGGCGATTGCAGAACAATATCTGCCGCCTGCCCCAAATTATCCACGATGTAGTCCGGGTTGTACTGGGCTAGATTGTTGCGATCGCGGATGCCGCTCAGCAAGGCAATTATCGGGACACCGTGGAGCTGAGCCGCCACAATATCGGCTTCCGTGTCGCCCGTCATCCACACCTGAGCCGCCGGTTCCAGTTCAAGTTGCGATCGCTCCATCAGCAGCGGCTTTTCCTGCACGTCGGTCGTCTTCACGTAGTCATTTTCCAGGTAATACCGACAGTGCGACGCAAAAAAGCGATGCAGGTCATATTGATCCAGCGCATGTTCCAGTTCGCGCTGTTTCCGCATCGTCATCACCACCAGTTCAACCCCTTTAGCCTGGAGTCGCTCTAGGGCTTCCACCGCTCCTGGTACCAGTCGATCGTGAATCAAATTGGGCAGCGCGTGAACATTCTCTCGCCGTAGTCGGGCAAACTTCTGCGCCTGTTCAGCATCTAAGCCAGACATTTGACCAATTTTGCGCTCAGGCACCCGTGCCCGCTTCAATTTCCAAAATTCGGCTTTCTCTAACGGCGTGACAGACTGGGATGAATATCGGGTTTCCGCTAAACAGAACTGATACACCCGATAGTAACGCTCTGACACATCAATAATCGGGCCATCGAAATCGGTAATGAGTCTTAGCATGAGCGATATAAATCAATCTCCCAGGATGAATATAAAGAGTAGTTAACGGGTAACGGCGGTTTGCAGTATGAGCAGATCTGACTCCAGCTATATATGAACTTCTATTAACACTAGTGTCTAGCCTACCGACTCTATTAGCGGCTTGCAGCAATCTTCATCACGCTCTGCTCAGATTACCGATAAGTTTTACCTGAATCGATTAATAAAAACTAAAGCGTCCAGGTAAAAGAGACATACTCGCACGCTTTTCACCTGAACGCTTTCAATAACTGGAATCCGAGTGAAGTTCACTATCCGGCTTGCGAAGGAGCTGTGCCCGGACTGAGGCAATTTTCGCCGTCGTAGTCTACATTGACTCGAAACGTGTAGGCTTTTGGCCCTTCCGCTGCAGGTATATCGTATGATTGCACAGCTTGTAATGCATCCTCATTCAGTCCTTTGTAGCCCGTACTACGGAGCAACTGTGGCTCTGCCAGCAATTCACCGTTGGCATCAGCGACTACACCGATGGATGCATTCCGTGGCTCTTGCCCTGGCAAGCAGGTGCGTAGCGGATATTCAATCGTCAAATCGATGGGTTCATTGACATTTAGGGTTTCGCCTTCACTGATTTCTGGCGGTAGCGAGGCAATCCAATCTTCCATGTTCTGACTCGCTGCTTCACCACTTGTATTCTCAGGGTTGTAGCTATAGAGTTCGCGCAGTTGAGCATACTCTGCGGCAGCCGTGCCCGCTTCTGGTGAGGGAGAAGGCGATGGAGAAGGCGATACGACCACTTCTTCATCGGGATTTTCAGACTCTTCACCCGGATCACCCGCTTCAGCATCCGGAGAAGAACTTCCTTCAGGGGATGGACTGGTTTCGGGATCAGACGGCAAGGGTGAAGCCCCAGGTGTCACAGGAGGAATCAAATCTTCAGCACTGCCATTTTCCGCTTCCGACGATTGGGGCTGTCGCGATCGCGCAATTAAATCATCCAAAGCTGGAATGCTGCCACTGGTGCCAAATGAGCCAGAGGCCAGCGGATCGCTGGGTGTAGCAGGTGCGCTGGGCTGCGGCTGCGGCTGTGGTTGACGCGGAATAGCTGGCCTAACCGTTCGTGGAGCAGGTACGGCTCCCGGAATCGAGCGGGAAGTTGGATAGCGTGTCGATGGCAAACCCGACGAAACAGAAGGCCGACGGCCAATAATTCCGCCAGGACTAATTGGTGATGAGGGAACCCGACGACTACCAGAGGGAGACGAAAACGAATCCGCTCCTGGGAACAAATCCCCATTGGGTGGCGGTGGTGTTAAACCGAAGGAACCCGAATCAAATGGACTAGATGGCAACAGCGATCGCGGCGATCGCTCCAAGTCCGGTAGCCGCGACTGCTGTTCAGGAGTCAGCTCAACCACTGACACAGGTTCTGGTGGCTGTGCCTCTGCGCTGGAGGTGCCGCTAGAAAATAGAGGCAAAAACGCGAAAACCAACCCGTGAATCCCCAACGAAACCAAAATGGCCAGCGTTGAAGGTTCTGTGAACAAGTTGGATGCGGACTTCGCAGATGAAGAAACAGTCATACCAAAATTAAGAGTGGAGGGCTTTATTCCCAAAATAGTTAATCTTCGGATCGGGATCAGCGCGGTTTCAGTTTTACCAACGAGAAATCAATCCGTTATCGATCTGTTTCATTGTGCCAGAAAGCATTCGTGATCGGCGTAAGACTGGGTCGGCAAAATTAATACCAGCGAGAGTGCTGAGAGCTGAGCACTGAGTTAGATTGCATTACGCCTCACTCTTCACTCCTCTCGCCTCACTTCTTTCCCTCTGGACGCGATTGCCGTGATAAAGTTGCGTCTTCAAACCAACGAGCGAGTCTCCTGCCGCGTTGAATTGTAAATCACCATCAGTGAAAAATACGGTAACGCCAGATCGGGGTAGTTGGCCAAATCACGATAGATTTTTTGGCGCAGATGTGTGGCGCGTTCAACCACATAGCTGTGCTGGAGCAACTGTCGCTGGTGCAGGATGTTCCAGACTTGGGCATAGACCGAACTGACTTTCATCAACACGACAACATCGGCCCAGGACAAAGCCGTTTCCAGTGCCTCAACGCAGTAAAGCGTGGGCAAAATGGCGAGCTGCTGGTGCTGAACCGTCAGCGGAATGCCCAGTGCTGCCGCCGCTGCCATTGGTGAACAAACGCCCGGAATGGTTTGCACCTTGGCGTCGGGATGGGCCTGCTTCAGTGCCTGGGCTAAATAGGTGAACGTGCTGTAGAAGCTGGTGTCGCCTTCCGAGGCAAAGGCAACATCCTGTCCCTGCGCTAGATGGGGCCAAACTGTTGCCGCCGCTTTTTGCCAGGCGGTTTCAAGTGCGATCGCATCTTGCACATAGGGAAAATGCAGCGGTAGGCGAATTTGATGTCCCTTCAGCCACGGCGCGATAATTTGCTCGGCAACTCCTTGACGCTGCTGAAGTCCGGCTGGAAAGGCAACCACAGGTGATGATTGCAGTCGGCGCAGTCCTTTAACGGTGATCAGATCTGGATCACCTGGCCCCACCCCAATTCCATAGAGCGTCCCAATCTCTAAATTCATGGCGGTGATTGGTCAGGAGTTGATACGTTATCGGCTGCGCGCTGTTTATCTGCATCCGAACGAGCGGCTGTATCCAGTTCCAAATTAGCCTGTTCAGCATTTTTAACCTGCCCGTTATCTTGTCCAGGCGCAGTTTGACTATTGGATGGAGCTGAACCTTGAGTCGATTGTTTTTGTTTTGAATTAGCTGAGCCAGTGATAGCGGTAGGTTTGAATTTATTGGACTTGCTGGACTCTTTTGAGTCGGCGTTTTTAGCATCCGTATTCGCCTCACTGGTGCCGTTTTTGGCAGGTGTATTAGACACCGGGGCTTCTTCAACTTCCGGTAGAGTTTCAACTACCAGCCGCGCTGGACTCTTGCCGCCTGAGAGCCGCTTCAGCAGTTTGGGCTTCGGATCATGCAGCAGGTAAATAATGCGATCGCCCGCTTGCCATTCATGATTTGCTGCGGCTACCAGCAGTTGTTCGCCCCGCTCAACGAGTAGCGGAATCAATTCGCCAGAGCGCATCAGTGCTTTCAAATGCGCCTGTTGAAACAGTACTCCTGGCTGACGCAGCGTAGTCTGGCCCAGCTTTACGGCCCCATCAGTCAGATATCCGTTCCAGGTTTTAATCGGAAATTCGGGCATAAACGCCTGCTGCACTTTTGTCTTGGCAGGCAGCTTATTGTCTGGTTTACCGCTGGGATAAATCGCCAGCACCCTCGGCGGCTGAAACTCGTCAGAGGCTTGTTGAGCAACAACAGCGTTTACTTCACCATTATTGGTGACGGCCAAAAACGTGCCCACATTGGCTAAGCCTGCTTCTTCCAGCACCTCATTATCGAGGGCGCTGCTGATAAACACTTTAATATTTTCAGCTTCAGCCTGCTGGCGGGCTTCCTCTTGCGTATCGATCAGGACAACGGATTCTCCTCGCTCTTTGAACAGGCGAGCAATCAGCAAACTAAGCGGATTGCAGCCCACAATCACCACCCCAGTTGCCTGATGCGAGGTCAAATTGAGCAACCGCGCAATCCAGCCAGCGGAGAGACCCTGGAGAAAAACAGTTGAAATAATGGTCAGAAAGACCAAAGCTTTGATCGAGTCGCCACCGTTAATTCCTCGTTCCGTCAGCAGAATCGCAAATAGGGAGGCAACGGAAGCAGAAACAATTCCCCGTGGCGCAATCCATGCCAAAAATAGCTTCTGCCGCCAGTTGAGGTCGCTATTCCAGGTGCAGAACCAGATAGTAATCGGTCGCACCACAAACATTAGAATTGCAACAGTAAACACCGCTCCCCGCCCCAAGGCGAAAATACTGGCAATCGACAAATCTGCCGACAGCAGAATAAACAGGACGGAAACGGCCAGAATGGTGAGCTGTCCCTTGAAGCGGCGTAGCAATCGCTCCTCGGGTACCGATAATGCCCGCACCACGATCCCAGCGATAACCGTCGTCATCAAACCTGACTCGCTGCGAATCGTCTGAGCTAATCCGAACAGGCCCCACAATCCGGCTAAAACCACCAGGTTTTTTAGATCTTCTGACAAGAAGGTCGCTTTCTTGAGGATGAATCCCAGTAAAGCGCCACCGACCAGGCCAATCAGCGCTCCCAGGCTGAGGCGAATCAGCAGGCCGCTAATCACGGCCCAGGGGTCGGTATCGCCGTTGAGAATAATGTCGAGAACAACCACGGCCAGAATCGCGCCGACTGGGTCGATTAGGACTCCTTCCCCTTCCAGCAGGGTAGCAACGGAGCGATCCACTTTGACCTGCCGCAGCAGCGGGTTGATTACGGTCGGTCCTGTCACCACGACCAGCGAGGCATACAAAAAAGCGATCGGCCAGGGAAACTCCGCCAGCCAGTGCGCGGCCATACCGCCACCAATCAAGGTTATAAAAATGCCGACAGTGACTAAGTTACGCAGACTACCCGAAACTCGTCCTAGCTCTTTCAGCTCTAGGTTGAGGCCGCCTTCAAACAGGATCAGCGCTACGGATAGGCCAACCATCACCTCTAGGCCAATGCCTAGAACTTGGGGTGAAAGGATTCCTACTCCGTCCGGGCCTAGGGCAATGCCAAATAGCAGCAGAAAGATGATGCTAGGCACTTTTAGATACTCAGCCACCACCTGAGCACCAATTCCTGCCAGGACGGTGAGAACCATCTGCAGTGTGATTTCAAACGGTGCATCCATAAACGTCTAAAGCGCGCAGCGGGCTATTGGGCACACGCAGAGTGCGCTAAACCGCAAAACATCCCTAACAAGTTTTGACGGTTGGAACAATTGAATGTGATGGTCTGACACAGCAAATAGGGATTACGTAGACTTTCTACTTTATCAAGTTATAGCTCTAATCGAAAATCCTTGCTGATTTGTTTAGTTGGTAGTCCTCAAAAGGTCATGATTTTGGGGTGTAAGGTGATCGCTTGTAGCGATCGCCACTTTGGTTAGATATCTACCAAATTCAGCGTTTAACCATTTGAACGTTTTCAGAGTCTGCCAATGGCCTAACCAATCTGACAACTGCTATTATGACGACTGCCTGAAATTGGGGTTGGCTAAAACCGTTTATTAGTCAGCATTTACAGTGCTTCTCACTAGGCTGAGCTTTTCACTAGACTGAGAACGGGTATCGGTCACTAAAGCTGGCAGTGTGATGGGCAGATGAATCGTAAAAGTGCTGCCTTTACCGATAGCTGAGGTGCAAGTCAGACTGCCGCCGTGGGTGTCAGTAATAATTTGATAGCTGGTCGATAAGCCCATGCCAATCCCTCTACCGACAGGTTTTGTGGTGAAAAATGGGTCGAAGATGCGCTCTTGGAGCGATTCTGAAATGCCGGAGCCATTATCTGCGATCGCAATTTCTACGGTTTTGGAGTCGGCCAAGCGAGTTTGAATGCGGATTTCTGGTTGAGGCTGTTGGCTATCTTCAAATGCATCAATGGCGTTGTTCAACAGGTGCATGATCACCTGATTGAGCTGTCCTGCATAGCATTGAATGTTCGGTAATTGACTGTAGTCTTTGATGACCGCGATCGGGGGATGCGTCTTCTGCTCCCTTAAGCGATGCGCCAGAACCATCAGGGTGCTGTCGATGCTGGCATGGAGATCAATATCTTTGAATTCCGCTTCATCTAGGCGGGAGAAGGTTCGCAGCGATTCCACAATGGCTTTGACCCGATCGGTGCCCGTTCTCATTGAACCAAACAGATGCGGCAAATCCTCGCGCAGAAAGTCCAAGTCAATGGCCTCAATGCGATCTGAGATCGCGGGTTGAGGGGTGGGATTGTAGTGCTGATAGCAGTCAATCAAGCTCAATAGGTCGTTGCAGTAGCCCTGAGCATGGATCAAATTGGTATGGATAAAGCCGATGGGATTATTGATTTCGTGGGCAATTCCGGCCACAAGCTGGCCCAAACTCGACATTTTTTCGGTCTGGATCATGTGAGCCTGAGTCTGTTGTAGCGCTTGCAGGGTTTCTTGTAGTTTCTTAGCTTGTTCTTTCTGTTCGGTGAGGTCTCGAATGATGGTCGAGAAATATGCCACGTCGCCCTGATCATTTTTGTGGGCGATCACCATTTGGGAGGCTGGCATGTGAGCGCCTTGCTCATTCACCAGAGTGATTTCGCCTGACCAGTAGCCATTTTGAATCGCTGTCGGCATACTTTCGGTTAGAAACGTTTCAGCCAGTGCCGCTGGCATCACCTCCGTTACGTTAAAGCTTTGGGTTTGCTCAGGCAAAATGCCCCAAAAGTCTTGTCCAGCTTGATTGAGATAAAGGCTTTGCCCCTTTGCATCGGCCATCCCAACAATATCAGGCGTGGTTTCCAAAATAGCCAATAAGCGATCGCGTTCCTGCTGTAGCTGACGCTGTTCGGTCACATCCATCAAAATGCCATGCCACAGGATGGACTGATCTGCCTGTAGCTCTGGAGTGGACTGAATTTGCAACCATTTTTCTTGACCAGAGGCCAGCGTAATCGGCACTGTCCAGTCAAAATTTTGTAGCGTCTGGGCCGATTGCCTCAATGCCTGCTCAAACTGTTCGGTATATCCGGCAGAAACGACACTGAGAATTGTATTGGCATCGGCCATAATTTCGGCTGGGGTGAGACCATAAATTTCCTGGCTGCGATCGCTGACATAGGGAAATGAAGCTTGCCCGTCCGCAGTCAGCCGAAATTGAAACAGCATTCCTGGGACTTTGCCAATCAGCTGCGCGAACTTCTGTTCTTGCTGTTCAAGTGCGACCTCAGCCTGCTGGCGCTGGTTCGTTTCCTGGGTAATCTGCTTTAAGCTGCGCTGGAGTTCCATCTGGTTGATCACCAAGCGGCTTAACGCTACCAGTGCTTCAAGTTGCTGATCGGATAGCTCGCGGGGTTGAGTATCAATGGCACATAAGCTACCAATCGCGTATCCATCCGACGTGATTAAAGGCGCACCTGCATAAAAGCGAATATGGGGATCGCCTGTAACCAGCGGATTATTCGCAAACCGAGGGTCAATCGTGGCATCGTGAATCACCATCGGTTCGTGCTGCCAAACGGTATGTGTGCAAAACGAAATGTCGCGGTCTGTCTGATTCGCATCAAGCCCTTGAACAGATTTAAACCACTGTCGATCGCGATCAACCAGACTAATCACAGCGATTGGGACATTGCAGATTTGCGCAACTAACCGAGTAATGTCGTCGTAAGCGGTCTCGCTCTCGGTATCCAGAATGTCATAGCTGAGCAGCTTAGCCAGTCGCTGTTCTTCATTCGCAGGCAAGGGTGTGATCATACAATTCCTTTCAATGAAACAAAAGATCAATGCAGGTTCATCAGACTATCGGTGTTTATCAAGATTGACTGTTGTTTCATCTTGAATTTGGCTACAGCGCTGCTGCTGGCGAAACACACCGTAAATCTCACTCGGTTGATATAGCTGTAGTATTGGCGAGGACGATGGGGAACGTTGAAAACGTTCAAACGTTTGATTTCGTAGATGTCTCGACCAAAGTGGCGACGGCTACAAATACAGCTTGCTGCCGCAGTCAAGGTCGGAAAATCATTTATAAAAAGAAAATTCGACGCACGCCTGCCAAGTCTTAATATCTTGATCTGAACAGTTCGTGACAATGACTAATAATGAGAGCGTTTGATAAAGTCTTTAAATATCTTTACATTCATAGATAGTACTAGCCTACCCACCTGGATAGAGTTGAGCAACAATGGCAGTCCCGCAAAAATCTATCTTAAGGATGTTTGAGCAGTAGGTAATACATTTCGCCTTCGGCATTGAGCAAACCAGCCTGCTCGCCTGCTTCAGTGCCTGTGCCCATAAAGACATCGACTCGTCCTGCTCCCCGGATAGCGCTGCCTGTGTCTTGGTCGAGGACGTAGCGGCTGGTGGGGGAGGTTGTCCATGCTCCGGTGCTGTCTCGCATCGGTAGGGGAGCGTGGATTAATGCGATCGCACCAGGCGGCATGATGGATTTATCGGTGGCAATCGAGCGCATAGGCGTCACGGGAACACCTAGACTGCCTGTAGCAGGCCGACCATAGGTTTCTTCAAAGAAAATGAATCGCTGATTGCGCGGTAGGTACAGATCCAGTTCGTCAGGATTGGCCTTGAAGTAGTCCAGCAGCAGCGGCAGAGTAAGTTCTTCCAGGCTAAACTTGCCTGCGTCAACGAGCTGACGACCAATGCTGGTATAGGGATACTCCGTTCGTCCGGCGTAGCCTACGCTCATGGTGCTACCGTCCGTAAGCTGCAATCGAGCTGAGCCTTGCACCTGGACTAGAAAAGCTTCTAAGCGATCGCGCAGCCAAACCAGTTCATAACCCCGCAGCGGCCCCTGACTGCCCTGAAGCCCGTCGGCTCCTTCTAGTTCTAGACGAGTGGGATGAGGCAGCGGCCAGCGGCTTAAACTCGCCGGGGGCGAGTAAAGGGGATAGCGATATTCTGCCGTTGGTGCGCGACTAGCCAAATAGGTCGGCTCAAAATAGCCCGTAAAGCTGACGCTGCCCTGTCCGTCATGTCCCACCGAGCGGTAAAAGGTAAACTCTCTTTGCACGGCTTGCTGAAATTCGCTGGCTGATTGGCTGGACAGCAAAAGCTGACGAAACCGCTGCAAACTGCGATAAACGCGATCGCGAGTTACTCCCGCCACCGGATAGTTGCGATATGCTTCAACCGCCTCAGCAGATTGAAGGTAGCGCAAGCTGTTGTCAATCGAGGCCAACAGCGCAGCCCGATCGCCAGCTTGACTTCCCTCACCCCACAACCGCTCATCCAGCCCTAGATCCGGAAATGCTACAGCCGTCATGTCCGTGATGGACACTGGCTCTAGTGGCGGCCTATCGGTGAGTGGAACCTGACCGGATGCTGGGCTCAGCCAGAGGGCAAGTCCCAATCCGAGCAGGAATCCAATAATTTTGAATCCTCGCATGCGATCGCAATTCACCTGGCAACTTACCTACTCAATGTCTAGTATCGTTCGACGCTAGAACTGAAGATCGGTTCCACCCGAATCGCAATCACCTTAGAGGGACGAATCACCATGTACTCGCCCTGAATGTTCTTGATCGGTACGCTGATAAAGTCATCGGACGTACTCTTGGGGACGAGTTCGCCGCTGTACCACTTTTGGAAATCCTGAATAGTCGAAAACCGCACTTCTTCGCGATGTCCGCCGTCAATCAAAATATGAACCACAAATTCACTGGGTGTTCTGGGCATAATCTACCTTTACTCAAAACGCACCGTCCTCATTATGGGCTGGTGATGCCCGAAAATAACGCACATCCACAAAAATCAGCAAATTTTAGGATTTGCGCTGAACGAAAGCACGTCCAGATTACATATTCCATTAATGTTGCGTAGAGGCGAATGGCCATTCACCCCTATTTACCTATATACCTAGCGTGCAAGGAGATTAAAGCGCTGTAGCCGCTCTTTCACTAAATCGGGTAAGCTCTTCCGCATTTCGGCAGCAGTTTGGAAAATCAGCCGATTTTGACCGGGGACGTCAAACGGGAACTGTCCGGCAAAATCCGTCCGCTCCATTTGCGCCAGGATAATCTGCTCTGGTCGCTTACACTGCAACGCATAGCCAACTTCGACGCTCACTTGAGGACTGGGCAAAACCTGGGCCGGCGTGCCTGGAATCTGAGCGATTGGCGTGCCGTCCGCAATAAACAGCAAACTCTGGCGCAACTTACGCATCAGCGTACTCTGGAGCCGAATCGGGCCTTCCGTCAAACGGTGTGATTCTTCTAGCGCTAGCGGTAGACGCAGTTTGGGATTCAGTTTTTCAATCACCGTCGTCAGCTCTTCCCGCAGAATTGAGCTGGACTCGCTATATTCCGTCTGATAGCTCAGAAAAATCGTTGGCTCCAAGTGCGTCATCACTTCGCGCTTGGTGAAATACAGCTCATGGCTGATCAGGTCGATATTAGAAATCGCGTAGCCACCGCTGCCTTCAATGTAAAACTCCACCATCTCCCCAGCCAGATAGCGCTGAAACCAGTCCGACTGCTTGACATCTTCCGCGTCATCTAAAAAATCAGCCCGCAGGCCAGATTTCAGCAAACTGTTTTTACTCAAGCGCAAATCATGAGGCCGCTTTTCCAGTTCTTGAATCGGCTCATATTCTCCGAGATACCAAGCTTTCAGCGCAATAATGGCCATAATTTGCGTCTACCTGCCTTATGATTGCGATCGCAGTGGGCGATAAGTGGGCATAATTAACGCCATTTTAACCGCGCCGATTAGAAAAATGAGCAAGAATTGAATGAAGCGAAAACCTTCGTAATCCCGAAATGGAGCGTTTTGTACCCAATTGCTCCCATTTACCTGAAAATTTAGCAATTAGGCGATAAAAATCAGCCCTCCCGACATGACAACTCAGAATAGAAAGTAATAGCGCAATAACTCGTCGCCTCGAAAATCAGCCACTATAAAGCCAGCCACTATAAAGCCGGACGACTCATCACACGCAACGTAGCGATAAATCGTCCGGCTTTATAGTTAACGAATAAGTTTGCGTATCAAAAAAGAACTAGGTGCTGTAGAGTTTGCTCCTTTTAATTAGATTAGGAAGTACCGAAGTTTTACCACCTAATTCGTTTATCCAAAGACGCAAGTTCCTTTTAAATCAACAACACCCAAACCGACTCAGGGAATTCTTCACTTTCTTCGATCATGAATAGAGTTATGACTGAATCGCAAACTATTTTACGTTAATCATCTCAGTCAAATTGCTCCCTTCTTTTCAATTTGAAGAAATATAAGCAACTTTGTTTGGGTGTTGTGGTTGACGAGACAGACTTAGATTAATCAGAGGTTCTCTCCTTTTTCCTTAACTAGCTGTATCTGTCAGGGAAGCATCTCTGCTTCAATTACAACTATAGCCCCTTGGCCTATCGAGATCGCGGTCGGTTTAACAAAGTTTACTTTTGCGATAGTTGCGATCGCACTTCCTTCTCTAAGCAGGGATCACTGAGTACAGAAGGGCTATAGCATCGCAACGCTATATCTAGAGTCAGATAATCCACGAGCAGCAACTGCACTTAATCTAGATCCCGCAAAATTGCTGATTTGGTTCGATACGGTCTGAGAAGAGGAATTTGAACACAGTCAATTTAACAAATAAAGCCAGTTTAGGGTCTTACCTAAACGCTCTGATTCCTATTCAATCAGTTTGAAATAATTGGTTGATGCAGCAGTTGGTGAAGCAATATTTTAAGCAGTAAATAATCCAGAGGGCATACAATTTTCAATACCAAGTCAGTTTGTTTACTGATTTTAGATATTCTTATATTTGGTGCTGAGAATCATTGATCAAAACAAAATCAATTAAAAACGTGAGCCAGTTTGGATAATGACTTTCAGTAATTTCAATATCAGTAGTTTAATAAAGCCAAAGTCAAAGTCAAGGTCAAGGTCAAAGTCAAAGTCAAAGCACTGGGCCTGATGCATGATCTAGCCCTCTAAATCTAGTCCTCTAAAATTTGATTGCTCGGATATATTTCATTAAGAACCAGCTTCAGTAAAACGTGAACGGCGTAAACATAAAACACCTGCACAAGCATTTTTACCTAATCAAGATCGCCCGTAATGTCCTGCATTACATCAATTCGTAACTGAACTGCTTGCAACATCTCCAATTCCTGGTATCACGGGAGATGATTATTAAAATTGTCAGTTGTAAGCGTAAGCACTGGGGCTGCGGGAGATTTGGGTTATGGATGGCGATATTTCATATAGCTTGACCGCAATTGTTGGCATTATCACCTTTGTCATTGGACTAATGGTGCAGCCATCCTCAAAGCAAAAGCTCAAGGAGATTGAGGGTACGACCGAACGGTTAGAGCAGGAAAAAGAGCAGCTTACCCATAATTTGCAACAGGCAACTGATACCGTGGCCCAGCTGCAGCGCCAGATCGAAAACGTGTCTCAAGAGCGCCAAACCCTACAAGAGGCGATGGACTTGACTCGCAATGTGGTGACCGCCTTAGAGCAACAAGTTAGCGAGGCCAACCAGGCCAAAGAGCAGCTTGAAGCCACTTTAGGTGAGCAAAACACAGACGCCGATACACTGCAAACCCGATTAAAGGATCTCACCGAGCAAAATGCACAGTTAGAAGAGCAGTTAAATGAAACACTGCGCAATCGCAATTCTCTAGTTGAAACCCTACAGCAGCAGCTTGAGGATCTTAGTCAAGCGAATGAAGCACTCCAGCGTGAAGACGGACAAGATGCCGCAGCGAATGAAGCGCTACAGCAGGCTCTAGATGAGGCACAAGCAACCGCACAAGCATTGGAACAGCAGGTCAATAGCCTCAACCAGGAAAATGCCACCATGCAGGAAACCGTGACGCTGGCTCAGCAAACGGTACAGGCACTAGAACAACAGATCAGTGAACTGTCCCAAGACAAGACGACGCTGGAAGAGGCAATGACGCTGGCCCAGCAAACCGTGCAGTCGCTGCAAGAGCAGGTAGATGACTTGAGTCGTCACCGCAGCGCCCTAGAGAAGTTGTTGGAAGATGCCCAGAAGTCAGTTGAAGCTCTGCACCAACGAGCAGAACGCTTAGAAGAGCAGAAGGCTGCACTGGAGCAGGAGTTTCGACAAGAGAATACGTCCTCCGAACAATTGCAGGCTGAAATTCAAGCACTCACAGCCACCCAGATGCAGCTGACAGAAGAACTCGAAACGGCTCAGGCCCAAATTGCCGCACTTCAACCCCAGATGGCCGCACTGAATCAAGATAAGCGGACGCTGTCTGAGGCACTGCAGATTGCAGAAGCCAGTGTGCGATCGCTGGAGCAGCAGCAGCTTGAGTTGGAACAGGCCACTGCGGCTGAAACCACCTCCAGCCAGGAAATTCAGGCTCAAATCGATGGGCTGAACCAAGAGCGATCTCAACTGCTGGCGGATCTCAATACGGCGCAACAGACGATTCAATCGCTGCAGCCCCAAATTGAATCGCTGACCAGCGACCGGCAAACATTGGAAGAAGCCCTAAATCTGGCCCAGCAAACCGTCACTGCTCTAGAACAGCAAATCACGGAGCTATCATCCGCAGGGCAACGAGATGTAGATGAAGCGCTGGAGCAGGAGCGCCAGTCAGCAGCAGAGTTGCGGCAGCAAATTGCCGCTCTAGAGCAGCAGCGACAGCAACTTGAAACCCAATTTCAGACGCAGCAAACCTCCGCTGCTGATCTGCGTAACCAGGTGCAAACGCTCAATCACGAAAAAGAGCGGCTGGCTGAACAGCTCAGCGACAAGGAAAGCGCGATCGCAACTCTGCAAACCCAGTTGAAAACCGCTGAACAACAGCAAACTCGGCTAAAAGAACTTGAAACAGAGCTAGAACAGGAGCGTACATCAGCGACGACCCTGCAAGAACAGATTGCGCAGCTCACTCAGGATAGTGATGATTTACTAGAAGAGCTAGAGGCCAAAGAAATTGCCATTGCAGGACTACAGGCGCAACTGCGAGATGCATCGAGCCATGCCGATCGCCTGACCGAGCTTGAAGCCGAACTGGCCCAGGAGCGCACCACAAAACAAACGCTCCAGCAAGAATTCAATCAGATTCGAGATCGCAATGCCAGCCTGACCCGCGACCTAGAAGAACAGGAAGGTGCGATCGCAGTCTTACAAACCCAGCTTCAACAGGCAGAACAGCAGGAATCACGCCTATTAGAACTAGAGACCGAGCTAGACGCTGCCCAAGCCCAATCTACAGCGCTTCAGCAGCAAATTGACACCTTGACCCAGGAAAAAGACCAACTTGCGGCAGATCTTGACGAAAAAGAAGCTGCGATCGCAGTTCTGCAAACCCAGGTGGAATCACAATCTGCCAGCGCAGATGCCCAGGCTAAACTCGAAGAACTCACCGCTCAACTGCACAGTGAGCAGGACACGGTACAAGACCTACGGCAGCAAATTCAGAATCTAGCTGCCGAAAAAGATGAGTTAGCCGCTCAACTGGCTGAGCGAGAAACGATTATCACCGAACTGGAACAAGCCTCAATGCCCAGTACGGATGGTGCCGACTGGCAAACTCAAATCGACGAGCTAGAAATTGCACTGCAGCAGGAACAAGATGCGGCCAGTACTCTAAGACAGCAGCTGACGGAGCTGACGCAGATCAATGAGCAACTTCAGGCAGACTTAGCGACCGTTGAAACGCAATCCAGCCGTACCACCGAGGATCTACAGACCCAAGTCGATGAGCTGACCCAGCAAAAGCAGCAGTTGGAAAAGGCGCTGCAAGAATCGCAATCAACTGTTGATTCACTCGACGCTCTTGTCCGCGACCTCAGTCAGGATCGCGAACATCTCGAACAGGAAACCGAAAATGCTCAAACTGCGATCGCGCCGCTGCAAGCCGAAATTGAACGACTTGAGCAGCAGCTTGCTCTGGTCACCTCGACAGAATCTGAGGTAGATACGGCTGAACTGGAAGACCAAATTGCTGCTCTCCAGCAGGAACGGGATGAACTTCAGACGAATCTGAGATCGCTGCAAGATAATTTGGCAGCGGTGCAAAGCCGACTGAGTGAACTCCAGCAGGAGAACTCGCAGCTTAACTCGCAACTGGCAGAGGCACTGAATACCGCAACCGATACCACTGATTTAGAACGTGAACTCCAACAGCTACAGCAGGAACGGGAGCGACTCACCCAGGAACTTCAAGATGCCCAAACCACTGCGCAAACGTCACTCGACGAGCTACAAGCCCAGCTACAAACTCTAAAGCAGCAAAATGCCGAACTAACCACCGCATTGGAGCAAGCGGCTGATACGGACGAACTAGAAATTCAACTCATATCCCTGACGCAAGAACGCGATCAGCTCGAGCAAGAACTCCAGACCAGTCAGGACACCCTCAAGGATTTGCAAAGCCAGATTAGCGATCTGGAGCATCAAAATGAAAACTTATCCCTATCGCTGGAACAAGCCACGGAACAAGCCGCTGATACAAGTGAATTTGAGTCCCAAATCGAAGCACTGCATGAAGAACGGCAGCAGCTTACCCAAGATTTACAAGCTGCTCAGGATACTTCGGCAACATTAGAACAGCAGATTCAGGCTTTGCAGCAACAACTCCAAAGCTTGCAGCAGCAAAACGCTGAACTCGACGATATGCTGCAAGCGATGGAAGATCCAACCGAGCTGGAAGCGCAAATTGAACAATTGACCCAGGAACGCGATCGCACTCGTCAGGAGCTCAACGCCCTGCAGGACAATGTCTCCAGCCTGCAAACTCAAATTGACCAGCTTACCCAAGAGCGGCAGCAGTTTAGCCAGCAGGTTCAAACGGCTGAACAGACAATTAGTGAGTTGCGATCGCAAATTGCATCCCTAGAACAGTCCGCTCAAGCTGTGTCTGGCACTGATGCCGATTTAGAAAAAACTTTAGAGGCACTAACCGCTGAACGGCAGCAGCTTGAACAAGCACTAGAGCAAACTCAGACAACGGTTCAGTCTCTCGAAACTCAGGTGCAAAAACTCACAGGCGAAAAACGCACCCTGGAAGAAGCAATGAAAATGGCCCAGGAAGTTGTTGGCAGCTTGCAGCAGCAAATCGCCGCATTAGCTCAAGAAAATGAGCAATTAAGCGCTCAGTCATCGACTGTCCAAAATCAACCTCAATACCAACCATCTCCACCATCAGCTAGTCCTGCTTCCCCACCAGCAGAGGAAAAATCGGCTACGCCAGAAATCCCTGCGGCACCATCGGCTGAATCACCTGAGCCAGGAGAATTACTCTCTGAAGATGCCGCTGCAAATTCATCCCTAGCAGACAAAACTATCGTGATTACAGGTACATTCAAAGGAATTGACGTCAACAAATTACGCGACATGGTGCAAGCCGCAGGTGCCCGCATCACCAGTATGCCCAGTGCTCAAACAGACTACATTGTGGTTGGCGACAACCCCAGCGGTAACAAGCTCGCCAAAGCCGAAAAGGTAGGAGTGCCGCAAATATCTGAGGATCAGTTATTAGCGATGCTCGGCATCTCAGAACTGTAGTTCTATGTAGAGATAGCCCCCTTGGGCGAGCACCGCTGTTTCACTGGGGTAGGGATACAGCAATGCCGTGTCCCTAAGAATGGAGCGGTTTACAGGCTATATTAATCCACAATTCTGAGTGCTGTAGCTTGCTCATGCGTAGCGATGGCCTGAGTACTGAGAACTTATCCGAATACCCCGATCTGGCTACGACGCATTAGGGGTTTGAGAGGGTTTCTAGATAGGCTCTGAGTGGTAAGAATATGCCTTGCGCTCATCTCTTTAAGCGGCAAAAGTTCTAAGATCTTCTGCCCCCCTGCTCCCGCTCCCCTTAAGCCTTTTTACTCCTGCCCTCCTCTCGCTTCACTTACCTCAGTGCCACCACAGTCCAAAAGAACAGTAATTGACTAACGCTATACACAACAAAAAAGCGCCTTCCCTGAGGAAGGCGCTTTCCGCTAGTTTCTGAGAGCTAGCCGACTAAGCAAGCTTAGCCGTTGATTGCGGGGGCTTGTAGAGCAACTGGAGAAACATCACTAGATGCCAAGTCAAGCGGGAAGTTGTGAGCATTGCGCTCGTGCATCACTTCCATACCCAGGTTCGCCCGGTTCAGTACGTCAGCCCAGGTGCCGACAACGCGGCCTTGGCTATCCAATACAGACTGGTTGAAGTTAAAGCCGTTCAGGTTAAACGCCATTGTGCTGATGCCCAGTGCCGTGAACCAAATGCCAACCACGGGCCATGCACCCAAGAAGAAGTGCAGGCTGCGGCTGTTGTTGAAGCTCGCATATTGGAAGATGAGACGACCGAAGTAGCCGTGCGCTGCCACGATGTTGTAGGTCTCTTCTTCTTGGCCGAACTTGTAGCCGTAGTTCTGAGACTCGGTCTCAGTGGTCTCACGCACCAGAGAAGAGGTCACGAGAGAACCGTGCATAGCGGAAAACAAGCTGCCGCCGAAGACGCCTGCCACACCGAGCATGTGGAAGGGGTGCATCAGAATGTTGTGCTCAGCTTGGAACACGAACATAAAGTTGAAGGTACCGCTGATTCCCAGAGGCATACCATCAGAGAAGGAGCCTTGGCCTAGAGGATAAATTAGGAATACTGCGAAAGCGGCAGACAGCGGAGCGCTGTAAGCTACGCAGATCCAGGGACGCATACCCAGGCGGTAGGACAACTCCCACTGACGACCCATATAGCAAGAAATGCCGAGTAAGAAGTGGAAGATAATCAGCTGGTAAGGGCCACCGTTGTACAACCACTCATCGAGGGAAGCCGCTTCCCAGATGGGGTAAAAGTGCAGACCGATAGCGTTGGAAGAGGGAACAACTGCACCAGAGATGATGTTGTTACCGTATATCAGAGAACCTGCAACAGGCTCACGGATACCGTCGATGTCAACGGGAGGAGCTGCGATGAACGCAATGATGAAGCACGTGGTTGCGGTCAGCAGGGTAGGGATCATAATCACACCAAACCAACCTACATAGAGGCGGTTATCGGTGCTGGTCACCCACTGACAAAAACGCTCCCATGCACCAGCGCGATCGCGCTGCTGTAGAGTCGTAGTCATAGTAAATAATGCCAGTGAAAATACTACAGATGGTTAAAGATTACAGAGCAGTAAAAATAATTACTCTGTTGTTGCTCAATATGAAACTAACCTTGCAAAATGTCTAGATACGCGCATTATTTCTTTGCCTATCTAAATATTTTGTTACAAATGGATTTGTGTCGCGCAAGATTGTTGTTTAGCAGCATTTACAGCATCTATTGTAGCGAAAATAAAGCAAAAAAGTGATCGATTTAACAGTCTTAAAGTCATTGTAATTGAGCGGATCAAATTTGAGGATTTGGATAAAAGTGAATCACAGAAGCATCGCTATGACAGGGTTGAACGGACACTGAAAAGGTGCGATCGCACAATGCTAAAACCACCTTGAGGCAATCAAACTCCAAATTCATTCCGTCAAGTCAATCGACAAACAAATACATTAAAATTTACAGGACACAACATTATTTACATTTGTATACGAAAAATTCAATTCCCACTCTCATGGCTTTGTTTGTCAGTCTTGAGATTCTTTTAGACTGCTGTCAAAATCATTAACCTAGTCTTAAGGCATCGTGTGACTGGGTCATCCGAAAGACATGCTGTAAAAAGCCATCATGGTAAGACAGCTGCAGAAATAGTGAGAATGCCCCGACCCTAAATCTCTTTGTTTACTTTTTGTTTGCCCCAAGCTTAATCCAGATGAATTTGTTAAGCATCTGTTAAGCATTGCTTCAACTGCCCTTGGCTTCCTAGCAGAGGCTCCTCGATTCGCCTAAATTATCAAAAATACTTTTTTATATACGAGAGTTGTTTCATGCCTTGGTCTCGCATCCTTAGCGGAATTGTCGCCATCGTTTTTGCCCTTGGAATTGTGATCACTGGGGGCTGGTACTTTACGGCTGGTTTCGGCATCATCATTTATCTGGGGCAGCAAGAAATTTTTGAGATGGTGCGGGCTAAAGGCATTGCCCCAGCGGCCAAGACCACGCTGGTAGTCAGCCAAATCTTGCTGATCGTTTCAACATTATCGCCGGATTTGGCCGATGCGATTTTTCCGGTGGCTGGAACCGCTATCTGCTTTTATCTGCTCTTTCAACCCAACTTTGCCACGATTGCTGATATAGCAGCGTCCGTATTGGGTTTATTCTACGGTGGCTATCTGCCGAGTTACTGGGTCAGACTGCGCACATTGGGCAGCGTCGAAAGCGCCAATCTGCCGCTGGACGGTTTCTGGCCAGAACAGTGGTCAGACTGGCTTGATATTCAACATCTGCCCCAGGGCTTAATGGTGACGCTGATTGCATTTGGCTGTATTTGGGCGGCGGATATTGGTGCATATATCTTTGGCAAACTGTTTGGCCGCACTCGTCTCTCAGATATTAGCCCTAAGAAAACGGTCGAAGGGGCCGTTTTTGGCGTAGCAGGTAGCGTCACAATTGCCGTTCTGGGAGCCTGGGGACTCGGCTGGCCGATTTGGCCGCTGACGGGCGTGGCACTCGGTTTAATTATTGGATTAGCCAGTTTGCTCGGTGACTTAACTGAATCGATGATGAAGCGAGATGCAGGCGTGAAAGATTCCGGCCAGTTAATTCCAGGACACGGTGGCATTTTAGACCGGGCTGATAGCTATGTCTTCACAGCACCGCTGGTGTTCTATTTCGTGACGCTGTTTTTGCCAATTGTGCCGCACTGATTTGTACCAGTGTGGGCTTCAGCGATATAGATAGAGCAGTAGAACGCTAAACCATGACAGATCCATCACCATCACCAGAGCAGCCGGATTCATCCAGTGAACCGTCAGTTCAAGCAGTCGTGGCTGATCTGGTAGAGCGCTATGGCGTTTCTGGACTACTACAGGGCATTTGGCAATATGCACAAAGCAAAGCAGCTCTATTCCGAGCTGTCGATAGCGATCGCAGTTATGCTTGGGTGGGTTTAGCTCACCTGCTGAAGCAAGCATTAGATATTGCTCAGCGAATTGAAAGTGATGAAGAACGGGGTCGGTAAATCGTGCTACCCTAGCTGAAATTTGGCTGCGAGTTGATGTAGGAAAAGAGGTGGGCACGATGGCAACGCAAACGGTCGGACTCTTATTTGGCGGTCGTTCGGGTGAACATGAGGTATCCATTAGCTCGGCACGGGCCATTTTTGCGGCCTTGACCACTGCTCCAAATACCGAAAAATACACTGTTGTCCCGTTTTATATTCAGAAAAACGGCGTTTGGTGTGATTCGGCCACAGCGCAACAGGTTTTGGAATCAGGCCAGCCAATTGTGACCGACACGGATCAAGCAGATGGACAACAGCTTTGGCAGTTTCCAACAGCCGTGGCTGATGTAGACGTTTGGTTTCCCATCCTGCACGGCCCCAATGGCGAAGACGGCACGATTCAGGGACTGTTTCAGCTCATGCAGGTGCCCTACGTGGGGAACGGGGTTTTGGCATCCTCAGTAGGAATGGACAAGATCGCTATGAAACAAGCCTTTGCTCAGGTTGGGCTGCCCCAAGTTGACTATGAAATCGTCACGCGTGATGAGGTTTGGTCGAATCCCTGCGTTTTTCCTAAAGTTTGCGATCGCATTGAGGCCAAACTGGACTATCCCTGCTTTGTCAAACCCGCTAATCTCGGCTCATCGGTCGGCATTTCCAAAGTGCGATCGCGCTCCGAGTTAGAAGCGGCATTGGACAGCGCTGCCAGCTACGACCGGCGGATTATTGTCGAAGCAGGCGTGACCGCGCGCGAAGTGGAGTGTGCGGTACTCGGCAACAGCGAGCCACAGGCATCAACGCTGGGTGAGATTAGCTTTGACAGCGATTTTTACGATTACGAAACTAAGTACACAGAAGGCAGCGCTGATTTAGCGATTCCGGCCCCAGTGCCCGATGATGTCAAAGCCAAAATTCAAGAGTACGCCGTGCGCGCGTTTCAAGCCATTGATGGAGCGGGAATTGCGCGGGTTGATTTCTTCTATGTCGAAGCGACGGGCAATATCCTGATTAATGAAATCAACACCATGCCCGGATTTACCTCGACGAGCATGTATCCGATGCTGTGGAAAGCCAGCGGTATTGACTTTGTAGAACTCGTGGATCGACTAGTTCAGCTTGGGCTGGAGCGAATGCAGCCAAAACCTTGAAATTAAATCTGGCGGCCAAAATCAAATAGACGGAAAGAGGGCACAGTAGCGCTGCTGCCCTTTTCTTGTTGCAAAGCGATATAGCGATATATAGCAATAGCAGTATCAGCATCAGCGCCACTAAATTCAGCCAAGCAGAAACAGAAATGCATAAACCGCTACATTTGTGAATATTTTATTAGCAATTCTTTGAAATCTATTAGCATTGTTGTTACATTGCAGGGGTACTCCTCACACCTCAGTTACTCCATGAGCAACTTTCTACGGATTTTTCCGATCCCGGCACCCTTCAAACCCAAATCGCGGGTTTACGATCTCAAATCGCGCCTCGACTGGGGTGAACCTGCGCTCACGATTATTGATGTTTCCAACCGCGAATCATTTAACTATTGCCATATTCGAGGCGCGATTCATCTGCCGATGGACTCATTGGCGGCGCAGGCTCGGCTCAGTTTAGAGCTTAATCGAGATATTTATGTATACGGCGAAACCGATGATGAGACGGCGATCGCAGCCCAGGCACTGCGGGCTGCAGGCTTCCAAAATGTGGCGGAGATCATCGGTGGCCTGGGTGCATGGAAGGCAGTAGGCTTTCCAGTGGAATCGACAACTGCGATCGCAGTCTAGAAATACATGTAGTGAACGCAACAGTTACAGCTTGCGATCGCAGCTTAAATTAACTTCAGGTTTGCCTATATAACTTGGCAATCCTTAATCCTGGTGAATCACTGCAAGTCTTGTCCTCGATTGGGCAAGGCTTTTTTGTTGTGCGGATTAACGCTGACAGGCCACATAATATTCCGTAGCTATTCCCCTTTTTGAGGACACCCCACCAGCGTTCCGTGAAGTTCACCTTGGCAAACGTCCAGCAAAACGCGAGAATAAAGATCGTGCCACACATGCTCTTATATAAAAATTGATCAGACTTGCCCGTGAATACTGACGTTCGTACTGTTTCAGATACCAAGCGCTCCTTCTACGCCCACCATAAGCGTCCGATCAATTCCATCTATCGTCGGGTAGTGGAAGAGATGATGGTGGAAATGCACCTGCTTTCTGTAAATGTCGATTTCAAATACGATCCCATTTACGCTCTAGGTGTGGTTACAACCTTTGACCGCTTCATGCAGGGCTACATCCCTGAGCAAGATAAGACCTCTATCTTTAACGCTCTGTGCCAATCTGTGGAAGTGAGTCCAGAGCAATACCGACAGGACGCAGCCCAATTGGCTGCCAGTGTAGAAGGCCTGTCCCTCGATGAATTTAAACGTCAACTACCGGGAGCAGAAGGAGCTGGCTCTGGCGCACTAGGCGGCTATTTTCAAACTATTGCCAACGACCCAAACTACAAATACAGCCGACTGCTGGCAATTGGCCTATACACTCTACTCGAAAAGGTTGCTCCAGAGGCGATTGCAGACGATGGTAAGCGTAAAGAACTCATCACGCAGGTCTGCACGGCCATCGGCTTTAGCGACGAGAAAATGCAGAAGGATCTAGACCTGTATCGCAGCAACCTGGAGAAGATCTCGCAGGCCCAGGAAGTGATGAAAGATATCTTGGAAGCCAGCCGCAAACAGCGCGAAGAGCGGGGTAAGCGCCTTCAGGAAAAGCAAACTAGCGATGGTGAAACGGGTGCTGTTTCTGACAGCACATCCGAAAACACGCCCGAGTCCACTGAGGCAAATTAGACATTGATACGAAATCCGCTCCTAACAGCCAGGTTTAGCTGTCAGTTTTAGCTGTTTGTGATCGTCAGGCATGGCCTAACGATCACAAACAATAATTCGGTTTCCTATAAACGGTCTGCAGTTTCAACAAGATCAGCTTCAACTCAAGCAGCTCAGAGGCAGATGCTTGGCTAACTGTTCAATTAAAGTGATACCTGCCACTGAATTGCCAATTTTATCCAGCGGGGGACTGTACACTGCGATCGCACCTTGACCGGGCACCACGGCCAGGATAGCGCCGCTGATGCCAGATTTCATTGGTAGACCCACGCGCACCGCAAACTGAGCCGACGCTTCGTACAGGCCACAGGTCAACATCAGTGCATTCACCGCCTGCCGATGACGGTCTTTAACTCGACTGGATGAAACGGCCAGTAGATAACCTAATTTCACTAAATCAGTCACCGTGCCCGCCAAACAGCAAATCTGCTGATAGGTATCCAGAGCTTGGCCGTCGTTTTTTAAGCGTCCAGCTTCCTGTAAAACCGCAGCCAGTGCTTCGTTACGGGCTTGTCCTAATGTGCGAACAGAGTTCAGCATGGCCTGGTCAAGTGCAAGATTAACCTGAGCTTTGTCGTTGAGCCAGTCACAGAGAATCTGACAGCAGTGGGCAGCAGTGGAGCCAGGGACTTTATCGGCAAGTGCGATCGCGCCGCTGTTGATCATGGGATTACGAGGATAGCCCTGGTCGGCCTGGAGCTGATCGAGGGAATTAAACGGTTGGTCGGAAGGCTGGACACCAACCCAATCAAACACCTGCTCGGCACCAAACTGCTCTAGCAGGTACAGCAGCAGCAGCGGCTTAATCACGCTCATCAAAACAAAAGAATGCGCTAAATCCCCAGTTTGATAAACGAGGCGTTCCGTTGTCTCGTTCGTACCATCAGCCGCATCGTTGACATAAATCTGGGCCGCAAACCAGTTGGGATTGGCCGTCGCCAGTAACGTAATTCGATTCGGTACATGTCCCTGAATAGCTTGATGCCGCGCCTGTTCAGCCCATGCGTCAAACTGCGCCGCTGATAGTGCCTTAAACGGAGAAACCATACCGAATCCACTGGGCTGCACTATTCCATCTCGTCTACTTCGCCACCAACAACAACATTACGAATCCGCAGGCTAGGCCCACCGCAACCAACTGGCAGACCACTCTGTCCACCCTTGCCACAACCGCCGGACTCGTCCCAGTAAAAATCATCGCCGATCGCCTCAATGTCGGCCAGAGTGCGAAAGACATTGCCCGATAGCGTCACATCCCGCACAGGTTCGGCAATTTCGCCATTGCGAATCATCCAGGCTTCCCCAGCAGTAAAGGTAAACATTTCGCCGTTGGTCATGCCGCCCAGCCAGTTACGGGCATAAACGCCTTGCTCAATGCCGCTAAACAGGTCTTTAACCGGAGTTTTACCCCGCTCAATCCAGGTATTGGTCATCCGGACAATGGGGGGATAGTGGTAGTTCAAGCAGCGGGCATTTCCGGTGGGAGCTTCACCCAGCTTTCCAGCGGTTTCGCGGGAGTGCAGGCGTCCGACGAGTACCCCATCCTGAATCAACTGCGTCGTTGTGGCCGGAGTGCCCTCATCATCGTAGTAATAGCTGCCTCGGTGGCCTGCCGGAGCGGCCCCATCAAAGATTTGCAGATCCGCTGGCCCAAATCGCCGCCCCAGCGTCATCACTTCCAGCAAATCGGGATTTTCATAGGCCATGTCCGCCTCGGACAGATGACCAAACGCTTCGTGCACAAACAGTCCGGTCAAAATTGGGTCGATGACCACGGTATAGACATCGCCGCGCACCGAGGGCAAATTAAGAGCCGCAACCGCTCGCTGAGCTGCACATCTGACTTGCTCATCAAGATTGGTCATATCTTCATAAGCGCTGCGGGAACCCGTGGTTTCTCGCCCCGTTTGCACAGTTTCGCCATTACGGGCCGTGGCCGCGAACCGCATTTCCATATCCGTCCAGGACTGCTCAATTAAGCTGCCGTCAGATGTGGCGAGAATAATTCGCTGAGAGCTGTCGCCATAGCGGACAGATGCAGTGGTGATACAGTCATCTACGCCGCGCAGAATATCGGAGTAGTGCTGGCAGAGTGCTTTTTTATCAGCCAGCGGCACCTGACGCGGATCAGTGCCCGTCAGCGGCAGACGACGCACGGTTTGAATCGCCTCTACCGGAGCCAGATTCGTATCCCCTTCGCCGATGATGCGAGCTGAGGAAATGGCTTCTTCGATGCGATCGCGTAATGTTCCTAATTGATTAAAGCTGGCAAATCCCCAACCGCCTTTGTAGCAAGCCCGAACCTGTCCACCAACGGAAATCCCTTCGCTGAGAGTTTCAATCTTGTCACCCCGCAGCATAATATCGGTGCCTTCCGATTCTTCTAGGCGAATGGCGAGATAGTCAACGCGATCGCGATAGCGGTTAATCAAGTCAGACAGCAGATTACGATGATCATCGAGGATGGGCATGGTCGTAAACCGAACTAAAGAAGCTTGCCATCATTGTGCCGTTAAATGGGGTGAAACGTCAGGGGGGTTGATGGTTTTTGGTTGATGGGTGGTGGTTAGTGGTTGGTTGATAGGGATGTTTAAGGGAGTAGGGGAGTAGGGGAGAAAGGGAGTAGGGGAGAAAGGGAGTAGGGGAGAAAGGGAGTAGGGGAGAAAGGGAGTAGGGGAGAAAGGGAGTAGGGGAGAAAGGGAGCCTTATTCTTGGGGTTCGTAGAATTGGCAGCCGTCGCAGGGGCCATTGGGATTGACGGCACAGCGCATAATCTCTGATTGGGCATTGTAGCGACAGGAGGCGTCGCCCACTACCCAATGCTGCGCGACCCAACTGCGCTCGTCTAGATGGGGAGCTGATTGGACGTAGAGGGCAATTTTATGCAGCTGATACTGACCCGATCTCAACTGATAACGATGGCGGCGTTCCAGAACCGTGTAGGTTTTTCCCTCGACGTCAAGATAGGAACCGGGTTGAGGTACCCAATCTAAATAAAGCTGTCCAAGAGACTGCCGTGAATGGCTGAGAATAAGCTCCGTAGGCAATTCGGTCGGAGATTGATTAGGCATAGGGTGAGACACTGCGATCGCAGATTTTAGCTCTACATGCGATGAGTGGTCGATTCACGTTTTGATAAATTGCTGGCATGCATCGTATTGTACAGCGTCCATCATAGACCTATTGTCTCAGCCGTGCAGTTCCGACTCATGCAGCTGCACGGTTTGCATCCTCATCGCAATTTCACAAACAACTGGCCTATTCGGCACTCGCTTCATCTGAACCTCACATTTCCTCGTCTGCGTAAAAAAACGTATGCAAACAGCAGGCAAGCCTTTGAAATTCGTTATCTTGCTATAAGAGGAAATCAGGATTCTGCATCATGTGTGCGTATAACTACTGAAAACTTTTTATAAACATTAAGCCCCCTTATGAAACACTATTTTGCTTCTGCCGGAATTGCTGTTTTAGCTGCGATCGCGCCTCTCGAAGCCAGTGCCGCTACGTTTAGCCAAATTTATGTATTTGGCGATAGCCTTGCCGATCCGGGCAATCTTTTTCAGGCATCAGGTGGGCTTGTGCCGCAAACGCCTCCCTACGCTCAGCGATTTTCTAACGGCCCCGTTTGGGTTGAATACCTGGCGGCTGATTTAGGTTTAGCTCCAGCCCTTGCCGCTGATGTATCAACAAATGTAGATGATGGGATTAACTTTGCTGTTGGTGGAGCGAGTACAGGCCCAAATCTGACCAATTTCCCACTGCCGCTAGGGGTTTTGTCACAGGTCAACGTGTTTACCCAACTGATTGACACTGCCCCGCTCCAGCCGAATGACGATGCGCTCTATATCTATGTGGCGGGTGGGAATGACATTGTGGCAAACTTGGCTGGTTCGCCAGACTTTGCTGATCTCAGCCTGTCTTTATCAAACACAACAACGGCGCTTCAAAGTTTAATCGACATCGGCGCGGAAAATATTCTGGTGAGCAACGTGCCGGATCTTGGAGCAACGCCACGGTTTAACGTGTTGCCCAGTGCTGGCGTAATTAGTAATATCGTCAACAGCTATAACCAGTCTTTGGCTGCAATTTTGGATTCGTTATCGCTTAGTAATCCAACCGCGAATCTGATTGGGTTTGACCTGAATGGATTATTCGGAGATGCGATCGCAAATCCAGCCAATTATGGTTTTACCAACGTCACCGACGCCTGCCTAGGTGACGGCATGTTTTCAGTTGACAATCCCTTTGGCGTTTGTAGCGATCCTGATTCTTATCTGTTCTGGGACAACTTCCATCCCTCAACTGCCGCCCATGCCATCGTCGCTGATGTTGCCTTTGCCCAACTGCATGAACCCGAAGCGGTGCCGGAACCCGGTTCACGCTGGAGCCTTGTTGCATTGGGAGCCGTGACGGTCGGGGCCACAGCCTATCGTCGTCATACGCACAAAGCCGCATAGTGCTTGAATCGTAAAATAGGGGGTGCCGTGCTGAGTACGGCACTCCTCAAACTCTGAGAGATTTTCTGTAAGATCAAACGACTGAGATCTTTCAACAGGAACCCCTTCATGTCTGCGTTAGATGCTGAATCTGGTCGGCCAACTTTCGATGCGCTGTTCACCACGATTGAATCGCTGGTCATGTGTCATTCGCCCAGCGGTGTGGAAACCGAGATTAACCAAACGCTGCTGAAGCGATTTCAGGCATTAAACGTCCAGGTTTGGCAGGACGACGCAGACAATATCATTGCTCATTTACCCGGAAAAAACCGCGATCGCAGTTTAGCCATCACCGCCCACAAAGATGAAATTGGGGCCATCGTCAAAACTGTAGAAATCGAGGGGCGTGTCCAGGTACGTAAGCTGGGCGGCGCGTTTCCCTGGGTGTATGGCGAAGGAGTCGTAGACCTACTAGGGGATGAGCAAACCCTCAGCGGCATTTTGTCCTTTGGGTCGCGCCATGTCTCCCACGAATCGCTACAGAAAGATCTGCAAGACACGGCACCCTTACGCTGGGAAGATGCCTGGGTAGAAACCAAGCAGTCCAACGAGGCGCTGGTTGCCGCCGGAATTCGCCCCGGCACGAGAGTGGTGGTTGGCAAGCACCGCAAGCGCCCGTTTCGCATGGGAGACCATATCGCCAGCTACACACTCGATAACAAGGCGTCGTTAGCAATCCTCCTCGCTCTTGCAGAGCAGATCGAGCAGCCTGCGGTTGATTTGTATTTAGTCGCCTCGGCCAAAGAAGAAGTTGGCGCAATCGGCGCACTCTACTTCACCCAGCGCCAGAAAATTGACGGCCTGATTGCGCTAGAAATTAGTCCCCTCGCCCCGGAATACCCCATCGAAGGCGGTGAATTTCCGGTGCTGCTCTCGCAGGATAGCTATGGCCTCTACGACGAAGGCTTGAACCGTGAGATTCGGCGAGCGGCGGATCGGGTAAATATTCCACTCCAGCTCGCCGCGATCAGCGGCTTCGGTAGCGACGGCTCCATTGCCATGAAATTTGGACATGTATCTCGTGCCGCTTGTCTGGGCTTTCCGACGCAGAATACCCACGGGTATGAAATTGCCCATTTGGGTGCGATCGCAAATTGCATTACCGTCCTTAAACATTACTGCGAAACCAGCGGGCTATAGCGCTATACAATGATCATCAGAAGTTCGTGACAAAAAAGCGCGATCAATCGGCGTAATCAAGGTTTATCAGCCCCTTCCATTCCTATGGCCAAAACTGTTGCAGACGTAATGAACCGTGATATCGTCACGGTCAAGCCAGAAACTCCCATTAATGACGCGATTCACTTGCTTTCCGAGCGCAAAATCAGCGGCTTGCCCGTTGTCAATGATGAAGGCAAACTGGTCGGTGTCCTGTCTGAGTCCGACTTGATGTGGCGCGAGAGCGGTGTCACTCCGCCCGCTTACATCATGGTGCTGGATAGCGTTATTTATCTCGAAAATCCAGCCCGCTACGAGCGTGAACTGCACAAGGCGCTGGGTCAGACGGTTAAAGAAGTAATGACCGAGAAATCTATCACCACGATCCGCCCGGATCAGCCGTTAGCAAAAGCGGCTCAACTTTTGCTGCATCGCGATATTCGCCGCCTGCCCGTAGTCGATGAGCAAAATCATCTGGTGGGCATTCTCACCCGTGGCGATGTCATGCGCGTAATCGCCGCCGATGCCGAAGAATAGGCTGTAGTTTTGTTAATCCACGGCAAAGTCATCAATCTCACCACTTTTTCCAAGCTCCACTATTAACGATCAACTATTCACATTCCTTTAATTTCCTACTTTTTATACATTAGTTTTTCGGATTGCCATGAGCGTTACCCCCGATTCCGTCCAGCAAATGATCGCCTCTGAAGACTATGGCGATCGACTCAAAGGTATTAACCAACTGCGTGACCTAGAACCTGCCACTGCATTTGAGCTGATCAAGCAGGTTGTAGCCGATACGAATCCGCGTGTTCGCTATGCTGCCGTCAGTCAAGTGTCTAGCTTAGGTCACCAAGATCGACAGCAGGCGCTCGATATCTTGCGCGATCGCTTACTGCACGATTCCGAGGTCGATGTGCAAGCCGCCGCTGCCGATTCGTTGGGCGCATTGAAGCTCACAGAAGCCTACAGCGATCTAGAAGCCAGCTATCAAAACTCATCCGAATGGCTGCTCCAGTTCAGCATTATTGCGGCATTGGGTGAACTGGGTGATCCTCGTTCTTTTGATTTACTCGAACAGGCGCTTTCCTCTGAAAATGAACTGGTACAAACGGCAGCAATCGGCTCACTAGGCGAACTGGGCGACGATCGGGCAGTCGCGCTGCTCGTCCCTTACTGCTCCAGCCCAGACTGGCAAATTCGCCATCGCCTCGTGCAAGCTCTTGGTCGTCTCAATAACCCAGAGGCTCAGTCAGCGCTGAAAAAACTAGCCGATGACGAAATGGAAATTGTTGCACAAGAAGCTCAAGCAACATTACAACGCGGCTAATTAAGCCTTTACTAGCTTTTTTCTGAAAGGAAGTAACTCAAAGTTACTTCCTTTTTTTTAGCTACGGATTCAAGTTTTATTTTGAAGTATGAAATTAGCTCAGTATTTGAAACTCCTTATCTCTTGTTGTACTAAAGCCTAGAAGGATGATTTGTTATCGCATCGTGGCAGCAAAGTCATTACTTTGAACTCGTACTTTAAATGCATAAAAAAGTGAAATTCACGAGTATTTCTAATACTTATTCGGATAAATTTTATTCTTAAACATAATATTAGCTCAATGTTACTGACTGCTTTTGTGAGGGAATGATAAAGCAGTGAGACGCATCGTGATAGCGCATGTCCTGATTTAGAGCCAATTTTTAGAGAAATCAGTATTCCTGATCGCCAAAAATTGGCTACGAGCATTGATCTACTATTTATTAAGGGAAGATCTCCAACATGAAGAAAATTCTGCAGCTCATTGATCAAAAGAATGAAGAGTTTGCGAAACTGCCGTTCTTCCAGTTTATGGAAGATGAGAGCATTGACCCTCGACAAAAGCTGGCCTTCTCACCCGTTATCACCCCTCTAGCACTAGAGTTTAGTAAGCTTTGTACACAGGTTTTTCGTCAAGAAGCAGCAGGCAATCGCGTGCAGGAAATTGTCAATAAGCATACCCAAGAAGAGCATTTTCACTGGCAGTGGCTCCTCGAAGATATGAGCAAGATGGGCACTGACTACACTATGCGTTTCAGTGATGTTGTGAGGTTTTTATGGAGCGATCATACAAAAGTTTCTCGCTCCATGTATTCCCTATTTGAGCGCTATACTCGTGATGCTGATCCTGTAATGCGCCTGATTGCTATCGAAGTCTCTGAAGTAACGGCAAACGTATTTTTCCGCTCAACTAAATCAGCAGCGCTGCAACTGCAAGAGATGACTGGAGAAGAATTCCGCTATTACGGAATGTGCCACAATCACATTGAAAATACGCACACCCTAAGGACTCCAGAAGTTACGGCTTACATCCAAAGCATTGAGCTGACCGACGAGGTTCGCCAGCAGGCTCTTGAATTGATTGATAAGTCATTTGAGTACTTTGCAGATTTAGTGGACGAGTTTTTGGTATTTGCGCAAGCTCACCCATACCAAGAACCACCCTCTGTAAAAATCAAGAAAGATCAATTACTCAGCTCTGTTGCTTAATTCAACCAGTAATCAAAACGATATTTCGAAAGTATCGTCTAAATGCAATGCTTGATAAGTGTACTGTTCGGCTATTATTTTGAGTCGAGCAGTACACTTTTGTCTTGTTTATTTAACTAAGGATTGTGGATTAAATAGCCTGTAAACCGTTTAATCCGTAGGGACACGGCAATGCCGTGTCCCTACCTCAAAGATTTCACCTTATTAAATTCGCCTTCCCAACCAACTGTGATATCGCATATTGCATCAAACCATAGCGGCGCAATTCAAAGAGATATTCAACGTTAAACTCCATAAGATTCAGGTATCCCAAAAATCAATTTACTTGATTTGTTAAGTTATCCAACAATCATGAAAGACTGTAGAAAAAATCTCGGCTCTTATTAGCATTAGTAAGACAAATCGAAGTATAAATTACAGTATTTATAAGGTTGTTTGAGCTACAAAATCCTGGGAATACTAAGAGGTGATTTACTTTCGACTGACTAGTAGTGCCATCAGCCATGCAAGCAACTCTCAGTGTTCCCGAATATCAGCTTGATCATCTTCTACATTCCAGTTCTAGAACTCTTGTTTATCGAGGAGTAAGAAAGCAGGATAAACAACCAGTAGTGGTAAAACTACTGAAAAATCCTTATCCCAGTGCGGTTGAATTGATGCAATTCCGCAATCAATACACAATCGCTAAAGATCTTGATCTACCAGGCGTTGTCCGATTTTATAGTCTCAGCACAGAGCAATCTCAGTTTGCGCTGATTATGGAAGACTTTGGGGGGATTTCTCTCAAAGAATATATCAATTGTCAGGCCGCAAATTTAGAACCAGCCGCTAAGCTGATGGAATTTTTGCAGGTTGCGATCGCAGTTGCTGACATCCTGCACGATATCTATCGGCACCGGATTATTCATAAAGATATTAAACCAAGCAATATTTTAATTAATCCCGAAACGAAGCAGGTTAAGCTGATTGACTTCAGCATTGCTTCCCTGCTGCCGCGCGAAACTCAAGCTCTCACCAGTCCCAACGTATTGGAAGGAACGTTAGCCTATCTGTCGCCGGAGCAAACGGGGCGGATGAATCGCGGCATTGACTACCGCACCGATTTTTATTCCCTGGGCGTTACCTTCTATGAGCTGTTGACCGGACAACTGCCGTTTCAGGTCGAGGATGCGATGGAGCTCATCCATTGTCATATCGCGAAGCAGCCAGTGCCGCCGTGTGAGGTTGAGTGGAGCAGAGGAGCAAGGGGGCAAGGGGGCAAGGGAGCAAGAGGGATGTGCGCGCAAGACGGCTCCCCATCTCCCCATCTCCCCATCTCCCCATCTCCTCATCTCCCATTCCCACAGTTTTGTCAGACATCGTCATGAAGCTGATGGCGAAGAATGCCGAGGATCGCTATCAGAGTGTGCTGGGGCTGAAGTATGACCTGGAGCAGTGCTTATCCCAACTGAAAGAAACAGGTCGGATCGAACCTTTCCAGTTAGCGGAGCGGGATGTGTGCGATCGCTTTTCGATTCCAGAAAAGCTGTACGGGCGCAAGCAGGAAGTTGACACCTTACTGGCAGCGTTTGATCGGGTGAAGGAAGGAGCCACCGAACTGATGCTAGTGGCGGGTTTCTCCGGCATTGGCAAAACCGCTGTCGTGAATGAGGTGCATAAGCCGATTGTCCGGCAGCGGGGCTATTTCATTCAGGGTAAGTTCGACCAGCTGCAGCGCAATATTCCCTTTTCGGCTTTTGTGCAGGCGTTTCGCGATTTGATGCGGCAACTGCTGACCGAAAGCGAGGCGCAGCTAGAGCGCTGGAAGCTGAAAATTCTGCGATCGCTGGGTGAAAACGCTCAGGTCATCATTGATGTCATTCCCGAACTGGAGCAAATCATTGGTGCCCAACCTGCTGCGCCAGAACTGTCCGGTGTGGCGGCTCAAACTCGCTTCAATCTGCTCTTCCAAAAGTTTACGCAGGTGTTCACCACCCAGGAGCATCCGCTGGTCATCTTTCTGGACGATTTACAGTGGGCGGATTTGGCCTCTCTGAAATTGATGCAGACGCTCTGCCGGGATGTAGACACCCAGTATCTGCTGCTGATTGGAGCCTACCGCGATAATGAAGTCTCTTCGGCCCATCCCCTGATGCTGGCAGTGGAGGAACTGCGGCAAGCGGAAGTCGTCGTAAATGCGATCGCACTTGCTTCCCTCAGCCAGTCCCATTTGAATCATCTGGTTGCCGACACCTTACACTACTCGGCGGACGAAGCCCTGCCGTTAACGCAACTGGTTTATCAGAAAACCCAAGGCAATCCCTTCTTCAGCAGTCAGTTTCTCAAATCGCTGCATCAGGACAAACTGCTGATTTTTGATACCAGTCAGGGGAAATGGCAGTATGACCTAGTTGGCATCCAAACGGCAGCTTTGACGGATGACATTGTCCAGTTTGTGGCTTGTCAGCTGCAAAAGTTACCCGCAACCACCCAAGAGGTGCTTAAGCTAGCGGCTTGCATTGGCAACACATTCGACCTGGCAACGCTCTCTATCGTTTACGGCCAGTCGTTCACGGAAACAGCAGCGGAGCTATGGCCAGCGCTGGAAGAAGGGTTAATTGTGCCCACAAATGATGCCTATAAAGCATTTCAAGATGAGGTCGAACATTCGCTTAACGGCAAATCAAGATCAGGTTCAGCGCTATCCCATCTGTCGCCCGATCAACTGCCGACCTACAAATTTCTCCACGACCGCATTCAGCAGGCTGCTTATTCGCTGATCCCGGCGGATCAAAAGCAGGTGACGCACCTCCAAATCGGTCAGCGATTGCTATGCAATACATCAACTGAAAATTGGGACGAGAAGCTGTTTGAAATTGTCAACTCGCTCAATATTGGGGCAGCGCTGATTACTGAACAAAGCCAGCGTGAAGACCTGGCTCGGTTGAATCTGCAAGCCGGACAAAAAGCCAAAGCCGCGACGGCATTTGGTACCGCTCTGGAATACTGCCAAGCTGGAATTGCTCTGCTGCCCACCGATGGCTGGCACAGCCAGTACGATCTGACGCTGGCGCTGCATGAGATCGCTGCCGAGGCGGCCTATCTGTGTGGTGAGTTTGAGGCAATGGAGCAGTTGACCACCGCCGTCATGAACCAGGCTACAGCGCTCCTGGATCAGGTGAATGTGTATGACATTCGAGTGCAAGCTTATACCGCGCAAAATGATGTACTGGCTGCGATCGCAACTGCGCGTCAGGCCATGAGCCTATTTGGGGTCAACTTTCCGGACAATCCCACCCCAGCCGACATTCAGCAGGCGCTCCAGGAAACGACGGAACTGGCAAATAGCAAGTCCCTAGACGAACTGCTCAACTTACCGACCATGACCGACGCTGAGAAACTGGCCGTCATGCGGATTGCCGTTAGCGTGGCCCCGGCAGTTTATATCGCGATGCCCAATCTGTTTGCCCTGCTGACGCTTTCTCAGGTCAAGGCATCGGTTGAATTTGGTAATACTCCCTTCTCAGCCTTTTTCTACGCCTGCTACGGCATTCCGCTCAGCAGTGCGCTGGGCAATATTGCCGCCGCCGACAAGTTTGGCAAAGTCGCCCTCGGTCTGAATGAGATTTTCAACATCAGCGCCCTGCAACCGACGACGCTTTATGTAGTGGGCGCGTTTTTGGTTCACCAAACCTCCCATCTGCAAGACTCTCTGCAACTGATGCTGGATGGCTATCAGCTTGCTCTAGAAACGGGCAACCTCTACTACGTTGGCTTCAATACCAAGGATATCTGTCAGTACTCCTACTTTATGGGGCAGGAACTCTCCAGCCTGGAGCAGGACATGCAGGCATATGGTCAGGTGCTGGCCAATTTTAAGCAAATTACTACGCTCAACTACTGCCGGATTTATCATCAAGCTGTCCTGAACCTGTTGGGACAGAGTGAAAATCCCTCTGCCATGCGGGGTAGCATCCTGGATGAAGACCAGTTTCTGCCGCAGTTGCAAACAGCGAATGAGTTCACTGGGCTGCACTATTTCCATCTGCACAAGCTCATCCTTTGCTACCTATTTGGCGACCTGCCACGGGCGCTTAAAACAGCCGCTCAATCCAGGGATTACTTAGCCGCTGGCACAGGTTACGCCACAGAACCCACGTTTTACTTCTATGACTCGCTGACTGCGTTGGCGGTCTACCCCACTGCTTCTTCCGCTGAGCAAACTGAACTGCTGAACCGCGTCGCTGACAATCAGGCGCACCTAAAGCGATTAGCAGACCATGCGCCGATGAATTATCGCCATAAGTTTGATTTGGTTGCCGCAGAGCGCTATCGCGTCCTCCAGCAAAATACAGAAGCACTGGAAGCCTACGATTGTGCGATCGCAGGTGCTAAAGAACATGGATTTGTGCAGGACGAAGCCTTAGCGAATGAGCTAGCAGCTCGTTTCTACCTAAACTGGGGTAAAGAAAAGATAGCCCAGGTCTATCTAGCTGATGCCTACTATGCCTATGTGCGATGGGGCGCAACGGCCAAAGTGCAGGATCTGGAAGCTCGCTATCCGAATCTGCTCACCCCCATGCTGCATCGGGAGGAGGGATTTACCAGCCGCCGATCGCTGAAGGCAACCACGACGGGCAGCGGCACCAGCGGCAGCACCAGCGTCTCGGACATGCTGGATCTGGCTACGGTGATGAAATCCTCGCAAGCGCTTTCGGGTGAAATTCAGCTCGACACGCTGCTATCAACTCTGATGCAGGTGCTAATTGAAAATGCGGGTGCCGAAACCTGTGCGCTCCTGCTGCGCCAGGACGGTGAGTGGATTGTCTCGGCCCAGGGCATGAGCCATCAGCCCACCGTGTTTCCCAACCACCCCCTCGCCGATAGCCAATCCCTGGCTCAGTCGGTGGTCAATTACGTGATTCGCACGTCCGAGACGCTGGTATTGGACAGCGCCTGCACTGAAACGACTTTCGCCAACGATGCTTACATTTTGGCCCATCGGCCCAAGAGCATCCTCTGCACCCCTGTCTGCAATCGGGGTCAAGTGATTGGCATTCTGTATCTGGAAAACAAGCTGACCAACGGGGCATTTACCCATAATCGGCTAGAGGTGCTGCGTCTGCTGACGGCGCAAGCGGCCATTTCCCTACAAAATGCTCTGCTGTATAACAAGCTGGCGGTGGCGAAGGAGCAACTGGAGGAATATAGCCATACGCTGGAGCAAAAAGTTGAACAGCGTACCCAGGAGTTGAACGATAAGAATCAGTGTCTGTCGGACGCACTGGAGCAGCTCCAGCAAACTCAAACCCAGTTGATTCAGACGGAAAAGATGTCCTCGCTGGGCCAAATGGTGGCCGGGATTGCCCACGAAATCAACAATCCCATCAACTTTATCTACGGCAATCTCACCCATGCCGATGGCTATTGCAGCGACTTGCTGGGACTCGTGGACTGCTATCAGCAGCACTATCCTGATCCGGTAGCTGCGATCGCAGATGAGATGGCGGCGATTGAGTTTGACTTTCTAAAAGACGATTTGCACAAGCTGCTGCAATCGATGAAGGTGGGAGCGAACCGGATTCGTCAAATTGTCCTGTCGCTGCGTAACTTCTCGCGGCTGGACGAGGCCGAGATGAAGCCCGTCAATATCCATGAAGGGATCGACAGTACGCTGCTGATTTTGCACCATCGGCTGAAAGGTAAAGATAACCATGCCGAAGTCCGGATCGTCAAAGATTATGGCGTTCTGCCGGAAATTACCTGCTTTGCCAGCCAGCTCAATCAGGTCTTTATGAACATTTTGAGTAATGCGCTGGATGCCCTCGAACAGCGTAGAAGCCGTAAAGTCGGCACAAAGGTGGCTCAGGCAGATCTCAATACTGTGTCGCCATCGTTTCCCTTTATGCCATCTGATGAGCTAAGCCCCACGATTCGCATTCGGACGACAATGGACGGCGACACCGTTCGCATCTGGATTGCAGATAACGGCTGTGGCATTCCCAAAGCTATTCAGGCACAGCTCTTTGACCCCTTTTTCACCACCAAGGAAATTGGTAAAGGTACGGGGCTAGGACTGTCGATCAGCTACTCTATCATCGTTGATAAGCACGGTGGCCAACTCAGCGTCAGTTCAGAACCTGACCAGGGAACTGAATTTGCGATCGCAATTCCAAAACAGTGACGATTTTGGATTTTGGATTGGCGATTTTGGATTGGCGATTTTGGCAAGTACGGTGGGCAATGCCCACCTCAATGGGTTTTAACCGGACTTTGTATCGTCAGATGGCGTGTCAAACCGGACGCGCATCACTTTGGGAATTTGCGATTGCAATCGTCCTGGTGTGTAGCGACCGCAGCCAAGCTGTATATCGCCGTAGCGCACATGGACATAGCAGGGCGTTCCTTCTACAAGCTGCACGGTGGCCGGATCGACGAGTACGGTTTCGCCCATGATGAACTGCTGGGCAATGGCCGCTGTGGGTAGGTTCACAATCTGGCGCTGTGCCCAGTGGCCGAATCGCTGTAGGCCATAACTGCTGGGCTTCCACGTGCCGGATGACAAGCGGAAAATGGGCAGTCCAATGCCCTGAATTGCTAAAGGTTTACCTGTTCCAGTCGGCGGTAGCTGCACCTGTTGCTCGGCTAACCAGCGGGTGGATTTGCCTTTTTGCCAGAGGGTGAACGGTTCAAAATGTGCAGGGTTTATGCTGAAGCGATCGCAAAATTCCAGCAGTACGGATCGATCCGCCAACGGTTCAACCAAGTCCTGTGCAGATGAACTCGGTTCAGGCGTTATGGAATCAGACAACTGTGCCTCTGTGCGGCGAATGCGGGCAGCAAAAAATCCACCCGTGTTGTTGAAATGGGGAAAGTAGCGCTGGGCATGGGCCACGTCAGCACGATAGGTTTTCCCTTGCCACTCGGTTAATCCTGGCATGACCGTTAGTCCAGGAATCGACACGGGTTCAATCACACCCCGATCGCCCAGTACCTTATCGAGTACCGCTTCGTTTTCTTCCGGCGCAAACGTGCAGGTGCTATAGACCACCACGCCGCCCGGTTTTACCAATTGCAGGGCGTGATCTAAAATCTGCCGCTGCACGGACGAAACCCATTCGCTGTAGCCCGGTCGCCAGTTGATATTTTGGAAACCCTTGCGTACCGTGCCTTCGCCGGAACAGGGGACATCGATTAGGATGCGATCGCAACTATGAGGCGCAAGGGGAATACTGCGACCGTCATAGTTCGTGACGACAACATTAGTTAAGCCCAAGCGGCCAATCGTGCTGGATAAGCTAGACAGTCGGCCAATATTTTTTTCGTTAGCGATGACAGTTCCGGTGCCAGCTAGCCGCATGGCAATTTGGGCCGTTTTCCCACCGGGTGCAGCACAGAGATCCAGCACGCACTCACCGGGCTGCGGGTCGAGTAGTTCAACTGCCGTCAGCGCAATCTCTTCCTGAACGTAGTACCAGCCCGCCACAAACGGAATCGTACTACCTGGTTTCGACCAATTATGGCTACGAAAGGCATCAGGATACCAGGACAGGGGTTCTAGCTCAACGCCAGATGACGCAAGCTGAGCGATTAGGTTGACCGAAGTGGTTTTAAGTGGATTGCTCCACATGCAGACGGGTAACGGCTGGGCAATACACTGAGTAAAGGCTTCCGGATCGGGCAGCAGCGACTGATAACGGTCAAGAATGGATTCAGACATACTTTAATTGGGCAGAAAAATAAGCACCCTTCTATAGACAGATGCCATAAATCCATCTAGGGATTGTTGGTATTTATAAGTGAGCTTGAAAAGATGGAGGTAGTAATTGGGAAATAACAAAAATGGACATTATTCGAATCATTTGTGCCATTATCCTACCGCCACTCGGTGTCTTTCTTCAGGTTGGCTTGGGAGCGCAATTTTGGATTAACATTCTCCTCACTCTTCTGGGCTACATCCCCGGCATTATTCACGCTATTTGGGTCATCGCTAAATATCCCAGACGCTCACCCAGCCAGTTCTAATCAGCACGTGAATCATCTACAGACGCTTAGTGAGATGACCACGGGGTAACGACAGAAAAACTTTTAATACACTGAAACAAGAAGCAGAAAGGCATTTCATCCTTTCTGCTTCTTGTGCTGACAAATTGAGCTTAGGTAGCGGCGGCTCTGTGCTCAGCGACTATGCAACCAGGACAGAATCGAGAGCAGCAACCAACTTATCTTGGGAAACAACACCCGACAGCATGTTGACCATGCGGCCTTCATGAAAGATCACAAAGGTTGGGACAGCGCTAATTCCATAGCGGCTAGCCAATCGAACATTGTCATCAATGTTCAGCTTTGTGACTTTAGCTTTTCCATCTAGTTCGTTGGCCAATGCATCAATCACAGGATTCATGACGCGACAGGGGCCACACCAGGGAGCCCAAAAGTCTACCAGTACCGGAATCGAGCTGTTTAAGACTTCGGCTTCGAAGTTGTCAGTATTGAGCTGGATAGGGTGAATGGACATGTGAGTTTAGCCTCCTATTGAAATCCATCATGAACGATTTTGGAACGATCGCTGCCGTAGAGCCTTGATACTTCTGCCCAATTATCTCTGCTAAATTTATCGCCAATGCCTGGACTGGAAATCCCACTTTGCGATCGCAAAGCACAGTACCTGCGTTCAGCCATCAGCTATCCCGTTGAGCAGAAATTTGAACGCTCGTTCCAAAATATCACCTAACAAAATTATGAACGTTCATGCAGTTCATTAACCAGGATGACGCATTAATCTGAATTAGGTCTGACAAAACGCTGAGAATAGGCTGAGGAAGCGTGAACGCTATCATCCATCTGCTGAAGTCTTTCGAGAGAACGAGCACCAAACTATAAACTTATATTAAGTTGAGGCAGTAGTAAAAACATAAACTGAGGAGATATGTCGCGCCAGCTAGATCTTGATCCCGTAGTGATTGATCGCATTATCGAAATGGCTTGGGAGGATCGGACTCCGTTCAGTGCAATCGAGTATCAATTTGGGCTGAAAGAAAAAGACGTAATCGCCTTGATGCGCCGAGAGATGAAAGCCTCTAGTTTTCGGATGTGGCGCAAGCGGGTAACAGGCCGCAAAACCAAACATCGTCAAAATAGAGACTTTCTAGTCGGTCGATTTAAGTCCGACAACCAGCGATAGCGCTAGTGCCAGTTGAGGGAAAAAACTGCTGAGAAACAGCCGCAGTCTAACCAAATCTGCGGACAAATTCCCACTATTTGAGTCGCTAGATATACCCAAATGCATAGCTGATTCTTCACGTAATTATCCTGATCGCCTAAAGATTGGATGAAAGGGGGAACAGGATGATGCCTAGAAGTGTCGTCTTATATTAGACCGATGGGTATAAGGGATTAAGAGGGGGAATTGTGATGAAGCTAGGGCGCACTGCCACTCGTTTGACTTGCGCTGCCCTGCTAAGTTTTAGCATGGTGTTGCCAACCAATCCAGCTTCAGCCAGTACCCCTCTAACACGGGCTGTTATTGAAGCCTTACGAAATCAGGTGCGGTTGTTACAGGAGAACCAATCAACCCGTCCGGCCAATGTATCTGACACGATTACACCTGGTGATGGGGTGGCCACAGGGCAATTCTCGCTGGCTGAACTCCGCTTCAACGATGGTTCTTTGGCACGCGTGGGCGAACAAGTCGTTTTCTGGTTTACGCCTCAAACCCGCTCCTTTCGTTTATCAAACGGAACACTGCTGATGCTAATTCCGCCGGGACGAGGCGGCACGCGCATTCACACACCTAACGTCACGACCGGCATCCGGGGCTCAGCTCTATTTGTTCGCCATGATGCCGAGACTAATACAACCTTGGTCGGTGCTTTGACCGATAGCGGCATTGAAGTGACCAATGCTGACAATACAGAACGCCTTGAACTCCAGGCCGGTCAGATGGCGGTTGTGGTAGAGAATACGATTCAGCAGCTGTATGAGTTTGACCTAGATACGTTCTATCAAACCAGTCCTTTAGTGGAAGGTTTAAAACTCAACCAGGCCGTCACGGACGATGAAATGGAAGCCTCTTCTGAGGAAGAGCGTGCGATCGCAGCCGTCCGAGCCGAAACCGTCATCGCACTACAGACACAGCAGTTTAATCACGATACAGCAGTTGCCACACAAGTTTTCGAGCTGGATGCTCAGCGGACAACAACGTCAGACACTCCAGATACTGCTGATAGCGTTGGTGTAGATACGATTGAAGACCCTGTTTCAACCGATCTAAATCAGATCACCACAGATGTAACCGTTCCTCTAGAAGGAGTCGTGAATGGAGTGGTGGATTCTGTTGCAGATGATCTAGTTGACGCGGTAGTTGATGATGCCATCAATGATGTCGGTAACGCTGTCGATGGTGTCGGCAATGTTGCAGATGATGTCGGAAATATCCCAGTTGTTGGCAATAGCCCCATCGATGACATTGTGGAGGGCGTTGTCGATGTTACTGAGGGTGCAATAGACAACACTGTCGATACTGTCGATGATTTGGTGGAGGGTCCAGATATAGTGCCGGATGCCGATCTAATGGACTTGATCAATGAGGGCGTTTTCCCAGGCCAAGGGAACGGCGTTGAAGATGGATTTCCAGGCCAAGGGAATGGGGTGCTAGATGGATTTCCGGGTCGAGGCAACGGTGTGCAAAACGGCAACAGTGGCCAAGGCAATAACAGCGTTGGTAACGGAAATGGCATGGGGAACGACAATCCGGGCGGCAATAATGGCGTCGGCAACAGCGTCGGAAATGATAATCAAGGTGGCAATAACGGCGTTGACAACGGCGTCGGAAATGGTGTCGGAAATGGTATTGGAAATGGCAACCAAGGTGGCAACGGTATCGGAAATGGCAACAACAGCCTGGGCAATGGTCTCGTAAACGATTTAGGCAATGGCCTACGTAATGGTTTAGGTAACGGTCTAAGCAATGGTAATGGGCGCAATAACTGAACCTGAACCAATAGGTTAGGATGAGGCATCTGAGATCGCAGCAACTGCAACCAAAGTTGTGTCTAGGAGCCTATCACTGCACTTCATCATCCTTGGATGGCTACTTCTCCTCAGTCAAAGGGTCAAATTCTTGTCATTGACGATGAACCCGCCATTCGTGCGAGCTTGTCCGATTTGCTGCAGCTAACTGGCTACACCGTCAAAACAGCAGAAAGCGGTTATCAAGGTTTAGACTTGATGACACAGAATCCACCAGATGTCGTGCTGCTGGACTTAAAGTTGCCGGATTTGGATGGTTATCAGCTTTGCCAATCTATTAAAGCGAATACGCAAACCAAAGATATTCCCGTTATTTTTATCAGCGCTTGTCAGGATGAAATGGATCGCGCATTTGACGTAGGCGGAGCCGATTACATTAGCAAGCCGTTTCGTAATCAAGAAGTTATTGCCCGTATTGAAAACCAGTTGACTATTCAGCGTTTGCAAAAGCAGCTCGTGCAGCAGCAGACTCAGCGCCTAATGCAGTTTAGCGGCACGTCACCTCTCCTGAGCCATCTGCAACGTCGCCTCCATCAACAGGCCCAATTGCTGCAGGAACGGAATGCACAACTGCGCCAAGAAATTCAAGAACGTCAGCAAGCTGAAGCAGCTCTCCGGGCTGAGCAAGAAGTGTCTGAACGGTTGCTGCTCAATATTTTACCCAGTGCGATCGCAGAACAACTTAAGCGAGGTGATCCGGGTGCTTTAGCAGAACGGTTGGATAACGTCACGATTCTGTTTGCAGATATCGTTGATTTCACGCCGCTCGCTGCCCGATTGCCACCACTAGAAGTCGTCAGCATCTTGAACCACGTTTTTTCAGCCTTCGATCGCCTAACCGAACATTTAGGACTCGAAAAAATCAAAACCGTTGGTGATGCCTACATGGTGGCGGCTGGAGTTCCTGTCCCACGCGACGACCATGCTGAGGTGATTATTGAAATGGCACTTGCCATGCGCCGAAGGCTGAAGCAAGTCAATAAAGAAACGGGTTATCCGCTGCAAATTCGGATTGGCATCAATACTGGCACGGTTGTGGCAGGCGTGATTGGGCTAAAGAAGTTTAGTTATCGCTCTTCAATGACTCTAGGCAGAGGAAATATTTTGTAGGATTGTAGTTGGAACTCCCCGAAATTGATTCATGAGCCGGATGAGCATCTGAAAACCTCGCGCCAGTTCGGGAATCGGAAACACGTCCAGCCAAGGTTGTAAACGATTTGAACTCACCCAAGGCAAGAGAATTAACCGTAGGTTATTGAGCCAGTTCTTCCATCCGTTGCCCATATTCCAATCTGAATGCTGCGTGAACGAAGACACCACAATCGAGTCATCCTGTTCCGGTGGAATCGCCCCCTGAGGACGCATCGGGGGGGTGTTTAAGGTGACCATCAAATAGGCACTCATCACGACTTCCCACCACTTTTCAATCACAGCATAGTCGGTGACGCGAAAGTCCGCCCAGCCCAGTTCATTTTTGCTTTGCTTGAGACCATATTCCACCCAATTTCTTAGACCATAGAGGTCTCCAACCTGGTGGTAAGAAATGTCCTTAACCCACGTCATCACCATCCAGGTTGACGCGCTAGGTAACGTTTGTGGATCCGTTGTCAATTCCCAGTAGCGCTGGGAACGACGTTGGCCATAAATAATCTCTCGAATGAAGCGAGTTTCACAACGACCATCACTCAATGTTCGCTGATACTGACGCCAGCGATTGCTTCTGACCCGTTGCTCTTTGGGCAAGAGCACCGCATGGTTTGAGCGAATAGCCAACACATACGGGAGCTTTAATTGATGTAATGTCCGCACAAAGCTGCTGCCGCTTTCTCCATAGGCACTATCGGCCAAAACAAGTTCAAACTGAAATCCCAATTCACAGAGTTCTTGAACCATTGCTGCCGCAATTTCGGGTTTGGTGTGATGAGAGTCTCCTGCTTTTAATCGCTCTTTCGGCTTGTAAATTCTAAAACTTAACGGGAAGGTCAAATTGTCAATTACCCCATAAGCATCCACCGAAACAATGCCGTTTTCGATCTTACCTAAGTTGCCGATGTACTGTCGTTTCACATAGTCGGTGGTCTGTCCCTTTTTGCGGTCGCCCGTTTCATCAATGACTAGGATCAATTTTTGTCCCCCTAAGAGACCTAAAATCAGCTCAATGCGTCGTTGCCTGAGGTCTTTAGCCTGCCAAGGTGAGCTGACTAAAAACTGTTGTAATGACTGAGCATTGGGTAGTCCTGTAACCTTAGCAATGGTTGGTAGCGACTTACGCTTGACTTCCGATATCATCCCGACATGCAGATGCTTAAAGGCTTCAAAGCTTCTGACTTCTGCAAACAAGTCTTGGTAATAGTCACAATATTCATCGATGAACCGGACGGTTGGCTTGGCTTGTCGGGGAGCTACCATTGATTCTCTCTACCATTCAGCCCTTTTACTCTAATTTATCTCTGCCTAGAGTCATTGAAGAGCGTTATAGCCGTAGCCATTCTCATTAGGACGCCGCTTGCTTGAGAACCGCTTCCATTGCCTGGCGTAAACTGGTTGAGGAGGGGAGACGCTTTCGAATGCGGCTTTTTAACCAAGCCCAACACTTCTCAATGCGATTGAGGTCAGGAGAATAAGGGGGAAGATAAACCAGGTGAGAGTTGGCGGCCTCAATCAGTTCGGCGATCCGTCCGCCTTTGTGAAAGGTGGCATTATCCACAATCACCCAGTCCCCTGGCTGCAAGGTCGGAATTAAGCAAGTTTCAAGCCAGGTCTCAAAGACCACTCGATTACAAGTTCCTTCAATGGTAAACGGAGCAATCAGCTCAGAGCCTCGATAGCCCGCGATCATATTGACTCGCCCGTGGCGTTGGCCAGATTTGAGGTCGTAAACTCGTTCACCGATAGGGGCATATCCATAGCCGTAGTCGTCGCGCTCATCCATGCCCGATTCATCGACATAGACTAAATGAGTCGCCTTTGGATCGCCGAGTTGAGCTTGAAACTCAGCCCGTTTCCCCTCGTCTCGTTGGCCGTAGCCATAGGTCTTTTTTTTCGCGTAAAGCCAATCTTTTGCAATGCCCGAGACATCGTTCGTTGGCTGATGGGGTCGGGCCACAAGGCGGCCATCTCCGCTTGCGTTTTGTCTTGATGCTGCTTGACAAAGCTGCGAAAGGCATCCCAGTCTTTGATTTTGGCTCTTGGATTGGCAGTTGTCCTGACGTTGGCTTTGAGATGCCCTAGTTCAGCCTTTTGCCGATACCAGCGGTTTATTGTATTGCGGCTGATGCCAAATCCTTCACTCACCTCACTTTTCTTGAGGCCGTTTAACTCAATCGCGTCGATCACTTTTTGCCGAAAATCTTCGCTGTAGGGTTGAGCCATCCAATTCCAAGCGCAAAATACTACCTCTTAACCCTAGCTTATGTCCTAACCTAAGTGGCTACAGCTATACGACCTGTGGGGAGATGCTGTTAACATTGCCAGCCGAATGGAGTCGCAGGGCTTCCCAGGCAAAGTTCAGGTCACAGAGGCTACCTATCAGCAGCTCAAGGATAAATATCACTTCGAGCCTTGGGGCAATGTCAAAATCAAAGGCCGAGGCCGCATGTTGACCTACCTGCTTGTAGGGCGGCTTCCAGATGCCAAATCCGCAAATAATCCAGGTTCTACAAAATAGCGCTACAGATTCTTCATCCTCACTGATTGGTTACAGGGAGCGATTGCACGATGTGCGACTGCTCCTTTTTGCTGCATGATGTCAAAGCGCAATTACTCAACCGATTGTGCCTCTACATCAATGGTTTCCGTGTAATCAGCTGTTGTCGATGAGTTTGGACTCGCATCATAATTTCCAGTCGTAGAGGTCGGATTGCCGGCCTGTAGCGACAGCTTCTCCACCAGCCACTGAGAGAATTCCATCAGTAGAATGGAAATCAAGACAACATCATCTACTTGGCCCAAAATCGGGATTAAGTCAGGCGCAATATCAATCGGACTAACTAGGTACACTAAAGACCCCAGCACAATCCACCAGCGATATTTAGGGTTGCGTAACAAACCACGAAACCCCTGATAAATAAACTGACCAGGGAATTTCATATGCTTCAGCTCCTCGAAAATTCTTAAAATATTTCTTTGGGGTGGCGTATCAGTTTATCAAAGTTAATAAACTTGGATATGCATAGATAGTCAATATTTACGGCCTCAGGTTAGGTTGAACCACAAACCTATCGTTATTTTTATCAAGGGTTTGGCACAATCAATTTTGCGATCGCAGGATTTAACTCAACTCACCCTGCGCTTTTACCAGCATAGTAAAAATTTAAGCATCCAGGATACGTCGTTAATTCGCGTGCCGTAGCTAACTAAAGCGTCATAAACGCGTCATAAAAAGGGCCAGTTAATCCCGAAATCACAGGCAAGGTCGGACGCATCAGCCCGGCAAATTACGGTTTACACAAATGTTACAGATCAAAAACTTTGATTTTCCAATATAAATTTTTCCAGTTTTTTTGAGCATTTCGCCCCTTTCAAGCTCTGATGTCCCTTAAATCATAAGTATGGCTTCAACACAAGACGTTAAACAATATCTGGCCTACTGGTTTCAGTTAGGTAAGCGAGTAATCACTCACAGCGGCAATCAGTCGGTACTGCCTCGACCTGTGATTCGGGGCAATTCTTATAGCCAGGAGTTCGAGGACTGCTGGAACTTAATCTTGTCGTCGGAATCAAAGGATTGCTATCTCGAAGGCACAGAGCAAACCATCAGTGATTTGCTGGAGTCAAATTGGCAAGTCAACTCCTGTGCGCGCTGCGGCATGCCAGTACCTATGCCTGTCATCTATCGGCCAACCGACACGATTTGCCCCTGCTTTGATTTGCCGTTTTGGCCCGACTCTGAAATGCCTCAACCTCGTAAACCAATTGACACGCAAGAGCATCTCTCACAACTGCGATCGCGCTTGCAAAGCTGGAAGCCTAGAGCTGTACCAGATCCCGAATCCACAGAGAACGCAGAACAGGCGAGCTAACTAAATATCACCTCGCAACTCTTAGTCACCAGATAAAATAAGATGTCAAACAAAGGGCGGCCCGTTGTAAACGGACCGCCCTTTGTTTATGGACATGGTTGTATATGTTTTATGGCGATGATTTAGGCGTGACGAGCATCACATCTAGCGGCATCTCATAATCCATGCCGTTTGAAACACGTGTCTCCTGGTCAATTTCAAACGGCTGATCCATAATTCTGCTCAAGATGCGATCGCGCTCTTCTGTATCTGCACAGTCTCGGCAGACAAACCAGAGACGCGAGTCAACCTGAGGCCAGTTCTGTACGGACAGTGCTGCTTCAATTTCGCTGTCCTCAAGCTGAGTATTTTCTGGTAAATCCGCCTCTTTGGGTAGCTCTCCGCTGCTCAGAATATCCGCCTTTCGCTCCAGCAGCATGTGATTCCACTGGAGCCGTTCTTGCTCAGTCATCTCTGACAGCGGTTCTTCTGGTTCCACGGGGTTTGCAGAAGAGTGTCTAATAAAGTAGGCTGGACTGTCACCTTCGTAGTAGCGCAACAGCCCCATATCGGCCCTGGGAATATCGGCAAACTGGCCTACGACATCTCCAGGCTGTTCATTTTGTTCAATGATCGCCGCTGCTGCCTGCCAGTTATCTCGATATGTAGCTTGATAGTAAAACCCGAGGCTGCCAATTATCGCGACGCCGTAGGTAAAAGCTAACGCGATACCTAACCACTTTTTGTGATTTAGAATGCCCAGAAAACCGTGGACGAGCAAAATGATGGAGTAAGGGGCCGTGAAAATGAGGTAGCGAGCAACCCACAGCGAACTGGAAACCCAGGATTTAATCAAAATGGGCAGCAGGGGCACAATTGCCCAGACAATAATCCAAACTAGGCGATTAGAATACCGTCGCCGATTCAGCAATCCGTAGCCTAGAACAGCTGTTAGACCAACGGTATAAACTGCATAGGCTAATTTAAGGCTGAGTGGTTCCACCAAAGCGCTAGACGGCCAGAATGTCGTGAAGTTGGTCAGTTTTGCCATAATATCGAACGGATCCGGCGGCGGTAGTCCTGCGGACCAACTGGCGGAAAACTTTTCGAGCGCTTCTAACAAAATTGGAATAAATGGAATCCACAGCAGGCCGAGAATGACCAAACCAATACCGAATCCCATCAGCAACCGTTTGCGATCGCGAAATCGCCACACCAGCAACATGGCATCTGCCAGCAGGATCATTAGGTTCAGGGGGAAGGTCAAAATGGCCAGTAATCGTAAGACAATCCAGCCAACGATATGCTTAGGCTGAGGCTGCTCTAGCCCGTGAGCCAGTACCAGCGTCCCCGCTAAACAGAGGAATGTACTTAAACTGTACATCCGGATCTCTTGAGCATGGTTGATGAAAATGGGCGAAATCGAATAAATCAGAGCAGCCAACGTTCCGGTCGTGCGATTCAGAACGTACTGCCCAAGCTGATAGATCAGGACAACACTACCCAAGTCAAACAAGACGGCTAGACTGCGCAGCCAGACATCACTGCTGCCAAGGGCCATCCACTGCTGGAGTAAGAAATAATACAGTGGCCGAATACCGGGATCTGACCAGGTAAACACCTCTGCATCCTCGATACTCAGCATTTCGTCGATCCACAAGCTTTCAGCACCGAGTTGGTAAAACCGAAGTGCGATCGCAATTAACATAACAACGGCTAACGGAATCCAGCTAGCCTGAAGATTGACCTGATCTGGCAATTTGGATTTACGAGATAAGGATGCACTCATAACGCTCAATAACTGCTTAAAGGAATAGCTTAAAATCTGGGATAAATTAAAATACGTTGATGCAAAACACTGGAAACACGGTGATTTTGGCCTAGATGATTCCGCCTTAATCGTTATCTATGATTCGTCTATGATTCGTCACTGGCTGCTTGGTGGTTCAGCCACTGCGTTCACCAGCCGTCGCTTCAAATAGCGAAACTAGACGCCCTGATTCTACCGTCACGCTATGAGCCTGATTGACTCGGGCAGCACCCACTTTACCCATTTGCTGGAGTTGGGCGGGTGAGAAATCAAGCGCCGATTGCATTGCCTGCGTGAGGTCTTTCACTGATCCAGCAACGACTAGCCAACCGTTTGCGCCGGGTTCAACTAGTTCTGGAATCCCGGCCACATAGGTGCTAATCACTGGACGCCCCAAAGCCAGTGCTTCCATAATCACGACGGGTAGTCCTTCTGCGAAGCTGGGCAACACCATTGCCCGCGCATTGATGAGCTGCTGGCGAACTTCCGCGCCAGAGGCCCAGCCCGTAATCGTGACATATTCGTTCAAACCATACTGCCGAATCAGCGATGCGATTTGGGGGCGCATATCGCCGTCACCGACCAGCGTGAGGTGTAACTGATGCCCATCTTCAACCAACTGCTTAACGGCTTCAATCAACAAAATCTGCCCTTTTTGTTCACAGAGCCGTCCCACACAAACGAAGTTGGGCTGGTCAGGAACGTTCGTTAATCCCGCTTGGGCAAAACTGGCATCTATCCCACAGCGCACCACTTGAATTTTGGGCCAGTCGGCATAGTCACACCACCGATACAGCTGGCTACGTCCAAACGATGAGATCGCAACCACAAACGCTGAACGCTGAATCTTTTCTGTGAGCCCCAACTCATAGGGATGATCAAACTCCTCCGGCCCATGTACCGTGAAGCTATAGGTGGGGCCACCCAGCATTCGACACAGCATCGCGACCGTGGCTGGATTCGTACCAAAGTGGCAGTGAACATGATCCACATTGGCTTGCTTAAATAACTGCACCAGCCGACAGGCTTCAACTAAATAAGCGAGATGGCGTACAATCCCTCGTTCGGAGTGGCGAATACCCAGTTGAATCGTCATTTTTAACGCATTCAGCCACTGAGGAAAACGGGTCAGACCAACCAGGACAAAGCTCAGCAGTAACCGCACAGCGCCTTCTGCCAGCAGCATGTGCGTCCGCTCTAATTCCTGTAAGTCGTCTGGATCAACCAGTTCAGCCGCGCAGGAACGGATGGAGTACCGCTTGACGGTAACGCCGTGAGATTCGACCCCTGCAATCTCTCGTCGGATAAAGCTATGGCTGACCTTGGGATACTGATTGATCAGGTAGGCAACAATCATAAAACGTTAATGGATATTGCTGGCAGAGTGCGCACCTCTACCATACAAACCCGATCCCAAAATGGTAAAACTCAGCCATTCGGGCTTACAGGATAAAAATATTGTGTTGAATAAACGTAAAGGAGGGATGAATTCTCTTTGAAGAACCCTCTGATCATCAGCAGAATTACGCTTGCGCCTTCATTTGCTGGCGAGTGATCTCCATTTCGGTTTCACACCGAATTCGTTCTGCAGCTTCTTCTTCACGCTTCAGGGCATCTTGCAAATGCATCAGATAGAGCTCCATGCTGTGATCAGCCAAAAAGTCCCAGCTTGGCTGGCCAATTCCAGCCATACTGCCCAGAAGGACATCAAACACTCGCGCGACAAAGGTGCTGTTGTGCCACAGCCGACCACGAAAATTGAAGTATTTCAGCGTTCCGCCATGTCCATACAGCGATCGCAGATTCCAGGGGGCAAACCAAAATCGACGTGACAGCGCCCGCAGCGGCACACGAGGCACAATATCCGTATTATTCACGAAGCGAAAAGCTTGCTCTTTAAAGCCTAAGCTGGTGTTGAAATAGTCAAGGAAAATGCCGTTTCCGGTGCGCGGTTGACCAAATGTATACAGTTTGGTGACTGGAATGCCCTGTTCTTTGAGACTGGTGGCGGCTAGTGTCGCTAATGCCCCGCCGAGGCTGTGTCCTGTAACCCAGACTTCCATATTGGTTCCGGGTTCGGCTTCACACCACTTTTGCAGCGTTTTTGAGACTTGCCGATAAATGCTGCGCCAGCCGCTTTGAAAGCCGTTGTGCACTTGTCCGAGCTTAATGGCGTCTAAGTTGCCAAAACTTTGCAGATTGGCCTGCACAACATCGGCATTGGTGAGCCAGTCCCGCAATTGCTGTGTGCCACGAAAGGCCAGGATGATGCGGTGATCCAGCCGAAAGACAAATGCCTGAGTATCGCGATCGCGACTGTCAAAAAACTGAAATTGAATATTGGCCTGGGCTTTTTCGGACTTCATCTGTGCGTTGTAGCGCATCACTGCCAGGACAAACTCCTTATCGTCATCAATTCGACGATAGTCCGGATAGTGAGTGGGTTTGACCCAGTAGCGCACCATGTCTTCGATAAAATGCTCGTGTTCGTAGACTAGGTAGGCCGCTTTGGCCAGTGCGATCGCAACTCGCGTGTCGTATCCCGGCAGCGGTGGTTTACGGTTGCTGAACTGATGAAAGTCGTCGGCTTCGTAGGGTGGGGGAATGATGGTATAACCATAGCGCTTGCAGAGCGCTTGCACCCCTTTGTATTGGGAATGAAAAATATAGAGGAAGAGCTGATCGTAAAAGCTAGAACCATCAAATCGCCGAAAACTGCGATCGGCAATCAGCCGAATCCAGTTGCGGATATACGGTTCGAAATCTTTTGCACTGACAAGCTTCGCCTCAATCATGGAGTTGAGGTGTTCCAGCCCGTCTAGAAACTCATCAAACCAGTCCCGCAACACCATTTCAATCTGGAAGTCTTGCTGAAAGCGCCGAATCGCCTCCGCTAGATCCAGATCCATAAATTTCTCTTGGGTCTGGGCCTGTTCGACATCGAGATAGACATCCAGAATTTGATTAAAGCCCCGCTTCAGCTTCACCATTTCGCCGTGCCGCCGCAGCGCGTGGCGCAAACGAGTATCCGTCGCCTCGAACACCACCGTCTCACCTGTCACGGGCAGCTCTACCCGCAAATCCCGATATTCTTCAAAATCGAGAATGGACAATACGCGCTGGGTTGACTCTTTTTGGCAGAACTCATGAATAGTCTGCCGCGCCAATTCGGCCCGCTGCCAGCGACCCTGCCGCTGATAGCGCAGCACTGCAATGCCAAAGATGCCTGCAAACGAAATTGCGCCTACCGCAATGCCCCAATAGGCTGCAATCTGAATCGTGCGTAAGGGATCTGTAGAATTCCTTGCCTGAGCCAGGTTTAACGTTTCCACCTTGGGCAGTAACGCAATCTGCTCAATATCAGGATGTGTTGGATTTGAGGAGGAAACTGCGATCGCACTTCCAGCCTTCACGCCAATATCCAAACCAACGGGAACGACAAACCCTAGAAATAAAGCAATCCAGGTCGAACGTCGCAAAATATTCATGGTGAAACTCATCTGCAAAAGGGGCTGCAATGAGCAAGTAGATGCTCCAGATGCCTTATGCTACTGAAGAAATCAGCCGATGAGAACGGTTTTGTATTGGTGTGTTACGCTTCGCTGTTGGTGTTAACTGTTACCGGCTGATGCGCCACTGATGAGAGCATTAATTGCAGGCGCGACGGCTTGCAGGACGGGCGACAAAATCACAACTGAGGCGGCAGCAATCACAATCGTGGTGGCTAATCGAACCACTTGATCCGATGCTTTTTGATAGGTGTCGAATTTAAAGTCGATCTTTTCAACGTCACTTTCGATCTTTTCAACGTCTGTTTCTAAGCGATCGAGTCGCTGATTGAATTGATCCATTTGTCGATTGATCTGTTTCAGCTCTGAGAGCACCTGCTGCTGAAAATCATTGGACATTTCATCTGCTTGCATGGCTCAATCAAGACCCAAAACACGACTTGCCTCTATTGTGCCTGATCTTGATTAAGAACTACTGTTTGCGACCAAAGCGGAACAGCCCCCGTTTCAACGATTTGACCGCATCTTCAGCCGCTTGTGTTTTCTCCGTGACAGCATTATTAGAGGTTAGTGCCTGCGTAATCGTTGCAATTACAGCCGATTCCTCTTCGGTGACAATGCCGTCAGCTTCAGCAATTTTTTGGCACTGGGCCAGCAGTGGAATCGCAAAATCTTGATTCACTTGGGCGAGAAGCTGCTCCAGCGGTGTTGGTGTCGTATGTTGCCGCTCAATCACCTGAATTGAAGCTGGACTAAAGTTGAGCCGTTCTAATTCCGGTGCGATGTTCTCCCAAGATTGCTCCGGTTGCCCTGCAATCACGACATGGGCCAGGATTTGATCCATGATGATCTGCTGTGCGATCGCAGTTTTCAAAAATTCCTCAGTTTCTGCCTGAGCTTCAACTATTGCTTCCCTATTTGAAGTTGATGGATCAACTTTGGACTCATAAAAATGGCAAGCTGCATAGCCAACGGTATAAAGTGCTACGGCGTTAGTACTTGCACCAACAACAGCGCCTGCAACAGGGAGGTTTCGTAACAAACTAAATCCTGTTTTGAGCGCATAGCTGCTACCAAACGACAAACCAAAAATGGCTAGAATTTCACCTTTTCGGGCTGGATCATGCAAATCTAATCCATAGGCGGCAGCAATTTGATAGCCCATTTCAGCTTGAATCGCAGTTGTTGCAGCTAAATCAACGGCAAACATCGCTGCGGCAAAACCTGGTACCATACTGCTTGCCATGCCGGAACCACCGACATACAGCACTTTCTCCATCATGATTCGATGGGCGATTTCGCGGGGAGATTCGTTGGGATATTTCTTTTGAAGCTTTCTAACTGCTGTTTCAGCTTTGACGACATCAACTTTATCTAAAATGGGCAGCAACCAGTCAAGATTGACGGCTTTCGTGAGTGACTGAAGTTGAGGACTGTTTTGCACTAGTTCCACAACATAGCCTAGGCTGCCTGCAAGCTGATGAGGCGAATTACTCAATAAATTTGTTGTTCCAGCGATAGCTTGTCCACCTTGAATCGCTGTGTTGCCAACCGTCGTTGCCGTTCCTACTACCGTTTTTGAGATCGCACCACTACTTTGAGTTGCAACGTTTCTTACAGCACCAAGCATTCCCCCTATCCGCGCACCCCTCCGTCTATTTTGTTGAGGCTCAGGTTCATCGGTTTCAGCCTGAGGCTGATCTGATGCAACATCAATGTTTGCGTTCTCGCCTTCATTTTGCTTCTTGACTTGAATCGACTGTTCCGCATGCCAGACTGGAAAATCTTCACCCGTAATCCAGGCATATACTTTGATCTGCTGCACTGAATCAATTTGCAGTTCTGTAAACAGCCTGTTCAGTTGCAGCATAATAGCGGATTGATCTAGTACAGAATCCGCCTCTAGTTTGAGGTGTACGCCTTGTTCTTTAACGCTAACCTTGATTACGGCATCCTCAATCTGAAGTGTTTGGTCAATTAGGATTGAAATTGCTTCAATGTCGCCTTGTTGAGCCTGATTGAGGAGCGTGGATTTTTCAGTAGCCATAATCTTGTTAGGGGAAGAACGACGGTCTATTTTCTTGTTCTAAAGTTCCCCTTCTAATCTGGATAATCCCAACCCTAAAAAGCGACTTTGTCTGAAACCTTTACAAAAGATGGCATTTTTTAAAGCGATCGCACATCCACTGCATATGCTGCCACCAGTGATAGCCACCTGCCCAGTTGCGCGAGGGTAAATGCCCCGCAGGAGCTTTGCGATCAAACTGAAGATAGGGTGTGCGCGTCGAAGCAACGGGCCAGCCCACCTGCTCACAGAAACGATGATAATCCTCGCCCAGCGTAATGTAGATCCGCACTTGTGGGCTAAAGCCGAACTGCTGCCGACTGTAGCGTGTCCATAACCAGTCCAGCTTTTCCAACACACCGCAGGGAATGCGATTCACATCATCTACTGTCAAACCCTGTGCCGGACGGCAATTTGTGGCTTCACATAGCAAATTCAGCGTTTCCAGATCGGCTTGTTCCCAGTTATTGGCAGTGAGAGCCTTTTGCAGCGCCTTGTAATTCAGCTTTGGCGGTGGCACAACGGTGGGTAAAGCCGTGGCAATTCCAGCTTGCGATGTCGGTAACTGAGCCACTGGCGTGACTGCCACCCGCGACACAGCAGACCGTCCGTAGCGTTTGACATCCAGCAGCACCTCCTGCACCGATTGGTAGCGCTGGCTGAGCGAGGGATGCGTCAGCTTTTCTAGAATATGAGTCAAGCCATTGCTAACGCCTTGATGCGACGGTAAATACTTGTGCCACTGCCAGCGATCGCAGTTGACATCATAGAGTTCAAACGGCGACTGCTGGGTGAGCAGGTGTAGGCAGGTCGAACCCAAGCTGTACAAATCACTCGCGGGTAAGCTCTTGCCCCGCTGCTGTTCAGGAGCCATATATTCGGGGCTGCCGACTACGGTTCCGGTCAACGTCGGCTGATCAGCGGTGATCACTTTGGCAATACCAAAGTCGATCAGGATTAAACTGCGATCGCACTGTCGCCGCATAATATTGGCGGGTTTGATATCGCGATGCACCACCTGCTGCTGATGAATAAACTGCAGCACGGGCAGTAATGACTTCAACAGTTCCCAAATTTGAGCCTCGGAAAATGCGCCTTGTGCCTGCAATTCTTCCTTCAAATTTTGGCCGTCAATCCACTCCTGCACCAGATACAGCAGTCGATTTTGTTCACAGTAGGCCAATAGTTTCGGAATCTGGGCGTGAGCACCCAAGCGGTCGAGCTGTTCCGCTTCTCGATAAAACAGCTCCATTGCCTTCTGGTTACTGCTCGCCTGAAAATTTTGGAGACACAACTGTTTAATTACGCAGTGAGGATGAGACGGCAAATCTTCATCCACGGCCAAAAACGTACGGCCAAATCCACCCTGGCCAATTACCCGCACCGGACGATACCGATCCTTCAGCCACAGTTTTGTGCCGCAGGTGCGACAATACTGGGCCTCATCCGGGTTTTCCGGCTGAAAGCATCCGGGTAATAAACAGTAGGTCATGGCAAGCGAGGGACGTAAGGTGAGAGGAGTAACGTTTAGAAACTCCTCAATCATTCAGGCTGTGTCTTTAAAGTATCCTGCTAACCAGCAATCAGCCGCTAGGCTTGCAACAGATAGCAACTTTACAGATGAAACCTGAGCAATCTGAGTCACAGCTCATCCTACTCATCGGCCTACCGGGCAGCGGCAAGTCCACTTGGGCGCAGGCTCTCCAGCAATTTTCGCAGCAGCAGCCCGACGCGCCAGCGATCCTGATTTCAACCGATCGGATTCGGGCCACCTGTTTTGGCAATGAGGCGGTTCAAGGAGCGTGGCCTGTCGTATGGAGAGCAGTCGAGCAGCAGTTTCAGCAGGCCGTGCAGCTCATACAATCAGGCCAGTCTCGCTATGCCATCTACGACGCGACCAATGCCGCTCGGAAGCAGCGCCGCTTAGTCACTCAACTGGCCTATCAGGTTGGCTTTCAAATGGTCACTGGCATGTGGATTGATACACCATTAGCCCTCTGCCTTGCCCGCAATCAACAGCGCGATCGCACTGTGCCCGAAGCCGTCATTCTTAAAATGCAGCGTCAGCTCTGGGGCGCGCCACCAAACCTAGATGAAGGGTTGTCCAGGCTCGTCCAAATTGGAAGTCAGCAGGTTCCCACTGTAGAAGATGTGCGGTTTATCTGCGATCGCATGTTTACTCAACATAATGAGTGACGCAATACGCTACGTTGGCCGAAAACACGTTACCGTTGCCCTGTTGTCATGCGGGACAGATTCATGCGTCTGACGTTTATGCGAGGGTTTAACCCAGTTCAACCACGGTGGAAAGTTGCGATCGCACTTTTGCTGGTGTTCGGCATTGCAGTACGGTGCATCAATCTGGAGCAGAAGGTCTACTGGCACGACGAGGTCTTCACCTCCATTCGAGTGTTGGGCTACAGCCAAGCCGATATTGAAGCCGTGGCATTAACGGGAGAGCCCGTCCGGGTGGATGACCTGCTACAACTCCAGCGACTATCCCCCGACAAAACGCTGGCTGATACGATGACCGCACTCGTCAGCCATCCCGAACATCCGCCACTGTACTATCTCCTGCTGCGGGGTTGGGTGGCCGTGGCAGGTGACTCCATCACCGCAATTCGTAGTTTATCGGTGCTGTTTAGCCTGTTGGCCTTTCCCCTGATGTACTGGCTGTGCTGGACACTGTTCCAATCCGCTCAAGTTGGCTGGATTGCGATCGCACTGCTCGCCGTCTCGCCAGTTCATCTCCTCTATGCTCAAGAAGCACGGGAATATAGCCTGTGGGTCGCCACCATTTTGCTAGCCAGCATCACGCTGATGCAAGCTGTCAAGCAACCCAATTGGCGCAGTTGGAGCATATACGCTCTTGCCCTCGCGACCGGATTGTATACCACATTACTCACGGGAGCCGTTGCGATCGCGCATGGCCTCTTCATCCTAATCACGCAGCGCTGGTCGGGATGGGCTCAATGGCGCAATTTCCTACTGGCTGGAATTAGCTCAATAGGGCTGTTTAGCCCCTGGCTCCTCGTCATGCAAACCCAGTCTAACAACCTGGAACGGGTCACCCAATGGACGCAAGTTCCAGCCCCGCTATCATTCCTCAGCAAAATTTGGGGATTACACTTCAGCTCAGTCTGGTTTGATGTAGGCTTGCCGTTCGATCATCCGCTCAATCACGTCGTTATCGCACTGGCGCTGGCGCTATTGATTGGCAGTTTGTACATCACCTGGCGTCGCGCTGATCGATCGGCGGCTTGGTTCTTAATTACGCTGGCCGTCATTCCCGCTCTGTGCCTCATCCTGCCAGATGTACTGCGCGGGGGACGCGTGTCTAGCATGACGCGCTACTTTTTCCCAAGCCTATTAGCTATGCAGATCGCACTCGCGTTTGGCGCGAGTTGGTTGCTAAGCACCAAAGCTCAAGCACGACAGCGGTTGGGGCAAATCGTTTTAGTCGGATTGATTACGGTAGGTGTAGTTTCAAATATTGCGATCGCACGTTCTCCCACCTGGTGGAGCAAAGTTGTGAGCTACCCGAATGCTGGCATTGCAGGTGTTATTAATCAGTCAAACCAACCGTTGGTACTCATTCCCAGAGGAGATACTGCGGTTGGCAACACCATTTCACTCAGCCACCGATTAGATTCTGATGCTTCAGTTCTTCTATTAGATGCCGCTATTTTGCCCGCCTTACCGACCGATACGGATATTTTCCTAACCCATCAGAACGATGGTCAAATATTTGCAACGCTTGAGCAAAATGGAGTGCCGTTTGAAATCGTAGAAGCACCCAATGTTTATGAACTATGGCGCGTGCTTCCAAAATAACCTGAGCAATAAAAAAGCGTCCCTCGCAATGCGAGGGGCGCTTTTCGCTATTCATTCAAGCACGAATGCACTGGGTGCAATTAGCCGTTGATGGCAGGCGCTTGAAGAGCGACAGGCTGTGCATCAACAGACGCCAGGTCGAGCGGGAAGTTGTGAGCATTGCGCTCGTGCATCACTTCCATACCCAGGTTCGCCCGGTTGATCACATCCGCCCAGGTGCCAATCACACGACCCTGAGAGTCGATGATGGACTGGTTGAAGTTGAAGCCGTTCAGGTTGAAGGCCATCGTGCTGATGCCCAACGCCGTGAACCAGATGCCCACCACGGGCCATGCAGCTAGGAAGAAGTGCAAGGAACGGCTGTTGTTGAAGCTCGCATATTGGAAGATGAGCCGACCGAAGTAGCCGTGGGCTGCCACGATGTTGTAGGTCTCTTCTTCTTGACCGAACTTGTAGCCGTAGTTCTGAGACTCGGTCTCGGTAGTCTCACGTACCAGAGAGCTGGTCACCAAAGAACCGTGCATCGCGGAGAACAAGCTGCCGCCGAAGACGCCTGCCACACCGAGCATGTGGAAGGGGTGCATCAAGATGTTGTGCTCAGCTTGGAACACGAACATGAAGTTGAAGGTACCGCTGATTCCCAGAGGCATACCATCAGAGAAGGAGCCTTGGCCCAGGGGGTAAATCAAGAAGACTGCAGATGCTGCTGCAACCGGTGCAGAGTAGGCGACTGCAATCCAAGGACGCATGCCCAGACGGTAAGAGAGTTCCCACTCACGTCCCATGTAGCAGAAGACGCCAATGAGGAAGTGGAAAATTACCAACTGGTACGGGCCACCGTTGTACAACCACTCATCAAGGGAAGCGGCTTCCCAGATGGGGTAGAAGTGCAGACCGATAGCATTGGAAGAAGGAACAACAGCACCGGAGATGATGTTGTTGCCGTACATCAGGGAGCCAGCTACGGGCTCACGGATGCCGTCGATATCAACGGGGGGTGCTGCAATAAATGCAATCACGAAGCAGGTGGTCGCGGTTAACAGGGTGGGGATCATCAACACGCCGAACCAGCCTACATAGAGGCGGTTATCGGTGCTGGTTACCCACTGACAGAACCGCTCCCACAGGTTGGCGCTACTGCGCTGCTGTAAGGTAGTCGTCATAGTGAAATAAGTCCGTTATCTACGTTGTTTGAGTGAATGCGCTCATCTGTAAAAGACGAACGGCTTTGTTATGTATGTACTTACATTAACGAAATTATTGCGGTTTGTAAAGGAATATTAGATAAGTTCTATCGATAGAGGGAATAAGTTGGGGATGGTTAAAGCGAAAAGCCTGCAAACGCTGAGTTACGAATGCTGTGCAGAATATTACAGGCCTGGGGGCAGGGGAGCCGGGGGAGCAAAATTCTGTGAAGAATGTAAAGAAGGTTTTGCACTCAAACTCGCAACGGCTATGTTTTAGCCACAGTCGTCACCTTAACCTGAGTGTTACGGGTCAGAATACGGGCACGAAACAGAATGCGCAGCATCAGCCAGAGTGACTGAAGTTCACCAGGAGTTTTCCAGCGCTTCCACTGGCCCGGACGACAGTAGAGCGTTTCGACGAGACGTCGCTGATGCTCAAGGCTGTAAGGTGCAAACGAAACTTGAACACAGGGAAATTCGCCATCCATACCATCACCAACCAATGTTCCCTGTAGGTGAAGCTGTTCCTCAACAATTTCCAGCTCAACGGGCAACGTTTCACCTCTCGACAGCCGGGGTAAGCCGCCCTGAGTGACGGCGATTTGCGCGCCTGTTTCAGAAATCATCGTGGTGATGCCCCACCAGGTTTGATCAGACAATTCGCCGACCGCATCGACAATCCAGAGCCGCACCACTCGCCGTAAGTCGAACCAAGTATAGACATCCAAGAGCGGAGTATCCAGCAGAATGATCAGCGTGATGCCTAGCATTAAGAGGTTGTAAGCGCTCCAGATCCAGCCAACTCCCATGCCGCGAATCTGCGCTGCCATTTCGGGCGGCACCGTCGTCAGCCAGTTGCCCTTGACCATACACATGCCCAAGTTGCGCCACAGGCTAAAGGCCGTCAGGACAAACGTAATCACCAACGGCCAAGCGAGTTTCCAGTTGAAGTTAAAGCGATCGCTAGCGCTGCCTTTGGGCGTGACTTTGAACCCACCTCCATAAAACGGCAGAAACATGGCTTGTAATACGGTGATCGCCAGCGGAAACACCAGAACGAGCGAGTAAACATCTGAAAGCAGGGCTGAGCGGGAATGGCGATTCAGCCAAGCGAATACCGTAATCTGCACTAAATAGTAGGGCAAGAAAAAGTACAGTAATTCCGTGATGGACGCCCGAATCGGAATGACGCCAAGAAATGAATAGGCCAGCGGCATGAGTAGGAACACAATTCGCGATAGGCTGGTAAACCAGTGCAGAATGCCCTCAAAATGGCCTAGCCGCTGCATCAGCGTTAAACCTGGAATCGTAAGCGGGTTGGAGTCAATAAAAAAGGACTGTAGCGTACCTCGCGCCCAACGTAAACGCTGCACAGCATAAGCAGCAATACTTTCAGCCGCTAATCCCGCACTCAGCTTTTCGTCCAGGTAAATAATGTCATATCCTTTGGCGGCCAGTTGAACGGCTGTAAAGTAGTCTTCGCTGATCGAATCTGTGACAAATCCGCCTGCGGCCTGTAGCGCACTGCGGCGCACCACAAACGAGGTACCTGAGCAAACCACACTGCCTGCTCCATCTCGCATCGGTTGAATTTGGCGATAAAACACCTCTTCATCCGGGGTCAGAATGTCTTCCAAACCCAGATTGCGGGCAATCGGATCGGGGTTATAGAAGCTCTGTGGGGTTTGCACTAAGGCTGTATTCGTAGTCTGAAAGAAACCAACCGTGCGCTTGAGGAAGTTGCGCGTCGGCACAAAGTCAGCATCAAATGAGGCAATCAGTTCACCCTGCGTTTGTGCGATCGCATGGTTAAGATTGCCCGCTTTGGCATGGTCATTATTCGGACGGGTGACATAATGGCAGCCCAGTTCCTGCGCCAAGGATCGAATTTCAGGCCGACGGGTATCGTCCAGCAGGTAAACCGTTTTGCTGGGGTAGTCCATCGCCTGACAGCCAATGATGGTGCGGCGCAGGATAAACGCAGGCTCATCATAGGTGGGAATCAGTACATCAACCGACGGCAAGTAGGTACTTTCCGCAACGGCAACCGCCATTTCGTCTGCTTGGCGGTGGCGATCGCGGGCACGCAGGATCAGCACAAGCTGGATGATGCTGCCCGTCAGCCCCAGCAGTTCCATTGCAAACAGACCTAAGCTGAAAACACCATTTAATGGCGTATCCAGATTCAATGTTGACAGCGATCGCCACAGCAGATAGCGACCGACCAGCAGCAACAAAATCGACACCACGATAAACCGCGACCAAGGGCGCGGTTCGGGTGAAATTTTAGTAATCGCAAAGGCCACCAAAAACAGCACTACCATAGGAGCTAGCAAATAGCTGGTGGTCATCATCGGCACCTCTAGCCAGATAGGCGGTTGCTGCTGGAGCATATTAATTTGGTTAAAAATGGCGTTGATTCGCCCTTCTCCGGCAAACCAAGCTATGACCACCGCACCTGAAACTAAAACAATGGCGACCATGACAGCCGTAGCAATGGGAATACCCAAGATGCCACTCGGACGCCGCTTGGTTTGAGGAACGCGATCGCGTTCCAGTTTTTCTAGAAAAGTCATGATTTCCTATGACAAACAGCCCAGCCTATAGAGGTTTCATCAGTTACGGAAGAACAATCAATGGCATGGTGAAACCATCAGGAATAATGACATATCACTCAGTCGCGTTGAATAATGCAGTGATAAGTATTTGCTGCCCTATTTCGTTTAAATAAAGACAGTAGAATTCGACCGCGATCGCGTTTTTATTGCTTCAGATGTTTTTTTAACGACTCAAACTAACCTCGTCAATCTATTGATAGTCATAGATACTTAACATACGCGGTTCAACTATCCACTGTTATTTTCTTCAATACGTCTACGCTGTAAAAAGCAAATCGGTTTCCTAGCTCCACCTTTGCCACAAATATCTTTATTCAGAGCAAATTCTTGGATTAGAGCTGAATCCGAACAACGATCAACAAAAAACTGTACAATCCCTTATTCTTTTAGCAGACTAATTCAACGCGGATTATCCACACCTTGCTTTCCTGATTTATAGTCACCACAACAAACTGAGATTTATCTGAGAATTTGCTGAAAAAATTGTTGCCCAGTTCTGAACTAAAAATCATCCAGTCCAGTGACAACCGCGTTTATGGTAAACAACAAGCGTTAAAGGTTGATTTATGACTACAGTTGATTGGCTCCGATTACTTCATCCTGCGATCGCAGTTATTCTGGTCTTTCCCCTAATTGGCATCACCAGCTACTTTGCCTGGCAGACCCGTCAACGCCGTTTACAAGCTGAGGCCAAAGAGAAAAGCAAAATTCCACCCGTTGTTGGACGTGAGCATGTCCAGATCGGTCGTTGGCTGGCTGGAGCCGTTGTCGGTTTAGCGCTAATAGGTTTGGCCTATCCCATCTTCAAAAACATCATCCGCAATAATCTATGGACGGAAGGGCCGTTTCAGGTAGCGTTTATTGCGCTGATGTTTGTGGCAACCATCGCCTGTATGGCACTGCTCTATCGGGCACAGGCCAAGCTCTGGCGAGCCGTTTTTGCCGCATTGACCACCGCTGGACTGATTATTTTGGGCTGCCAGGATGGCGTATTTCGTCGGGGCTATGAGTGGCAGGTTTCCCACTATTACTACGGCATGATTGCCGCCACGTTGATGATTGTCTCAGTCGCCATCCTGCCAGAAATCTATCGCTCCAAATCATGGCGTCGCACCCACATCATCCTCAATAGCATCGCGCTCTTGTTCTTCCTGGGTCAGGGCATCACGGGTACTCGCGACTTGTTGGAGATTCCGCTCAGTTGGCAAGAACAACACATTTATCGATGCGATTTTGCCAATCAAACCTGCCCAGACCCTGCGTCGAATGGAGAGTCTTAAAGGTTTAGTGTTTTCTTCCCGGCAAGATTGCGCATGATTACCTAGAATAAACCTGTAAGTATAAAACGAGTTTGTCGTTTTCTATGGCAGCGGTTGTAATCGAAAATCTCCAGAAGAGCTATGGAACGGTGCAGGCTGTTCGAGACGTATCTCTTCAAATCGAACCGGGTGAAATCTTTGGCCTGCTCGGCCCCAATGGTGCCGGAAAAACCACCACAATTCGGTGTCTTTGCACGTTAGCGACACCGGATGCAGGTCGCATCGAAGTGTCTGGGGTATCTGTCCTAGAGAATCCCACCTTTGCGCGGCAGCGGTTGGGCTATGTGGCCCAAGAAGTTGCGCTCGATAAGGTATTGACTGGGCGCGAGTTATTAGAACTTCAGGCCGCTCTGTATCATCTGCCCAAATCTCTTATGCGCGATCGCATTAATCAGCTGATTGACCTGCTGGAAATTGGCGACTGGGCCGATAAGAAAACAGGCAACTATTCTGGCGGAATTCGCAAGCGCTTAGATCTCGCTGCCGGCATGCTGCATCAGCCGGATGTGCTAGTGCTGGATGAACCCACTGTTGGTCTAGATATCGAAAGCCGTTCAGCCGTCTGGAGTTTCTTGCGGCAGCTACGAGACAACGGCACAACTGTATTAATTACGAGTCATTATTTAGAAGAAGTCGATATCTTGGCTGATCGTGTGGCAATTATTGATAAGGGGATCGTCATTGCATCGGGTACACCGTCTGAATTGAAAGATCAAGTGGGCGGCGATCGGGTAACGCTCCGGATTCGCGAATTTACGCCCGACGAAGAAGTGGCGCAGGCAAAAAGGATTTTGAATGATTTGCCCTTTGTGCAAGAAGTGATCGTCAATGAGGCTCAAGGCAACTCCATTAATTTAGTCGTCACGCCGCAAGACGATGCACTAATCACCATTCAGCAAAAGCTACAGGCTGCTGGCCTGCCTACCTTTGGGATCTCTCAATCCCGCCCCAGCCTAGATGATGTTTACCTAGCCGCAACGGGTCGCACGATTAACGACGCCGAACTCGCTGCATCTGGTCAGCGTGACCTGAAGGCCGAGCGAAAGCAAGCTATGAAAGGAACTTAAAACTCTTGTCGGGTGGGCACTGCCCACCGCTTTTAATCTCTACAGTCAACTCCTGCCAAATCAGCAAGACGTAACGAGGATCTGCCATGAGTAGCACGGTTACTCCATCCAAATCTAAAATCGACAATCCCCAAATCCGCCAGTGGAAGCAGACTGAAGCGACATCCCAAAAATCCACTGGCCTATTTTCCGGCGACTTCTTTCAAGAAACGGCTGCGCTGACTAAGCGCTTATTTATTCAGCTCCAGCGGCGGCCATCAACCTTGATCGCTGGCGTTGTGCAGCCGCTAATGTGGCTGATTCTATTCGGCGCGCTATTTCAAAACGTACCGCAGGGACTCTTTGGTGAGAGTCAAAACTACGGCCAGTTTTTAGGTGCAGGCATTATCGTTTTCACCGCTTTCGGTGGCGCACTTAATGCAGGTCTGCCCGTCATGTTCGATCGCGAATTTGGCTTTCTCAACCGACTGCTCGTAGCACCACTAGCATCCCGCTTTTCAATTGTTTTCGCCTCAGCCATTTTTATCGCGGTCATGAGCTTAATTCAAACCGCCGCCATTATCGCCATGAGCGCTCTCCTAGGTGCAGGACTGCCCGATCCCCTGGGTCTAGCCCTAGTTGTAGGGATCGTCATGCTACTGGTATTGGGTGTCACAGCTTTAAGTTTAGGCTTGTCCTTTGCTTTACCAGGTCACATTGAACTGATCGCCGTCATTTTTGTGACCAACCTACCGCTACTATTTTCCAGTACAGCCCTAGTACCTCTATCCTTTATGCCCCAATGGTTACAGTTCGTCGCCAGCTTGAATCCTCTCACCTATGCCATTGAGCCAATTCGCTATGTATATCTGCACAGCGACTGGTCGTTAGGTAGCGTTGTTCTACAGGCTCCTTTTGGGTCAGTCACGATGGGAGTAGCACTAGCAATCTTGGTAGGATTTAGTGCGATCGCACTTACCCTCATCCAGCCCTTACTCCGTCGACGAATGGCATAAGTCGCCAAAGCTTCAACACAAATTGTCTGCACCAGCGCAGTTAGAATCCAGTGTTACACTGGGAGCAAATTACTCAAAACTTCGTCACTGCTACCATAGATAGTAAAGTGCAGCTGTACTTTACTATTGATGTCATCTCTATCCTTTTCAAATTACTTGCTTCAGCTTGGGTGAGGAGTCTTTAATATGTTGAAAATCCACACATCACGGTTAGCTCGGAATATTGCTGCTCTTGTCAGCGTCGGTTCGCTAGCGATTGGGGTATCGCTTCCGATTGCAGCGCAAACCGCATCTGATATTGATCCCTTGGAAGGACTTGGAACTCAAGACAGCCCTGATGGCGTCTTCTCCGGTGGCGAAGCTGGTATTGGCGACGCTATGGATTTCTTTCATCGCTTCAATTTATCCAATGGCACAACGATGGAGCAGTATCAGCTTCGGCAACAAGAACGCATGGGTGATGCTGCCACCGAGTTTTTTAGACTGCGCGAAGAACGTCTAAATGGTAGTAGCTCTGATGATGATGCTGAAAATGAAGAAGCTTCACCAGCAGAATAAAGTGACTAGGGTTCCAATGCAATAAAAAGATAGAGGCGGGTGCTACCATACCACCCGCCTCTATCTTTTACTTAATTTTCAGTATGCCAACAGCTAACTTAAATCGAAACCGTCTCAGATGAATCTGCCGCTAGTTTTTCAAGCTGTTCTTGCTGATCCTGAGTAATACAAGATTGAATAATTTCCTCCAGATCTCCTTCTAGTACCGGAGTTAGAGAAAAGTTTTGCTGAAGACGATGATCGGTAACGCGATTATCTTTGTAGTTATAGGTGCGAATTTTCTCAGAGCGGGCCCCTGTCCCAACCTGAGAACGCCGCATCGACGTAACCGCTTTCTGCTGTTCACGCAGCTTCATTTCATACAGCTTAGCTCGCAGGATCTGCATAGCTCGTTCTCGGTTTTGCAGCTGCGATCGCTCTTCTGTACAAAAAATACGAATACCTGTCGGCTTATGGAACAAGTCCACTGCTGTTTCAACCTTGTTTACGTTCTGTCCACCCGCTCCGCCAGAACGAGCCGTTGAGACTTCGATATCTTTCGAATCGATCTCTACTTCCACGTCGTCTACTTCAGGCATTACCGCAACGGTCGCAGTAGACGTGTGAACTCGTCCTCCGGCTTCCGTCACCGGTACGCGCTGAACGCGATGAACGCCAGCCTCAAACTTTAGCTCGCTGTAGACTTGATCGCCTTGGATTTCAAGAATTACTTCTTTAAATCCACCCATGTCCGCAACAGATTCGCTAACCAGTTTGACCTTCCAGCCGTGCCCTTCAGCATATCGAGAATACATCCGCAGCAAATCACCCGCCCAAATGGAGGCTTCATCCCCCCCAGTTCCAGCGCGAATTTCTAGCATGATGTTCTTATCATCGTTGGGATCGCGAGGCAGCAACAGAACTTTTAAGCGTTCTTCTAACCGCTCTAACTCAGCCTCTAGCTCTTGTACTTCTAGGCTGGCCATCTCGCGCAGCTCTGGATCGCTGGCAGACTCTTTCAAAACCTGCTTTGCTCCAGATAGTTCTTCTTTCTTTTCCTTCCAGGTACGAAACGTCATCACCGTTTCTTCTAAAGAAGAACGAGCCTTTGCTACACGCTGCAACTCAACTGGATCCGTAGCAACATCCGGATCAGCTAAGCGGCGAGTCAACTCTTGAAAAGTTTGCTCTACCGAGTTGAGTTTATCGAGCAGGTACGTTTCAGCCATAAAAACACGGAAGCGAGAAAGTTCAATTCGTTACAGTTACTGACCTGCTACTTCCGATACACGACCTCTCTCAAAGCTGTATGCAGCGAATCAGTAAAAGTGATGTGACCCAACAAACTAGCCAACATCACTTAAGTCAATACTAAACTGAAAGCTTTAGAAGCATCAGCAACTATTACTATTCTGATTCAGTATTAGACTGTTCGGCATCGATCATGCCGTATTTTCTCAAGAAACGTTCAACCCGTCCCTCAGTGTCAATGATCTTTTGGGTGCCTGTATAAAACGGATGGTTTCCAGACCAAACGTCAACATGAATTTCAGGTTGAGTTGAACCAACGGTCATGACGACTTCGCCATTGCAGTAAACCTTTGCCTCAGGATACCACTGAGGATGAATATCTGGCTTTGGCATGATTATTCCTCCAGCAATCTTTTAACGGATTTTGATAGAAAACTAACAACTTAATTGATTTGAGTAACTTAAGCTGCGTAAACAAGCTGCGATCGCATTAACGCTTTGAGTATTGAGGCGCTTTACGAGCCTTTCTCAAACCATACTTCTTACGTTCTTTGGCTCGGGGATCGCGAGTCAGGTATCCCTCAATTTTTAAGGGCTTACGGTTTGCAGGATCAAGCTGACAAAGCGCACGAGCTACGCCCAAACGAATAGCATCAGCCTGTCCGGTCAGACCGCCACCATTGACGTTGACCAGCACATCATACTCCCCCTCTAAGCCTAGCGTCTCCAGCGGAGCTTTAGCAGAAGCAAGATACGCCGCATTGTACTGGAGATAATTATCGCCAGGGCGGCCATTAATAACTAAATTGCCGCTACCAGGTACTAGACGGACACGCGCCACGGACGATTTGCGCCGTCCAGTTCCCCAGTACATTACGCGATCGCTATTAGCTGTAGCTTGCATTACTTCTGTCCTCCAGGAATAGTTTGAACTGCGAGTACTTCAGGCTTTTGTGCGGCATGCGGGTGAGATGAACCAGCATACACCTTAAGCTTTGTGAACAACTTACGTCCCAGTGAATTCTTGGGCAGCATGCCTTTTACAGCTTGCTCAATAATTCGCTCAGGAATACGAGATTGCAGGTGTTGGAAGGTCTCAGTTTTCATCCCGCCCGGGCGACCTGAATGGCGACGATACAGCTTCTGTGAAGGCTTCCGACCCGTCACAACAACCTTCTCGGCATTGATTACAACAACAAAATCACCAACATCCATATGCGGAGTGTACTCAGGCTTATTCTTGCCTCGCAGAACATTCGCGATCTCAGTGGCCAGCCGTCCCAGTCTTTGGTCGGCTGCATCCACTACATACCATTTCTGCTCGACCGAATTTACAGGAGGTGTATATGTCTTAGTCATAGTAGGTTTACAAAGGAACAACAAACTAGAGGAATGCAAGAGCAGCATCTATACTTCAATCACGTACTAGACCAAACTCAAGCAAATAGATCAAGCAGCATGGCATTACAAGCCAGATTCTAGAGGCTTACTGAAACTGGGGCTGCGCATCAAACCAAACTGACTTAGAAAAAGGAAATTCAGCATAACCGACTCGCAGCAAACACAGGCCGTGTGATGGAGCAGCTGACTTAACTAAATCTCGCCGTTTCATTTGCCAAAGATCGGTGAAGTATTCAGGAGAATAATCTCCGATTCCCACTTCCACTAACAGCCCCATAATCAAGCGAATCATCCCATATAGAAACCCATTGGCTTGGATTTCAACGGTTACAAACGCTCCTTGACGCCAACACTCAGCAGCTTGAATATCAACCCAAGAGTGGACTCGCTTAGAACCAGCACGACGAAACGCCGATAAATCATGTCTGCCAGCCAAAGGCTTCAAAGCCGCTTGCATGTTGTTGGCATCGAGTGGCGCTGAATAATAGTGCCAGGCAAGATGCTGCACAAACACATTGGGCAGTTTATCAGTATAGATCATATAGCGATAACGACGCCATAGGGCCGAAAACTGAGCGTGCCAATAATGAGGAACTTCAGCCGATGCACGCACCACCACATCAGACGGTAATCGTCGATTTAAGATACTTGCCCAGCGGTGGGGAGGGACTAAAGACGAAGTGTCAAAATGCGCCACCTGTGCAGCTGCATGCACCCCTGTATCAGTTCGTCCCGCAGCGTAGACAACTGTACGAGCACCTAGAATTTCCTCAAGGAGAGATTCTATTTCTGCCTGTACAGTTCGATGATTAGGTTGCCGTTGCCAGCCATGAAAATTAGCACCGTTATACTGAACTACTAGTGCAATTCGGCGGGTGCTAATACGAGAATGGTCTAAATTATTGACGTCTGCGACCAGCGTGTTGGAGTTAGTTAGCAGAGTCATAGGAAATCAAAGCCAAGCAGCACTAGTAAAAGCTGAAACGTTAAGTCAGCTCAATAATTGCCATCTCAGCGTTGTCCCCCCGGCGACGAACCGTTCGGAGGATACGGGTATATCCACCGTTGCGATCGCCATAGCGACTACCAACTTGTTCAAATAACGCATGAACTAGTTGTTTGTCATACAAATATCCCAACGCAGCACGTCGAGCGCTTAGAGAACCATCCTTGGCTAAAGTGATAATTCGCTCAGCCTCAGATCTAACAGCTTTAGCTCGTACCTTGGTTGTCGTAATACGACCATTACGAATCAATTCAGTTGTAAGAGACCTCAGGAGTGCCCGACGCTGATCTGCAGGCCGTCCCAACTGAGGAACACGACAGCGGTGACGCATAATTTCTACTTCCTTGCAAGTTCTATAGCTTTACGACAGTGGAAAATGGCAAGTAAAAACCCGGAGAACACGCTAAACTCTAGGAGTTTTTGGCGGGCTTTTCTAACGGAAGAGTAATGCCCAAGCGCACTTGCAGCGCTTCGATGACCTCTTCAGCAGACTTTTGTCCAAAATTCTTGATCTCTAGAAGATCTTCTTGGCTGTAATCAAGCAGATCAGAAACAGAGTTGATTTGAGCTCGCTTCAGACAGTTATAAGCTCGTACCGACAGTTGCAACTCCTCAATGGGAATCTGATTAGCCGGATCTTCTTCCTCATGCTCAACATCTGGTGTCGGCTCAACGGTAATATCCTTGAGCGGATTAAACAAATCAACTAGTATGGCTGCAGCTTGACCTAATGCCTCCTGGGGAGTGAGACTACCGTTAGTCCAAATATCAAGGATTAAGCGGTCTTTTTCTAGCGATCCCCCCACCCTTGCATCTTCAACAGTATAGTTGACTCTGCGGACTGGCATAAAGATAGTATCGATTTGCATAAAATCGAGTGCAGATGATTCATCACGGCCACGCTCAACCGAGCGATAACCTCGACCTCGCTCAATACGGAACTCCATCTCCAAAGTCGCACCATCAGCAACAGTAGCAACGTACTGATCACCATTAATCAAATCGACTTCGGAAGGCAAATCAAAGTTACCTGCCGTCACCGTGGCAGGTCCTTGTACAAGAAGCCGACCAATTTGAGGCTGAGACGAATAGCTACGGAGAACAACCTCTTTGATGTTTAAAAGGATGTCTAGAACATCTTCACGAACACCGGGCACAGTTGCAAACTCATGCGTTACACCTGCAATTCTGACAGCAGTAATCGCCGAACCTTCTAAATTCGAGAGAAGCACGCGTCTAAGAGCATTCCCTACTGTTGTTCCTTGGCCTCGCTCCAACGGTTCTAGAACAAACTGACTATGTTGCTCTTGACCATCCTCAGTTGTAGACTCTAAACATTCAACCTGAAAATGCGCCATGATAATACCTCCAGCTACAGTCATCCATCCGTCACTCTCAAGCAGTGAACAACTGCAAATGATGATATCGAAAGTCTTCGAACTCGCAACAGCAGCTTTTGCTTAATGTTGTTCAGCATGCAAAAAAGAAAAATTAAACGCGCCGACGTTTTGGTGGACGGCATCCATTGTGAGGTATGGGAGTCACATCTCGGATGAGTGTAATCTCAAGCCCAGCCCCTTGAAGAGCTCGAATCGCCGTTTCTCGACCTGAACCAGGCCCACTGACCATAACTTCTATTTGACGCATTCCTTGATCCATGGCCCGACGAGCAGCTGAATCTGCTGCTGTCTGAGCAGCGAAAGGAGTTCCTTTCTTTGCTCCTTTGAATCCACTAGAACCAGAAGAGGCCCAGGAAATAACCTCTCCAGATACATCAGTGATGCTCACAATAGTGTTATTAAAAGTAGACTGGATGTGAGCCACACCACTTGGAACATTCTTCTTTTGTTTACGTGCACCTGAGCGTTTAGGTGACTGGCGTGCCATAGTACTTTAATCCTTGAATTCAAAAACTTGAGCTGGAGAAGCGCTTGAAGGAAATTCCTTCGATGTCATCGACTTACTTCTTCGGAGCTTTTTTCTTACCAGATACAGTTCGACGTGTCCCCCGACGGGTTCTAGCATTTGTTCTGGTGTTCTGCCCCCTGACCGGCAAGCCAGCCCGATGACGGCGTCCTCGATAAGATCCAATATCCATGAGGCGCTTAACATTCATGTTTTCAAGCCGACGGAGATCACCTTCAACCTCATAGTTGGCTTCGATTGATTCCCGTAAGGCTGCAACCTGAGCATCGCTCAAGTCCTTAACGCGGATATCGGGATCAACATTGGTTTTTTCTAAAATTTCTTTTGATCGGGTTAAACCAATACCATAGATGTAGGTTAAACCAATCTCAACCCGTTTATCTCTTGGAAGATCTACTCCAGCTATTCTAGCCATACTCTAAGTTCCTCAAATCCCTCTGTATTCTTTCTGCCAACCAGATTGGATAGCAGTTACCTATCCTTGACGTTGCTTATGTTTTGGGTTGTCGCAAATGACCATTACACGGCCTTTTCGCCGAATGACTCGGCATTTTTCACACATCCTGCGAACTGAAGCTCTAACTTTCATGTCTCTTTCCACTAAACTACGGATCAACTATCATATCAGGCATGGTAGAAACTCTGAGATACGGACTCAGCAAGCTATTCCATCTCAGAGCGTGTGCAATGGACAAAAAGTTCTCAACTAGACAGCCAACTTGTAGAGCGATGATTATAAGAGCACTACTTTTTCCGAAGCCGATAAGTTATTCGACCTTTAGTAAGGTCATAGGGAGTCAATTCCACCTTAACGCGATCGCCAGGCAAAATCTTAATATAGTTACGGCGTATCTTCCCTGAAATATGAGCTAAGACATTGAATCCATTATCAAGATCGACCCGAAACATGGCATTAGGTAAAGATTCGGTTACCGTGCCTTCCATCTCAATTAGGTCTTGTTTTGACAAGACAACCCCTCCTAAACGCTAGTGAAAACTATAACTTGACTAAACAAAACGCTATAAATAGTTAGTAACAAACCTAGAGCTCAAGCAAACAGAAATCTCTCTATTTTGATCTTTTATTTTGACATCTCATTCACTCAATGCAAGTTTACGATAAATATCCTTCGTAACGTCTTCCAGTGCTTGATTTCCATTGATTAAAACAAGCTTCTGAAGATTTTGATAAAAGCCAATAACAGGAGCTGTTTGTTCTCGATATACATCTAGCCGATGCTCAATTACCTCTTTGGTATCGTCATTTCGTCCACGCCCTACTAAGCGCTCAACCAAAATCTGATCAGGCACTTCAAGATTTACGACAGAGTCATAATCCATACCAATCTTGCCAAGCAAATCATTTAAGAATTTTGCTTGTGTAAGATTACGAGGGAAACCATCTAATATCCAACCTTTCTGAGCATCAGGCTGAGCGAGCCGATCGCGGATCAAGTCCAAAATCAAGCTATCTGGGACAAGCTCGCCTTCTTCCATATATGTTTGAGCAGCTTTACCGAGTTCAGTTTGATTAGCAACAGCCTGCCGAAGAATGTCTCCCGTCGAAATATGAGGGATCTCAAATGATGTAGCAATTTCCTTAGACTGAGTTCCTTTTCCTGCTCCAGGAGGACCTAAAAATATGACCTTGACCACTACTGCTTCACCATCCCTTCATATCTCTGAGAAATAACGTAAGTTTGGATCTGCTTAGCAGTATCGATAGCCACCCCAACCAAGATCAACAAAGATGTTGCGCCTAAGCCTCGAAATGTCTGAACTCGTGTTGCACTTTCAACTGCTGTCGGGATAACTGCTACCAAGCCTAAGAAAACGGCCCCAAGAAATGTCAAGCGGTTGAGTACACGGCTGATATACTCACTCGTTGCCTTACCAGGACGAATTCCTGGAATGCTCGCACCCATTTTTTTGAGATTCTTTGACATATCTTCGGGATTGACTACTAGGGATGCGTAGAAGTAGCTAAAAAATAGAATGAGCAGCAAGTACATCAACACATAGAGCCAAGAAGTAGGGCTAAAGTATTTGCTCAAAAACTGGCTCAAGGCTGGGTTTTCAACATACTGAGTCAAAGAGAGGGGCAAAACCAACACAGCAGATGCAAAAATGATTGGCATCACTCCACCTTGATTCAGCCTTAAAGGTAAGTAACTGCTCTTTTCTTGATACAATCTCCGACCAACTTGCCGCCTAGCAGAGATGATTGGGATCCGCCTTGTCCCTTCTTGAACAAATACGATTCCAACAATCATGGCCAAGAAAACGAGGAGTAATATGATCACACCTCCCACAGCACTACTATCTTCACTAGCCAAACTAATTGTTTGGCCTAAAGAGCGTGGCAAGGTAGACACAATACTGACGAAAATCAATAAGGATGCTCCATTGCCAATGCCTCGCTCTGTTATGAGTTCACCAACCCACATAACAAACATGGATCCAGCTGTTAACGCTAGAGCTGTTTCTGCCACGAACATCACTCCAGGCTCATAGGCATACTCACTCAAGAGGAAAGTTGATAGCAGAGTGCTTTGTAGCAGTGCCCAGCCCAAAGCAACATAGCGAGTAATTTGAGAAATCTTGCGTCTCCCGGCTTCCCCTTCATTTTTCTGGAGATCTTCCAGCGCTGGAATGGCTGCTGTAAGTAACTGCATGATGATGGAAGCATTAATGTAGGGGATAATCCCTAAGGCAAAGATGCCGAGTGCCCTGAGTCCACCACCTGCAAACACGTCAAGGAAACCAATTACACCGCCAATATTGCTGTTTTCAATCGCAGCTCGAAAAGCATCCCTATCAATTCCAGGAACCGGAAGAAAGATACCTAAGCGAACGATGATAAGCATGCCAATGGTTAAAAGTAACCGACCGCGGAGGCCAGCAGCTTGAGCCATTTGCGTAAACGTTTCTTGGGCAGTTGGAGTCTTACCTCTTGGACTGACTACCATTATGTTGCCACCTCTATGATGCTGTTTGAAGTCAATAAGTTTAAAAGGGCTGTAAATAGCGCTGAACTATAACCAGCATTATTTAGTATGACATTTTCAACCGATGTTGTTGTCAGCAGCTATTCATGACGAGCTTTCACACTTTCCGCCAGCTGCTTCTATTTTTTCCTTTGCTGAAGCTGTAAAAGCAGAGGCAATAACGGTAAGCTTTATATCAACGCTACCATTCCCTAAAACTTTTAAAGGGCCATCGTTAGAAGTAACAATTCCTGACTCGATCAAGGACTCTAACGTTACAGTTGCGCCATCCTTCAAACCGGACAACTGGCCCACGTTGACAATAGTGTAGTTGCTTTGGTTAACAATTGGAAAATGCTTGAGCTTGGGAATCCGGCGATATAGAGGCAGCTGTCCTCCCTCAAACCCAGGCCTTGTACCACTGCCAGAGCGAGATTTTTGGCCGCGCATTCCAAATCCGCAGCTTGCTCCTTGTCCAGCAGAAATACCACGGCCAACACGACGTCGACGATGGCTAGAACCTGATTTAGGCAATGCATCTTGTAGTCTCATTTTGGCTTGTCTCCCTTCATTAATCGCCTTCGTTAGAGCAGCAGTGCTCTAGTTAAAGTTGTTGTCGCCTACAGCTAAGCATACAATCGCTCAACAGCGATGTCTCTCTCTTCAGCCACTTCTGAAAAGGTTCTGAGAGCAGCGAGCGCATCTGCAGCTGCTCGGGCGTTATTGAGTGGATTGTTGGAACCCAACTGCTTAGCCAAAATATTGCGAACACCCGCTAATTCTAGAACAGTTCTAACTGCACCACCGGCAATTACCCCTGTACCTGGTGCCGCAGGACGCATCATCACTCGTGCTCCACCAGCCCGACCTTTGGAGGGATGAGGTATAGAATTGGACTTTGTCAGTGGAACATCAATCAGGTGCTTTTTGCCGTCTGCAACACCTTTCTTTACGGCTCCAATTACATCACTTGCTTTGCCTACACCGATGCCAACTTGTCCTCTTTCATTACCTACGACTACGATGGCTCTAAAGCTCAGCTTTTTACCACCTTTGACAACTTTGGTTACTCGGCGAATCTGCACGACTCGCTCTTGCCAATCTGTTTCCTTTTCTCTGCTTTTACTTTTCTTGTTACGAGGTGCCATAGCTAAATTCCTTAGTTCGTGCGGTTTAGGCTCCACAAGGAGGCTTAGATGTTTAGATGCAAGATTGATGAAGCCTTATCTAGAAATTAAGGCCGCCTTCACGAGCGGCTTCGGCAAGAGCCTTGACTCGTCCATGATAAAGGTTGCCACCTCTGTCAAAAACAACTTGCTTAATTCCTTTTGCGATCGCACGCTCTGCAATCAATCGACCAACCTGCGCAGAAGACTCGCAAGTCTTGCTTAAAGACGACAAACTAGAACGCAATTCCGGATCAACAGTTGAGGCTGAAGCCAATGTTTGATGATTAGCATCATCAATCAATTGGACATAGATATGCTGATTAGAACGAAAGACAGCCAAGCGAGGGCGCTCAGAAGTACCCGTTAGCTTACGGCGGATACGAGCGTGACGACGTTGTGTTGATAGTTTACGAGACGTTTTCATTCTTATTTCTTCCCTGCTTTACCAGCCTTGCGTCTGACAAACTCTCCGGAGTACCGAATTCCTTTACCTTTATAAGGTTCAGGAGGACGAACAGCTCGCACTTTTGCAGCAATATTGCCTACGATTTCTTTATTAATGCCGCTAACAATCACGTTAGTGTTATTCTCTACAGCAAATTGAATTCCATCTGGCGGTTCAATCGTGACAGGATTGCTATATCCAACATTGAGAATTAGGTTACGACCTTGAACTTGAGCTCGATAGCCAACACCCTGAATCTCTAATCGTCGCTCAAAGCCGTTTGAAACTCCCTCAACCATATTGGCAACAAGAGTACGAGATAAGCCGTGCCTTTGACGAGCTGCCCGCGACTCATCTGCACGCCTGACTAAGATCGAATCATTATCCTGCTCAACCATGACGCCTGAAGGAAGAGTTCGAGACAACTCTCCCTTCGGCCCCTTGACTACAACATTTTGACCATCAATTGAAACAGTGACCTTTTGAGGAATACTAATTGGACGCTTACCAATACGAGACATGACTCCAATCTCCGACAAAACTCGGCATCTAACAAAATTTAGTGGCTAAGAAAATGGCCTTCACCATATTCATCTCCCAAGATGAAGTGAAAAGAATTACCAGACGTAACAAAGGACTTCACCACCAATTCCCTGTTGCCTAGCATCTCGATCCGTCATAATTCCTTTAGAAGTCGAGATGATTGCAATGCCAATTCCACCCAAAACTCTTGGAAGTTCTTTTCGGTTTGAGTAGACACGCAATCCAGGCTTACTCACACGAATTAAATTACTAATCGTGGGGCGACGAGTTTTACCCTTATATTTAAGAGATAAAACTAGCTCTTTCTTTACGCCTTCGCCTGACTCAGCGTAGTCATTGATGAATCCTTCCTCTTTTAAGACTCGTGCAATATTACGAGTCATCCGGGTGGAAGGAACACTAGTCGTTTGATGTCGAGCTAGTGTTGAATTTCTAATGCGAGTTAGCATGTCCGCAATTGTGTCGTTAGCCGCCATAGTTCCCTCTTAAACTGAACCTGCCTCAACTTTCCCGAAATGGCATGCCCATTTCTCTGAGCAATGCCCGACCTTCTTCATCAGTCTGGGCCGTTGTAACGATTGAAATATCCATTCCTCGGATCTGATCAATGTTGTCGTAGTCGATTTCCGGAAACAGCAACTGCTCTCGGATCCCTAACGTATAATTTCCACGACCATCAAAACTCTTAGGACTTACACCTCGAAAGTCTCGGATTCGAGGTAATGCCAAACCAATCAATCGATCCAAGAAGGCATACATCCGCTCAGAACGCAACGTTACCATTACTCCGACTGGCATTCCTTGCCTGATCTTGAAACCTGCGATCGCTTTCTTGGCTCGAGTTACCACGGGCTTTTGCCCAGTGATAACGGCAATTTCTGTAATAGATGATTCAAGAGCCTTTGCGTTTTGCGAGGCTTCTCCTAATCCGCGATTTACCGTTACCTTTTCAATCTTCGGAACTTGATGGATATTGGAGTACTTGAACTCATCCATCAGTTTCGGAACAATTGTCTCTAGATATCGTTGCTTGAGATTTTGTGACATTAATCTTTGCTTCCTTACCCTGGGCTTGGTCAGGGAACTAAATATTCTGTATAGCTGTTTAAATTGATCTCAGCTATTAATCGATGACTTCGCCAGTTTTTTTCAGCTGCCGAACTTTACGTCCGTCTTCAGTGAAGGTGTAATTGAACCGACTAGCCACCTTTTCTTTAGTGGAATAAAGCATCACGTTAGAGCTATGAATTGGAGCCTCAAACGTAATAATTTGCCCAGATTCACCTTCTTGTTGAGGTTTAGTGTGCTTAGTTCGAACGTTAACACCTTCGACTACCACCTGGCTGGATTCCGGAATCGCAACCAAAATCTCACCAACTTTGCCTTTATCACGACCTGCGATTACCTGCACAGTATCGCCTTTCTTGACATGCATTTTATGCTTCGTTTTGGCCTGTTTAGCCATCACAATACCTCCGGTGCTAGAGACACAATCTTAGTAAAGTTCTTGTCTCGAAGCTCACGCGCCACTGGGCCAAATACACGCGTACCCCGAGGATTACCTTCTGGATTAATGATCACCGCAGCATTGTCATCAAATCGGATACTCATACCGCTTTCGCGCCGTAGCCCCTTTTTAGTTCGAACAATCACCGCTCGAACAACATCCGACTTCTTGATTGCCATATTAGGAATGGCATCTTTCACAACTGCAATTACAACATCACCTACGTTTGCGTAGCGCCGATTACCACCCAATACTCGGATACACATCAGCTTACGTGCTCCGCTATTGTCCGCTACATTTAGCATCGACTCTTGTTGAATCATGACTAGCCTCTTTTAACCCCTTAAGCGTTCCCAACGCTTTCAACTACTTCAGTTACGACCCAGCGCTTCGTACGGCTTAAAGGACGAGTTTCCTGAATTCTGACTCGATCGCCAATCTTGCACTCATTATTCTCATCATGAACTTTATAGCGCTGAGTGCGAACCATGATCTTGCGGTACTTGGGATGGGGCGCACGGTTCTCAACTGCTACAACAACCGTCTTATCCATCTTGTCACTTACAACTAGTCCAACCCGTTCTTTAGTTGCCATATCCAGCTATCCCCTTATTCCTCTTCAGAAGCACTTGTCTTCAAATCCGCAGCTTTGGCTGCTGGTGTCGATTCTGAATTTACTTTTGCAGATTTAGAATCCACCGTTTGAGTAGACGCCTGCTCAAGCTGCTGTTCACGTTGAACCGTCAAAAGCTGTGCCAAGCGATGGCGAGTGTGCTTAAACTGATGGCTGCCTTCTAGTTGGCGGGTTGCCTTCTGAAAACGCAAATCAAAAAGCTGCTTTCTCGCGGCTTGAATCTGCTCATTCAAATCTTCAGCGCTTAAATCTCTGATTTCACTAATCTTTGGAAGAGCCATGACCTATGATTCCTCCGTCTCACGAGCAATAAACTTGGTCTTAATTGGCAGCTTAAACGAAGCTAAACGCATAGCTTCACGGGCTGTTTCTTCAGGAACACCAGCAATTTCAAATAAGATGCGACCTGGCTTTACCACAGCTACCCAATATTCTGGGTTGCCTTTACCAGAACCCATCCGGGTTTCGGCTGGACGCATCGTTACTGGCTTATCAGGAAAAACTCGAATCCAGATTTTTCCACCCCGTCGAATATATCGAGTCATTGCTCGACGAGCAGCCTCAATTTGACGAGAGGTGATCCATGAAGGTTCTAAAGCCTGCAGCGCAAAATCGCCAAAATTGACATTATTGCCGCGAGTTGCCATACCGCGCATTCGTCCACGATGCTGCTTACGAAATTTTGTTCTTCTGGGACTTAGCATAATTCTCTACAAAGATGAACGATTACATAATCCGAGACAAGTTAACCGGTGCAACCAGGTTTATTCAATCAACTCTCGCTAGAGCGATCTTCGTACTGTTGCCTACGACCTGACCGCTTTCGACGTGGCTGTGGCGCGCCTGATGCAAATTCATCCTCTTGACCAGGAATAACCTCACCCTTGAAGATCCAGACTTTGATACCCAATATTCCGTAAGTGGTTTGCGCGGTCTTATAGGAGTAGTCAATATTGGCTCGCAACGTATGCAGTGGCACACGACCATCACGCGTCCATTCTGAACGAGCAATTTCAGCACCATTCAAGCGACCAGCCACCTGAATCTTAATTCCCTGAACGCCAGCGCGTTGAGCGCGTTGAATGGCTTGGCGAACTACTCGGCGAAATGAAACACGGCGCTCTAGCTGCTGGACAATATAATCAGCCACAAGAGATGCATCAGCATCGACTCGCGCTACTTCTACAACGTTGATCCGGATTTGCCGATCACTGTCCTCAAGAACTCGCTGCAAACCAGTCCGTAGCTGCTCAATACCACTACCACCACGCCCTACAACGACACCAGGTCGAGCAGTACGAACTTCAAGGTCGATCTGATCAGCCTTACGCTCGATGAGCACTTCAGAAATCCCGGCACTGCTCAAATTCTTATTGATATAGTTCCGAATTAGGTGATCCTCTTGCAGGAGTTGGGGATAAGCTTGCCCTTCTGCAAACCAACGAGAGCGATGTTCTTGCGTAACGCCTAATCTAAATCCAATTGGATGAATTTTTTGTCCCACGGATACGTCCTCTGTCAAATGTAATGCTAAAAACTTAGAGATGACTTGGATTGCTAATCTCTATCAGAGCTTGGTGCCACAGCAACCGTGATGTGACAGGTTGGCTTGCGGATTTGATATGCCCTTCCTTGAGCCCTAGGCCGATAACGCCGTAAAGTCGAACCTTGATCAGCATAAGCGCGGCTCACCACTAAATCAGCAGGATTCAACCCCAAATTATGTTCAGCATTAGCGACAGCGGATCTTAGCACCTTGAGGATTGGTTCACAGGCACGATAAGGCATGAACTCTAGAATGATTAGAGCCTCTCGATAAGAACGGCCTCGAATCTGATCCAAAACACGACGAGCTTTGCGCGGCGACATGCGAATATATCGAGCAACTGCTTTTGTTTCTTCTGTTGTATTGATAGCCATAATTTCCCCTAGCTCTAGCAGAATGATTTTGCTGACGTCTCTAAGCTAGTTGCTTAGCGACGCGCCTTTTTATCACTTTTCGCATGTCCTTTAAAGGTACGGGTAGGAGCAAATTCTCCTAGCTTATGGCCAACCATTTGCTCGGTCACATAAACAGGTACATGCTGCCGACCGTTATGGACTGCGATGGTATGACCAATCATCTGAGGCAGAATTGTCGAAGCTCGTGACCATGTTTTAATCACCTGCTTCTCATTTTTTGAATTCAGAACCTCAATCTTGGATAGTAATTTATCAGAAACGAAAGGACCTTTTTTTAGCGATTGCGACATGGCTTTAAACCTAATGGCATCAGCAAACTAACAACAGTTCAATGAAGAAAACAAAAATGTGGTAACTCAAGCTATTCGTTGATTCATGAATTAGGCGTTACGGCCTCCGCGACCCCTCTTGGATGAGCGACGACGGCGGCGAACAATCAGCGCATCGCTTGCCTTCTTCTTCTTACGAGTCTTAGCACCTAGAGCAGGCTTACCCCACGGTGTAACGGGTCCAGAACGACCAATTGGAGCACGACCCTCACCACCACCATGTGGGTGATCGACCGGGTTCATAACACTACCACGAACCTGAGGACGACGGCCTTTCCAGCGTGTGCGGCCTGCTTTACCTAAACTGACATTGCGGGATTCCGAGTTACCGACTACACCAATGGTTGCGTAGCACTGACCTCGCACCATACGAACTTCGGTTGAAGGTAGCTTCAACGTCACGAACCCGCCTTCTCTAGCCACCACCTGAGCTGAAGTTCCGGCAGCCCGCACAATCTGACCACCTTTGCCAGGTACAAGCTCCACATTATGAACGACAGTTCCTAGAGGAACCTGTGCCAATGGCATTGCATTACCCACTTCAATCGGCACACCTTCTCCAGCGATGACTGTGGCACCAACTTCTAAATTAGCCGGATGAAGAATATAGCGCTTTTCACCATCTTGATAGTGCAGCAGCGCAATTCGGGCATTGCGATTAGGATCGTACTCAACAGCCGCAACTTTGGCGGGCACGTTGTGCTTGTCCCGGCGGAAGTCGATGATTCGGTAACGACGCTTGTGACCACCACCACGATGGCGACAAGTGATTACACCGCGATTGTTGCGGCCCTTGGACCGATGTACTGACTTAGTTAAGGATTTTTCTGGCTTACTGCGGGTGACTTCGCTGAAGTCAGAGCCAGTACGCTCACGCGTGCCTGGAGTGTAGGGTCGGTAGGAACGGATACCCATGTTTTTTCTCTCTTAACTGCTCTGCTAAATAATTCAAAATCAAGCAACTAGTCCTGCATTAATCAGGCTAAACCTCAGGGAAGAGGTTGATGGAGTCACCGTCTCGGAGAGTCACGATTGCTCGCTTATAGTGCGGACGATATCCAGCAAACCGACCGATCCGTCTTTTCTTGCGAGGAGGACGATGAGTACTGACTCCGACAACTTTCACGTCAAATAGAGACTCAATCGCTGCTTTAATTTCAGGCTTGGTAGCTTGTGGAGATACTTCAAATGTGTACTGGTTATTCTCTAGCAATAGCGTCGCCTTTTCGGTCACGATTGGACGACGGACGATGCTTGCGAGTTGTCCCGCATCTGGAAGACTAGTCACCATATACCTCCTGAATTTTCTCTAGAGCAGAAGCAGTCGCTACAACTCGGTCTGCTGACAAGATGTCATAGACATTCAGATTTGTAGCCAGGATAAGCTTGAGGTTTGCGACGTTGCGCGCAGACAGATAGACTTCCTCAGAACGTTCAGCCAAAACCAGCAAAACCTTATCGCCTGAGTTAGCCCCCCAACGAGATAGAGCTGCGACCAGATCCTTGGTCTTAGGCCGAGAAAATTCACTCGCAAACTCTTCAACCACAACCAAATCCTCAGCTCGGCTTTGCAGTGCGGTTCTCAGAGCCAAACGCCGCTCTTTGCGGTTCATTTTGACGCTGTAATCCCGTGGCTTAGGACCAAAGATGACACCACCACCCCGCCATAGAGGAGAACGGATTGAACCAGCTCTGGCTCGGCCTGTTCCTTTTTGCCTCCAGGGTTTACGTCCACCACCACGAACCTCTGCACGAGTCTTACTCGAAGCAGTTCCTTGGCGTGCATTGTTCATCTGCCGAATTAACGCCCGGTGAACAACATGAGCAGCATTCTCTTCTGATGCAACTCGCAAGTCTAAAGCGATGGTTTGGCCGGATTCTTTTCCTTGCCAATCTCGCACAACACATTCAACCATTTCCGCCATCCCCTATCTCTATCTGCCTTGATTAACTCAGCGAACCCTTAATCAAGCTACTTACAAACTACTTGCCTACAATTGTTGCCGGTTCAATCGTTAGAAAAGCTCCAGCCTTGCCTGGAACTGCTCCCTTGATCAGAAGAAGATTCCGTTCGGCGTCAACTCGAACCACGGTCAACTTTCGTACAGTAACCCTGGTGCCACCAAGACGCCCTGCCATCCGTTTGCCTGGATAAACCCGACCCGGTGTTGTTCCAGCGCCTGTGGAGCCGGGTAAACGATGGTTTTTAGAGCCATGCGCCATTGGGCCTCGGCGGAAGTTATGGCGCTTTTGGTAACCAGCAAAACCTTTACCAATACTGGTTCCAACAACGTCCACAAGCTGACCATTTTCAAAGAGATCAACCGTCAAAGATTGTCCCAGTTCATAGGATGAAATATCACTGACGCGGAATTCTTTTAGGTGGCGCAGGGGAGAAGCCTCTGCCTTAGCCAAATGACCTAGTTCTGGCTTAGTTAATGCCTTTTGGGCAACTTCGCCATAGCCAATTTGAATAGCCGAATAACCGTCAGTTTCTTGCGTTTTCACCTGGGTAACCGTGCATGGACCAGCCTGCACAACTGTTACTGGAATTGCACGACCCTCATCATCAAAGACTTGGGTCATTCCCAACTTGGTGCCAAGAATTCCAACAGACACGATAAGTAGTCTCCTTTTGTCTGAACACCGCAAAAAGGATCACAATGCACAGATTGGATCCAACAACTGCACGAACCTAAGAATCGCTGCTAAATCGCGAAGTGCAAGATGGTCATATACTCAGGCAAAAGCGTAAGACCATGCAACTCAGTCACATAGCCTCAGGGGTCACCCAACCCTAGCTGCATTTGCAGCTCAGACTCATCTGTAACTTAAACTCGGAACGTGTTCGCCTGGGAGACTTGGGAAGCCGAGGCAACCCAGTATCTCGACTAGAGCAGCACTCGAATGAACATCTCTAGTCATTTTTGGCGACAATTAAATAATATAGTCTAAGTTTTCGGCTTTGTCCACTAATCTGATGATTTTTTTTGGATGCGATCGCAAATATTCTGGCAATTATCGACAACTGGTTTCACCAAAGCCTAGTCTGAGACTCAATTTCAGGCAATATTGCCCGCTGGATGTAGAGCAATAAAGACAAAGGAATATTATAGTGATCTATGAGAATCAGCAATGTTAGATGCAGGATAGGTGCTGGTTAAGCGTTTATATTATTAATGATGTTTGGCGTTGACGACTTACGAATTGCATCTATGTGCATCCGCTATAACGTGATGCCCAGATGCGATAGTGAGCAGAAGTAAAGCATCAACTACTAAGCGCAATTGCAGTCAAAGGTGTTGAGCAGGCATTTTTATGGCACTACTGACAACCGGGAAAAAGTTTATCCGTGAGTTGGAAACCAGCGGGGCGTTAGCTGTCTATGTCCCTTTGGAAGGTGGTTTTGAAGGACGATATCAGCGTAGGCTGCGGGCCGCAGGTTATGAAACCCTCAATTTGACAGCGCGCGGATTAGGTGATGTTTCAGCCTATTTGACTGATGTCCATGGTGTACGTCCACCCCACTTAGGCAAAAAGAGCACCAGTTCTGGAGCGGCTGTGGGATACGTATACTATATTCCGCCCGTGGCAACATACCAGCTTGAGCATTTGGATGCCAAGAAAAAAGGGCTTGTGCTGTGGATTCTGGAAGGGACAGTCTTAACTCGGCAAGAGAAGCAGTATCTTGTTTCGCTGCCCAAGATGGAGCCTCGCATCAAAGTGATACTGGAATGTGGTGGAGAGCGCTATTTTCGCTGGACGCCACTTGAGAATGCGATCGCAACTGCAGTTTAGGCTTGAGCGAGTCCGTACCATATAAGCTCCAATTTGCAAAGACCCTATCAGGGCGTGGCACACCAAGCTTACGTTGCATAACGTGAAAAGTGAGTTTTGCCTAAGGTAGAGCTAAGCTTGAGGGGTAGGGTCATCTGAATGTCGTAGTTGGCAGTTTGGGATCTTGCCCAGCACACAATGGGCATCGCACCACAAAACATGGAGCCTTCCTGCCCCGATGTGCAAAGTTCTTGCCAACCCATGTCGTATGCTATTGGAGCTATTTATGAGCGGATATAACCCACCAAACCAGGGTAAACCGGGTCGTTTGCAAGGCGCAGGCACACGCGCTAGAGATGACAAGTCAGGCCAATCTGGAAATCCAGCGAATCCTGACTCTAATCAAGATCGGAATCGTCCGTAAGCAAGCTGCTGATACGGGCAAAATTGAATATTTAATATACCGATGAAAGAGGAGACTTGCGAGTGCGAGTCTCCTCTTTCGCTATCGCTACTGAGCTGTCATTTTCACAAAAAGCTTGTCCCAGTTATTGAGCGTCATGGTTTCAATTGATGTGTGCAATATGTGAGCTTGGCTACAAAAGGAAAGTAGCATCGGAGTGAGAGAATAATGTTGGTCGAACCTCGTCATTTTCAGTAGAAACGACTAGCATGAAGGGGTGGATAGATTGCAATGCCCTTTAAAGTCTCTGCAAGCAGGACACTGGTTTAAGCTTATCTGTGGTGCAAGTTTTCAGCATTTGCCAGCCGTGCATCACTTGACGCTGGCCTATGCCTTAGCTGGTGCAGACTGTATTGATGTTGCTGCCGATCCGGCGGTGGTTGCCGCTGCACGCAAAGCGCTTCAATTAAGCCACGAAATGGCCACTGCTTTACCTAACATGTGGCCATTTTTTGCTGGGCAACCTTGGCTAATGGTTAGCCTGAATGATGGAGAAGATCCACACTTCCGCAAGGCTTATTTTGATGCAGAGCATTGTCCGTCGGATTGCCCTCGTCCTTGTGAACAGATTTGCCCAGCTCAAGCCATCACGTTTCCAACCCAGCCTATTTTCTCAAACAGACAAGGACAAGAGGCGCAAACAGCTCAAGCGGGTGTGATTGAAGAGCTGTGCTACGGCTGTGGTCGCTGCTTACCCATTTGTCCCGTACAAAATATTCAGACTCACTCGTATGTATCCAATCCATCCGCGATCGCACCTTTAATTTTTCCCCAAGTCGATGCAATTGAAATTCATACGCAGGTGGGGCACTTTGAGCACTTTAAGCGGTTATGGCAGGCGGTTTTGCCTTGGGTGCCGCAACTGAAACTAGTGGCCGTCAGCTGTCCGGACGCGCCCAATGTGCTGGACTATCTGCGATCGCTATATGAGCTGATGTCGCCATTACCCACTGCCTTGGTTTGGCAAACCGATGGTCGTCCGATGAGTGGGGATATTGGCATGGGGACAACCCATGCTGCGATTCGACTGGGTCAAAAAGTATTGGCATCTGACCTGCCGGGATATGTCCAGCTAGCAGGCGGCACCAATCATTACACAGTTGAGAAGTTGCGATCGCAAAACCTACTTGCTCTACCAGAGCCTCAAGAATCTGTCTGGAGGCATTGGCAGAACTCTCAGCAATCATCACAGCGGTATGTGGCAGGTGTTGCCTATGGTAGTTACGCTAGAACTTTATTGGCTGAGGCAATTGAACGGTTAGACCAAGCTGAACTATCGTTTCACGCTTATGATTCGACATCCTATTTAGAAGCTCATCTAACTCCGATGCTGAATACTGAGCTAACCCGTGATCCATCCAATCTTGCTAATCGGCTTGCAGTTGAGCAGATGCCACATTCTGTTACCACCCATAACATAGCCCAGCAGCCGATACAGCCCAGTTTTCAACCCACCTTAGGAGGTCAGTCACCATCCCAATCTCAGTCCTCAACGCTTGAAAGTCCAAATGCGATCGCGCCATCTAGGAGTGATTGGATGCCCACATCGGTCACACAAAAATTGATCACACCGGAATTGATCTCGGCAGTTCAATTAGCGCGATCTCTCGTTGCTCAAATTAAAGAGTCATTTGCCAGTAATCCGGCTATAAAATCCTCAGATGCTGTTTAGCAAAACGCACGTATCGTGTGTATTCAGCTGATAGCAAATGCGATTTTCATGGACGGATTTGATATTACCTTCTCTAACACAATTGAGTTAGTTTTTGAGTCCATGAGTCAATTTGATAGCCATCGCTCTGATTTAACCGATTCTAATCCAGCTGAAGTTGCTGAGAAAGCTGAGAAAAAAGCTGGGACAAAGATTGCCAAAACCCAAATTACTGATGATTTAGATCAGCTACTGTCGATCTTGCCGCTCGATTTGCAGCGTCGTTTAACCAATCATGCTCAACGGAACCAGCTCATCGAAGTGGTTTTAGATGTTGGCCGTCGCCCAGAAGCACGCTTTTCAGACTCAGTTGAATATCTATCAGATGTTCCTGTCTCGCGTACCGATTTACAGCACTGCGTTGATCGAGTCGGCATGTTCAGCGGTGATAATCGGGCTGGAATCGAGCAAACCCTCCACCGGATCAGCGCCATGCGCAATCGGGCGGGAGACATCATTGGTTTAACCTGCCGAGTGGGGCGTGCCGTATTTGGCACCATTGGCATGATCCGCGATTTGGTAGAGACAGGCCAGTCTATTCTGCTGCTGGGGCGACCGGGTGTTGGCAAGACAACCGCTCTACGAGAAATTGCCCGTGTCTTAGCCGATGATCTGCAAAAGCGAGTAGTCATTATCGATACATCCAACGAGATTGCCGGCGATGGCGATATTCCTCATCCTGCAATCGGTCGGGCGCGCCGCATGCAGGTTGCACAGCCTGAGCTTCAGCATAAGGTCATGATTGAAGCCGTGGAAAACCATATGCCAGAGGTCATTATCATTGATGAAATCGGTACTGAACTAGAGGCATTAGCGGCCAGAACAATTGCTGAACGCGGTGTTCAACTCGTCGGAACGGCTCACGGTAATCAAATCGAAAACCTAATCAAGAACCCGACCCTATCCGATCTGGTCGGTGGGATTCAGTCGGTTACGCTGGGTGATGAAGAGGCACGACGACGCGGTAGTCAAAAGAGCGTGCTAGAGCGAAAAGCACCACCAACCTTCGATATTGCCGTAGAAATGCTAGAGCGGCAGCGCTGGGTTGTTCATGAAGACGTTGCCCAAACAGTCGATAGCTTGCTGCGGGGTCGGCGTCCGAATCCGCAGGTGCGTACTGTAAGCGAGAACGGGAAAGTTGTCATCACCCATGAGCTATCGGATTCCACCCCGGCAATGCTAAAGCGCCCAGCTCGCACCAACGAGTTAAGTAGTGATGTCTCAGGATGGCGTTCTTCTGGCCAGATGGCACCGCTACCGTACCGGAGTTGGACAAAGCGGCGGGATACCGTTCGTCCCCTCTATCCAGACGCTCAGCAAGACTTTACGCAGATGCTGGATCAGTCATTGGCAGGGGACATGCAAACCAGCCCTATGCAAGCCGATTCAGGTCGCTTGTCCGCAGTCGGGCCAAATGGCGAAGATCTGCTGCATCTATATCCATACGGCATCAGCCGACAGCAAGTTGAGCGGGTGATCCGAACGCTCAACCTACCTGTTGTCTTAACTAAGGATTTAGATTCCGCCGACGCGATTTTAGCGTTGCGATCGCACTTGAAAGGCCATTCGAAAATTCGCATGCTGGCCAAAAATCGGCAAATTCCTGTACATACCGTTAAATCCAACACCGTACCGCAAATCGTACGCGGCATGCAGCGGATGCTGGATATGGATGACATGTCTACACCTGAAGCAGTCAACTTGGAGCTGTTTTCCCACAGCGGCGCAGATGATGAAATCGAAGCTTTAGAAGAGGCACGGTTAGCGGTCGAGCAGATCGTCATTCCCAAAGGACAGCCTGTTGAACTGTTACCCCGTTCTGCTAAAGTCCGCAAAATGCAGCACGAGTTAATTGAACACTATCGGCTTCAATCATCTAGTTTTGGCGATGAACCCAATCGCCGCTTACGCATTTATCCGGCTTAATAGATGGTTGACTGCTTGGAATTTACAAGTACAGCCAATTCTATCTATTGGCGAAATGCACGCAATGCGTGCGTTTCGCCAATAGCTGTTTACGGTACTAAATCACTGCATCCCAACCGGCACCAGCCGAAGCCACAATAGAATTACCCGTCTTGACTCCATTGTCGATAAACCAGCTCACAGCATTGTAGTTCGACTCATTGAACCACAGCAGGTCATCAACCACTCCATCTCCATCCAAATCACTCACACCTTCGACTTCCCAACTCGTCGGAGCTGTATTGCTAAAAGTGAAGTTGCCAGTCCTCTGGGTGCCATCGGTCGTCCAAACCAGAGTCTGCCCCGTTTGATAGTTGCGCCAGACGATGTCGTCAATGTTGCCATTGGCTTCAAAATCACCCACACCCTGAGCTTTCCAAGCGGTGCTGACTGTGCCAAAGTCAATGTTGCCGACCCTTGTGGTGCCATTCATAGTCCAGACAATCGTTTTGCCAGTGGTCTGATTGCGCCAGAGGATGTCATCAGCAAAGCCGGAGTGGTCAAAGTCACCGACGCCTTGGATTTGCCAGCTGGTGGTAACGTTCTCGAGTGGAGTACTCCCAACTTTGTTGACACCATCCATGAACCAGACGACATTGCGACCATCTGCCGTGTTGCGCCAGAGGATATCGTTGCGCTGGCCATCGTTGTCAAAATCACCGACTCCGACAGTTGTCCAATCTGGGCTGGAGACCGTATCACCGGCGGGGCCACCTCCTAGTTTTTCGGAGCCATCAGTAAACCAGATGTTGGTCAATCCTCGACTAGCGTTGCGCCAGACAATGTCAGGCTGATTATCACCGTCGAAATCTGTAACACCGTTAGCCTCGTTGACATCATCTGTAACAGTGATTGATAGAGATTGAGTTGAGGTGCCACCTACACCATCATCCGCTACGACTTCGACTAAATAAACATTGTCCGTATTGGCATCAGTAGGAGCTTCAAAATTGGGAGAATTAACAAAACTGAGTTCTCCTGTAGTCGGATCAATAGAAAAGCGTAATGCATCTATATTGTTCGCTTCAGTGCTACTGCTGATGGAATAGGTAATGGGATTACTATCAACATCAGTTGCATTAACATCAATTGCTAGCAGCGTATTTTCCTCTACTGAAACTGATGTAGGCGATGTAAAAACTGGAGCGTTGTTTAAGTCTGAGGGTGGTAGAAAAATATTGTCAACAAAACCCCGATCTGATCCAGAATTAACACCTCCGTTTTTCTCGTATGACCAGGTAAATGTACGTTCGCCTGCTAAAACTGATGTAGAAAAGACCTGATAAGACTGATTCCCAGAGATGGAATCTTGCTCGACTCCATCAATATAAAATTTGAGGAAATCTGCTCCACTTTCAGAAGAGACACTCCAGTCAAACGAAACTGTACCGGCTTCGACGATTTCCAATGTGATAGACATCGAAGAGGATTGAAGAGCGCCAATCGTACCAGATTGGGCGCTAAAGCTGCCAGTGCTAGCATTTGAACCAATCGTCCAATTAGCACTGCCACCAAATTCCCAGGGCAGTCGACTAAAGTCACCCGTCTCAAATGTTTCGTCAGGGCTTTCGACTAGAATTTGGCTCGATGCCCAAGCAACAGCTTGTTCAAGGAGCTGATCGGCTTCACCAGTACGCAATGATGCACTGGAACCTACTGAGTAGGATGGACTAAGATAAACAGATCGACCTGAGCCATACTCACCAATGACTACAGTTGCGTCTGTATCACTTTTCGCTAAGATGGTGCCCTCAGCGTTCACTACAAACGGATATTCAGCAAACTCGTTTGCTCCAATCACAAAGTTAGATACACCCTGGGTAACTGGGTGTGCCGCATCTGTAATAGTGATGGCATCACCTGGAGATAAGAAGCCGTAGTCAGGATTCGCGCCGGTTGTGACAACCGGAATCACCGCATCAAGTGCAACTTCGTTGGCATTACTTGCGATTGATCCATACACAGACCAACCTGCTGCAACTAATCCACCGCCAGCTTGAACCCAGCTAGCGAGTGCAGAACCAAATACGCTAAAGCTATCACCCGACGGAGTACTACCATCGTTGCCAATAACGACAACATCGTAGTTATTAAGCTCAGCCTCAGAATCCAGTCCGTCTGGGGTAACTAAAACGGCTGTAAAGTCAAAATAGGTATCGTTATTGAGCTGATTAACAATGGCTTGCAAACCGCTGCTGTCACCTGTAGTAAGACCTGCAACGGCTACTCGAACAGCTTCTAGGACGTGCTGATACTGCTCAATAGCTTCTGCTCGAAAAGCAAGTTGCGGCTGAACTTCACCAATGTGAGCGTCTAAGATCCAGTTACCACCTAATGCAGGATTACCAATAGGAGTACTGGAAGCCGCTATATTGACAGTGGTGAGTTGATGCAGCTCGTTGATAAACTCTTCGCCTGCATCTCCAGCAGCAACATTACAGCCGTAAATCAATAATTCTGAATTGTGGTGGGCCAAAAACCAGGAACGCAGGTGTTCTGAGTAGTGGTTGAGTGTGTTGAGATTAAGCTGGCTATTGCCTAGATACAACCCGCCAGGTGCACCGTGTGCAATGAGATGGACTGAGAGAGGTCTTTGATCATCGGTTGAGCCGTAAGCATGGAGGATATTGGTAATTTGGAGAATGCCATCCTGATACGGATCAAGAACAGCGATTTCAAAATCAGGATGGGTACCAGCAAGAAGCTGCTGGTAATCAGGCACCTGAGAATCAACAATCAGAATCTGCTTGCTCATCGTGTATTCAACCTTTGATGTAGACATCTGCGTTAACATGGCAATTTTTTAGCTGGCTCTAGAATTCGCAATCTTATGAGGCGACAGTGCTAGCATTCCCATTTCCTGAAATAATCTAACGATTTTTGTAACTCTATCTGCCCTCGCCTACGTGTAAATACTTAACTGTAGAGATAGTTCTAATTAGGTGTGAATTGGTACTTTTACGTGAACAGCTACTGGCATAATCGGCCCAGTGAATTGGAGCATCCAAATAAATGCGTCTAGACAATAATGCTGTAGCTGTTCCATTTAGATATTTGGTTTTGCCAAAGTAATAATTATTACGTTCAACTCCATCTATAAGTTGTTTGACCAAGTCCGCTAGGATGAAGTTGCATTAGTCTTGCAGAGGTTTGACTAATGCAATGTGGATCAGAGTTGTTTGGAGTTCAACGGTTGTCGCTATGTTAGAGGCTTTGCAAACCCAGCTTTATCAAATTGAACAGGTTGCTGATTCTTTGGTGAATGGGCAGCTTAATCACTTAAATATTGTGAGCTTGGCCATGATTTTTTTGGCGGGTTTGCTGACAAGTTTGACGCCCTGTATGCTATCGATGCTGCCAATTACGATTGGCTATATCGGTGGATATGAGGCAGATAGCCGATTACGGGCAGCCATCCAATCAATTTGGTTCTCACTTGGCTTGGCGACAACGCTGGCTGGTCTGGGTATTATCGCCGCAGTGGTAGGACGCGTTTACGGGCAAATCGGCATGGGTTTGCCGATTATTGTGAGCGCGATCGCAATTTTGATGGGCTTGAATTTACTAGAAGCGCTACCGCTAAAACTGCCGTCTTTCGATGGGATGCAGTTCATTCCAGACAACCTGCCGCAAGGAGCCCGATCGTATCTAATTGGATTGACGTTTGGCTTAGTTGCTTCACCCTGTAGCACCCCCGTGCTGGCTACGCTGCTGGCCTGGATTGCCAAAACCCATGATCCCGTTTTAGGCGGTGGGTTGTTGCTGGCCTACACCGTTGGTTATGTATCGCCGCTTGTATTAGCCGGAACGTTTACTGCATCAATCAAGAAGTTTTTAGAGATTCGCCGCTGGTCCAGCTGGATCACTCCAGCAAGCGGGGCTTTGCTGGTTGGGTTTGGCGTTTTTTCGCTGATGTTTCGGTTATTTCCGACCGTTTAGGCATAGCCGGAACGCTGGTCTATAAGCGCTTTAGAGCGTTGTGGTTTTAGGGATGAACTGGATAGAAGGGCGATGCCCCTCTACCCAGTTCATTTTTTAGATGGAGAGGCTCTATGCGCGATCGCAAACTGGCACAACTCATCCTTATTCAATGCCTGAGAGAAATGTCAAAATAGGATCAACAAGCATATTGAAGCCTTTAACTCCCGAGCTTAAAGGCTTCTAAGAATAGGCCATAGGTTAGCCCAATTTTCAGGGCGTTGGCCATATCAAGTAGATGAATGGGGCGAGCGGGACGGCTCAGATCAGGTGTCTCTGTCGGTTGAACCTGTTGCTTCCGTCGCCGATAAAACAAGAAACTGATCACCTCAACGGTAATCAGTAGCAGTGATGACACCAAAATATCTAAATCAGCCGTTTGCCCGGTCGTAGTTGAAATTACGTTCGCCAAAAAGAATCCAAACAAAAGATTCATCAAGATGACTGAAAGTCGTCGCCACGGGTTACTGAGCCATTGGCCTAACTGATCAGCACCAACGGCGAAAAAGCGGTTAAGGCGGGTATTCTGCATGGGTCGTATATCTGGCGTCAGCTAAAAAATCGTCTGCAAAAATCTAACAACTGAGAGCAACAGAAACAGTCATAAAAGAGTAAATAAGGGAGCCGAGAGACGGTGGATAAGTCAAACACACCCTCTGATCAGACAGTTAAACTCACGTCGCTCAAAGTATATCCTGCTATTTTGGCTGCGGTTGGAGTTGCGATCGCGCTGCTAGCTATTGGCCGATACTGGGGCGCATCTGAGCAAGCGGTATCAACCGATATTGATACTAGCCGTCTGTCTCCCGACATTCCAGCGGCTCCGTCTGATCCCACTCGTGACAATTCTACCGCTGGGGATCAAATCCCTGGAGAACAGCCAACGGTACCGATAACGGAAACGGATACGGATACGGATACGTCTCCTGCTGAGACATCTGCGGCAGCTTTAAGCAGCAATCTTCGCGTCAGCAATCGTACGGTTCATCCGATCCGAGTGGCCCTACTGCCTCAAGTTGAGGCCGCTAAGGCTAATCCTGATGGCACAGCAGCAGCTTATGATGTGCCAGTCCATTGGGATTTTGCGCCTGGAGAAGGCAGTCAGCAGGGTTTGCTTCTATCGCTACCCGATCAGAATATCCAACTGCAGGCGGGCGATATCCTAGTGGCCTTCGCGCAGGATGGTTCACGCGTCTACTGGGGGCCTTATGTGGTGGATCAAACTAATCTGCCGCTGTGGAACGAATCCCAACAAGAATGGCAACTCATTTTGGAACCTTGATTTCATCTACTCGTCAGTGGTTGATCGAAGTTCTTTCGAAGCCCTTCTGGGCTTGGTGCAGAGTACGAGACTTGATTCCAATGGGATGCCATTTCCCGTTACAGTAGGGTCTGAATCCATTTGACAAACATATGCGGCAAACGACGGATTGGGTATTAGTGCGGCTGATGAAGTGGTGGGAAACCCAACCACGAGCAGCCCAGATTTTATCAGCTCTCTGGCTGGGGATCATTTGCAGCGTAGCGTTTCTGCTGCATCTCGGTAGTATTGGTTTAGTTGATGAAACCGAGCCGCTCTTTGTAGAAGCCTCACGCCAAATGACGGTTACGGGCGACTGGATTACGCCCTATTTCAACGGTGAAACTCGCTTCGATAAACCGCCGCTGATTTACTGGCTGATGGCCCTGGGATTTCAAACCTTTGACGTGAACGAGTGGACAGCCCGCTTACCATCTGCATTGAGTGCGATCGCACTAGTTGTCTTAGGCTTTTACACTCTGCGACGATTTGGCTATCCTCGTCCCGGCAGCGTATCTGTATCTACTGCCTCCCAACTTCCCCCACTACCAACCATCAGCCAACCCAACTCCACAAATTCCGACCCGACTTCCCCCCCTCCCTCCCGCCGCTTCAGACATTTTCACTGCTGATCCCACGGATTCGCCATCATCTAGTTCAGTCAACTCGACTAATCTTAGTCTTTGGCTATCAGCCTGGATTGGAGCCATGATTATGGCCTTAACGCCAGAGATTATTGGCTGGGCACGTATGGGCGTTTCTGACATGCTGCTCACAGGCTGTATCGGTTCTAGCCTGTTCTGCTTCTTCATAGCCTATGCACAACCGGAATATCCGAAACGCCAAACGGCCTGGTACATGGCCTTCTACGTCCTGCTAGGACTTGCCGTCTTAGCGAAAGGACCCGTCGGCGTTGTTTTGCCGGGACTTGTTGTTCTGGCATTTCTCGCGATAGTGGGTCAGCTGCGACAGGTACTGCTTGGAGAAATGCATTTGCTTTGGGGATCGCTAATCTTTTTTGCGATCGCAGTCCCGTGGTACATCCTCGTGATTCAAGCCAACGGTCAGGCGTATATTGACTCGTTCTTTGGCTATCACAACTTTCAGCGCTTCACCAGCGTGGTCAACGGTCATGACGCACCAATTTACTTTTATGTTCTAGTTGTACTGCTAGGCTTTGCGCCTTGGTCCATATATTTACCTGTTGCGATCGCGCGGTTACGATTTTGGCGCTGGCAACAGTGGCAGCAACAGCCCCGACAGGCTCAGCTCAGCCTCTTCGTCTTAGTCTGGTTTGCCGTTATTTTTGGCTTCTTCACTGTGGCCACCACTAAGCTGCCCAGCTACGTACTGCCATTAATGCCTGCCGCCGCCGTTCTGGTCGGACTGCTGTGGAGTGATGTCCTGACTCGACCGCGTCAGCCCCAGAAAGCGCTGGTGATCAGCGCGGTTTTCAATCTGTTGCTGTTTGTCGCTTTTGCTGTCGTTGGCCTGCTCAGCCCCAACTGGATGACAGGCGATGCTTCAATGCCCAATATTGGTCAGGCTGTGCGGGATTCGCAAATTATGGTGTGGTCAGCCGGACTATGGGGAGGAACTGCGATCGCAGGTTTGATCCTGTTACTACGGCGTCAGGCGCGGTGGCTCTGGCTGGTTAATGGCATTGGCGTTATGGCTTTCATTATCGTTATTGCCATGCCTGCATTCTTTCTGGTCGATGAGCAGCGCCAACTGCCGCTGCGGCAAATTTCAGAAACCATCGTGGATACTCAGCAATCAGATGAACCAATTGTCATGCTCGGCTTCAAAAAACCGAGCGTCGTATTCTACACCCAACAACCTGTGAAGTATTTTTATCCACCGGAACAGGCAGGTCAGTATGCACGACGGTTACTGCGTCGCCCAGAGGTATCGTCAGTGCTGATTGTGGGAGAACAAGCCAAAATGATCAACACGGGCTTTTCCCCTGATCAAATGGAAGTGCTACAAACAGTGACGCCTTATCAGCTCGTACGAGTCGAAGAATAATCCTGAATCTGAAAACCCAGAGGGTGTAGAGGGGCGCTGCGATCGCAGCGCCCCTCTACACCCTCTGGGTTCTATAAACCTAGAAGCATTGCGCTCCTAGCCCAATGCCAAAGCTTAGTACAGCTCTTCCTCTTGGTGCGTCATGATGGTGCAGTCAGAGGTAGGATAAGCAACACAGGTCAAAACAAAACCTGCTTCGATTTGATCATCATCCAAGAAGGATTGATCAGACTGATCGACAGTACCCTCAGAGATTTTACCTGCACAGGTAGAGCAAGCACCCGCGCGGCAGGAGTAGGGCAGATCGATGCCTTGCTCTTCAGCGGCGTCAAGAATGTACTCATCATCGGGTACTTCAATCGTAGTATTGAGACCTTCAGCTTCGTTAATCAAAGTAACCTTGTAACTTGCCATGCGGCTATCCTCTCGATATTTTTGAACGGCAGTATGGGTAAACCCTCGACATCGCGCCCAGTCAAGCTAACACGATTCAAGCAAATTCATCTGAGGGCTTCCCTCACAATATTGATAGTACGAGAAAATCGTGATTCTATATCGCTCTCCTGGGGGATAAGCCCAATGGGATTCGTAATCAAAAGTGTGTTTTCCCTCCTGAATTACTTATAGGTGCCTAGATGTTCCACCACTCAACTCATGCGAATTTACGCCTAGTTTCTCAATAGAATAAACTGCCCTATCAACGGTAAATAGGGCGATACAAAGCATCAATTCGCTAATATCAGCCAGGACATTGACGAATATTGTTATCATTAATTAATTTTTACATAATTTTTTCTTATAATCCGTCTGAGCAGCAGATTATGTCAAGAATATGACACGATTCAAGCGAGGTGAATCAAATAAAATGGATTCGCTAATCGTTCATCTCTATCTCGATCAATGACACAATCAATTCAATGATTCAGATAGCGCAACGTATCATCACTTGGCAGACTGGGGAAAGGCGTAAATTTTGGCAGAGATATTACGCAGGTCGTTAACAAGCAGTACACGATGAATGATTTCAGTTCTCCGATTCGAGTTGGTTTAGTTGGGACAGGTTATGCCGCCAAGCTGAGAGCAGATGCGCTCCAGAGCGAACCCCGAGCTAAGTTAGTGGCGGTTACAAGTCATCGCTACGAACAGGCACTAGAGTTTAGCAACACCTACGGTATCCGCGCCGTGCATCCTTGGCAGGATCTATGCGCCTCTGCCGATGTTGATTTGATTATGATCGCTACAGTGAATCGGGATCATGGCGCGATCGCAAGAGCGGCTTTAGAAGCCGATAAGCATGTGGTAGTGGAATATCCTCTCGCGCTGGATGTTGCGATCGCAGAGGAGATAATTCAGCTGGCCGAACAGCGGCAGCGGTTCCTGCATGTGGAACATATTGAACTGCTGGGCGGACTCCATCAAGCGCTGCTGAAAAACTTATCGGAGATCGGGCAGCCGTTTCATGTTCATTACCGCACAATTAATCCCCAACGCCCCGCTCCCCGTAAATGGACGTATCAACGGGATCTGTTTGGTTTTCCCCTTATGGGAGCACTATCGCGACTGCATCGGATGACAAATGCCTTTGGCCCGGTGGCGACCGTGTCAGCCCAGATTCGCTACCGGGACTTATCCAATGCCGAGGCTGGAGCCTTTGATGCTTGTCTGTGTACTGCACAACTCCAGTTTCAGTCCGGCGTACTGGCGGAGGTGATCTACGGTAAAGGTGAAACGCTCTGGCAAAAGGCACGCTATTTAGAAGTGCAAGGCACCGCAGGTGCACTGGTATTCGATAACGACCAGGGTACGCTAGTGCAAGCGGACTCAACTGTGCCACTTGAAGTCGGCGGACGGCGAGGGCTATTCGCGAAAGACACCGGGTATGTCTTTGATGCCTTGACTCAAAATAAACCGATGTACGTGACGCCCGCCGAGAGCCTATACGCCCTCAGGGTGGCCGAAGCAGCCCAATTAGCAGCAATGGAGCAAACGGTAGTGCAGCTTTAGTGTGGTTCTACAGTGATTCCAGTTAAGAGTGAGAAAACGAGAGAGGAGAGTGCCTCAGGATGAGGCACTCTCCTCTCTCGTTCTTACTTAATGGTTTGTCAACCTTGTTTTGGTAGGTTTTGATGGTTGGTATGCCGCGCTCTGCGCGGCATACCAACCATCAAAACTGATTTGACACAGCACTAGAACCGCTATAAAAATTTGGTGGAACCGAGAATTTGGTTGGGTGGAACACAAAAAAGCTCTCGGCATCGCCGAGAGCTTGAGTCTGTTGATTAGTAGATTGTCATGGAAGCGAACCCTAGATTTAGGCGAACCATTCCTCAACCGCGTCTTCCTTAGTGTTGGTGCGGCGTTCAGGGGTTTCGCGCTCGAACTTCATGTGGATGGCACGATTTTGCTCACCATCTGCTGCTACGGCCATGATCGGGAAATCGATCAGACCATCTTGGAAGGACATCTGGAAGCGGAACGTACCGTCTGGATTGAGTTTGATCGGGCGGCCACCGATGGTTACGGTTGCATCCGGTTCGGTTGCGCCGTAGACAATCAGTTCAGCATCGGCAATCAGCCAGAACTTGCGGGGACGAATCGGCGGTGCCGAGGCGGAGAAGCCAACGCCGGACATGCCCATACCGGACATGGTGTACTCGCCGTAGCCCATCATGCCGACACCAGACATGCCCATGCCCACTCCGGACATCGTCATACCAGCGCCCGACATGCCCATGCCGACACCAGACATCGTCATACCAGCACCGGACATGGTCATACCCATACCCATGCCCATGCCAACGCCCATGCCAACACCGGACATGCTCATACCGGCACCGGACATAGACTTCTCTGCCCACTGACCGACACCAGAGGGGAAGATGAACGAGCTGACGCCAGAGCCAGGCACATGCTGCATGGAGCCATATAGGGAGCCTGCCATCCGCTGGGCTTCGGCATCCTGAGCCATGTCGTAGATCTTGTCATAGAGCGGATAGGCGCTGCCTGCCATCTGCTTGGCGGGAGGAACCAGCTCCAGGAAGGTCTTGCCACGCAGCTCGTCATTCCAATCGACGGAGATGTACTGATCGTCAATCCAATCTGAGGGGTAGACGGGCGGAATGTGTGCGATCGCAGATCGAGCCAGCAGCAACCAGCGACCATCGTTGCAGACATAGCCAATTTCAACGACGTAATCGCGATCGCTGACGGGCACAGGCAGATACCACTCACGCGCCATCTCGTCGCACTCGTACTGCTGCAAGCTGTGGGGAGACTGGTAATCAAGATTGATATCGGTTACGTCACAGAACCGCAGCGCTAAGCGAGAACCGCCCTGACTGCGCAACTGATTCTTGTGCTCGATAGGCACATCCCAGTAAGCATAAGCCCACTGCGGATCGCGAGGCATGAGGACAATGCAGCTTTCACCATAACCATCCGGTAGATCCGGCAAGCCTTCATCGACAGAAGCCAGGGTCTCAGCTGAGAGATCATCCTGACCGACTTCAAATTTTGTTGCTTCCACTTCCTCTTGAGCCTCCACTTCTGCACTAGGTACGACGGGAACTGGTGTCGTTGGCATGCTCGTGGGCATAGAGGGAGCCTGTGCTTGCTGAGCTTCCTGAATCGCAACCACAAGCTGGGATTTCCGCATGCGGCTGTACCGAGAGACACCAAACTCGCTGGCTACCTTACGCAGCTGCCGAAGGGTCATCTCTTCTAGGGGGGGACGTTCTTTAGCCATGATTAGCCTCCAGACTGGGAACGACAGATGAGAATGAAACGTGTCATATGAAGACTGCTGCGAACCGTATATCTTGAGCCAGCAGACAAACTGATGTGAGTCACGAACCATGTGTGTTGATCAATTACGGCGATGCACAGGACACAAAAATGTAAAACGTGCGATCGCACATGACTGATCTTGTTCTTGATCCCCATCAGCACTTTGCCAACTCAAATTATGAATTTTTGAAGCTCGGGGATCGCTGTTACTTTCGATCATGCAAGAAAATCCCTGTGGGATCAAGGGGGGATCCCTATTCAAATAGGTATATATACGAATTATCAAGCTTTTGGGGATCGTAATGTCATAATTTCATGACATTACGATCCCAGCTGAGATCAGTAAGTCATAAAACCATGACATTATCTCTACAGCCTAATGACCTCCCACTCATCCACCCATTCACCCATCTACCCATCCACCTCCTCACTCAATACCGAAACCGAACAGGATATGAGAGGATCACACTTACTGCTTTGTCCTGAGCTATTTGTCCTGAACCATGCCTCCTAACCCCCCATCGCCTTCTCAATCCCCCGATGAACTTGCAAATCAGTCCGCGCCTGAACCGATGAATGAGATCCCGGTAGATCTGTCAGCTAACGGTGCAGCAGACGCTAAGCGGGGACTGATTAGCCGAGTCTTGCCATCTGCGATCGCGCTTTGGCTGAAGTCGCAGGTTGAGCATGTGGAAGACCTACAGATTCGAATTGAGGGACGCGATCGGCAAATTCTGACGGGGCATGTGCCTGGAGTTCAACTCTCGGCCCGCAAGGCGATTTATCAAGGCATTCACGTCAGCCACATTCAATTAGCGGCCACGGGCATTCGGGTGAATCTGCGGCAAATTCTGCGTGGCAAATCGCTGACGCTGCTGGAGGTGATCCCTGTGCAGGGAGAGCTGACGGTGACAGAAGCTGACTTGAATGCATCGCTGCTGTCGCCATTGTTGAAAGATGCGGTGACTGAGTTTTTGGTGGGTTTACTGCAATCGGGTCATGCCGTCGAGGATCTGGACGATTCGGCTGAACAGATTGAATTACAGGATCTGCAAGTCATGATTGGTGACCAGCAGTTGACCCTAGGTGCTCAACTCGTGTCAGCCAGTGGCTCAACCACCCCAATCGCCATTCGGACGGGACTAGCGATTCGCGAAGGTTCAATTTTGCAGCTCATTCAGCCGATTTGGTTGCCCCACCTACGCGCTAAGCGGGGGCTTCCGTTAGATGACCTAGATGGTCATGAGATTCCGTTAGGTACGGATGTGAATCTACACACGCTATCTTTGGCCTCACAACAGCTACTTTGTCAGGGCCAGATTAACGTGATTCCTGCTTAAAGAACCCAAAAAGCGTTGAGCGCAGTCATGCATCGCATGACTGCGCTCAACGCTTTTTGGGTTCTTTAGAGTGCTTACGGATCGACCCAGCGACCGTCTGCTTTGATCAGGTTGATCAACTCGGCCACGCCCTGATCTTCGGGGACGCGCTTGATCTCTTCGCGACCGCGATACAGTGCGATCGTACCGGGTTGTTTGCCAACATAACCATAGTCCGCATCAGCCATCTCACCGGGGCCATTCACAATGCAGCCCATAACGGCGATATCTAGACCCGTGAGATGCTTGGTGGCCTCGCGGACTTCGTGCAGCACGTCTTCCAGATTAAACAGCGTGCGGCCACAGGAGGGACAGGCCACATATTCAACCATTGTTTTCCGCAAGCCCAGCGCCTGCAAAATGCTGTAGCAGACGGGGATTTCCTTCTCTGGTGCTTCGGTGAGCGAGACGCGAATGGTGTCGCCGATGCCCTCGGCCAGCAGCGTACCGATTCCTGCCGTAGACTTGATCCGCCCATACTCACCGTCGCCTGCTTCGGTAACGCCCAAGTGCAGCGGGTAGTCCATTCCCAACTCGTCCATGCGCTGCGCCATCAGCCGATAGGCGGCCAGCATTACCGGGACGCGGGAGGCTTTCAAGGAGATCACCAGATTGCGATAGTCCAGCGACTCACAGATGCGAATAAACTCCAGCGCCGACTCAACCATGCCCTCGGGCGTGTCGCCGTAGGTAAACAGCATCCGCTCCGCCAGGGAACCATGATTGACGCCAATCCGCATCGATTTGCCCTGATCACGCAGCGAGATGACCAGTGGCTCTAGAGTTTCACGGATTTTCTGGCCGATCTCATCAAATTCGGCTTGGGTATATTCTGTGCGATCGCTCTTTGGCTTTTCGAAGACGTATAGGCCAGGATTAATCCGTACCTTATCGACGTGCTTGGCGACCTCTAGGGCGATCTTCATGCCGTTGTGATGCACGTCAGCCACGAGGGGAACGGGCTGATAGGTATCGGCGAGCTTTTGCTTAATTTCGGCCAAGGCTTTGGCGTGAGCCATACTGGGCACCGTCACCCGCACGATTTCGCAGCCCTGTTCATGCAGGCGACGAATCGCAGCCACCGAGCCGTCAATATCCAGCGTATCCTCGTTGATCATGGACTGGACAACGACTGGGTGGCCGCCGCCAATGGTGACGGAACCAACCGGAACGGGACGGGTTTTGCGGCGATGAATGGTGGTATCGGTTAATGCCGGAGCATCTGAAATTGGTGATGCGGTGGGATTCGACAACGTCTGCATAGGAAGGAATCTGACAGGGATTGCCATTAAACTTCAGCCTGTGTCCAAGCTAAATATGAAGTCCGGTTGAAACCCAATTTATTTTTGAGAAACGCTTGCTCCGCAAGCGTTTCTCAAAAATAAATTGGGTTCTCATACGCGGGTTTCATACAAGCAAAACACAGTCTACCTATACAGAGTGCCACAGTTTGGAACCACTGTGGTAAAGCTTTGGTTATTGTGATTCCCTCTATTCGTCAATGCCTATTCGTCAATGCCGAGATGAAGTAGCGCAATCTGCTTGCACATGCTTTCCACTGCCAAGGTGAGCGACTGCATTAGTTCCGAGCTTTCGCTGTAGTCGGCGGGTGCTAGATTGGCGACGCGCTGGCTGGGGCTGATGTGGTATTTCTGGCTCCAGTCCTGGGCTGTGCCGTCTTTATAAACGCCGATTGCGATCCCCTGATGCTCTTGCAGTACGGCAAAACAGGGCAGATCAGAGGTGCCATCGCCTACATAGATCACCTGACTAAGGGGAACATGGAGCTTCTCTGCCGGAACATCTTGATAGACGTAGATTAAGTCGCTGTTGGCCCGCTCATCGATGCCTCTGGACAGGTAGTACAGGTACAGCGGTTTTTCGGGGTGACTAACCGAATTCTTCAAAAACGCGATCGCACCGTCTTCGTCATAGTGAAATTCGCAGCCCCACATGGCCGTGAACTCATGCGCGATCGCACTGTGGCGAGCAATCTCCACAAACCCGCTGGTGATTAAGTAAAACTCAACTTCCACATCGGGTACAATCGCTCGCGCGGCTTGGCGCAAGCGGTCAAACATCTCCGGCACGCCGTCAAACGGCTGAATTTGTTGCCCAAACTGAGCAATGTGATCGCGGGTAATCGGCTGATCGCGCCGCCGAGACTCCTGAATCAAGCTGTAAAACCGAGCTGGAATGCCAGCCCAGCCTGCCTCTTTCAGCGAATCATACTTTTCCCGCCGAAACTGCTGCGCGTCAATCCCCAAAATCTCTAGCAGCGTATCAAAACTGTCTGGAACCAGCGTGTCATCAAAGTCAAATGCGATCGCAATTCGATTGGCCAGAGGTTTAGTCGCGTAGGGCATGACGAATTAGAGATAAGCAGCACTCCATCATCGTCGAAGGTGACTCCGATCTTGTCTTGCCGCTACAGATAGATTTTGTCGATTTCATCAGCACCACGACAAACTATGCGATCGCACTTGCTCCTAACCCTCTCCGCTAAAATGATCAAACAATCGCCCAACACTAACCTATGACTGCCTACGAAATTGAGAATTCTGCCTGGTGGGTGCAGCAGTGGAACGATCTGCTGAATTCCTATCGGTTCAAAAAGCGCCTGGAGCGGGGACGCCGCTATGCTCGCGAGGGCCACATTCTCAGCATCAAGTTCAAGGGTTCCAAAGTCGTTGCCAAAGTGCAGGGTACTGCGCCAGAACCCTATGAGCTATATATTTCCATCGACTCATTTTCGGATGAAGACTGGGACTTTGTGATTGCAACGATGGCGCAGAAGGCAATCTACTCGGCCAAGCTGCTGGCGGGCGAAATGCCGGACGACATTGAAGCGGTGTTTACCTCCAACGGTTTGAGTTTATTTCCATTTACGCTGTCCGATGTGCGATCGCGCTGTAGCTGTCCTGACCCCAAAAACCCCTGTAAGCACATTGCGGCGGTTTATTACCAACTGGGCGACTTCTTCCGGGAAGATCCGTTTGTTTTGTTCCAATTACGAGGACGCAGCAAGCAGCAGATCCTAGACGCAATGCGGCAAAAGCGCAGCCAGGCTAGTCAAGCTAAAGATGAAAATGCGATCGCAACTCCCGATGATTTACCGACAGTTGATCGTGCATCTGAGTTAGCAACGCCGCCACCGGATTTGGAGCATTTTTGGAACTATGATCAGCCGCTTGACTCATCGTTAGTGGTGATTACGCCACCCGCCAGTGGTGAAACTGTTTTAGATATTCTGGGTGCGCCGCCGTTACCCCCGGCTGAAGCCAAAACAGTTGTCCAGTATTTGCAGCAGACTTACCAAACCGCTAGCCAGCAGGCGATGATGACTGCGTTGAATCGCAACGGATAAATTCATCATTTGCTGACATCAAAATAAGCGTTTTTTCGCCGCAGTGCGGCGAAAAAACGCTTATTTTGGGTTTTATTCAGTTCAGCAAGGGAGAACCAGCATGACCGATTATCCCCGCGATTTAATTGGCTATGGCCAGCATCCGCCCGCTCCAAAGTGGCCAGGGGCAGCGCGATTAGCAGTACAGTTTGTGATCAACTATGAAGAAGGCGGCGAGAACTGTATTCTGCACGGCGATCCGGCTTCGGAAACGTTTCTCTCCGAGTCCGTTGGCGCTCAGCCGCTGTACGGGGTGCGTAACCTCAATATGGAATCGATGTATGAATACGGCAGTCGGGCTGGCTTTTGGCGGCTGCATCGGTTATTCACCTCGCGGAATCTGCCCGTGACCGTTTACGCTGTGGCGATGGCGCTGGAGCGGAATCCAGCCGCGGCGGCGATGGTGGCAGCGGGTTGGGAGATTGCCAGCCACGGCTACCGCTGGATTGACTACCAATTTGTGGCACCGGAAATAGAGCGATCGCACATTCAAACCGCGATTGAGATTCATACCCGCGTCACGGGGAGTCGTCCTTTGGGCTTTTACCAAGGACGAGTCAGTCCAAACACCCGCCGCCTAGTCGTGGAAGAAGGTGGATTTCTCTACGATGCCGACAGCTACTGTGACGATTTGCCCTACTGGGTACATGACTACGGCCAGCCTCATCTGGTGATTCCCTACACGCTGGATGTCAACGACATGCGGTTTGCCACCTATCAAGGATTTAACTGCGGCGACCAGTTTTTCACTTATTTGAAAGATGCGTTTGATGTACTTTACGCCGAGGGTGAAACGGCACCCAAAATGATGAGCGTGGGTTTGCACTGTCGGCTGGTGGGACATCCTGGTCGGGCAGCGGCTTTGGCCCGGTTCTTGGATTATGTGCAGCAGCACGAACAGGTTTGGGTTTGCAGACGTGTAGACATTGCGCGTCACTGGCACGAGCATCATGCCCCAGAAAGCCCCTAATTCCTGCTGATTCTTAAAGATAGAAAAGCAAAGACAAAAAAGACTGACTAGAGAGGGCCACCGCTAAACTCTGTCAAAATCAGGATGATACCCCAGAAAAAAATTAAGAGAGTAATGAGTGGAGGTAGCGCATTCATTTTGCTGCTCGCATAAGTGAAGTAAACGTAATAAAGATTTACTCGTTTGCTTCGGTTTATTCGAGTGAGGATTGCCGAATTGAAGATTTCCCTTTGTCGAGAGTAATTGAGCACATTTAACCTAGGCAGGGCAAACTGATGATGACATGCAATCTGGCTACATGACGCCCAGCCAATTTTTGCTGGACTGTTTGTGATTCTTACACTACACCAACAATCAAAGCTGGGTTTCCCTAGCGGATTCGGTGTGACAAGCCATATGTCTGGGTAACGTCTCTGAGATAGATTGGAAAGAGTCCCAATTTGATTCTGAGGCTGCTGCCGTCTGTATGTGTAGCGCTGTCAGATTGCGTCCAGCACTGAGTCCTGTCAAACGGCTTGCTGCATGAGCAATTTTGACTTGCCGTTGCCGCTAGCGTTGCGATAACGGCTTATACCAAGTCTGTGTATAAGAACCCGATTTATTTTTTGTGAAACGTTTGCGGAGCAAACGTTTCACAAAAAATAAATTATGGGTTTTTAACCTGACTTGATATTAACGCTTTGGCTCAGCACGGATGGCGACTAATTGACCAAGAGATTTACGTCAAAAGTGATCTTTATCTAATCTCTATCATTTGCATCATGGATCGAATTAAAGAACAAGCGACAAAATTTTGGCAGACCGTCTCTGCTCCTGAAACCTTAACGATTTACCAGCAGGCCGCTAGCGTGACCTGGGAAATCATCAAAGAGCTGGCTCTTCTGATTTGGCTCGTCATCTGCCTGGTGCTGGTGGCCGGGGATTGGTTCTGGAATTTTTCTATTCAAGCGGGGCGCTCTTTCCGCGCATGGCTGAATAGTTTTGAAGAACCCAGCGCCGATCGGATTGCGTCTCAGGCTGGTCAGGCCATCGTGACAGCTAGCAAAGGTAGCCTGAACTTTACCTTGTCGAAGGCTAGAACCGAACTCGGTTTACCTGAGCCTCCGCCCAAGCCCGCTCCGGCTCCTAAGCCGGCTCCGGCCCCTAAGTCGGCTCCTCCTAAACCCCTGGAAAATGCAGCTCCTCCGGCTCCTGCCGCGACTGCACCCGTTGCACCTGAGGCACCGACCGCACCGGCGGCACCGAGTCCAACGAAGTCTACAACGTCTGCGGCGGCAACAAAGAAGACAGCAGCAGATGTTGACGATATGGATGATGACGTTGATGCAGATGCTGAGTAGGGATTGTTCAAATCAGGCAGCAGTTTAACCCCGATTAGAACCTATCCTGCTCTAAAATTCAAAAACGAAGGAGGCATATATCGTATGCCTCCTTCGTTTTTGTGAGTACAGATTTTTTGTCTATCGGTAGTCAGCTTTGTTCGGGCACGGATGTTTTTGTGGCGCGGCTAAGCCGCGCCACAAAAACGTCTTAACCAATGCAACTTGGCTATAGACTTTTTGTAAGTTGGGTTGAGCAATGCTCAACCCAACTGGCTCTAAACTTCAGCGTGTTTAATTGAAAGTATTGGATTAAGGTGGGCACCGCCCACCCTACGGATAACGTCAGTCAGTAGAAAGCGACTATGTCAGAGTTGAAAGCACTAATTTTTGATGTAGATGGCACGATTGCCGAAACTGAGCGGGATGGGCATCGAGTGGCCTTTAATCAGACTTTTGCAGAAGCGGGGCTTGATTGGGTTTGGGAGGTGGAGCAGTATGGTCAACTGCTAGAGGTGCCTGGTGGGAAAGAGCGAATGCAGCACTATATCAATCAATCTGCTCTGAATATTGCGCTGCCCGCTGAATTCGAGACGGAATGGGACTGGCTGGTTCACTTACACAAGCGCAAGACTCATCACTATCGGCAACAGATTGAGCAGGGTTTGATTCCCCTGCGTCCGGGGGTGCTGCGACTGATGCAGGAAGCAAGAGCCGCAGGGATTCAACTCGCGATCGCAACTACCAGTTCCTATGACAACGCCACATCGCTGCTCAAAATCCTGCTGGGGGCCGAGAGCCTGGACTGGTTTACCGTCATCGCTGCCGGGGATATTGTGCCCCACAAGAAGCCCGCGCCGGATATTTATCTGTACGCGCTAGACAAACTTCAGCTTCAGCCGGAGCAGTGTTTGGTGTTTGAAGATTCTGCTCAGGGTTTACAGGCTGCGATCGCAGCAGGTCTAACCACCGTCGTGACGCTCAACGATTACACCCATCATCACGATTTTGCCCAGGCTGCACTAGTCATCAATCATCTGGGTGAACTGGAACAGCCATTTAAGATTCAGGTGTACGACCAAGAAGTAGCCAACCAGGTGGCCAAAACCTATTTTGATCTGGAGCTAGCTCAGCAAATTCTGCGAAACACGAAAAATTTGAATCGCGTCATTTGACCTGCATAGGATCGCTATCCTGCCGATCCTGCCTCTGGTAGCTAGCTATAGAGCTGATTTGACATCTTTATAATTAGACTTGAAGAAGCTAAACCTCTTAAACCGAACAACGATGAGCTATTCGAGCAGCCTGAGTGATACAGAATGGGAGATTTTTGAACCGCTGTTGCTCCAGATGTTACCCCAGAAAAAGCGAACCCGACCGTGCAATTGGAGCAAACGGGCAATCGTCGATGGCATTCTGTACCAACTCAAAAATGGCTGTAATTGGGAAGACTTGCCCAACGACCTTCCCCCCTCCTCGACGGTCTATTGGCACTACAAACAGTGGCGCAATGCTGGAGTGTTTGAGGAGTTGATGCGAGTGCTCCATGAACAGATCCGTGAACAAGTTAAAAAAAATCGAAGTGGACGACTCTGATCATCATTGATTCACAAGCGGTCAAGAACACCTGCACCGCTAGTGTGGACTCCAAAGGGTTCTGTTTCTACAAAGCCACCAATGGGATTAAACGGCACCTGGCGGTCGATACGCTGGGGTTCCCCTTCTTTACCCACTGCACCAAAGCCAATGTTTCCGATGATGTCGGATTGATTGAGATGCTGACCTTGAACATTGACTATTTCAAGTCAAAACCGGTCAATATTCCCAAGATCACCATCCTGCTTGACCACGGCTATCATATCGATTTTCTCATTACAGAACTGGAGAAAATTTATCCCCAGATCATGACGAAAATCCGGTTTCAGTTGTCAACTAAGCCCTCCAAGCAAGAAAAGGCCGCACAAGGGAAATCTGGTTTTGTTCCGGCGGTTGCTCGTTGGGTGATTGAACGCTCCAATGCCTGGATGGAGCGCTGTAAAATCCTGGTTAAGAACTTTGAGAGAACCTTGGACAACGCCACGACCAAAATTAACCTCTGCTTTGTCAGGCTAATGCTTAAGCGCCTTGCTGCCTCTCCTTGAGATCTCAAATGGGTTCTATAGGACAGGTGACTGCCAAACATTATTTTTGTTTGCTCAAATCAAAGTTGGGCTGGATAGATGGGATACCTGTTGTTAGGAAGGTAGTCTAACCCAGTTCGAGCAAGCGGCAGGAGAGGCGTTATGGCAGAGCACATCCAATCGAACCAAGCCGAAATTCTGGATCTCTTCCTGAGGTATGCACCCTGCGGTGTTGCGATGTTCGATCGCCAGATGTGCTATCTGATGGCTAGCCAACGCTGGGTTGATGATTACCGACTGGAATCGGTTGAGTCTATTATTGGGCGATCGCACTACGATATTTTTCCCGAGATTCCAGAATCGTGGAAGCAGACTCATCAACGTTGTCTAACAGGTACGATTGAAAAATACGAGGTCGAACGATTCGAACGATTAGATGGCAGTGTTCAATGGATTCGCCGGGAAGTGCATCCCTGGTATCAAACCAACCAGGAGATCGGCGGCATTATTATCTTTTCAGAAGACATCACTAAGCGGAAACAAGCGGAAATTGCGTTACAAAAAAGCCAGCGCCAGCTTCAGCAGCAGCTAGCAGAAATTGAGACGATCTATCGATCTGCGCCCATTGGCCTAAACGTTGTGGATACTGAGTTGCGCTTTGTGCGGATCAATCAGCGGTTGGCAGAAATCAATGGGCTGCCAGTAGACGCTCATATTGGCCGAACCATTCGAGAGCTACTGCCCGATCTGGCCGATGCGGCTGAACAACTCTTACGCCCGATTTTGGCAACGGGTGAACCGTTGCTCAATGTTGAAATTAGCGGTGAAACTCCAGCTCAACCGGGTGTGCAGCGGACGTGGTTAGAAAGTTTTTTACCTCTCAAAGAGGGTGATCAGGTGATTGGAATTAGTACCGTTTGTGAAGAGATTACGGAGCGCAAGCGGATCGAAGCCGAACGTCAGCAAGCAGAAGAGGCACTCCGGCAAATTAAGGAAGAACTCGAAAGCCGAGTGGCAAAGCGTACGGCAGAACTGCAACAACTCAACCTTGACCTGCAAGAGAGCGAATCGACTCTGCGCAGTTTCTTCAACAGCGGCGGTATGATGATGGCCATTGTGGAACTGCATGATAACGATATTCGATATATTTCGGCTAACCATACAACCGCTGAGTTTTTAGGTACGACACCCGAAGCACTACAAAATCGATTTGTCAGTGAAATCGAAAAATCTCCAGCAGCGGTTCAACACTGGCTAGACTGCTACCGACAAGCCCAGTTGTGTCAGGCTCCTATCCGATTTGAACAGTATTACGATGACCGGGATAGACCTGGCTGGCTCTCGATCAGTATTTCTCCCATTACCGTCAGCATCAGTGGACGCCCCCGATTTTCGTTCATTGCTAAAGATGTTACCGATCGCAAACTGGCCGAAGCTGCGATCGCAAGTCGTGAAGAACAGCTACGGTTAACGCTGGAGTTTAACCATATTGGGCTTTGGGACTGGAATGTGCGGACGGGAGAAATCATTTGGAATGATAACCATTTTCGGCTGCTGGGATTAGCACCACAGTCCCTTACCGTTTCTGTTGATGAACTCTACCAACTCTGGCTCGATGCCATTCATCCAGAAGATGTCCAGCGGGTGGAGCAAACATTGCTGACGGCGCTGAATCAGCATCAGGATTACGAAACCGAATATCGGGTGGTTTATCCTGACGGCACCATTCATTGGCTGGTGGGCAAGGGCCGAGGCGTCTATGATGCCGATGACCAACCCTTGCGCATGTTGGGTGTGATTATCGACGTTAGCGATCGCAAATTGGCGGAGCAGCAGTTAGAGCTACAGGCCGTAATTACGCGCAATATGGCAGAAGGAATTTGTCTGGTCAGTGCAGATGATGCCCGCATCGTTTACGCCAATCCCAAATTTGAGCAGATGTTTGGCTACGAGGGTGGGGAGCTTAACGGTCAGCACGTTTCAATTGTTAATTATGCAACTGAGATCGTCAGCGCCGAAGATGTCAATCAAGCGATTCGTTCAGCGGTTCTCGCTGAGGGTGAAGCGACTTACGAAGTCCACAACGTCAAGAAAGACGGCACGCCATTCTGGTGCAGTGCGACCACTTCGGTGCTGGATCACCCTGAATATGGTCGCGTCATGGTGGCCGTGCATCAAGACATCACTGAACGCAAGCAAACGCAGGAACAGATCGAAACGTCACTTAAAGAAAAAGAGGTCTTGCTGAAAGAAATTCACCACCGGGTGAAAAATAACTTGGGCATTGTCAGCAGTCTCTTGCAAATGCAGGCTCGCCGCACTCTCGATGCCCAAGCGTATGCCGTGCTGCGCGATAGCCAAAACCGGGTGCATTCCATCGCTTTGGTACATGAGAAGCTATATCGGTCGAAAGATCTGGCCAATATCAACTTTACGCAGTACATTCAAGACCTGACGGTTTATTTGTTTGATGCCTACAACATTAACGCCCAGCACATTGAGCTGAGTCTACAGGTTGAGGAGATTGGTTTAGATATCGATACGGCTATTCCCTGTGGCCTAATCATCAATGAACTGGTTTCTAATGCCCTGAAATACGCTTTTCCAGATGGACGCACAGGTGAAATCCAGATCAAGTTCTATCAAGCCGCTGCGTCCGATCTCTCATCGTCCGAACCCGCTGCCTCGTCTGCAGCTACTCCGTCTCATCGCTTTACGCTGATTGTTCGCGACAATGGCATTGGATTACCCGCCGATCTCGATATTCAGACAGCGAAAACCCTTGGCATGATGTTAGTGCAGGGACTGGTGAAGCAGATGCAGGGATTGCTAGAGATCAACAATCACCAGGGCACTGAGTTCAAAATTTCCTTTAAAGAGACAAAAATATAGTTATGACAAGTCGGATTGTAGAAGAGGATACGACGGTTGTTCGGATTCTGATTGTTGAAGACGAATATATTCTGGCTATTAATTTGCAAGAAACATTGGAATCAATGAGCTATGCGGTTCTAGAGATTGCTGATACAGCGGAAGATGCGATCGCAAAAGCAACTGAACTGCGCCCTGATTTAGTGCTGATGGATATCCGCCTACGTGGCGAAATGGATGGCATCCAAGCCGCTGAAGAGATTTGGAACCGACTGCAAATTCCTGTTATCTACGTTACCGGACATTCCGATAAAAGTACGGTTGAACGGGCTACCCTTACCTTTCCCTTTGGTTACATTCTAAAACCCGTCCGCGAAAAAGAGCTGTATGTCGCGATTCAAACGGCGCTCAATCGCCACGGACGAGAGCAGTTTTTGTCAACAGTCTTGCAGGGCATGGGCGACGGAGTGGTGGTGGCTGATCCCCAGTGTCGGATTCAGTATCTCAACCCAGTGGCTGAATCGCTAACGGGGTGGCCATTGGACAATGCCACGCAACACTTAGTGACGGATGTTGTTCGGTTTATTGACGAATCAACGCAGGCTCCGCTAGACAACCCTCTTGTTGCAGCCTTGCAGCGGAATGCCACCGTTTATCTTGAAGGCCATACGCTCTTGATCAAACGGGATGGAACGACGATTCCGGTTGCCGATAGTGCGGCTCCGCTGAAAAACCTGGAGGGGGCAATCATGGGAGCGGTCATGGTGTTTCGGGATGATACCCGGCGGCGATTGCTAGAAGAGCGAAATTTAGCGACTGAACGCGCGATGCAGCTAGAAGCTCAAATGCAGGAGCTGGAGCGACTAAATCAGCTCAAGGATGATTTTTTGGCCACCACGTCTCACGAACTCCGGACACCACTCTCTAGCATCAAACTGGCGATTTGTATGTTGGAAACGGTTTTAAAGCAGCAGGGAGCTTGCTCCTTGGATCAGCTTCCGGATTCAGAAGCCATTACCCGCTATCTGAACGTTTTGCGAGAACAGTGCGATCAGGAACTGAAGCTGGTCAATGATCTGCTCGATATGCGATCGCTGGACGCCGAAGCCTATCCGCTAGACCCCACTGTGATTCGCCTGCAAGACTGGCTGCCCCACGTGGTGGAGACGTTTCAAGTTCGTGCTCGTGCGCAGCAGCAAACGTTGACGGTTGATGTTGCCGCCGATCTGCCGCCGATCGTCACCGATGTGCCTAGCCTGACGCGCATTGTCTCAGAACTGCTCAACAATGCCTGCAAATACACACCACCGGAACACCAAATTCAGGTCATTGCTCAACTAACAGAAGCTGAATTGCCTGCTGGTGCGGCTGTCCAAATCATCATGCGCAATTCGGGAGCGAGCATTGCGAATGATCAGTTATCCTCGATATTCGACCCGTTTTATCGCATTCCTGAGAATGACCCTTGGAAGCATGGCGGCACCGGGTTGGGGTTGGCGCTCGTAAAAAAGTTTGTTCAATATTTAAGCGGTGCGATCGCAGTTCGCAGCAACGCAGACTGGGTGACATTTACGGTGAATCTGCCGACCAACCTCGACTGTAAACCATGTTCATAGGCCGCCTGTAGGGGCGAAGCATTCTGCTGAAATGTTTGATTCTTTATCAAAGGTGCCTACAGAATGCTTCGCCCCTACGGGATGTTTCCCTGGCAGAATGCTTTGTCCCTATGCGCCGAATCCCTTCGCTCTTTCCTTCACCTTGGGTTGCCAGACGACGATATCACCATTAGTCCCCGCTACAGCTAATTCGTCGCCTGCTGGATGCCACGCCAAAGTTGAACAGCCACCGCTCGGTAACTTCAGCGTTTGAGCTAATGTCTTACCGTTCTGCCAAAGGGTTATGATACCGTCCTGTCCGGCAGCAGCTAGTAACAGTGAGTGGGGCTGAAATGCGATCGCGTTGACTCGCTCTCGGTGATGCTGCAAGACTCGCGACTGCCAGCCACCCGCCTCTTGCTCCCGTTCCCACACCGTTACGCCGTCCATGCAGGCCGCTGCGATCAGCGGCGAACCCGAAATTGTCACAGGTTGCGACCAGGCGATTTGCCGTACTTTACCCGGAAATCCCTGCATTAGCCAGGGCGGCGGACTATTCCACTCCGCAACGGTCAGCGTCCGATCCAAATTGCCAGAACCCAGATAGCGACCATCGGCTGACCAGGCCACGTGGAGACTCGCGCCCGGTACGGCAATCGGCTTCGGTTCCGCTGCCCAGTCATTACCCTGCCAGATTTTAATACCACCGTGACCGCTGACCGCCAGCAGGTCTTCGGCGGGATGCCAAGCCAGATGCAGCACCGAGGAATCGGCAAACTCTAATTCGGCTTTTTGCTGAGCTTGGGCAATATCCCAAATCTGCACTTGCGAACCGACACCATAGGCCAGGTGGCTCTGGCCGGGATGCCACGCGAGCTGGTCAATCCAGGTTCCGGTGTAGGACTGTTGCCACACAACTGGAAATCCAGATTGCCCAACTTGCCAAACGGTGACTTCTCCAGTTTGACCGCTGGCAGCTAAGTATTGACCATCGGCTGAGAAGCCCAAAGCGTTCATGGACTGATCGTCGGCAGAACGAAGTGCGATCGCACCTCCAGGATCTGCTACCGTATCCGCCACCGGAATCAGCACCACTTCCCCAACGGCTGAAGCTGCCGCCAGCCATGATCCATCCGGCGACCAGGCTAGAGCCGTCACATAATCCGTCAGACTGTGCCGCCAAGACTTGCTGAATTTTACTGATCCTGTTTTCACGCTAGGCACGCCCGAAACCCCTGGCGGAGTTCGTCCTCATTCAAATTACGGCCAATAAACACCAGTTCACTGCGGCGCGGTTCATCCGCTTTCCATTTGCGATCGCTGCGACCATCAAAAATCATATGCACACCCTGAAATACGTAGCGGTTGGCTTCTCCGGCCAGGTTGAGAATCCCCTTCATGCGAAAAATATCTGGGCCTTTGGTTTGCAGCAGGTCGCTGACCCAGGCGCTCAGCTTCTCGCTATCCAGCGGTTGCTCTTCCACAATGGCAAAGGAATAGACCGATTCATCATGCTCATGGGCATCTTCATTGAGGAACTCTGGATCAACTTCTAGCGCTCGGTCTAGGTCAAACGCTTTCACACCCAAAATCGACTCAATCGGCAACTCCGAGTTCTGGGTGCGATAGATCTTCACCATTGCATTCATATCCAGAATGCGCCGCTCCAGCTCCGCCAGTTCCTCTTCCGTAACTAAATCAACTTTGTTCAGCAGAATCACATCAGCAAAGGCGATCTGCTCCTGCGCCTCATCGCTTTCCCAGTGCTGGTGAATATGCTTGGCATCGACAACGGTGATCACCGCGTCCAGCGCCAGCTGCGCCTGGATATCCTCATCCACAAAAAAGGTCTGAATCACCGGAGCCGGATCGGCCAGCCCCGTCGTTTCAATCACCAGATGATCAAACTTGTCCCGCCGCTGCATCAGATTGCCGATAATGCGAATCAAATCACCCCGCACTGTACAGCAAATGCAGCCGTTGTTCATTTCAAAAATTTCTTCGTCAGCATCAATTACGAGCTGATTATCAATGCCCACTTCGCCGAACTCGTTGACGATAACGGCAACTTTTTTCCCATGCTCATAGGTCAAAATGCGATTGAGCAGCGTCGTCTTGCCTGCCCCCAAATAGCCCGTCAGAACCGTGACTGGCACTGCCGCTGTTGCTGTCGTTATCATAATGCCTTTACCTATAAACCGTTGGGAAACTCACAGTTTGGAATTATCGCCAACGCTGGATAGGTCAAAAAGTTCGGCATGGACATTTTGTCCTAGCACCTCTAGCTAGAAACACGGCACGATGAGTGTAGAACTGAGCGATTCGAATCCGCCTTGTGTATTAGAACCAGATCATAGAATCTAATGGAATACCGTAGCTTGAACTTGGTAAGTAGGTTGGCATAAACAAACGCATCTAGAAATAAAAAAACCGGGGGAGCGCCCCGGAGGGGCGCTCCCCCGGTTTTTTAGATGTGCATTTATTTATATGCAGTTACTTAAATCACCAACGGATCGCGAATTCGCACAAATCTGCATAGGTTGAAATGAGGGAGAGATACACTCCAATGAACCGACAACCAGACGCAAATCATGGGAGCCACTCTCACGGGGACAACTTACAGCCGCAGACCGCGATGGGTTCACAGGTCAGCACAGGCAGCCGCAATGACTCAGGTCAAAGCCGCTCCACGCCAACAACGATGGGGTTGGCCTAAGGTGACCATGACGAACGCATCTAAGTATTGGCGGTTTGTGCAGCTTGATGCCACGGGGCAGTGCAGCGTGATTGAAATTTCAGCCGCAAAGACCTTCTTTCAGCAGCAGTTTCCCCACTGGAGCGATCGCGATCGCATGTCTGATTCGGACATTCAGCGTACACTCTTGTCCCAAATGCAGCAGGGCAAACCAGAGGAGCAGCACTGGGCAGAAGGTTGTCTCCGCTGTTTTATTTCGAATCAGATCCGCCAGATTTGCCGCCAGCTCGAAGCCCAATTTGGTAGTCATCATGGTGTTAAGGCCAAAGACCTACTGCCGTTTGTGCTGGATGATGCCGCCGATCCTTGGTCGGGGCGAGAGCGTCCGACGTCGAAGTATCAATCCTTTGCTACGCAAATTTTGCAGAGCTTTGACCCGGAGCGCGGCAGCTTGTCTACCTGGACAATTCGCTTAGTGCGCAATCACCGCGAGCTGAATCGCTGCCTGCTGGAACAAGGCGTTTATATGGTCAGCGACTGGGCCATTCTCAACGACACCCGTCCGCGCCAGCTGCCGCGCATTCTGGGTGAATTTCACTCGCTGACACCACTGGAAATTGCCAACTCGGAGCAGTTATTGCAGAGCTATCACGCCGTCTATCGACGCGATCGCATCCAGCAGCGGCAATCGGGTAATGTCGGACGCTGCACTCCACCCACCATCACTCAACTGCGCGAAATCGCCCAGCTTCTGACCTCTCACGCCTCACCCCTGACGCCCGAACTGACGCTGGCTAAACTCCAATCTCTTGCCTCCCTGCTGCGCCAATACCGGATTGCCGTTCGGGGTGGCTCATCGCCCCTGGAATCCTTGGATCAGCCGGAAGTTGCGCGGGAAGCTAAGCGTCTGCAAGCCTCGGAATCGCCAGAAGATGAAGTGGAGTATCAGTTTCTGCAGTTCTACCGCCAGCAGTTTGAACAGTGCTTAGAACAGGTGATTGCCGAAGTGACGTGCGATCGCATTCAGTATCTCCAACGACGCAAGTCTCCGGCTGACCAGCAGTTTCTCACAGCGCTCCAGCTTTTTCACTGTCGGGGACAGGCGATGGGCCAAATTGCCCACCAAGTAGGACTAAAGCAGCAGTACCAGGTGACGCGTCTGCTGAAGCTCAAAGAATTTCGGGCTGACATCCAGCAGCGGTTGTTTCTCTTGCTGCGCGATCGCGTTTTGGAGCAGGCTCGGCGATTCGCGACCGAGCAATCTGCCCAAACGGCCTCAACGCTTCAGCAAAATATTGAAGTCGCCATTGATCATCAACTGACCGAACTGATGCAGGAAGCGGAACTGGAGGCCAGTGCCAACCGCGACCAGCCGTTTCAAAATCTCTTCGCCCGTAAACTCTGCCAACATCTTGATACCCGGAGCCTAGCCTCATGAACGCATCATTCACGGATAGTTTGGATTATCACCTCCTGCCGCTGAGTGCGATCGCACTATCTGCTGAACAGTTCGCAACAGCAGCACAGCAGTGTGAGGCCATTCCCCATCTGGATCAGCGCTGGTCTGTGTATCTGCATCAGTTGGCCCTCGCTGGCTTGACCCAGTGGCTAGAGGAGCGGGCGGCTGAGTTACCGATGCAGCTAGAACCAGCCTCGGCATGGAATCCGGCAGTGGCCAATGTTGTAGATGCCGTCTCTGGCCTTGAGGTGAACGGGGTGCGGCTATGTGTGATTACCAACGGCCAAATTGACGATGCGGTTGTGACGGTGCCTCGTGCAGTAGTAGATTTGCCCAACTTCGCGCCTCACGCTTACGTCCTGGTTGAGGTGCTAGAAGAGCAGGAGCAAGTCCGGGTTGCAGGTTACTTGCTGCGATCTCAACTCATGCAGCATCAGAGCGAGCTATCTGCTCAGCCGGACTGGACGTATCCATTACCGCTGAACTGGTTTGATGCTGATGTTGATCACTTCCTGCTCCAGCTGCGGCTCGGCCAGCTAGCCAAGCTGCCACTACCTGCACCCATCACCGTCGCTTCAGCCGACCAAGCTGCACTGCGTCAACGACTCCAACAGTTGGCCGCTGATTGGCAAACGCAGACCATACAGCCTTGGGATCGGCTCACCTGGGCAGAAGGACAAGTCTTGCTGCAGTCACCGGAACTGCTGCAATTGCTGTACCAGTGCCAGTCTATCGAGGCGGCAGCGACAGCAACTGCTGCTACTCATACTGCAAGAACTGCAACAACTGCTGTCGCAGTAGCCGAACCAATCGCCAATCAATTGCCTGCAGCGAGTCTCGCTAACCCCGTGATTAACGTTGCCAATTGGCTGCGCGATCGCTTAGATCAGGTTTCGCAGGAATTTAACTGGTTGCTGATGCCAACGCTGACGCCAGCGCTCGGTATGCGATCGATTGCCACCGATCAAGGCATTGATGCGATCGCAACAGCTCTAGATCAGCAGGGGCTTAATATTCCAGACGCAGCGCGGGGCGCTTACAAAGACCTCAAGTGGGGACGTGAGGGAATTCGGCTCTATCTCATCACCTGGCCAGTTAGCCCCAGCGATGAGACGACGCTGACTGAATGGACGATGCTAGTGGTCGCTGGTCATCACCCCGATGTCAGCTTGCCTGAGACTCTGCGAGTTATGGTACGAGACAACGTGCAAACCCTTTCCGATCAAACTCTAGAGGCGAATCGCGAACAATATCTCTATGCCCAAGTCATCGGTGAGCAGGCTGAACAGTTCTGGGTCACAGTTGATTTTATGGACGGCACCCTAATTACGCTGCCACCTTTGACCTACCTGCCGAATGTGAATTAGGACAAGCATCAAGGTGGGGGAAGAGAATTTTGAGTGCTGGGGACTAGGGACTGAGCACTGAGTGCTGAGGATTGGTGGGTTCTGGGTACTGGGTTCTGGGTTCTGGGTTTTAGGGTTTAGTCGTTGCAGCCGTCTACAGTCTTTACAGCCGCTCGCTCCTTACTGCTTCAAACGCTGAAATTGTTTTGTAATAAGCTTTTGGGGCAATAGTATAAGCAAACGTTACCGTCTTCGCAGTGTGGCATTGATGGGTGATCGTGAAAAAAATGCAGTTTTTTGGAAAAAGTTCTAGAAACCGGCTCGCGGTTGTGTTAATATCAATATCCGTTGGACAAACGCGGGTCGATGCCCGAGTGGTTAATGGGGGCGGACTGTAAATCCGCTGGCTATGCCTACGCTGGTTCGAATCCAGCTCGGCCCATGCGCGTCCCGCCCGTGTAGCTCAGTGGTAGAGCGCACCCTTGGTAAGGGTGAGGTCACGAGTTCAATCCTCGTCACGGGCTTTTAACGAAGCCTAATTTGCGATCTGGTCAGCTTGATAATCGCGGCTTTTGTGGTGTTAAGCTTCAGGATAATCGGGATTGAAGCCATCCATTGCTATGCGTGGTTTGATGAATGCTTTGATATGTGGCGGTGCGCGTTTGCAACATGGCGCGATCGCAATTTTTATTCTCTGTATTTTCAGTTTGAGTGGTTGCGATGTGCGATCGCAGATTGCAGGCGGTGGTTCTAATATTGCTCAAACGGATGCCGTAAAGATTTTACTTGTCACGGATCAGCTGTCCGAGCGCACCTTGCGCGTTGATCAGAGCCCAGTTGGATACGACTTTGATTCTCGGATCTTCAAAATTGGCCCGACGGTGATTCAGTACGACGCTCAGGATCGGATTCAGCGAATTGGTGATGATGCGATCACGTACAGCGACCAAGGGCAGATTGTGCAGATTGGTGATCAAGCCGTGACCTATAACGATGCGGGTTGGCTGGTTGCTCTCGGCGATACACCTGTTGCGTACAACCGTAGTGGAGGCATTGTGCAAATTGGGGCAGACGCTTTGCAGTACGACCGTAGGCGCAGAGTAACTGCTGTTGGTGATGTGGCTATTGAATATGGGCCTTGATTGGTGGATCAGGTGTGATGGCTCAGCGGTGCTGGATAGATGGACAGTTAGTTGTTGATCGGTCAGTCGAGCAATTCGTTTCTGAACAAGCTCAATCCGTTCAATTAGGTAACGGTCTGATTCCGGTTAATGATCCAGGTTGGCTCTATGGCGCAACCGTCTTTACGACGCTGCGGGTTTACAACCAATCGCTGTCTCATCCGCTCACGCACTGGTCGGCTCACTGCGATCGCATTCAACAATCTGTTCAATTCTTTAATTGGTCACCATCGAATTGGTCCCAAATCGAGCAGGGTGCTTCAATTTTGGCTGCCGATTATCCCGTCCTGCGTCTGGCAATTTTTCCGGATGGTAAAGAATTAGTTACGGGTCGCAATCTACCTGCGGATCTGGAACAGCGCCAGCAGCAGGGTGTTACGGCATGGATTGCAGAGGGAAAGCCGTATCAGCGCTGGCTACCTGAGCATAAAACTGGCAATTACTTACCCTGCTGGCTAGCGCGACAGACAGCTCTAGCGCAGGGATGTCAAGAAGCCATTTTGGTTAACGATGCGGGCGACTGGCTGGAAACCAGTACAGGCAATCTCTGGGGCTGGAAAGATGGCTGCTGGTGGACGCCGCCGCTGAGGGCTGGAATTTTGCCGGGAATTGTGCGATCGCACTTAATCCATTTACTCAAAGCCACCGGGCAAACGGTACGAGAAGAACCTTGGTCAGCCCAGCGGACAGTCGAATTTGAAGCCGTGGTCTACACTAATAGCATTGTCCAACTGATGCCGATTCACACTGTTCTCAGAAATGATCAGTATCAGTCCTATGACCCCAAACACACTGCTATCAAGATCTTAAGGAATCTCTACGTTCACGGGCAAAGCGAGAAATTCTGATCTAAGTTAATATTAGTTAACATCATTAATATTCGGATATGGCAATTGCTGTTTTAGGACGGAGATGAGCTGCGAGTGGCGGAGCCACTCACCAATACACTCCTGACCCAGGCAGCTAGCGCTATAACATCATTCGGATAAAGCCCTCAAGAGCTGAATATTCATAGGAGGATTAGCTCCAGTGAACAAACGATGGAGAAATGCAGGGCTCTACGCTCTTCTCGCAGTTGTTGTCATCGCCTTGGCAACAGCACTCTTCGATAGTCCTCGTCAAGAGGTCACCACTTGGTCATATAGCCCTCAATTTGTCAATGCAGTTGAGCAAGGCCAAATCGAGCGCGTCAGCATCAGTTCTGATAAGCAGACCGCTCAGTTCACCAATCCCGATGGCACAGGTCGCGTCACGGTTAACTTGCCGAACGACCCTGAGCTGATTGATATTTTGACTGCTAACGACGTTGATATCGTTGTTCAGCCACAGCAGGATGAAAACGTCTGGGCACGAGTGCTCAGCACGTTATTGATTCCCTTTCTGCTGCTGGTTGTTCTGTTCTTTGTCCTTCGCCGTGCTCAAAGTGGCCCTGGCAGTCAGGCCATGAACTTTGGGAAATCCAAAGCACGGGTTCAGATGGAGCCACAAACTCAGGTAACGTTCGGCGACGTGGCCGGAATTGAACAGGCCAAGCTTGAGCTGACTGAAGTTGTAGACTTCCTCAAAAATGCCGATCGCTTCACTGCAGTCGGCGCGAAGATTCCTAAGGGCGTACTCCTAGTGGGCCCGCCAGGAACAGGTAAAACACTGCTAGCTAAAGCTGTAGCGGGTGAAGCAGGCGTTCCCTTCTTCTCAATTTCTGGTTCTGAGTTTGTTGAAATGTTCGTCGGTGTGGGTGCGTCCCGTGTCCGCGACCTGTTTGAACAAGCGAAGTCCAATGCGCCCTGTATCGTCTTTATTGATGAAATTGACGCCGTTGGTCGTCAACGGGGTGCAGGTCTCGGCGGCGGTAACGATGAGCGGGAGCAAACGCTCAACCAGTTGCTGACCGAAATGGACGGCTTTGAAGGCAATACTGGCATTATCATTATTGCCGCAACCAACCGTCCCGATGTGCTCGACGCCGCACTGCTCCGTCCCGGACGTTTCGACCGTCAAGTGGTGGTTGATCGTCCCGACTATGCAGGTCGCTCTGAGATCCTGACCGTTCATGCTCGCGGCAAGACGTTTGCGAAGGACGTAGACCTCGACAAGATTGCTCGTCGGACACCTGGTTTCACGGGTGCTGACTTGGCTAACTTGCTCAACGAAGCAGCTATCCTGGCGGCTCGTCGCAATCTGACCGAAATTTCAATGGATGAAGTCAACGACGCGATTGATCGCGTACTGGCTGGGCCAGAGAAGAAAGACCGAGTGATGAGCGAAAAGCGCAAGCAGCTGGTGGCTTATCACGAAGCGGGTCACGCTTTAGTTGGTGCTCTGATGCCGGACTATGATCCTGTACAAAAAATCAGCATCATTCCTCGCGGTCGGGCTGGTGGTCTGACTTGGTTCACCCCCAGCGAAGATCGGATGGATTCCGGTTTATACTCTCGCTCCTATCTGCAAAATCAGATGGCGGTTGCACTTGGTGGCCGGATCGCTGAAGAGATTGTCTTCGGTGAGGAAGAAGTGACCACGGGAGCTTCCAATGACCTCCAGCAGGTGGCGCGGGTAGCGCGTCAGATGGTAACTCGCTTCGGGATGAGCGATCGGCTTGGCCCCGTGGCGCTGGGTCGTCAGCAGGGCAATATGTTCCTGGGTCGCGATATCAACTCTGAGCGCGACTTCTCTGAGGAAACCGCAGCAGCCATTGACGACGAGGTGCGCAACCTAGTTGAGCAAGCCTATCGCCGCGCCAAGCAGGTTCTGACCGAAAACCGGACGGTTCTAGATCACTTGTCTGAGATGCTGGTTGAGAAAGAAACGGTTGATGCAGAGGAACTACAGCAGTTGCTCAATGAGAGTGATGTCAGCGTAGCTGCGATCGCATAATCGCATAAGTTGCAACCCTGCATTTCTAAACGTTCAATTTGAGGATAAGGCGGCGCACATGCGTCGCCTTTACTCATAAATAGCCCTCTAAACCCCAACAGGATTGAAAAGTGGAGTTTTCCCCAGGGAAAACTCCACTTTTCAATCTAGATTTGGTTGAACAATTACGATTTAGCGATTAGCGGATGAGCCGTTGGCGTTTGCGATCGCATCCTTAGTGTAGTGGTCGTCGAACTTTTCTTGATTGAAATAGTAAAGTGTCCGAATCGGATAAGGAATATTGAAATCGGCCTCGTCGCAGGCTTTCTTCAGCGCAATCACCACACTAGACTGAATTTGTCGCACATGCACCTTTTGCGGCTTTGTCCAGTAGCGCACCACAAAATCAATTGAGCTTTCACCAAAGCCCACCAAATCCACCTCTGGCGCTGGCGTTGACAGAACACCGTCTACATCCGGGAGCGCCATTAGCAGGATCTGACGCGCCCGTTCCAGCGGCGTGTTGTAGTCGAGTCCAATCGCTAAATCCGTTCGACGATGGGGCAAATCCGTCAATACGCGCACGGCACTGGTGAACACGACCGAATTGGGAATGACGATTCGCTCACCCTGATAGGTACGAATTTCGGTCGAGCGGATATTAATCGCTTCTACCGTGCCTTCAAAATCCTCGACCAGAATCTGATCGTTGAGTTGAAACGGCTCATTCAGCAGGAGCAAGATTCCGGCCAAGAAGTTCTGGGCAATGTCCTTAAACGCAAAACCAATGGCGACTGAACTTAAACCAAGTAGCCCGATAATATCGCCCAACCCCAATTCTGGAAAAATGACAATACAGGCTAACAAGATACCGCTGGCCCACGTTGCCACGACCGCAATTTGCACCATTAAAGACTGCAACGAGCGGTTATCGAGAAACTTCTCAGACGTAGCTTTGGCGATACGTCGCACCATGCCCACGAGATAAATCGTCAGGGCAACAATAAAAATCGCCAGCAGCAGTGCAGGCAGGAACTTAATCCCTCCATCTAATAAGTCCAGTAGACTATCGTAAATGGTTTGGATTAAATCGTTAGGCGAGGATTCATTCACAGATTTCGCTAGAATTCGTCAGATATACGCTGAAGACAGCAAAAACGGATGTGCGCGATCGCAGTTTTGCATCACAAGTTTGCAAAGGATTTGCGATCGCAACTGGCCGTCACAGTGTTCCTACTAAGGTAATGAATGCAACGACAATACGCCACCTTGCCGTTGCGCGTATCTGCTTTGGGAAAGAATATTCACTCCGATGACCCATAGCGCATCTCAGCCGCAAAACGCTACAGTGCTAATGCATTCGTGAATAAGTAGGTTGGCATAAATAAAGAAATTCAAAGAAATCTAAAAGCTGGGGGAGCGCTCCGGCGGAGCACTCCCCCAGCTTTTAGATTTATGTGCAGCTACTTAATCCTGGTCAAAATGTGGAGCAGCAACGCATGATCGAGCTATATCAATTTGAGATGTCGCACTACAGCGAAAAAGTGCGGTTGATATTGGATTACAAGGAACTAGCCTATAAAAAGATCGAGGTGACACCAGGGGTGGGGCAGCTCGACCTCTATCGGATGTCGGGACAGCGACAGGTGCCCGTGATTAAAGACGATAAAACCGTGATTGGCGATTCCACTGCGATCGCAAAATATCTGGAGCGAACCTATCCCAGCAGACCCCTGATTCCGACCGATCCGAAGCAAAAAGCCCTGTGCCTGATGATGGAAGAGTGGGCCGATGAATCTATCGGTCTGAAGGGCCGCACGGCACTAATTGGCACCTTCAGTAAAAATTCAGCCTTCCGCAAAGCTGTGTTACCTAATTCCACGCCCGGCTTCTTGAAAGACTTAGTGGGAGCTGTACCGGGCGATATGCTGAGCGTTCTCGGCACAGGCGTTGGCTTTGGCCCGGATGCAGTCAAGGAAGCGATTGACGGACTGCGTCAGGATCTGGAAGTGCTCAGCACTCTGCTGGTCGATCAGCCGTTTCTGCTGGGAGATGCGCCAACACTGGCTGATTTTGCGGTTGCCGGTTTGAGCATGTACCTCAAATTCCCCACGGGCAGCTATCTTGATATTCCCACATCTCTGAAAGGCCAAGGCGTACCGGGTTTGATCGACGATCCGGCCTATCAGCCCTTTTGGGAATGGCGCGATCGCATTTATGCCGACTATCGCAGCATCACCATGCCCTCAGCCACATCCACTAAAACGGCTGCCAGCAGCGGCCCTACCCGCATCGATATTGACTAAATCCGTTGCTACCCACAAGCTAGCGCTCAAGCAGGAAGTTTGTCCCCGAAAGACGACAACAAACTTCCTGCTTTGGCATCTATATTCCGTTTTTTTACTCTCTAATTGCCTACCATTAAAACTGATCCCTCGTTCTATTCGCCTCTAGCATCTGTGAGTTCTGTTCTTCTCCAGTCACCATCTGCTGCTACTGCTGACATGGCTCCGCTGCTGGGCGATGTTTGGCTCGACATCGCAGTGCTTGTGCTGATGCTCGTGCTGTCCGGCTTTTTCTCCGGTTCGGAAACGGCTATTACCGCCCTCGATAATCTCAAACTACGGGCATTAATCCGGGAGCAGGGCGATCCACAAGGACTATTTTCGCTGGTGCTGAATAACCGCGCTCGGTTTATTACCACACTGCTAATTGGCAACAACCTGGTCAATAACTTTTCAGCGATTCTGACCAGTAACTTGTTCGCCATTTGGTTCGGCAGCGCGGGATTGGGGATCGCAACCGCCTTTGTCACCGTTTTGCTGCTGATCTTTGGGGAAATTACGCCAAAATCCCTAGCGATCAACAATGTGATGCCCTTCTTCAAGACAGCGGTGCGGCCCATTTACTGGTTTTCTCGCTTTCTGTCGTCGTTTGGCATTATCTATCTGCTGGAAACGATCGCTCAAACCGCGATTCGGATATTTCAAGGCAATGTCACCCAGCAGGGCGAATCGGTGAAAGATTTACAGTTGATGATCGAGATTTTGAGTGGCAAAGGTCAGCTATCACTCGATAAGCATCAGCTGTTGAGCAAAGCGCTGATGCTCGATCGGCTGACGGCGAAGGATGTAGTCAAGCCCCGTATTGATATGCGGACGATTGCCTATGATGCGACGCTGCAAGACTTGATTAATTTATGTTTGGAAACAGGCTATTCTCGAATTCCAGTGCAGGAGGAATCCAAGGATCAGATTGTGGGGGTCGTTCACCTGAAAAATGCGCTCCAGCGCCTGCAGCAGCTGCGTCAGGAAGAACAGCATGACGGTTCCGTCACTCTAGCAATGGATGCACCTGTCTATGTACCCGAAACGAAGCGGGTTGCTTCCCTCTTGAAGGAAATGCTCCAGCAGCGGCTGCATTTGGCAATTGTGGTAGATGAATATGGCGGCACAGTGGGGCTGGTGACGCTAGAGGATATTCTCGAAGAGTTAGTGGGTGAGATCTACGACGAGAGCGATATCCCACCGCGAGCCGAGCGCTACCGGAGCCGCCGTCCGGCAAGACAATAAGCCCAAGACAATAGACCTTATCGGAAATTGTTTTGTAGCGCGGCTCCGCCGCGCTACAAAACAATTTCCAACCCCAAAAACTTTATTTCCAATAAAGTCTAATAAGCTGATCTCTAGCCAAGAAAACCAAATTCCTGCATGATGGGCATCACAGCAATCGATCAGCGAGTCAAGGATTATGAGTCTCCGTTTGGGTTGGCCAGTTCTAGGATGCGTATCGTTGAGCATGGTGGGAACCATCAGCCTGCAAACCGTCGCATGGGCTGATGGGGCCTTATTTGTTGCCTATCCGCCGGAGAATCATGAAACGGTAGCGGATCAAATTTTCCTAATTGGCACTGCTGACCCAGAGATGGAGGTGCGGGTCAACGGTCAAGTGATTGAAAATCGCAGTGCCGATGGCCATTTTGCGCCCAGCTTTCCCCTGGAAATTGGTGAGAACACGTTTACTCTAACTCAGGATGAGGAGACGCTGACGCTGATGGTCACTCGTTTATCAACCGTGCCGCCAGTGCCGGAGGGGACAAATTTTTTGGCCGATTCTTTGTATCCCAATGTGGATATCGCGCGACGGCCAGAGGATTTGATTTGTTTTGATGCGATCGCACCTGCTAACGCCACCGTATCCGTTCAACTGGGACAAACAACGCTGCCGTTGATGGCCGAGTCACAAATTACGGAACTACCTCCCAACTATGCGGTTTTGACCCAAACCAATGCGCCACAGCAGATACCCGTTTCAGATCGCTACCGGGGCTGTACAACGGGCGAGACGTTCCTGCGCGATCGCACGACCAGCGTATCCAACCCATCGGCATCGGCGGCATTACCCGTCAATTTGGGCGCACCCGTTTATCAGCTGGCAATCAATGGTGAGACGACAACGCAATCCAGCGCAGGCTCCGTGGAACTGTTGTCTCTTAGCCAGTTTGAAGTAGCCGAAGTCACCGTTCCACAAGGCGTCGCACGGACTGGGCCTGGGACGGACTTTTCGCGCTTGACCCCATTGCCTCAAGGTACTCGTGCTGCCGTAACGGGACGGGACGGCGAATGGCTACGGTTGGACTATGGAGCCTGGATTCGAGCCAGTGAAACCCAGGTGTCACCCAGTACCGTGCCGCCCCGCTCCATCATTCGCAGCATTACATCACGCCAGATTCCTGGCTGGACAGAAGTGATTTTTCCGCTGCAAACGCCTGTACCCGTCACCGTCGATCAGCGCGATCTCACATTGACGCTGACGCTGCACAATACCACAGCTCAAACGGATACGATCTACTTCAGCGAAGATCCTGCTGTTTTGCGGATGGACTGGCAACCCGGCACAACGGCAGCACCGAGCTACACGTTTCAGTTTCGCGGCGATCAGCAGTGGGGCTACAAACTGCGCTACGACGATACCAGCTTAATTTTGTCGCTGAAGCATCCGCCCGCGACCGTTACCGATTCGCTGTTTGATATCAATACGCCCCTGACGGGTCTGTCCATTCTGCTCGATCCGGGACATGGGAGTGCCAATGATTTAGGGGCACGGGGGCCAACAGGCTATCCCGAGAAGGATGTGACGCTAATCGTATCAAAGCTGTTGCGGGATGAGCTAGAAGCGCGGGGCGCAACGGTGTATCTGACCCGTGAAGGCGACGAGGATCTATATCCTCAGGATCGGGTCGATATGATTGAGCAGATTGAGCCAGATTTGGCGCTCAGCGTTCACTACAATGCGCTGCCGGATAACGGCGATGCTTTAAATACGGCTGGCATCAGCACATTCTGGTATCACGCCCAGGCGCACGATTTAGCGGCCTTTCTGCACAATTATCTGGTCGAGCAACTGGGGCGGGAATCCTACGGCGTGTACTGGAACAACCTGGCGCTGACCCGTCCTGCGGTAGCGCCATCAGTGCTGCTAGAGCTGGGATTTATGATCAATCCCACTGAGTTCGAGTGGATTACTGACCCCGATGCCCAAGCAGAACTGGCGGCAGCCCTGGCAGATGGCATTGTGGCTTGGGTGGAAACTACCTCAGTTGCGGCTCAGTAGCTGAGTGAGTGTTGAGGACTGAGCACTCAGCGAGGGTCAGCCTTGTGCAGGGGAAGCCGGAATCCGAACTTTGCGGGTGGGCACAATTTGAACTTGTAAGTCCACTTCAGTTTGGAGTTCTTTGCTAATTTGATTGTGAACTGTCTGAATTTGCAGATCTGAAACTGAGTTGGGGGGAGCCATAAGTTCCATCTGGATCAGGAGCTGACCGGATTGAGATCGCACTGTCAATGATGCAATTTCGGCTTGCTCCACTGGCGAAAGCTGATCTTGGATAATTTGCAGTACCTGTTGGCGAACGTTGGCATTGACCAGCAGATTATTCAACGAAAAGCCCAGCGGAACGCCGAGAATTCCCAGAACCAGCAGGGAGGCGGTTAAGCCACTCTGGGCTCGCGCCAATGAGCCATAGCGCTGCCACAAGCAAACCATAATGCCGCTAAAGATGATGGCTGTGAGGTTGGTGAGAAATAACAGGCTGGCTCCTATCAACACGTCCAGATCACCAAACGCAATGCCAATGCCGATGACACTCAAAGGAGGCACCAGCGCAACTGCGATCGCAACTCCAGGAAAGGAATCTGCAACGTGACGCCGTGATTTAGCAAATGCTCCGGCGGCACCAGCGGCTAGCGCCACCCCTAAATCAATCAGGGTTGGCTGGGTACGGGCGGTAATTTCGGGATTGAGAGTCCGTAAGCCAATTAACCAGGTGATGACAGTGGCACTGATGATGGTTGCGAGCGTACCTGCCAACAGCGTCAATGCGGCTCGCTTAAACAAGCGACGATTGGCAATCGCCAGCGCATAGGCCATGCCAATAATTGGCCCCATGAGCGGCGCAATAATCATTGCGCCAATTACAGTGGCTGTGCTGCCTGCCAGTAATCCCAGCGTCGAAATCACGCCCGACAGGGAGAGCATGACAAAAAAGCTGAGGGAGGGCACCGACTCCCGCCACAGAATTTTGTTCAGCGCGGCAATGGTGACTGGCTTTTCGGCCAGCCAACGCCAGTCTCCGCTGTTGCTTTTCCAGAAGTTGCGCCGAAATCGACGGAGCCGAGCTGCAAACCTCAGCAGCGATCGTCGTTTTGCCATTGCCATATCCATCGGTTTGAGAAGATGCCTGAAATTATCGCAGTCTCCTGGCTCAAATGATATGGATCAAATGGCATTAATGGCATCAGCATTGCTTAGACATGAACGCTTGAACATTGTCGGCAGAAAACTTATGCCTGTCACTTCCGTCCTCAGTCAGAGAGATATCTCGATGCCAAGCGTTAACCTGCAAACACGAAGTCTTGATAGGAGGTAAGCGTTAGTCGAATAGTGGTTGGTTGACAGTTGGCTGGTTGATGGTTAAGAGTTGGGTGATTGACTGATTAGGTGCGTTGCGTGAGATAGGACAGCCGAGAAAGCTTCCTGCGCGATTGTGCCATGCAGTTCATAGCGGATTTCAACATCCTATCCAACCGTAAATCTTATTGTTGTATACCTTGCATGATGGATGAGGTTTGCTATGATTTGAGAACGATTATCATTCATTTCTTGCCTCACCTGAGTCCTATGCTTGAGGTTCAAAGCCTATCTATCTACTACCGAGCCGTCAAAGCCCTCGACAATATCGACCTCACGCTTCATGCAGGCGAGTTGGTGGGCTTGATTGGGCCAAATGGAGCAGGTAAAAGTTCACTGCTCAAGGCAATGCTGGGCTTGATTCCTGTGCATCAGGGGCGGATTTTGCTAAATGGACAGTCGCTGCAAAAACTGCGATCGCACATTGCCTATGTGCCTCAGCGATCGCAGATTGATTGGGATTACCCCATCACGGCGCAGCAGGTGGTGATGATGGCCTGTGCGGCACGGCAGGGCTGGTTCCAGTGGCCGAGTGCCCAATCCCAACAGCGAGCAATGGCTGCTCTCGATCGGGTGGAAATGGCGGATTTGGCGGAACGGCAAATTGGCGAATTATCCGGTGGGCAACAGCAGCGGGTCTTTTTGGCTCGGGCGATTGCCCAAGATGCCAGCGTGCTGCTGCTGGATGAACCGCTGGCGGGCGTCGATAAGCGCACTGAACAGATTGTGCTGGATGTGTTTGCGGCTTTAAAGACGGAAGGTAAGACCCTGTTAGTATCGAGCCACGAGTGGGGGCAGGCGCTCAATCACTATGATCGGCTGCTGCTGCTGAATCAACGGTTGCTGGCCGACGATGTGCCACAGACGGTCATGACGTTTGATAATATTCGGCGCGCCTTCGGTCGAGACATGTCCGCGTCATCTGCGGATGCGGCTGATTGGGAATCGATGCTGTTTTGTTAACGCTGCTGCTAGAGCCATTTGGGTATGAGTTTATTCGGAACGCTCTGATGGTGGGCGTTCTAATTGGTATTCTGTGTCCGGTCATGGGCACTTACCTGATTGTGCAGCGAATGGCGCTGTTGGGCGATGTTATTGCCCACGCGGTGCTGCCGGGAGTTGCGATCGCATATACGCTAAATGTTCCCCTATCAGTTGGAGCCTTCGCGTCCGGCTTTGTCAGCACCTTTGTCACGAGTTGGATTCGTACCCAGTCCCGCGTCAAAATCGATGCGGCGATGGCGCTGACTTTCTCCAGCTTTTTCGGTCTGGGCATTTTGCTCATTTCCGTTCTCAATGCGCGGATCGATCTAGAAGGGCTATTGTTTGGCGATATTCTCAGCGTGCTGCCGTCAGATGTCATCGCGACCGCCATCGTGACACTCTTTTTGGTCAGCATTGTGACGCTGTGCTACCGTCCACTGCTGTTTTACACCTTTGACCCACTTGGGGCTGAGGCGATGGGATTGCCGGTCAAGCTGTTGGATTTGGGCTTAATGGCCGGGATTACGCTGGCGATTATTACCAGTATGCAGATTGTGGGCGTAATTTTGGTCATCGCGCTACTGGTTGGCCCCGCCATCACCGCTTATCTGCTGGTGCGCAAGCTGCACTGGATGATGATTGTGGGGGCTGGGCTGGGCATCACAGATTGCGTCACAGGACTCTATCTGAGCTACTTTTTGGATTTACCGTCTGGGCCTGCGATCGCGCTTGTTGCGTTTGTATTATTCATAGCCGCACTATTGCTCAGCCCCACACAAGGTATTTTGACTCGGCCTGACCGGGTACAGCATGTGCAGCAGTGGTTTCAACGGTTGTTTAAGCAGCAGACGTAGCTGAAAAATGTCCCAATATCGCCGTCGCCACTGGGCTTGAGACAGTGACGCAGTCCAACGTTCAAACGGTTCAAATGATTAGACCGTTTGAAGGGGTTCCCAACGTCCTAACCAATAGGACTACTGCTAGAGACGTCCCTGATAGCAATAATGGTCACAGCCAGTCGCAAGCTAAACGTTACGTTTTGCTGCATTTGAGGAATCCTAAGGTTTAAGTCATTCAGCCGTCAACTGTCTGGTGCGACATCCGGTTAGAAAATTCCTAATAAATTCGCAAACGGATTTGGCTAGCGGATGTGAAACCATCCGAAATCCGGGGCTGGGGAATTGGAATATTTATTGCGAGATACCTGCAAGTATTTTGTCCCCTTAAAATTAGGATTTGATAACCCATCTAGCTAAACACCGCTGATGAACTGACGACTGAGCCGCCTGGAGAGAATCGTATGACCGACGTGCCTGGCAAGGTGCATCACCAAACCACACCCGAATTTGCGTCTAATCAGACCTCGTGTGATTCATCTCATGGCGATCAGAATGACTCTGACTTGCAGTCTGTCCTTGCGGCACTCCAGGCCGAAAACCAACGGCTGAAAGCAGAACTGGCAGACGCACACAGACAACTCTCTGCCAACTCTCCCAATTCTCCTGCTTCCCTATCAACTCTTCCACCATCAACTTCCCTACCCTCAACCCCTGCTTCACTATTAACCCCTCAACCCCCATCAACTTCTTCCCCCTCAACCCTCTCTTCTTCCCTCTCCCTCCCCGACCCAGCCTCACCCAAACCACTCGTTCAGGATCTATATAACTTTCTCGACCAGTTCACCATTGGCTGCGCGCAGGCCAACCTACGGACGGGCCAGTATGTCTTTGTGAACCGAGCCTTTTGCAACCTGTTGGGCTACAGTCGCGAGCAGCTAATGGCGATGACGTTCTATGACATCACTCATCCCGATGATTGCGATCGCAACTACACGATTGTTCAGCAGCATATTCATCAGCCCCAGCCCGCCTACCGTTTAGAAAAGCGCTATCGCCACAGGGACGGCCACTACATTTGGGTTGAGGTTACGGTGATGGCGGTGCAGCTACCGGATGGTCACTATAGTCCGCTGGGTGTGGTTCAGGATATTCGCGATCGCAAACAGGCGGAACAGCAGCTACAGCAGCAACAAGCCAGCTTACAGGCCATGTTTGAACAGGCGGGCGTGGGATTTGCTCTGGTTGATATGGCTGGGCAATATCAAAAGGTCAATCAAAAACTGTGTGAGCTGACGGGTTATACAGAAGCCGAACTCCTGCAGACGGGATTTCAAACGGTGACGCATCCAGAGGATTTACCTGCAGATGAGGCGCTGGTGCAGCGGATGTTAGCGGGTGAAATGAACCATTTCTCGCTGGAAAAGCGGTTTCTGCGAGCGAATGGTCACAGTGTCTGGACGCGGCTCACGGCCTCGCTCATTCGGGATAAGCAGGGGCAGCCGATCTCCGTTCTGGGCATCGTAGAAGATATTCATGAGCGAATTCAGGCTGAGGCAATGCGGCAGGCTTATCTGCACGATCTCAATACCTGGCGCAGTCGGTACGAGGCTGCCAGTCAAGCCAGTGGCCAAATTCTTTACGAATGGGATTTAGCGGCTGATGTGGCCGTCTATGGTGTCAATACGGAACGGATTTTGGGCTATCTCAATGTGGAAATGCCGACCACGTTTGCAGGATGGCTCCAACTGGTTCATCCCGACGATCGCCAGCGAATTCGGCAGGAAACCGAGCAATGCTGTCAGCAGGGAACCATGCTGCATCTGGACTATCGCTTGCGACATCGCCAGGGCTATTACATTTGGGTGGAAGATAACTGCCGCTTTTTTACAGATGGTCGGGGCAGCATTCATCGCTTGGTGGGGGCCATTCAAGATATTAGCGATCGCAAACAGGCTGAGGAACTGCTGATTCAGCAGGCTAAGCGAGAACGTGCTCTCAATCAGCTTGTTTATGCAATTCGGAACTCGCTCAATCTAGCTGATATTTTCGCGACTGCCGTGCGGGAAGTGGGCCGATTTCTGGAGCTGGACTGGGTCAAAGTGGTGCATTACGACTCTGATCAGGCCGTGTGGCGAGTGGTGGAAGCGTATCAGCGAATCGATTCAGACCCTAAGTCCCCAGCGGCTGTGGGGATGGAGATTCCAGATGCTTATGATCCGTTTGCTGCTCAGATTAAGCAAGGGCAACTAATCAAGCTGGACAGTCGTTCTCCGGACGGAATGGCGCTTGGCGGCGATTTGGCGGCAGACGATTTCAGCCATCACTCATCAATGGCCCAGCAGTTTCCGGGCGGCTGGCTGATTGTGCCCATTCGATTGGGCGATTCTACTTGGGGCAGCCTCACTCTGATGCGATCGCAGATGCAGGTGCAGTGGTCAAGCTTTGATATTGAACTGGCTCAGACGATTGCCGCTCAACTTGCGATCGCAATTCAGCAGTCAGAACTATATCAGCAGGTTCACCAGCTCAACGTCACCCTGGAGCAGCAGGTGCAAAACCGCACGGCTCAACTCCAGCAGGCCATGCACTTTGAGGCGCTGCTGAAACGGATTACTGACCGGGTGCGCGATTCCCTAAATGAACCGCAAATTCTCAATACGGTGGTGCAAGAGCTGGTGCATGGTTTGGGGGCGCTGAGCTGCGATTCGGGTCGCTACGACCTGGAAACCCAAACGTCGATCATTGCCTACGAATATGTCGATGCTGACAGCACATTCACGCCCCTCGACAGTATCGTTTGTCCAATGGCAAGCTTTCCTGATGTTTATTGCCAGCTGCTGCGGGGCCAGTCACTGCAAATTTGCTGGCTGCCGGAGCGCAATTTACTGCGGCCTTTTGAGCAACCCTGTACGGCGTTGGCCTGTCCGCTGATTGATGATCAGGGCGTCATTGGCGACTTGTGGCTGTATCGGGCGGCGGATGATTACTTTAGTGAAATGGAAGTGCGCTTGGTCGAACAGGTGGCCAACCAATGCGCGATCGCAGTCCGGCAGGCGCGACTTTATCAGGCGGCTCAGGCCCAAGTGGATGAATTGGCCCGCCTGAATCAGCTCAAGGATGACTTTCTCAGCACGGTGTCGCATGAGTTGCGCACGCCCATGTCCAGCATCCAGATGGCCGTCCAGATGCTCGAAATTACCTTTGAGAAACTGGGGCTCCAGTTTGCTCCGTCGCATCCGATTTCGACTTATCTGCAGATTTTGCAGTCTGAATGCAATCGCGAAATCTCGCTGATTAACGATTTGCTGGATTTGTCCCGTTTGGAAGCTGAGGTCGAACCGCTGGAGCTAATGCCGATTGAGCTGCATCTGTGGCTGTCCCATATTGCAGAACCATTTCTACAGCGTACGCGCCAGCAACAGCAGCTGCTGCTGCTGGATTTGCCAGCCAGTTTGCCAACCATCGTGACGGATTTGTCCTACCTGGAGCGAGCGATTACTGAGCTGTTGCACAATGCCTGTAAGTACACGTCACCCGGCGAGACAATCCAGATTGCTGCCCAAGCTGAGGCCACACAGGTGATAATTCGGGTGATGAATACGGGCATCACGATTCCCGATGCAGAGCGCGATCGCATTTTTGATAAGTTTTACCGTATTCCCAATGGCGACCCCTGGAAACACGGCGGCACCGGGCTGGGGTTGGCACTGGTGAAAAAGCTGATTGAGCGCCTCGATGGCACGATTACGCTGGAAAATCCCCCCAATCAGGCAATTTTCAAGATTCAATTACCGTTCTGTCATCGCCATGTCGGACAGGAAAGTGAATTCAAAATTCTGCGATCGCACGGTTAAGTTTTGGGTGATAATCCTCTGTTATGGCTGTAATCAACTTTGTTAGGGCACCGATGTTTTTGTGGCGTAGCGGAGCCACGCCACAAAAACATCCCAAGCAACATGACTATGGCTATAGTTGTTACCAATCGAGGACGATCAATTTTTAGACTAAGTCTTTAGATAGATTTGGTACGTTATTGTCGGTGCGTAGAATTTAAGCGCGGGAAAATCTGACTCACCCATTCAGTTTTAGGTAGCCATATCGTAGCGTCCCCATAGTGAACAAGCAGCGGATTCAGAGCAACTCAATGCTGGACTATTGGTGTGTTCAATGTTACGTTTTAGCCGCTTTTAGAACGGGTAATGATTCGGAAATTTAAGACAGATTAAGATAAGACTAATGGAATATGACAGTTAATTCGAAAGCTTTTCAGGAATAAAAAGCTTGGATTTTACTAATAAATTCAAGACAGAATTAAACGTGAGATAGCTTTGCCATAAAAGCAAGTAGATGGTAGTTGGAAAATGCTTTGCAGAACGTGAACAGGACTAGATGTAGACGCAGATGGCTGTTTGACGACACAGCACACTACTCTGGCACGGCCCAAGTTCTGAGTTGCTACAAACTACGGAACCTACTGTGTAATTTTTTCTCTGAGTAGTGGAGCCGTCTATGCAGAATCAGACTGTTCTGATTATCGAAAACTCTAATCAGGGAGATAGTCGATCCAAGCAGTTGTTGCAGGATGCTGCCAGCGCTTCGTTTCGGTTGCTGACCCAGTCCTGGAATGATTCGATTGCCGCTTTGGGCCAGTCACAGTCGATCGATGGCATTGTTATCGATGGCATTGTTTTAGATGTCGATATCGATCCGCTCAGGGCGTTAAGCCAAATGCGGCAGCAGATGGGTCAGTTCTGCCCTCCGATTGTGGTGGTGGGCGACGATACGGTGGAAACGGCTGTCCAATTGCTCAAAGCCGGAGCCGCAGACTATCTGGTGCGGGAGCGATTGACGGCTGAACGGCTCTGTCTTGCGCTGCAATCTGCGATCGCAACTCCGACCGATATTCCGACTGATACTCCAACCGAGACCCCAACCGAGACTCTAACCGAGATTGACGAGCAAAAGCCGCCAGAGGCCACCCTGTTGGATCAACTGGCGCGGCATCAGCAGACCGAGCAAGCGCTACAGGAGGCCAACCAGAGAATTTCCTGCATTTTGGAAAGCATGACCGATGCCTTTGTGGCACTGGATCGGGACTGGCGGATTACCTACATCAATCAGACTGCCGCTCGCATTAATCAGGTTGCTCCAGATGTGCTGATTGGCCAATCACACTGGACTGTCTGGTCGGATACGAGAGATGAACTGGAGGAGCGATATCAGTATGCGATCGCAACTCAAACTCCGCTTCATTTTGACTATTTCTACAAAGTTCGCCAGCGGTGGTATGAGATTCATGCTTATCCCTTGGCTGATGGCTTGGGCCTGTTCTTTCGGGATATCCACGAACGCAAGCAAGCCGAAGAAGCCCTACGCAAAGCGGAAGAACGACTGCGTGTTGCGCTACAGAATGCACCCGTTACCGTCTTTAATCAAGATTGCGACCTGAAATACACCTGGCTATATAAACCGGCGCTGTATAAGCCAGATGATGTCGTTGGCAAATGCGATCGCGATTTTCTGCCTGCAGATGATGCCGCAATTATTGTGGCTATTAAACAGCAGGTGCTGGATACCGGCGTCGGTGCCCGCCAAGAGGTCAAAGTCACCCAACACGGCATCAATCACTACTTTGACTTAACGGTTGAGCCACTGCGTGACGATCAGAACAGGGTGATCGGCATTACGGGCGCATCGGTCGATATTTCAGCTGTAAAGCGCACTGCAACTGAGCTAAGGAAGAACGAAGAACGGCTGCGTCTCGCGGTGGAAGGGGCGCAGATGGCGACTTGGGACGTGGATTTGGTCACGGGTCAAGCCATCTGGTCCGATCTCCACTTCACGGTGCTGGGCTATGAGCCAACCCCTACAGGAGAAGCATCGTCAGCCATGTGGAGCCAGTGCATCCATCCAGACGATCGGGAGCGAGTGTCCCAAGAGTGGCAGCAGTCTCGCCAAGAGCACCGCTCATTTCGCGTCGAATATCGGGTAATTCGCGCCGATAACGGCCAGATGTCCTGGCTAGAGGGATTGGGCAACTTTATCTACGACGATAATGGTGAGGCCATTCGTTCGTCAGGTGTGTTGTTTGATATTAGCGATCGCAAACAGACGGAAGCGGCTCTCCAGGAAAGTGAAGACCGATTTCGTACCTTGGCCGATAATATCTCGCAGTTTGCTTGGATGGCCGATGCGAGCGGCTGGATCTGCTGGTATAACCAGCGCTGGTTTGACTACACCGGCACGACCCTCGAAGAAATGCAGGGCTGGGGCTGGCAGCAGGTGCACCATCCGGATCATGTGGATCGGGTGGTTGAGTCTTTTCGTTGCTCTATCCAAACCGGGCAACCTTGGGAAGATGTCTTCCCTCTGCGCGGTAAAGACGGCATCTACCGCTGGTTTTTATCCCGTGCCCTGCCGATTCGCGACAAAGCCGGCAGCATTCTGCGCTGGTTTGGCACCAATACCGACATCACTAAGCGCAAGCAGGCAGAGGATGCGTTGGCGCAGCGGGAGGCCGAGCTACGCCTTGTTACGGATACTGTCCCCGCTCTAATTTCCTTTGTCGATGCCGAACAGCGCTTTCGCTTTAATAACAACCGTTACGAGGACTGGTTTGGTCAACCGACTACGGAAATGTATGGCAAGCATATCCGTGAGGTGTTAGGAGAGGCAACCTACAACAAAATTCGGCCCAAAGTTAGGCAGGTTCTAGCTGGACAGGAGGTTTCCTACGAGCTTCAATTTGTTAATAAAGATGGTGAAATTCGCTACGTCAGTGCCACCTATGTGCCCCGGTTTAGCAGTCAGGGAACTGTAGAAGGCTTCGTGGCCTTGATCAGCGATATTAGCGATCGCAAACAGGCCGAAGCCGCCCTGCGCCAGAGTGAAGATCGGCTGCGGATGGCGCTGGAGTCGGCTCAGCTCGGTACCTGGGATTGGAATTTAAGCACTAATGAGCTGCTTTGGGATGACTGCTGTAAGCAGATGTTTGGCCTGTCGCCGGATGCTGAAACCAGTATTGAGACCTTTTTCGCTGGTCTACATCCAGATGATCGCGATCGCGTAGAGCAAATTGTACAACGCTCTCTTGATCCAGCTAATGATGGAAATTATGAAGCTGAATTCCGTACAATTGGTCTGCAAGACGGCATTGAACGCTGGGTTTTAGCCAAAGGGCAAGCCTATTTTGATGCGGACGGCACCTCCCGTCGGTTTATCGGTACAGTGTTCAACATTACTGACCGCAAGCAGGTGGAAGCTGCTCTGCGCGACAGTGAAATCCGCTTCCGCCAGATGACAGACGTGGCTCCTATGCTGGTCTGGATATCGGACACAGACACGCTCTGTAGCTACTTCAATCAGTCTTGGCTCACCTTCACTGGGCGCACCCTAGAGCAAGAAATGGGTAATGGCTGGACAGAAGGCATTCACCCCGATGATTTTAAATACTGCTTGGATGTTTATAACAATGCCTTTGATGCTCGTCGTCCATTTGAAATGGAGTACCGCTTAAGACGCTTCGATGGAGAATACCGCTGGATTCTGGATGTGGGGGTACCCCGCTTTACCTCAGACGGCGAATTTCTTGGCTATATCGGCTCCTGTTTTGACATTCACGATCGCAAACAGGCGGAAAATGAGCGGGAGGAGCTACTCCAGCGGGAACAGGCCGCCAGAGAGGCCGCCGAGCGAGCCAATCGCGTCAAAGATGAGTTTCTCACCGTGCTTTCCCACGAGTTGCGATCGCCCTTGAACCCAATCTTGGGCTGGGCTAAACTGCTGCAGCGGCGCAAGTTCGATGCAGCCGAAACAGCTCAAGCTTTAGCCACTATTGAACGTAATGCTAAGCTGCAAACTCAGCTCATTGACGATCTGCTAGATGTGGCCCGCATTCTGCGCGGCAAGCTGAAGCTGAATCAAGTGCCGCTCAATCTAGCCAATGTGGTGGCAAGCGCAATTGAGACGATGCGGAAAACAGCAGAAGCCAAGTCAATCACGCTGAATGTGGATGTAGCCGATGTGGGTCAAGTCTACGGCGACAACACGCGCCTCCAGCAGATTTTGTGGAATCTGCTCTCGAACGCGATTAAGTTTACCCCCTCCGAGGGACAAGTGGATCTCCAGCTCCAGCGAATTGGCGATCAGGCACAAATTACGGTGCGCGACACGGGCAAAGGCATTAAGCCCGATTTTCTCAACCATATTTTCGAATCATTCCGTCAAGAAGATGCCTCAACTACGCGGCAGTACGGCGGCTTGGGCTTAGGTTTAGCCATTGTGCGATATCTCGTTAACGCCCACGGCGGCACGATTACAGCCGACAGTGCGGGTGAGGGACTCGGCGCAACTTTTACGGTGCGCTTGCCGCTACTCAAAACGGAATCTGTTGTGCAGCAGCCTGATGCTTGGTTGCTTCAAGCCGATGTCGATTTGGCTGGGATGCGGATTTTGGTTGTTGACGATGAACCCGATGCCAGTGAGCTTGTAGAGACGCTGCTGATTCAGTATGGAGCCGAGGTTAAGGCCGTTTCGTCTGCCACCGAAGCCTTGTCGGCACTGGCCGTATTTCAACCAGAACTGCTCGTCAGCGATATCGGGATGCCCGAGATGGATGGCTACGAATTGATTCGCCAGATTCGCGCTTTACCTGTCGATCAGGGCGGACACCTACCTGCGATCGCACTTACTGCCTATGCCCGCGAAGTTGATTATCAACAAGCCCTCGCCAGCGGCTACCAGCAACACATTGCTAAACCCGTCAATCTAGAGCAACTGCTGCAGGCGATTCTTTCACTAGCGCAGAGTCGTCTGAAGGTGGTGGATTAGGAGGTTGGTGTTGGGGTTTAGCTATAACTATGTGCAGATCAATGCTTCAAACCTACGGGGCAAACCGATAAACAGCGGGTACAGCTTTTACAGTGGCTCATTTTGACGAATCCAGTTGTCAAAGGCTCTTGAGGGCATTTCCGAGCGCAGACTAGACAGTCGGTGCAGCCCTGCTGCTCTGGCCATTGCGGTTTGACTGATAGGGGATAGTCTGTTTTCAGGGCCGTCAAAATCACCCTGGGGCCAAATTTGGGATGCACTAGCAATCCGTAGGGGCTGAAGTCGCCCAGGCCAGCACTGACCGCTAGCTGTGGCAGATTGATTCCTGGTGACAGCGGATCAAACGCTGTGGCCGCATAGCCTGCCTGCTGTACCAGGCGCGTGATTTGGGCGAGGAACACTTTGGCCTTCGCAAACACCACTGGGTCAAACTCCGTTGACGGCCAGCGATGCACAAACACCAGCGTATCCCCCGCTTGGCCAACATCATCGGTATTGGCCTGCAAGAATTCTGCAATCTCCTCATCAGGGGTTTGGCTCATTGCTCGGCGCAGTGACCAAAACTGGTCAGGAGCTTGCTTTAACAACAGCAGCGACGGCATTAGGGTGCCGAAAATTCTCAGCAGCGTTTTGTTCGTCGTGGCTGGAATGCAACGAATGTTGGGATGAACAGCAGTTGTCATAGTTCCTCCCGCCAGACCGGAACTGGCATTAGCTATATATAGCTTTATAGTAATGCTTTGTTTTCATCTCTGCGATCGCACTTCAAGATCCTAGTGGCGGATTACAGATCTGCGATCGCAGATGAAAGCTAACATTGAGGTAGCTTGATTTCTCATCATGAAAGAGATTCGTCTAAGTCAGCACATCGAGTTATGAAAAAGATTCGCTATAGCAAGGATGTAGATGCGCTTCTAGTTGAGCTATCCCAAGAGCCAATTGCTTATGCAGAGGAAGAGGGGCAAGTGATTTTGCACTATTCTCCTGATGACAAGCTTGTTTTAGTGGAAATTCTAGATTTCAAGCGCTTGATGTCGGATGAGACAGTTACTGCGCTGTTGGCCTCATGAAGTGAGAAGTAGAAAGTGCGATCGTATTTTTTACACGTTGTGACCTCAGAAATGACAGGGCTATTTCATTCTAAACAAGTAGCCTAATATGGGATCGAAGCTGACGCTCATCTACAGGTTCAGATGACTCAACTTGCGATTGTAGAAGCCTTTGTCGACTTACCCGATACCCGCCGTCGAGCCGGACAACGACATAGCCAAGCCTTATGTTTAGCCCTATTCACCTTGGCCGTTGCGGCAGGGAATCGGGGATTTCTGGCGATCGGGGATTGGCTCAAGGCGTATCACGATGAATTAGTGGCGTTGTTTTCGCCTCCTCAAGACCGTTTACCCTCCTACAGCACCATTCGACGAACGCTCTTGCGGGTGGATTATCACGAGTATGCCGCCTGTTTATCTCGGTTTTTCGGCGTTCATCCTCAGCCTGGAGAAACGATTGCGACTGATGGCAAAGTTGTGCGGGGGTCTTATGAAGCGCTCAGCGATGACCCACAGGTCGAGTCGCATCCAGCAATTCTGCTGGTCAGCGCTTACATTGTGGAACGAGGACTCATCCTGGAGCCCTATGAGGTGGAGTCCAAAACCAATGAAATCACAGCCTTGCCCATCTTCATTGAACAATTGGCGCTCAATGGAGTGGTGTTTGCCTTTGATGCGATCAGTACTCAAAAAAAACGGCTGAGGTGATTCTCAGCAGTGGCAACCATTATCTGGGGGCACTCAAAGGCAACCAATCTGGGCTGCTCCAGGCCGTAACGACTCATTTTCAGGCGCAGCAAACCGTCCAACAGCTCAACAAAGGGCATGGTCGCATTGAAAAACGAACGATCAGCATGAGTCACATCCTGGATAACATGCCCGAGTTTCCGGGATTGCAGACGCTGATTCGAGTTCAATCCGAGCGCCAGGTGCATCGAGCCGACATCGTTGAGGTGTCTCACGACACCCGTTACTACGTGGCTTCCTTTTGTGAGAGTGTCCAAGCCTTTGCTCAACGCATCCGAGGCTATTGGGGCGTAGAAAACAAGGTGCATTATGTCCGAGATGTGACTCAAGGGGAAGATGCCTCCCGCATTCGAACCCCTCCTCTGGTGCAAAATTGGGCACTGGCCCGTAATTTTGCGCTGAACTTATATCGCAATCATGGCTTTGAGAATATGGCTCAAGCTCAACGCCGGGCTGGATTTGGACTTAGCACTCTCAAGTCTCTATTTAGAATGCAATAGCCCTGTCAGAAATGATTAATTAAGACGACGCACAAGGCCAGTCAAACCAGCGACTCCAAGCGAAGTTAGAACCCATCCTGAAAAGATGTGAAACCACATATAATAGCGTAGATAAGTTCCTTTAAATTTGAGTCTAAGCTTGAACAAAAATATTTGTACACGTTCACTCCTAGATGGAGACCAAATAGGTGGCGGCGGCCATATATCAATAAACCTTTCTCGGTTGGCATTAGGAAGCCAGTAATCTTGTTGATGAAGATTGACAATTGGCACAAAAGTATCCAGAGAATAAATAATTGAATTAAATTTTGGATAGTATTCAGAAAGTTCTACAAATCTAGAGGAGTTGTCATTAAAAGGACGAACTTTAGAGGGACTGATTAACTCCGGATAGTCTGAACAACCTATTTCGAACAGAAAAGAACCTAGTTCCAACTTATTTTGTGTCAGCGTTCCTGAGCAATGGTCTTCTGCCATTCAACGATGAGGCAATCAGCCAATTGCGAACCCAGTTGTCGTGATAGCGGAAGCCGTTGAGTTGCTCAAAGGGGCATAAGCACCCGCCCATTGCTTTGCGAGTCTTGCGACAAAAGGGATGGAAGTTCCAGAGTAAGGCCATCGAGCGCACCGACTGTTCCGCCGAGTCCCAGAATCCATGAAAATCTTGCATGGCATACAAGATGCGGTCAAGATAGTTCATCGGACGGTCAACCTGATTGCTGGTGCGATAGGCGTCAGGGAAGTCAAAGGCGCGTTGGAAGACGTGAGATTTGTCGTTGAGGCGTCGCAAGCGAGCGTCAATGGCCTGGGGCAACGCGTGGGTGTTCACCCACTCCAGCAACCGACGCAACCGTTGAGCAAAGTGACGTTTGCTCTGGCCCCGATACAGATGCCAAAGCTTGTCGGCTAGTTGCTGACCCAGGACTGGTTTAGAGCGGCACCCATCGCGAATTTTAATCACCTCATGCAGGAAGCACAGAATCCAGACCAGGCCAGGGAATAGCTCCTCCCAAGCGGCTCGGGTGGCCTCCCAACCATCAGTCGTCACCGTCTCGGGCGCATAGTCGGGAACATGATGGGCAGCTTCCTGCTGGAATACCCCATAGGCTGCGGTTAATCCATCCTGACCCGCATTGGCACTGAGACTGGCTCCCAGGACGCACCCTTGCGCCGCTGTCACTGCCAGATAGACTCGCTGCCCGTGCCAATCACAATGCTTCTCATCGGCAACTAGATGGGGGGGAGCGCCGTTTCCCTTTTGAGGGTACTGCCCACAATCGAGGCTCGACCGAACGACTGACAGAGCCGATACCAGTGCATCTCAGAACGGCCCAGCACATAGGCAATCCCCTCATACGACAGGCCATGCTTTCTTAAATAGAGCGCTTTGTCGGCCATCTCCGCCGTCTCGCTCATGTACGGCATCACCAAATCGGGACGCAGTTGATAAGCCTCTCCGGTACTCGGCAGCAAAATCCGCCGGGTCTTGAGCTGTTGACGAGAGGACTCGACCCATCCGTGAAAGCGATAGCCTGCCTCAATCCCGTCGGGAAACAGTTCCGGGTGGGATGCGATCTGCTCGTTGAGATACTGGCGAAAGGCTTCCCGGTCTTCTACTAAGACCTCGTAGTCAAGGTCGTCTGCAATGGGCAGACAAATCGTTTTATCGCCTGCTGTGCCACGCTTGCGTCGTTGCTGAGCCATCGGCTTTGGCCTGCTGAACTCTCTGCCTCAATTCTACTCAACACAAACTTGGGTGGAACTAGAAAAGAACCTATTGCAACGAAGCAAACCATCCAGAATAAAACGCGAAAGGGTTTATATCCATAGGCAATAGTATATTCTAAAAAATAGTTACTAAGCCAACTGAGCCGACTAAGTCTTCCATATTTTCGAAGATCCTGTTGCTTGGCAATTAGAATCTTCTTCGCTGTCTCCTCATACCCGCTTTCTTTAAAAACCTTAGCAATTTGCTCGTAAGGCTGAAAAGAATACTCATCAACAGGCTGAAGCCGTAGCCATCTAAGTCGTGAGTCGTAATCAAAGGAAGAATTTCTGCTTATTTTTTCGTAAACCAATCCATCTAAAAAAAGCTGATTTTTCTGTGGCCAACTATTCGAATTATCAATAAGTGTTTGAATTTTGGCAAACCTTAAATCAAGGATAATTTCATCCAATTCTCGGATTGTATTAAATTCAAAAGTATTGTGAATTATGGCATTCATTAATGAAAATATACCCATGATGCTACAATCATGAATTATGACTGAGCGATTGACTTTTGTTCCCTGAAGTAAGATTGCATGTCCTCTTTCGTTATTAAAAGTTCCGCCATCGCACTCAAAATTTCCGTTGATAGCAGTTCCGGACAAAGAAACTTTTCCTATAGCTTTGAATTTTCGATTGGTTTCAATCTCTTGTTTAAGAGTAACAGAACCATCAATGCTTGTGTTTTGAACTAGAAGTGCATATCCTCCAGAGCCATTAAATATACTGCCAACACATCTAAACGATCCTCTAATGTTGGCACTGTCTATCCAAACGCTACCCTCAAATTCACAGTTCCTTATTTGAACAGAAGTTCCAATTCTGCCGCTTTCAAAGAGCACTGAACAACCTTCGTGGCCATAAAATTTTCCGCCATCGCACTTGAAGTCGCGATCGATTATGGCACCAATTAGCAGAATGGCTATTTTAGATGCAACGAATGTACTTCTAAAGATTAAAATTGAACCTCTAACTTCTATGCTTGAAGCATCTAATGCATTTCCTCTAGTGTTATTGAATTTGCCATCGGTACAAACAAGATCGCCGCCTATTTTAGCCCCGGCTAATATTAGCTCTCCAGTTACTTCAAACTGGTTACAGAAAAAAGCAGATCCTTTAACTGTAACTTCTTGTGCATAAATTGCTAATTTTTCAGCTTCGAAGCTTCCTTGTTGGCACTCAAGGCTCCCAACAGAAGCGTTGTATAGTGAAACTGTTCCAGAAGCTTGGAAACAAAGACCTAATAAGGCACTACCCTTAATCTCAGAGTTTTTAAGCTCAATAGCTATTCCTTTAGGATTATCAAATCTTCCATTCTCACAAACCAGATTTCCACTAATAGTAGCTCCTTCTAACCATACTGCTCCAGCGATATTGCTATTGCTTAGTATAACTGATCCGTTAACTTGAATATTAATTGCTTCTAAAGCTATAAATTCATTGGCTTGGAACTTACTTGTCTCTATTATTGTAGATTCTTCATTTGAAGTGATGTTAGAGTGGGATAAATCAAGAAAATCGAGCTTTGCATAATTAAGCCTAACAGTTTCAAGGAAATTGCAGTGACGGAATATTAGAGGGAAATCGAGTGTGGCAAAATTTAGATTGAGCGAATCTTCTATTGCTGCTCCAATAATATTGACACCTTGATTTGTGATAAACTGGCGGGTGCTACCATTTGTGCAAAGCCAAGCAATTAAAGATGCACGAAGAGTACGGATTTCCCAGGTAGAGTAGTTTGCTGCTTCTCCATCAACAACTTTCTGAAGTAATTCGCCTTCAGATATAGATAGATCTGTAAACTTAGCCTTTGCTAATTTAATTAGTTCCTCAGCTTTATTCGGCATATCCATGCTACTGGTGCAAGATTTCTATAGGCCTGTAAGTGTAGCGTAAACCAGCACTTACAGAGCAATTTCACACTTCATAGAATATTGCTCTAAAAAAACACCATTTAGCATTTCAAACAAGCAAGATAAAATCCTAAGCTGTGCCCCACATAGTGAGATTCCATGCAGGATACGGATGTAATTGTGATTGGTAGCGGTTTAGGCGGACTCACCGCTGCCGCATTGCTCGCTCGGTATGGTCAGCGGGTGATGGTTTGCGAGAGCCACACCATTCCCGGTGGTGCGGCCCATAGCTTTGAGCGGCAGGGTTTCGTCTTTGATTCTGGCCCCTCGTTTTACTGTGGGCTAGGTGATGCCAAGTCCCTCAATCCGCTGCGGCAGGTGTTAGACCTCCTTGGGGAAGAGATTGAAGCCATTCCTTACGATCCGCTCGGCTACTACCATTTCCCGGACGGGACGCTGCCCGTTTATGGGGATGCCCAGAAATATCGGCAGGCCATCGCCCAGTTTACGCCCCAAGGCGCAGCAGAATTTGAACGGCTTGAACAGCAGACGATGGCAATTTACAAAGCGCTGCGGGGGATTCCGACGCTGGCCTTACGGTCAGACTGGCAATTGATCTTGACGTTGCTCACCCGCTATCCTTTGGCGTTGCTCAAGCTATTGCCGCATATCGGCGCAATTCAGGGCTCCTTTGGTGACTTAGTCGAGCGCACCGTGCGCGATCCGTGGGTGCAGCGACTGCTGGATGTAGAGTGCTTTTTGCTGTCGGGCTTAAAGGCCAAAGATACCGTTGCCCCCGAAATGGCATTTATGTTTGGAGAGCGATCGCAATCTGTGGTGGACTATCCCAAAGGCGGTTCCGGTGCGATTATTGATGCCTTGGTGCGAGGTTTAGAGCGCTACAACGGCAAATTGCGGTTGGGCACCCACGTTGAGCGAATTTTGGTTGAAAACAATCAAGCCATTGGCGTAGAACTGCGGAATGGAGAGCAGTTGCGGGCGAAAACCGTTATCTCCAACGCCACAATTTGGGACACCTATACCAAACTATTGCAGGCCGATCAGTTACCAACCACTTATCGCCAGCAGTCGCTGCAAACCCAGCCCATTGAAAGCTTTATGCACCTCCATCTGGGCGTTCAGGCAGACGGTTTATCAGATCTGGCCATTCATCACGTCGTCGTTCACGATGATCGCGACATCACCACACCGGGCAATACCTGCATGATTTCGATTCCGACGGTGCTCGATCCCAGCTTGGCACCTGACGGGCATCATGTGGTTCATGCCTACACGCTGGAACCGTGGGAGGGTTGGCCAGAGCTACGCAACGATCGAGCAGCCTATGAAGAACGAAAACGCGATCGCACATCTACCCTCTTTCGCGCCGTTGAAAAAGTGATTCCTGATATCCGCGATCGCATTGTTCTCGAACTTACTGGCTCACCTCTCACCCATGCTCGCTTTCTACGACGACATCAGGGCACCTATGGACCAGCGATCCCCGCGAAAGAAGGCATGTTTCCCAGTTGCCACACTCCGATTCAAAACTTATATCGCGTTGGAGATAGCACAATACCCGGAATTGGCGTCCCAGCCGTCGTCGCCTCCGGGATTTTGTGTGCAAATACGTTGGTTAGACCAGAGGAAACGATGAATTTACTCAAGCATTGGGACTAATTATTAAGCGATGAGTAGGTTGAACGTGATTGGTTGAGACAAAATCCATTTAGTGGGGGCGCTTGCCCACACCCCCCGCTGGGAGACAGTTGCGTCTCCCAGCCCCCCTCCCAAAAAGCTAACGTGTTGAGCATCAACAGCATTCTGTTGGGTCTACTGGTTTGGCGTTCCGCCAAACCCAAGAAAGTCATAACAAGCAACCTCCGATCCATCCCAGCAAAGCGAAGCGACTTATCACGACTTACCGATCACCTCATCCGGGGGGGCCTGGGGCGTCGGAACGCACCAGTGGGGGAGCCTGAGGGGGCTAGTCCCCTCAGAACCAACCTCCAACACCTAAAACCAACCTCCAACACCTAAAACCAACCCAAAAACCCCACAGCCAACCCAAAAAACAAAACCAAAAGAAAACCGCTACTACTCACTCCCCACACCAAACCGATACCCCTTCCCATACACCGTATGAATCAACGCCGCCTCCTGCTTCTGCTCAACCTTCCGCCGCAAAAGCCGAATCTGCGCCGCCAGCACATTACTACTCGGCTGCGCCTGCTGCCCCCACAAATGCTCCTGAATCTGCTGATGCGTCAGCAACTGATTGGGATGCCGCATGAAATACTCCAGTAGCTGCGCCTCCTTCTCCGATAGCTCAATCGTGCGATCGCACCGATAAGCCACCTGATTCGCCAAATCCAGCTCCAAATCATCCAGCTTCAATCGAGCAGACGGACGAACTGCCTCCAGCGTTGGCGGACGCCGCAACAGCGCCCGCACCCGTGCCAGTAGCTCCCGCAGCTCAAACGGCTTCACCAGATAATCATCCGCGCCCGCATCCAGCCCCAGCACCCGATCATCCACCGTATCCTTTGCCGTCAGGAAGAGAACGGGCGTGATATTACCCTGCGATCGCAACCCCTGGCAAATCTCCAACCCCGACTGCCCTGGCAGCATCCAGTCCAAAATCAGCAAATCATACTCCTGATCCTGAGCCAATTCACTGCCGCGATCGCCATCGTGACTGATATCCACCTGATAGCCCTCCTGCCGCAGCAAGCGGCTCAGCGGATCGGTCAGCTCAACTTCATCATCAACCAGCAAAATTCGCATAGGTGGAATTTTGAAACCTAATCTTTCAAGAACGCCACTAGCTGCTCAACCTTCTGCCAAGCCGCACCACTCTGGAGAATTTCCCGCGCTGTGGTGATGCCTTGAGCATAGGTGTCCACCGAGGTGAGATCACCTGCGATCGCACCGCCAACCGCCAGCGCCAAAGCCGCATTCAGCGCCACCACATCCTGCTGCGCCGTCGTACCTTGACCTTGCAGCACCGCTTTCAAAATCGCCACGTTTTCTTCAACTTCACCACCGCGCAGGGCAGACGTAGGAGCAGCCGTTAAACCCAAAGCAGCAGGATCTAACTCAACCGTTTGCACCATCCCTGCACTGGAAACCGCCAAATCCGTCTTGTCCGCCAAACCCGCTTCATCCAGCTTCTCGCGACCGTGCAGCACAATCGCCCGCTCAATGCCCAACTGCGCCAGCGCCGACGCCATCGGTTCAATCACACTGGGATCGAAAACCCCAATCACCTGCCCCGTGGGTCGCAGCGGATTCACCAACGGGCCTAGCAAATTAAAGACCGTACGCACCTTCAGCGTACTGCGAATCGGCGCAACCGACTTCATCGCCGGATGCCAGCCCCGCGCAAACAGAAATGTCACGCCCACTTCCTTGACGGCAGCTTTAGCCTTTTCGGGATCAGCGGCTAAATTAACCCCCAGCGCTTCTAAAACGTCTGCCGAGCCAACTTTACTCGAAGCCGAGCGGTTACCATGCTTGGCCACAGCCACACCTGCTGCCGCCGCCACAAAAGCCACAGCCGTCGAAATATTGAAGGTAGACGCCCCATCGCCCCCTGTACCGCAGGTGTCGATCATCGGCGTGGGCAGGGACGGGTCGGCAGTTTCGCCACCGAGAGACTGGGACTGGAGCACCCGCGCCATCCCCGCCAGCTCGTCAGCCGACACCCCCTTGGCCTGAAGCGCCGCCAAAATCGCACCGGACAAAACGGGCGAAATTGACTCCGTTAGCCAGCCCTGCATCAGGTCTTCAGCCTGCGCTTCAAATAAGGATTGGCGATCGAGCAATTGCTGGAGCAGTCCTGACCAGTCGTAGGTTACCCAGTCTTGTGTCGTTGCTTGTGTCGTCTGTACCACTCGAACCATCCTCCAACGTGAGAGCCGCATCAAATCCTGAAAATAGCAAACTCTGGGGCGGATGGATAGGTGTGTGGGAGGGGAGGGAGAGACGTGAGGCGAGAGGCGTAAGGAGTTTAGTGTGTGAGGCTCTAGAGGCCGTAAAGGTCTGTAAAGGGAGTTAGTGGGAAGGTATGATGAAGCGCTTGAAAACGCTTACGCTTCACTCCTCTCGCCTCACATCTTCCCAAAGAATGCTTTACATTTTGCAACACAACTTTATAGAATGCAATACACAGGAGTTGATGAATCGCAACAGCTCCAAGCAATGCACAACTACAGATGGTTAGAGGAGTCTTGTTTGAGACTCCTTTTTTCTTGAGCTTGTTATTAGGCTATTAATTGACGTGGCTGATTGACGTGGCGAATGACAGTCTAGCTGTGGTGATCGTCTAGGCTGCGATAGAGCTGCAAACTCATGGTGGCGGATAGGCAAGCTGCGATCGCACTATTCCATTCCATGAGTGATTGGCATGTCCAGAACAAGACTATGCCAAATAGAGCTACAAGGCCAACGGGAGACACTACAAACTCCAGGAATTCGAGTATCCCTAAGAAACCGGCCAGTAGAGTCATCGCGCTGCTGTTTGTCATAATGTAAACTTTGTTTTTTCTAATCTTGCAAAATAGTTTGCCCTGTGCCTGTATCAATTGCTTCAGAAAAAAAGTCTTCCATTTCTGATCAGATTTGTGAGCGATGCCAAAATCATCGATAAGAAACGCGTAGCAGTTTCGTTTCTTATCTAATGAAATGCTGACTTTAACAGCGGTTTGTGCCCACTATCAGGAGGCGTAAACTGGGGCACTGGTACTGCTAATTTTTGTTGCTGGATTTAAATTGCCCAAAGTTGAACAGAACTCACCAAGCCGACATCTGTATGTACAGATCGGTGAGTTATCCAATTGGTGGTGTACGAGGTCTCGCTCGATATCCAATGCGCTACGCTGACGCTAGCGAGTCCTACGGAACAAGCGATTGGCAATGGCTCATCTTTTATTGCTGACTGAACGATTTCCGCCTGATATTGGGGGAGTGGCCCGCAGCGCGGGACGCATCGCAGCCTCCCTGTCTCAACTGGCAGTCTCCCAACTCCAGTCCAGCCCATCGTCCCTGCGCGTGACCGTTCTGACCTGGAGCCGCTACCTATCACCGGGAGAACTTGCGCCGCCGGAGGTGCTTGAGACATCACAGGTCACGGTGTATCGGCTGGGGCTATATCGTCACTGGGATATGACGCTGCCGCAAACGCTGAATGTGTTAGACGGCCTATTTGAGGCTCCAGACCCACCGACGCTGATCTGGGGGCACTATCTGTTTCCAGCGGGTTTTGTGGCCGCATATTACGGAAAACTGAGGGGCTTGCCGTCCGTCGTCAGCGCCCGTGGCAACGACATCGACCGCGCCATGTTTCCTCCCGGTGATTTTGCCCGCTTGCAGTGGACACTGACCCATGCGTCGGTTGTGACGGCTGTGAGCCAAGATATGGTGCGTAAAATCGACATTCTGAGCGGCTGTCCGGCACAACTGCATCACAATGTCGTGGATACGCAGATCTTTCAGATGGCTCCAACTTCGGATCAAGCGGTGCAGTCCAGAGCAGAGTTGAAAGCCGAGTTGGGCATTGAACCACAGGAGTGCGTCTTAGGCTTTTCCGGCGAACTGCGGGAGAAAAAAGGCCAGCAGTTTTTGCTCCAGGCATTGTTACAGGTGCAGACGGTGCGACCCGCGTGCTTGCTGATTATCGGCAGGCTACGCACCGAAAGCCAGACCCTGCTGCAAACGTTTCGCAGTCAGTACCCCGCTGCGGCGGGGCGAATTATCGTCACCGATCATCTGGAAGGGCCAGAACAAGTTGCTCAGCATTTACAGATCTGCGATATTTATCTGCAACCGTCTCTCTGGGAGGGAATGCCCAATGCGCTGTTGGAGGCGATGGCTTGCGGTTGTGTCTGTATTGCTAGCGATGCAGGCGGAATTCCGGAAGTATTGACATCCGGTCAGCAGGGATTTATTCTGCCGCGCAGTCAGCTCCATCGGCTGGGTGATGCGGTGCTGGATGTATTGACTTTGGCCGATGCTGAACGAGAACAAATTGGATGCAATGCGCGATCGCACATTTGTCAGCATTATTCTCTGGCTCACGAACGGGACTTCCTTAAACATTTGCTGAGCCAGTCCTGTTTTAGCGCGGCCATCGGTGAATAATTTTGGAGCAGGCGTTCGGCCAGATTAAGCCGTGCCGCTTCAGATGAGCTTAAGATGAATAGTCAACAAAGTTTTTTGTCGAGACGGCGGGATACAGACTGAAGAAACTACACTGGGTTTGAGTTCTTGGCGCATCAACTTGAAGTAAGTTCACGTCTTGCACCCCAACCTGAAGCGGTTATTGCGCTGCCAAACACGGTGGTACCGTAACCCTTTTGGGTTCCGAGTTGGCAAGGTGCGAGATATGAGGCAGCAACCATCATTTTGCATATTGAGAGAAGGAACCAAGGATATGTCAGCGGCGATAGCACAGCCGATTGCAACCCAGATTGTGGCCGTCACGGTTTATCGCGATCGCGCCCTGATTCAGCGACGGGGAACGGTTACGTGGCACGATGCCAATACGATTGTTGAAGTGGCGGGATTACCTCCCATGCTTCAGTCGGACTCAATACGAGTCGGCGTGATCAGCGATCAGGTGCAGATCCGGGAAGTGCAAGTGTCTCCTGCCCAGCCGCCCAAACCAGAACCGGCGAAGCTTCAGCAAATCCGACAGGACATTCAAGCGCTACAGCAGCAGCGGCAGCAGACCGCTGATCAGCTCAGCACGCTCAAGCTGCAGCAGAACTTTGTGATCGAGCTAGGTCAGAGCGCCATTCAGCCGTTTGCCCAGAGTTTGGCGCGGCAGCAAACGGATTTGCCGCAAGCTCAGGCGTTTCTGGATTTTGTGACTGAACGTCATCAGTCCTGTACGGCGAATATCACTGAACTAGAGCAAACCCATCAGTCCCTCTGCGATCGCATTCAAGTTCTTGAACAACAGCTGAAGGATTACAACACGCCAGCGCTCGCCAAAGGGTTTCGCCTGCTGGTTCATCTCGCTGCCACCGAGTCCGGTTCCTGCGAACTAGAGCTGTCCTACTTGGTGAATCAAGCCAGTTGGGAACCGTGCTACGACCTGTGCCTCACGCCGGATCATCAGATCCAAATCACCTACTTTGGCGAGGTGACGCAAACCAGCGGCGAAGACTGGAGCAATGTGGCGATGCAGTTTTCCACCGCCAAGCCAGAAGAGGGTAATTTGCCACCTGCGATCGCACCGTGGTCGATTGATATTGCGCCATCGTCCGCCGTCGCCAGAGCCGCAGAAGTTGAAACCAGCTTGCCGCTGCCCTACAACATGTCGCTGGCGGGCGCGGCGGGTAGCGAACTGCCCAGTGCCCTGCGGCGGGTGCAAGCCCAAGCGCAAGCCGCTCAAAAAACGGAATGGCAGGGGATGGTTTGTTTTCCGGTTGCTCATCGCTGTACGGTGCCGAGCGATGGAAACTCGCATAAAGTGGTGATTCTCCAGGATCAGTATCCCTGTCAGCTCAACTATCTGGCACAGCCGAAACAGGTGGGCTTTGCCTACACCCATGCTCAGGTTACGAATCCGCTGGAGCGGCTGCCGCTGCTGCCCGGAAAGGTAAATCTATTTCGGGGCAATACATTTGTTGGCTCAACTGCGATCGCAGCCCTGGTGCCGGGACAGGCGGTTGATCTCAGCCTTGGCGTGGATGACCGGATCACGCTCCAGCGAACGCAAGTTCAGCGAGAACTGGAGCCACATCATAGTGATCCTCGGCAGCGACTGACGTTGGCCTATCGCATCAGCCTCACCAACCACCATGCCCAGGCTGTGCAGGTCACTGTTCAAGAACCGATGCCAGTCAGCAAAAACGATCAGGTTGCGGTACACCTGGTTAGCACTAATCCGCTTGTGAACCCTGCTTCATCGACGCATGCTGCCAAGCTGCTGTCTTGGACAGTTGACGTTGCAGCCGAATCGACACAGGAACTGTTTTACCAGTTCACGGTTGATTGTCCCACCAATTTATCCCTCACCGAGTGTTCGGCCAGTCTGTCGTTAACCGGTTTAGATGGGTAGGATTAAAAGTAATCCCCTCTAGTGATACCGTGCGATAGCAGTGACTAACTCCGCGACTAACTTTGTGACCCCAGCAACTCAAAAAGCCGAGCAAATTCGTCAGTTTGACCCCAGCGGAATCGGCCTTGATAATGGCAACTTTGGTGGGTTCCCCTTCACGTTTGACACCGCCGATCTTATTTTGCTGCCCGTACCTTGGGAAGTGACCGTTTCCTACAATCCGGGTACGGCGGCTGGCCCCCAGATGATTTTGGATGCTTCCCGCCAGCTCGATTTGTACGACTTAGATAATCCCGACGGCTGGAAGCAAGGCATCTGGATGGCTCCTAGTCCCACCAGTCTGCAAGCGGAGAGCGATAGACTGCGGCAGGAAGCAAACCGGATTATCGAACATCTGGAGCAGGGCGGCGAGGTTCACACGCAACCCAATCTGGCTGAAACGTTAGACCGGATTAATCAGGCTTGCGAAGCCATGACTCAAACCGTGCTGGCCCAAGCCCAAACCGCGATCGCAACTGGTAAGCGAGTCGGCGTTATCGGCGGCGATCACAGTGTGCCGTTGGGAAATTTACGTGCGATCGCAACCCGCTATGCCGAATTTGGTGTTTTACATTTCGATGCCCATGCCGATCTGCGTGCAGCCTACGAAGGCTTTCAATATTCCCACGCCTCGATTATGTACAACGCCCTGCAAATTCCTCAGCTCACCAAGCTGGTGCAGGTTGGGATACGCGATATTTCTCAAGAAGAGGTGACGCGCATCCAGCAGTCAAGCGGCAGAGTGGTGACGTACTACGATGCCGTTTTACAGGAAAAGCTCTACAGCGGCCAGACCTGGCTGGCCCTATGCGAGCAAATTGTGGGGCAGTTGCCCAATCAGGTCTATGTCAGTTTTGACGTAGATGGCCTCGATCCCAAGCTCTGTCCCAATACCGGAACGCCCGTGCCGGGTGGATTAGAGCTAGAGCAAGCCTTTTGCCTCCTGCGCACGCTGGTACGCAGCGGCAGGACGATCATTGGCTTTGATGTCTGTGAAACGGGAGCCGATGAGTGGGACGGCAACGTGGCCGCGCGCGTAGTTTACAAACTGTGTAATCTGATGGGACTGTAGCAAGCTAGCTGCGGCTAGCTTGCCCTACGTAGGATGCCCTCATCCTACGTCTACGCTAATCACATACGGAGCGCGGCACTTCAATCATCAGAACTTGATTGGCACAACGCTACTTGGAGCGAATACTGACGTAGCGGTCGGTGCGAATGGTAGTGATGATGTTGTGAATGCGGGGTTGGGGTTCACCCAGCGTTGACAGCAGGTGCGAACCCAGCTCTAGGGCAGCCTCAAACTCCGGTTGCACCACCTCGCGCGCGCCGATTTGGCTCAGTAGGTCAATTTCGCGGTCATTATGCGATCGCACAATAATATCTAAATGAGGATTAATTGCTAAAGCCCGCTTCAGCAGTAACCGGGTGCTGTTCGGATCGGGAAGTGCGATCGCAAGTGCTTTCGATTTTTCCAGATGGGCTTTTTCCAGCACTAGTTCTGAATCACCGTCACCAAAAATATAGGGAATTTGCTCCATCCGTAAGCGCTGTACAGCGGCTTCGCTATTTTCAATCACCAGTACGGGATAGCCCTGAGCCAGCAGAATGCGGACAATTACCTGGCCGACGCGACCAAATCCGGCTACGACGACGTGATCTTGAATGGTTTCAGGAATGGAGAGACTTTTGGGCTGTTCAAACTGCCGTAAAAACCGCGCGAGGGCCGGGATTTTCATCACCTGATCAGCAGCAGGGGCCGACGACTTCACAAATACGGGCGTTAAAACTAGCGTGATGGCCGTGGTGCCTAGCAGCAGCAAATACTTGTTCTGCGTAATTAAGCCCAGATCTCGACCGACTAAGGCCAGAACAAACGAAAATTCCCCAATCTGATTAATGCCAACGCTGCTCATCAGCGCTGTTTTAAATGAGTAGCCAAATTTGAGAATAATCGGCAGGATAATCATGGCCTTGCCCAGCATGACGATAACCACTAGGCCAATGATTACGTCGAAATTTTCCCAGAGAATGACCGGATCAATCAGCATACCGATGGAGGCAAAAAACAGGCAGGCAAACGTATCTCGTAGGGGCAGAACTTTGGCCAGTGCCTGATCGGCATAGTCCACTTCTGAAATCATCAATCCGGCGACAAAGGCACCCATTTCAATCGATAGCCCCAAACTAGCCGTCACAATGGCAACGCCCAAACATAGAGCGATGACCGTCAGCAAGAACAGCTCGCTGCTCTCGGTCGCGGCAATCTTACGAATCAACATCGGTACAGCCCAGCGGCCAATTGCGATCGCAGCTCCCAGAAAAGCTGCCACCTTCAGCACCGCCTCCAACAGCGCCATGCCAATCTGTTCCGGCTGTGTCAAGGCGGGTAAAACAGCCAGCATTAGACCCAGGGCCAGATCTTGAGCAATCAGGATGGCTAGCATAATTTGTCCGTGCAGCGTATTCACTTCGCCCCGCTCGGTTAGCGTTTTTAGCACCACTGCGGTTGACGAGAGAGATAGCACGGTGCCCAAAAAGATCCCCTGAGTGATGTCTTCGGCCCAGCCAATCAGCACAGCAATCAGCGCCACCAGGATGGTGGTCAGGCCAATTTGCAGCAAACTGCCCTGAATGGCGATGTCTTTTACCCGCTTCAGTTCATTCAGCGAAAACTCAACGCCAAGCGCAAACAGCAAAAAGGCCACGCCGATTTCAGCCAGTGCTTGAATTTGCTCAACATCGTTTAGCAGCTTGAACCCATACGGCCCCACCAGCAGCCCTGTCGCCAAATAGCCCAGTAGAGCTGGTTGACGCAGGCGATTCGAGATGTAGCCTCCGATCGCAGATGCTGCTAGCACGATTGTCAGATCAAGGATAAATTGGTGCTCTGATGCCGCCATGACGATGTTGTGTACCTAAAAGCTTGCTTTCATCAAATCCTCTTTAACGTTAACGACGTCACAGAGTTAATAGATCTTTGTGCAGTATGCGTGTTTTTGTCGGGATGGAATGCTAAAACAGTGGGCAAACTCCATGATTTCGCCCCCTGATCCTAAATCCGGCTATAGAGTGCCAAAAAAAATCCTGGCGGAAGTCTTATGCAGTAAGGTTTCCACTCAGTATCAGAATGGGTCTTTATGCATGGATTTAGCATCCTACCCCGTTTGATTCATATTCGATTCATAGTTTTCGATTCATAGTTAACGTAGGACATCCTAGCTATGGCCAGCCCATCCCTCGGAAGGCAGCAGTCCTCTCCTCCCCCCTCTCAGCAGAAGCGTCGTCCTCGCATTCAGCGGTTGCCCCTGTCGCTCCGTCGCTTGGCAGCATGGACGCTGGAGGTCTCTTTTGTGGTGGTGAGCGCCGCCGTCCCTTACCAAATTGGTGCGATCGCAAATCAGCATCTAACGGCCAACCGTGCCCCCCTCAATCCACTGCTGTCATCCACCCGAGAGACCGTTGCTCAAACCCTGGCTATTCCAGTTGCCGATCGCCAGCCGACCGTCGCACCGTTGAGCAATTTATTCTGGTCAATTGCCGTCATTGCGCCAGTCGTCGTAGCCGGATCGCAGCTTTATTTACTGGGCAAAACCGGGCGCACCACGCCCAAACGCTGGCTAGGCTTGCGCGTTGTCACTGCAACGGGTGATCCTCCCGGCATTTCCGGTACCATTATGCGGGAATGTGTCGGTCGCTGGGGCTTGCCCGTCGGCTTGGCCTACCTGATCTGGCGCTACAGCGGAGCATTTCCCGGTTTAAGCATTCTGAGCGGCTTATCGGCCATTTTCCTGATTGGCGAAGAACTGAGCGCCCACTTTAATCCCCGCAAACGCGCCTTTCACGACCGCATTGCTGGGACTTATGTCATTGAAGCCAGTCGGGGGCAGCGTTCTGCCCCAGCGATTTACCCCACCTCGGTTTACCATCCTACGGGGGAACGGTCGCAGGATTGGCCAGACGATGACGGCGCAATTACCTCTATCGTGCTGACGCCACACAATCAACCGTTTAACCAAGGCATCGCAGGCTGGATCCGGCGACATCCGGGAGCCGCTTTAGTGATTAGCACCTCCAGTTTGGTCGGGTTGATTTTAATCACGCTGGTAGGCACGCAGGTTTACGTTCAGAGCCAAGCCAACTGGCGAGAAGCCCGCGCCCAGGACGATCATCTGTTTATCACTTTGGTGGATAAGCTGGCAGAACCGGGACAAGATGCTGTGCAATCTGTGGAAGAACGGCAGGCCGCGATCTTGACGCTGGGAACGATTCAAGATCAGCGGGCCGTCCCCTTACTGGTCGATTTGTTGGCGCAAGAGAATAATCCAACGCTGGTTGAAGCGATTCAGCAAGCGCTAGTCACCACGGGCGTACCTGCCCTTGAACCACTCCATCGACTGAATCAATCGCTGCAAAATGATCTGAAATCTCTCAATCGCAGCCAGCAGCCCGATGCGGCTATCGTTGTCTTGCGACGACAGCGGGCAACACAACAAGCGATCGCAAAAATTCTCAGCCTCTACGGCGCTGACCTAACGGCCACCAATATGCGGCGCGTCAACCTTGGCCAATCCACCGATCCGGCGGCTCCATTCACGCTGGTGTTAGATCAGGCCGATCTGGGCGCGGTGAGCTTTCGTGGGGCGCAGTTAGCCGGAGCTAGCCTGCGCGGAGCCCGCTTTTACAATCCCGGTACAGATGGTCGATTTGGCACCTACGACGATCAGATCGCTGATTTGAGTGGTGCCGACCTCAAAGAGGCGGACTTGACCGATGCCCTCTTGCAGAAAACCAGCTTGAGCCGCACCAGTTTCATTCAGGCCATTCTAGATCGAGCAAACTTAGCAACAGCCCAAATGTCCGGCACCAACTTCAGCAGCGCCCGCTTGATTCAAGCCAATCTTCAGCAGTCGATGCTGAATGAAGCCATCTTTACGGGAGCCGATTTAGCCGAGGCCAACTTGTCCAACTCTGAACTCAGACTAGCCCGAATGGGGAAAGCCAATGCTATTGGGGCCGATTTCAGCAATGCCAACTTGGCTCAGTCCGATTGGCAAGAGGCCGATTTATCGAACGCCGATCTGCAGCGGGCGAATCTGCGCGATGCTAACTTTAATCAGACTCGCTTGATTGACACCAATCTCAGTCATGCTAAGCTGCAAAATGCCAGCTTCAAGGACGCTGATTTAACGGCAACGATTTTGGTTGGAGCCAACTTGGATAACGCCGATTTTGCTGGAGCAATTTTGGCGGCTCCCACAACGGAAGATATCAATGGATTTGTTGCGACTCCTGTTGAATTTGAACCGGCAGATCATATCCGAGGCGTTGATTTTAGGACGGTGCGTAATCTAGATCCGCAGCAAATCGAGTATATCTGCGCCCAAGGTGGCATTCACCAAGCCTGTGCGAGCCGTCCGGCTGAGCCCGAAAATCCACCCTCCGCAGAAGCAGACGCTGTTCCAGCGGATCCCACAGCGAATTAAACCCATCGGTTTTAGAGTTTCCCAACGTCTTAACCAATAAACTTTATTGCCAATAAAGTTTTTGGAGTTGGAAATTGTTTTGTAGCGCGGCTCCGCTGCGCTACAAAACAATTTCCGATAAAGTCTAATGGCTACAGCTACATCTGTCTGGTTCTGAGCGCATAGCGCTATAACGGCTTTAAGGTCGGGTGAGATAGCAATGACAGTCCGGTTTTTCAATGAGAGTGTCCACCAGCGCATTGAACGTGACTGCTGCTAAAAGCCCTCCCCCCAGGCTGCCTTGAATGGTGATGTAGGGAACTGGCCGAACCATCAACTGGCGCTTGGCAGCAGGGGCATGGCTAAAGCCAATCGGCATGCCGATCACGAGAGCGGGTTGAAGTTTCCCCTGGTCAATCCGCTGACAGACGGTGAGTAAGACCGAAGGAGCATAGCCAATCACCAATACACAGCCTGCTGGGGTCTCCTGCAACTGCTGCTGCCAGAGGTCATCATCCCAAAATGCCTGCTCGGCATCATGGGCTCCGGCGATATGGGGATCATTAATCAGCGTTTTGACAGAACACCCCAGATGAGCCAGCCGCGTGTGATCTAGCGTGGCGGCAACGGCAGGTACATCAGTAACGACCAAGCAACCTGCCTTGAGTGCCGTTCGAGCAGCGGCGACGGCACCCTGACTGATCCGAACAAAGTTAGCTAGGCTCACATCACCACAGGCCAGCACCAGTTGATGCAGCAGGTGAACCGTGATTTCAGAATAGTGAGACAGGTCAGGCAGCAAGCGCTGCAGCGACTCTTGAAACTGTTCAGGGTGAGTCGCTACCTCGGCATCCAGATGGCTCCAGAGTTGATCTAGTTGCCCCAGTCCGGCCTGGGCATCCACGTCCAGCTGTTTTAGTTGCGCTAGCGCTTCGGCCTGAGTAATCTGACAGTTGCGATCGCGCCCCAACAGTCCCTCTAGGGCCGCTGCCGTTTGGCGCAGTCGGGTAATCTGCTGAATCACCGTATGGTACTGCTGCTGCAACTGGGTCATCAGAGATGAATCAAGGGTAGCCTCCGCCTGGTTGTCTAAAAGCTGGCGAATGTGGGATAGCTGAAATCCCTGCTGCTTCAGAGCCATCACCCGCTGCAGCCGCTGCACATCCTCTGGGGTATATAGGCGATAGTTCCCTTCAGACCGCTGGGGCTGAGGCAGTAGACCCAGCATATGGTAGTGCCGAACCATGCGAGGCGTCACGCCACCTCCCACAGCGTCTGTCAGTTCTTTAATCGTCAGATATTCAGTCTTCATTTCCTCAGTTTACTGACACCTTGTCATTGACACTAATGTCAGGGTTGAGGCTGATGGAAAAGATTCATGGGATCCTTGTTCAGCTACTCGAATTCATCACCTGATCTGATAAATACTCCTTCGTAGTTTTAGTTTTGTTAAAGGCTGGCAACTCGCGCAGGTCTTCTGGATTTGAAGATTGGGCAGATTGACTTGGCTGACTGGCGCGTGAGCGGTGTCGATCTGAGATGAATTGTTCTGGATCAATCCCATCAAACGTAGGAGGTAACCATACTCTAACGATCAGTAAGGCCCCCAATACGAGTAGGAAAACGCACGCCACCAAAACTTGAATCCAAGGAGTTTCTAAAACTCCGCGCACAATAATTTCCCTCAGCACAGACACAATTGAAACCTCAACCGCTACGCCGATGGAAACGCGGTGCTCTTGTAAATAAATAATCAGCAAGCGAAATAGCTCAACCAAAATCAGCAAAAACAAAATGTCTGATGTTACAGGTTGAAACTGCAACGGCGGCAGGAGCGATAGCACCATTTCTCGCAACTGCAACACCATAAAGCTAAACAGCCCAACACAGAGACAAACCACAATCAGATCTTGAACAGTTTCCAATAATCGAATGACACGATGGCTGTTGAGCCAGCGATACCAAGGCAGTGGAGAAGGATCATTCATGGTATTTGAGGAACGATTTGGTTTACAGAAAGTGAATATTTGGCAATAGCGGCAAATATCGGCAAAACACTCTTTAGCTAGATAGCTAGGTAACTGAGAGCCCGAAACCGTAAGCTCACAGTTTCTTTGTCAAAAGGATGACTGAGCCTAGAAGGATTGAGCATAGCTAGTTAGGAAGAGCGATGTGCGGGTGTTAATTCACAGCCTAGCTATAATTACATCAAATGCAAATACTCATCCAATATAAATATTGTTTATATCCAATAATTCCTGCTTAACCCTCGTTCGAGGATAGGTTGGTACCGGAGCCAAGCTGAAGCTGTGGGCCAAAGTACTGCCACTCACTACGACCTCGCAGGGATAGATAGTTACCTGCACGTTCGCACATTAATGTGCGAACAGCGACATTTAATGTGCGAACGTACAGTACAAAAGCCGATGGCGGGATTTGAACCCGCGACCGCTCGATTACGAATCGAGTGCTCTACCACTGAGCCACATCGGCAAGATGACAACGATATAGCAGTTTAATGCAATACCGGAAGTATAGTATAGCAGGCTGAACCTGTGTTTAAGCAAGGGCGCGATCGCAATTTGGGGATACTTTCATCCTGAACCTACGGCGCAAACCGCTACGTGGTAAAGCTGTGCAGCGATTTGGGCTTTGACTCAAGCCTTTTGCAGGGATTTCTTGTTTCTGATCTGGAGGTAGATTTTGCCACGCATTGCAACGGCAAAATCTACCTTTGAGCTTTTAGAAAAAAGGGTGCGGAATAGAAAGTCCTTACAATGATGGTGAAAACCAACAGTAAGAGGTCATCAATGGTCAAGCAAACTCCCAAACCCTATCATCAGCGCCCTGAAGCTGCTCGGAATATACCCCCCGATAAATATGCGCGCCTGCGAGCCGAAGCTCAAGCCCCTTACCGAGGATTGCGAAAATTTATCTACAGTGCGATCGCAGCATCGGGTGCGATTGGTGCCTTCGTATTTCTCACCCAGCTTCTGGCTGGACGTGATGTCGGTTCGGCTGCCCCAAACTTGATGATCCAGATTGGCGTGGTTGCTCTGATGGTTTGGCTATTCCGCATTGATCGGCAAAAGGATAAAGAATAACCTTAAGCCCGTTTAGAGTTCAGCTAACGCTTGATATCGAAACCATAGCCTCAACCAGGCGGTGGGCGAATTTGGCACTTTTGACTTGTGCAATTCGTCTAGAGAACAAATGCTGTGGTATAAGTCCTGTTGATGCATTGCACTGACTGGGAATACTTACAAAAGTAGCGGATGGTTGCAAGCTGCGGATTTGACATTCCGTCAAAACACAAGTTAAATCTCCGATCAGCTGCCGCGATCGTAAAATTTTACATATTTCTGACGATTAGCTCAGCGTTTTCGTCATTCATAGAATGTCTGAAACGTGATAAAGCTGATGTGTGGGAGCAATGGCACGTAAGAAACGAGATTAGGCCGCACCTCTAACGATCAAATAGCTGAATTTCTATCAGGGATATCAGATGGATACATCAGGTTTAGTTGAACAGGTTGCGCAAGTCCTGCAACAACATCCCGATCAGCTACGGATTAAGAAGCTGGCATTTGGCGTTTGTGAAAAACGCTGGGAAAACGATCCGGTCGTGCTGAATCGGCGAGATTTTATTAGCCTGATTAACCGTTTGTTAGCAGCCTATCGCTGTATTGATGATCTGCGCCAAGCTGTCCTCAAAGTAGTAGCCCGGTTGAATCGCCAGACCCGCTACTTACCCTTGGCTTATTTTTTGTTGGATCAGGTTGAGCCGCTATATGTTCGTGCCGCAACTGCAGATGATGAAGCGGGAATTACTCAGTTTGGTGAATTTTCAGCAGAAGAACCGACGCATTTAGATGCGGCTCCAGTGCCAGCGGGAGCGCCTGCAGCAGGCCGTATGGGCGTGGATAATGAGGAAACGGCTTTTGCGTCGTCAGCTCCTGCTGGATCGGGGTCTTCTGAGCAAACGGTAGGTTGGGGGGGGGCCGCGATCGCAACTCATCCTGCGTCCCCAGCGGAACTCACTGTAAATGTGCAGCCGAGTCCAGCCACTGCATCAGCTCCGAGGCAGGCTGCTTTCAATGGCATGACGGAAGCCAGCCTTTCTCCCTATGCGGCTATTGCTCGCAATCTTGAACGCCATGCCGAAGCCCATCGCATTCACAAGCTGATCTACGGGGTATGTCACCAAACTTGGGAAAACGACATGCTGAGGCTCCAGTCCCATCCGCTCCTCGATCTGCTGGAGCTTCTGCACCATAAGGCTCCTTCCCTGGCTCACCTTGCCGTGATGCTGAACCAAAAAGCCGCAACTCTGAATCGCAAACTGGTCTACATGCAAATTGCTCATGTGATTTGCGAACTCATGCGCCCCGTTTACAATGGCCAACCATCTGCTGCAGCGGTGTCACCTGGACAGGCTGCGATCGCAACGCCACCGTCTCCTGATTCCTCTTCGGCTACCGCTGCGATCGCAGCTGATATGACCTCTGATATGACTGCTCCGATATCGCCGATCACGGATTCTATCAGTCCGGCTGATAACGGCTGGGATGCCATCGTTGAAGGCGTTACCCAGGCTGAATGGGAACCCGCCATGAATTCTCTCAATCAGCATCCTGAGATGACAATACCCGAAATTCACAGCGAGCTATTGGCTGAGGGATTGCAGGAGCAGCCTCTATTGGGCTATGCCACGGGTGTTGATGACGAACAGACGCAGCCCTTCAGAGATCGGTCAGACTTATTTGAGCTACGGCTGCAAATCATTCGCTATGCCAATCCTTTACGAGCCAAGCTGATTTTGTTTTCGAGCCTGCAGCATACGTTCGATTTTAGTAGCCAAGATTGGTTGCTGCTGAAGGATGTCACGCTAGAAGATTTGCTGCGGCAACTGTTTAGGACGTATCACAGCATGGACGAAGTGGATGTCAATCTGACGCGGGCGGCCTATGCCTTGCCAAATATCTATCAGCAAGATGCAACCGTTACCAGTTTGATGCGTGCGATCGCGCCCTATTATCCCGCTGACTCATCGGTGAATGTTGCATAGTCCCTTTCACAGAACACTGGCTCTCGATTTCGATTTACGTAGGACGGCTGCACCCGCATGAACGCTGATGAACTGCTCGCTCACTATGCTGGTGGCTACACCAATTACCAACAGTGGAGTTTGGCCAAAATCGATTTGGCCCATGCCGATTTGATCGGGGCTGATTTTTCTAAAGCCGACCTGGGCTATGCTAACTTTTTGCTGGCGTTTCTCAATCGAGTCAACTTTTCTCAAGCTAATCTCAGTCATGCCTGCCTGAGTGGAGCTAACTTGAGTCAGGCCAATTTTATTCAGGCCAACCTGAGTGATGCAGATCTACATGGGGCTACCTTGGAAGGGGCAGATCTCCGCAGTGCTGACTTAACCCTGGCTGATTTACTCGATGCCAATCTGGTTAACGCCGATTTGCGCAATGCCGATTTGAATGGGGCCAATCTCACTGGAGCCTGCCTGCGAGGAGCCAATTTGCGGCAGGAAAACCGCAAGTATTCTGCTCAACTGCGAGGGGCGCGGCTGCATCAGTCTGATTTACGAGGAGCTAACCTCACCGGAGCCGATCTGGCCCGAGTTGATCTGAGTGAAGCGAACTTGGGTGAAGCCACCCTCCGAGGCGTTGATTTACGGGGTGCTAATTTGCAGGGCGCAACGTTGAAAGGAGCCTTTCTGACGGAGGCCAATCTTGAAGGAGCCAATTTAAGGGGCGCAAATCTATACAATGTCAAGCTGGAGCGAGCGAACTTAGCCACGGCAGATTTGCGGCAGGCCAATTTGACCCTCGCCATCATGCCAGGTACATGTCTGCATGAGGCCAATCTAGAGGAGGCAGTGCTGACGTCGGTGCGGCTCAGCAATGCTGATTTAAGCCGGGCAGTGCTGGTGCGAGCCAATCTCACGGGAGCTGCTTTGGTGGAAGCCTATCTAGCCAAAGCCAATTTGACCGAAGCCAATTTAACGGATGCCACAATGCTGCGAGCCGAGGCCAGTAGCGCCAATTTAAGCGGCGTGACGTTCCGCAATACCACCATGCCAGATGGTCAGATTTTTGATCATTAATTTCGGGACGGTCGAAATTATAGTGATTCCAGTTAAGAGTGAGAAAACGAGAGAGAGTGCCTCATCCTGAGGCACTCTCTCTCGTTCTTACCTAGAACCGCTATAGCTGTTGAAATCAACTGTCGAATTTATTAGATCTAACGGATTTTGGGTGAACTGAGCGCGACTAACATCAGCAACCACCAGGGAATCTGGAAATCGGGAATCCAGCCTGCGTTTTTGCGTAAAGCGGGCAGGGCAAATGGCAGAATGAACCGCAGCGATCGCAACGAGACGGGTCGCTTGCCGTCCTGATCGACTAGACCGTAGCGCCGCGCTACTTCCGCCACAATTTGTAGATGTCCGGTGTAGCGCATTCGATCAGGATCAGCGGCGAGAGCTGCGATCGCACGTCCAGCCAGTAGCGGAGTTTCCCAGTTGAAGCGGTCTTTGAGCAAGGCGCTGCGGGTGTTGAGGGCTGGATTTAGAACTGCTTCATCGGTTGTTTCACTCGTTTGCTCAGACGGCTCAGACGGCTCAGTCGCTGCATTGAGTTCGTCTACAAATTGCGAGATATGCTCTGTACCGACGATGCCGGGCCACAGGGACAGCGACGTGACATTGTAGGATTTGAGTTCAAGTGCCATGTCTGCCGCCATGCGATCGCAGGCTGACTTTCCGGCACCGTAGGCGACGCCAAAGATGTAAGACAGGCCGCCCCAGGAGGACAGCGTACAGATCAAGCCTTGTTTGCGAGCCGTCATCAACCGCGCCGCGTACACGCTAGCGATGTAGTGACTGCGTAAACCCACGTTGTTGCAAGCATCCCAGAGACTCGGCTCACTCTTCCAGAAGGGTTGACCGTTGGCATTGCGCAGGGCACGAACTCCGGCGTAGACGTTGTTGACCAGGATATCGAGCTGGCCGTTTTGCTCAGTTTCAATCTGCTCAAATAGCGATCGCACTTGCTCATCATCGGCATGATCGACCTGCACGGGAATGCAAACGCCGCCGACCTTTTCAATTGCGGCCTGCGTTTCCAGCAAACTGCCGGAAACGCCTTCATCACTATCGTCTGGCTGTAGACTGCGTCCGGTAATATAAACTGCTGCGCCTGCTTCAGCTAAACCGACGGCAATCCCTTTGCCCAGTCCTCGCGTGGCCCCCGTCACCAGGGCCACTTTATTGATGAGTGGCTTTGAACCCATTTCGATCCCGTATTCAACTTCTTTATTGTGGGCTATGTTGCGGTATAGCGTTAAGAAGATTGCCTTTCTTTGATGTCATCTTTAGCGAGTCTGCCAAAACGTACGGTGGAAGAAGCGGTTGAGAAGGCGGTGGCGGATTGTAGCAGGAAGAAGGCTTTGCAGCCAATGGGTTGCGATCGCATCCTGCCCAATCCTGATCCGTAGGCCGGAACGTTGTCCCTCGGCCAGGTCAGCGGTTACAGCCGCAACGCGAGCGGTATTGTCGGTGGCCGTAGCGCTGAGCTTTTCTTTGAAGCGATGAAAATTCTGGGTTTGGCGGCTGTAGGCATCTACGGCGGATTCAGCCCAAACTGCATTTTTGCCAAAGTTGGTGCGACTAGCACCGGGCTCCAGGATAGCGACGCGGACGCTATGGGGTTGCAGTTCGTAATAGAGGCTTTCGGCTAAGCCTTCAATGGCAAATTTGCTGGCGCAGTAGGCTGAGGTGAGGGGAAAGCCTAGAACGCCAAATGTAGATGAGAGAAAGATGACAGAGCCTCGGCTGTCTCGCAGATAGGGCAATAGCGATCGCGTTAGAGTCGCTGTGCCAAAGAAATTGGTTTCAAACTGTTGGCGCAGTTGGTCTTCACTCAGATCTTCAAATGCGCCCAGGTAGCAATTTCCAGCGTTGTTGACCAGGCAATCTAGGCGACCGTGAGTTCGCACAAACTCCCCAACTGCCTGACATTCGGCAGCATCGGTGACATCCAAGCTCAGCACCACAAGCTGCTGGTCGTACTGATTGAGCAGATCGGCAAAAATATGCGATCGCGCTTCTGCCTCTCGCATGGTGGCAATTACAGACCAGCCGCGCCGCAGAAACTCGTCCACCATGCCGCGCCCAAAACCGGATGAGCAACCCGTGATCAGCACTGTTTTCATGGCTTCGGTTCCGTTGCATTTAGGTGGCTGGGTGTGAGATGAGGTTCATGGGGCCGTAGATTATGAGTCGAGTTTAAAACCGGCGATGGATTGATGGTAGATGGGTGGACGGGTAGATGATTACACCCTAGCTCCCCTGCTCCCTTTCTCTCCCCCGCCTCCTTCGCTCCTGCTGCTCCCACATTAACCGCTCGCCAATCACCCCACGTCAGCGCTGTCTGCTCCTCCACGTGCTGAGCGAACTGAATAATTGACCTGTCTGCCTCAGTGGGTGTCTGGAAGTTGAATTTAATCGTCTGAAAAATCTGGGTGTCGCCCTTGGCAAAATAGTTGCCCACCTGCACCGTTAGCCAGAGAAGGAGTCGGTTAAACAGCCAGCCGCTCAGACCCCGTCGCTTCTTCGTCAGCAGTACCGTCTGCCCCTCGGTACGGCCATCGGCCAGCATCCGCAGCGTAAACATAATGTAGAAATGCAGAAAATCTGGGCCGACCGTCACCGTGCCCGTGCTGCCAAACCAGTAGCACATGCTGTAGGTCACTGCATTCTTGTAAAACGGGCGAATCAGCTTCACAAACCAGGAGTCCTCACCGCCGCGCGTCGTATTGTGAAATGCGATCGCATTTTCACTTTTTACCTCTTTGGCAAACACCACATCTAGCGGCAGATTATGCACCGTGTTGAAGTGATGGGCATCAATGGCGTTGATCATCACCACGTTGGGATGGCAGTTTTTCTCAAATCGTCGCCCAAACGCCGCGTCGCACTCAACCCTTTCTAGTTCCGGCGGAAAGGGCACAGGTGCCTTCGCCTCATCCCCCGTCCATACCCAGATCAGGCCATACTGCTCCGCTGTCGGGAAGGAGCGGACACAGGCCGCAGCGGGTTTCCGCAATGCTGGACTGTCAACACACTGCCCCGTCGCGTCAAATTTCCAGTTATGAAAAAAGCAGCGCAAGCCTTCCCCATCCACTTTCCCCTCCGCCAGATGCGCCCCCATATGAGGACAGTAGGCATCTAGGGCAGTGACGTGTCCGTTGCGATCGCGATAAATCGCCAAATCGCGACCCTGCACCGTCACCGCTTTCACTTGGTTGGCTTTGAGTCGATGCGATCGCAGCGCCCAATACCAGCCTTCAATAAAGCGGTCGGGGTGGTTAAAGATGTGGGGATGGAGGAGGGACATAGGAGCTTAATATCAGAAAAGTTTTTAGTCGTGTGGGTTGAGCTTTGCTCAACCCACACGACTAAAAACTTTTTGATGTTTACTAAACCACATTCTTCTCCCCACTCTGGTCAAATTATCCTCGCAGATTTCCGTCAAGCACACCAGTTCGTCGCCGTTGATATGGCCGGGATTGTGCTGATTGAAAAATTGAATGTGAGGATCGCTGAGGCGTTCCGTTGGAATACCGGATAGTTCTCCTTTCAGCCGATGGGGATGGGGAAAGCGAACAACGCCGCTGAGCGGATTGTAATACTGACCAAACTGCTGATTGGCTAGATGCTGCATTAGAGCCGCTGTATAAGTAGGGGTCGGCTGATCGTAGCGGGGGTAGAACTCGTTCCAAAAGACGGGCAGAAAGCGATAGGTGCGATAGCCAGAGGAAATTAGCAGCCAGTAGAGCTTACCAAAAGGGTAGATGTCGCGCAGGGTATTCACCGACTCGATCCAGGCACGGGAGAGGGTAGAGCTATTCCAGGCACTGGGATCCATGATCGTATCGCCAGAGTATACGACGCTGATTGGTTCTCCCTCAAACTCGGTTTGATACATCAGCAGCGTGGAAAACCCCTTGAGTTCTCCGGACTCCATATCGCTGAGCAGAATCACCCAGTTTTTCTGACACAAATCGGCGTTAAAAACGTCAATTCGCACACCAGCAAAGTGAGTGTTGAGCAGTTGGAACATAGAAGCGCGATCGCAACTGGCTAATTCTTCAACCCGAACGAGTCGATAATGCATAGTTTAAAAACATAAGACGGAAGTTATTCAAACTCTAGCGAAATCATTCTTTGCTTGATGGCATTCGTATCCAAATCGTCATCTGTCACAGGTGTCACAAGTGCCACAGGTGTGACGGTACGCGATCCGAAGATGGCATCGTTCAGGACTACAACTGATTTTCAAGTAGAAAGCCCCGTTATTGTGAGGCAATAACGAGGCTTTCTGCATAGCTTCAAAATTTGGGTCAACCGCGCCAACGCACGTGATGCTGAATCGTTTAGCGGCGTACTCGTCCAGCAAAACCAGAGGCTTTGAACTGCTCTAGCTTCAGCGGAGTTGGCTGATTGGCCGCGACCGAAATACGGATTTGAAAATCGCGGGTGCCGGGTTCGATATCGCCAATCGAGCCGAGGCGCGTCCGGTTCTGCATCACCGGATTCATGTTGGCATCGTAAACCCGACCAAACACATCGACGTTGTAGACGGACTTGCCAGAATCATTGTGTGCTTTGCCTTCAATCAAAAAGCAGTTGGCATCGCTGATGCTGCCAGCAGTGACCATGCCTTCTGCAAGTTCCGGGGGACATTCTCGGTAGGATAAATCCGTTAAGTTAATTGGGGTCAATGCCTGGGCCACTGGCGAAACCACACAGCTCACCACCCAAAAGCAAACTGACAAAGCCGCGATCGCAAAAACTCGAAAACGCATACCATCAACCGTAAAGAACTTGCAACTATATTATCTAAGTAAGTTGGCACAAATAAACGCATCTACAAAACCGAGGGAGCGCCCTGCTGAAGTACTCCCTCGGTTTTGTAGATTATGCATTAGACTTTTTGGAAATTGTTGTGTAGCGCGACGGAGCCGCGCTACACAACAATTTCCAAACCCAAAAACTTTCTTTCCAATAAAGTCTATTATGCTGTGATTCGTTTCACACCGATGCAGAACGGCAACTCGCTATGCTGAAAGAGCATCAGGGTTGGTGGTTCAAACACCTCAGTCATGGCGTTGGCGTTGCTTAATCTGGGTCTGAATTGAGATGTGGGGGCGGTGCCCCCACATCTCAATTCAGACTTAAAATCAGCAATCCCTTTGGGGCAGTCTGCTTCCAGTCGGCTAAATGGGTAAGTTATTTTAGATAGGTAGTATTGACTCTCGATACCAGGGTGATATTTACCGTCTATTTGCCATCTACGTGAGGATAACGCTGGAGATCTGGCCTGTTCGGCTTTAAATCTGCGAACTTATCCCACCATCTATCCGTCACATTTGGAGTGACCTGATTCAATGTGAGCCACAGATGACGGGTTAACCGGAGCAGGTGGTTCTGGCTGAGTAGAGAGAAATGGGTATTTTAAGTTAAGGCATCGGTTGAAATGAGTAGTAAGTTCTTGCGTCAAACAACCTCCGGATTTGTCGTTTTCGGAACAGCATTAGGCATGGCGGTCTGTGATGCGATCGCACCTTCTGCGGGGGCCATCCCATTCAACATTGGCCCCCAAGCCGCGCTGGCGCAAAGCTATGACGAAGAAGTCAGCGTTCGCGTCTATGAGCAGGCCAGTCCAGCGGTGATCTCCATCCGCACCGAAGACGGCACAGGCAGCGGCAGCATCATCAGTCCCGATGGTTTGGTGCTGACCAATGCTCACGTGGTTGGCCGCAACCGCAACTTGACCGTGCTGCTAGCCGATGGTCGGCAGGTAAATGGTCGAGTGGTGGGTTATGCCGATGATCGCCTTGACCTAGCGGCTATTCAGCTACAGGGAGTTAGCAATCTTCCCTATATTCCACTCGCTAGCAACAACTCTGTCCGGGTTGGCCAACGAGCCTACGCGATCGGCAACCCCTTTGGTCAGTTCCAGGGCACGTTCACCACAGGTATCGTCAGCCGGATTGACGCTGAGCGTGGACTAATTCAAACCGATGCGGCGATTAATCCCGGCAACTCCGGGGGCCCACTGCTAAACAGTCAGGGCGAACTGATTGGCGTAAATACATCGATTTTTACGATTGGTCGAGATGCTGGCAATATCGGCATTGGTTTTGCGATCGCAACCGACCAAGTGCAGCCATTTTTAACCGCAGTTCGTGAAGGTCGTGCTGCCCAAGAACCCGCCGCGTCACCGTTTGATCTGGAGCAAGCCAAACCGATTGCCCTGAATGGGCCAGCCGTCGAAGGGCAACTGGGACGTGAAAGCAGTGTCCTCCCTGCCGATAACAGCTACTTTGATCTGTATGCCTTTGAAGGACAGGCTGGTCAACAGGTCATCATCGAAATGACCAGTAGTGAAGTAGATGCCTATTTGATTCTGCTTGGCCCAAATGGTCAAGATGTAGCTCAAGATGATGACAGCGGTGGCCGCACCGATGCCCGCTTAGCGACGACCCTACCGGAAAATGGCACCTACACGGTTTTAGCAAACTCCTACGCACCGGGCGAACTGGGACGCTACAGCATTCGACTGGCCTCTTCCCAAGGCAGCGCTTCCTCCGCTAATCCCTCCCAAACTCCTAATCCTGGCTCTCGGCCTAACAACAGCGCTACCGCACCCTCCTCTGGCGACTACATTCTGCAAGAACAGGGCACGCTAGCCAGCGGCGGGCCAGTCTTACAAGACGGCAGCCTTTACCAGGAATATCAATTCGAAGGAGAATCTGGTCAGTCGGTCACGATCACGCTAGAAAGCACCGATTTTGATACGTACTTGATGCTGATTGATCCCAATGGTGACGTGTTGCAGTACAACGACGACATGGGCGACGACACCTACAACTCTCAAATCACGACGGTGCTGCCAGCGAACGGAACCTATCGCGTGATCGCCAACTCCTACGATCCGGCTGGGCAAGGCGATTACGAAATCACGGTGCGATAGCTCTTTACTCAGTAGGACACGGCAATGCCGTGTCTCTACCCAAAGGTTTAACCTTGTTAGATCCGCGTTCCTCAACACTCAGCACTAATCAATCACGACCTCACTTTGTAGAACTGGTACGAGATAGACAGTAAGCTGGATGAAGAAGTCATTTAGCCTAGCCTGATTATTAGCTCATGAGTAACCAAGTTCTTTCCATTACCGATCAAGACTTTGACGCTGAGGTAGTCCAGGCTGATCGACCTGTTTTAGTTTATTTTTGGGCAGGTTGGTGCGGCCCTTGTCGGCTGATGTCTCCTATCATCGAGTCCGTTGCGGAAGCCTATGCCGAGCGCCTGAAGGTTGTCAAAGTCGAGGTTGATCCCAATCCCGAATCCGTTGCTACGTACAAAGTAGAAGGTGTACCTGCGCTACGCTTGATTCATAACCAAGAAGTCTTGGCCGCAGAAGAAGGTGCAATGAACAAGCAGAAAGTCGAAGATCTGCTCAATGCCAATCTTTCGGCTGCCATATAAATTCCGTTTATGCTGAGAATCTCTGTGCTCGATGGCAATACAGAGATTCTCAAGATAGATTTAGTTTACGAATGCTAACCCAAAGCCCATAGCTTTCAGACCATCAGCAGAACAGTAGTCTCCTCATTCTCTAGCTGCCATGCAACTTGCTAACCGCCTCCAACCGCTGAGCACAAATGTGTTTGCTGACATGGATCAGGCAAAGGCGGACGCGATCGCAGCGGGGCAAACCTTGATTGATTTGTCATTGGGTTCCTCGGATTTACCGACCGCTAAGCCTGTGCTCGATGTAATTGCGGAATCGCTGTACGATCCGTCAACCCACGGCTATCTGTTGTTTCACGGCACCCGCAATTTTCGGCAGGCGGCGGCAGACTGGTATACCCGCAAGTACGGCGTTGCCGTCGATCCGGAAACGGAAGTCTTACCGCTAATTGGTTCTCAGGAAGGCACCGGGCATTTGCCGCTAGTGGTGCTCAATCCGGGCGATTTTGCGCTGCTGCTCGATCCGGGCTACCCCTCCCATGTCGGTGGCGTTTATTTAGCCGATGGACAAATCTACACGATGCCGCTGCTGGAGGAACGGGGATTTCTGCCCGATTTTTCAACCATTCCGGAAGCCGTCTTGGCCCAGTCGCGCCTGATGGTGCTGAGCTATCCCCACAATCCGACAACTGCGATCGCACCCCTATCGTTTTTCCAAGAAGCCGTCGCCTTTTGTCAGCAGCACAATATTGTCTTAGTGCATGATTTCCCCTACGGCGACATGGTATTCGAGGATGTTGAAATTCCTTCCGTCCTACAAGCCGATCCGGAGAAGTCCTGCTCCATTGAGTTTTTCACCCTGTCCAAGTCCTACAACATGGGCGGTTTTCGGGTTGGCTACGCCATTGGTAATGCGGAGCTAATTCGCGCTCTACGGCGTTTAAAGGCGGTGATTGATTTTAACCAGTATCGCGGCATCTTGAACGGTGCGATCGCAGCTTTGGAGGGTTCCCAAGATCACATTCCCTCGGTGGTGGCGACCTTCAAAGAGCGACGCGACGCATTCGTGCAGGCACTACACGACATCGGCTGGTCGGTGCCGACGCCTCCTGCCACTATGTACATTTGGGCCAAGCTGCCGCCCCAGTGGGCCAGTGATTCGGTGCGATTCTGTGTGGAACTGGTGAAAGCGACTGGAGTTGCGGTGTCGCCCGGTGCTGGATTTGGCAAATCGGGTGAAGGCTATGTTCGGTTCGCGCTGGTTCACAATCCAGACGTTCTGCGAGAAGCAGTCCAGCGCATTGCGTCGTTTTTATAACGATTTCATGAAGCTTGCTGATAGCGAGACAATCTTCTCTTTGCAACGCTTGAACATATGCTTTACTAAAATATGTGAAGTTATAAAATCTAACGCTATAGACAGATGCTTACTGCCGTATCTTCAGGCAGCAAAATCATTTAATTAAGTGATCGCGTCATCCATAATTAATCGCGCGATCGACTGATCAGGTGCTTAAGAAGGTCAAGCTTCGACAAAGGGTGTATACGTGAGTCAATTTACATAGCCTTGGTTACTACGCCGATTTCAATGCTTAGCCTAAAATCTCAGTCCGAACAGAGCAGTAGGCGACTGCTGCTGTTAGAGGATCATCCACTGAATCGGGCGCTGTTTGCCGAGTATCTTTGTCATCACGGCTTTGACGTTCATGCGATCGCAGATGGTGAGCATTTGTTCGAAACGCTAGAGCAGTTTCAACCACAGCTCATTCTCCTAGATCTGAAGCTGCCTTATATTGACGGATTCACCCTACTTGAGCAAATCCGTCAATCACCGAAATGGCAGCATGTTCCAGTTCTGGTGGTTTCCGCGCTATCGTTTAACCTTGATCGGCAGCGCGCCCTGAACTTGGGAGCATGCGATTATTTTGTCAAACCCGTGGATTTGAGATCCTTACTCGACACGATTAATCAGCACTTCTAAAAGTACTTTGGCTCATGTTCAAAGAACGTGCAAACCCATCTTGAAATAGACAGGTTTAGGTATCGATTTCACATTGTCTGAACATGAGCCAAGTACTTTTATACAGTATTTTTACTCGGTACTGTTAACGTTCCGACGACCCGATGTCTCGCCGGGACTCGTTCAGAAAACGTTCTACAACTTCAGTAAGCTGCTGCATTGAATGAGCAATTTCCGCTGCTTCAGCTTCAATTCGCTGATTGAGCAGCGTTACACTTTGGAGACGATTGAGAATCGAATCCAGCTGGTCACGATAGTTTGACTCAAATTCATCTAGCTTCATATCAGGGTTCACCAACTGCCTCAAGACAACGATAGTTCAGGAACATTTCAGGATAAATTTTCAGTCGATGCACACCTGTATTGTAGTTAAAATCACTTCGATTGAGGCGAAATACGGATGCTCGTATCAAACTCTTACACAATCTCAGAGTTGATTAAATGATTCCTAAATCGTGATCAATAAATCCGGAAAACGGGTATGAGAGAGTGTGGTTTAGACTTTGCTATTCTGCTTCCACGCATCGGGGCTTTTACCCAATTGATCGTTGAATTTGCTTAGATAATCCAGTTTTATCAGCTATGATGCCTGCTTTTCTGGTTCTAGATTCTATGTCTTAGATGATGTTCTAGATCTTGGAATATTAAGTATAAAGAAAGACAAAGTGCTCATTTATACGCAGTTGCCAAGGTGGACGTAGCGTCTCAGTTGGCTAGCCCTTGATCTGAAATTTATTTAACACTAGTGGGTTAGAAAAAATCTGCAGGCATTTCTCCTAAAAAGGAAGACTAAAGATCAGCAACCCTGCGCATTGTGCAATTTGCTTGTACGAATTAATTAGGGTAGGATATCCGTTCCCACAAGCTGCCCACAACCTGATGGAGATTGCTATATCCTAGTCTGTACGGTCGTTGCTGCAACTCTCGGCTGTGTAGATTCGTCAATCGTCATGCTGTGTCTATCCCTGCTGAAACGCCAACTCTGGTCAAAGAGCCTGAACGCCTCGAAGCTCGCCTGAAGGAGATCCCGCTGGAACCGGGGGTCTACTTTATGCGTGATGCTAGCGACAATATTCTCTACATCGGTAAATCTAAAAAGCTGCGATCGCGGGTGCGTTCCTACTTTCGCAACTCCCATACGCTGCCGCCTCGGCTGGCGCTGATGGTGATGCAGGTGGCGGAAATTGAGTTTATCGTCACCGATACCGAAGCCGAAGCGCTGGCGCTGGAAGCCAATCTGATTAAGCAGCACCAGCCTCATTTCAACGTGCTGCTGAAGGACGACAAGAAGTATCCTTATCTCTGCATTACCTGGTCAGAGGACTATCCCCGCATTTTTATTACCCGGCGGCGACGCATGGGCAAAGCTCGCGATCGCTACTACGGGCCTTATGTAGACGTGGGGACGCTGCGCCGGACGCTGCACTTGGTGAAGCGGATTTTTCCGCTGCGCCAGCGGCCCCAGCCGCTGTTTAAGGATCGTCCCTGCCTCAATTACGACATTGGCCGCTGCCCTGGCGTCTGTCAGCAGCTCATATCGCCGGAAGAGTACCGCAAGATTGTGCAGCGGGTGGCAATGGTCTTCCAGGGCCGTACCGAGGAGCTGGTGAAGGTGCTGACCGTCCAGATGCAGGAGGCGGCAGAGAAGCTGAATTTTGAATACGCGGCTCGCCTGCGCGATCAGATTACGGCACTGGAGCATCTCAACGCCGATCAGAAAGTGGCCTCGGCCAGCGATACTGTCTCACGAGATGCGATCGCACTGGCTGCCGATCAGCATCATGCCTGTATTCAGCTTTTCCAGCTCCGAGCAGGTCGCCTGGTCGGTCGCCTCGGCTTCCTAGCCGAAGCGCAATCCGGTGAGCCGGGAGCCATCTTGCAGCGGGTGCTGGAAGAACATTATCAAACCGTTGATCCGGTCGAGATTCCTACCGAGATTCTGGTACAGCATGATTTACCGGATGCAGATTTATTGGCAGCGTATTTAAGCGATCGCAAAGGCCGCAAAGTGACCGTGTTCAATCCCCAGCGGCAGTCTAAGGCCGAACTGATTGAAATGGTGGAGCGCAATGCCGAGTATGAACTGGCTCGCACGCAGCGCTTTGCCGATCGCAACGCTCAGTCGCTCCAGGATTTGGCCGAGGTGTTGGATTTACCCGCTCTGCCGCGCCGGATCGAAGGCTACGATATATCCCACGTTCAGGGTTCCGATGCCGTCGGTTCTCAGGTCGTGTTTATTGACGGTTTACCTGCCAAGCAGCACTATCGCCACTACAAAATCCGCAATCCCAAAGTGACTAGCGGGCGCTCCGACGACTTTGCCAGCCTTGCTGAGGTGATTCAGCGCCGCTTCCGCCGCTACGCCGAGAATCCCGACATCCAGCGGTTTGGTAATCCCGATTGGCCCGATCTGGTGATGATTGACGGTGGTAAGGGGCAGCTTTCAGCCGTTATCAGCGTTCTGCAAGAGATGAATCTGCTGGCCGACTTGAACGTGATCAGCTTGGCCAAAAAGAGGGAAGAGATTTTTCAGCCCGGTGAATCGTTGCCGCTGGTGACTGACTCGGAACAAGCAGGTGTGCAACTGCTGCGCCGTTTGCGGGATGAAGCCCACCGCTTCGCCATCACCTTCCACCGCAAGCGCCGTAGCGATCGGATGCGACGGTCACGACTCGATGACATTCCGGGACTCGGTCATCATCGGCGCAAACAGCTCCTGGCGGCGTTTCGCTCGATCGACTACATTCGCGAGGCTTCGCCAGAGCAACTTCAGACGGTGGAAGGGATTGGGCCACAGCTGGCCCAGCAAATTTATGACTACTTCCATCCCCAAGCTGATCCCGTTACGCCCGGAAATTAAAAGATCCTGCCGTCAAATTGACTTTTATAACGATTGGTTGGCGGTTTGAATACGGCTCGATACACTGAGTCGGACTTAGGACAAATCGCCCCAAGTCCCCTTCAGTTCTCAATGAAAAGCTCCTCAGCGATCTGCCGAGGAGCCAGTGGAGTGTGAGTCTTTTTCCCACGATACTCAAAACTCAAGCAGATGCAAAAGCTGCTTTAGAGATCTTGAGGTTCTTTCATCGTAGAGTGTAGTTCTGAAGGAGCGCTATAGGCAAAGGGAAATACCTTTGTCTATAGCGTTTTCTGTTTGATATCTCTTTTGGGCCGTAGGACTGTGGATGGGTAACTGTAGGCGTCTGGGCAGGGGGGGCAAGGGAGCTTGATAGGTTAGCTGTCATCGAAGAAAGATTTTGGGTTGAGGTTCATTAACGGGATTAAGATGGCCTGTTGTCGAGGTTGAGGTTGAGAATGTTACGAATAAATTGAGCTGCGGAGACGCGATTCTCTTCAAAACCGCGCCGCCGTACGCCCTTCTCTCCGTCGGATGTGACCACTTGTCCCATTGCCTGATCCGGTGCCTGCCACAGTTTCAGATGGTCTACGGCAGGATCAGCGTAAAAATTTAATTCTCCCGCTCCTAACAGCACAGAACTCCAGTGGGTGAAGTGATCGTGGCTCATGCGGTAAATCGGAAAATCTGCCGCTAGCGGCACTCCCCAGCCGTCAATCGCAATAAAATTCGCGATCGCAATACCGCGATGATGCCAATACTGCGCTGCTGCGATCGCACCCACGACACCTGCACTAAAGGCGATAATGCTGACTGGATGATCCTGTAACCCCTGAGCTTGAAGGACCTCACCCATGAACTGCCGACAGTGAAAGCCGGAATAGGGCGGATGGGCTTCAGTCGGATAGACGGCATATTGGGGGCTGTTCATCTCATTCGTTAAACCTAGACCAGCGAGAAACCGATTGGTTAACGTCACGGGATGAACACCGGGGTAGATCAAAATCAAAACACTCTATTTTGAACGCGCCAGTAAACTCAGTAAACCCAGGATTATTTGAGTGGATAGCGTGAGACGCTATCCACTCAAACTGTTGAGGTTTATATTGCTTCTAAACCAAATCCAGGTTGAAAAGTAGAGTTTTCCCTGAGGGAAAACTCTACTTTTCAACCCTGTTGGGGTTTATACAGTGAATTGCTGGCGAATCGCTTCAATCCGCTTGCGGTTAACACCCAAATCCGACTGGCCGAGCCGCGAGGCTGAACGTACTTGAATCACGCCATTAGCTGCGTCAGCGTAAAACTCAACATCATCCACAAAACCCATCAGGTTGCTGGTGAATTCAGCGTAAATGTAGTCGTCACTCGATTCAATAATCTGCGTGCGCTCCATGCCGTTGATGATGCCTTTGAGCTGCGCGATCGCACCTGCGGCATCGCCACTGTAGACAATAGGTTCGATGTAGTGTTCGCCATCGGCTTTATTCGCTTGGCTAGAGACGCAGTTGGGCGAACTGGGACAAGTGGCGAGTTGACCGTCTTTCACGCCTAACGTGGCGGGACGCTTGCCGGAGAAGATCTGAGCGAAACCAGGTAGAGCAGCAATCATAGGATTAAGTGAAGAATGCGAGAGCGGAGTGGCCAATGCGGGAGTGACGGGTGCCCAAAGCGCGATCGCAAGCAGACCCACTACTCCCCAAACTTTGAATCTCGATAAGATTGAAGACATCGTTAACAATAGCTCTAGCAACAGGATGTTGTACCGTTCAGCATACTGTATTACTTTTACAAAAGTTCACGAATCCCGTTGCTTTTTCAATCTCGCTTATGACTTCGCCCAACCTGCCGCCCACCACACCCGATACGGATGCCAGCCCAGCGCCAACGGATTATTCTTCCGGCGTGACACCAGTTCTGGAACTTAGTGATTCTGAGCCAATCAACTACGTGTTGACCAAGTTGGCCAACGAACTGCCGACGCTATTTGAGAAAGACCTCACCTACGACATCTATACGTCAGATATCTATTTCAAAGATCCGGTCAACACGTTCAAGTACAAGTTCAATTACCGGATTATTTTCTGGACGCTGCGGTTTCACGGCCAGCTTTTCTTCTCGGATTTGCACTTTGACCTGCATCGCGTGTGGCAGGATCAGCCGGACTTAATTTTGGCCGATTGGACGGTGCGGGGGACGCTGCGACTACCGTGGAAGCCTGATTTACTCTTCAACGGGCGTTCCCATTACCATCTCAACGAAGAAGATAAGATTTACAAGCACATCGACGTGTGGGATCGATCGCCCAAAGAAATTCTGAAGCAGTTCTGGCGGCGAAAATAAGTAGCGAAATACTCGTGGAATTTGCGATCGCAGTTCCAACCAATCGGCAGCTAATCGAAATATCTTTGGTAAAGCAGGGCTCAGAAAAATAAAATCCCCAGTGCGAGACTGGGGACTGACCAGGGTGCATCTACCACTTCTCTCTTCTGAATGAGGGAACTAAATCCGGAACAATATCCACGATTTTGGAATTTTCTGAGAAAAAGTTACTACGTATGCGCATCTAACGCCTGCTGCAAGGCGGGTGGTAAACGCCGCAAAACCTTCCGAGTGTTTGGATCGAGTGGCACCAGTGAGACCTCAGCTGTAACGTACAGAATCTCTTCGTCAGGTGACTGGATTTGAAAGTCCCAAACCAGCCGCACACCTTGACGGGGCAGCATGCGAGTTTTGACAATTGCCTCACTGCCCATGACCATCCACTGGTGATAACGCAGCGACAAGTCAACGACTGGCAGTTCGCAGCCCATTTCCAGTACGTCTTTATAACTCAGACCGCTGGTTTTTAAATAAGCAATGCGGGCTTCTTCTAACCACTGGACATAGGTGCCATGCCAAACTACACCAGCATAGTCCGTATGATGGGGATGAACCTGGATCGGATAGTGGAACCAAGTCGGTTCGCTTGTCGCTGCAATGGGCTTGTCGGGTTTGACGGACTTATCTTTCGATGCTGACTTACCTTTAGAAGCCGACTTATCTTTTGGCATTGCTGGAGCAGATTGATACAAGGATGAGCAATCTTAGAATACTGGATTATGCTCTAAGGATTGTGGATTAAACAACCTGTAAACCGTTACACCTAGGGACACAGCAATGCCGTATCCCTACCCCAAAGATTTCACCTGATTAAGTCCGCATTCCTAAGTGCCTGTATTGGAATTTTGGGCATCCCGATTCAGCACTTCCTCAGCGGTCACGCCCTCGTTTTGATTACCAATTCGCCACAGCACTGCTGCTGCTTCAGCACGGGTCGCCGCTTTTTCCGGTTGCAGCAGCGTTGTGTAGCCAAATGCTCGCGGAATATTGGCAAAATCGCCATTTTGATGATCCGCCAGCACCGCCCGCAGTGCAGCCGGATTAATCTTACTCGCATCCTGGAAGCCCCAGGCTTCCTGCACGGCTTCCACACTGGCGCTAGGGAGTGCCTGTCGCGTATCCAGCGGCACTTTCCACAGCAGCAAGTCTTGGCGAGTTAGCGGCGCATCGGGTCGGAAGTTAACAGCCGTCGCATTGCCTGCCAGCGCACTGGGCACGAGTCCAACTTCCGCTAAGCCTTGAATTACGGCAAAATCTGGATCAGATTTAGGCACATCCTCAAAGGCTGGATTAGCGGATTCAACCGCTAGTCTAATCCGCTCCTTCGCTTCGTCGGCGTAAATGGTGTTGTTAGCTTCCACCAGCCAGCGAGCAAACTCGCGGCGAGTAATGACTTGATTTGGCTGAAACTGATTGGCTGCTGGCTGACCTTCACTTTCTTTCTCGCCTGCTGGAGCAGCTGTCACAATGTCCAATTCCGCCAGATCGCGAATGTAAGGCCGTAAATCTGTCGGAGCCTGATTCAGATCAGTAAACGTACCCGTACTCGTACTGTCCTGATTTTGCGGACTAGCTGTGCTGCGATTTTGCTCCGGCGAGTTCACTGGCCGAATCGAAAATCCCTCAGCATCATCAGACGCAGCGCTATCGGTTGCCTGTGAGTCCCGCTGATACTGAATCGTAAACGCCGTTTCTTCTGGATTGGCCGCATCCGGTTGAATCTCTACGCGCACCGTCAAATCCTGATTGCGAGCTGCGATCGCAGTCGGTTGATCCGCCTGAGCGTCAGCCGCCTCAGTTTCATCAGTGGCCTCGGCGGATTCTGGCGCTGGTGCTGCGTCCTGTGAGCCGTTTGCAGGATTGCTCGACTGAGCGCTACCCAACGGCTGCAAGGTAGCTGTATTTGAAGTATCCGCAGTCGTTGAGCCAGTGTCACTATTCTCCGCTGCATCTGAACTGGGTACAGTTTCCTCAGCCGCTTCCTCTGAGTCGATTTGCCAACCGTTGCTGCTCAACTCGTCGCGGTAAAACTGCCCAACCTGCTCGGCTGAGTCAGCCGTAGTGAAGTAGGTAAGGCGACCATACTGCTCGTCTGCATTGGCCTTAACGTCTGCTGGAGCCTCTTGTTCCTCGGCTTCTGGGTAAATGGGGATTTCTGGGGGCAAATCGGCTGATGCACTAGTGTCTGAGCCTCCCAACGTAGTGTCGTTCTGTAGCTGTGGATCAGCTTCTAAGGATTGCTGCATCTGTGCGCCCCAAGGCGTGTTGGCACAAGAGGATAGGGTCAGTAACCCCAGCAATAGTCCTCCAACCCACCAGCGTCGGGGGGTTTGTCTCTGAGGTTGAGGGTGTGGTCGTACTGGCTGATGACGTGCAGACTCCGCTTCAAACATGCCGTTTCTCGATTCAAATATGATTAAGGGGACGTTCCTTTACGCTAGCGCTGCCGTTCCCTAAACGTCTAACGATTGATGTCATTTTAGTTGGGTAAATACCGTACGAGTTGTCAAGATGTTCATGCAACCCTAGCGTATGACTCCGATCATCTGGATAAAATTCGGCAAGCTGTCCGTGAGAGTGAAGCTCTAGCCAATCAGTTTGCGGTTCAAACGCCATCTATTTTGGGGTGCAAACTGTGAGAACCAAATACCATCGCAGATGAAGTTGCACTTTGCCCCAGACATGCAAAACCATCTCTGATCGACGATAGACCCCAGTGGCAAGGGCGGGTTTAGCCGATAGTAGGTGTGACGCTTCTGTAAGAATTGATCAACAAAAACCGTCCCTACCGAGATTTTGGGGATATGTCTTACAACGTGGCAAAGAGTTGTTTGACTTGCTCCCAAGCAGCGGCAGCGGCTTTGGCATTGTAGCTGGCTCTGCGATCGCAAAAGAATCCATGCTCAGCGCCGTCATAGCGGAAAATTTTGTGATCAATCTTGTATTGATTGAAAGCTTGCTCAATTTCCTCAACATGTTCGGGCGGAATGCTGCCGTCCTCGTTGCCGAAAAAGGCGTAGATTGTGCCACTGATATCTTTTGTTCGGCTGACCGTTGGTTCTTCCTCTCCCGGTTGCCAGGTGGGAATGCCAGCACCATAGAACGAAGCCGTCGCTTGAATATCCAGTAAGGTCGCAGTTAAGTACACCACATGTCCGCCAAAGCAGAAGCCGATAGAACCCAGGCCACCCGATTTCACCTGCGGTAGTGATTTTAAGTAATCCGCTGCGGCCTGCACGTCTTGCAGTAGCTCTGTGGCTTTGGTTTTTTCCTTGTACACCCGGCCAATCTTGACATCTTCAGCGGTGTAGCCCACTTCAAAGCCGGGAGCTTGGCGCTGATAAATCGGTGGTGCGATCGCAACATAACCCTCTTTGGCGATACGTTCAGTGACATCGCGAATGTGCTCATTCACGCCAAAGATTTCCTGAATGACAATAATGCCCGGAAAAATGCCCGGAAACGACTGCGTAGACTGACTATCAACATCGGGCTGAGCGAGGTAACAGGGCAGGGTAACATCCCCACTCTGGACATGAACAGTCTGAGTTTTAATAGCGGATACGGTCATAGTTCAGGTGCGTAGACGACTGCAACAGGATTGACATCGGTTACGAGTGCATTATGGAGCATTATGGATAACTGGTGTAGGCAACGAGGAGATGAATCGTCTGGATTGTCTGGATCGGCTTTGGTGGGGACGGCTGTGGGCAACTGTCATCCTCCGTACATATTCTGTTGTGACAAAGTATTAAATCCTGTGACAATTTGGCTGGGCTTACGTCATGAACTCTAAGAGCGTCGCTATGGAGTCATAAGGTTAAAATCAATGAGTTCCAGCCTATTATCTGACCGTTCACACACCAGAACGCTCAATTCGGAGGTTTACCGCGTGGTGCAGTTTCACATCCAGCCGGATAGCGAAATTCCGGCTTCTGCTCAGCTTTATAATCAAATTCGCTTTGCGATCGCATCACGGCAGTATCCACCCGGAAAGCGCCTGCCCAGCACCCGACAGCTTGCCATGCAAACGGGGCTGCACCGCAACACCATCAGCAAAGTCTATCGGCAACTGGAAGAAGCTGGCTTTGTCGAAGCATTACCCGGCTCCGGTATTTATGTCCGCGATTCTGGCAATGGTGAAAATCTACAGGCTCCTTCGCCACTGCTGAGAGAATATCCCCAAGCCCGTAAGCTGATTCAGCGCAATTTGGACGAATTACTGCGGGAAGGCTTTTCGCTCAATCAAGCCCGCGAACTGTTTTTAGCCGAAGTAGACTGGCGGTTGCGCTGTAGTGCCCAGGTTCTCGTCACTACGCCCGCACAGGACATTGGCGCAGGTGAACTGATGGTGCGGGAACTAGAGCAAGAGCTGAAGATTCCGGTACAGCTTGTGCCGCTAGAAAGCCTAGAGCAAACGCTGTCCCAAACTCGCTCCGGGACGGTCGTGACCAGCCGTTACTTTATTGCCGAAGCCGAAGCGATCGCAGCTCCCAAGTCGGTTCGCGTCATCCCAATTGATATCTACGACTATGCTCAAGAGCTGAGCCTGCTGAAGGATTTACCGAAAGAAACCTGTCTGGGTCTAGTCAGCTTGAGTTCGGGAATTCTACGCGCGGCTGAGGTGATTATTCACAGTCTGCGGGGTGACGAACTGCTGGTGATGACGGCGCAAACCAATGATGCCTATAAGCTCAATGCCATTGTGCGCAGTGCCCAGACTATCTTTGCGTTCGATCAGGCCAGTTTCCCAGTCGTCAAGCGAGCTATCTCGGAAGCCCGTGAAGATCTGATTCGTCCACCCGAAGTGATCACCACCGATAACTATATTGGCAGCAAGTCTATTAGTCTCTTGAAGCGAGAACTCGGCTTAGAGTAGGAGGTGCGATCGCAGTTATCGCGCTATTCTGGAACGGAATCTGTCTGAAAAATTGACAAAACGATTCTGTGCCAACCGTTTGGGCGTTATTTTATGACCATTGAAGCTCAGCCCTCCATGGGGCTGCAAGATGCCATCCGTCTGCGTCGAGCATCACGGGCGTTTAATCCCGATCCGATTCCAGATGTGCTGCTGGAAAGGATTTTGGAGCTGAGTATTCAGGCTCCGTCGGGGTACAATTTGCAGCCTTGGCGCTTCATTGTGCTGCGCGATCAGGCCAGTAAAGAAAAACTCCAGCCCTGCGCCTTTGGTCAAGCTCAAGTGGTGCAAGCTCCAGTGGTTTTGATTTGCTGTGGCGATCGCAATGTTGGCAGTCCCGACTATATCGAGCAGGTGATTGAGCTAGGCGAAGCCAACGACGCGATTGATGAGAACTACGCCAATATCATGCGTAAGCAAATTCCGCTGGGTTTTGAGCAGCAGCCGAGCTACGGTTCGATGGAGGTTTGGACGAACCGCCACGTTATGCTGGCAGTTGCCCACATGATGATTGTGGCGAAAAGCTATGGGGTTGATAGCTGCCCAATGGAAGGTTTCTCTTCTGAACAGGTCAAAGAAGCGTTCAATATTCCCGATCACGTCGATGTCTGCTGCTTGCTGTGTTTAGGTTTTGCGACCGAACCCCACAAAAAATATAGCGGACGATTCGACCTGTCTAAGCTGTTTTATGGTGAGTCCTACGGTGAGATGTTTTCACTGTAGAATGCCCTATTAAACACATCAGAATTTCCGTGAACGCATCATAGGGCATCATAGAAACCTATTTCCTTTCGCCATGATAGGTAGGGTGACGGCTATAGTTGCTAAACCTGCCCTGGTAAAACGTTTTGAGGCTTAAAGAAACAGGCGGGAGCGCAATACGTTCCCGCCTGTTTCTTTCAAAGTTGATTCATACGAAGCTGGCTCATAAAACCAGTTTTGTTTTGTTTTGTTGTGAACGTCGGGTTGTGCCCGACGCTCACAACAAAACTGTTTTTTTCCTAGTCGGATGCGGTGTCAGAATTGAGCCTATTTTAGTTTCGCAGCGCGGAACGTTTGATAAGCCTGCTCAGGATGATAGAGATGGCAGTAGTCAACAATATCCTTCATTAATGCCCAAGAGAACTTACGTTCCTTCAGATAAGGCTGCCAGTTTTCTTTCAGGCTGCTGTGGGCTAACCGCAGATTGTACGAGGGGATGGCGACAGACAAGTGATGCGGCACATGCACATTGATGTCGTGGCAGAGAATCTCAACCCAGCGGGGATAGCTACAGTGAATGGTGCCCTCAAGTTGGGCAACCGCTTCGTTCCAAGAATCGACGGGTTGAAATGGTACGTCCATCGTGGTGTGATGCACGATGGTGAACGTGCTCATCCAGAAGTGATAAACCAGCCAGGGCAGCAGCCAAAACTTGACGAAGCCCCACAGCCCGGTGGTTGCAATCAAAACGGGGAAGAAAATCGCCGCGAATACGAGTACGACGGTAATCGAGAGTTTCACCTTTTTGCGATCGCGCTCAGCAAACTGCGACGGGTCAAAGTGAATGCCTGCCCAGTGAGCAATGGAACCCATCCACCACAGCCGACCCCGCAGCACTTCATACAGCTTGCGCATCACGATAGGGGTGTTGCGGTACTCTTCTACTTTCCAGGGTTGCCACGCATTGTCTACGTCCAGCTTGTTGGTGTGGATATGGTGATAGTCATGTCCCAAACGCCAGCAGTGAAAGGGATAAATCAGTGGCAGCATGGCAACATGACCGACTAAATCATTCACCCAGCGGCGCTTAGCAAACGAGCGATGGCCGCAGTCATGCCCAACAACGAAAAAGCCTGTTAAAGCAGTACCCGTGAAAATCCACGCAATCGGTAACAAGAGCCAGGGGGAATATGCGATCGCAACATAACCTAGAGTGACTGCCGCGACGCTGAGTAACGCTTGACTCCAAGCTTTGCGGCGGTTTTTCTGGAAACATTCCCGTGGCAGGGTTTTGATGATGTCCTTCAGTGTGACGTTGTTGCGTGCCAGTTCTGACAGCTCGTTATCAAGTTCAAATTTTTCAGTCGTAGCAACCATGAATTCGATCAATTCTCCATAATTGGCCAAGATAGCGCCTGCCACACCAAATCCGCTAGAACATAAGAAGAGAACAGTTTTTACCGTCCTAAATCTATACGTGATTTATGTCTAGTGTTGTGTTCCAGCTAAATCGCGACCGTGCCCAGCCAGTTATTGAGATGGATTCGGGACGTATCCCTTCAAAGGTTCCCTTTCAACCATGACAAATCACCAACTGAACAGGTTCGGTATGACGCTGATAAATGGGTGGTTCTTTCACAGCTAACTCATCAAAACACTGCCTCAAGCCAAACCTTGCACCACAACTAGCAGAGGCTATTTTGCTGCCGCATTGCGGCGGCAAAGTGCCCTTTGGGGTTCCAGTTATGAAAAGTACAAGATCCGAGCTAACGTACACTGCTAAAGCCTGAGAGCCGTTAAAAAACCTTAACATTTATACCATGCTCGTCGGCCATTGTTGCCGGACAAAATCGTAGATCTGCCAAGAGTAGTAACGATTTTATGCTAATTACCACCTGATGACGGCGGGGATGGAAAGTATTGCCAGATTTTCACGGTTTTATCGAGACTGCCACTGACCACAATGCTGGCATTGGGCGTCACGGCAACGGATTTCACGGCGTTAACATGATTGCTCAAGGTGTGCATCAGTTGCCCGGACTGGAGATCCCAAATCCGCACCGTGGCGTCACTGCCGCCGCTGACCAAAATTTTGCCACTGCTGCTGATGGCGACAGCGTTGACCTCGCGAGTATGGTCAGTCAGGGTATGCAGCAAATTCCCCGATGCCACATCCCAGAGCCGAATGGTTTTATCTTTGCTGGCGCTGGCGATGATTTTGCTGTCGGGACTAATGGCCACGCTGTTGATCGAGTTGAAGTGGCCGGAGAACACCTGCGTCATTTCGCCCGTTTGCAGATTCCACAGGCGCACTTTATTGTCTAAACCGCCGCTGACCAGAAGCTGATTTAGCGGATCAAGTGCGATCGCTTTAATCATGCCTACCGAACCCGTCAGGGTTTGCATCAGTTCTCCACGCTGTATGTTCCAAATTCGAATGGTTTTATCTTCACTGCCGCTGGCGACAAAGCGGCTGTCTTGGCTGATTACGACCGTGTTCACATCGCGTGTGTGTTCGGTGAGCGTGTAGACTAAAGCACCTGTGCTAAAATCCCAGAGCTTGACCGTATCGTCATCGCTACAGCTCGCCACGATGCGACCGTCGGGACTGACCGCCACATCATTCACGCCCCGCGAATGGCCCTTGAGCGTATGAATATTTTGACCCGTGCGGGCATTCCACACCTTGACTGTGTCGTCCATGCCGCCGCTGACAATGGATGGCGGCTTTAAACATAAATCAACCGCCATCACCCAAGAGCCATGCCCTTCTAGCGTACGAATGCAGTTCCAACCCGTGCGGCGGCCCGAAGTCGGTGGACGTAAGGGGCGCGATCGCGGCGGCGAGGTGGGCGGTGAAGTCGGTGGAGAAGAGACAGCGCCAGGCGGAGAAGAAGAAGGTGAAGATTGTGACTCTTTACGAGACGGCAAGGCCGAACGCGCCTCAGAAGAATATGTATTAGCGTCTCCTCCAGCCGATGCATTGAGATCCTTCAGTACCTCATCGACTGACTGGTATCGCTGACTGACCAAATCTTCCACCAGCTTGTTCAGCACGTTGGCCAGGGCATCACTGACATAAATTTTGCGTCGTTCTAGCTTCTCGCGCCACAGCCACTTACCGTCCAGGGGATTGTAAAGTTCATCCGGGCGGGTCAGCGTCATCAGGTACAAGCACGTCGCTCCCAGGCTGTACAGATCGCTGGATGGATAGACCTTGCCGCTGCGCAGTTGCTCAATTGGCGAGTAACCTTCGGTGCCAATTTTGGTTCCCGGTTGCGACAAACCCTCTGCCGTCAACTGTTTTGCCACGCCAAAGTCAATCAGCACTACCTTCTGGTCAATGCTGCGTCGAATAATATTGGACGGTGTAATATCGCGATGCACCACCTGCCGCTGATGCACAAACCGCAGAATCGGCAGTAGATCATTTAGGACAGCGCGAATTTCGACCTCGTTAAATCCCTGTTTCTCCTGTGCTTCCTGAGTCAGTGTTGGCCCTTCGATAAACTGCTGGACTAAATAGAGATACTCATCTTGCTCAAAATAGGCCAGCAGCGCCGGGATCTGCGGATGTTCGCCCAGTTCATGCAGCCGCACCGCTTCTTGATTAAACAAGCGGATTGCTTTTTCGAGCGACTTCGTGCCCTGGGTCTGAGGCGCAAACTGTTTGATGACGCACTTTGTCTGGAGGCGATCTTCATCCAGCGCCAGATATGTCCGCCCGAATCCGCCCTGACCAATCAGTTGCACAGGTCGATAGCGCCCCCGCAGCGTCGGCATCAATTTCTCACCACAGTGCTGGCAGAAGTCTTGATCATCCAGATTCTGGGGTCGCTGGCATTTAGGGTTCAGGCAGCAGATCATCGATGGGTAGAAGCACTAAACGGCAATTGGCAGGGCAGCGATCGCAAATGGCAAACCATTCAACGACACTATGCGATGATTCTCTAAAGCTTATCCCAGAGCCTTCCGTTTAATAGCGACAAGATTCACAATTCAGAATCTTTCGGATCACAGGTTTGAGACGTTTCGGTCACTTAATATGAAGTCCGGTTAAAAAACTATAATTTATTTTTTGTGAAACGCTTGCTCCGCAAGCGTTTCACAAAAAATAAATTGGGTTCTTATACACAGACTTGACATAACAATGTGGTGGAATTGCTGATTTTAAGTCTGAATTGCGATGTAGGGTTGGTGTCCCTACATCACCATTCATCCCAGATTAAGCAGCGCCGCGAGAAGAACTCTAGATATTTCTCAGATAGATTCAGTGTTCCCACGCAAATGGTTTTCCTGTCAGTCGGGGAATAGATTCCTTACAATCGGTATTCAGGTGATAACCCAACCTAGAGATAGCGCATTTATAGACAGTTTAGAGAGATCTGCGATCGCACATGGATATTAGCCAACTTCGCAAAGAATATACCCAGGCTGGACTAACCCAAGAGACGATTAATCCCAATCCTTTTCAGCAGTTTGAGCTGTGGTTTAAACAAGCCTGCGATGCAGATTTATTGGAGCCGAATGCAATGGTGATCGCCACCGTATCCGCGACGGGACAGCCCACCCAGCGCACCGTGCTGCTGAAGTATTTTGACACCAACGGCTTTGTCTTTTTCACCAACTACGAAAGCCGCAAAGCCCAGCAGATTGCCGAGAATGATCAGGTCTCGCTCCTGTTCCCCTGGTATGCCTTGGAGCGGCAGGTTCACATCACGGGCACAGCAGCAAAAATCCCTACAGCTGAATCGCTGAAGTACTTCCTAACGCGGCCCCGTGGCAGCCAGTTGGGCGCGTGGACATCGCAGCAAAGCTCGGTGATTTCGAATCGTCAGCTTTTAGAGATGCAGTTCGAATCGATGAGGCGCAAGTTCCAAGATGGCGAGGTGCCGCTGCCGCCATTCTGGGGTGGTTTTCGAGTGCGACCAACGAGCTTCGAGTTTTGGCAAGGTCGCCCCAGTCGATTACACGATCGGTTTCTATATACGCTGACAACCTCGGCTAGCGCGGCATCATCGCATGAATCCACGAAGCAGCCTGATTTAACTAATCCAGAACTCTGGAACATCAACCGCTTATCGCCATAGAACAAGGCTATTCTTTCCTGAATCAGAATTCAACCGCAGACATTGTGTAAGGGCGGGTTTCGTTGACCAATTTGATCTTGAAACCGCAATTCGTCGGCTAAACCCGCCCCTACAGAAGGGTTTAGGGTTTTGTAGAATTTTCAATCGAACGCAGACCAAAGCGACGCTGTAGGATCTGATCCAGCCAGGGACAGGGCAAAACGGTTTTCAAAAATGGTAGTAGCCTGCTTTTCTTGCCGATACGTAGCACAGCAGGCGGATTTGGCCGCAGGGCCGCTTGAACCAAACGGGTAGCAAAATCCTGAGTCGGTGTCGCATCAACTTGAGACAGTTCAGCTCTAGCGCGAATCGTATCCTTGATACCGGAATACCAGGACTGATCGGTTAAGTTCGCCTCCGTGCGCTGACGAGCCGCAGTGCCGAAGTCTGACTGAATGGCTCCGGGCTGTACCGTCATCACTCGAATACCAAACGGTGCCAGCTCCATTCGTAGCGCATCCGATAAACAGTGCAGGGCAGCTTTAGACGAAGCATAAGCACCGGAAAACGGCGTAGGCATGATGCCGGAAATGCTGCCGATGTTGATGATCAGGCCAGATTGTTGCGATCGCATCATTGGTGCAGCAGCCTGAATCAACTGCAATGGCGCAAACAGATTGGTTTCAAACTGCTGTGCGAGCTGATCCGCTGATATATCAAGCAGCGGTGCAAATAGACCATATCCGGCATTGTTGACCAGCACGTCTAACCGCTGCTGCTCCCGCTGAATCTCGGTGAAGACAGACCGAATCTGGTCAGGGTTAGTCACGTCCAGCTCTTTGGTCAGCATTCCAGCCTCTTGCAAGGGCCGCAGTGTCTCCAGCCGCCGGGCCGTTGCGATGACGCCATACCCAAAGCGGTGAAATTCGTATGCCAACGCACGACCAATTCCAGATGAGCAACCTGTAATCAGAACAACTTTTTGACGCATTTTGCGTTTTTTATTCCATCATCCATCCACGCTATCACTCATCCACCCTCATCACTCAGGACTCAAAACATGAGGTGAATGAATAGATAATCAAACTGTGGCAACCGCTACAAATAGCGAAACCTTATTATTACTATTGGTACATTTTGGCAAGTTTTATTGCTGAATCGTAATACTCCGTGTTAAGTTAGTTTACAAGAAGATATGTAACGCCGCAGCTATACAGATACGAGCAGGTTTGCTAGTTGGGTGTTGCTCAATCTCGGTAACCCCTTCACTTCGTGTTAAGGAGACGGACATGGACAGTTCTGCGCAATTATCTCTCGAACAGCAATTTAACTTACGGACATTCTCTGATCAGGTTCAGCGGATGTCCCGCGAACAGGCTCAGGAGTTCTTGATTAAGCTGCAAGAGCAAATGATGCTGCGGGAAAACATGTACCAAGCCTTCTTGCGTAAGGATTGGGGACTAGATTCTGACGCAATGTCAATCTAGCTTGCTTTAGCTGAACGGTTCGCGGTCTTTGGAATCATTGTTCATTACTGATAGCAGAGGTAACTTTCATGGATAACCAAGAGCAAAAGTTCGGTTTTACAGAATTCGCAGAAAACTGGAATGGCCGTTTGGCTATGCTCGGTTTCGTTATTGGTTTGGCAACTGAATATCTAACTGGACAAGGCATCCTGTCTCAGCTAGGCCTAATGTAAGGTGCTTCGATATTTGATGAAACAGCCCTCGGTGCAGTGCATCGAGGGCTGTTTGCTTGGCATTCAAAGCATGAGGCGAAAGGAGTAAGGAGTGAGCGCGATTCAGCACTTAGTCTTAATCATCGCTGTATGGCTAGTTTGCGACGATCGCAGTTTGAGCTTGATTCGACGGGGCTAGAGGAAGTTGAATTGTAATGATCAAGGTGCGATCGCGATTGGTGGCAGTGATGGTACCGTTTAGGCTTTGAACGAAGCGTTTAACTAACGCTAAGCCTAAGCCGGTACCGCGATGCTGCCAGCGATCGGATTGGGGCAACCGATAGAACCGATCAAAGATGTGATTCAGCTCTTGCGGCGGAATGTGAATGCCAGAGTTGCTGACTTGAATCAAAACAGTATCCTGCAGCCGACGGGCAGAAATCTGAATTGTTTCACCCGCTGGTGTGTATTTAATGGCGTTTTCCAGAAGTTCCCGCGTAATTCGCTGGATTCGCTGACCGTTGAGGGCCAGATTGTTGAGATCCGCTGCAAGATTGACGTGTAAAACACGAGCATGCTGCTGTAATTGATCCTGATATTCACTCAGCAGTTGCTGGATCAGCTCCTCTAAATCTAGCTGTTCTCCCCATCTAATAGGCAGAACGGATATGGCCGTGTTGTCTGAGACGGACTGCCGCAGATCGCTATCATCAAGCGAAAAATCCAGCAAATCGTTGATCAGATCAACTTCCCGCTGACATTCGGTTTGTAGAATATCGAGATACTGCTGTAAGCGGGGCTTGATGTGTAACGGCACGATAGTAGTTGTTATCTGTGCCGAATCTACCGGATTTAATAGTGTCGGATCAAGCTGAGCCAACATAATGCTGAGCATTTGGGTGGCCATTTTAATGCTGGCCATCGGCGTTCGCAATTCATGGGAAATTGTGCTTAAGAAATCATCTTTAATCTGATTTAAGCGTTCGAGTTCTTTTACCTGAGCTTGGGCAGCCTGATAGAGCTTGGCTTGGCGTAGCGCAATCACGCACTGATTGGCCACCTGCTGCACTAAGCGAATGTCTTCTGCTTTAAAGCCGTAGTAGCTCTGATTAATCAGCCAAATGTCGCCAATGACCTGATCTTGGTCAATCAGCGGTACAGCCAGCAGTGCTGAGCGGCCTCGTTCGGGGTGGGGCAGCAGGGAGCAAAATTGAAATGACGTACCCTGTAGCAGCTGATTATAAAGTTCCGGAAATTTTTCCATCTGTGCCACTCGGCCCTGTCTCGATCCTGCCGAATGGGTAGACTCGTACACCACTTTTGAAACATTCTGATCTAAATCATAGAGTGCTGCATTGCAGCCATATACACCAACTGCGATCGCAAGTTCCTCAACCGCTGTTTGTAAAATTTGCTGCTCGTTTAGGCTGTCACGAACCTTATCGGTAATTCGTTTCAGAGTCGCTTCAAACTGATTTGCTAGCTCCAGCTGCACCGTCCGCAGCTTCACCTGCCGCTCTAGGGACTGATTGAGGTGCCGCAAATTATTCTCGGACTGTATCGCATCGGCGGCTTCCATAGAGGCAGAAACCGACGCCAGCACCGATGATGATTCCGCCACATTCAGGATCTGGACAATGCTAAGCGGGTCGATCTGCGAGTCGTCCACTGGTAGCAGTGCTTCTTTAAGCAAAACAGGATAAGTTTGGCCATCGGCAGGGCGATAGGTATAGACCATCTCAATCTGCTCAATTTTGCCAGTCCACAACTGATGGTGAAGCGCTGCATAAGTTGGCTGATCGGGTGCTTGAATGAGTTCTACCAAAGATGACCACTGCGCTTTCTGCACGCTCATCTCAAACGTCATGCAGAACGCTGGATTGACATAGACAAAGGTTCCGTTACGTTGCACAATAGCGGTTCCGATGGGAGCAAAATCAAGAATTTTTTGCCACGATGCCGTCTGCGTCAGCCAATCGCGTAAGCCGCTCGCTTGATTTCCTCGCGGGTAGCACTGTAAACGATCGAAAGGTGACGGCTTATCCATAGAGTGTGAACGCTTTATCGTCCGTGAAGGCTGCTAGTGGTGTGTAGAAATCCTGATTTGAGATTCCGTCAATTCGATAGCGATGGCTCATGACGACTCGAAAAACAGCTAGAGAGCAGATACCTAAGGCTATTGTCTGTATAGATTTTTCATTTAGTGTCCCCATATAACAGACCTAGATCCCATCCCAAACCTAAAGAAGACATTTAATTTCATTAAACTGGTATAAATGAACTAAAAATAAGATTGAATAATCCCCGGTCGGGACTCCCTCTTAATTTGTCGGATTTGAGTGGTCTTATGTTTAGCGACTTTTAAAGCCTGCAGCCGTTACTTTATCGATTGACACATGACAAAAAAAATTATCTTTTGGCATCGCCGTGACCTGCGCTTCTCCGATAATCGGGGGCTGGCGTCTGCCCGGCAGGAGAGCGCCAAGGTGATTGGCGTCTTCTGTCTCGATCCCAAAATTTTGGATCGTGATGATGTGGCTCCGGCGCGCGTTACATATATGTTGGGTTGTTTGGAGGAACTGCAGCAGCGATATCGAGCCGCAGGCGGACAACTGCTGATTGTACAAGCTGATCCCACAATTGGATTGCCGAAACTGGCTAGGACACTGCAAGTCGATGCTGTGCATTGGAATCAGGACGTTGAACCCTACGCTCAAAGTCGCGATCGCACCGTTGCCGATGCCTTAGAAAAAGAGAACATCACGGTCAAAACTGGCTGGGATCAGCTGCTTCACGCTCCCGGCGAGATCCTGACCAAGACCTCGGATCAGCCCTACACGGTCTACACCCCCTTTTGGCGCAACTGGAATAGTCAGCCAAAAGGGGCTCCCTACGCGGCACCGACCGGACTGGAATCGCTGACAGAAGCGGAGCAGAAAGCGGCCCAGGCAGCGGGTGTGATCGAACTGCCCAAGCCGGAAGATTTAGGATTTCGCTGGGACGGAATTATCCCGCTCAATCCGGGTGAAACGGCGGCTCAAGAACGACTGGACACATTTTGTGATGGTGACCAGCAATCAGCCCGCGATCGCGGTTTGTGGGAATACGACGAACAGCGCAACTTTCCTGCTCATCCCGGTACCTCCCAGCTCAGCGCAGCCTTAAAATTTGGTGCAATCGGCATTCGCCAGGTTTGGCAGGCGACTCAGGGCGCTTACAGCCGTGCCCGCAGCGATGACAGCCGCGCCAATATTCAATCCTGGCAGCAAGAGCTAGCTTGGCGCGAGTTCTACCAGCATTCCCTCTATTTCTTCCCCCGTCTAGCCGAGGAACCATACCGCGACGAGTTTCGCGATTTTCCTTGGGACAACAACGAAGAACATTTCCAAGCCTGGTGCGAGGGACGAACGGGCTACCCTATTGTCGATGCTGCCATGCGGCAGCTCAACACCATCGGCTGGATGCACAATCGCTGCCGCATGATTGTGGCTAGTTTCTTAACCAAGGATTTGATCATCGACTGGCGCTGGGGCGAAAAATACTTTATGCAGAAGCTGTACGACGGTGATTTGGCCTCTAACAACGGTGGTTGGCAGTGGAGCGCTTCCTGCGGGCTTGACCCAAAACCGCTACGGATTTTTAATCCGGCTAGTCAGGCGCAGAAGTACGATCCCGAAGCGGAGTATATTCGGGCCTGGCTACCGGAACTCCGCAGCGTTGATACCGAAGCACTGGTTACAGGTAAAATTTCTCCGTTGGAGTGTGCTCGCTGTGATTATCCCACTGCTATTGTGGATCACAAGCAGCAGCAGCGAGAATTTAAGGCCCGCTATCAGGCCCAAAAGGGCTAACGTTCAGTGGTGTGAAGCAAAAAAAATCCAGGTCGAAAGACCTGGATAAGCAGAAGCATATTCTCCCTATGTGTCTAGACTCACAGATGCCTAAGCAAGTGTTTCCGGACAGTAACCGAGTCCCGATACAAACTGCTTGCGAAATTCTTCAATTTCACTGCCGTTCGGATTACCATGAGACACAATTGCCACCTGATAGCGACGCATAATATCCACTGGAGACTGGCCGATTTCCAATCCCCATAGCGCCATCCGAACGCGATCGCTGGGTTCGAAGGGAACCCCAACCTCATTGAGGAAAGCCCTCATATCTGCCTCGTCTTCTGGATCTAGCAGATGGCCAAGCTTAATCTTAATGATCCATCCATCGATTTGATGAATTACTGTCACAAAACGAACGGGCAACCATTTCATGTTGTGTAGGTATTCCACCACCCGAAGTGTTAGACTCGCATTCGCAAGGTAGTAAATGTATTCCATAGCGCCAAACGGGTAGTTTGTCTGAATTCTCTACCTGTATTGTCGCAACTTAGACCAATGTCTAACAGGGGAGATGCACCCGACCTCCATAAGGGGTTCCCCCCAATCCCCCAAATGTGATCCCGGTCGCGATTTCAATACTTCCAGCAGTTTGAATGAGGAACCAACTGTCTTCTCCTTAGCTTCTACTTATGACTAATTCATCGCCCAACATGAATCATCCTGAAGACCTTACTCTCGCGGCCTATCAGTATGATTTACCAGACGGCAAAATCGCCCAGAACCCAGCCATGCCACGGGATCAGTCACGGTTGCTGGTTGTAGAGTCATTGACGCAACATCAGCACTGTATTTTCCGGGACATTACCCAGTTTCTCCAGCCTGGGGATTTGCTGGTGCTCAACGATACGCGGGTAATTCCAGCTCGCCTCTATGGGCGTAAGGTCGGGGGAGCCACCATAGAAATCTTGCTCTTGGAAGAACAAGCTCCGCTGCAGTGGTTGGCGCTGGTAAAGCCTGGACGCCGTCTCAAACCGGGGGCCGTGATTCAGTTTGCTTTACCGGAACAGCTAGCCAGCGTCGATCCGCAGGCTGAAACGTTACCCAGTCCGATACTGAGCGCTACGGTGTTGAGTACAGATGAGGCCACGGGAGGCCGCATTCTCCGGTTTGAGCTGCATACTGATGAACCGTTGGTGACAGTCATCGAAAAACTGGGACAGGTGCCGCTGCCGCCCTATATTACTCAGTCCCAAGCGCCAGCCGAATGCTACCAGACCATTTATGCTCGCCAGCCAGGAGCCGTAGCCGCACCGACAGCGGGTTTGCACTTCACGCCAGAACTGTTCGAAGAGTTAACCCAGCGGGGAATTCCTCAAGCTTACCTAACCCTACATGTAGGGCTGGGTACATTTCGTCCGGTTGAAGCTGAGACGATCACGTCTCACCAGATGCACGAGGAGCGAATCGAGATCCCACCCGATACAGTCGAGAAAATTCAGCAAACCAAAGCGAATGGTGGTCGTGTGTTTGCTGTAGGAACAACGGTTACCCGTGCTCTAGAGGGAGCAGCTCAAACGGGCTCACTGCAACCATTTGTCGGCAAAACCGACCTATTTATTTATCCGGGCTACCAGTGGCAGGTAATTGATGGATTGATTACCAATTTTCACCTGCCTGGTTCCAGCCTGCTGATGTTGGTGAGCGCCCTCATCGGTCGCCAACGACTGCTGGATTTGTATGAAATTGCGATCGCAGAAGACTACCGATTTTATTCTTTTGGCGATGCCATGCTAATCCTGCCAGAGGCGCGAATTTGATGTCAGGGAAATGTGACCTTGTCTCAAAAAAGTAGACAGATATGTTAGCGGTGCAACCGGAGGTGCGAGCCCTGGCCTCAGAAGCCGCCAACAAGTTGCAAGCTCTGGTGATGCATCGCTCCCAACTCGTTGAGGCTCAGTGCCGAAGGCAATCGTAACTGCGGTGCTCGTCCCCCTTGGGCCAAAGCTCAGATTGAGCACCACATCGAGTGGTTAAGCCAAGAGGTCAAGCAGCTGGACGAGCAGATTCAAGAGCAACTCAATCAATCTCAGCACTGGCAACAGCAGCAGGCACTTTTGCAATCAATTCCCGGCGTTGGACTCGTCGCATCAACAACCCTAATTGCCATTCTCCCGGAACTCGAACAACTGACTCGCCAGCAAATTGCCGCACTCGTTGGTGTGGCTCCCATCAACTGTGACAGTTTGTCATGGGTGGCGCTCGACGGTGCGCTCAGTCTTGTTTACGGCTGCTCTGGTCGCTACCCAGTTCAATCCGGTGATTGCCGCCTTCTACCGCCGATTGTTGGCTTATGGCAAACCGAAGAAGGTGGCCTTGGTCGCTTGTATGTGTAAGGTGCTGGTCATCCTTAACACCATGTTCAAGCACAATCAGCCTTGGCAGCCTCCGACTGCGCAATCTACTTGACTTTTTTTTAAGATAATCGCTCAGCATTGACCTCTGTAGCGCTAATTCTACGAACTAGTGGTTTGTCAACCTTGTTTTGGTGGGTTTTGATGGTTGGTATGCCGCGCTCTGCGCGGCATACCAACCATCAAAACTGATTTGACACAGCACTAGTCTTACCGCTTCATCCGGGCACCGCGATAGCGTAGATTTTGCTGAATGGTATGGCGACGGAGAAACTTGGGTAAATCACCGCAATGTCCCATGATTAGCACCGTATCCCCTGCCGCCAAGTGAACCTCACGATCGGGGTGAATCATGACCGCACCGCTATTTTGCCGCAGCGCCACGATAATAAACGTGCCCTTGCCGCGCATTTCAATATCGCCAATGGTGCCGCCGATCAGGGGCGAGTCATGGGGAATGGCGAATTCATCCATTTGAATATCAATATCAGCCAGTAGCTCATTTAGATCCGATCTGCGATCGCTCTGGGCCAAAAAGTCCATCGTCGTCGGCTGAGTAATTAACTGCGCCATGCGCAACGCTCCAATCGAGGCAGGAAGTACGACGTGATTCGCGCCCGCTAGCCGCAGTTTCTTTTCGGTTGATGGCAATTCGCCACGAGCCAGGATCACTAACCCTGGATTAAGTTCCCGCCCAGTCAGGGTGATAAAGACATTCAGCGCATCGTCTGACAGCACCGTCGCCAGCGTCTTCGCTCGCTCAATGCCTGCCGTCTTCAGAATCGCCTCGTCCGTCGCATTGCCCCGACAGGTAAGATATCCCATCTCTTCCGCTTCAGTCATGCGGTCTGGATCGTTATCAATGACTACAAACGGCTGCTGAGATTCCTGCAAGCGACGCGCCAGCATTTGGCCAATTCGACCAAACCCACAGATGACGGCGTGCTGATTAAGATTGTCGATTTCGCGAGTCATACGTTTTCGAGTGAGGGCGCGATTAATTTCTCCTTCCGTCACCAGTTGCACAAAACCACCCACGATATAAACGGCAGAACTGGTGCCAGCAATGATCACTAAAATGGTAAAGATCTTGAGCGCAGGTGATTCTAGCGGTTTGACTTCGCCATAGCCGACTCCAAAGATCGTGATAATCACCATGTACAGGGCGTCCAATGGTGTCCAGCCCGCCAGCATATAGCCCGTCATTGCCACAATTAGCGTGATGACGAAAAAGACGGCACCTATAATAATTCGGCGGGAGGAAGCCTGCATAAATCAGCGAAAGTCAGATTCAAAATGCTGATTGTAAGCATGGCACATTTATTTGGCTGGATGATTTTGAATCGTTGACATGCTGCTATCTCGCATGTGTAATCAAGAACTCGAAAGATTTATCGTCGCAATGGGCAGCGAATTTCTTCCGAATTCTGGGTGCAGAATGTGAGCCTGCGTAAAGGTTAATAGACAAGTGCCCCAAAAGCAGGACGGTCTCAGTCAAGATTGCGTACCATTAGCAAAGGTAAGACTCTCTACATCGCCATGGCTCCGACATTTGTTACTCGCTATCTGCTCGCGTTCCAGCAATATAAATGGTATGGGCTGGCTGGGGCTTTGACCGTATTTGGCATTTCCAGCGTGATTGCCATTCAACCACCGCCACCGCCGACCTTCAAAGCAGAGGCGGTCATGGTGCCGACTGGGCCACCCGTTGCGTTCACGCAGACGGGAAGCGAAATTCAGGTGGCAGGCCAAGACGTCAGCGAATATTTTTTGCTTTCAGATGCCGTGCTCAATGCAGTATCGGAAAAGCTCATTGAGTCTGGTATTCAAGTTGATCCAGTCGGGCTCTATCAAAAAACACGGGTGCGGCTGTCTCGCAATGAAACCTCAGGCCGATTAGAAGCAATCGGTGTCACCTACGACGGTGAAGCACGCCAGGAAGCAGAAGCGGCGATTCAGCTTCTGCTTACGGCGATGGTGAACCAGAGCCGGGATGCTAATAAAGCGCGATTACGTAGCGTGATTGATTCGATTAACGAGCGATTGCCGTCCGTAGAAGCCGAACTGCGAGCAGCCGAACAAGATCTAGAGCAGTATGACCGTCTGGAAGGGCCAGCCATTCAGGCCGCTCAAGACGGTAGTCTGCTGAGCAACATTACGAATAGTGAGCAGCAGCGGCGTCAGATTGACCTAACACTGGCGGGCATTGAGGCCCAAATTCAAAGTTTGCAGTCCAAACTGGGACTGACTCCAGATCAAGCCTATGCCTCTTCGGCGCTGAGCGCAGATCCCATTATTGCCAATCTGCGATCGCAGATCTATACCACCGAATCGCAAATGGCGATTCTCTCGCAGGATTTGCGGCCTGAACACCCCACCATGATCGAGCTACAGCAGCAGTTGAACGCCTACGATCAGCTCCTGCAAGCGCGCGCTGCTGAGGTGATCAGTGGGGGACAAGGTGCCGCCTTGACGGGAGCGAATTCCATTCGGCAAGACAGCAGTCTAGATCCAGCACGACAGGCACTGGCCAATGAGCTAGTGGGGCTCGAAACCCAGCGGGAAACCCTAATTCAGCAGCAGCGCACTCTGCAACAGACCGAGCAAGATCTGCGCCAGCAGTATGCCGCTTTGCCGAATAAGCAGCTAGAGCGGAATCGCTTAGCCCAAGTCGTGGCTGAAAAGCAGGCCATTTACGAGCAGATGGTGGCTAAACGGATTGATGCTGAAGCGGCTGAAGCTGAAACCGTGGCGAGTTTGCGGGTTAGCCAACCCCCCCAAACCCAGAGAGTTGAGCCAGAAGTAACCAGTGGCATCATCGTCCTGATTGCGGGTGGCTTCATTGGCATTATTGTTGGGGGAGCCATTATCTTCTTGCTGGATGCAGTTGACGGCACAATTCGGACAGCGGGCGATCTGCAGTCCTTGCTCAACGAACAGGATGCGCCTCTGCTGGGTCTCATTCCCAATTTGCCCCAACGACCATCGCAAGGGCTACCGATTTTGCTGTCGCCCCAGTCGGCCTATCACGATGACTATGAGCGGCTGCGGAGTAATTTGCGACGGGCTACAGAAACCGCCCCTCAAACGCTCTTGGTCACCAGCACTATCCGCCAAGAAGGTAAAACGGTGACGGCGTTCAACCTCGCGATCGCATCGGTGCGGGCAGGCAAACGAACGCTAATTATTGAAGCAGATCTGCGATCGCAGTCTCAGGCAATGGCCCTGGGGGTTGAGCCAACATCCGACAGTCAGTACGAACCGCTGCACTATTACGGCAATCCCAGCCAGAGTATTCAGCTTGTCCCTGCGATCGCAAACCTCTATATCGCGCCCAGCCCTGGCCCTCAGCGTCAAACCGCCGCCATTCTTGAATCGAGTGAGATGCAGCGCTTTTTACAGGACGTCAAAGGTCGATTTGACATGGTGGTGATTGATGCGCCAGCTCTCAGCCTCAGCAACGACACCTTGATCCTGGAGCCATATACCGATGGCGTCGTTCTCGTCACCCGACCACAGGTGAGCCAATCGGCTATGTTGAATGAAGCCCTAGAAGAAATGACGGAATCAGAGGATATTCGCTTCTTGGGTGCGGTGATCAGTGGGTCGGACTCAACAGCCGAAGTAGAACCGCTATTAACGGACAACGGAGCCGGACTCTCTGCACCACAGCCCCTGAATCAAGCTAGCGAAGTCCCTGGCCTATCCCGAGTTTGATACGAGTTTGATAGTGGCCTTTGCCTATCGTCGATATCCGTTAAGAGCCTATCCGAAAACCTCAGATGAGCGAAATGTGATGACCGCACTGGCAAGTTGTAAGAACGCCAGATAGTTTTCGGGCTTCTTCTCCCAGCGGATCAACAGACGGCGAAACCGATTCATCCACGAATGAGTCCGTTCGACCACCCACCGTCTGGCCCGATAGTTGGGAATGTCGTGAATCACTAGGTCACCCTCGTTTTGAGGCGGAATATGCCCTTGATAGCCCCACTGCTTGAGAATCTGGCGCACCGGGTGATAGTCGTAGCCGCGATCCAGACAGAGATGTCTTGATTCCTCGTCCTCCACATCCGGTGGCACCAGCGGTTGAGCCTCTAAAGTTACCTCAACAAGTTTCATGTCATGCCGATTAGCGGGTGCGAGCACAAAGGCCAGTGGGATGCCGTTGCCATCGGTTAAAACCGAGCGCTTGGTGCCCAACTTGCCACGGTCAGTCGGGTTGGGGCCTGTCTTTTTTTCCCCCCAGTGGTGCTTTGACCATCGCACCATCCATCGATTGCCAATGCCAGTCCACTCCTTGAGTGCGGGCATACTCCATCAATCCCGCCTGCCAAAAGCGAGCAAACGTGCCGTTGGTTTGCCACTCTTGAAAGCGGTCATGCACCGTACTGGAGGCCCCTAAACACCGAGGCAACGCATTCCACTGACAGCCGGTGCAAAGGATGTAAAAGATCGCATCTAAGGCTTGGCGATCATCCATGCGAGGGCGGCCTCCCTTAGGCTTGGGTGGCTCCTCTGGAATCAGAGGATGCAGGCGCTCCCACAGCTCATCGGGCACCCGATAACGAGGGTCAATTTCGACGGTTGAACGAGGAGGCGTCACGGTAGACATCTGGGACTGCTCCTATGGCGACACCTTCACCTTAAGCACTCATCTCTCGAACAACATCGGTTTTCGGATAGGTTCTAAGTCTAACCAATGGATGTTGCCACTGCAGTGCAGCGGCAACATCTCCCTGCTGTTTTTTGGTGCTATTACTCGATATGGGCCGATAAAGAAATCAGTCCAAAGAGGTATAAAAAGTGCCAGTGTCGATAAGAGATAATGGAAAGATCCGTTCCTCAACAGAACATGCTGAGTATTCTTCGTGGCCCAATACGGTATTACGCTGCTGCCATTTTTGCCGTATTTGTTGCTGGAGGCCTAAGTGTATTTCTTGATCCCTGGCTAGATCTGACCAAAACTCCGTTTTTGCTCTTTTTTAGCGCTGTGATGGTGAGCGCTTGGTATGGCGGATTGCGGGCAGGCAGTGTGGCAACGCTGTTATCGGCTGCGGCCAGCTACTATTTTTTTCTTCAAGCTGATTATGCTTGGGCATCCAGTCTGGACTCGATTGCTCGATCCGGTATTTTTGTGATAGAAGGAGTTCTCTTTAGCTTCCTCTGCGAAGCTCTGCGCCGCTCAAAGTGGCGCGCAGATCAAGCCCTGCAATCGCTGGGTGAACAAGAAGAATCACTGCGCAACGCCACGGTTCAAGTCTCAAATCTACAGGAATCCGAGCGCTATTTTCGTCAGCTAGCAGAAAATATTAACAGCCTATTTTGGGTATTCGATCTAGCGACGGGTCAGCTCCTCTACGTTAATCCAGCCTGTCGGACACTGTTAGGCCAAACAGAACAGGATCTGTACCACAATCCATCCTGCTGGTTGGACAACATCCACCCTCAGGATCGCGAGCGGATTCGTCAGGCCAGAAATCAGCTTTATCAGCAACAGATCAAGTTTGACGAAGAGTATCGGATCTATGCTGCTAACGGAGAGGTTCGCTGGGTGTGGGCCAGAACTTTTCCCATTTACGATGAAACAGGGGAAGTTGTTCGCGTTGCCGGATTAGCCGAAGACATTACCGAACGCAAACAAGCCAGCGAAGCACTACAAGAAAGCGAACGTCGCCTGCGCCGCCTGGTTGAATCTAATCTGTTTGGCGTCGCTTTTGCCAAGGCTGATGGCACCCTCAGCTTTGCCAATGGCTACTACCTCAATATGCTGGGCTACAGCCGCGACGACTTAGAGTGCGGCAGACTCAACTGGCAACAGATGACGCCATCAGAATATGCGGTTCTCGACCAACGTGCGATCGCAGAAATCCAGCAGCAGGGCACGGCTGTTCCATTCGAAAAAGAATACATCCGCAAAGACGGCAGCCGCGTACCCGTTCTAATTGGCTGCACCAGCTTGGAAGACGCAACTGATGCTGACTGTACCAATCCAGAAACGATTGCATTTTTGCTGGATTTAACGAATCTAAAGCACACCGAAGAAAATCTGCGCCAGCGAGAACTCGAACTCAAGCTGATTGCCGATGCAGTGCCGCCCCAAATTTCGTTTGTCGATCGAGATGAACGCTATCAGTTCGTTAATCGGCGCTACGAAGAGCGATTTGGGTATCCAGCCGAGGAGATTTGCGGCAAAACCGTTCGCCAAGTTCTGGGCGAAGATGCCTATCAGCGGGTTTCCCCTTACATTCAGCAGGTTTTGACCACAGGTCAGCCCGTCGCGTTTGAAAATACGATGCGGTACGCCAACGGTCGCTCCAGCCATCTGCATGTAACGTATGAACCTCAATTTGATGAGCACCAACAAGTGACAGGCTTTGTGGCCTTTGTCAACGATGTCACCGAACAGCGACAAGCCGCCGCTGCCTTAGCTCGGAGTGAAGAGCGCTATCGCTCGCTGGTAGCGGCATCTACGTCGATTGTCTGGACCGTGAATGAGGCAGGCGAGTTTGTTGAACCTCAACCGCTGTGGGAAGCCTACACCGGGCAAACCAAAGAACAATATCAAGGGTTAGGCTGGCTAGACGCACTCCACCCCGATGATCGCGATCAGCTCTATCAAACCTGGATCAGGGCTCGCGACCAGCAGAAAATCTACTGTTCAGAAGCTCGGATCTGGCATGAACCTAGCCGGTCTTACCATTACATCGTTTCCCGTGGTGTGCCGCTTTATGATGACAATGGGGACGTTCGGGAATGGATTGGCACGATTACGGATGTTGAAGAGCGTCAGCAAGCGGTAGAAGCTCTGCGTCAGCGAGAACAAGTACTGGAGCAGCAGCTTCACATGCTCGACCTAGCAAACGACAGCATTATTATCTGGAATTTAGAGCATCATATTACCTACTGGAATCAAGGAGCCGAGCGGGAATATGGCTGGAGCAAAGCTGAGGTGCAGGGCCAAACGATCCATCAGCTTCTCCAAACGACTTTCCCCCAACCGCTGGAACAGTTGCTGGCGATTTTACAAAACCAGGGGCATTGGCAAGGTGAACTTACCCAGATTTGCCGCGACGGTACGGCTATCATTGTCAGCAGCCGCTGGACGCTGCAGTACGACAGCCAAGGGCAGCCAAAAGCGGTGTTGGAAATCAACAACAACATTACGGCTCAAAAGCAGGTCGAAGAAGAGATCTATCGCACTAATGAGCGGCTGCGGGTTGCGCTCAAGCACGCACCGATTACCGTTTTCAGTCAAGACCAAAATCTGCGCTATGTGTGGCTATACAATCTGCCCACTCAGTTTGGGCTCCGGGATGAGGAAGTGATTGGCGTATTTGATACCGATCTATTTCCTGACTCCAAGGAAGCCGAGCAGCTGATGCAAGTGAAGCGGCAGGTACTCGAAACGGGCGTGGGTGCTCGCCAAGAGGTCCAGGTGACGGTTCACGGTCAAATGCATATCTATGATTTAACGGTTGAACCCCTACTCAATGCCCAAGCTGAGCGAGTAGGCGTGACCTGTGCAGCCATTAACATCACAGAACGCCAGCTCTCTGCGGCTGCCCTACAAGCAAGTGAGGAACGGCTCAGCCTAGCCATGGAAGTGGCTCAACTCGGGTTCTGGGATTGGGATATTACCAAAAATCGGATGACCTGGTCATCCAATCACGCCCATTTACTCGGTCTGTCACTCAACGAATTCGAGCAAACTCTCGATAGCTTGATCGCCTGCATCCATCCTGAAGATCAGGCACAGGTGCGAGAGCGAATTATGCAGGCCGTTACAACCGAATCCTATGCGGCTGAGTATCGGATTATCTGGCCAGATAACAGCATCCGCTGGCTCGTCAGCAAAGGCCAAGTATTCCATAACGATCAGGATGAACCCGTGCGGATGATTGGCGTAGCCTGGGATGATACTGCGCGTAAGCAGATGGAGCAGGAGCGAATTAAGCTGCTGGAGCTGGAGCGTTCGGCACGGGAATCCGCCGAGGCCGCCAATCGGATCAAAGATGAATTTTTGGCGATTGTGTCCCACGAACTGCGATCGCCCTTAAATCCGATTTTGGGCTGGTCGCAAATGTTGCGATCGCGCAAGCTTGATACCGAAACTACGGAGCGGGCACTCGAAACGATTGAGCGCAATGCTAAACTCCAGTCGCAGCTCGTCGATGATCTACTGGATGTATCGCGCATTTTGCGGGGCAAGCTACGGTTGGAGGTACAGCCAACTCAGCTGCAACCTGTTATCCTCGAAGCGATTGAAACGGTACAGCTTTCGGCTCAGGCGAAGGGCATCGACATTCAAACAAAATTTCAGGCTGATTTAGCCCCCGTGCTGGGTGATGCCAATCGTCTCCAGCAAATCGTGTGGAATTTGCTCTCGAATGCCGTTAAATTTACCCCCGAACAGGGGCGAATCACCGTGCAGCTCACGCAGGTTGACCATATCGCTAAGCTAGAAGTACAAGATACGGGCTGCGGCATTGATGCTAAGTTTTTGCCCCATGTATTTGAATATTTCCGGCAGGGCGACAGTGGAATTACCCGCGAATTTGGTGGCTTGGGTTTGGGCTTAGCGATTGTCCGCTACCTGAGCGAACTGCACGGCGGTACGGTTAAAGTTGCTAGTCAAGGGAAAGATCAAGGCTCAACTTTTACAGTTCAGATCCCGTTGATGAAACCCTCGGAGATTAATTCGAGCGAATTTGCAAACACGGCCATTATTGAACCGAAATCACTAACGGGAACGCGCATCTTGATTGTGAATGATGATCCCGATATGCGATCGCTCACGGCTGAGTTTTTGACGACTCAAGGAGCCCACGTCCAAGTCGTCTCTTCAGCAGCGGAGGTCATTGCCCAACTCGATCGCGAGGTGCCGGACGTGCTCATCAGCGATATGGCCATGCCAGATACCGATGGGTATAGCCTGATTCAACTCATTCGGCGTCGTGCCCCTGAAGCAGGAGGCAAAGTACCTGCGATCGCAGTTACCGCCTACACGGCACAGCTCGATCGTCAGCAGGCTCTGACGGCTGGATTTCAGCGCCATTTGGCTAAACCAGTCAATCCACTTGAGCTAACGCAAGCGATCTTGGAGGTGCTGTAGAGCTGATGTGCGGTATAAATCACCTGTAGCGCTGATTTGCAGACCTGATACTATCTGGCAGTCTATCCGCCCGCTTGTGAACTATTCTGCTGCAAAATCTCGTAGATGCGGCGGGCCATCGTCGGCGGAATGCCTGCCGCTGGGCAGAGGAACCGCACATAGTCCAGTCCTGCCGCTGTAATGATTTGACACGCATCAGGTAAACCGTGGCTGGCCTGGGCAAATTTCTCTAGAAATAGCCGACGATCGGTGCCAGTCGTGAGCGGAAAAGACGCAGACAAATCAATTAATAAATCTTGAATGCGATTCGCGGCCTGCTCCAGTTCCTCGGCAGCAACGGCTGGATGAGCGGCATGAAGCTGTTCCGCGGTCGGGGAGATATCATTTCCCGGATGCTGTTCTTCTGTCATATGTCAGGGTTAACGTGGGCAACCAAACTTGATATTAGCGATCAGCGTGTACGTAATCTACAAAATAAAACTGCGGCTCTAATCGATATTTCAACCAACCATATCCAGCTAGTGCCAGCAAGGCAAGCAGCACTAACGGTAGGCCAACCCAAAGCCGCTGAGCATCGGGGGTCAGAGCTGCGATCGCAACAGCAACGGCACAAAAGGCCAATAGACCTAGCTTGACCCGCTGAATGGTCTGCAAGGCTGAGCGGCAACTGCTGCAAATCAGCGTGTGCTGATGGTAGCGATCGAGTAACTGCTGGCGATCCGGCAGCGTCCACTGGGCCGGATCGGGTGTTTCCCAAGGCAGAGAGGGCGCATAGCGATCCAGCCAGCGGCGAAATTCCATCACCATTCGGTCGGACTGCGTCGGCAACCGATAAGCCGTTTTCCAGGTCTCTGTAGCGCTACGTGCTTGCAAAAATCGCTCCTGCTCATGCAGCAGAATCATATCGCCATCCAGAATGGGATTACGTACGCGCAGATGCTCCAGCCAACGGGGCGACCAGCGCTGTATCTTAGTAGCAAAATTACGCGAGAACTGAGCCACAATGCGGGACTGTCCCGCTGCAATCGGTACGCAGTAGGCAATCAGCCCCACTTGACGCTTGGCATCGAAATGGATTTCATATTCAACTCGACAGGGCGGCATAAACAAAATGCGCGTTTTCGGCATCCGATCAATCGTCACCTCAATACAGTCGGGCGTTGACTTTGTTACTTCTATCGGAATGGGCCGACCGAGATCGCGGTTGCCCTGCAAGCCGTGATGGGCAAACTGGACATGGGCCGGATCGGCCACGTTCTCAATCAGCGTCTGCCAGTCATAGGCTAAATCCCGCACCATTGATGTCGCCACAAAGCCTTCGGTTTCAACTTGCTCCGATAGCGGTAGTGGGTGTTCATGGGCCTGGGTCGCTGATTCCGCATCGGGCCACACCCACAGCAATCCGTTGGCGACTTGCGTGGGCAATGCCTCAACGCAGTAGCGATCGCGCTTTTTCGTCACGATGTCTGGATCATCGGCTTGAGGAATCCGGGTACAAACGCCCTCGGCATCAAACTGCCAGCCGTGATAGCTGCACATCAAATGTCCTGTCTTTTCGTCTATGCGACCTTCACTCAGTGGCGCAAGCCGATGGGGGCACTGGTCGCGAAATACTCGAAACTGCGGCGAACTCGTCTCGATGCTGGATGATTGAGCCGAGCTGCCGTACGCAGAGACACCGTTACTAGAAACGTTAGTAACAGTACCTGCATTCCAGACAACAAACCGCTGCCCCAACAGCATAATCGGCATGGGACGGCGGGTATCGAGATCAATAATCGGCGCAATGGGATACCACTGCTGCCAAAAGTTGAAGGCTGTCTCTGTCATGGGGGCAAATGCAGATTGGTGGAATGGGAATCACACCTAGTATTGCGCGATCGCATCTTTCAAACTCGCATTTGCAACAGAATGTCAGATGTATGAGCTGTTGACACTTGGATCGGCGTGAAAATGGGATTAAAGAGCAACAACAGCAGTTGTGCTGGAGATAGAAACGAGCGCCTGTTCGGTCGCTGTATTTTCAGTTCCGACATCATGGGCCAAAATCTCAGTTGAGATGCTAGGCGAATTGAGCAGCGTGTTGTGAATAATGCAAGCCTCGACCGCTTTGTGCAATCCTTTCTCATGCCGAGGCTCTAGTTCATAAGGCAGTATGATGCGAATGCTGATGCTGCCTAAGCGAGCGGGTCGGCCAACCTTCTCAGCCGAAACGCTAATGCTCAGATTGTCTGTATCCAGATGACGCGTTTCAAGATATTTAACCGCATAGAAGCCTGCACAACTGCCTAAGGCGGCCAGCAGCCATTCCGGCGGCGTCATACCGCGATCGCAACCTCCATTACTAAAGGGCTGGTCACTAACTATCTGGTGAGATCGTGCTGAAGCGATGAACTGGAGTCCATCCTGGTGAGAAACGTTAACCTGCATGATGCTCCCTCTGAAATAGTAAAACTTGTGCTGGAAAACAGATAAAGTCCCTATAAAGCAGTGCGATCGCAAATCCGTTGGCCAAATCTTAAAAATTAAGATGTTGAAGAATCTAGGGGAGCTGGAGGGATGGCTCCCCTAGATGCAGGTCAACGCGGCAATTTCAGGAATCCATCAAGCTGTAGCTGAGCTATGAAGTGATTACAAAGTTGCCTCAAGTCCTTGCAAGTAGCACACAGGAGACTTGTTCCTTGTCTGCCTTGATCCTGCTAGATCCCATCGGGGATCACAAGACGTTACGGTAACAACCGCTTAGTTACCAAAAGTAAAAAATTGCCATTCCGCCTACAATTGAAGAAGCTATAAAGAATTATTAAAGCTTGCACGATGTCTACCCCGAACCAGTGGGAATAAGAGAAAACATGAAAAAGAAGTCTATTGCTTTGATGGCTCTAAATTCAATTCGCTATCAAATTGGAGCCATCTTTCCTAATTGTTGGAAGTGCGCAGCACTCTGCTTCCAACAATTAGTTTTAAATTTTCGAAGTTCATGCCCTTTAAAGATTATTTAGAAAGTGCGATCGCACCTATGATGCATCAACCGTTATACCCAATTTGTCAGGACAATTCCCAATGTCCAATTCAGTTTGTCGTCGATTTGATTGGCAGCAAATGGGCCATTTTAATTCTGCGGGAACTATTTAAAGGGAGCTGTCGGACTCACGATTTCACCGATCGTCTGCCCGGACTCAGCACTAAAACACTGATGGTGCGGCTCAAAGAACTCGAACGACACGGACTGATTGAGCGTCGCGTATATGCCGAAATTCCACCCCATGTTGAATATTCACTGACACCCAAAGGTCGAGAAATTCAGCCGGTATTAATTGCACTCTACGACGTTGGCCATCGCTGGCTGGCCCAGACAGACTGCACCTGTCCCATTACCGACTAACCTAAACTTTTCCATGTGATGGCTCAGCTCTCGCTCCTTGCCAATTGAGAACCCACCGAATAATTTTGCTGCCGTATTTTGCTGCCGTGATGCTGCCTGACCACTACCAAATTCGCCCCGCCACCGCACAAGACCTCTGGTCAATTCGTAAGCTGGTCTTTTCCGCTAAACTCGACCCTACACAACTTCGCTGGCAGCAGTTTTGGGTCATTGATCACGCTGGGCAGGTGATTGCCTGTGGCCAACTGCGAGACTTTGGTGATGCACAAGAATTAGGCAGCCTCGTTGTGCAACCCGATTGGCGCGATCGCGGATTGGGACGCATGTTGACTGAGTATTTGATCCAGCAGGCAACGAAACCACTCTATCTGGAATGTTTGGGTCAGAGACTAGCCCAGTTCTATCGCCAATTTGGGTTTCACGCGGTGGACTGGCCAACCTTGCCTGCGGCAATCCGCCATAAGTTCCGCATCACGCATTTGTTAGCAACGCTGTTTCGCCTACCGCTCTTCATCATGCAGCACGATTAATCACGGTTCTACAAATTAGCCGACAGATGAGGTCAATTGAGGTCAGTATTGAATGCCTGCTGAGTGCTAAGGAGTGTGAATTTAATAAGGTGGAAATCTTTGGGGTAGGGACACGGCAATGCCGTGTCCCTACAGATGGAAAGGTTTACAGGCTATTTAATCCACAATCCTAAGTGCTGTAACTTGCTTCCGCGTAGCGATGGACTGAGTCATTAATTTACAGCGGTAATTTAGAGAATTGGCATAATGCGAGTCAGCCATACTGAATCGCTCTTACTGAATCGCTCTTACTGTAAAGACATCGCTATCCCACAGGCGATCGCGATTGCTGAATTTGACGAACCTGTTGTTCGCGTTCAATCGCTTCAAATAGCGCTTGAAAGTTACCTTCGCCAAAGCCAACGGCCTGCTGTTGTTGTCCAGCGAGATCAACCGTTTGCCGCTGAATAATTTCAAAGAAGAATGTGGGCTCGGCAAAAATGGGCTGGGTGAAGATTTGCAGCAGCATGGCCTCGGGCGTTTCTTCCGACTGATCGACCAAAATTTCTTGCTGTGCGATCGCAGACCAATCAACCCTCTGCAAGGCGCGATCTACGCGATGTTCGACCTGCTGATAATAGGCAGCGGGCACCGTGAGAAATTTCAGGCCGCGCTTTCGCAACTGTTCTACAGTCGCCACAATATTATTGGTTTCTAACGCTACATGCTGAATGCCGGAACCGCGATTTTCATCCAGAAATTCTTGAATTTGTGAAGTAGCAGAGGTTGGCTCATTAATTGGAATTTGGGCACTGCCCTCTGGATGATTGAGCACCTGACTCCGCAAACCAGAGCGGGGCGTTTGAATCGAGAACTCTCGCTGTCGCTGAAATCCCAGTACCGATTCGTACCAATCAACCGCACGATGTAACTCTCCCTGCGCGATATTCAGCACCGCATGATCAATCCGCAGCAGTTCCCCCCCGATAGCGTCGCCAATTTGGGGGCTGATGCCTGAGTCGCGAGTGGAAATCCCGGCATCAAGGGCGTCTGTCCCTGCCGCTCGACCAAAAGATGAACCAGATCACCCCAGCCGCGAATTTTGGCCCATTTCAGCTGCCCTTGCTCCTCGGTTTGGACTTGGATAGGCGTAATTAGCTCTGCGCCCGCTGCGATCGCAGTGGCTACGACTCGATCCAAGTTGCGCACCCGCAGCCCGACTTCAGCAATCCCGGCTGGATGACGCCGCAGATAATCCGCCACCACTCCTTGAGACTGAAGCGGTGCCGAAAGTGCGATCGCAATATTATTTTGCTGAAAAAGCTCTGTATGGCAAATTGCAGTGGTTTGCGTCGCAATGGAACGACAGCCCAGCATATGCACCAGTTGATAACGGGCCGCCTCTGCCTCTTTTACGTAGAAGTGAACGTGGTCAATATCCATAGGAAACGAAAGGAAACAAACAAGAAACAAGCAGCTAAAAGCTAGCAGCGAAATTTGCAGAGGAAACTTCTGTTCAAGAATCCGCTCGTTAAAACCCCATGAGCTTTTTATAAACTTACACTGGGAAATTCTCAAACTAGATTCCGTATTACTCTCGATTCTGCCGAATTTTAGCGATTTACTAGTCTTTCTTGGGGAAGAATCCTGCCGTAAAACCACTGATTCCCTATTCTTACTATCCGACAACGCTATCAGACGACGGAACAGGGGGCTTATCTACCCTTGTATCCCAAAACGCATTTGTCGTCCGAATTTTGGCGGATCGGGCTTACCTCATGACGAGCGAGATCAGACCGAGTCTTGGCTGTCACGACGATCCTTAAGCTTCAGTAAGTTTTCAGTATTTATACTGATAATTTTTCATAAACGTTGCCAATTGCATGAAGCTTCAGTGAACTCTCCGGTTTTATAGAGAAAGTCCTGCATAAGTTTTTAGATCCTTGATTAAAAATCCTAACTAAGGGTTTTCACTCAAACGTTTGGATAACTAGGGCAATATCCTCTGCCCAGACAATATCTAGAGACTAAAACTCTAAAACTCATGAACAATCGTCATCAGCCAAACTCTTTCTCTCTGCAGCGGATATATTCCCTCTCATTGCGGCTGCGTCGTCAATCTGCTGGCGATGACGGCATGACCCTGATGGAAGTCCTGATCGTTGTTTTCGTGACGGGTATCCTCGCCACTATTGCGTGGCCAAGCTGGCTGAACATGCAGCAAAAAGCATATTACGCAGAAGCCCGCGCCTATATGGACGCTATGCGCGATGAGTTGGAAATGTATCGGCTGGAAGCGGGTGATTTTCCGCCGGACGTCAACGCCAATACTCGACCAGCGGGCATAACAGGTAAATGGTATCTAGCGGCTGATATGCCCTACAACAGCGGCACAGACTACGAACATTGGGGCGTTGGCTCCGAGGAATGTGTCGTAGCCATTACCTGGTTTGGTAGAAACCAACAGCGGAACTCTCCCGCCCACACCAAATCCGCAGGCAAAAGTGCGTTTGCAGAGTACGAGGATGATTTGGTCTTAACCCTGAATCAGTACAGCTGCCCAGGGACAAAAAAAGGCAGCAAAAGATAACCGAATTGATTCCACTAGCTAGCGCCAGCACGCTAAAAAAATCCAAAACCGGGGGCATGCCCTCTTTTTTTGTGGATGTTTGCTTTTGGGTATTTGGTCTAATTTGGGGTAGCCGACTCCCGATTCAATAATCCAGGAACACCATATCGTAAGGACTGCTGTCCTGATTGGGATTGCCTGGCTGAGGCGAAGCAGATGACGCGATGGATGGAGTGTACGGTTCTCTTCGAGATGGCAAAGCCGAATGCACATCAGCCAACGCTGCATCAGATGCCTGTCCCAACTGCTCGGCGGCATCTTTCAGGTGATCAATATGTGCGGTAAGTGTTTCCAAGCGAACATAAATTTGCTGCTTTCGCTGCTCAATTGCCTCTAGTTCCTGTTGCAGCCGTCGTTTTTCAATCACAAGCTTGTGCAACTCAAGATAGCTCGTTGCTTCGGATGCCTGGCGGGGCATCGTGCTAATTTTCGGCAGAATACGGCCTCTGGGGGAACGAGGATACATAGGGCAACTCCAAAACAAATCGTTTTTAGTAGTGTGCCCGCTCAAGGTTGGCTGATATCTTGCGGTCATCCAAACTAAGGCAAAAAGGAACAGAAACCAAAGTTTTGTAATGCGGTGTTTTGGGCTACAGTCCCACCGTTACGTTTACCAAACAATGGAGGTTTAGCGTTGGAGGTCGAATCCATCACCTTCCTGATCCCCCGTATGAAACCTCGAATTCTCGTCTGTGGTTTAGGTCGCACTGGCTACAAAATTTTTTCACTGCTAGAGCAGCAGGGAGCCGCCGTCGTTGGCATTAGCGATCGCAGATTCCCCAACCAGCCCGATCACATCGTCACTGGCGATATGCGATTGCCCGAAACGCTGATTGCTGCCGGAATTCAAACTGCTCATACGCTACTGTTAACCAATTCCGACGATACACTCAACCTAGCGATTCTCACCCAAGCACGCCTGCTTAATCCTAAAATTCGCATCATTAATCGCCTTTTTAATCACAGTTTGGGAGATCGCTTAGACCAAACGCTGACCCACCATACAAGCCTCAGCGTCTCAGCACTTGCAGCACCGCTACTCGCATTTGCCGCTCAGGGCAATCGGGCGATTGGCCAACTGCAAATCTTTGATCGCACCTGGCCGATTCAAGAAGAGTATATTGATCCCGATCATCCCTGGTTAGGCAGGAGTTTGGCCGATCTGTGGGCTGATCAGAGCCGCATGCTGATTTACTATCTTCCTGCCCAGGATGGGATTGATTTAGTATCGGCTGTGGTGGAAGGTCGGACGCTGCAAGTGTGCGATCGCATTATTGTAGCCAATCGGCCCAAGGTCAAACTGGGCCGCAAATCCCTACAGCAGCGCTGGTACAGTCTTTTAACTGGACTCCAGCACTTCCGCAAGCAGATTCAATCGGGCTTAGCGATTACGCTGGTGCTGCTGTTGATCGTCTGGATCGCCACGCTGACCTATACGTCAATTAGCCTCAATACCTCCATTGTCGATGCGCTCTACTTCTCGGTCGGCATGATCACCGGGGCGGGGGGCAATGAAGAAGTGGCTGAGCAAGCACCTGAATTCATTAAGGTTTTCACTGTAATCATGATGCTGTTGGGCACAGCGGTGGTCGGCGTGTGTTACGCCATTTTGAATGACTTGATCCTGGGTTCCCACTTTCAGCAGGTGGTGAATGCCGTGCATCTACCCCAGCGGCATCACTATGTGGTTTGTGGTTTGGGTGGCGTGGGCTTCCAGGTGGTGCAGCAGTTGCATCAGGCGGGCCATGAAGTGGTGGTGATTGAGCGCGATGCCACCTGTCGCTTTATCGGGGCCGTGCGCGCCATGAAAATTCCCGTCATTCTGGGCGATGCCAACGTGCCGACGATTCTAGAATCAGCCAACCTCCAGCGGGCGAACGCGCTGCTGGCTCTGACCAGCGATGATACGGCTAATTTAGAGATTGCTTTGACCACAAAATCCTTTGCGCCCAAGCTGCGCGTGGTGGTGCGGATTCAGGATGCCGAATTTGCTCAACAGGTGCAGCAGGTATTTGAGTTCGATATGGTGATGAGCCCAACGGATCTAGCAGCTCCTTCCTTTGCGGCAGCAGCACTGGGTGGACAGGTTCTGGGCAATGGCATGACGGCCAATAGCCTTTGGGTGGCATTGGCAACAATGATTACGCCCAATCATCCCTTTTTCGGCAAGTGCGTCCGCGATGTGGCAATGGTGGCCGACCTTGTGCCGCTCTACATCGAAGCTAATGGTCGCACCCTACACGGCTGGGATTTACTCGATTTTGAGCTGGATACGGGCGACGTGTTGTACCTGACGATGCCTGCAAGTCGTCTCGATCTGCTCTGGCGCAATATGCCGTCATCATTGCTGGCAAGTTAGGAAACTAAGTGGCAGAAACATGCCTCGCTCTCTCACTTAGGCTGCTGCGTAATTTGATAGAGGCGCTGAGTTTGCTCCCGCAGCGCCTCGACATCTTCCGCCGCGAGGGACTGCACATAGTTAATCTTGATTTCCTCCAGCAGCACCGTCACCAAAGTCTCAAACTCCTCAACCGTATCGCCCTTTCGCACCTCAGCCTGAAGATTACGGACAATGCTATCCACCAGCGACTGCACCAGTTCAGCTCCCTTTTCATCCCGCACTGTTGAGCGCAAAATACCCGTCACGCTTTCATAAACACTGTGCGTCACCTGCTGGGAAAGCTGATGCGACAGGGCTTCAAAGCCGGGGAGAATTTTCATATTGCTGTAGAGCGGAGCAGAATGGAGCGAGCGCTCTAGGTTGTGATCCAGCAGCGCTTCCACCTGGGGCCGCACTTCCGGCAGCACCTTATAGACCAGGATGGACACCAAGCGCCGCGTAATCGTTTCCACTTCATTCACATTATTCAGATCGATGTAGCGCCTTGTACTATCAGGCGTGAGCAGCATTTTGGCCACTTCACCTTCACGTACCCAATTTTGAATTTGATCGATGACCCGAATGATGACGATTTCGGTCATTTCAATCGCAAAGTGCGTGACAAAGGCGCGGCGAATCCGGTTACTGATCGGCTCTAGGTTGATCAGATTGGACTGGTTGATTCGGATAATCACGGGAATAATGCGGAGCCAGCGCCAGAAGGGCAAAAGCAAAATAATGTCGTACCAGCGCCACAAGATCGCATCGATAAAATTGGTGCCTTTGTAGCGACGGCTGAGATAAATGCTGCGCAGTACTAGCTCAGCCGCAAACAGAGCAACAAACCAAATATCGATTTTGATAAATAGATCAGTGGGATTACCATCCAGGCCAACACCGCGAAAATAATTCGTTTCAAATAAGGGCCGAATTTCATCATTAAAGAACTGCAGCTCGTTAACCCAGCCCGCTTCATTGAGATATTCAACGCTCCAAAACGTCTCAAACGCCTCTGTCGATGACTCTTCCTCAACCCGCTCTCGCATCCGCTGCTTAATCCGCTCCAGCGTGCCGGTTTTATCGGCGATCTCGAACGGATTTTCATCAATGATTTCTGCACTGGCAACCTGTAATTCGTTCAGTAACGCGAGTACCGACTGAGCCGACGCATCGGCTTCAGTTTCATTCGCTAACGCTTCTGGTTCAGCAGTATCTTCGTCCGTATCTCCGTCAATATCTGTGTTAATGTGAGCGTCATCTGCTTCCAGCTCAGCCCCAAAATTCGCTGATTCAATATCCCGATCGGTCGCTTGCTCATCCTCCAGCGGCACATCATCGCCTGTTTCACCTGCTGCACCGACATCTGAACTGGCGGGTAAACCGTTGGCCTCCAGTGCTTCAACGAGTTCATTCACCGTATCCAGGTATGCTTCCGTCGTGCGATAGGGTTCAATTCCCTTAAACTGCTCACCGTACCAAGTGGTAAACTCCGGCAGATATCGCAGATAAACGTCACGCAGCGGAATATAGCTTAGATCAAACAGAACTAAGAGGTAATTGAGAAGCGCGATCGCAGCCATGATTTTCTCAAAAACATAGCTACGGTTACGCTTGGGTAGCTTTCCTCGCGTTCTCGGTTGAATAATTGTCATAGTTCAGTGGGGTTCAACAGGGGCCAAATCGCTCTATTTTTGCCGGATAGTTCCTCATCAAAGAGTTTAAGGGGCAATCCGTCATCTACGCCCAGATAGAACCTGATTTTCAAGAAAATTGTCGAGGAAGTTAGGGGGGGCCAGGGGAGACAAGAAGACGAACAAGTAGCTGTTTACAAAGCCACGTAGATCACCTGTAAAGCGCTCTTGCCCCTTGCTCCCCCATCCCTAATCGTTCTAATGAGCCATGCTTAATGCTTAGAACTGCCGAGGCTGTCTGACTTGAGGGGCACGAGTTTGCCAGATGTCAGCAGTCCTAGCAAGATTGGCTCTTGCGGCTGAATGTCTTGCCCAGTTAAATAACACTGATCGCTGTTTTGTGCGATCGCATTCATGGTGGCGCATATATCTGAAGCGGAAATCTGCGATCGCGCCTGCTCGCTATGTTGATGAACGTAATCCCATAAAATATCTCGGACGAGGCTCTGATAGCCCCGATTGCCAGCTAGATCTTTGAGCTTCTCCTTGAGTTCTTTCTCAAAGCGAATGCTCGTAACTTCCATTTCGGTGGTTGGGGTGCGAGTTGCTAACGTCATAGGTACAATAAGCCTCCATAGGTCTGCTTCAAAATTTCATAATACAATTGTAGTATTTTTGTTTACTGTCCTCAATAGGATCACACTTACGCCTTGCCAATCAAATCTCAAAAGGATCATTGTGTCGCCGCGACGCCCCAGTACAATGCTCCTCTTGAGTCTTCGCCAGCGAGAAAATTCTCAGCTCCAGGTGCAAAACCGCAATCATAACTGTATAATTGAAGTCTTTGGGTAGAACTCTTAACGGAGAAATTTTATGGCGCGATATCGAGGCCCTCGCCTCAGAGTGGTGCGTCGTTTAGGTGAACTGCCGGGTCTAACTCGTAAGTCTGCTAAGCGATCCTATCCACCAGGACAACATGGTCAGGCTCGCAAGAAGAAGTCTGAGTTTGCTATTCGTCTAGAAGAAAAGCAAAAACTACGCATGAACTACGGCGTCAGCGAAAAGCAGCTGATTCGCTACGTCAAGAAAGCGCGTCGGTCAGGCGGTTCCACTGGACAGGTGATCCTTCAGCTTCTGGAAATGCGGCTGGACAACACTGTTTTCCGGATGGGTATGGCTCCGACAATTCCGGCAGCGCGTCAGTTAGTCAACCACGGACATATCACCGTCAATGGCGGTGTGGTAGATATTGCCAGCTATCAGTGTCGTGCTGGTGATGTCGTTGCGGTTCGCGATCGCGATCGTTCTCGTAAGCTAGTTGAGCAAAACTTACAGTATCCAGGTCTAGCGAACCTGCCGAGCCACTTGGAGTTTGACAAGAACACGATGGTCGGTAAGGTGAATAGTCTAATTGACCGGGAGTGGATTGCACTTCAAATCAACGAACTGCTGGTGGTTGAGTACTATTCTCGCCAAGCCTAGCATTCTCAATCTCCCCGCGTTCATCCGACGTTTTCTACCATTTTTCGCGGCAATTTAGATTTTTCCAAAATCTTCAGAACCCCCTCAAGTCCGTCAGCTTGAGGGGGTTCTTGTATGTGAGATCTTCATTGGCCTGGCATTAAGTAGGACTTATGCACTTCACGGTCACAAACGTTGGGTTTGGATGATTTTCAAGGCGCTCCGCATCTTGAAAATCATCCAACTGCCAGTCCTGATTAAGACAAATGAGCGCTCAACCGCTGTATTAGTTGATCGGCATTCAGCACTCCTTCAATCCGATCAACAGGCTGTCCCTGCTTAAACAGAACCAGCGTGGGTAAAGCCTCAATTCGGTGCTGAGAGGCCAAGGTGGGATAGTTGTCTGTGTTAATTTTGATCACTTTAACCTGCTGCTTGAGGCGCTGATTCACCTCTTCCAAAATCTTAGCCATCATCTGGCAAGGGCCACACCAAGGCGCATAAAAATCGACCAGGACAGGTAATTCAGAACCGGCCAACATGTCTTGGAAACTGGAAAACTGTTGCTTGGTTGCCATACTAATACCTTTACCGCTAACCTTTTCTCGATCCTAGTTCAACGACTCTGGCAACCGCAGAGATCCCAGAATGACTTAAAATAATCGAGCTAAACCCATGTTGGTATTTTTTAGCTTTTGCACCTTGCACTTTGAGAACTCGAAGAGGTTATCTTGCCGCCGCGATGCGGCTGCAAAATGCCCCTTCTGGGTTTAAGTACAGGATGTGAGTATTACTTGAGAACATTCGCGAGAGGAAGGAGTTTATGGCATCGGCAACCGATCAAATGATGCAGGATCAAGTGGCAATCGTGACGGGGGCATCCCGTGGCATTGGCCGATCAGTGGCGTTAGCTCTGGCAGCAGTGGGCGCAAAGGTTGCGGTGAACTATGCTCGTTCTAGCACCGCTGCCGATGAAGTCGTTGCCGAAATTGAATCGAATGGCGGCAGTGCGATCGCAGTTCAAGCTGATGTATCCCAATCGGATCAGGTCGATGCGCTGATCAAAACCGTCACGGACAAGTGGGGCCGGATTGATGTCCTCGTCAACAATGCGGGCATTACTCGCGACACGCTGCTGCTGCGGATGAAGCTGGAAGACTGGCAGGCGGTGATTGACTTAAACTTAACGGGTGTCTTTCTCTGCACCAAAGCCGTCAGCAAAATTATGCTGAAGCAGCGTTCGGGTCGGATCGTCAACATTGCCTCTGTAGCTGGACAAATGGGCAACCCTGGACAAGGTAACTACAGTGCAGCCAAAGCGGGCGTGATTGGCTTTACCAAAACCATTGCCAAAGAGTTTGCCAGCCGGGGCGTCACTGTCAACGCGGTTGCGCCTGGATTTATTGCCACTGATATGACTCACGAGTTAACCAACACCGAGGAAATCCTCAAGTACATTCCCCTCGGTCGCTATGGTGAAGCGGAGGAAGTGGCTGGTCTAGTGCGCTTCTTAGCGGCTGATCCGGCTGCGGCTTACATCACTGGCCAAGTCATGAATGTCGATGGCGGCATGGTGATGGCCTAGCGGCTGCTGGCCCTTATTCCCCAGCCCCAGCCCCTTCTCCTATTTTGGGAGAAGGGGAGCTAGAGAGAATCAATCTGCCGCATTACATAGCCTTGCCAAGGGACTGCGCGTTACCATCTTGGAAGAACGACAGTCTTAAACACGATAGTCACGGTTATGAGCGATCGCAAACGAATTTGTATTCTCGGTGGTGGATTTGGTGGACTCTACACGGCGCTGGCGCTCGATCGGCTGCCCTGGATGCCGCAGGTGCGTCCCGAGATTGTCCTAGTCGATCAGCGCGATCGCTTCGTGTTTTTGCCGCTGCTGTATGAAATCGTGTCGGGCGAACTGGAATCTTGGGAAGTGGCTCCGCCCTATACCGAGCTGTTGGCGGGTACGAATATCCGGTTTCAGCAAGCGGAGGTCTCCAAGATTGGCATCGATCCGGCAGAGGTGCAGCTTGCCGGTGATTCCACGATTGCCTACGACTATCTAGTGCTGGCGCTGGGCGGCAAAACGCCGCTGGATATTGTGCCGGGGGCTGAAACCTACGCCATTCCATTTCACGATATTACCCATGCCTATCGGCTTGAGGAAGCTTTACGTGAGCTGGAACAGTCACCTGCCGATAAAATTCGAGTTGCGATCGCAGGTGCAGGCTACAGCGGGGTTGAGCTGGCCTGTAAGATAGCGGATCGCCTAGGTAAACGGGGCCGAGTGCGGCTGATTGACATGGCCGAAGATATTTTGCTGACTGCGCCGGAATTCAACCGGAATGCGGCTCGCAAAGCTCTTTCTGACCGGGGTGTCTGGCTGGATCTGGAAACTGCAGTTACCGAAGTGGGCGAAAATACCATCTCCCTCAAATATCGCGATCAGATCGACGCTATTCCGGCTGAAATTGTGATCTGGACAGTAGGCACTCGCGTAGCCGACCAAGTGCGATCGCTACCCATTCCCAAAAATCAGCGCGATCGAGTCCGGGTTGAATCAACATTACAGGTGATCGATCATCCGAACATCTTTGCTCTAGGCGATTTGGCTGACTGCAAAGACGCCGACGGTCAACAAGTGCCCACCACCGCTCAAGCAGCCTTCCAGCAGGCTGACTACACGGCCTGGAATCTTTGGGCATCAATCACAGGCGACCGTCCGCTGCTCCCCTTCCGCTATCAGCATTTGGGCGAAATGATGGCGCTAGGTATGGATAACGCAACATTGACGGGTTTGGGCCTGAAGCTGGATGGCACTGCCGCTTATGTCGCGCGTCGATTAGCTTACCTCTACCGAATGCCGACCCTGGGACATCAGCTCCGCGTCGGTTTGAACTGGATTGGTCAACCCCTGCGATCGCTACTATCAACCGCATCAGACAAGAACTAGAGTGATCTGTGCTCAATCTAGTCAATGAAAGGGATGCTAAACGCCCTCCTCATTGGTTCTAGCTGTAGCTCTATCGAACAACCGATTGACAACGATACGCCTGATAGGGATAGCCGATGCGACCGTAGTGAGTCCGGTCAATTCGGCACATGGCGTTTGTCAGCGTTTCGGTTGCAGGATTTTCCGTCACAAGCCAGAACTGATCGCGATAGTCCACTTTGCGGATAGCGCGAGTGCCGACAACCCAGAGATTGAGCGATTCAGATTTGGGTATTGAAAGGTTTAGCGGCTGCAGTTGTCCACCTAGCTGCTGCCAAACAGGATCAAACTGAGGATAGCCATGAATAAAGATTAGGTTTGGCGGCACCGATGAGCGCTCTGTTTCCGGTATTTGCCCCAACGTCTGATCCACTTCCAAAGCAAAGCTAAAACCAAGCGCTAGCTCCTGTAGCGAACGATAGCCAACTGCGATCGCAACGGGTTCCTGCGGCGCAAACAGCATGTCTCGTGCCACTTCATGGGGCAAAAAGGGACGATGAAAAATCAAGCCGTTGATCAAAAAAATCCAGCTTATGAGTCCGGCTAGAATAACGCTGACTTGAGGAATCGAGACTGTTCGGGGCAACCATGCCTGCTTAAACTGCGGACGGTCGCAAAAGCCCAAACAGGCGGCCAGCAGCAGACAAAGTCCCGGATAAAACACGAAATTGTAGCGGGGAGCCAGTGTCAGATCCTTGCCTAGACCGTAGATAATTACAGCGAACTCCAGCAGCACAATGCCGACATAGAGCGCGATTGTCAACCAGGCTGCGCGATGGGCGGGTTGTCGCCACAGGTTGCGAAATCCCCTGATGATGTAGCGGCTTAGCCAAATCACAACGGCCAGCATGATTGCCCCGCAGGGAATCGTGATCCACAGCGGTCGCCGCTCCACGGGCAGCATAATCACGGTAATCACCCAGCCCGCCAGCATCTGAAAAATGGGCGCAACTAATTGTCCTAAGGATGGATCAACCAGGGCTAGCCAATCGTCTTCTGAACGCCCCATATTCTCCAGCAGCGTTGGCACCCAAGGCAAAAAGATCAGTCCCACGCCCAAAGCTGAACCCGCCACCGCGAACCAGTGGCGCAGACGAGCACGCAACCCCACTAGCCAAACCAGCAGCACCCCCACCTGCGCCGCCACGACCAGCAGATAGAAGTAATGGACATACAGACCAATACCGTTGACGACAATCCACGCCAGCCAAACCCAGGGCTGCTGAATCTGCCGCTTCTGTAAGTCCTGCTGCATCTGCACCAGCGCCATCAGCGACAGCGTAATCAGCAGCATGGGTAGCGTGTAATGCCGCGCTTCCTGTGATAGGTAAACCGCGAAGGGCGACACGGCCATAAATGCCGCTGCCAGCAGGCCAATTTTAGGTGAAAAAGCCAGCCGTCCCAGCCCATACATAACTGCGATCGCACTTATGCCAAACAGAGCAGGTAGCGATCGCACCGCCCAAGCCAGTCCTGCAAGATCAGGCCGGAGCAGCCGCAGCCAACCGTGCATCAGGCAGAAAAACAGCGGCGGATGGGTCGATTCTGTGCTGACGGCGGCGGCAATCTGAGCGCAGCTCGTCGGGCGCAGCGCTAAAATTTGCGGCAAATCCGCAAAGGGAATGAACTGATTAACCGGAACGTCGGCTGAGCCTAAACCCAAGCTGAACAGGGATGTAAGAATTTCGTCCAGCCACAGCGGCTGACTCGCCAGTCCCCAAAATCGCAGGCATGTGCCCAGAAGCAGAATGCCTGCGAGTAACCAGTAGTGCTGCTTTACCTGTGATTTCACGTCAATGGCGGCAGGCTTTAGCCCAGTTTCAAAACGGCCATAAATGCCTCTTGCGGCACATCAACCGTACCGATCGCCTTCAGACGCTTCTTACCCTTGGCCTGCTTTTGCAGCAGCTTTTTCTTCCGGGAAATGTCACCACCGTAGCACTTGGACAACACGTCCTTCCGCAGAGCTGGAATGCTCTCACTGGCAATGATCCGGCTCCCAATCGCAGCCTGAACCGGAATCTTGAACTGGTGTCGGGGAATCAGCTCCTTCAGCTTCTCCACCAGCGCTTTGCCCACATAGTACGCTTTATCGCGATGCACAATCGTTGCTAGCGGATCAACCGGATCACCATTAATCATCACATCCAGCTTGACCAGATGATTCGTACGATAGCCAATCAGGTGGTATTCCATGCTGGCATAGCCCCGCGATCGCGACTTCATCTGGTCGAAAAAGTCGGTTACCACTTCCGCCAACGGAATCTCATAGGTCAAGGTTGTGCGTCCCTGCGTCAGGTAGCGCATGTCTTTGAACTCACCCCGACGACTTTGGCTCAGCTCCATCAGCGGGCCAACAAACTCTTCGGGCGTAATCATCTCCACCTTGACGTAAGGCTCGGCGATGGACTCCCGCTCCTGCGGCTCGGGCAGCAGGCTGGGGTTATCAACTTCAATCACGCTGCCATCGATCATGGTGACGCGATAGATTACCGAAGGCGCAGTCGTAATCAGGTCAAGATTGTATTCCCGCTCCAGCCGCTCCTGGACAATCTCCATGTGCAGCAGGCCCAAGAAGCCGCAGCGGAAGCCAAAACCCATCGCACTAGAGGTTTCCGGTTCAAAGTAGAGGGCGGCATCATTGAGACGCAGCCGATCCAACGCCTCCCGTAAATCTTCAAACTGATCGGCATCGGTGGGAAATAGACCGCAGAAGACCATTGGCTTTGCTTCTACATAACCAGGCAGTGGCTTCTCTGCCGGATGCTTAGCCAGCGTAATCGTATCGCCGACACGAGCATCTTCAACTGCTTTAATCGCCGCTGCAAAGTAGCCCACTTCGCCCGCATGCAGTTCGTCCACCTGAATCTGGACGGGAGACAAAACACCTAGTTCGTCAATTTCGTATTCCTTGCCCGAGGCCATCAGCCGCACGCGATCGCCTTTTTTCACCGTGCCGTCCATCACCCGGAAATAGACAATCACCCCTCGGTAAGGGTCATAGTAGCTGTCGAAAATCAACGCCCGTAGCGGTTCCTCCACGGTGTCCTGCGGCGGTGGAATCAGGTAGACGATGGATTCTAAGATTTCCTGAACACCGATGCCCTCTTTTGCAGAGGCCAAAATTGCGCCGCTACAGTCGAGACCGATAATTTCTTCAATTTCGGCCTTGACCCGGTCAGGTTCTGCTCCCGGCAGGTCAATTTTGTTGAGCACCGGAATGATTTCTAGGTCATGTGCCAGAGCTAGGTAAACGTTAGCCAGCGTTTGTGCCTCAACGCCTTGAGAGGCATCAACTACCAGCAGCGCCCCTTCACACGCGGCGAGAGAGCGGGACACCTCGTAGGAGAAGTCCACGTGTCCCGGCGTATCGATCAGGTTTAGGACATATTTTTCACCGTCCCGCGCTTTGTAGTTCATGCGGGCGGCCTGCAGCTTAATTGTGATGCCCCGTTCCCGCTCCAGATCCATCGAGTCGAGAAACTGCGCCTTCATATCGCGATCGCTAACGGTTTCAGTGACCTGCAACAAGCGATCGGCCAGGGTAGACTTACCGTGGTCGATGTGGGCGATGATGGAGAAGTTACGGATGCGAGAGACCGGAGCGTCAGTCATATAGTTTTGAGAATTGATTCAGCAGTGTGTGAAAGGTGATATGAGATGGAAATGTCGCTAGCACTAGGATGCCCTAAATAGGTCATCACATGAGCGCAAAACATTAGTCGAACACAATCCCCTCTGTAAAATATTGTAATGCTTTACTCCAGAATGAAAATATTTCCGGACTTTATCAGCTGAATGTGACTGAACCTGAATCAAATGCAAGCGGTGCTAGAACAAGTTTTAGAGCATGTCTAGAACAAGCATGACTTAAGCCAGGGAACTAATCCAATCATCATTTCTGAAGTGAGCTGATGTTGCCAACTATTTTCCAGAAACAACTGGGTTCTCTAACCCACAGACTTGGAGTGAGATGTCGTGAGGTTAAGATTTAGAATGATGAATAGGACTATAGCGCAGTACACATGAATAACCCCACCACCCGTCCGGAACAATCTGGTGAAAAAGTATCGCTTTCGATTAGTATCGACCCTGAACTGTTGGATCAAGTACAGCACTTGACCAGCGATCCGAGCAAAGTGATTGAAGTGGCGTTACGCCAGTGGTTACGGGGTGGTGCACGCCGCGATGATGATTTATCCCGGACGCTACCGCGCAATCCGCCTGTACCCCCTCGGGGTGAATGGAACGATTGATCCGGTTTTCCAATGGGTATAAAAGAAAGAGGGAGTAGGTTTATAGACGGAGACACCGCTTCTATTGCCGCCCGATCGCATCCTTAATCCGGAATGCTAGTTATGAGTTTGCCTGCCAAATCGTCAACTGCTTATGATTCAGCCCATTACCAGCGGTTACTGAATCAAATTACCTGGAATATTCGACGAACTCTAGATTTAGAGACAATTTGGCAGCAAACGGTGGAGGGATTTGGGCAAGCGCTACAGGTGAGCCGCTGTCTAGTTTTCGATTATCAAGATGATCGCCATCAGCGCGTTTTGCCCCAGGCCGAATACTGTACAGATTTGGTTGAATCGTGTTTGGAGTATTACGATTGCCCTGAACTACGCCAGCTTGTTCAGGAAGCGCTGCTGTCGCTCAAGCCAGTTTGCCAGCCCATTTCTATTCCTGCCGCTGATGCCACAGCTCAGCCCAGTGCAATTGAGCTAGCGGGTAGCGCGAATCCAGCAAACGCGGCAGTCAATTCATCGCAGCGTTCTACGGTTTCTTGCTTAGCGATCGCAACTTGCTATCAGGATCAGCCAAATGGGTTGGTCATCCTCCAGCAGTGTAATGCGGTTCGAGAATGGACTGAGCTAGAAATTCAATTTGCCCAAGATCTGGCGGATCAGGTTGGAACTGCGATCGCACATGCCAGCCTGTTTGATGAAAGCCAAACCCTGGCGCGAGAATTGCAGCGGGTCAACGAAGACCTGCTCGAAAAGCATCGAGAACTGGCTGAGGCCAAACATCAAGCGGAAGAAGCCCGCAAACAGGCCGAAGAAGCATCCCGGCTCAAAAGTGAGTTTCTGGCCAATACATCCCATGAACTGCGTACGCCGCTGAACGGCATGATTGGCTTTCTCAAGCTGGTGCTGGATGGGATGGCCGATGATCCGGAAGAGCAGAATGAGTTTGTGCATGAGGCGTATCAGTCGGCGGTCCATCTGTTGCAAATCATCAACGACATTCTGGATATCGCCAAAATTGAAGCGGGCAAGATGCAAATTGAGATGAATCCGGTCAAGCTGATCGATTTACTCAATGCCGTCGAAAACTTCACCCGCACCCAGGCCGAACAAAAGAATCTTAAGTTCGAAATCCTCATGCCGGCTACCCGCGATGAAGTGCTGCTCTATGGCAACTATCAGCGGTTGTTGCAGGTGCTGCTCAACTTGGTCGGAAACGCGATTAAGTTTACCCACGAAGGCAGCGTCACGATTAGCGCCGAAGTGTTGCCAAAGCCGCCGGACGTGCCGAGTGATGCCTGGTCGGGATTTGCCAAGCTGAGCGTGGCGGATACAGGCATTGGCGTTTCGCTGGACAAGCAAGACAAACTGTTCCAGTCCTTCAGCCAAGTGGATGGCTCCCGCACGCGCCAGTATGGCGGTACAGGTTTGGGGCTGACGATTTCGCAAAAGCTGGTAGAAGCAATGGGCGGCGAAGTCAACTTCTACAGCATGGGTGAGGGGTTAGGCTCAACAGTGACGTTCACCGTGCCGCTCTATCAGGAGCCGGTAATGATTTCGTCCGAGGGCGATTCTTTGGTCGATCTGCAAAGTTAAAATTGCGTCGCCATCCATACGCTACGACGACGTTCAGCATGTGCAATCCAAGAGCGCAGTCATGGATAAAATTGGCACCTATGAGGAACAAAGATTCCCAGCGTTTCGAAATCCAACGCTGGATATGCTAGATCTGGGGCAAGCCAAGCATCACATTCCGCTCTTACTCGAAGCTGAAAGGGTGACAACATAGCTAGATAGCTTGCTGCATCAAGGATAGGGCACGGAGACCCCGCTGAAAATAGAGGCGTTTGTGGGGTTTGAGCGCCATCAACTGAAACGCTTGATTGGCCCACAGTTCCATCCCATACGTCCACCGTTGCCCATAGAGAGCCAAGCTGAACTCACTGTGTCGCAAGGTTTTATCTTGGTGTTTTTGAATACGTCCAGCATAGTGGTCAATGCGGAGTTGCCGCATCCATTGCCCCTGTAGGGTGGCCAAACTGTACGCGATCGCAATGAGTAAGAGCAAGGCTAAAAATCGGGGTTCATTGACCTTGGTGTCCTCTAAGTTGTAGCCCCCAGTCTTACAGTCCTTGAAGAGCTGCTCAATGCCCCAGCGACAGCGATAGATCTCAATGGCCTGCTTCAAATTAGGCAGATTGGTGAGAATATACCAGGGGTCTTTCGGGCCTTTGTTACGATAGCTTCGTTTCCAATAGATCGCCAAATTAAAGGGACCCAACCCATCGCCTTTGTTGGCCAAGATGCCCCGATAGAACTGTCTCATGCCGGGTTGAATGCCCAAGTCTTTCACCACGGTATACTCCTGTTGCACACTCACTTGAAAATGAAGGTCTTTCTTCTGCCGCAAGGCAAACATGATGCCCCTGGAGTCTAGCCATTTAGCTAGTTTTGGACTATGGAACTCTCGGTCTCCAAGCACTAAGACGGGGTAGGATTTCAACAGGGGGAAAACGGCTTTTAGCAGTCGTTTTTGAGTCCGAAGGTCGCTGTTGCCGCTTTGCTTTAAGACCTCCCAATACAGGGGCAGGGCATGGGTGCCCCAGATCAGAGAGACCATGAAGATATTTCGCCCTTTCCACTGAGTGCGGTCAATCGCCAGAATCCAGTAGCCATACTTTTGATGCTTCAGTTGTTTGAGGCGGCGGCGTTGGGATCGATTCAATCCCCGTCCGGTTTGCTCTTGCCGAATCCAGTATTTCACCAGCGGAAACCACAGCAGTTTGACCCTCAGTTGAGGCAAGACTAAAAACCGCTGTAAGTTCCGTTTTCGACTGCCATATTGAATCGGTTGAGGAAAGACACTGGCTAAAACTGACAGTTTGACCTGACGATGGGCCTGTAGCAAACATAACAAGAGCTGCAGGGTCAAATACTGCGGGTCGCTCAGATGAGCTTGGAGGGTGGTTTGGTAGAATGCAGGAAACATATTTGGTTGGGGGAGTCTGCTCAAGGCTCCCTATTTCTTTGCCTCTGTTATTCTCTCAAAGCTTTGTCCACCTTGGTTCTGAACTCGCTTGTCACCCGGTTAGTACTCGAAGTTGATGTCACTGAGGCTCGCGATCTCATCCGTGATCTGCAAGCGCAAACGGGTGAAAAGCTCTCGTTTACGGGTTTCGTTATCAAATGTATCGGTCAAGCCATCACCGAACATAAGCCAATTCACGCAATGCGCAAAGGCAAGACAAAGCTGGTTATTTTTGATGATGTCGATGTGTCTGTTTTAGTGGAACGGGTTGTTGATCAAGGTGATCATCGTTCGACATCGCTACCGATGCCCTATGTGGTGAGGCGAGCGAATCAGAAAACGGTGCAGGAAATCAGTGACGAGATTCGCACCGCTCAAGCCGAGTCTCTTCAAGCTGGAGAAGTCCAACTCGATGGTCATCAAAACGCGAATTTAACCAAAATCTTTATGTTGATGCCCAAATTTATCCGAAATTTGCTGGTCTGGCGGCGGCTAGTTCACGATCCGTTTTTTGCTAAACAAGTGATGGGAACAGTAGTGGTTTCATCAATGGGCGGTGCGGCGAAATATAGCGGCTATGGCTGGGCAATTCCGATTGGGATTCATCCGGTGATTTTTGCGCTGGGTAATATTGCTAGAAAACCGGGTGTGATCGGTGACGAAATCCTGATCCGGGAGTATTTAAGCCTGACCATTCTGTTTGACCATGATGTTACCGATGGTGGCCCAGCAATCCGATTTGCTCAGCGATTAAATGAGTTACTCGAAGCTGGATATGGTCTGGATGCGTAAAGCTAAATTATGCTAGGCCATGCTGATAAATATGTGCGATCGCAGCTATATTTTCATTCTAAACGTCCGACAAAATTATTTAGGATAAATTCCTCCAATCAACAGTTATATAGCAGTAACTAAATCTTATGTTCTACAACGGTTGAGCTATGGAACTATCTTCTATTACTCACAAACGAGGCTTTGAGCTTGATTATTATTCCGGTTCTTGTGCTTTTATATTAGTAAAAGCCGAAATTACTCATGTTAGCCATTCCTTATCAACATTGCTACAGAAGCCACTTATAGAAAACGTATATAGGAATTACGAAACTATTGATAGTAATCAGATCCTAATTTGGCAATATGTTAATCACTTTTGGACGCTTTTTGAATATGCGGTTGGCAGGCGGGAAATTCCACAATTTATTTCCGCAAGCTTGAACACAGATTGTATATACTTTGCATATGAAGAGGTATCTGGTTGGCAACAATATATACTTTTTAGAAGCGGTGAGGCGGTTGAGGTATATTCTTTTGGAGTGGACTATCGTCCAGACTGGATCGAGTTCCATTATGGATCAGCAGAGAACCTACCAAAAGAAACAGATCACGGTATACCTTGGGATATTAATACAACTAACGAAAAGGGATATCAATTTTTATTTCGTAGCACCCTTCAATTTGTATCGGAGGATGAAGTTAAGAATCCTGAAGTATTCCTAAATAGCTTGTTTATAAGTCAAGATACATGGTTGCCAAGCTCAACATACATGCCGTCAAACCTAGCAATTGTAGAAGGTTATCCTCCAGAAATGTCAAAATTCTTTGTTCGTATTGATATGGTGAAAGCGATCTAACACTACGTTCACTACTTTGGAACGGCGAAATAAGCACGATTGGCTGTCATGTAGAGATTGCTTACCGCCTCTCAACTGTGCCACTAGGAAAAATACAATAAAAAGTAACAAATCAATTCTTCAAGAAGCTACGCTGAAACCAGTAGCTTCTTTTGCAAACTCGTTTGCGCGACCACCTTCCCTCGTTTAATCGTCGTGCGACTAGCCGGAGCAGTTGCCACGGCCTCGGAGGCTGAAGTTGCATCTAAAATGACCAAATCCGCTGCACAGCCCGCCGCGATACCGTAATTGTGAACGCCAATTGCTTGTGCTGCGCGAGTAGTCGCCATCTCCAGGCAAAGTTCATGCCCGGTTGTTGTGCCCAACTGCAGCACCTGGGCGATCAGCGTAGCAATTTTCAACACATCGCCATCGCCAAAGGGCGTGAAAAGATTTTGCACATTATTGGTCGCAATCCCCGCATTAACACCTTGCTGAATCAAGTAGTGGATTGGGGCCACACCGCGCCGGACATTATGCGTATCGGCCCGCGACATCATGTAGAGATCCGATGCCGGTAAGGCCAAAATCGAAATGCCCGCTGCGCGTAATCCTGCTGCGATCGCATCCAATTCTGCGGGAGACAACCCTGCCAATCGCGTCATATGACCGAGACAAACCCGTCCCTGCCAGCCCCGCCGCAGCGTTTCCTCAATGACAACCGACACCAGCATCGGGTCATCGTTATCTAAAAAATCGAGATGGAAATCAACATCACAGTCAACATCCTGCGCAATATCAAAAATCGTTCGAATGTTGCCGACCGGATCCGGATCAACATAGGGCGCTGAGCCAACCAAATCCGCGCCCATTGATAGTGCCTGTCTCAATAAATCTTCCGTTCCTGGTTGATTAGAAATCCCTTCTTGCGCAAAGGCTGCAATCTGGAGCGTGATGCCCCAGTCGTATTTCTGCTGCAGCGGCAGCAGAGTTTCCATTGCCATCAGCCCAATCACCGGGTCAACCTCGACATGGCTCCGCATGGCCGTGACGCCAAATGAGATCGCAGCCTCCAAAATTCGGCAAGCCCGCTGGTGAATATCTGCGGGGGTGAACTGCTGCTTCAGGCGCAGCGTCTGCTCGAGCGCTTCAGCAAACGTTCCTTCCTGAGCGGGATACTGGCTCAGCAGCAGTGCCTTGTCGAGGTGAATATGACTATCAACTAAACCCGGAATCACCAGCTTATTCTGAGCATCAACTAGCTGCGCTGCCGAAGCGCTAATCTGCGGCGCAACGTCAACAATGCGGCCATCCGCGATCGCAATCTCCTGCGGTTCGTCATAGTCAACTGCGATCGCACGGGTGATTTTTAGATCCAGATCCATCGTTTCCTAAATCGTTTCCTAATTGGTACAGGTCACACACATTCTTTGACTCAAGAATACAGCGGCTCTATCAACGGCAGAACTACTTTAGGATACAGAGGAACTGATTCTAACCATGAAAAAAATCAATCGCAACAGTAATCAGGCTCAATACTAAATGCTCTCTGGGATATTCAATGTTCTCTAGGTCAAAAACTGCCGCAGCAGTGCCAACAGCCGCTGGTTTTGTTCGTCCGTGCCAACCGTAATGCGCAATTTATCATCTAAACCCGGCTGTTTGAAGTAGCGCACTAGCAGTCCTTGATCTTTCAAAAACTGCTGAATCTCTGCCGCATTCCCAGCGGGAGGACGGGCCAGCAAAAAGTTGGTTTGAGACGGCAGGACATCAAAGCCCAGTGCTTGCAATGCATCAAACAGCTCAGCCCGCGATACTTTTACCTGCTCCGCACAGGCATTTTTATACTCCTGATCGCGCATAGCTGCCGAACCGACTAGAGTTGCGATCGCATCAATGTTGTAGCTGTCTTTGACTTTGAATAATCCACTCAGCAAGCTGGGCTGGGCCATGCCAAATCCTAATCGCAGGCCTGCGAGCGAGTAGCCCTTTGACAAAGTGCGAATCGCGATCACATTATCGAACTCACGAATCAGCGGCAGCGCCGTCTCATCAGCAAAATCAACATAGGCTTCATCAATGACCAGCACACCAGATAGATTCGCCGCCAATCGCCGCAGTTGCTCATTGGGCACCACGTGTCCTGACGGACTATTCGGCGTCGCAATGAACGTAACGGCGGCATCTTCAGCGATTAGGGCATCAATTGGCAGTTCAAATCCGTCGCCATAGGGAATCTCAACCGCTTGAGCAGGCTGGATTTCGGCCAGTGTGCGATACAGCACATAGGTGGGCATCGGATAGGCTACCGTTCGGTTACCCTCCGCACAGGCGCGAATCACCACATTCAAAATTTCGTCGCTGCCGTTGCCAACAATGACCCAGTCCGAGGGCACACCTAGAGCTTCCTGCACCGCCTGCCGAAACGCATTGGCATAGGGATCGGGATAGCGCCGCAGCCATTCGCTATCCAAATGATGCAGCACGTCCAGCGCTTTAGGCGAGGGCGGATAAGGATTCTCGTTGGTGTTGAGTTTGATGATTGATGTGCCCGGTTTGGGCTGTTCACCGGGCACATAGCCCGTCATGGCAGCCACATTGGGACGAAAGATAGCAGGTTTCGGCTTGGCAGCGGTCATAGATCGTACGTTAGGCGAGTAGGAGCAGCGGTCTTGAAGAAAACCAAGACTACTATTTTAGATCGATGGTAGGGGCAGATTGCGATCGCAGTCCTGAAAACTCACTGGAGAGCCCATTGCCTTACGACAGAATCGGGCCGCTTGCGTAGACTGGGAATATGTCTACCATTCGCCCTTTACCTCAAGATGTCGTTGCGCTGATTGCTGCCGGAGAAGTGATTGATTCGCTGGCGGCAGTGGTGCGGGAATTAGTCGAAAATGCGCTAGATGCCCAGGCAACTCGCTTGACGATTTCGCTGTGGCCAGAACAGTGGCGAATTCAGGTTGCCGATAACGGCAGCGGCATGGATTTAGAGAATTTAAGTCAGGCAGCGGCGGCGCATAGCACCAGCAAAATTCGCGATCGCACCGATCTGAATCGAGTCAGCAGCCTTGGATTTCGGGGAGAAGCACTGCACAGCTTGGCGCAGCTATCGGATTTGGCCATTTGCAGCCGCTGTGGAGAGCAGGAGGGCTGGGCGGTTACGTACAATCAGCAGGGCCAGGTAACAGCAGTAGAAACAGTTGCGATCGCACCTGGAACAGTGGTGACGGTTGCGAATCTATTTGGCTCATGGGCGGCGCGGCGCGATGCCCTGCCATCAATAGCGCAGCAGATGCGGGCGGTGCAGCAAACCATTCAGCAGATGGCGCTGTGTCATCCACATGTAACCTGGCAGGTTCACTTACGCGATCGCAGTTGGCTCAATATTTGGCCGAGCGAGAGTGCATTACAGATTTTGCCGCAGTTGATTCGAGGCGTGCAGCCGAGTGATCTACGCGATGCAGTGGTGAAGGTGCCAGCCCAAAGCCCAGCCCAAAGTCCAGCCCAGAACCCTGTCGAGCATCTTGTTGAGAATTATGTTGAGCATCATGACGCAGACAATGTAACGTTCTCGCCCAAGAGCGAAATCGAAACCGAAACTGAAACTGAAACTGAAATCGACACAACCGCAGCGATCGATGAAATTAATGAAATTAACGAAATTAGTGAAATCTATGCTCTGCTGGGTTTGCCCGACCGCTGCCATCGTCACCGCCCCGACTGGATTCGGATTGCGCTCAACGGTCGGCCAGTGCAGGCTCCGGAACTAGAACAAGCCATTTATCGGGCGTTCCGGCGCACGCTGCCCCGCGATCGCTATCCAGTCTGCTTTCTGCATTTACAGCTGCCGCCGGAGCAAATCGACTGGAATCGGCATCCGGCCAAAACTGAGATTTACCTCCATCAGCTGCCGTTTTGGCAGGAGCAAGTGACCCAGGCAATTGACCACATCCTTCAGCTCAATGCCGACAGTTTGGCGGAAACATACAGTATGCAGCGGGTCAATCAACTGCTAAAAACAGCGGAGCTAGACGGGGTGTATGGAACGCGCCGTACGGTGAGTCAATCCACCAGCGAAATAGCGGATGTGTTGACTCACACGGATGGCACGGATAACACGCACATCGATGAAGACCGCTCTCCAGCTAAATTTTCAGAGCTAACTGCGATCGCACAAGTCCACAACACCTACATTCTGGCAGAGCATCCCAGCGGCATTTGGCTAATTGAACAGCACATTGCCCATGAGCGAGTGCTATATGAACAATTGTGCGATCGCTGGCAGATCGTCCCGCTGGAACCGCCCGTTATTCTGCCGCAGTTAGAGCAAGCACAGGTAGAGCAGCTACAGCGAATTGGGCTGGAGGTAGACCCATTTGGCGAGCAGCTCTGGGCCGTCCGCACCGCTCCTGAACGGCTGGCCCAACGAGAAGACTGTGCCGAAGCGCTAATTGAGCTCAGTTTGGGTGGAGACTTGGACGCAGCACTGGTAGCAACAGCCTGTCGCACAGCGATTCGCAACGGCATGGCACTGAATTCAGCAGAGCTGCAAACGCTGCTCGAGCAGTGGCAGCAGACCCAGAATCCGCGCACATGTCCCCACGGTCGCCCAATCGCGCTTCAGCTAGAAGAGTCGAGCCTATCGCGGTTCTTCCGCCGCCACTGGGTGATTGGCAAAAGCCACGGTATTTAATCTGGCGACTTACCACAAATCAACCACTGGGCCACCGGGATAGCGCCAGCGCACAGGGCCACCAGGCCGTAAATCGAGATGCACAAATCCGTTGCCGACCGCTAAGCCACCCTGCCGATGGTAGTTCTTCAGCTTCATGAATGTATCCACTACAGGCTCACCATCGATGTAAAAATCAATCGCGTCCCCGGCCATATGCCGCGATCGCGATGCACCACCAACAGCACGATTAGTAATCGGATCGCGGTAAGCTGAGTTAACCTTGATGGGCCGATCACCCAGATAGGAGCGAACTTCATCCATATACTTGCAGAGTTTGACGATCCGCTGCGTGATCACTGTTTCGACCGGAATCCGCTGACCATTCTTGGTCATCTCCCCCCAGGTAAGTAGTAAATATTTTTGATCGAAATTAATTCAATCTCCGTTATGACTATTCATCCCGCATCCGCAACATCCGCGTCAGAGACTTACCAATGGTGGCAATCAGGCGTGATTTATCAGATTTATCCGCTGACGTTTGCAGATGGCAACGGCGACGGGATTGGAGATCTACAGGGTATTATTCAGCGCCTGGATTACCTCAATGACGGCAATCCCAATAGTCAGACCGCGCTGGGAGTTGATGCGATTTGGCTGTCGCCGATTAATCAGTCGCCGATGCACGACAACGGCTATGACGTGAGCGGCTATCGAGATATTTGTCCGACATTTGGCACCCTGGATGAATTTGATCAGTTGCTACAGCAGGCGCATCAGCGCGGGATCAAAGTCATCCTGGATCTGGTGGTTAATCACACCTCGAATCAGCATCCCTGGTTCTTGGAGTCCCGCTCCAGCCGCGACAATTCCAAAGCTGACTGGTATCTGTGGCAGGATGCCTACGAAAGCCGCGATTTACCCAACAACTGGCTGTCCTACTTCGGCGGTACGGGCTGGACGCACTGTGAGGAGCGCGATCAGTTCTATTTCCACACCTTCAATCAGAATCAGCCCGATCTCAACTGGCGCAATCCAGATGTCCGAGCTGCCATTTACGATATTGTGCGCTTCTGGCTCGATCGGGGCGTCGATGGCTTTCGGCTTGATGCGTCAAGTGCCTACAGCAAAGATGAATACTTCCGCGACAATCCGCTCAAGTATGGGGCCAGCGATAAGAATAAGTACAATAATTTTCATCATCTGTACGACAAAAACTTGCCCGAGAATCACCAAATCATGCGGGAGTTCCGGGCCGTTATCGATGAATATGAGGATCGGGTTTTAATTGGCGAAACGTTTATTGATAATCGCCTCTACGACTCGGTGATCTTTTACGGAGCCAACAATGATGAGCTGCACCTGCCGCTGACGTTTGAGTTTCCCTTCAGTCCCTGGTATCCCGGCTATTTGCAGCGAGAAATTGAAAAGAAAGAACTGGTGACGCCAGAGGGCGCATGGCCCGCTTACTTCTTAGACAATCACGATATTCCGCGCCATCTCTCGCGCTGGATTGAGTGCAGTTTGTGTGTTGACTCAGTTGCGATCGCAAAGGCAGCGGCAACGCTCTTATTGACGGTACGCGGCACGCCCCTTCTTTACTACGGCCAGGAACTGGGCATGGTGGACAACACCATGATTCCACCGGACAAAATTAAAGATAAAGCCATCGTCCTGAGTGAAACGGAAGAAACGCCGCCACCGCGCGATGGCTCACGAACGCCGATGCAGTGGGATGATTCGGCTCAGGCAGGCTTCAGCTTTGGCCAGGACGTTGAGCCGTGGCTGCCCGTCCATGAAAATTACCCAACGATTAATGTCCAAACCGAGCTGCGCGATGATGCCTCAATTTTGAACTTTTATCGACGGCTGATTCAGATTCGACGCCAGAGCGAAGCTTTGCGCTGGGGAAAATGGCAAGCGCTAATCCATTATCCCCATGAGCACATGGCCTACTTGCGGATTGCCGAAACGGAAATGGTGCTGGTGCTGATCAACTTTTCCTACGAGAAGCCGTTGACGCTGGATATCCCTATCAATCGGGATGATTGGACAGTGTTATTGTCCACTGTCTACGACGCTGAAAAAACAATTAGCCTACCCGATACGCTGCAGTCCTTTGAAATTTCAATTCTGCACCAATCAAGACCCATATCCTCACTTGAAACCGCAAAGAGTTGAGTTTGCCGCCGCGATGCACGGGCAAACCCAACTCTTTGGAGTACTCTTTGAGAGTAATAAGTAGCTGCATATAAATAAACGCACCTACAAGATATGAGACTAAATACCTATTTTTAAGCTTGGCGAGGCGGTAATACCCAGCATAAAATTGGACACAAGACCATTGCGGCAACGGTCACAATTAATGAAATCCATAGGCCATCGACGAGATCGGGAGACATGGCGATTGTCCTCTCTAGGAATGAACGGTTTTTAGTGGAATATTGAATCCCTACAGTAACTTTCATAGGAATAAGTTACCTCTCCTGAAAGAATACCCATGCCGCAAAAAACTGTAATCAATGCAACAAATTTTCAGGAAATTTACGCAGTTTTTGGCTAAGTTTTGTAACGAATTCTTTGCAGCTTCATCAAACCGAATTCAGTTGCCATTGCCAATACTGAATAGATCGGGGTGGTGCGATCGCAACTACAGATGCCGCATAGTCAGCCTGAGGCCGAAAAAGCTGAACATACTGAAAATTCGCTATGTTTGGATTATGAGAAGTCATTAATACAAACGGTTGGGCAGATAAGCGCTGAACTTCAACATCTGAAAGGTCAGCCAGCCCTGTACCGACGGCTTTTAAGTAAGCTTCTTTGCAGACCCACAGTTCAAAAAACGCCGTTTTTTGTTGCTGCACAGGCAATGACTTGAGCCACTGCTGCTCGGCGCGTGAGAAGAAGCGTTCCGCCAGTTTGATCGCCTCAATGTCGCGCACCCCTTCTATATCAATGCCAACCTGCAAATCCGGTGAGATCGCACACAGTAGCCACTGATGGGAGTGCGATACGTTGAAGGAGAAGGTGGCCAATTGAGCGGGTAAACCAGCCGCAGCAATCGACGGCTTGCCTCGATCGCTGTAGGCAAACTGGATGGTTTCGGGCGCTTGAGCCAGATACTGGCTCAGAATGTGGCGCACAATGCCCCGTCCACAGACAAAGCGGTTGCGATCGCGCTCAAACCGAAATCGATTGGCCCGGTCTTTTTCATCAGCGGCTAGCCAGTTCCAAAATGTGGACTGATATAAATTAGCGTCGTCTAAATTAGCTCGCCAAATATGTAGCGTTTGAGTCTGTCGTTCCGACCAAAGATTGATATCTACGGTTTGCCATTGAATCGGCACATCGGGTGCGTACATATTCCTAATGTCAACTAAATGTCAACAACCTGCAACGATTTACAGCAGCTTGATCCCCGAACAGAGGAAAATAGAGAGAGACGAATTTGAATTGCGATCGCAACAGCAACGGTACATCGTTTACCTCAACAATTGCTGCCCTTCCGAATAACCAAAAACGAATAAAACCGCACGGGTAGTTCTGAAACGGCAATGATATTGGCTGGTGTAAGTACCGTCCGAAATCCATTGTCCATGTACCCCTATCAACGCACAAACACGAACGGAACAAGAGGAAGATCAACCGTGGTGCTACAAGTTTCTGATACGGCTTACGAAGCTCAAACCCAAGCTATTGCTAAAGATTTACTCTCCGCCACCCGAGAGAAACGATCGTTTTTGTCCCAGGTGCGCGACCAAATGCGCTGGGATGACAAGCTGTTGGATATTGCAATGGCCCATGACGGGCTGCGGGTACAGCTTTTTCGCTTTATCGACACCCTGCCCTCGCTGCACAGCAACGCCGAGATTGCTCGCCATTTACAGGAATATATGGGCGCGGAAGCCGTTGAGCTGCCCGGCATGCTGAAGGGACTGCTCAACTTTGCTGACCCCAACTCACCTCCGGCTGCGATCGCAGCTACGACGTTTAAAAAAGCGGTTGAAACCCTGGCGCACAAGTATATCGCCGGGGAATCCATCCCACAGGTAATTAAAACGATTGAGCGGCTCCGTAAAGAGAAAATGGCCTTCACCGTTGACCTGCTGGGCGAAGCGGTGATCACGGAAGCAGAGGCGCACTCTTATCGGCAGCGCTACATGGATCTGATGGAGCAGTTGGTATCGGCCTCTAAATCCTGGTCTACCGTGCCTCAAATCGACCAGGCCGACGGTGAGCCAGTGCCGCAGGTACAGGTTTCGGTCAAGCTCACGGCCTTCTATTCCCAATTTGATCCGCTGGATGCCGAAGGCAGTCGTGAAGTCGTCAGCGATCGCATTCGCACCCTACTGCGTCATGCCCAGGAAGTCGGGGCAGCAGTGCATTTCGATATGGAGCAGTATCGCTACAAGACTCTGACGCTGGCAATTTTGAAAGATATCTTGCTGGAGCCGGAATTCCGCGATCGCACCGACATTGGTGTGACGCTGCAAGCCTATCTGCGCGACAGCTACCACGACTTGAAAGACCTGATCGAATGGGCCAAACAGCGCGGCAAACCCGTCACCGTCCGTCTGGTCAAGGGCGCGTACTGGGATCAGGAAACGATTCACGCCTCCCAGGAAGACTGGCCGCTGCCCGTCTACAGCGAAAAATCATCCACCGATGTGAACTATGAGCGGATGACTCGCCTGCTGCTGGAGAATAACGAGTATCTCTATGCCGCCATCGCCAGCCACAATGTGCGATCGCAGGCTTATGCAATTGCGATCGCGCGGGAGCTGAAAATTCCTCCCCGCCGGATTGAGCTACAGGTGCTCTATGGCATGGCCGATAAGCTGGCCAGAGCACTGGTGCAGCAGGGTTTTCGGGTGCGGGTCTACTGCCCCTACGGTGAGCTGATTCCCGGCATGGCCTACCTGATTCGGCGTCTACTGGAGAACACCGCCAACAGCTCCTTCCTGCGCCAAAGTGTGGAAGAACGCTCCGCCGAGGAGCTAATCGCGCCACCCGTCATGGCAGAAATTGATCAGGCCGACACTGCGCCCTATCCAGACGTGCCCGTGCCGTTTGAGAACGCTCGCAATACCGATTTTGCCGTTACCGAGCAGCGAACTAAGTTCTTCCAAGCCTTAAAAACCGTGCGCCAGCAGCTCGGCCAAACCTATCTGCCGCTGGTCAATGGCGAACGAGTCGAAACTGAGAGCCAAATCGATTCCGTCAATCCCGCTCGCCCCAGCGAAGTTGTCGGTCACATTGGCTTATTGAGTGTCGAACAGGCAGAAACTGCGATCGCAGCCGCCAAAGCCGCATTCCCAGCCTGGAAAGCCACGCCAGCAACAGAACGAGCCAATATCCTCCGCAAAGCCGCCGATTTACTGGAACAGCGGCGGGCAGAACTCTGCGCCTGGATGGCATTTGAAGTCGGTAAAACCCTCAGCCAGTCTGATCCGGAAGTCTCCGAAGCGATTGATTTCTGTCGCTACTACGCCGACCAGATGGAGAAGCTTGACAACGGCTACAACCACGATCTGCCCGGTGAAACGAACCAGTATCGCTATCAACCGCGCGGCGTGTCCGTCGTCATTTCGCCCTGGAATTTCCCACTGGCCATTCCGATGGGAATGACCGTTGCATCGCTGGTTACGGGCAACTGCACGCTGCTAAAACCTGCTGAAACCTCGTCGGTGATTGCGGCCAAAATCACGGAAATCCTAGTCGATGCAGGCATTCCCAAGGGCGTCTTCCAGTATGTCCCCGGCAAAGGCTCCACCGTCGGCGCTCACATGGTCAAGCATCCCGACGTGCATATGATCACCTTCACCGGATCGCGGGAAGTTGGTTGCCGCATCTACGCCGATGCCGCGATTGTGCAGCCGGGACAAAAGCACCTGAAGCGGGTCGTCGCCGAAATGGGCGGCAAAAATGCCGTGATTGTGGACGAAAGTGCCGACCTGGATCAGGCCGTGCAGGGCGTGGTCTACTCCGCCTTTGGCTACAGCGGTCAGAAATGCTCGGCTTGCTCCCGCGTAATTGTGCTAGCACCCATTTATGACAACTTTGTTCATCGCCTAGTGGAAGCCGCGCGATCGCTAAATGTCGGTGCGCCGGATGAACCCGCAACCGGGGTCGGCCCCGTAATTGATGCCGCCGCTCAAGCTCGGATAAAGGAATACATCGAGCAGGGCAAAGCAGAAGCGACGCTGGCTCTGTCTGCCGATGCGCCAGATACAGGCTACTTCGTGCCGCCGACCATCTTTACTGACGTGGCCCCGGATGCCGTGATTGCCCAAGAAGAGATTTTTGGCCCAGTCTTAGCAGTCATTAAAGCTCAAACCTTTGACGAAGCAATGGCCATTGCCAACGGCACAGACTACGCGCTCACAGGTGGTTTGTACTCCCGCACCCCGTCGCATATTGACCGCGCCTACGCAGAATTTGAAGTCGGCAACCTCTATATCAACCGAGGCATCACGGGCGCAATCGTCTCGCGGCAAGCCTTCGGTGGTTTCAAGATGTCGGGAGTTGGCTCCAAGGCAGGTGGCCCCGACTATCTGCTCCAGTTCCTCGAACCGCGCAGCGTCACCGAAAACGTCCAGCGTCAAGGCTTTGCCCCGATTGAAGGCTGGAGTTAACTAGGAGCAGGAGCTAAATAGAGTACTCAAGAGTCCCTTGTGTTGCGCTGTTGCAGCACAAGGGATTTTCTCATTTTGCGATCGCAATCAACCCCTAACCTGTCCAACCGCTTCATCCGTACTTAATTCTTTTCCCCAGATTTATCCCGATTAAATATAGATTCTGTAAATCAAAAACACAACCAAGGTACATCTACGGATAGATGCGGTTATCGTGCGATATACAGATGCAGATTGGCCCGCTTTTGGATGAGTGGCTTATGTGAATGTATGCAAAAGCACAACTCACAAGGGGGACTGCTTGATCTCGTCAATTCATGACTTAGATATCTGACGAAATTACTGGGAAATTAACATGAGTGTCAGCGATTTAAGAGACTTTGAACATAATGCAGTCATCGAAACCGATATCTGCATTATTGGTTCTGGGCCAGCCGGATTATCGATTGCCAAAGAGTTTGCTGGCTCGAACATTCAAGTCTGGGTTATCGAAAGCGGTGGCTATACCGAAGAACCAGACACTCAAGCCCTCTACGACATTGAAAGCGTCGGCGTTCCCCGCATGCCCCAGGAGCGAGTCCGCAATCGCATCTTGGGCGGCAGTACCCATACCTGGTTTGGTCGCTGCGCTCCATTTAACGAAATGGACTTCCAGCGACGCGATTGGGTACCTTACTCTGGCTGGCCGATTGAGCTAGAGAGCTTAACGCCATACTTAGAACGAGCAGGCAAAAACTTAGGTTTAGGCCCCAGCTACTACGATCAACGGCTTGAGCAGGCATTAAATGCCTCTGCCTCAGCACCTAAGTTTGATTCCAGCTTATTGAGCAACCAGTTTTGGCAGTACAGCAAAGTTTCTAATACCAACCGAGAGCCTGTGCGCTTTGGGCCAAATTTCTTCCCCAAGCTAAAGGATGTGCCCAATATTCATGTGCTGATGCACGCCAACGTGACGCACATTAACACCAATCAGCAGGGCACCAAAGTTGAGTCCGTCGATGTCAGCACGCTAGAGCATAAGCAGGCTCGGATTCAGGCAAACGTCGTCATCCTCTGCTGCGGTGGCGTAGAAAACGCTCGTCTATTGCTGGCCTCTAATCGGATTGTGCCGCAGGGCGTGGGCAACCAGAACGACACCGTTGGCCGTTTCCTAGCCGACCATCCCGGCACCGTACTGGGCACGTTTGCTCCCAAGCACTTCACCAAAATCAACAACTACTTCGGCAACTACTGGCTGTTTAACCAAACGGGCAAGCACTACTACAACCGAGGTATTGCCCTCAGTCCAGAGATCCAGAAGCGAGAAGGTTTGCTAAACTGCGCCGCTTACCTGAATCCCACCACCGCTGACGATGATCCGTGGGAAGCGATCAAGCGATTGCGCGATCGCATCAAGAAAGTCCGTCAGGTTTCAACCCCTATGCATCGGGACGTATTAGCGCTTTTGGCGCATCCCGATACGGTAGCACAGGGGCTGTATCAGCATCGCGTGGTGAAGCGCCCACCCGTCAGCCGGGCCAAAGAACTGGAAGTGTACTGTCTCACCGAGCAGCTACCCAATCCCGACAGTCGCGTCATGCTGTCTGAGCAGAAAGACGCGCTGGGAATGCCGCTATCTAAGATTGACTGGCGGATTAGCGACTTGGAAAAGCAGTCGGTGCGCCGTTTAGGCCAACTCATTCAGCAGGAATCGCAGCGGCTCAAGCTGCCACCGCTGATTTTAGAAGACTGGCTAGATTCTGACGAACCGTGGCGGCATCGCATGAAAGATCGCTCCCATCCCACCAGCACGACACGGATGTCCATCAATCCGAAGGAAGGCGTAGTTGATCCAAACTGTCAGGTGCATGGCGTCGATGGCTTGTTTGTCGCTGGCAGTTCGACCTTTCCCACCACGGGATATGCCAATCCAACGCTAATGATTATTTCCATGTCGATTCGGATTGCAGACTGGCTGAAGGCAACTCACTTCCGCTCATCACAAATCAGCCAAACGGCCTCTGCGCTTGAGCTAGAGACGGTTGCGTAATATTCCTACTCCATAAACAGCAAAGGGGGCAGTTGTGACTGCCCCCTTTGCTGTTTATGTTTACTGTTTATGTTTATGAGTCGTTTGCGTTTGCGATTTACCAACGCTTATCGTCTTGCTGTTTGCGTTCAATAAATGAATCCCAATCTTCCCAAGGTTCAGCATCTGGATTGGGTTCCGCCGACTGCGGACTCCCAGAATGGTGCTGACTTGCCTCCCCCTGCGGATGGACTGGATCAGGCGGAACTTGATCGCGCCATTGAGGATTTTCAGGGCTGTAGCGATCGCGGTTATCGTCTACATAATCTGGCTCGCTGTAGCCAGGGTCACTGGCATAGCTATCATTTTGGTAATCATCACTGTAGCCACTATCATATGGATCACCATAATCGTCTGGTGTTTCAGCCTCTGGATATTGGGGCGGCGTGAGGACTCGGTAATCGGCGTCATAAACGGTTTGCGGATCAATCGTCTCCGGTTCGTCATCGTCGCTGCGATCGTAGATATTATCGACATGACCACCCGCATCCCCAGCTTTACGATAGCTGTAGGAATAGGCGGAACCGGAACGATAGGTTTCTTCTGGTTCCTGAGCGACCTCGTAGTTTGGTGGCTCATAGGTACGGGGTTCGTAGTCGCGCGGCGGAGGCGTATAGGTTGAGTTGCGATCGCGCTCTAAATCCTCTAATTCATCAAACTCATCTCGCGGTGGCTGAGGCCGATGCAAATTTTCATAGCCTTCCCAGTCTTCCCACTCTTCCAAACCGCGATCGCGTTCGTCCCAGTCCATATACTGGCGGCGCGAAAACTGTCCCCAGTTCGACATCCAATCTGAGATCTTCCGTCCAGCTTGGTTGACGGGATTGGCTGCTTTAGACCGAGTACTGGCCTGGTCTGTCCCGTAATTCGCCCTGTAATCCGGTTCGTAGGCTGACTGATAGTCCGAGCGATAGCCCGAGGCGTAGGCTGAATCGGAACGCGGCGTGGCCGAAGCCGAAAAGCCGTAATTCGTGTCATAAGACTGACGATTAGTGGATCGATCGCGTGGTTCATCCTGGGGCGGCACGCTGAAACCAGCAGGGCGGCGTCGCCAACCCTCACGGGAGGGAGGACGAGTCGTGAGTAGCGCGATCAGGATTGTGACTAAACTGCCCAGTGCGATCGCACATAGCAACCAAAACGCCAGCGGCAGCGCCTGAGTTTGTCCCCCCAAAAAGACGAGCGGTAGGGAGGGCGACAGGTTCTGTATGGTGAGCACGACCAGTGCCACCAAGACGACAACGAGTAGAATGAGACGCTTCCAAGCCATGACGTGATCTTAGCGAATGGGATTGAGAATTATTATGTTGATTTTGGTGTCATTTTCCACGGTGTTGGACAAAATCATCCATTAGCGTATCTTTAGAGGGCATCTATGAAGTTGAGGAATGTTTAAGATCGGTAGTAGTTCAGTAGTGGTGAGGTGGTTTTCAAACTTATTACCTACACATCACTACCGTTAATTACAATCAACAACATCCATTTCGCCCAAAATTCGCCAAAGAGTTGAGCTGACATGCAACAAGTCCTTTATATCCTGGGAGAACTCATCGATGACGACGTGGATTGGATTTTGGAAGTGGGTCAGCGTCAAGAACTGCCGGCTGGAGAAATTTTGATTCAAGAAGGCGTCCCCGCAACCGCCTTGTTTTTAGTCCTAGAAGGGACACTCGGTGTCACGGTCACTGGCGTTAAACACGAATTGGCTCGCTTGGTCACAGGTGACATCGTGGGCGAAATGTCGTTCATTGATTCGCGACCGCCCTCTGCTACCGTTAAAACGCTAACCCCCTGCTTGCTGCTGACGCTGCCCCGTGAAAAGCTAGCCGAGCGACTCAATCTCGATACGGGCTTTGCTTCTCGCTTTTACCGAGCCCTGGCGGTCTTGCTCTCCAACCGCCTACGGGGAACGGTGCGGGTGATGGGCAGGCGGGTCAGTCAGCCCGACGATACAGAATTCCACGATCAAATGCAGGAAGAAGATTTATCGCAGGATATGTCTGAGAATGTTGCGATCGCAAAAGTGCGATTTGACTGGTTGCTCCGTCGCCTCAAAACCGGCCAAATCTAGTTCGCCTAATTTCAAGAACCCAAAGCGATGATTTTGCTTTTCTGCAAGATTCAAGCAAGACCACTAAAATGCCGCTATGTGAACAAACGCAACGCCATGTTACAGCTTTGTTTCAGAGCGATAGGGCGTAAGCTGTTAATCTCTGTCGAAAGGTAGAACTTCATCTTGCGTTGGATGTATTTTGGGGCTGTACTCCATCGTCAAAGAGATAGAATGTGGCTGGAATGGCAGTTGTCACCAATATAATTTTTCGCAATCTTGTTCGTAATTTTTGCTTGTAGTTTTGCGATCTTGTAATTGATGCAATCGACTGCTAATCGTCAACCGATTAACAGCAGATCGACAATAAAATTAACTGAAATTTGCTGCGATCGCAGTGCGATCGCGCATCAATTGCATTGAGCCAAAGCTTAGCCTAAACATTAAGTCAGCCTTAATTTTCATCGCTTTCAGAGCATGAAATGGCTCAATGGCTGGGGGTTAATCCACTTATATTCACGTGATTAATCCACATTCAAACACTACAGCTCGCACGAAACAGATTGCTAAAGGTTGCCAAGCTAAAGCGAGCCATTCGTGCTCTAGCTCCCATTGAACTCAATTGAATAATATGCGCGATACCCCATCGGCTTCTGAACGAAGTCACATCGTTAATCAGTTGGGACAATTTTTCCGTTCCCGGCTGCGATTCATAACATTAGGATTTGTCGTCTTTTTTAGTATCTTATTTTTTGGAATTTCAGTCCTCTCCCAGCAGCCTGTGCGTCTGACCGTGCTGATGCAGGCGCTCGAAGGCGCACAGTGGCAGGGCATCATTGAAGAATTTGAGGCGCAAAATCCAGATATTCAACTAGATATTGTTGAAGGGCCAAATGCTACTAACCTGATTGAAGACCTGTATACATCTTCGTTTTTGCTGGGTGACTCTCCCTACGATTTGGTCTACATGGATATTGTCTGGGTGCCGAAATTTGCAGCAGCAGGCTGGCTCCAGGATCTATCAGACCAAGTTTCACCCGAAGAACTAGATGATTTTCTAGAAGGCGATGTCAACGGCGGACGCTACGAGGGCGGCCTCTACCGAATGCCTTTCCGCTCCGACGCTGGTATGCTCTACTACCGTGAGGATCTGCTCACACAGGCCGGGCTAGAACCCCCCGAAACAGCGCAGGAACTGGTTGAAGTCTCAAAACAGCTACAGGAATCTGTTGATGCAGATTGGGGCTACGTTTGGCAGGGTCGGCAGTATGAAGGACTGTCGGCCATGTTTGTTGAAGTGCTGGAAGGCTTTGGTGGCTATTGGGTTGACCCCGACACCCGCGAAGTTGGGCTAGATCAGCAAGCCGCCATAGATGCGATCGCATTTTTAAAAAACACGATTGACGAAGGCGTCTCACCACCGGGTGTCACCACCTATCAGGAAGAGGAAGCCCGTCGTTTATTCCAAAGCGGCGAGTCCATCTTTATGCGGAACTGGCCCTATGTGTGGCAGCTCGCCAATTCAGATGACTCCCCCGTACAAGGCAAAATCGCCATTAAGCCCATGATCCATGCCCAGGGCTTCGACAGTGCCGCCTGTCAGGGTGGCTGGGGCATTGGCATTTCTCGCACTACCCCTCATCCAGAGGAAGCGTGGCGAGCCATTGAATTTTTCACCAGCCCGGAGATCCAAAAACAGTTCATCTTAAATAACGGTTACGTGCCCAGTCGGCGTTCTCTCTTTACCGACCCCGACGTAGTGGCGCAGTACGAATTTATGCCGGATCTGCTAGAGGTGGTGCAAAACTCAGTCTTGCGGCCACCGATTGCCCAGTATGCCCAGGTTTCTGATATTTTGCAGCGCTACCTCAGCGCCGCGCTAACCGAACGGATGTCGCCAGAAGATGCGATGAATGCCGCCGCGCGGGAAACGCGCCAAGTGCTCGGCACATAAATCTAGGGACGTAAATTGAGATTTGAATTGAACCCATGTTGAACTTAGATACCGTTGAAAAACGAGAGCGGTTCACGGGTTGGCTCCTGTTAATCCCAGCGCTGATTCTGCTCGCGCTGGTTTTCGCCTACCCCATTGGCCGCGCCTTCGTGCTCAGTTTATTCACCGAAAACCTGGGCACTAACCTACAGCCCGAATTTTCTGGATTGAACAACTACGTCCGGATGGCGGGCGATGGTCGGTTCTGGGCCAGTATCTGGAACACGACCGTCTTTACCTTTTTTGCCATTGTGCTGGAGTTAACCCTCGGCATGGCGATCGCACTGGTGCTGAATCGCGCCTTTCGCGGTCGGGGCGCAGTACGAACGATTGCCATTTTGCCTTGGGCGCTGCCCACCGCGCTGATCGCCCTCACCTGGACGTGGATTTTTAACGACCAGTTCGGCGTTTGGAATGACATTTTGCTGCGGCTAGGCATTATCGATCAGTCCATTAACTGGCTGGGCAATCCCACACTGGCGCTGATGGCTACGATTGCGGCAGACATCTGGAAGACCACGTCGTTTGTGGCGATTTTGCTGCTGGCGGGTCTGCAATCCATTTCAGAAGATTTGTACGAAGCTCATGCCATCGACGGAGCCTCCCCCTGGCAAAGCTTTCGCCAGATCACCTTACCGCTCCTGATGCCGCAGATTTTGATTGCCACCCTGTTCCGCTTCGCCCAGTCCTTCGGCATCTTCGACCTGATTCAAGTGATGACTGGAGGTGGGCCAGCCGGGGCAACCGAAATGGTTTCGCTCTACATCTATGCCACCGTCATGCGCTATCTCGACTTTGGCTATGGTGCAGCGTTGGTGGTTGTGACCTTTTTAGTCCTGATCATTGCAGTTGCGATCGCAGCTTGGCTGATTTCCAAAGTTCGTAAGCAGGCCGCAGGAGTATAACCATGACAACCACAACACCCCCAACCAACACTGCGCCAGCCCACGATCGGCCCAAAGTGACGATCAAGGGCGTGCTGCTGACAATCTGCGTCATCTTAGTTATCGTGTTCAGCCTCGCGCCTGTCCTGTGGCAGTTGCTGACCTCGTTTAAGACCAACGACGCGATTTCGGCAGTTCCCAACGTCTATTTTCCCGGCCCCGATCAGCTCACGCTGGATCACTATCTGGATCTGTTTCGGCGGCGGCCCTTCCACCTGTACATGTTTAACAGTGCGCTGGTGTCGATTATTTCCACCCTGTTATGCCTGGCACTGGGTGCGCCTGCTGCCTATGCCCTGGCGCGGCTCAAACTACAAGGGGAACGGGTCATTGTCACGCTGGTGCTCGTCGTGACGCTATTCCCCTACATCCTGCTGTTTTTGGGCCTGCTGGAAATTGTGCAAGCACTGGGATTGGCCAACAACTATCTGGCGCTGATCATTCCCTACACCGCCATCAACCTGCCGCTGACCATTTTGGTGATGCGCAGTTTCTTTCAGCAGCTGCCAAAAGATCTAGAAGATGCGGCCAAAGTCGATGGCTACAGCATTTGGCAAACCCTGACGCAAATCGTGCTGCCCATGACGCTGCCAGCCCTAGTCACGACGGGTATTCTGACATTTATCTTTGCCTGGAATGAGTTTATTTTTGCGCTCACCTTCATGACGGCAGAAACCAAGAAAACCATTCCGGTGGCAGCAGCTCAAATCGGCGGCTCCTCAGTTTTTGAAATTCCCTATGGCCCAATTGCAGCTGCAACAGTGCTGGGTACGTTGCCCCTGGTGCTGCTGGTGCTGTTCTTCCAGCGCAAGATTGTCCAGGGTCTGACCTCCGGCGCGGTTAAGGGTTAAAAGCTGAAAACGTTCTTCCACAGTCCTAGAGCACGATCCGAGGGAGCAGGGGAGCAACGATCTCTGATCTTTCAAACTGGTCTTTCAAACTGGAAGCGGCTACAGATATTTACGCTGAAACTACGTTAAAACCACTATGTCTAAACTTGAAATCAAAAACCTCAACAAAACCTATGGCCCTGGCATTGTGCCAGTTAAAAATATTTCCCTATCGGTCGATGAAGGCGAATTCCTGACGCTGCTGGGGCCATCCGGCTGTGGTAAATCCACCACGCTGCGCCTGATCGCCGGACTAGAACAGCCCACCCGTGGTGACATCTTTATCGGCGGCAAACGGGTGACATCCGTGCAAGCGGGCGATCGCAACATCGCGATGGTGTTCCAGAGCTATGCGCTCTATCCCCACATGACTGTCTATGACAACATGGCCTCCGGCTTGAAGCTGCGCAAGATGCCCAGTGATGAGATTAAACGTCGGGTTCGCGAGGCCTCTCAGCTCTTAGGTCTAGAAAATCTATTCGACCGTAAGCCCAGCAACCTGTCCGGTGGTCAGCGCCAGCGGGTCGCTCTGGGTCGGGCACTGGTGCGCAACCCAGATGTGTTTCTGCTAGATGAACCGCTGAGTAACCTAGACGCACTGCTGCGGGAACAGGTGCGGGCTGACCTGAAGCAGCTCTTCGAAACCCAGCAAGCGCCAGTGGTTTACGTCACCCACGACCAGGTGGAAGCGATGACGCTTTCCAGTAAAGTGGCCGTTTTGTACGAAGGTGATGTGCAGCAGCTCGACCCACCCGAACGGATTTATACTCATCCGGCTAATCGCTTTGTGGCAGGCTTTATTGGCAGTCCACAAATGAATATCTGGAACCTGCCGATTGATGGCGGCAAGGCCATGCTGGGCAAGTTTGGCTTTCCCGTGCCCGATGCCGTCCGTTCTGCGCCGGAGGTGCTGCTGGGAATTCGCCCAGAACATATCCGGCTGGCTAGTCCTGATGATGCCTATACTGTGCGCGGCAAGGTTTTTCTGGTTGAAAATCTGGGCATGAGCAATTTGCTCAGTGTCCATGTAGAAGATTCCAATTACACCATTCGAGCATTATTGCCAGCGGAGCATCGGTGGGGTGGTGAAGAGGTGGCACTTGCGATCGCACCTCGGATGATTCACTGGTTCGACAGCAACACCGAAGCTCGCATTCCTGAAACGGAGAAAGAACACGCCGTCGTATCCTAATCAAACAAGCAGTGAAAGACTGACTAAGTCAGTCTTTCACTGCTTGTTTCGGCGCAGGGTTTAGAGATCTAGGTTTTATTACGCCCAGGTATTAATAGTCGGTAGCAAATTCCGGATAAAAGCTGTAATTGACGCAGATAACACCTAAATGGGTTCCAAACTCAAAAAAATTTAGATTCACTAAACATACTTAATCCATCTATAAAGTTGTAGTTAAGAACCCGCAGAACCACTGTAGTCATTCGGTTCAGCCTCCAGTAGGATAAGCAATAGATCAAGGGGTGCTATTGCTTCATCAGAAAAGATTATGTAGACCATCAGGGCGATTGCCTTCCTACTGAACGTGGAAGCTATTTTGCAAACACTCCTTAATGAATTACAGCAAGCGACGGGCGCTTCTGAGCAAAGCTGTCAGGCTGTTGCTCAGCGGCTTTATGCCGAGGTGCAACGCGTTTGTACTGAAAGCCATCGCATTCAAACATCTGGCGATATCGAATCTTGGGCGCGATCGCTCATTCGTCATCGTCGCGATCAGTGCCTCAAGTATTATAAATTGGGTTCCCGGCAAGGGCGTGTTGAGCTGCACAGTACGCTCAGCGCCATTGTCTATCGCTATATGTCACCGCCCCAAGTGCGGTCGAGCTATCAAGCTCGCTTGACGATCATTGAAGATTTTCTACAAGGATTCTACCTGGAAACCTTGAATGCGTTTCGGCGTGAGAATCAGATGCCGGACGATTATTGTCCTCGCACGCTGCTAGAGCTGAGTGAGTACATGGCGTTTAGCGAACGCTATGGCAAGCGGCGGATTCCGTTACCGGGTCGCCGCAGCCAGCAGATCATTATCTTACGCGCCAAAACGTTTTCTAAGCAGCAGCCACCGGAACTGTCAATTGATTTAGAACAAGCCACCGAAGCAGGCACAGATGACGACCAGCCGCGCAGTGCAGCTTCAGCACAGCGAGTTCGGGAGCAGATTGTCGCGCAGGCACCCGAGCCAGCCGGAAACGCCCTGCGCGATCGCGTGATTCAAGAACTTGTGGACTACTTGCGAGAGCGCAATCAGGAAGACTGTGCCGCCTATTTTGAACTGCGGCTGCAAGACCAATCAGCTCAGGAAATTGAACAAGCTCTAAATCTGAATCCGCGTCAGCGAGACTATTTGCAGCAGCGGTTTAAGTACCACTTGACTCGCTTCGCCCTGTCTCACCATTGGGAACTAGTGCATCAGTGGCTTGAAGCGGATTTAGAGCGCAACCTAGGATTAACGCCTGAAGAATGGCGACAGTTTCAGGCGGAACTGCAAGAACCACAACAGCAATTGCTGGCCTTAAAATTATCTGGGTTAGAAGATGCTGAAATTTTACGGGAGCTTGGTTGTACTGCAACCCAGCTTCAGCGACAATGGTCGAAACTTCTAGAGCAAGCTTGGGACATTAGAAATTGCTCAATGTCCGGAGCAGGGATATTAGGTGATGAATAGAGACTCAGAAGCAGCAGAGAGTTTACTTCGGTGGCTCTTACAGTCCCCTCACGATTATCCAGATAGGTCATCAGGGGCAGATGCCGACAGGGATAGTGAATCCTTGTTCGCTGAGGAGGCTGAGCTGCCGTCACACGAATCATGGGATCCACTGGATTCAGAAGATTTGAGTGATCATTTACCGTCTCGTTTGGGATTTCACATTCCAGATGAAGGCGCGGAATCCTCATCACTTGCGTCGGGAGAAAACTTTACAGTGAAACATCATGTGTATGCCCTGCTCAAACGTCGTTTGAGAATTGAAATTGCACGAAAGCCCCCCTTATTTCCTTGGGAAAAAGAAATTCAAGACTATCCGCTAGACTATGCAGACTGCGTAGAAGCAGAAGCGGTTCCTGCCATCTTTTGGGAGACCCAACTGCGGGAATTTCAGTGGCCAGTGGCGCTACCAGCTTCGGTCATGGCAATTTTGATTGAGCGGGCGCAAGCGGCAATCCAAACCTCTATGAAGTCTGGTCTAAAACTGGTTCAGGTGGTTGAAACCCTGTTTCCAGATGAGCTGCCTACCCTCAACCATTTAGCTGGTGCGGTGCTAATGTCTCCTAATCGGTCTGGACTATCCAGCCTCTCAGCGACAGAACTACCCTCCAGCTACGAGGATGCGGCTCCGGTACAGCAGATGGTATTGTCCCTGCTCGCCGCTCGCGATTTGTTGGACACGCTCACGTTCAAACTCTCGCCAGAACAGCCCCTGCTGGAGCGGCAGTGGCACACCTCAGTGGGTGAGATCAAGCTGCAGCTGCAGTACAGTCCTCAGCAACTGACAGTAGACGCTGAACTGCCTACAGGTGGGCGAATCTGCTTGGTCAATAGCGCTAATGATGTGCGCGATCGCAACTTCGACTCTGCGGTTCTGGCCAAACAGCGAGAGGATGCGGGTACACTAAACTTAGTCCTTACTGCCCCCCCAAATCCATCCCTGCACTACTTTGATTTGATTCTGTCGTCGTCTGATCCATCACCGATTCGGTTTGCGATTCAGATTGGCCCAGATGAAACCCTATAGAAACGTTTTTAGTTTTCTGTAAAAGTCTCGTGATGCGGGACTTTTACAGAAAGCCTGCCTAGGTGCGGCCTAGATGTGGCTAGATTACTAAATTGCCAGATTGAAGAAGGTGTCACGGTTGGATGTTTGGGGGTAGGTCGTAAGCGATCGCAGTTCTTGAACCTGTACTTCAACCACTATGCCAGTTGCGGATCGTTCCACCCGTTCAGACGCCAAGCGTAGTTCATTGCAACAAGCTCTAGATGACCTACAGCAGCGGCTTCAGCCTACTGAACCGACTCAGACTGAAGACTCCATCACGCTGCGAGTGCTGGTGCAACTGCTCGTTATCGTCGGGATTCTGTCCATTACTGTGGCTTCGGCTGGCGTCACTAGTACTTCACTGCTCAACTTGCTGGCCATTCCGTTCAGCGCCATTGGTGCCGTGTGGAGCTGGTATCGTCGCCATCAGCGCAATGTGATTGTCAAATTCTGCATTGCCATTGGCATGCTGCTAGCACTCGGGCTGTTTTTTATGCGCCTATGGGCCGAACCGGGTGACACGCGTATTCTATTGGCCGAACTGCTGATCCATCTTCAGGTTCTACACAGCTTTGATTTGCCGCGCCGGAAGGATTTAGGCTACTCGATCACGATTGGTCTCATTCTCCTCGGCGTAGCCGCGACGATTAGCCAAACTTTTACCTTTGCCCCACTGCTGCTTATCTTTTTAGCGATCGCACTGCCGGTTCTGGTACTGGACTATCGATCGCGCATTAATTTACTGAAGCAGGGCTGGCAACCGCTGAAAACAAATCTATCTATTCGCCGCCTGCTTATCATGCTGGCGATTACGCTGGGGCTGGGACTGCTGATTTTCGCATTCTTGCCACGCCTACCCGGATATCAGCTCGAAACCTATCCAGTTAGCTCCACAATTGACTTCAAGGGCAGTTTTGATGGTCGTGGCATTAATAATCCGGGCTATGTTCAAGAGGGAGGAGAAGGCAGCGGGTCTGGCGGCCTTAATTCGTCTAGATTAGAAGGCCCCGGTGTAGCAGATTCTCGCTTTTACTATGGGTTTAATCAGCGGGTCAACCTGAATCTGCGCGGTGAGCTAAAGCCTGAGATTCTAATGCGAGTGCGATCGCAGGCCGCTGGCTTCTGGCGAGTGCTGGCGATGGATCGCTATACAGGCCAGGGCTGGGAAATTTCGCGGAATGACAATACGTTTAAGCTGGATCGCTCCAGATGGTCTTATCGCTTTACAGTGCCACAAAAGTCCTCCATCCTACCGACCCAGGATGTCGTTCAGACCTACACAATGGTGACGGACTTTGTGAATCTGATTCCGGCCCTCTATGAGCCAGAGCATCTTTATTTTCCGACCGAGCAGATTGCAGTCGATGCGGAAGGTGGCTTGAGATCACCTCTGATTCTGACGCCAGGCTTAACCTATACGGTTATTTCCGAGGTGCCAATTCGCGATCGCACCGCACTGGGTCAGGCAAGTACCGACTATTCTGAATCTATCCGCAACCACTATCTGCAAATTCCGGCTGACATTCGCGATCGCATCCGCCAGAAAGCACTGGATTTGCTGGCTGAATCTGAACAGCCCATCACTAAACCCTATGAGCAAGCGCTTTACCTAGCCCAAGCCCTCAAACAGCAGTACGAAATTCAGCCTGACATGCCGTTTTTGGAGACAGATGAAGATTTAGTTGAAGCGTTTTTATTCAAATACAACGGTGGTTATCCGGATCATTTTTCCACCGTGCTCACCGTCATGCTGCGCTCGCTTGGCATCCCCGCCCGGTTAGTCATGGGCTTCGCGCCCGGTGAGTTCAATCCCTTCACAGGCTACTACGTGGTGCGAAACACCGACGCGTACGCCATGACAGAGGTATATTTCCCTCAATTAGGCTGGTTTGCTTTCGACCCCATTCCGGGGCATGAAGTGGTTCCTGTTTCCATTGAAGATCGGGAAACGTTCAGCACGCTGCAACAGATCTGGAGCTGGGTCGCAGGCTGGTTGCCCTCGCCAGTTGCAGGCTTTTTAGGGGCCATCTTCAGCACGATTGGTAACATACTGACCTGGTTCATTCAGCTCTTTTCCAACGGCTGGGTCGGCATCCTCACTGGCCTCGGCATTACCACGCTACTGGGGCTAGCTGGTTGGCTGCTGTGGGGACTCTGGCAGGACTGGCGCGATCGCAGATGGCTAGCCAAACTACCACCGATGGAGCGTCTGTATCAGCAAATGGTGCGATCGCTGACTCACATTGGCTATCCCAAATCTCCCATTCAAACGCCGCTGGAATATGCCCAAAAAGCCCATACCCACGTCAACACCGAACGCGCCAACATCATTGAAGAAATCTCCCAAGCCTATGTCCAGTGGCGCTACGGCGGCTACAACCCTGATTTGAACCACTTGCAGGAACGATTAAAATTACTGCGTCGCCGCTCGTCGGCCAAGTCCAAACAGCCCTCATAGATGCTGTATAGTTCTGTTGCTGTTGTATGCTTGCATCTCAAAGTTGCAAGCATACAACAGCCAAAAAGCAGATAACGTTGCGATCGCAATTGAGCTCACTCCAAAGCTAGTCGTCAAGTTTGCTAGGATTGGCTACATTCAGGCATAGTCGCTATAGTTTTCCAGCAATGAAATTCTTCACCAAACCTGAACCCGACCAGCGCGATCGCGTTCCCCCCGGCCAGCATCTCGCCAAGGGATTTCCCGTCTTAACCTACGGTCAGACACCGGAGATTTCATTTGAAGCTTGGGAATTCAAAATTTGGGGGCTGGTAGACGAGCGAACATTTACCTGGCAAGACTTCCTTGACCTGCCGCAGAGTGACTTCACTGCTGACTTTCACTGCGTTACCACCTGGTCCAAACTGGATGTGAAATGGACAGGAGTCAAAGTCACTGACTTCATGCAAGCGATTCAAGTTGACCCCAAAGCTACTCACATTCAGCAGCACTGCTACGGCGGATACACCACCAATTTGACACTGGATGATTTTGTGCGGGAAGAAAACTTCTTTGCCCATACGCTGTTTGGCGAACCGCTGCCGCCAGAGCATGGTGGCCCTATGCGAACGGTCATTCCCCACCTATACGCATGGAAAAGCGCCAAGTGGATCAACGGCATTGAATTTTTAGACCACGAAGAACTCGGCTTCTGGGAGCGCAATGGCTATCACCGACGCGGCGAACCTTGGGCGGAAGAGCGCTATAGTAGCCGATTCTTCTAGCGTATCTGTCGCTAGTTATGGCTACTTGACGACTACTTGAATAGTGGCATCAGAGTCGATGGGCGTTGCCTACCGACTCTGATTTTCTTTCCTATCTCCTTATTAGCCGCCGTTGCATTACTCTGCGGCTGCAATGTTAACCGGAGCATCCATGATGATAGCTTTGAAGGGAATGACACCGGACTTTTCGCTGCCTAAACATTGAGCCGCTCGATGAGACAGGTCCAGGTTGCGATTCTCGATGTAAGGCCCTCGATCGTTAATGCGGACAATTAAGGACTTATTGTTTTCGAGATTGGTGACTTTTAAGTAGGTGTCAAATGGCAAAGAAGGATGGGCGGCAGTCAGCTCCCCTTTGTCAAATATTTCTCCGGTTGCTGTGAGCCGACCATGAAACCAGGGGCCATACCAAGAGGCGCGACCTTCTATCTGCCGTGATGTTTCTTGGAGGTCATACATGTCTGCCTGTATTTGAGCAACATCCAGTGGTGCACCGTGAAAGATCTTGCGCAGGTGGTTGAGCCAGTCAATCGCTAACAGCGTATTGTCATTGCTAAAGGCTTGAGCTAATTCATCGGTGACAACGAGCAGTGGTTCCCCATCTAGCGCATCCTTGATATAGATAGCGGGCTGATCCTGAAACAAGCGCAGCTGAAATCGTTCTGGCTCAAGCGACGTACTCTCTGCCAAGACGGTACGCAGTTTTTGAGCAACCGCTTCAGCCTGCTCTGCATCCATCAGATTGAGTGCGACTTGCTTTCCGACCCAGACCTGGAATAGCTGTGAGTTCTGAGGCAACGTGGAACGATGGGCACACGTAACATGCTCTGACTGTTCTGTAAGAGCGGGTGCTGATGCTGTAGCGACGGTCGATGATTTTGATGCCTTGACGATGATTGGGGTGTAAAGCGTATGAGGCTTGAAGCGTTCTGCAGATCTCGTGCGGTTGGCTGGCGAGGTTGCGGATGAAGCAGATTTGTTGTCAGTTGTCGTATCCGCTGCTGATTTTTTACTAAATAAATCTTGATTGGCCGACCGGGGTTGCGATTGATGGATCACACTAGATGAAGCGGATTTCTCAACAGAATCAGGCCTCGTTTTAGCTGAGTCAATAAGGTGTGCTCCGGCTGAGTGGAGCCAAGTTTCAGAGTGTTTGGCTAGCTGATCAGGCTGAAACTGTACGTCCCTGCCTGTAATCAGTTCAGTTTGTTCCGTAGCAAGTTCAACAACAGCGGATAGGGTATCCCAATGGGAGGGAGAATGAGCCGGACGGGGATCGACGTCGGCTGGTGCAGCAGACATTGTCTGGACTGATGCTGATGTAGCTTTGCTTGATGTCGTTTTAACTGAGGAAACGGTGTGCGCTAGTACAGCAGGAATGGAAGTTGAAAGATCAGCAATAAAACTAGCCGTTTTTGCCTGTTCATTATTTGCCTGTTCATTAAAAGTTGAGGTTAAAGAGCCCCTGGATGTATCAAGCTGATACGGCTTGATTCCGGAGTCACTTTCGATCGATGCAACCAAAACAAGCTCAAAAAAGCTCATTTTAATAACCCTGTAGTGAACAACTAATCCGAAGTCATTTCGTATAGTGGTTTAGTATAACGGACTGGGGATCATCGCAAATCCCTTGTCTGGTGGATGATCCCCGTTAAGAAACGACGGTTAATCTACCTATGGGGCAGTTGCCATGAAGATAGTTTTCTGGAGGTGTGAGTGATTCATCCCTTACGGGGTAGGGGTTACACCCATCATGCCTGGGTGCCAACTTATGTGTTTTTACGGAAAAGAGTAGGCTGGCTTGTGTGAAATTCATGTAAAGATTACCCTTCTTATTAAAATTTCTTATGAAAGAAATTGATCCACTCTCAATTCGGCATCGTTTAGCTGCGCATTTGGCTGAAATTGTGCGCGATCGCAATCCTTATTTGAACCAGGGGGATCACTTTTGGGTGCAGCGTTACATCCGGCAGCAGTTTGAGCAATTGGGTACCGTTACGACCCATGAATTCGACGTGCGGGGACGGACTCACACCAACTGGATCGTGAATTTGCCGTTTCAGCCTGTGTCGAACCGTGACCAAAATCAGAATGAAACCCGTGCTTACGCGCACTCCCCTGCCGCACCCAGCAAGCGGCAGAATCGCCCCATTCTAATTGGCGCTCATTACGATACAGTGCCGGGTTCGCCAGGTGCCGACGATAATGCTAGCGGCGTAGCGGTTTTGTTCGAATTGGGTCGCTTGCTGACGGAATTTCCGAGTAACTGGCCAGTTCGGCTAGTTGCGTTCGACATGGAGGAATATGGGTTATCGGGCAGCCGGGCCTATGCTACCCACCTCAAACGGCAGCGGCAAAAACTACGGCTCATGCTGGGTCTAGAAATGCTGGGCTACCGCAGTTCAGAGTCCGGTTCTCAGTCCTACCCGCTTTATTCACCTGGCCTGCAATTGTTCTATCCTGACCAGGGCGATTTTATTGGTTTAATTGGCAATCTGCGCGCCATTCCCGATCTGCGCCATTTGAGCAGAGCAATGCGGCAGGCTAAAGCTCAGTGCTACTGGCTACCTGTACCGCTCTTAGGTTGGGCAGTACCGGATACCCGCCGCAGCGACCATTCGCCCTTCTGGGATCGCGGCGATCGGGCCATCATGGTGACCGACACGGCAAACTTGCGAAATCCCAACTACCACAAGCCCAGCGATACACTGGACACGCTCGATTTAGATTTCCTTACTCAAAATTGCCTAGGACTATTTGAAGGAATTCGTACGTTGCCTTAATTCAACTTTGTCTTTAAGAATAAGAAAGAGGGCTGTGCATGCACAGCCCTCTTTCATTCAACGGAGAGGGAGGGATTCGAACCCTCGTTAGAGTTACCCCTAAACAGCATTTCCAGTGCTGCGCCTTCAACCACTCGGCCACCTCTCCAGGGGGTATTTAATTGTCGCGTTTGACACGCGAACTTTATCCTAGCAAACTCTGGTACCCGTGAAAATGGGCAACCGTAACTTATTTCATTATTTTGCCCAGAAATTTACGCTGGAAATTGTTGCGATCGCACCAAACCCCACAACTTTTGCGTAAGATCAAAGCTGACCTGACCGTTATCTGTGTTGGTATTCAGCCTCAATGACTTTATCTAAACCTGCAACCTGCACCCACACCATCCGCATTCGTCATCGTCAACGCGGCGAAGAATATACGGTGCAAGTCCCCGAAGATCGCTACATTCTACAAACTGCTGAGAACCAAGGAGCCAATCTGCCCTTTTCCTGCCGCAATGGAGCCTGCACAAGCTGTGCTGTGCGCGTTATTTCAGGTGAACTAGAACAGCCAGAAGCCATGGGGCTATCTCCTGACTTGCGTCGTCAGGGCTATGCGCTGCTGTGCGTCAGCTATCCCCGCTCTGACTTGGTCGTTGAAACCCAAGACGAAGATGAAGTGTACGAACTCCAGTTTGGTCGCTACTTCGGTAAGGGCAAAGTCCGCTTCGGCTTACCGTTAGAGGACGATTAAACATGCACATTCAATCAGTTTGATGACAGTTCGATGAGCGGCGCTCACCCTACGGGATTTGAAGCGCATCGTTGGGAAAGAAATCGGGTTCAACTATGATGGCTAAGGCGATCAGTTGAACCCAAGATTTATGTCTGAGCAATATAGCCCTACTGAACTGCAACTTTTTCTCGATATTGCCACTGAAGCCGCGCTGGCGGGTGGTGCTGTACTTGAAACCTACTGGGGCAACCTGGATACGGTCGAAGAGAAAGGGCGTTCAGGCGATCTGGTCACGATTGCCGATAAAGAAGCTGAAGCTGCCGTTTTGTCGGTCATTCAGCGCCATTTCCCTGAGCACGCCATCCTGGCGGAAGAGTCAGGCAAACTGGGTGACCAAGCCGCACCGCTGCTCTGGGCGATTGATCCCCTCGACGGCACCACAAACTATGCCCACCAATATCCCTTTTCCTCTACATCCGTTGGCTTATTAATTAATGGAGTGCCTGCGGTGGGAGCCATTTACGACCCGTTCCACCGCGAGCTGTTTCGGGCCGCCAAAGGACTCGGCGCAACCCGCAACCGCCGCTCCATTCAGGTATCGCAAACAGCAGATCTAAAAGATAGCCTGCTGGTAACTGGATTTGCCTACGATCGGCGGGAAACGAACGACAATAACTACGCTGAGTTTTGCCGCTTTACCCATCTGACGCAGGGTGTGCGGCGGGGCGGTTCGGCCTCGATTGACTTGGCCTATGTGGCCTGCGGTCGGCTGGATGGCTACTGGGAGCGAGGTCTGTCGCCGTGGGATTTGGCGGCAGGGGTTGTGATTGTGGAAGAAGCGAGTGGTCAAGTGACGGCGTATGATGGCAGTCCCTTTGATATTCAATCGGGACGCATTTTGGCTTCTAACGGTCATTTGCACCCAGCCATGCAGGATGTCTTACAGCAGGTACAACCACTAGAGCGATTTTGATTGATTCATCCCAGCCCACGCCCAATCAATTGATTGAGATGTTCAATTTTTGATGGAAATCGGCTATTTGACAGCCAACATCGCCCTACAACGCTCCATCTTGTTTCACAATGTAAAGAACTGGGCCTGTAGAGATTGTTTGGAACGAATGGCGCGCTTTACTCCGACTCTGACTGAAAATCTGACCGAATCGACCTCGATTGCCATGATGAAAAACATGGTGCGATCGCAGATTCCCACTCCGCTTTCGGAGCAACCGATCGAAACGGCCTACGTCAAGCAGGGCCAGTCGGACACGCCAATTGTGCTAATTGCGGGGTTTGACAGTTCGCTGCTGGAGTTTCGGCGATTGCTGCCGCTGTTGGCGACGGAGGCGGAAACTTGGGCGGTGGACATTCTGGGCTTTGGCTTTACCGATCGGCCTGCGGATGTCGAGTATTCGCCGGAGGCCATTAAGCTCCATCTGCATGCGTTTTGGCAAACGTTAATCAAGCGTCCGATAGTACTGGTAGGGGCATCAATGGGCGGAGCGGCGGCAATTGATTTTGCGCTGACCTATCCCGAATGCGTGGCGCAACTGGTGCTGCTGGATAGTGCAGGCTTTGCGGCTGGGCCGGCGATGGGTAAGCTGATGTTCCCACCACTGGATCGCTGGGCGACCAATTTCTTAGCCAGTGCCTGGGTGCGGCAAAAGATTAGCGAGAATGCCTACTGCGATCGCGCTTTTGCCACGGAAGATGCCCGCATCTGTGCGGCACTGCATTTGGAGCATCCCAACTGGGCCAAGGCGCTGATTTCGTTTACCAAGAGCGGCGGCTACAACTTCCTCAGCGACAAAATTGCCCGAATTTCTCAAGACACGCTGATTATTTGGGGAGAACGCGATCGCATCCTCGGCACGAAAGACGCCCACAAGTTTGAGAAGACGGTGGCCAATAGCAAACTGGTCTGGATTCCCAACTGTGGCCATGTGCCGCATCTGGAGAAGCCTCAAGAGACGGCTCAGCCAATTCTAGAGTTTCAGCGGCAGGGATTGACGGTTTAAGTTGCGCTGCTTGTTTGGTTACTGTGATGGTGGATCAGGGGCAAGGGAGAATACGCTTTGTTGGCAGATCCAGCGGCATTCAAGAATTTATCGATGATTTCCTGCTGATGCAGAATCCGTGCCTCTAGGGGATGAACGGGGCCAGGTGTGTAGACGCCGCTGGCATAACCCCGCTGCACCTGTTCGGTGATGGCCATGTCTTCAGCCATGAAGGTTTCGAACTCGTCTAGAAGCTGATCGACGGGTGAACTGAGAGCAGGGATGCCATAGACTTCCAGGTGAATGGTGCAGGTGTTCACCGTGACTGGATCAATTCGTATCCAAGCCAGGATGCCGTTTGGGAGTGCCAGCAGGTGCAGATTGGGGAAGATGCCGAAGGTGAAAAAGCCGAGACGGTTGCGATCGCACAAGTACTCCAACGTTGAATTCTCGGCTCGCCAGCGGGGTGTCGTCGGCGTGTATAGATAATTCACGAAGCGGTCAAACTGATGTTCGTACTGCTTCACTGGGCCTTGGATTCTATGCAGCGTGTGGCGATGGGTCACGGCAACGTGATAGTCGCACAGGGTGTTGTCGTGATAGACCTTCCAGTTGCAGGCGACGGTGTAAGTTTTGCGAATGAGGGGTTGAGTGTCGGCGGTGCGATAGCCCTGAATGGTTTCTGGTATGGGTGATAAGAACTCGGCCAGAGGCGGTGCGTCGGCATCAAAGCTGATGAAGGCAAAATCGGCCCAGGTTTCCAGTCGAACGGTGTGAAGGGAATAGTCGGCTAAGCAAAAGTCTGCTGGAAACTGCTGCTGCGCGGCGGTGCCAATCAGTTCGCCGTCTAGGGAGTAAACCCAGGCGTGATAAGGGCAGACGAGGTGCTTGGCCGGTTGGGGAGTGCTGGACTGGCAGAAGGCGGCAGCGCGGTGCGGGCAGACGTTGTGGTAGGCACGCAGATCGCCGGATTGGGTTCTGACCAACAGGATGCTGCGGTTGGCAATGTCGATCTTTTGAACGGTGCCGGGGGTGAGGTGCTGGCTGTCGCCGATGTAGAGCCAGGTGCGATGGAAGATGTGGGTTTGTTCGAGGGGTGGGATGGTGGGGGAGGTGTAGAGGTGGGGGGAAGGAGGAAGGTTGGCATTGGGAAGTGGTGTTGGGGAGGGTTTAGTTGGGAGATGTTGGTTGGAAGATGTTAGTTGGGTGTTAGAGGTTGGTTCTGAGGGGACTAGCCCCCTCAGACTCCCCCACTGGTGCGTTCCGACGCCCCAGGGTATGTCAAATAGATTGTGTCAAAGGTAAAAACTCAAGTTGGAAAGCGATCGCTGAATTCAATCGCGAAGCGGTTGAGAGCGGGTTTCCAGTCGCGAATGGGCATGGTCCACTTTTTGGCAATATTTTGAATTGCCAAGTAGATAACTTTTAGGGCAGATTCATCGGTTGGAAAAGCTCGGTGGTTTTTAATCACCTTTCTAAGAGTCATATTCATCGATTCAATCGCATTGGTCGTATAGATTGCTTTACGAATCTCCGGTGAAAAAGCAAAGAAGGGAATAATCCGCTGCCAATGATGAAGCCAAGACCTGCTAATGGTTGGATATTGCTGGTCCCACTGCTCGGCAAACTCAACTAAGCGCTGCTCTGCTTCAGTCTCAGTGCTGGCCGTGTAAATCAGCTTGAGGTCTGCTGCAACCGCCTTACGGTCTTTGTAGGACACATAGCGGAGTGAATTTCGTACCATGTGAACAATGCACAACTGCACCTGGGTTTGAGCAAAGACCGCTTCAATGGCATCGGGAAAGCCAGTGAGGCCATCACAGCAAGCGATGAAGATGTCTTTGAGACCCCTATTTTGCAGCTCTGTGAGCACTTGAAGCCAAAATTTGGCAGACTCGTTCTGGGTCATCCACATCCCCAAGAGTTCTTTGGTGCCAGACAAGTTAACCCCAAGCGCCAAGTGAATCGCTTTGTTGATCACCCGCCCGTCTTGTCTGACTTTGACCACGATGGCATCAAAATAGACGATGGGATAAACCGGGTCGAGCGCGCGATTTTGCCAAATTTTACGCTCCGTTTCAACCGCATCCGTGACGTTCGAGATCAGCCCGGCTGAGACCTCAACGCCATACAGGTCTTGCAGTTGAGCCTGAATGTCACGGGTACTCATGCCCCTGGCATAGAGGGACAAGATCTTGTCATCAAAGCCCTCGAAGCGGGTCTGCCCCTTCTTGACGATGATGGGTTCAAACTCACTGTTGCGGTCACGGGGAACATTGATTTGAGCTTCTCCAAACTCCCCTTTGATGGTCTTCTTGCTGTGGCCGTTGCGGCGGTTACGAGTTGGCTTGACGTCGCTTTCAGGCTCCGCCTGTTGCTCGTCCAGATGGGTTTTCATTTCCGCATTCAAGCAGCGTTCCACCAAAGCCGCCGTGAGCTGCTTAAGAATCCCTCCATCCCCCAGCAGGTCTTCGGGATTCTGATAGCCTTTAAGCAATTCATCCAGGAGTTCAGGTCGAAAAGTCATAGTACGAGTCTCTTAGGTTCAATAGTTCATTAGATCTCATCTCTGACCTTTGACACAATCTAATTTACAATCCCACGCCCCAGGCCCCCCCGGACGAGTTGATCGGTGGGTCGTGTTACAGCGCTTCGCTTTGCTGGAGTGATCGGGCGTTACCTGTGAAGGCTTGTGAGGTTTGGCGTTCCGCCAAGCCCAATAATCCCAACAGGTATCTATTGCGACTCAACAAGTTAGCTTTTTTGGAGGGGGTCTGGGGGACGCAACCGTCCTCCAGCGGGGGCGTGGGGGCAAGCCGCCCCCACAAACGGGGTTTTCGCGACAACTCAACTATCGATCGCAAACAATCCCTAACCCTTCACTTTGGCAACTTCCCTTCCCCTCAGCAAATCCATAATTTCCTCCCGATACGTATGAAACTTCGATAATCGCTTAACGTGATAAGTGCGATCGCACGGTAAATCTATCTCCAACTCTTGCTGCACCGTCCCCGGACGAGCCGACAGCACATAGATCCGCTGAGAAAGAAACACCGCTTCTTCGACATCGTGGGTAATCATTAAAATGCTGGTGCCTGTTTGTCGCCAGAGGTCGAGCAAAAACTCCTGCATGGATTCTTTAGTTTGTACATCCAATGCCCCGAAGGGTTCATCCATCAGCAAAATTTTGGGCTGGCAGGCCAGAGCACGTGCGATCGCAACTCGCTGTTTCATGCCGCCAGAAAGTTCTTTGGGTAGAGAACCGGCAAATTGAGTCAGGCCGACGACATTGAGATAGTAGGAGGCGCGTTGGCGACGTTCGGCTTTATCGATGCCTTGCAGTTTGAGGCCAAATTCGACGTTTTTCTGGACGGTCATCCAGGGATAAAGGGTGTAGCTTTGGAACACCATGCCTCGGTCGGCTCCTGGGCCAATTACGGGTTGGCCATCGACGATGATTTCGCCGGAGGTAGGCTGATCGAGTCCGGCCACCAAGCGTAGCAGGGTGGATTTACCGGAGCCGGATGCGCCAACAACGCAGACAAATTCGCCCGTTTCCACATGAAGGTTAATGTCCTTCAGCGCTACTAGGGTGCCGTTATGAACGGGAAACTGCTTATAGAGGTGGTTAATTTCGAGGTGCATAATCGATTCAAAATACTAAACAAAATAGGAGCGGAATTTATATCAATTCGGTGAGTCTCGTAGGTTGGATTTCGCGTTGCTCAACCCAACATTTTCAGGGCTTGTTGGGTTTCGTTATCACTCAACCCAACCTACAAAATTGATGACTAGCTCAAAATGCCCATTTACAGGTAAATTTCAAGAGCTGACGAAAGAAGAGATCTAGGCCAAAACCAATCAGCCCCAGCACAATCAAGCAGGCAAAAATCTCATCGGTGTTGAGGAACTTCTGAGCGAGCACAATGCGCTTACCGAGGCCAACTTCGGCGGCGAGCAGTTCCGCTACGACCACCAGGTTCCAAGATGTGGCGATGTTGATCCGGAAGGCGTCAATGATGCTGGGCACCACGTATGGCGTAATCACTTGAAACAACACCTGAGACCGTCTGCCGCCGAGAGTGTAGGTGGATTCAATCAGGTCTTTGGGCACGAACTTGACCGCATCCATAATCATCAGGATGTTGAAAAACAATGTGCCAATAAAAATCAGCGCGATCTTGGGGGCTTCACCAATGCCCAGGTAGATGATCAGTAACGGAATAAACGCGGGCGCAGGCATGTAGCGCAGGATGCCGCTGATCGGTTCAAACAGCGATCGCACACTAGCAAAGGCTCCCATTGCAATGCCAATCGGTGTAGCGATGATGGCCGACAGCAAAAAGCCAATGCTGACACGGGAAAAGCTGGCACCAATGTCCTGTAGGAGAAATCCTCGTTCCCAAAGACCAACGAGGGCGGCAACGACATCAGCGGGACTGGGCAGAAAGACTGAATCAATTTCAGTCAAAGCGGTCAGTGCCCACCATGCGGTTAGCGGAATCGCAACGGACAACGTCATCAGTAGCCAACTCAGAGAGGTTGGGATACGTTCTGCAATCCGCCAAAAAACGGTGGGCTTGAGCTGTCCGGCAGGTACGCTCAAGGGTTCAGCAGGGCTAAAGTCAGGATTCATGCTTAAAAATTAAAAATAAGTGTGCGAGGAAGCTGGGTAGGGGCGAAATGCCTTTCGCCCTCAGACAGTGGAATCAATAGGCAATTAACATTTGAAAATAAAATATGGTGGGTATCGCCGGTAAATCTGGTAGGGGCGAATGGCCATTCGCCCCTACGTAACCTAAACGGGCATCACCTAACCTGCCTGCGTCGCGGCGTACGCTTCAACAAAACGGCTATCAAACAGGGTGGCCAAATCAGGTGCTTCGGGAATAAAACCAACGTCCACCATGAAATTGGCCATTTCTTGAGCAGCGTAGGGCATGTGCGTCATGTCATCGCCATCGCTAAAAGCCTCTAGGTTGTCCTCAAGTGTGAACATCCTGGTGCCTTCTTTCAGCATTTGCAGCTCTTCAATCGAGACATTGGCGCGGGCAGCCATGATTTCGTCGGCCCGTTCGGGATTCTCTTCCATAAAGGCGAGAATATCGAACCAGGTATTGACCATTGCTTGCGCTTGATCAGGCCTCTCGTCAACTAGCGTTTGAGTCAACACGAGTAGGTCAGGAATCGCTCCCGGATATTCTGCGGACGACAGCAATTCTTTGCTACCTTCTCGCTTCAGCGCCGTCAGCCAAAAGGGAGGAAACGCACCTACGGCATCCACTTGGCCAGCGGCAAAGGCGGCAGCAGCAGCGCCCGTTTCTAGATCAACAATTTCCACATCATCACGGGACATACCATTCTCTTCCAGGGCCAGCGTCAGCAAAAAATCATCGACGACGCCTGCTTCCACGGCCACTTTTTTGCCTGCCAAGTCCTGAATCGAATTGATGTCTTCCGTGACGATAATCTTGTCGTTGCCAGCGGAGTTGTCGTTCACCAAGACAACAACCTCGCCATTCACGGCGTCAGCGGCAAAGGAAATGGTGTCGTTCAGCGTTTGACAGTTGCCGTCAAGCTGACCAGCAGCCAAAGCTTCCATTGACGCCAGATAGCCGTCGAACCACTTCAGCTCCACATTGGCTCCGTTTTGCTCAAATAGCCCTTCCTCTTCCGCGATTGCCCACGGCCACCAGCCCGCCCAGTTGCTATACCCAATTACAATCGTTTCTCCGGCAGGAGCGGGAGCCACTGCATCGGGCGATTCGCTCGTCTCTTGGTTTCTGGGTGTACAGCCAACTGCGATCGCAGTTGCCAGCACAAACATGACGCAAAGCGAAAGGAGTCTGCGTAACTTCATCAACTTTCCTCAAAAACAAAACTTCAATCACAGAGAACACGCAACAGGTCACCCACAACAGCCAATCCACCTTTGAACCCAATCCAAAAATCGGCAATCCAAAATACAAAATCAAATCAAGGCAGGTTCAGTTTGGTGAACCAGGTGCGATCGCACCCAGTCGTACCAGCTATCTAACCCTTCGCCTGTTTTGGCGGAAACCGGGATAATCGCGCAGTGGGGATTCATCTGACGCACGTTGGCTTCAATTTGGGCCAAGTCCACGTCTAGGTAAGGCGCGAGATCAATTTTGGTGATCAGCAGACAGTTAGCTTCTTGGAACATCACCGGATATTTCAGCGGTTTGTCCTCTCCTTCTGTGACGCTCAGGAGTGCGACCTTGGCGTGTTCGCCCACTTCAAACTCTGCTGGGCACACAAGATTGCCCACGTTTTCCACCAGCACCAGGTCAAACTGATTGGGGTCGTACTGGTGACTGAGCTGATGAATGCCGCCCGCCACCATCTTGGAATCGAGATGGCAGGAGCGCCCGGTGTTGATCGCAATCACGGGTACACCATGCTGCCGGATGCGCTCGGCATCCAGCTCTGTGGTCATATCGCCTTCAATCACGGCAATCTTTAAATCAGCGCTCAGCTTAGCAATGGTGCGCTCTAGCAGTGCAGTTTTGCCTGCCCCTGGGCTGCTCATGACGTTGAAGCAGGTGATGCCCCACTCGTCGAAATGTTCGCGGTTGTGATCGGCTCCTTCCTGATTCGCGTGGAGCAGATTAATTCCCAGAGCGGCGTCTACGGTTTGATGCATAAGAATACAGCGTTAACGGTGTTGATTTCGGAAAATTGGACAAAATACGGTCTTGGTGAGGCTGAAATGGCTTAAGTGAGTGATTACGGCGAATAGCTCGCAGCAGTGGCATATTCCACCCGATCAATTTTCAGCTCACGGCCCGAACGGATATCTTCCATCGGGCTGCCGCAGTCGGGGCAAGCGTAGCGCAGGCCAATTTCGGGCTGATACTCCTGCTGGCAGGGATGACAATAGGCAATCAGTGGCACATCTTGAATCACTAATTCGGCTCCGTCTAAAAACGTGCCGCGCGTTTGGGCATCAAAGGCAAACTGGAGACCAGCGGGTTCCACGCAGGTAAACTGCCCCACGACCAGATGCACCTTCGCAATGGGCTGCTGCTCCGCTTGCGACTCCCACCAGTCGCGCAGGGTGATAATCAGCGCTTTGGTCATATCAACTTCATGCATGGGTCACCTCCTACTGCCACGGTTCATCGACAACTTGCGCTTCCTCATGGATGTAGTCAGGTTTGCCGTTGCGCGGTAGCTGACCGGACAGCACCAAATGCGCCATCGTGTCGCAAATCACGCGGGTCGCCATTAGCGAGGTCATGTCGCTGACATCGTAGGGTGGGGACACTTCTACGACTTCGAGGCCGCAAACAGGAGCTTTTTGCACAATTTTGCCCAGTAGATACAGTGCCTCGCGCGGCAGCAGGCCACCGGGTTCTGGCCAGCCCGTCCCAGGGACGAATCCGGCATCAATACAGTCAATATCGAAGCTAATCCACACGCAGTCTGTACCATCTAGCGCTCGCTCTAAGGCAAAATCTACGGCGGCATCTAGCCCCATTTCTGTAATATCGGTGACGGTCAGGATATTGGTGCTGCGCTCTCGGCAGACTTTCACGCCTGGGCGAGGCACTTGCCAGCCACCAATCCCGAGCTGTACTAGGTTCTTTGCAGGCGCATTGGCCATGTTGGTCGCATGGAACCAGGGACAGGTGTGCATCCGCTCGTCCAAGTCCGTTTCCTGTGTATCCACGTGGCGATCAAAGTGGATAATGCCAATTTTCTTGTCGCCTAGGTGACGGCAAACGCCCCGCACCGTGGGGAAACCGATGGAGTGGTCGCCGCCCAGAATGATGGGGAATGCGCCGGAGCTGAAAATATGGGAAATGCCTTTGGAAATTTGGTCGAACGACTTTTCGTTGTTGGCCGGAATGGTGAAGATATCGCCCACGTCGCACAGGGTAATTTGCTCCCGCAGATCCACGCCTAGCTCAAAGTTGTAGGGCGTATACAAGGCTGAAATCCGCCGAATGCCCTGCGGCCCAAACCGCGTACCGGGTCGGTAGGTGGTACCTGAATCGTGGGGCACCCCCACAATCGCGACATCGTACTCGCCCACCTGCCGCACGTCTTCCAGATAGGGCGCTTTCAAAAAGGTGTTGATGCCCGCAAAGTGCGGCAGTTCGCCCCGTGAAAAAGTGGAAATTGTGCGATCGCGGATGCTCTCAGCCGCTTCCAGACCATACTCTAAGCCTTTGGACACTTCCTGCTGCCAGCCCGTCATCGGCAGCTGGGTTTCTTTTTGTAAGGCTCGTTGAGCTTCGGTATCCCCTGGATTTTGAAACAATGATTCGTCAGTCATGAACTCAGGCACCTAAATAAATTGGGTCGAATCTGTTATAGGTCAATGCCAGCAATAGCGAGCGAAAATTTTGCCCCAGATTCCCATTCAATCAACAAAAATTAGCTACAAAAAAACCGGGGAAACGCAAACAAAGCTGCTAACCTTGCTGCTGTTTCTCCCGGGCTTTTGTCCCGCCGTGTGACCAAGCATGTTTTCCATCTAATAGCACTTAAATGGTGTTATGACTTGGCTGCCCCTCTTGAACCAGACGCGATGGCTATATCTTGCAAATCCGTTAATCAGACCAAGCGATAGTCTTGGATTTCATAACTGGAACTTGCATGAGACATGGCTAAAGCCGGAACCCTAGAAGCAATTTTGGATGAATTAAAGAGTTTGAGTTGTCTAGTCCAAGGAATACCAATCCGCCGCTGAGGCAGGGGTAGCTTCTGATACAAAAAGCGGAAATAGTTCAGCTCAAACGCTTGATGTGGACAGAAACAGCCAGTTTTTCGGCACTCGCCATCTTTCGTTACAATAGTTAATTAAGCAAAACTTTAAGTATTTAGGATGCGTTAGGCGCTAACGGTACTTGTTTAGCATGGCACTTTGTACAGATCCCCCTTAAATCCCCCTTAAAAAGGGGGAACTTTGAGGCAGCTCGTGAATTAGCCCCCTTTTTAAGGGTAGGGCTGATTCTCTAAAAAAAGAAAATGCTCGTAAGTCCTATTTCCTCGTTCAACCCGTTTTGGCAAAGAACCATAAATTGGGAGTTACAGAATTATTATTCTGCTAGAGAATCAGCCCTACTTTTTAAGGGGGCGGCGACAGCGGGGGATCGTACAGCTACGCTAAACAAGTACCGCTAACGCATCAATTCCCAATTCGTTACAGTTGCCTACGATGTCTTCGACTCCTCAAACCATTCAGTACCCACCCTCTACGTTGGCTCGTGCTGAGCGAGCGGTGCGCTGTAGCCCGTTTCGACCTCAGCTTTTTGCAACAATTCAGTGGCAAAGCGTGGAGCTACGTGCGATCGCATCTGAGCGAGGTGTCCGCAATGGCTACACCACTCGCGCTTTGCCCGAACTAGTGGCCGAAAATGAACTGCTATGGCTGATTCAAGTTGGCCTGCTGCGGCGCGAAGTTGATGGTCAGGGCTTAACCGACAGCTTCCGGCTCACTCCCCTGGGACGGCAGCTGGTGCGGCGTTGGGAACAGCAAGGGGACAAGTCTCTATCGGCTTCCTGGCTTGACCAGCTATTAAATTGGCTGAATCGCTGGTTTCGGCGGCCTAGTTGGTTGTCATAGTAAAGGAGTAGTCTCGCTCCTTGAACTTTGCTAATTACGTTTGTTGCGTTTATTGGACTGCTGGGCTTCACGGTGATCAATCCGCGATCGCAACTTCGCTTACGGCAAAAATCGCGTGAAAGCTGGATTCTGGATATCAGTGGTTTGTGGGTACAGGGGCTAATTATTCCTTGGCTACAAATTGTGCTGGTGATGCGGCTGTATGGCTGGTTGATGCCGTCGGCTCAAGCGACGCTATCGCTGCATCCTGTGCTGGCGTTTTTGCTCAGTTTTGTGGCGGTGGACTATTTATATTACTGGAATCATCGGTTGCTGCATTTGCGATCGCTCTGGTTCATTCATCGGGTTCACCACACGGTGACGGATATGGATGTGCTGGGTACGTCACGTAATACGCTGTGGAGCAGCTTTTTCATTGTGTATTTGTGGGTACATGCGCTGTTTATTTTCTGGCTGGCTGACCCAACTTGGTACGTGATCGGCGTTGGCCTGTCGAATGCGCTGGATTTATGGCGACACAGTGAGGCGCATTTGCCGAATTGGATCAGTCGCTGGTTATCGCCGTTGCTGATTTTGCCGATTGACCATGCGACACATCACCATCGAGACTTTTGTGGGACGAACTTTGGGGCAAACTTGAAAGTTTGGGATTGGTTGCATAGGACGGCTTGTGAGGAAATACGTTCGGCTTTGCCGCCGCATAGAGAATTGCAGGTTCCTCTAGCAGATAGCTTAGGTATACCGTTGAAGATCGGCTTAATACGCCAGCTTCTACTACCGCTATAGCGTTGAGCGGTCAACCCATCAACTATTTTGAATTCTGGCTTTAGCCGGCTTCAACTTTACAGCCAGTTCACTCAACATGCCCAGAATGCAAGTCCAAGCCAATACATAACAAGGAAACAAATAACGCCAGAATGGAAAAGAATCAGGAATTAAATTACCAAATGCATATACCACACTAAATAATGCAGGGATCGTCCATTCAATACGACGAGCAACCAGCCCAATTAATACTGTCAAAATTGAGACTATATAGAAAAAGTAGTGCCTGAAAGTAAAATTGGTAATTGGAAAAGCTAGCATCCAATTTATGACTTTTCCGTATGCTTCTTGAGCCAGCGGGATTTTGCTATCTAAGCCAATATTTAAATCTACCATTCTGGGCATCGGGGGATGATCGGTGGTACCTCCCCAGTCTTGGTACATGACCCTTGACTTTTGTAGTACATGGGCGGAATTACAGGCTTTATGCCTTGCATATGCAATTGGATATTGGAACATCATGTCTATAGTCTTGTGCATAATAAAGCGAGACTCTTCTAGAACTAGCTGTTCCTTATCCGCCAACCTAATATTTCTGGCCCAAATCATGGGAAACACGCAATTAAAACCATCACCCATAAAAAGGTCAAACGTTCCATTGCCAAACCTTTCATCAATCGACTGTCGTTCGGCTTCCAATTCAGCCTCACTGATAATGGATTTGGCATTATGAATAGTTCCGACATACTGACTAAGGAAGACCTGACCTGCTGGTGATTCTCCAGTTACATTAGGACTGATCTCAACTAGTTTGCCTGGAACAATTAGAAGAATAAGCATTAACGGCAGTGCCTTTAACGCCCGGGAAACTTTATTCTGCCTCCATGCAAAATAGAACAGATATCCAATAGGAATCGGAATCAATACAACCGCTTCGCGACGAAAACAAATCGCAATTGAAAGACAAATGATCGACAACAAAAACGACGATTGACTATTAAGTCGAAACGCACGAATTAGACAAGCCGCTGATAGCATCACAAATGACGCCATAGACGTATTTGAAATTGCCGCATTTGAGTACAGCCAGATCTGCGGAATCAGAGCAATAACAACCGTACTGATAAAAAACAATTTGGGCTTTTGGATAATTTGCCACAGCAAATAGAAGGTAGAACTCCAGAAAGCAAACCCTTGAAGACTACTGAATAAGCTTTGATTTTTGACAATGAACTGCGTCAAGTGCATGATCATTGCCAAGAACGGAGGATGCCAGGCATTATATTTGTTAATCAGTGCCTGTTCCCAGGCCATGCTCGCATCATAGGACACAATTCCTGGATAGAAAACGAGCATCAAGAAAACGCTTAGCGTCATAGAAGCTGAGAAAATATAAATTGGCAAAATCGGCAACGCATATTTTCTGTAGTCTATTCTGTCGCTATACAGCAATAAGTAGGCACTGAGACCAAGACTGACTAAAACCGCCCATTCTAATAAACAGAAAATAACCGCCATCAGCACAGCCAAAAACAGAGGCAGTTGGAACGTAAACGAAATAAACAAGCCAGGGTCAGAGAACGTACTTAGCCAGATAGGGAAACTGAGTACTCCTAAAACGGCTGCAGTTAAACTTACCCATTTAGTAACTTTCTGGTGTTCTGTAAACAAAAAATACAGGTTATTTAGAGTAGCTGAATCTTTTATTTTCATTTGAGCAATCAATAATTTATAAAGTCAGCTGTCTTAATTGCTTGAAATACACGGATATTAATGTTTTATCGAGCACTAGCTAGTTACTGATTGGCTTGAAGAGATATAACTTGCGCTTGTTTTCCAAGCCTATGTATCAGGCCTAAATTCCATGCCAGCTTTGTGCCAACAGTATTCGGGCCATGTTTGGCGATGTAATCTCTTTCATACAGCAGATTCATACAGCAAAAAAATGTTTGCTCAAGAGTGAGTTGGGATTAGTTGGAAGTATATCAAAGTTTAAGAAGTAACAGCCCTTCTTATCTTTCCTCGCCATCATTACCATCATTGGTGACATCGTCCTCATTGGGTGACAGCGTGGCTGTGCGAGGTGGACGATTGCCGTTGTGGGTATCAGCTTGGGAGGAGTGGTGACCGTCTTGTTGGTCAACATCGCGATCGCGGTTTTGCCCAAATCGTCCGCCTTGAATTTGCATGGGTAGCGTGTCCACGCCGTGGAACCACAGATCTTGCTGAGGAATGGGAATCTGAATATTGGCTTTGTCGAAGGCAAGCTTGAGGCGGCGGCGATATTCGCGAGCAACGTCCCACTGCTTCATCGGTTGAGTTTTAATCCACAGGCGAATGATGACGCCGTTTTGGCCGAAGTCATCAACACCGAGCATATTGGGTTCTTCCAAAAACAGCGGTTGCCAGTCGGGTTCATGCCGCATATCTTCAGCGACTCGATGCATGATCGATTGTGCTTGTTCTAAATCGGAGTGATAGGCGACTGGGATTTGCAGGTCTACCCGTGACCAGTTGTTGGTCAGGTTGGCCACTGCGCCAATTTGGCTGGTAGGGACAGAAATTAGTCGTCCGGCGGTATCGCGGAGCTTGGTGACGCGCAGGTTGAAGTCTTCGACGACGCCAGCAAGGCCGTGGTTATCTTCCAGCACCACAACGTCACCAATGGCGTATTGGTCTTCCAGGATGATAAAAATGCCGTTGACTGCGCCGCGAATCAGATTCTGGAAGATGAGTGAAATGGCGACGCTCAATAAGCTAAAGCTGGTGAGTAAGACGGCTAAGTCAATACCGGCAACGGCTAGAGCAATCAGAACGCCAATCACAATCCAGGCAAAAACAGCAATATTTTTCAGGACGCTGGATACGGTGGAAACCCTAAGTTCAGTCCGCCGATTATGCTGAGGCGCAATGTTAATGCCCATCATGAAGCGATTAATTAACACAAAGCTGAGCCGTGCGCCGACGTAGGCCACCACAATCACAATGATGGCCAATAGAGGAACCCGCAGTACAGCGATTACACTTTCCTGTAGTGCTCTCGTTTCAGGGAAAATGCCTAAAATCAGCACGACTGCACCAATGAACAGGATGACCTGTAGCAGCTGTAGGACGCGCCGCTGAATTTCATGCAGATTCTTGTGCTGCTCTTGCTCAACTTCGTCCGATTCACCCGGTTGAGTAAACCAGCCCAAAATCTGATTGGATAGCCAGGTTCGCTTCTGCAGCAGCCCCGCCAAGAGAATGAGCAATAGCGCTCCCACACCAATAACCGCTGATCGAGTGACCTGCTGAATCCGTGCATCTGACTGGCGGGCCTGCCGCGCCTCTTGTAAGACTTCTGGTAAGCGCTGTTCTAGCTCTCGGGCTAAGGCCCAGGGAGTCAGGCCGAGGAGTTCGGCATCCTGCTGATTGAGCGTGGTCAGATAAGTCCCGTTGACATAAATGCTGGGTAGCTCTTGCTCCCCTGTCGCCTCAATCGTTACGTCCAAGTCTGCACTGTCTTGGCTGACATATTCGTTGCGAATCTGCTCCAGATTGGTTTCAACTTGGTTAACCCGTCGGGACAGCGCCGCCTGAGGGGCCGTCACCTGAAACACCCGTTCTCCATCGAGAGTGATCCAGCCCGCTGCATTTTCTGTACTGGCGCTATCGCCCCCGCCAGCCGATAAGTTCGGTAGCGAAATTTGCTGGAGCACTGGCGGCTGCGATGCAGGTGCAAGCTGGGCTTGAGCAGGCTGAGCCCAAAACGTGCCCAGCAGACTGCTGAGGCCCAAGCTGATGACGCAGAGCAGACCACAAAGCCAGCGCCACCACAATCGTTGGGATAATGGTCGGCATAATGGTCGGGATAGAAGATGCGATCGCAAATCTACACCCCTTGCCACAGTTTTACGCTGCCGCATATTCGGTTTTCTTGGCGGTGATTGGGATGAATAAGGCACAACTAAATCTTTGATGACGACTCAAAAACGTTTGAATTACAGTCCGCAGATTAAGCAAATCTACTCATCCATTCATCATTCGCAAGTGAGAGACTCCAATGCTATAAGGTAGACTGCCAAAACCCTTTGTGTGCTTGAAAATACGGGGATCAGACCTGTTTCTCAGACGCTTTTCAGACAAACTACTTTGTCTCTAGGAACAACTGCTATACAATCCATGCAGCAATGGATTGAGCACACAACTTGCACCCCAAAGTGGGTCAATCTCCTAAAGAGGACAACCCTTGGTGGATGACGAATCTCGCACTCGGATCAATCGCCTAGCCGTCTTGATTGATGCCGACAATGCTAGAGCTGATTTAGTAGAGCCGCTGCTGAAAGAAGTGGCCAAATACGGCACGGCTAATGTCAAGCGCATCTACGGCGACTGGACGCGATCGCACTTAGCCAGTTGGAAGGAAAAGCTGAATCAGCATGCGATTCAGCCGATCCAGCAGTTTGCCTATACAACGGGCAAAAACGCTACCGACAGCGCCCTGATCATCGACGCGATGGATTTGCTCTACACCGAGAACTTCGATGGCTTTTGCATTGTTTCCAGCGACAGCGACTTTACTCGGTTGGCCTCCCGTTTGCGAGAAGCCGGGCTGGCCGTGTACGGCTTTGGCGAACAAAAAACGCCGGAAGCCTTTGTGAAAGCCTGCGATCGCTTTATCTATACCGAAATTCTAGAAGACACCGATGATGAAGTTGCGGATGAAGTCGCTGGTGATGAAATCACTTCGGGACAACCCACACCCGTCAAATCCGTTAAGCAAAAATCTAATAAACGTAGCGGTTCAACCCTGCGCCGCGATCGCAAGTTAGTGAAACTCCTGATCGACGCTTACGAAGCCACTGCCGAAGAAGACGGTTGGGCCAACCTGGGACCGCTCGGCTCTCAGCTCAACAAACTTTCATCCTCATTTGACGCCCGCAACTACGGCTACAAAAAACTCGGTGAACTGGTGCGCGCCATTGGCCTATTCGACGTGCAGGAAATTCGGCGCGGCAACGCCGTCAAAGGCATCCGCGTCTGCCTCAAATCTGAACATTAAATTCCCCTTGCTTCCCTGCTCCCGCTCTCAACTCATCAATCTACGTCATGATGAGGGAATAGAAATCTCAAACCTAAGGAGAATTCGCTCATGCAACCTGAAGTCAATGTAAAATCAGCATCGTTGTATGACACCGACTTCCAACTCTGGATTGAGCAAACGGTAGAGCAGTTACGAGATCGCAACTTTAGCCAGCTTGATCTAGAAAATTTAATTGAGGAGATCGAAAGCTTGGGTAGAAGTGATAAACGCGCGATTTCCAGCTACTTAATGCGACTCTGTGAACATATTCTCAAGCTGAAATACTGGGAATCTGAGCGAGAAAGATATTTTCGAGGCTGGGTATCAGAGATCAACAATTTTCGCTTAGAAATTGATTTGATCCTGAAAGACAGTCCCAGCTTAAAATCATTCCTCAATGGCAACTTTTTCGCCGCTTACCGAAAGGGTAGACGAAATTTTCTTAACACTTCGCTGCTAGCGGCTGATTTAATTCCCGAAGAACCAGACTTTACGCTCGAACAAGCACTTGACGAAGATTGGCTGCCCTGGCAGCCCCAATAGTTTCCGTTACACTGCATGAGAGACTTCATGGGTTATATCGATCAATGTCCTCAATCGGTCGTCAAATCATCACGCTTGTAGGTGCGATCGCACTTTGCCTCAGCCTCTGTGCCTGCAATGCTCTCCCCTTTACGCAAACCTTCAGCGGCACCTTTGATCCCGCCCAGCCCTATCGGACCACCTCGCCCAGTTCGGACGGCATTGGCAAAGTTTACCTGGGGCGCGAAATTGCTCAGGTGATGGGCTATCGGGGCGCTTACTGGCTAGAGCGCATGGGCCGCAGCTTGGAGGAACGGCCCCAACTGGCCATCCAAGCACTTGATCTGGAACCCGATAATGTCGTGGCCGATATTGGCGCAGGCACAGGCTACTTTACGTTTCGCATGAGTCCCCTGGTGCCAGAGGGTCAGGTACTGGCGGTAGACGTACAGCCGGAAATGCTGGAACTGATCCGCGATCGCATCTCCGAAAAAGCGGTCACGAACGTGGAACCCGTTCAGGGCGCTATTGACAATCCTCATCTGCCTGAAAACAGCGTTGATCTGGCCTTGATGGTGGATGCCTACCACGAGTTTGAATATCCCTACGAAATGATGACGAACTTGGTCAAAGCGCTGAAGCCCGGTGGCCGAGTCGTTTTGGCCGAATACAAAGGCGAAAACCCATTTATCCAAATCAAGCGACTGCACAAAATGACCGAGCAGCAAGTGCGCCGCGAAATGGAAGTTGTTGGCCTACACTGGCTCAAAACCTACGATGAGCTACCGCAGCAGCATCTTCTATTCTTCGAAAAGCCTGCAGTCTAACCAAATTCTAGGGCTGTTCAGGTTTGGATTGAGGGTTGAGGAGTCGCGCAAAGCACGACTCCTCAACCCTCGGAACTATTAAAACAAAGCTGACAGACTACTAGGCATAAGAATTTACGTGAGTTTATACACGACCAAAAGCGAGGTCAAAAGCTTTGGTCAAACCGAACTATCTCACTACGAGTAATATCGACCTCGATATCAGCCCGATATCCTGGTTCAAAATAGCCGCCACTGCCAATGATCACAGCAGGAGCGTTTGTGGTCATCGACACGGCAACATTTAAGTCGGTCTCACTGTCGGGATAGACTTCAACGACCCGCTGTTCACCAGGGGACAGATCTATCAGCACGTAGGATGCACCACGCACGCTGACCGTTACAGTCGGAAGTGCAACAGTATCGACATTACTTACCACAACCTTTGCGCCGTAGTTATCCCAGGTGACATAGGTAATTGCGATCGCAACTGCCAAACATAAGATCGCGCCAATGATAACTTTTCCCCAACGCGGCAACTTCATGGTGTTCTGTTTTACGACAGTTCAGCTCTAATTTAACTGGGTCTATTGGCAGTTTTCACGGTGCGCTGAATACGAAAATCCCTTTCCCGCTTTGAGAAGGGATTTTGGAGCGTTATACGAAGTCCAGTTAAAACCCGATAATTTATTGTTGGCAAAAGGCAGGCTAAGCCTGCCTTTTGCCAACAATAGTTCAGGTTCCTGTCCTGTACACGGACTTGATATTACTTCGGATCGTAAGACCAACCTTGAGGCACATCCATTCCGTCTGGATTGGTGCGATCTTCGGCAGGACGAACACCAGACTTATCGATTAAACGTACCGTACTTGCCTGCGGCCCTTCTCAACCTTCCGTCACAAAAAACTGGACACCCGAACCGACTCGTAGCCGATCGAAGTCGCTATGTAAGACGCTATTGCGGTGGAAATACACGTCTTGGCCTTCTGGAGTCTTCAAAAAGCCATAATCTTCGGCGGGAAACAGCTTGGTGACGATACCGCCAACAGCTTGTTCTGGATGGCTCTTAACGTGATTTTGCTGCTTCTCGGTCAGCGTTTGTAATTGGCGGCGAGCCGCATCGAAAGCCTCCCGAATCACCGACTCCAATGTGTCGTACTGCACACCTTCACTGGGATTCTTATCCACTGCTAATTCGTGACCGGGCGGAACCATCAAATCCAGTCGCACTCGATAGGGCGAACCGTGGCTGGGATGGGTATGAGCACGTTCAACCGCGACGTGGCAACTGATAATGTGATCGCAAACTTCTTCGAGTTTTTCCATTTTGCTGCGAATCAAACTATCGATCGCACTGCTTTTTTCAACGTCTCGATAAGTGATATCTAATGGTACTTGCATAAATTTAGTTTTCGTCTCGTAGCTACAATATTAGAAAATCCCGATTTATCCGACTGAAATCGTCGTTGGCAGCGGTGGCTGCACGTTGCGACCCAGTCGCGCCCGATAGAGATCGCCAACCCGTTCTTCAAACCGCACTAGATTGTGGGCAATGCGATCGAGAATATTGCTCGTTTTCGGATCTGTAAGCTGAGCTGAGAATCGAGTCGCATCAACTACCCCTGTTTGCAGATCGCCTAAGGCTCGCCGCAGTAAATCGATTTTGTCGTTGCTGGACTGAAGCCAATTTTGCAAAGTTGCAAATGCTTCACTGCCAACCGCTTGCCAACTTACCTGCTCGCCCATCTGGCGCAGGCGGATTTCTAAAGACTCAACGTGCTGCTCCTTAGCTGCGATCGCATTTGCAAAAACATACTGCATTTCCGGATCATTGGAATCCGCTAGCTTCTCCACATACTGCCGAAAAGCTGCCAGCGTATAGCGCTCACCCACTAGAGCCGTATTAATCACGTTGATAATATCTTGCTTTGTAGAACCGCCCCAATGTTCGCCCAACTGCCACCATTCATAGTCTTCAGTTGCCGCATCGGGCAGCGTTTCACCGTCAATCGTTAGCCCTAAATAGCTGAGTAGGGTAGTCGTAAACAGCGGCAAATCGCCGGGACGACGAGCGGTAATCAGGTTTTCGTCCACAACAACAGGCTCGTCAACATAGGTCGCACCCGCATTTTGAATGTCTTTGCGAATGGAGCGAAATCCCGTAGCTTGCTTTCCGCGCAGTTGATCGGCTTCGATCAGCACCTGCGGCCCATGACAAACGGCAGCGATTAATTTACCCTGAGCCATACCGTCAATCACCATCTGCACAGCGCGATCGTCCATCCGAATGTGATCGGGAGCCTGACCACCCGGAATAAAGATGGCATCAAAATCATCGGAGAGCACTTCCGTTGTAGTGGCATCCGGCTGGATTATGACGGTATTGCGCTCGCCTTTGTACTGCTCGTTCATCCGACTACCGAGCACCACAACCTCAGCGTTTGCCCGCTTCAGCGCGGTATAGGGCACCTGAAATTCTGAGTCTTCGAAACCGTTTTCCACCAGAATGGCAACCCGTTTCGTCGCTGAGTCATTCATCGTTGAGCTGTTATCCGTCGAAACTGTCATACATTCCTCCCGCTCCTGCATCGGCATCAGCAACTGCGATCACAGTTACTAGCTTTTGGCTACAAACCTGATTGGGTCTACTGTTCAGAGCAACCGCTATTGTTTTAATCTTAGAAATTCTTTAATCTAGCTAGCCTCACTCAATCGTCCGAACTGCTCTCACTCATCCGGCAGATATTGCAGGCAGAGCCAGCAGTGAGAGCAATTGAAACGATGCTGGAATCTAGACAAACGTCTAATAATAATTTCTTCAGTTGACGTATAACACTGGACGAATCGGGAGATTCGCTTCAGTCCATATTCGGTAGGCTTCATCATGGCAAAACAGCAACACGTCAGCAGATCAGCTCACGATGTTTCGGCTGTTCCATCAGCGAAACTGCTACAGACGCGCCCGTTTCACAATGAGCATGAGACAGAAAAGCCGCAATCGTCTCCAGCCGAGGCTCAAACTCAATCTGTAACAGGTGGCTGGGATCTGACCCCAAAAATTCTGTCGGCAACCAGTCCATCAACGCCTTCACCAACGCCAGTAGTTGGCCTACCGCTACAGGCAAAGTTAACCATTGGCGAACCGAATGATAAATATGAGCAAGAAGCCGATCGGGTTGCCCATGATGTTGTCCAACGAATTAATGCACCAGATACGGCTTTATCTCAAGATGCTGAGGATGAAACATCGACGGTTAATTCAGCTCAGCAGGTTCAACGTCAAATAGCACCTCCCTCCATGACAAGTGGATTTGACCTAACAACCAAGTGGTTATCCCACTCAAGCCCACCACCTTCAACTTCTGGTCAGCCACTTCAAGCTAAACTAACGCCTCGTGAAGCGACGATTCAGCGGGAAACGCAGGAAGAGGATGACGAACTACAGATGAAACCGCTACTGCAACGAAAATCGGTAAGCAGTGGCGCGGCTTCCAGTGAACTAGAGTCAAGCATCAATCGTGCCCGTAGTGGAGGGCAATCACTCGATGCTAGTCTGCAACAGTCAATGGGACAGGCAATGGGAGCCGATTTCAGTGGCGTGAAGGTGCATACGGATTCCACCGCAGACAGCTTAAATCAATCCATTCAAGCCAAAGCATTCACCACAGGAAAAGATGTATTTTTCAGAAGCGGGGAATATAGCCCTGGCACAAAAAGTGGTCAAGAATTAATTGCCCATGAATTAACACATGTTGTGCAGCAGAATGACAGTGTTGTATCACGGAAAAATGATACTGCATCGGCTGGAATACAAGCAGTTCAACCTGTAGGAAAATCAAAAAGAAAAATCCAATCAGGTCGTGGGAATATTGGGAAACAGTTAATCCAAAGGCAAATGGAGAGAAGTGCTAAGCCTGTAACTTATGAGAAATTAATGGCAGCAATGGGAGTCAAGACAGCACAGTATTCAGGCTCAACATTACCCCCCAAAGATTACGTTGTGCCCAACTATCAAATAAACACGCAACAGATCAACGAAAATAGTTTCACAGCAACATTGAAGCACACCGAGAAAGCGGATGAGGGTACTAACACTTCGTTATATCTGACAAACGGTACTTACAAAACTGGTTACAAATTCAACACAGATCTCTATGAAGCACAAGCAGAAATCACGAAGCAGTCAATAGCTGAGATTGAAGCGGCGGTTGAGCAAGGCAAATATCAAGGGAATGCCGAGGCGGATATAGAAGAATTGCAGAAGACTCTCGAATACAGTACAGCAGGTTATATGGAAGTAAAAAGGAATGGAGAAAAAGGGCCAACTGTATGGTTCATTATGTCAGAGCAGATTGCGGCCATTAATAAAGCTGCGGAAGAAGAACATTGTCAAGATTTCATTTATTCCTACAATAAGACTCTGAAAGCTATTGATGATGTGCTACAAGCAATGGACGCTGGGAAAATTCAAGGAAAAGGAGAAACGGAAAAATCAGCTATTGAGGAATTGGAACAGGAATACTTGAAGCGAGTTCCAGATCACTTGAAGGGATTAGGAATGGATCGAGGAAAATGGGCTAAAGAGTTTGATGCCTGGTGCGAAAAGAGCAAAAAAAGAGATTTTACAGGAGGTCATTCCTACCACGAATTTAGATTGAAATTTAAGCGAAAAGGCTCTGACTGGTGGTACGGTGACTGGGTTGAGTTAGAGTACATACTTGGAGAGCATGCCCACGAAATAGGAAATATAAGCTCTGAAGCTCTCTATACATCTTAAACGGTACGTGTCCAAACTGGTTCAACGTAGGCATTTTTAAGAGATCAGTGCTAAGACTGTATATATAGTCACCTGATCTCAAAGTGGCTGGTTACACGAGTCACTCTTCAGATCCGACGCGGCGCTACATGTGGAGGATCAACGTCATGAGTTTAACGAAGCACATTCAAATCTCGGCTTTGCACTGCATTGAACCCGCTCAGGGAATCGAAATTTGTCCTGTTGATCAGGCTCTAGGGATCACCGAGTATCAAATGCCCTCCAGCCATGAAACGAATTTGGTTTACATTGCTCCTGGTGTAATTGAAGACCTGTTCGTGCATCACTTTCAAACCGATCAGCTTTTGGTAGTCAAAGGTCACGTAGTTTTAGCGGTACTGCAAAACGGAGCGTACCAGTATATTTTGATGCGCGATCGCAATCCGCAGGTGATCAAAATTCCGCCTGGGATTCCCCACGGTGCAATTCACTTGGGCACTGAACCTTGTGTAGCGATCAACTCCGTCATTCGGCACGGCCCACCCTACGCACGGGATTATCGTCCAGTGCCCCAGCGATTACCCTACGACCTAGAAAAAGTGCGATCGCTGTTTGCTGAGGTTGAAACAACGTCAATTTAAAGATTGTTGAAGTAAGGTTTAACTTAACAAAGGAAGCTTTGCTGAAAACAAGGCTTCCTTTGTTCTCACAAAAAGCCCCCAGATCAGATCATCTATTTCTTCGAATACAGCCATCAATTAATCTCACTGTTTGCCAAGCATCTTGTAAAACAAGCATCATTTCAGCAATGCTTAGCTAACAACAAACAGATTAAACTGCTATCAGTCGAACACGTTGTTAGTTAAACTAAAAGCATAAATAATTTCAAGATTAACGCATTACAACAATTCAAAAATCGCTATATTGCATTAATTAAAATATTTATTGTCTAAATTTTGAAAACCAGATATATACGAAACAGTTATTTTCCACTGTTACTCATCCTAAACCCTCCACTGGCTCATGAGTTTCGGCAAAATAAGGTCAGTTAAGCAATGGTCGTGTTGCTTAATCTGGTAAAGGATTATTGAGATACTGATTACTATAAAAATCATTGGGAACGATAGGCTTATCAGTAACTCAAACAATTCATTTTGTGCCTCATTTAACAATAAATTGCAATTTGAGCACTGATAAATTGAATAGTGTGCTTGGTTTTACGGAGTGCGATCGCAAAATTGCGAATTAGCACACATAATCTATGATTGTGCAATTTGTTATGGAAAGGATAAGAAATGACCAAGTTACGCTCTGCTGACAAATAGCTGGCAAAATGATTAAGCTCATACACTACAAATTAAATTATTCCTAGAATTTTAAGAGTAGACATTGATTACAGCTTTAGATGTATATGTGCTGCGATCGCGTGGACTGATCCTTCTATCTCGGCGAATTCATCACACTGAATAAAATTTCAGATCAAAAACTGAATTTAATCAGATTTGCGTAAAAAATTTAATTTTCCCCTGACGAGTTGGCAATAGCCACTATGACTCAAGTACTTTCTTTCTCCTCCTACGATCCCGCCCATGATGTCTTGGGCTACCGACGTCAACCACTCGATGCCGTCTTTTCGCCACGTAATGTGGCGGTGATTGGTGCTAGTGAAAAACAGGGGAGCGTTGGCCGCACTCTGTTGTGGAATCTGATTAGCAGTCCCTTTGGCGGCGCGGTTTTTCCAGTCAATCCCAAGCGATCCAGCGTATTGGGGATCAAAGCTTATTCATCGATTGCTGAAGTGCCAGAAACCGTTGATTTGGCCGTCATTGCCACACCTGCATCAACGGTACCCAGCGTGATGCAGGAATGCGTCGATGCGGGTGTGAAAGGTGCAATCGTCATTTCCGCCGGTTTCAAGGAAATTGGCCCCGAAGGAATTGCCCTAGAACAGCAGGTCTTGCAGATTGCTCGACAGGGCAACCTGCGGCTGATTGGGCCAAACTGCCTGGGGGTGATGAATCCCCACAGCGGCTTAAACGCAACATTCGCCAGCGCGATGGCCAATCCCGGCAACGTCGGCTTCATCAGCCAGAGCGGCGCACTCTGTACCTCAATCCTGGACTGGAGCTTCCGTGAGAATGTTGGCTTCAGCGCCTTCGTGTCGATCGGCTCCATGCTGGACGTGAGCTGGGGCGATTTAATTGACTACCTGGGCAACGATCCCCACACCGACAGCATCGTGATTTACATGGAGTCAATTGGCGATGCCCGGTCGTTCCTTTCAGCCGCCCGCGAGGTGGCGCTGACCAAGCCGATTATCGTAATCAAAGCGGGTCGCACCGAAGCCGCTGCTGCTGCCGCTGCTTCTCACACTGGCGCTCTATCGAGTAGCGATGACGTGTTGGACTGTGCCTTCCGGCGCTGCGGGGTCTTGCGCGTAGACACCATTGATGACCTGTTTAACATGGCCGAAATTTTGGCCAAGCAACCGCGATCGCAGGGCCGCAAACTGACGATTCTGACCAATGCGGGTGGCCCCGGTGTACTGGCGACTGATGCCCTAATTCGCCACGACGGTGAACTGGCTGAGCTGTCTGAAGACACAATTACCAAGCTCAATGCTGTGCTGCCAGCCCACTGGAGCCACGGCAATCCGGTTGACATCTTGGGAGATGCCGATCCCGAGCGCTATGCCAAAGCAGTCGAAATTGCCCTGCATGATCCCAATAGTGACGGCTTGCTGGCAATTTTGACGCCGCAGGCCATGACCGATCCCACCCAAACAGCCGAAAAACTCAGGTCGGTTCTGGCCGAAAGCAAAAAGCCGATTTTGGCTAGCTGGATGGGCGGTGAAAGCGTGCTGGAAGGGGAAGCACTGCTGAATCAGGCGAATCTCTTCACCTTCCCCTATCCGGACACGGCGGCGCAGGTGTTCACACTGATGTGGCGCTACAGCTACAACTTAAAGGGACTATACGAAACGCCAACGCTGCCGAGCAATGGCTCTGCGGCTCAGCGTTTTAATGCCCAGAAAGTGATTGAATCCGTGCGGCAGTCGGGCCGTACTTTATTGACGGAACATGAATCCAAACAGGTCTTGTCGGCCTATGGGATTCCCACCGTGCAGACCCTGATTGCCAGCTCCGTCGAAGAAGCGGTGCGCTGCGCCGACGAAATTGGCTATCCGGTTGTGCTCAAACTCTGGTCAGAAACGATTACCCACAAAACCGACGTGGGCGGCGTACAGCTAAATCTAAAATCCGCTAATTCCGTCCAACAGGCGTATCAAACCATTCAGGCCACCGTCACCGAACGGGCTGGAGTCGAGCAGTTCCAGGGCGTGACCGTGCAGCCAATGGTGTCGCTCGACGGCTATGAGCTGATCCTGGGCAGCTATGTCGATGCCCAGTTTGGCCCAGTTGTCCTGTTTGGCTTGGGCGGCGAACTGGTGGAGGTATTCCGCGATCGCGCTTTGGCATTGCCACCACTCAACACCACCCTGGCTCGCCGGATGATGGAGCAAACCCGCATCTTTAAAGCGCTGCAAGGGGTGCGAGGCCGAGAATCCGCTGATCTAGACGCCCTAGAGCAACTGCTGGTGCAGTTCAGCCAACTGGTGATTGAGCAGCCCTGGATTAAAGAAATCGACATTAACCCGCTATTGGTGCGACACGGTAGCGCAGGTGCGATCGCACTCGATGCTCGCGTCATTCTGCACGATTTGGATACCACTCAGGCGGAACTGCCCAAGCCCGCTATCCGCGCCTATCCCACCCAGTACATCAGCCAGTGGCAGCTCAAAGATGGCACCCCCGTGACCATTCGCCCGATTCGGCCAGAGGATGAACCACTAATTGTCGAGTTTCATCACACCCTGTCTGAAGAAAGCGTTTACCTGCGCTATGCCCACATGATGAAGCTGAGCCAGCGAATCGCCCACGACCGTCTCACCCGCATTTGCTTCATTGACTATGACCGGGAACTAGCGCTAGTGGTGGAACATATCGATCCCGAAACGGGCCAGCCCAAAATCCTGGGCGTCGGTCGGCTCAGCCACATGACCAATCAGAATGAGGCTGAACTGTCGATGCTGGTTAGCGATCGCTATCAGCGGCAGGGAATTGGCACTCAACTGATGAAGCACCTAGTTGAAATCGGACGGCAGGAAAAATTCGAGCGGATTGTCGCCTATATGCTGCCCGAGAATCGACCCATGCAGCAACTCTGCATCAATGCCAATTTCGAAATCAATCGCAGTGCCGTCGATGAAACGGTTGAAGCCAGTTTAGATCTCCCTGTGTATACTCAGTGAGTAATACCCCTATTCAACACAGCTCATGAACTGGTGGACTCGGCTCAAGAAAAATACCCTTGCTCGTATAGGAGCAATCATTCTTCTCATCCTTTACATATTGGTGATTGGAGCCGACTTTTTTGCGCCCTATGATCCCTATGTGTCCCAGGTGAATGGTTCGCTCCTGCCACCCACAGCTGTTTACTGGCGGCTTCAAGCAGGTCCAGACGAGGGCCAGTGGATTGGCCCCCACGTCTATCCCACCACGCAAGGCCCCGTATCTCTGGAAACGGGTCAGCGAGACGTCAATGTAGAGTTTGACCAGCCCTCCCCCATCCGGCTGTTTGTGCAAGGCGATGAGTATCGATTCCTCCAGTTAAAGCTGCCGCTGCCGACACAGTTTTCGCTTAAGTCGCCAAACTTCGAAGAGTTTGTGGTTCTACCCGGAATTCCCGGCAACATCCACCTGTTTGGCACAACCGGAGAAGGCAGGTTCAACGTCCTCGGCACCGATGAACAAGCACGCGATGAGCTGAGCCGCTTGATTCACGGTGGACGAGTGAGCTTATTTATCGGTCTAATTGGCGTCGCCATTTCATTCCCGTTGGGTATGCTGGTGGGCGGCATTTCCGGCTACTTTGGTGGCTTTGCCGACTCAATTTTGATGCGTCTGGTCGAAGTGATGATGACGATTCCCACCATTTATTTGCTAGTTGCTTTGGCGTTCGTCCTTCCACCGGGACTGACCAGTTCACAGCGCTTTTTGCTGATTGTGTTGATTACCTCGTTCGTGAGCTGGTCAGGCTTAGCCCGGATTATTCGGGGTCAAGTGCTATCAATCAAAGAACAAGAATTTGTCCAAGCTAGCCGAGCGATGGGTGGCAAACCACTCTATATCATCCTGCGCCACGTTCTGCCCCAGACGGCTACCTACATAATCATTGCAGCCACTCTGGCGATTCCCAGCTTTATCGTGGCCGAAGCGACGCTGAGCTTTATCGGCTTAGGAATTCAGCAGCCGGACATGTCCTGGGGCAATATGCTTACCCTGGCGAATAATGCTTCTATTCTGGTGCTGCAACCCTGGCTGATTTGGCCACCCGTCATCTTGATTGTGGTGACAGTGTTAGCGTTTAATTTGCTCGGTGATGGCCTGCGGGATGCGCTGGATCCGAGGAGTTTGCAGCGGTAGATCAGTAGGACTGTAGAGGACTGTAGAGGGCTGTAAAGAAAGTGCGATCGCACTTATTACGTCTACGCTAAGCTGTCCCTAGCCAGAGCAAACTTGGCTCAAGCTCCCAATTTTTAATTTTTATCCAGACCCAACTCTAAACGCGCATCCATGACCTACCTTGAAACCACGGCCAAATTCTACGCGGAAGCTGCCGAAACCCCCCAGGCAAATCTGTGCTGTGTCAGTACGCCGCCCCTGCAACTGCCAGGATTGAAGATTCCCTGCATCATGCAGCAGATGAACTATGGCTGTGGCTCTACCGTTCATCCTACCGAGCTGTCCGGCAATCCCACCGTTCTCTATATCGGCGTGGGCGGCGGCATGGAAGCGCTCCAGTTCGCCTATTTCTGTCGCCAGCCCAGCGGCGTGATTGCCGTTGATCCGGTTGCCGAAATGCGCCAGGTCGCGACCCGCAACCTGCAAAAAGCGGCCCAGGACAACGACTGGTTTGATCCTGCGTTCGTCAAGATTCTAGAAGGAGATGCCTTTGCGCTGCCCGTGCCGGATGAGTCGGTGGATGTTGTGGCTCAGAACTGTCTTTTCAATATCTTTGAGCCGGATGATCTGAAAAAAGCGCTCTCTGAAGCCTACCGTGTGCTGAAACCCGGTGGACGCTTGCTCATGAGCGATCCAATCGCGACTCGTCCCATCCCGTCGCACCTCCAGCAAGATGAACGTCTCCGCGCCCTCTGTCTCTCTGGCGCACTCATCTATGAAGACTACATTCAGTCCCTAGTAGACATTGGCTTCGGTCAGGTAGAAATTCGTGCTCGTCGTCCCTATCGTCTATTAGATACTCAAAGCTACAACCTGGACGCTCCGTTGTTGCTAGAAAGCCTGGATTCTGCCTCTTTCAAAGTTCCCATTCCTGAGGATGGAGCCTGTATCTTTACAGGTAAAACTGCTATCTATGCAGGTACAGAAGCTTCACTCGATGACGGTGCTGGCCATGTTTTGCTACTCGGAAATCCCGTCGCTGTGTGTGATAAAACCGCTGCAAAATTAGCGCAAGGATTCCCACAGGATGTCATAATTACCGACTCGACCTGGCACTACACGGGCGGTGGCTGCTGCTAAGTGCAATCGCATTTCCCAACGTTACCAAGCTAGTGCTGCACCATCGCTGCGGGGATCGCAGCCACCCTGTAGCTGTCCCGTTTCAGCATCAATGCGAATCATGTGGGCGTGTCCCATCTGTTCTGACCAGTTTGGCAGTCGCCGCACTTGATGACCGCGACTTTCAAGTTTGGTTTGGATGTCAGGGGAAATCCGGCCTTCGAGGGCTAGACCGCTGACCGATTCGCCCCAGGTGCGGCCCTGGAGCCAGCGCGGTAGGTCAATCGCCGTTTGGGGATCAAAGCCAAAATCCAATACCCGCGTCAGCATCGCAATCTGAGTTTGGGGTTGGCCTTCGCCGCCCATCGTACCGAAAACCAGCTCTGGCCGACCGTTACCATCCAGCGCCATGCCCGGAATCAGCGTGTGAAACGTGCGCTTACCCGGTTCTAGGCGATTGATGTGCTGATCGTCCAGCGAGAAAAAGCAGCCCCGGTTCTGCAGCACAATCCCCGTATTGCCCGCTACGACACAGGAGCCAAAGTCAAAATACAGGCTCTGGATCATTGAGACCGCATTGCCTTCAGCATCCACCACGGCGGAGTAGGTTGTATCGCCACCAGGGGATTGCGCGGTGAAAGATTGGGCTTTGGTGAGATCAATCTGCGATCGCAACTCATCAGCGTACGCTTTAGAAATTAGCCGCTCAACGGGAATATCGGCAAACTCTGGGTCAGTCACCCAGCGATCGCGGTCGAGAAAGGCCAGTTTGGTTGCCTCAACCACCAGGTGATAATAGTCCGCCGTGTCATGACCAATTGCTGTTAAATCAAAGGATTCAATTAAATTCAGGATTTGCAGAACGGCCAGTCCTTGGGTATTGGGCGGCATTTCACAAATGGTGCGCCCCCGATAGGTCGTCGTGATTGGGTCTACCCAGTCTGAGCGATGGGCGGCAAAATCCTCCATCGTCAGCAATCCGCCCAGTGCCTGCACTGCCTCGACGATCTGCTCAGCAATTTCGCCCTGATAAAAAGCATCCCGTCCCTCAGCCGCCAGCGTCCGCAGCGTATATCCCAGCCCCGGATTTGTAATGGATTCGTCCGTTTGGGGGAAAATGCCGCGTGGCATAAACGCGTACTGGGAAGAGGGATACTGGCGCAACGTGCCTTCATTCTGGCGCGTCCAGTAGCGCTGCGAAGCGGTGACGGGATAGCCCTGCTCAGCATGTGCGATCGCAGCTTGCAAACACTCGGCCAGCGGCAGCTTGCCAAAGCGCTCATGCGCCATTGCCCAAGCATCCACCGTGCCCGGAACGGTGATCGCCGCCAGTGGTCCCCGCTGGGGAATCGTACTTAAACCCTGCCGCTGATAGAACTCCCGTGTGGCCGCCTGCGCCGCCCGTCCCGACCCGTTGAGGCCATACACCTGCTGGCTTTTGGCATCATAAATCAGCCAAAATGAGTCGCCCCCAATCCCGGTCATGTGTGGATATACCACACCCAACGTACTGTTAATTGCGATCGCGGCATCAATGGCGTTGCCTCCCTGTTTAAGGACATCAAGTCCGGCTTGAGATGCTAAATGATGAGGACAGACAACTAAACCTTGCTGTCCGATCGCGATTGGACGGGTGGGATAGGGCATGGGGATAGACGTGGTAGAAAAGGCGGGAGAGTGAAGGGCTGTAAAGTTTTTTATGGTCGGTTGGGCATTGCCCACCATGACTAACGGCCTAAAACGGTCTAAATGTTTAAAAGTGCCAAGGTTTGAATTTTATCGGAATTTGGAGCGTTCGATAAGCTAGAAGTAGTTGTCGTCTTCCCTTGGTTCCTAAAACTATGGCTTATCAATTCAATCTCGGTTCTGGCCAACAGCTCTTTGTGCAGCAGCAGGGTGAACAAACTGCGATCGCGCTTTATTCGGGTAGTGCAGGCCAACAGCAGCAGCAACAGAATACGGTGACAACAGGACAGTGGCAAGAGCCGCCAACGCTGTTTCGGATGGGCGGCGGATTCATCCTGCGATTAGAAGGGAGCCAAGGTAAAACCATTGTGCAGATTCAAGCCAATGGTCTGCAAACCTTATCAGCGACGGCTGCCCCCAATCTGGCCAATGCGGATACCATTGCGGGGCAACGAGTCGCGGATTCAGCCACATCGCAGTCCAGTCAAGCAGGCTTTGCAATGGAGCCGATGCAGCCGATGAAACCAATGGAACCCATGAAGCCGATGCAAATGGGCAATATGTCGATGCAGATGGATCCGATGCGGATGCAGATGGGCGACATGAAACTGGAAATGGGCAATCAGCCTGCATCCTCCTCGTCATCCAGTCGTGAAGCTCAAGCGAGCCGATTCTGTACTCAGTGCGGCCAACCCGTGGCAGCTAGCGATCGCTTTTGCGCCCACTGTGGGCATCAACTATCTGCTTAAGACGCCGCAACACAGGCTCCCTGCTGATCCGGATCGGTGACAGAAATAGGTTCAACGTGGGGCAAAAGCTCGGTTTCTGCAATCCAGCCCACCGTGCCAGCTTGAAGGATGAGATCGGAATTAACCGTCGGACTGCTAGCAGAATCCGGCGCTGAATCGAGCGGCGTCACAGAAGGCGCTCCCGTTTCAGAGGGAGTAACGGTGTTGGGATTAGGCACTGGAATTGAGCAAACCTGAACTTGAATCCAGCGGGGCTGATCGAGTTGAGTTTGCTGTGTGCTTTCGACCTTGAGAATGCTGCCGACGGGTAGAATGCCCTGCTCCTGGCTGATTGAGCCAGTACTGCCCGGACTAGGAGATGGAGACGCCGCCGAGCCGGGAGCGGCTGAGCCGGATTCCGGCTCGGCTTCATCGTCAACTGGCAAACTGGGCAAGGCTGGTCGATCGCGCAGGCGCAACTGGCTCACTTCACCATCAGTCGTGAGCTGACGGACGCGCAAAAAGTCCTGGGCTGCCAGAGAATCGATAGTTGCAACGGCTGAGTCGTCTATACCAGGCGGATCTAAATCTGGGGTACTGGTCACAGGCATCTCGGATGGAGCAGATCCGGCAAAGATCTGATTAACGCGACGATTAACCGTCGGCACCAGCAAATAGAGCAGTAATCCGCCACAGGCAAGCACGGCAGCCACACTCAGCAGCAGCACCAATGGCGATCGGCGGGATGACCGGGCTGGTGGCTTCAGCGTCGGGGAATCAGCGGCGGTTGGTGTGGAGCGCGCGCCAGCGGGCTGAACCAGTTGAGTGGAATCTACTAAGTCTGTGTCTTCTATATCTGTATCATCGGCTGTGACGGCTTCCGCTGGAGCTGTCGTTGGCTGGGTGGATTGCGATCGCGCATTGCCATCGGCACCACCATACAGTGCCGCCACCACACTGGCCGCATCATCAGGTGCGGGCTCCGCATTAAGCGCCGTTTTGATGGTAGCCCAAGCCGGATCGTGAACTTGAACGTGCATCAGCCCGACGGTGACATTGTCATAGCCGTTGCACTGATTCGCCACGTTGATCAACTGCTGGGCAGCAGCGCGCAGTTCCCGCCGCCCGTCCAAAATCGGCAGCAGTTCCGTCTGCCAAAAATACTCCACTAAATCGTTGTCGCTCAGGCCATCGGAACAGAGCAGAAACACCCCGTCTTCGTCCAGCGTGAGCTGCAGCACCGACGGATGCAAATAATTCGAGTTGGCCATACCGAGAGCCTGCACCAGGGCACCACTACCGGGCTGCTGGACGGCTTCTTGGTGCAGCAAATAGCCCAGTCGCACATCGCGAGTGGCCACGTCATCATCCACCGTAATCTGGCGGCAGCCCTGGCGGGTAATCCAGTAGGCCCGGCTGTCACCAATGTTGGCAACATAGAGTTCGTGGTGCTGGGCAAAGGCCATCACCAGCGTGGTGCCCATGCGCTGTCGCTCTTGCCGCTGTTCCTGATCGTTGCGGTTGGCAATCTGGTCGTTGGCCGCACAAATGGCCACCTCTAGTTCTGTAGAGACGGTTGCTGGCTCCGGTAAACGGTTTGCATCGGCGGCAGGCCGTAGTAAATCCTGCAGATGATCATGAATTGTTGCGATCGCTAAATTGGATGCAACGTTACCGCCCTCATGCCCACCAATGCCATCACAGACAATCAGCAGCGGCTGAGCCTGATTCGCTGCCGCAGGCGTTGGCGTAAGCTGCCAGGTCTGCACGCCGCCGTTGCTGTCGGGGAAGCAAGCATCTTCATTCCGTTGCCGAGTGGGGCCTTGATCCGTTTGTGTCGCAATGTAGATACGGCGGGTTTGGCTTTCTCCCTGCTGGCGAAGCTGCTGATCGATCACTTGCGTAATGGCTTCGCTATTTGTCAACTCTCCCTGAATGATGCGCTGGCTCAGGGTTTGACAGAAATCTCGAATTTCCGGCTGGGCGGCAGCACTCCACGTCTGCCACTGACGACCCAAGCGGGATAGGGTAATCGGCAACTTGGACTGCTCTGAAGAGGGCAAATGCAGCTGCAGCAGCCGCACCGTCGAACCATCCACGCGCAGCAGCACCGGATCGAGTAGAGTCGCGGCAACGCTTTCTTGCTGACAGGGCAGCCAGAGCTCTGCAATCTGGCGCAGCCAACTGAGCTGGCGCAGGGCGGGCACCGTGGGCCACAGTCGCTCTAGGGCAGGCAAAATATGGGGAATTTGCGCGGTTTGACTGGCCAGCGGACGTGCGATCGCAGCTTTTTCCAGCAGCAACAGACGATCGTTGAGTCCAGTCTCTTGAGCAGAGAGAATCGCATAGAGCTGGGGCACATGCAGCTGATAGGGAGACAGCCGCATATAGGGCAGATAAAGAGACGGAATATCGGTGGGAATCTTAGCCTTCAGCCCCGGCTTAATGTCCAAAACCGTCTGCTCACTGACCACCTGATAGCGATCAGCCAGGAGAGAACCCACGGTACTTGGCAAACGCCCAACGACCCAAAGGTAGCGTTTGGGAATGGGGGTACGACAGTTCTGACAGAACTGATTCGCAATCGAATTCAGCGTTTGACAATTTGGACAGTGAATCACGGGATCTACTCAGCCTGGAACAGTCTGCACTACGTTAAGCACCCGCTGATATCAAGTTGATCTCTCAAAACCCGATTATTTTCTGTGAAAAGCCTGGGGACAGACCTTTCACAGAAACGGGATGTTAACCAGACTTGATACTAGGCTTTCTTTTCGTCACTGACGACTTGAGGTAAGCCCATACTGTAGTTCAGTACGCGGCTCTTGATGTTATAGCTAATTTCGCCATTTTGAAGTAGCGATCGCACAAAATGCTCCAAGTCTGATCCAATGCGCCGCAGATTATAGTCGGTTAAATCTTCGCCGCTGTAGGCTTCTACGAGTTCATCAAACTTGCGATACACCTTCTGGAGGGCATCTTCATTCCAGTTCAGCTCATTATCTGGATCAATATCCAGCGTTAGAACGCTGTCGCTGGGCACAAATTCATCATCCTGAACTTCAGCAGCAAAAATTCGGATATGACGAGTTGTAGACTTGGTTAACGTAGACTGGGTTGACATAGGGCTGTCGCTGAACGTTTAACAGTAAGCTTTAACAGTAAGTCATGAACTAACCGCCATTGTAAACGGTGAAGCAGCATTACAGGCGTCAAAGCCAAATTCATACCGACTATGAAAACTCAAAAGTCAGGATATTACCACCGCAGCACAGCGGCAACATCCTGACTCTGCGTTTAGAGTCGTAATCAGCACAGTAACTCAATAAAAATGCTGAAATTACTGCAATTAATGAAGCTGGTGAATCTGCTCCTGTACCTCTAGCTGCCGTGGCTGGAGCGTTGCTTGAAACAAATCCGTCGGTAGCACCTGCTCCACGGGATAGACGCCCGGCTGATTAATTTTGCCAGCCAGCATCAGTTCAGCAATGCTGCCCGTACCTAAACCCGTGGCTACGGCAGCGCTTTCGTGGGCAAAGGTGCTGACATAGTGAATGGGTTGGCTATCCTTCTGACCCTTGATATCGCAGCGCATTGCAACTCCTGTCCCGCTGATGCGATCGCTAATGCTGGTCATTGAGTGGCTGACGTGAGCCAAAAACTCTACGGTTTTGGGACTGCGCAACACCGCACCCGGTAGCCAGTGCGCCATCATCCAGGTCGCGTGGTTGTAGAAATCGGGCACGACGCCGAACTTGGTAATCACGCTTTTGACGGGAAAAGTCTCCTGCAGCGTGATCGCTTCCGGCATGTCATACCAGTACACATGGGCGCGACCGTAGGGCTTGGGAAATTCCAGCGTTTCTCGTTCTGTATAAGGCTTAATCGACTGCCAGGAACCGTCTACCCAAGCGTCAAAGGGGCGCTGTAGACCAATGAAGGTGGTTCGCATCACCGTTACTCCGGCTCCACCGGAACTGGCCACGATGTAGCTGAGCTGAATCGAATCAGCTTCGTCGAGGGCTTCTACGCCCTGCCGCACCATGCTGTTTGACATGCCGGGAAAGACACCCGTGTTAATCACCGCCGTCACGCCTGCTGCCTTGGCTGCGTCACTTTGGGCTAGTGCCCGTCGAGTAAAGCTACGCTCGTCGCTGACATCGGTGTAGTCCACGCCTTGCTCGATACAAATGCGTAAAACCTCGGCATCGCGATAGTGAAACGGCCCAGCCGAATGCACAACTAGATCAGCTTTCTCAACGGCAGTCCGGATCTGCTGCGGCTGGCTGAGGTCTAAAACCTGAAACTGCACTCTAGACCCCAATCGTTCTAGAGCGGCCATGCCTAACTGTGGATTGCGCCCGGTGATGGTCACCTCGGCATCGGTATGAGTCAAAATGTCTCTGGCAATGTTGCTGCCAATCCGTCCGCAACCGCCAATGATAAGGACTCGTTTCATAAACTATCTGACTATTTGGTTTTCACCCAGATTTCTACATCAACGTCACGTTGATTCTGCTTGCAGGTTATCGGGGTGCTAGCCGCGCCACATCGGTCATCCGGCAGGATTCGCAGGTTGAGTGATGTGTCAAAAGGGCGACGGGTGCTTATGACCAAAAGTGGGTGGTTATGCGATCGCAATATGCACCTAAATTCTCAAACTGCGTGTGCCGCCCGATACCCTGCCCATAGCTACTGTTTATACAACTCACATCTTGCACCAAAACCCAGAAGGGTTGTTTTGCCGCCGCGATGCGGCGGCAAAACAACCCTTCTGGGTTCTCAAAGTGCAAGGTGCAAGAGTATGAGTACAATAAGTCTCCTAGACTTCGTTTCGACGTTGAGATCCCCCCTTAGCTCCCCTATAGCCCTTCGGGCATGGCTTCGCCTAGAAAAAGGGGGAAATTGGCTCAAAGTTCCCGCTTGATTAAGGGGGATCTATACAGAGTGTCGCGCTGAACAAGTACCCGCAAGCATTTCACATAAAACAGATTGGGTTCTCATACACGGATTTGATGTTAGCTGAGATAGCGGGTGAGAATGCTGACGTGATCGTCGGGCTGGCGCTGGGCGAGGATTCGCGCCACGTCGCTAGCGCTGGGGCAGGGAATGGGTTGACTCCACTCGTCAGCGGGGGCAAAGCCGCGCCGATGCAGGTTTTTGATCGTGACGATGATGTCGGGACGGGTGCCGAGCAGAATGATCCGCAGCGGATGACGGCCCTCGCGTTGAGTTGGACTGGGATTGGTCGCACCAGGCTGTGGCGCTGCGTTGGACGCAGCACCGAGGATGAGATATGACATTGGTTTCTCCTGTGTTTTTGACTTTCAGAGGAAAGCCAAAAATCTAGCCCTCCTGCTTTGAAGTGCAATGCAGAAGGGCTAAGGAGCTATAATCTCCCAAGCCTGTTGCGTTGCTCGCTCAACGTGGCAGGTTAGCGACTCAGGATTGCTGCGAACAATGCTGGGTCGCGCCGACTAGATTTTTGGTATCCAGTTGCCGACAGCGGTTAGACAGTTCGCTTCAACAACTTAACGTTTCACAGTACGGGATCTGGCCTGTGGAGTCAATACAGGATTATCGACAGGAAGCTAGCAAAGGGGACTGTCGGGTTTTACGCTTCAACTCGACCTACGAGATTTGCTGACAGAAATAGACAAGCAATAAAATTAAGAGCCTTACACGAGAATATATAACAAGAGAAAATAAGTATCGTTCAAGATTTTTGACCGAAACTTTTAATTATATTTTGGATGACACTATTCATTACTCGTTCAAA